>NZ_NKFH01000003.1:0-218874 GCF_002223135.1 Burkholderia sp. AU33423
TTGCCTGATGACCATAGCGAGTCGGTCCCACCCCTTCCCATCCCGAACAGGACCGTGAAACGACTCTACGCCGATGATAGTGCGGATTCCCGTGTGAAAGTAGGTAATCGTCAGGCTCCCTAAGCCAGAAACCCCCGCCCGACAAGGCGGGGGTTTTTGCATTTGGGTGGCGGAAATGCATGGGGGAGCGGAGTGGGCGGCCTGGCCATATCCAGGCGCCGCATGCGTCGATTCAGGCACCTGCCGTTCTCGAGCAACTCGCAGCGCAGCGCTACGGATCAATCCGATCGAGCTGGCCCCGCACTGGTAGCTGGCGCTGGCTGAAACCTATATTCAAACATCCATCCCCCTGCTGCTCACGACGACGGCCGCCAAGTTGAGTAACGACTTCATCTCGCGTACCTGACTACCTCTCGGGGCAGATTTGAGCGTCGCGGGCTTAGGCCCTGTGTGGCATCGCCAACTCCTCGATTGCCGATTATCGGGCGTCGTTCATCGGCGTATCGAGCTCATCCTCGGCCAAAAGTCACTGTTGCAATTTCGTGCCTATCGAGCATGTTTCACGGCCTCCGTCACCACACGAGCCGTCAGCATACCGGGCAACGGGTCGCCTCTATCGGACGTTTGGTGCGTACTCGCTGCGCGCGCTGAGTGACTGTTCCCCGTCGAGCGTGCGAAGTCGAATCGTGCCGTGAATGGCATTGTGTAGCCATCCAGGGCTGTTTGTGACTCAATTCGTTGCATCTTCGCTCAAGTCGACTTGAGCGAAGAAACGACGCGTGTAACCCACCGGATGGGAAGGAGCGCTGCGTAGCGCGAACCTGCGTCCGCGAGTTCGTCGACCCGATAGCATCAGAAATCCGCGCTGCTCCTTTTGACGAGCACGGGCTGCCCGTCTCGCAACACATAGATTTCTTCGATGAGCGAATAGGCCGTGCCGCCAAAGCAGTCTCGCCCTTCGCCGATTAACGCGAAGTGCTTGTCGCTGGCGTCGATGCCGGTCGATCGCACCGTGCATGCGGTACTCGGATCCCGGAGCGCGGAGCCATCGCCCGGCGGAAACCGGCGGGTCGTGTTCCGGCCTTGATCTCGGGTTAGCACGACCAACGCCAGGCAGCGATCGGTCGATGTCGAAGGCTGGATCTCGCACGCCAGCTTTGCGGCGTCGTCGCTTGGATGCGGAGCGGAGAACGCGCCGGCGTCGAATCCTACGCAGGTACTCGCGTTCAGCTGCACGAGGCGGCATCGTTGGGGCATGCGGGATGTCGTGCGTATGCCGAGGATTCGCTGCGGTAGGCGGGCAGTTGACCCGCGATGGTATCGCACCGGTCGTTGAAGTCGGCAAAGGCCGGTACCGCGCCTACGACTTCGCGCCGGCAGCCGTGGCCGGAGGACTCGATGGCGTTGCTGGAAAACGCCCGAAAGCCTTGTCGTGTATATCGCCTGCAGGTCCGGCCTGACAACCCGCGAGATTGGAAGCGACATCCCCCAAAATATCGGGGATGGATCAATGAATCCGCCCGGCACGAAATTTGCGGAAATTTTTCGTTTACCCGCTTGGCAGAGTGCGTAAGAGGTCGTATGATGGCGGTCTTTCGTTTTCAGCGTAGATGCAGATCGACGTTGAGGGCGGAGTCTGACGAAGATGTGGCACTGATCAGTAGCACCCATGCTTGCCTTAGCCGGGCAAGGACGGGAGATCGGTGGTCAAGCAAGTGTCGGGGAGAGAGTGAAAATAATCTTCCGGATCCGCTTGACAGAAGTGCGATGCACCCCCATAATCGTCAGTTCTCTACGGAGGGGTGCCCGAGTGGCTAAAGGGGGCAGACTGTAAATCTGTTGGCTTACGCCTACGTTGGTTCGAATCCAACCTCCTCCACCAAGATTATCAGCGCAGTGAGCGGTAAGGAATCGTTTGTGGCCCGTGCGGGTGTAGCTCAATGGTAGAGCAGAAGCCTTCCAAGCTTACGACGAGGGTTCGATTCCCTTCACCCGCTCCAGACCGCGAAGTTGAAGCGTAAAGCGCCCATGTGGCTCAGTGGTAGAGCACTCCCTTGGTAAGGGAGAGGTCGGCAGTTCGATCCTGCCCATGGGCACCAGCAGTAAAAAGTCAGTGTCTTGTTTGCGCGCGGCGCAACCTGTGAAATTCCTTCTGGGAGTCGAAAATGGCCAAGGGTAAATTTGAGCGGACCAAGCCGCACGTGAACGTTGGTACGATTGGTCACGTTGACCACGGCAAGACGACGCTGACGGCAGCGATCACGACGGTTCTGACGAAGAAGTTCGGCGGCGAAGCGAAGGCATACGACCAGATCGACGCGGCACCGGAAGAAAAGGCACGCGGCATCACGATCAACACGGCACACGTCGAGTACGAAACGGCTAACCGCCACTACGCACACGTCGACTGCCCGGGCCACGCTGACTATGTGAAGAACATGATCACGGGCGCAGCGCAGATGGACGGCGCGATCCTGGTTTGCTCGGCAGCAGACGGCCCGATGCCGCAAACGCGTGAGCACATCCTGCTGGCGCGTCAGGTTGGCGTTCCGTACATCATCGTGTTCCTGAACAAGTGCGACATGGTGGACGACGCTGAACTGCTCGAGCTGGTCGAGATGGAAGTTCGCGAACTCCTGTCGAAGTACGACTTCCCGGGCGACGACACGCCGATCGTGAAGGGTTCGGCGAAGCTGGCGCTGGAAGGCGACACGGGCGAGCTGGGCGAAGTGGCGATCATGAGCCTGGCCGACGCGCTGGACACGTACATCCCGACGCCGGAGCGTGCAGTTGACGGCGCGTTCCTGATGCCGGTGGAAGACGTGTTCTCGATCTCGGGCCGTGGTACGGTTGTGACGGGTCGCGTTGAGCGCGGCATCGTGAAGGTCGGCGAAGAAATCGAAATCGTCGGTATCAAGCCGACGGTGAAGACGACCTGCACGGGCGTTGAAATGTTCCGCAAGCTGCTGGACCAAGGTCAAGCAGGCGACAACGTTGGTATCCTGCTGCGCGGCACGAAGCGTGAAGACGTGGAGCGTGGCCAGGTTCTGGCGAAGCCGGGTTCGATCACGCCGCACACGCACTTCACGGCTGAAGTGTACGTGCTGAGCAAGGACGAAGGCGGCCGTCACACGCCGTTCTTCAACAACTACCGTCCGCAGTTCTACTTCCGTACGACGGACGTGACGGGCTCGATCGAGCTGCCGAAGGACAAGGAAATGGTGATGCCGGGCGACAACGTGTCGATCACGGTGAAGCTGATTGCACCGATCGCGATGGAAGAAGGTCTGCGCTTCGCAATCCGCGAAGGCGGCCGTACGGTCGGCGCCGGCGTCGTCGCCAAGATCATCGAGTAAGCCAGTTATTCGTTGATCGACAGTTTTGGGGCTGGCAACAGCCAGCCCCAACATGGTTTAGGGGTATAGCTCAACTGGCAGAGCGTCGGTCTCCAAAACCGAAGGTTGGGGGTTCGATTCCCTCTGCCCCTGCCAAAAAATAGCCACGTGTCCTACGTGGCATTTGTTTTAAGGTGTTATGGCGAATCCATCCGTCGAAACTGTAAATACCTCCGGCGATAAGCTGATGCTGGCCCTGGGCGTATTGTTGGTCTTGGCCGGATTCGTGGGCTTCTTCTGGCTGGCCAATCAGCAGTGGTATGTCCGCGGTGCCGCGTTGGCGGTAGGTATCATCGCCGGCGTGGCCGTCGGGCTGATGTCCGCACCTGGCAAGAGCCTCATCGCCTTTGCCAAGGATTCGTACAAGGAAGTCCGGAAGGTCGTTTGGCCCACCCGCAAGGAAGCAACGCAAACCACACTCGTCGTGTTCGGTTTCGTGCTCGTGATGGCGATTTTCCTCTGGTTGAGTGACAAATCGATCGAATGGGTGATTTTCTCGGCGATTCTGGGTTGGAAATGATATGAGCGATACTCCGGCATCCCCGAGCGGAAAGCGTTGGTACGTCGTGCACGCCTACTCCGGTATGGAGAAGAGCGTGCAACGCGCGCTTCAAGAGCGCATCGAACGTGCTGGCATGCAGGACAAATTCGGTCAGATCCTGGTTCCGACCGAAGAAGTGGTCGAAGTCAAAGGCGGCCACAAGGCTGTGACCGAGCGTCGTTTCTTCCCCGGCTACGTGCTGGTGGAAATGGAAATGACGGACGAAACGTGGCACCTCGTGAAGAACACCGCGAAGGTCACCGGTTTCGTCGGCGGTGCGCGTAACCGCCCGACCCCGATTTCCCCGAAGGAAGTCGAAAAGATCATGTCGCAGATGCAGGAAGGCGTTGAGAAGCCGCGCCCGAAGACCCTGTTCGAAGTCGGCGAGATGGTGCGTGTCAAGGAAGGCCCGTTCACGGACTTCAATGGCACCGTCGAAGAAGTCAACTACGAAAAATCTCGCGTGCGTGTGTCGGTCACCATTTTTGGCCGATCCACCCCGGTCGAACTCGAATTCGGCCAGGTCGAAAAAGTTTGATCCCGATTCGGTGGGCAGCCTCGGCTGCCCACCTTCGCGCTTACGGCCCGCGTCATGGTCGTTGAGGAGCGTCAGTAGCCAGCGGCGAAAGCGCGTTATTACTCACCGAACGCCTTCTCCGGCGTTCCAATGAGGTTCACAAATGGCAAAGAAGATTATCGGCTTTATCAAGCTGCAGATCCCTGCAGGTAAAGCCAACCCGTCGCCGCCGGTCGGTCCGGCACTGGGCCAGCGCGGCCTGAACATCATGGAGTTCTGCAAGGCGTTCAACGCGCAGACTCAAGGCATGGAGCCGGGTCTGCCGGTGCCGGTGGTCATCACGGCATTCGCTGACAAGAGCTTCACGTTCGTGATGAAGACGCCGCCGGCGACCGTCCTGATCAAGAAGGCGGCGAAGGTGGACAAGGGCTCGAGCAAGCCGCACACCGACAAGGTCGGTTCGATCACGCGCGCTCAAGCTGAAGAAATCGCGAAGACCAAGATGCCGGACCTTACGGCAGCTGATCTGGACGCAGCCGTTCGCACCATCGCTGGTAGCGCACGCTCGATGGGCATCACTGTGGAGGGCGTGTAAATGGCTAAGATCTCCAAGCGCCGTCAGGCATTTGCTGCCAAGGTTGATCGTCAGAAGCTGTACGCGATCGAAGACGCACTGAGCCTCGTGAAGGAATGCGCGAGCGCGAAGTTCGACGAGTCGATCGACGTCGCAGTCCAGCTCGGCATCGATGCGAAGAAGTCGGATCAAGTCGTTCGTGGTTCGGTCGTTCTGCCGGCAGGTACGGGCAAGTCGGTTCGCGTTGCTGTGTTCGCGCAAGGCGAGAAGGCTGAGCAAGCACGTGCAGCAGGCGCGGAAATCGTCGGTATGGAAGACCTGGCAGAGCAGATCAAGGCTGGCCAGATGGACTTCGACATCGTGATCGCTTCGCCGGACACGATGCGTATCGTCGGTACGCTCGGTCAGATCCTCGGCCCGCGCGGCCTGATGCCGAACCCGAAGGTCGGTACGGTCACGCCGGACGTCGCAACCGCCGTCAAGAACGCGAAGGCTGGTCAGGTGCAATTCCGTGTCGACAAGGCCGGTATCATCCACGCGACCATCGGCCGTGCATCGTTCGAACCGACCGCACTGCGTTCGAACCTGTCGGCGCTGATCGAAGCGCTGCAGAAGGCAAAGCCGGCAACGAGCAAGGGCGTCTACCTGCGCAAGATCGCACTGTCGAGCACGATGGGCGTCGGCGTGCGTGTCGACCAGGCTACGCTGGCAGCACAGTAAGCAAGTATTCGGGCCGCTTCGTTCGCGAAGCGGCCTACATGGGCTTTGGGCGGTTGCTCGTGCGGTACGGCGGGCAACCGGTTATCAAAGACCGTTGGTGGGGCGCAGCAGTCAGGTGATCCCTTAATTCAAGCCAACGCAGATGGCGAACCCGAAAAAGTTTTGCAGTGGTGAAGCCGCAGGCCGTGAAGCGATTCCCGGCGTGAGGTGGAAATACTCCTAACGAGGTCGGACGCCGTTGTTGAACGAGGTACGTGAGGTTTCGGCCATGCCGGCCGCGCCGAACGTATCGTTTCTGGAGGCTAACCGTGCCGCTTAATAGAGAAGACAAGCAAGCCGTCGTCGCTGAGGTTTCCGCGCAAGTCGCGAAGGCCCAGACCGTTGTGCTGGCTGAGTATCGTGGAATTGCGGTTGGCGATCTGACCAAGCTGCGCGCGAAAGCGCGTGAGCAACAGGTTTACCTGCGCGTGTTGAAGAACACGCTGGCGCGTCGCGCTGTTGAAGGTACCCCGTTTGCTCCGCTGGCAGAGCAGATGACTGGCCCGTTGATCTACGGCATCTCGGAAGATGCAATTGCTGCTGCTAAGGTCGTCAACGACTTCAGCAAGAGCAATGACAAGTTGGTCATCAAGGCTGGTTCGTTCGATGGCAAGGTGATGGACAAGGCTGGCGTGCAAGCGCTGGCAAGCATCCCGAGCCGCGAAGAACTGCTCTCGAAGCTGCTGTTCGTTATGCAATCGCCTGTTTCGGGCTTCGCGCGCGCTCTGGCCGCGCTGGCCGAGAAGAAGCAAGCGGAAGCTGCGTAATCGAGCGTGCATCAGCGTCATTGATCGCTGGCTGTATCCGAATTCAATTTAGGAGTATTTCAAATGGCAATCGCAAAAGAAGACATCCTGGCAGCAGTCGAAGGGATGACCGTTCTGGAACTGAACGAACTGGTCAAGGCATTCGAAGAGAAGTTTGGCGTGTCGGCAGCTGCAGTGGCAGTTGCTGGCCCGGCAGGCGGCGGCGCAGCTGCTGCAGCAGAAGAGAAGACCGAATTCACGGTCGTTCTGGCTGAAGCAGGCAGCAACAAGGTTGCAGTCATCAAGGCAGTTCGCGAACTGACGGGCCTGGGCCTGAAGGAAGCGAAGGACGTCGTTGACGGCGCACCGAAGGCTGTCAAGGAAGGCGTCGACAAGGCTGCTGCTGAAGAAGCCAAGAAGAAGCTGGAAGAAGCAGGCGCGAAGGTCGAAGTCAAGTAAGTTTCGGCGCGCTGTGCGAAGGCTGGCGGTATTTTCACCGCCGGCCTTTTTGTGCTTTGTGGGGACGTTATTCTGGCACTCATTCGGGAGCCCGAATAATCGGCCCCAGAAGCCAAGGAAAACCGCCTGATCGTTGTCATTGATCACGAATGGCGGTTCTCTTTGTCTTCTGAAGCGACTGCAGAAGGCAAGTTTGGTCGGGTAGCGGGCAACACAGGCATCCGCTGCCGTCAGCCAGCGGTTGGTAGCGGCCAACCACCAAGCTTCTCGGCTCGTTCAAGCCGTCGGACGGCCATCGGGTCTCAGTCGGTGAACACTCGGGTTTGAAACGTCCAGGTATTCCGCCTCGATAGCACCCGCCGTGATTCGGAGATCGTATGCAATATTCCTTCACCGAGAAGAAGCGCATTCGCAAGAGTTTCGCGAAGCGCCCCATCGTTCACCAAGTTCCTTTCCTGCTGGCTACCCAGCTTGAATCATTCAGCACGTTTCTGCAAGCCGATGTGCCGGCCACGCAACGCAAGCCTGAAGGTTTGCAGGCCGCGTTCACATCGGTGTTTCCCATTGTTTCGCACAACGGTTTCGCACGTCTCGAGTTCGTGAGCTATGCGTTGTCCGCGCCGGCATTCAACATCAAGGAATGCCAGCAGCGTGGCCTGACGTACTGCTCCGCGCTGCGCGCGAAGGTCCGCCTTGTCATCCTCGACAAGGAATCGCCGAACAAGCCGGTCGTCAAGGAAGTGAAAGAGCAGGAAGTGTACATGGGCGAAATTCCGCTCATGACGCCGACGGGCTCGTTCGTCATCAACGGCACCGAGCGTGTCATCGTCTCGCAGCTGCACCGTTCGCCGGGCGTGTTCTTCGAACACGACAAGGGCAAGACGCACAGCTCGGGCAAGCTGCTGTTCTCGGCACGGATCATTCCGTACCGCGGCTCGTGGCTCGACTTCGAATTCGATCCGAAGGACATCCTGTACTTCCGCGTCGACCGTCGCCGCAAGATGCCGGTCACGATCCTGCTGAAGGCCATCGGCCTCACGCCGGAACAGATCCTCGCGAACTTCTTCGTGTTCGACAACTTCACGCTGATGGGCGAAGGCGCGCAACTCGAGTTCGTGCCCGAGCGCCTGCGTGGTGAAGTCGCGCGTTTCGACATCACGGATCGTGATGGCAAGGTCATCGTCCAGAAGGACAAGCGGATCAACGCGAAGCACATTCGCGACCTCGAAGCCGCGAAGACCAAGTTCATCTCGGTGCCGGAAGACTATCTGCTCGGCCGCGTGCTGGCGAAGAACGTCGTCGACGGCGATACCGGCGAAGTGATCGCGAGCGCGAACGACGAAGTCACGGAAAGCGTGCTCGAGAAGCTGCGCGAAGCGGGCATCAAGGACATCCAGACGCTCTACACGAACGACCTGGACCAGGGTCCGTACATCTCGTCGACGCTGCGTGTCGACGAAACGACGGATCGTACGGCCGCGCGCATCGCGATCTACCGCATGATGCGTCCGGGCGAGCCGCCGACCGAAGAAGCGGTCGAGGCGCTGTTCAACCGTCTGTTCTACAGCGAAGAAGCGTACGACCTGTCGAAGGTCGGCCGTATGAAGTTCAACCGCCGCGTCAGCCGTGACGAGATCACCGGCCCGATGACGCTGCAGGACGACGACATCCTCGCGACGATCAAGATCCTCGTCGAGCTGCGCAACGGCAAGGGCGAAGTGGACGACATCGACCACCTCGGCAACCGTCGTGTGCGTTGCGTCGGCGAACTGGCGGAAAACCAGTTCCGCGCGGGTCTCGTGCGTGTCGAGCGCGCGGTCAAGGAACGCCTCGGCCAGGCCGAAAGCGAAAACCTGATGCCGCACGATCTGATCAACTCGAAGCCGATTTCGTCAGCGATCCGCGAGTTCTTCGGTTCGTCGCAGCTGTCGCAGTTCATGGACCAGACCAACCCGCTGTCGGAAATCACGCACAAGCGCCGTGTTTCCGCACTGGGCCCGGGCGGTCTGACGCGCGAGCGCGCAGGCTTTGAAGTTCGCGACGTGCACCCGACCCACTATGGCCGCGTGTGCCCGATCGAAACGCCGGAAGGTCCGAACATCGGTCTGATCAACTCGCTCGCACTGTATGCGCACCTGAACGAGTACGGCTTCCTCGAGACGCCGTACCGCAAGGTCGTGGACAGCAAGGTGACCGACCAGATCGACTACCTGTCGGCGATCGAAGAAGGCCGCTACATGATCGCTCAGGCAAACGCCGCGATCGACGAGAACGGCCAGCTGATCGACGAACTCGTGTCGTCGCGTGAAGCCGGCGAAACGATGATGGTCACGCCGGACCGTATCCAGTACATGGACGTCGCGCCGTCGCAGATCGTGTCGGTGGCAGCTTCGCTGATTCCGTTCCTTGAGCACGATGACGCGAACCGTGCACTGATGGGTTCGAACATGCAGCGTCAGGCCGTGCCGTGTCTGCGTCCGGAAAAGCCGGTCGTCGGTACGGGCATCGAGCGCACCTGTGCGGTCGACTCGGGTACGACGGTTCAGGCGTTCCGCGGCGGCGTCGTCGACTATGTCGACGCAGGCCGTATCGTGATTCGCGTGAACGACGACGAAGCAGTCGCAGGTGAAGTCGGTGTCGACATCTACAACCTGATCAAGTACACGCGTTCGAACCAGAACACGAACATCAACCAGCGTCCGATCGTGAAGATGGGCGACAAGGTCTCGCGCGGCGACGTGCTGGCCGACGGCGCCTCGACGGACCTGGGTGAGCTCGCGCTCGGCCAGAACATGCTGATCGCGTTCATGCCGTGGAACGGCTACAACTTCGAGGATTCGATCCTGATCTCGGAGAAGGTCGTGGCCGACGATCGCTACACGTCGATCCACATCGAAGAGCTGAACGTCGTTGCACGCGACACGAAGCTCGGGCCGGAAGAAATCACGCGCGACATCTCGAACCTGGCGGAAGTCCAGCTCGGCCGTCTCGACGAATCGGGCATCGTGTACATCGGTGCCGAAGTCGAAGCAGGCGACGTGCTGGTCGGCAAGGTCACGCCGAAGGGCGAGACCCAGCTGACGCCGGAAGAGAAGCTGCTGCGCGCGATCTTCGGCGAGAAGGCTTCGGACGTGAAGGACACGTCGTTGCGCGTGCCGTCGGGCATGAGCGGTACCGTGATCGACGTCCAGGTGTTCACGCGTGAAGGCATCCAGCGTGACAAGCGTGCGCAACAGATCATCGACGACGAACTGAAGCGCTACCGTCTCGACCTGAACGACCAGCTGCGCATCGTGGAAGGCGACGCGTTCCAGCGTCTCGCACGCATGCTCGTGGGCAAGGTCGCGAACGGCGGTCCGAAGAAGCTCGCGAAGGGCACGAAGATCGACCAGGCTTACCTGGAAGACCTCGACCATTACCACTGGTTCGACATCCGCCTCGCGGACGACGAAGCAGCGGCGCAGCTCGAAGCGATCAAGAACTCGATCGAAGAAAAGCGTCACCAGTTCGACCTCGCGTTCGAAGAGAAGCGCAAGAAGCTCACGCAAGGCGACGAACTGCCGCCGGGCGTGCTGAAGATGGTCAAGGTGTACCTTGCGGTCAAGCGTCGCCTGCAGCCTGGCGACAAGATGGCAGGCCGTCACGGTAACAAGGGTGTCGTGTCGAAGATCGTCCCGATCGAAGACATGCCGTACATGGCCGATGGCCGTCCGGCAGACGTCGTGCTGAACCCGCTGGGCGTTCCGTCGCGGATGAACGTGGGTCAGGTCCTGGAAGTGCACCTCGGCTGGGCCGCGAAGGGCCTCGGCTGGCGAATCGGCGAAATGCTGCAGCGTCAGGCGAAGATCGAGGAACTGCGCGTGTTCCTGACGAAGATCTACAACGACTCGGGCCGCCAGGAAGACCTGGAAAGCTTCACCGACGAAGAGATCCTCGAACTCGCGAAGAACCTGCGCGAAGGCGTGCCGTTCGCAACGCCGGTGTTCGACGGTGCGACCGAGGAAGAAATGGGCAAGATGCTCGACCTCGCGTTCCCGGACGACATCGCTGAACAGCTCGGCATGAACCCGTCGAAGAACCAGGTCCGCCTGTACGACGGCCGCACGGGTGAAATGTTCGAACGTCGCGTGACGCTCGGCTACATGCACTACCTGAAGCTGCACCACTTGGTCGACGACAAGATGCACGCGCGTTCGACCGGCCCGTACTCGCTCGTCACGCAGCAGCCGCTGGGTGGTAAGGCGCAGTTCGGTGGCCAGCGTTTCGGTGAAATGGAAGTGTGGGCACTCGAAGCGTACGGCGCGTCCTACGTGCTGCAGGAAATGCTGACGGTGAAGTCGGACGACGTGAACGGCCGGACGAAGGTGTACGAAAACCTCGTCAAGGGCGATCACGTGATCGATGCAGGCATGCCGGAATCCTTCAACGTGCTCGTGAAGGAAATCCGCTCGCTCGGTATCGATATCGATCTCGACCGCAATTAATCGGACTACGGAGAGAAAGCAATGAAAGCTCTGCTCGATCTATTCAAGCAAGTCCAACAGGAAGAAGTTTTCGACGCGATCAAGATCGGTCTGGCCTCGCCGGACAAGATCCGTTCGTGGTCGTTCGGCGAAGTGAAGAAGCCGGAGACCATCAACTACCGTACGTTCAAGCCGGAACGCGATGGTCTCTTCTGCGCGAAGATCTTCGGGCCGATCAAGGACTACGAGTGCCTGTGCGGCAAGTACAAGCGTCTGAAGCACCGCGGCGTGATCTGCGAGAAGTGCGGCGTCGAAGTGACGCTGGCGAAGGTGCGTCGCGAACGGATGGGCCACATCGAGCTGGCCTCGCCGGTCGCTCACATCTGGTTCCTGAAGTCGCTGCCGTCGCGTCTGGGCATGGTGCTCGACATGACGCTGCGCGACATCGAACGCGTGCTGTACTTCGAAGCCTATGTGGTGATCGAACCGGGCATGACGCCGCTGAAAGCGCGGCAGATCATGACCGAAGAGGATTACTACAACAAGGTCGAGGAATACGGCGACGAATTCCGTGCCGAAATGGGCGCGGAAGGCGTGCGTGAACTGCTGCGCGCGATCAACATCGACGAGCAGGTCGAGACGCTGCGCACCGAGCTGAAGAACACCGGCTCGGAAGCGAAGATCAAGAAGTACGCGAAGCGCCTGAAGGTCCTCGAGGCATTCCAGCGCTCGGGCATCAAGCCCGAGTGGATGATCCTCGAAGTGCTGCCGGTGCTGCCGCCGGAACTGCGTCCGCTCGTGCCGCTGGACGGCGGCCGTTTCGCGACGTCGGACCTGAACGACCTGTATCGCCGCGTGATCAACCGTAACAACCGGTTGAAGCGTCTGCTCGAGCTGAAGGCACCTGAAATCATCGTCCGCAACGAAAAGCGGATGCTGCAGGAAGCCGTCGACTCGCTGCTCGACAACGGTCGTCGCGGCAAGGCGATGACGGGCGCGAACAAGCGTCCGCTGAAGTCGCTCGCCGACATGATCAAGGGTAAGGGCGGTCGTTTCCGTCAGAACCTGCTGGGCAAGCGCGTCGACTACTCGGGCCGTTCGGTCATCGTGGTCGGCCCGACGCTGAAGCTGCACCAGTGCGGTCTGCCGAAGCTGATGGCGCTCGAGCTGTTCAAGCCGTTCATCTTCAACAAGCTGGAAGTGATGGGCGTCGCGACGACCATCAAGGCTGCGAAGAAGGAAGTCGAGAACCAGACGCCGGTGGTGTGGGACATCCTCGAAGAGGTGATCCGCGAGCACCCGGTGATGCTGAACCGTGCGCCGACGCTGCACCGTCTTGGTATCCAGGCGTTCGAGCCGGTGCTGATCGAAGGCAAGGCAATTCAGCTGCACCCGCTCGTTTGCGCGGCGTTCAACGCCGACTTCGACGGTGACCAGATGGCCGTTCACGTGCCGCTGTCGCTCGAAGCGCAGATGGAAGCGCGTACGCTGATGCTGGCGTCGAACAACGTGCTGTTCCCGGCCAACGGCGATCCGTCGATCGTGCCGTCGCAGGATATCGTGCTGGGTCTGTACTACGCGACCCGCGAAGCGGTCAATGCCAAGGGCGAAGGCCTGTCGTTCACGGGCGTGTCGGAAGTGATCCGCGCGTACGAGAACAAGGAAGTCGAGCTGGCATCGCGCGTCAACGTGCGGATCACCGAAATGGTCCACAACGAAGACACGTCGGAAGGCGCACCGCCGTTCGTGCCGAAGATCTCGCTGTACGCGACGACCGTCGGTCGCGCGATCCTGTCGGAGATCCTGCCGCACGGCCTGCCGTTCTCGGTGCTGAACAAGCCGCTGAAGAAGAAGGAAATCTCGCGCCTGATCAACACGGCGTTCCGCAAGTGCGGTCTGCGTGCGACGGTGGTGTTTGCCGACCAGCTGATGCAGTCGGGTTTCCGTCTCGCGACGCGTGCCGGCATCTCGATCTGCGTGGACGACATGCTCGTGCCGCCGCAGAAGGAAACGATCGTCGGCGACGCCGCGAAGAAGGTGAAGGAGTACGACCGCCAGTACATGTCGGGTCTCGTCACCGCGCAGGAACGCTACAACAACGTGGTCGACATCTGGTCGGCAACGTCGGAAGCGGTCGGCAAGGCGATGATGGAGCAGCTGTCGACGGAGCCGGTGACGGACCGCGACGGCAACGAGACGCGCCAGGAGTCGTTCAACTCGATCTACATGATGGCCGACTCGGGCGCCCGGGGTTCGGCGGTTCAGATTCGTCAGCTGGCCGGTATGCGTGGCCTGATGGCGAAGCCGGACGGCTCGATTATCGAGACGCCGATTACCGCGAACTTCCGCGAAGGTCTGAACGTGTTGCAGTACTTCATCTCGACCCACGGTGCACGTAAGGGTCTGGCTGATACGGCACTGAAGACCGCGAACTCGGGTTACCTGACGCGTCGTCTCGTCGACGTCACGCAGGATCTGGTCGTGGTGGAAGACGATTGCGGCACGTCGAACGGCGTGGCGATGAAGGCGCTCGTCGAAGGCGGTGAAGTCGTCGAAGCGCTGCGTGACCGTATCCTCGGCCGCGTTGCGGTTGCGGACGTCGTGAACCCGGAAACGCAGGAAACGGTGTACGAATCGGGCACGCTGCTCGACGAAACGGCGGTCGAGGAAATCGAACGCCTCGGCATCGACGAAGTGCGCGTGCGCACGCCGCTGACCTGCGAAACGCGTTACGGCCTGTGCGCAGCCTGCTACGGCCGTGACCTCGGCCGCGGCTCGCTCGTGAACGTCGGCGAAGCGGTTGGCGTGATCGCCGCACAGTCGATCGGTGAACCGGGCACGCAGCTGACGATGCGTACGTTCCACATCGGTGGTGCGGCATCGCGTGCGGCAGTGGCTTCGTCGGTCGAAGCGAAGAGCAACGGTATCGTGCGCTTTACGGCGACGATGCGCTACGTCACGAACGCGAAGGGCGAGCAGATCGTCATTTCCCGTTCCGGCGAAGCGATGATCACCGACGATTTCGGTCGCGAGCGCGAGCGTCACAAAGTGCCGTACGGCGCGACGCTGCTGCAGCTCGACGGCGCGACGATCAAGGCAGGCACGCAGCTCGCCACGTGGGATCCGCTGACGCGTCCGATCATCACCGAGTACGGTGGTACGGTGAAGTTCGAGAACGTCGAGGAAGGCGTGACCGTCGCGAAGCAGATCGACGACGTGACCGGCCTGTCGACGCTGGTCGTGATCGACGTGAAGCGCCGTGGTTCGCAGGCTTCGAAGAGCGTGCGTCCGCAGGTCAAGCTGCTCGACGCGAACGGCGACGAAGTGAAGATTCCGGGCACGGAGCACGCAGTGCAGATCGGCTTCCAGGTCGGCGCACTGATCACCGTGAAGGATGGCCAGCAGGTGCAGGTCGGTGAAGTGCTCGCACGTATCCCGACGGAAGCGCAGAAGACGCGTGACATTACCGGCGGTCTGCCGCGGGTGGCGGAGCTGTTCGAAGCGCGTTCGCCGAAGGATGCCGGCATTCTCGCGGAAGTCACCGGTACGACGTCGTTCGGTAAGGACACGAAGGGCAAGCAGCGTCTCGTCATCACGGATCTCGAGGGCAACCAGCACGAGTTCCTGATCGCGAAGGAAAAGCAGGTTCTGGTTCACGATGCACAGGTCGTCAACAAGGGCGAAATGATCGTGGACGGTCCGGCGGATCCGCACGACATCCTGCGTCTGCAGGGTATCGAGGCGCTGTCGCGCTACATCGTCGACGAAGTGCAGGACGTGTATCGTCTGCAGGGCGTGAAGATCAACGACAAGCACATCGAGGTGATCGTTCGCCAGATGCTGCGTCGTGTGCAGATCACCGACAACGGTGATACGCGCTTCATCCCGGGCGAACAGGTCGAGCGTTCCGACATGCTGGACGAGAACGATCGCATGATCGCCGAGGACAAGCGCCCGGCTTCGTACGACAACGTGCTGCTCGGTATCACGAAGGCATCGCTGTCGACCGACTCGTTCATCTCCGCGGCATCGTTCCAGGAAACGACCCGCGTGCTGACCGAAGCGGCGATCATGGGCAAGCGCGACGATCTGCGTGGCCTGAAGGAAAACGTGATCGTCGGCCGTCTGATTCCGGCCGGTACGGGTCTCGCGTTCCACAAGGCACGCAAGGCGAAGGAATCGTCGGATCGCGAGCGTTTCGACCAGATCGCAGCGGAAGAGGCATTCGACTTCGGCACGCCGAGCGCGCCGGCGGAAGAGCCGCAGCAACACCCGGCAGCCGAGTAAGTGCGGGCGGCGCGAGCCGCCTTGCCTTACCTTGCTGTCACCGAAACCGCCCGGTTCCGCCGGGCGGTTTTTTTTCGTCCGTCGTTCATCCGAGTGAACGAATCCTGGCCAATCGGCCAAAACCGCACGATTCGCCACGCGTCGCACGAGCGGGTTGTTAAAATTGCGGTCATCGCTTAGCCGTCCCTGTCCTCATTCATGTCCCGCGCCCTCGAAATCCTCGACGAAGTATTTGGTTATCCCGCATTTCGCGGCCAGCAGGGCGAGATCGTCGAACACGTCGCCGGCGGCGGCGATTGTCTCGTGCTGATGCCGACCGGCGGCGGCAAGTCGTTGTGCTACCAGATTCCGGCGCTGCTGCGCCGCGAGGCCGGGCAGGGCGCCGGCATCGTCGTGTCGCCGTTGATCGCGCTGATGCAGGACCAGGTCGCCGCACTGAGCGAAGTGGGCGTGCGCGCCGCGTACCTGAATTCGACGCTGTCGGGTGCCGAGGCTGCGGCGACCGAGCGCGCGCTGCGCGAAGGTGAAATCGACCTGCTGTACGTCGCGCCGGAGCGGCTGATGACGGGGCGCTTCCTCGACCTGCTCGAGCGCGCGAAGATCGGCCTGTTCGCGATCGACGAAGCGCACTGCGTGTCGCAATGGGGGCACGATTTCCGCCCGGAATACATCCAGCTGTCGGTGCTGCATGAACGGTTCCCGTCGGTGCCGCGCATCGCACTGACCGCCACGGCCGATGCGATCACGCGCGACGAGATCATCCACCGTCTCGCGCTCGACGACGCGCGCGTGTTCGTATCGAGCTTCGACCGCCCGAACATCCGCTACCGGATCGTCGAAAAGGACAACGCGCGTTCGCAGCTACTGGATTTCATCCGCGCCGAACATACGAACGCCGACGGTACGACGGACGCGGGCGTCGTTTATTGCCTGTCGCGCCGCAAGGTCGAGGAAACGGCCGAATGGCTGAAGGCGCAGGGCGTGCGTGCGCTGCCGTATCACGCGGGGATGGAGTTCGAGGTGCGGCAGAAGCACCAGGAAATGTTCCAGCGTGAGGAAGGCATCGTGATGTGCGCGACGATCGCGTTCGGCATGGGCATCGACAAGCCCGACGTGCGCTTCGTCGCGCACTTGGATCTGCCGAAGAGCGTCGAGGGCTACTACCAGGAAACGGGCCGCGCCGGCCGCGACGGGATGCCCGCGAATGCGTGGATGGCGTACGGTCTCGGCGACGTCGTCCAGCAGCGAAAGATGATCGACGAGTCGGATGCGGACGACGCGCACAAGCGCGTCCAGACGTCGAAGCTCGACGCGCTGCTCGGGCTGTGCGAGACGATCTCGTGCCGCCGCGTACGGCTGCTGAACTACTTCGGCGAGGAGAGCAAGCCGTGCGGCAACTGCGACACGTGTCTCGAGCCGCCCGATTCGTGGGACGCGACGCGCGAGGCGCAGATGGCGCTGTCGTGCGTGTTCCGCGCGCAGCGCGCGAGCGGCTTCAATTTCGGCTCGAGCCACCTGATCGAGATCCTGCGCGGCGGGCGCACCGAGAAGGTGTTGCAGCGCGGCCACGACCAACTCAGCACGTTCGGAATCGGCGCGGCGCTGTCCGAGCCGGAGTGGCGTGCGATTTTCCGGCAGCTCGTCGCGTACGGCTACCTGGCCGTCGACCATGGCGGCTTCGGCGCACTGATGCTGACCGAGGCCGCGAAGCCCGTGCTGAAGAACGAGGAGAAGGTCACGCTGCGCCGCTACGTGAAGCCGCAGCGCACGCGCCAGTCGTCGAGCCGCAGCGGTACGCGCGTCGATCCGACGGCCGGCATGGGCACGCGTGAGCGTGCACGGTGGGACGCGCTGCGTGCGTGGCGCGCGGAAACGGCAAAAACGGACGGCGTGCCGGCCTACGTGATCTTCCACGACGCAACGCTCGCCGAGATCGCGCGCAACGCGCCGGAGACGATCGACGACCTGCGCCATATCCCCGGCATGGGCGTGCGCAAGCTCGAACGCTTCGGCGACGAGATCATCGACGTCGTCGAGTCGGCCTGACACAGGCGTTCCGACCCTTCCGGTAAACCACGCGCTCGGCTGGCGAATCACGCAAGCCGTTGACTTAGTTGGTATTTCCGGAATATGATGCTGGGTTCCGGTATTCGGTGGGCCGAGTCGCGTTCCAAGGTTCGCACCCGTTTCGCCGGTTCGGAAGTCAACTGTGCGCCGATTCTCGCTTTGCCCGAAATCGATGCGCAGATTTTGTTCAATTTCAGGAATAAACAATGCCAACCATCAACCAACTGGTTCGCAAAGGCCGTCAGTCGGAAACGACGAAGAGCAAGAGCCCGGCCCTGCAGGACTGCCCCCAGCGTCGCGGCGTGTGCACCCGTGTGTACACGACGACGCCGAAGAAGCCGAACTCGGCACTCCGTAAGGTCGCCAAGGTTCGTCTGACGAACGGCTTCGAAGTGATTTCGTACATCGGCGGTGAAGGCCACAACCTGCAGGAACACTCGGTTGTGCTGATCCGCGGCGGCCGTGTGAAGGACTTGCCGGGTGTGCGTTACCACATGGTTCGCGGCTCGCTGGATACCCAGGGCGTCAAGGACCGTAAGCAAGCGCGCTCGAAGTACGGCGCGAAGCGTGCAAAGGCTGCCAAGTAAGCAGTTTTTGATCAGGGATCGCCGCAGGGCGGTCAAGGCGGGAGTGCCGGATTGCCGGTGCTGTCGAGTAAGTGGTCACCCGGCCAAGCTGGTTAGTCGTGAAGATGTGATCGGGTTTGTTGGTGGCCGCGGAGCTGGAACCAGCTCCAACTGAACAAGTAAAGGAAGAATCATGCCGCGTCGTCGCGAAGTCCCCAAGCGGGAAGTGTTGCCGGATCCGAAGTTCGGTAACGTTGATGTAGCCAAGTTCATGAACATGCTGATGCTGTCCGGCAAGAAGTCGGTCGCAGAGCGCATCGTTTATGGCGCATTCGAACAAATCCAGACCAAGGGTGGCAAGGACCCGCTGGAAGTGTTCACGGTTGCGCTCAACAACGTCAAGCCGGTGGTCGAAGTGAAGAGCCGTCGCGTTGGTGGTGCCAACTATCAAGTTCCGGTCGAAGTGCGCCCGTCGCGTCGTATGGCATTGGCGATGCGCTGGCTGCGTGAGGCTGCGAAGAAGCGTAGCGAGAAGTCGATGGCCCTGCGCCTGGCAGGTGAACTCTCCGAAGCGGCCGAAGGCCGTGGCGGCGCGATGAAGAAGCGCGACGAAGTTCACCGCATGGCAGAAGCCAACCGCGCGTTCTCGCATTTCCGTTTCTAAGCGCCTGGCTGGGCTTTTAGCGGAAATAAATTCCGGGCGGGTGCGCTTTTCAGGCGCCTCGCCCGTTTGTGTTGAAGCATGATGCAGCAGGGCTGCATCGTGTCATCCCAGTAGAGGATCAAAGTGGCTCGCAAGACTCCTATCGAGCGCTACCGCAATATCGGTATTAGCGCTCACATCGACGCCGGCAAAACGACGACGACCGAGCGCATTCTGTTTTACACCGGTGTGAACCACAAGATCGGTGAAGTCCACGACGGCGCAGCCACGATGGACTGGATGGAGCAGGAACAAGAGCGTGGCATCACGATCACGTCCGCTGCTACCACCGCCTTCTGGAAGGGCATGGGCGGCAACTATCCGGAACACCGCATCAACATCATCGACACCCCGGGCCACGTCGACTTCACGATTGAAGTCGAGCGCTCGATGCGCGTGCTCGACGGCGCGTGCATGGTGTACTGCGCAGTGGGCGGCGTGCAGCCGCAGTCGGAAACGGTGTGGCGCCAGGCTAACAAGTACAAGGTGCCGCGTCTCGCGTTCGTCAACAAGATGGACCGTACCGGTGCGAACTTCTTCAAGGTCTACGACCAGCTCCGTCTGCGCCTGAAGGCGAACCCGGTTCCGGTCGTGGTGCCGATCGGCGCGGAAGAAAACTTCAAGGGCGTCGTCGACCTGATCAAGATGAAGGCGATCATTTGGGACGAAGCGTCGCAAGGCACGAAGTTCGACTACGTCGACATCCCGGCCGAGCTCGCAGAGACCTGCAAGGAATGGCGCGAGAAGATGGTCGAAGTGGCTGCTGAAGCCAGCGAAGACCTGATGAACAAGTACCTGGAAGAAGGCGACCTGCCGGAAGCCGACATCGTCAAGGCGCTGCGCGACCGTACGATCGCGTGCGAAATCCAGCCGATGCTGTGCGGTACCGCGTTCAAGAACAAGGGCGTGCAGCGTATGCTCGACGCCGTGATCGACTTCCTGCCGTCGCCGGTCGACATCCCGCCGGTCAAGGGCGAGCTCGAAAACGGTGAAGAAGCAGAGCGCAAGGCGTCGGACGAGGAGAAGTTCTCGTCGCTCGCGTTCAAGATCATGACCGACCCGTTCGTCGGCCAGCTAATCTTCTTCCGTGTGTACTCGGGCGTCGTCAACTCGGGCGACACGCTGCTGAACTCGACCAAGGGCAAGAAGGAGCGCCTCGGCCGTATTCTGCAGATGCACGCGAACCAGCGTGAAGAAATCAAGGAAGTCCGTGCAGGCGACATCGCTGCTGCGGTCGGCCTGAAGGAAGCGACCACCGGCGACACGCTGTGCGATCCGGCAAACCCGATCGTGCTCGAGCGCATGGTGTTCCCGGAGCCGGTGATTTCGCAGGCTGTCGAGCCGAAGACCAAGGCTGACCAGGAAAAGATGGGCCTGGCGCTGAACCGTCTGGCTCAGGAAGATCCGTCGTTCCGCGTGCAGACCGACGAAGAGTCGGGCCAGACCATCATTTCGGGCATGGGCGAGCTCCACCTCGAAATTCTGGTCGACCGGATGAAGCGTGAATTCGGCGTGGAAGCAACCGTCGGCAAGCCGCAGGTTGCATACCGCGAAACGATCCGTTCGACGGCGAAGGACGTCGACGGCAAGTTCGTCAAGCAGTCGGGCGGTCGCGGCCAGTACGGTCACGCAGTCATCACGCTCGAGCCGAACGAACAAGGCAAGGGCTACGAGTTCTTCGACGAGATCAAGGGTGGTGTGATTCCGCGTGAATACATCCCGGCGGTCGACAAGGGTATCCAGGACACGCTGAAGTCGGGCGTGCTGGCTGGCTTCCCGGTCGTCGACGTGAAGGTTCACCTGACGTTCGGTTCGTACCACGACGTTGACTCGAACGAAAACGCGTTCCGCATGGCCGGTTCGATGGCGTTCAAGGAAGCAATGCGCAAGGCGAACCCGGTCGTCCTCGAGCCGATGATGGCTGTCGAAGTCGAGACGCCGGAAGACTACATGGGCAACGTGATGGGCGACCTGTCGGGCCGTCGCGGTATCGTCCAGGGCATGGAAGACATGGTTGGCGGCGGCAAGATCGTGCGCGCCGAAGTGCCGCTGTCGGAAATGTTCGGCTATTCGACGTCGCTGCGCTCGCTGACGCAAGGTCGCGCAACGTACACGATGGAGTTCAAGCACTACGCTGAAGCTCCGCGCAACGTTGCAGACGCGATCATCAGCGCGAAGTCGAAGTAAATCTGTAGCTACCAATCGATTAATTTTTTGAAAGAAGAGAATCATGGCAAAAGGTAAATTCGAGCGGACCAAGCCGCACGTGAACGTTGGTACGATTGGTCACGTTGACCACGGCAAGACGACGCTGACGGCAGCGATCACGACGGTTCTGACGAAGAAGTTCGGCGGCGAAGCGAAGGCATACGACCAGATCGACGCGGCACCGGAAGAAAAGGCACGCGGCATCACGATCAACACGGCACACGTCGAGTACGAAACGGCTAACCGCCACTACGCACACGTCGACTGCCCGGGCCACGCTGACTATGTGAAGAACATGATCACGGGCGCAGCGCAGATGGACGGCGCGATCCTGGTTTGCTCGGCAGCAGACGGCCCGATGCCGCAAACGCGTGAGCACATCCTGCTGGCGCGTCAGGTTGGCGTTCCGTACATCATCGTGTTCCTGAACAAGTGCGACATGGTGGACGACGCTGAACTGCTCGAGCTGGTCGAGATGGAAGTTCGCGAACTCCTGTCGAAGTACGACTTCCCGGGCGACGACACGCCGATCGTGAAGGGTTCGGCGAAGCTGGCGCTGGAAGGCGACACGGGCGAGCTGGGCGAAGTGGCGATCATGAGCCTGGCCGACGCGCTGGACACGTACATCCCGACGCCGGAGCGTGCAGTTGACGGCGCGTTCCTGATGCCGGTGGAAGACGTGTTCTCGATCTCGGGCCGTGGTACGGTTGTGACGGGTCGCGTTGAGCGCGGCATCGTGAAGGTCGGCGAAGAAATCGAAATCGTCGGTATCAAGCCGACGGTGAAGACGACCTGCACGGGCGTTGAAATGTTCCGCAAGCTGCTGGACCAAGGTCAAGCAGGCGACAACGTTGGTATCCTGCTGCGCGGCACGAAGCGTGAAGACGTGGAGCGTGGCCAGGTTCTGGCGAAGCCGGGTTCGATCACGCCGCACACGCACTTCACGGCTGAAGTGTACGTGCTGAGCAAGGACGAAGGCGGCCGTCACACGCCGTTCTTCAACAACTACCGTCCGCAGTTCTACTTCCGTACGACGGACGTGACGGGCTCGATCGAGCTGCCGAAGGACAAGGAAATGGTGATGCCGGGCGACAACGTGTCGATCACGGTGAAGCTGATTGCACCGATCGCGATGGAAGAAGGTCTGCGCTTCGCAATCCGCGAAGGCGGCCGTACGGTCGGCGCCGGCGTCGTCGCCAAGATCATCGAGTAATATCGACGATCCGCGGATCCCGACGGGGTCCGCGATTCCGCGGTATGCAGTCCGTACCGTCGAAACCGGGTGTCCAGCTTGCGCTGGCACCCGGTTTTGTTTTTCCGTCACGCCGAGGCGCGGGGCGAGAAACTCGCACCATCGCTCCAGAATTTCGTGTAGAATCGCGGGCTTAGCAGTGGAAGTACCGTCCGGAACCTGATGTCTCGCTCCCCGCAGGCGTCATGTTTCACGTTCTTTTAGTGTCCGGCGATGCAACATCGCCTCGCTCTTTCCAAGGAATCGTCATGCAGCAACAGAAAATCCGCATTCGCCTGAAGGCTTTCGACTATCGTCTGATCGATCAATCGGCTGCCGAAATCGTCGATACCGCGAAGCGGACTGGCGCAATCGTCCGTGGCCCGGTGCCGCTGCCGACGCGCATTCAGCGTTTTGACATCCTGCGTTCGCCGCACGTCAACAAGACGTCGCGCGATCAGCTCGAAATCCGTACCCACCAGCGCCTGATGGACATCGTCGATCCGACCGACAAGACGGTTGACGCGCTGATGAAACTCGACCTGCCGGCTGGCGTCGACGTGGAAATCAAGCTGCAGTAAGGCTTCCGGCGCCGATCGGCATGCCGGGCGGCGCTAAGTCTTTGTATTGCTTGCGGAAATCGAGAAGTCGGGCTATACTGCTTGGCTTTTCGCGTATTCGTGTAAAAAAGTTGGGCCTTGCGTGCCCGGCATTTTGTAAATCAGCCCCGACCAATCGCAGTCGGGAATGGAGAAAATGATGAGCCTTGGACTCGTAGGTCGCAAGGTTGGCATGACCCGTATCTTCACGGCGGAAGGGGATTCGATTCCCGTCACCGTGCTGGACGTGTCGGACAACCGCGTGACGCAGATCAAGACTGTTGAAACCGACGGCTACACGGCCGTGCAGGTTGCATTCGGCTCCCGTCGTGCCTCGCGCGTGACGAAGCCGCTGGCAGGTCATCTCGCCAAAGCCGGTGTCGAAGCCGGTGAAATCCTCAAGGAATTCCGCATTGACGCGGCCAAGGCGGCTGAGCTGTCGAATGGCGCCGTGGTCGGTGCCGATCTTTTCGAAGTGGGCCAGAAGGTCGACGTGCAAGGCGTGTCGATCGGTAAGGGCTACGCCGGTACGATCAAGCGTTACAACTTCTCCTCCGGCCGTGCTACGCACGGTAACTCGCGCTCGCACAACGTGCCGGGCTCGATCGGTATGGCGCAGGATCCGGGTCGTGTTTTCCCGGGTAAACGCATGACGGGTCACATGGGTGACGTGACGGTGACGGTGCAGAACCTCGAAATCGCTCGTATCGATGCAGAGCGCAAGCTGCTGCTCGTGAAGGGTGCGATTCCGGGCGCGAAGGGCGGCAAGGTCTTCGTGACGCCGGCCGTCAAGACCAAGGGGGCGAAATAATGGAACTCAAGCTCCTGAACGAAAATGGTCAGGAAGGTGCAGTGGTCAACGCATCGGACGTCGTGTTCGGTCGTGACTACAACGAAGCGCTGATCCACCAGGTCGTCGTCGCTTACCAGGCGAATGCTCGCCAAGGTAACCGCGCACAGAAGGACCGTGAGCAAGTCAAGCACACGACGAAGAAGCCGTGGCGCCAGAAGGGTACGGGCCGCGCTCGTGCCGGTATGTCGTCGAGCCCGTTGTGGCGTGGCGGTGGTCGTATCTTCCCGAATTCGCCGGAAGAAAACTTCTCGCACAAGGTCAACAAGAAGATGCATCGCGCAGGTCTCTGCTCGATCTTCTCGCAGCTGGCCCGTGAAGGCCGTCTGTCGGTCGTCGAGGACATCATCCTCGAAGCGCCGAAGACCAAGCTGCTGGCCGAAAAATTCAAGACCATGGGTCTCGACTCCGTGCTGATCATCACCGACACGGTTGACGAAAACCTGTACCTGGCATCGCGCAACCTGCCGCACGTGGCAATTGTCGAGCCGCGCTACGCTGACCCGCTCTCGCTGATCTACTTCAAGAAAGTGCTGGTCACGAAGGCTGCGGTCGCCCAGATCGAGGAGTTGCTGTCATGAGCGAGATTCGCAAGAACGATCATCGTTTGATGCAGGTCCTGCTCGCACCGGTGATCTCGGAAAAGGCGACGCTGGTTGCCGACAAGAACGAGCAAGTCGTGTTCGAAGTCGCACCGGATGCCACGAAGCAGGAAGTGAAGGCGGCTGTCGAGCTGCTGTTCAAGGTTGAAGTTGATTCCGTCAACGTGCTGGTTCAGAAGGGCAAGCAAAAGCGCTTTGGCCGTTCGATGGGCCGCCGCAAGGACGTGAAGAAGGCGTACGTTTGCCTGAAGCCCGGCCAGGAAATCAACTTTGAAGCGGAGGCCAAGTAATCATGGCAATCGTTAAAGTTAAGCCGACATCGCCGGGTCGCCGCGCGATGGTCAAGGTGGTCAACAAGAACCTGCACCAGGGCAAGCCGTTCGCGGCACTGCTCGACTCGCAGAGCTCGACCGCCGGCCGTAACAACAACGGTCGTATCACCACGCGTCACAAGGGTGGTGGTCACAAGCAGCACTACCGTATCGTCGATTTCCGTCGCACGAAGGATGGCATTCCGGCAAAGGTCGAGCGTCTCGAGTACGACCCGAACCGTAGCGCGAACATCGCGCTGGTGCTCTACGCAGACGGCGAACGTCGCTACATCATCGCCCCGAAGGGCCTGACCGTCGGCCAACAGCTGATGTCGGGTTCGGAAGCGCCGATCCGTGCAGGCAACACGCTGCCGATCCGCAACATTCCGGTCGGTACGACGATCCACTGCATCGAGATGCTGCCGGGCAAGGGCGCGCAAATGGCGCGTTCGGCTGGCACGTCGGCCATGCTGCTGGCACGTGAAGGCGTCTACGCGCAGGTTCGTCTGCGTTCGGGCGAAATCCGCCGCGTGCACATCGAGTGCCGTGCAACGATCGGTGAAGTCGGCAACGAAGAGCATAGCCTGCGCCAGATCGGCAAGGCTGGCGCGAACCGCTGGCGCGGTATCCGCCCGACGGTGCGTGGCGTTGCGATGAACCCGGTTGATCACCCGCACGGTGGTGGTGAGGGCAAGACGGCTGCAGGTCGCGACCCGGTGAGCCCGTGGGGTACGCCGGCTAAGGGTTACCGCACCCGCAGCAACAAGCGCACGACGACGATGATCGTCCAGCGCCGTCACAAGCGTTAAGGAGTAGGCAATGGCACGTTCTGTTAAAAAAGGTCCGTTCTGCGACGCCCATTTGCTGAAGAAAGTTGAGGCGGCTGCAGCTTCGCGCGACAAAAAGCCGATCAAGACCTGGTCGCGTCGCTCGACGATTCTGCCGGATTTCATCGGCCTGACGATCGCTGTTCACAACGGCCGTCAACACGTTCCGGTGTACATCTCGGAAAACATGGTCGGCCACAAGCTTGGCGAGTTCGCACTGACCCGTACGTTCAAGGGTCACGCAGCCGACAAGAAGGCCAAGAAATAAGGGGCAATCAAGATGGAAGTGAAAGCAATTCATCGCGGTGCCCGCATCTCGGCGCAGAAAACGCGCCTTGTGGCTGACCAGATCCGCGGTTTGCCGGTCGACAAGGCGCTGAACGTTCTGACGTTCTCGCCGAAGAAGGCGGCTGGCATCGTGAAGAAGGTTGTGCTGTCGGCAATCGCGAATGCGGAGCACAACGAAGGCGCTGATATCGACGAGCTCAAGATCAAGAGCATCTACGTCGACAAGGCTGCATCGCTCAAGCGTTTCACCGCGCGCGCCAAGGGCCGCGGTAACCGCATCGAGAAGCAATCCTGTCACATCACTGTGACGGTCGGGAATTAAGGAGCCATACGATGGGACAGAAAATTCATCCGACTGGCTTCCGCCTGGCTGTCAGCCGCAATTGGGCTTCGCGTTGGTACGCGAACAACAACAATTTCGCGGCAATGCTGCAGGAAGACATCGGTGTTCGTGAATACCTGAAGAAGAAGCTGAAGAACGCTTCGGTCGGTCGGGTCGTCATCGAGCGTCCGGCGAAGAACGCGCGCATCACGATTTACAGCTCGCGTCCGGGCGTGGTCATCGGCAAGAAGGGCGAGGATATCGAACAGCTGAAGACGGAACTGCAACGCCGCATGGGCGTGCCGGTTCACGTCAACATCGAGGAAATCCGCAAGCCGGAAACCGATGCTCAGCTGATCGCTGACTCGATCACGCAACAGCTCGAGCGCCGGATCATGTTCCGTCGCGCGATGAAGCGTGCGATGCAGAACGCGATGCGTCTGGGTGCCCAAGGCATCAAGATCATGAGCGCGGGCCGTCTGAACGGTATCGAAATCGCTCGTACGGAGTGGTATCGCGAAGGTCGCGTGCCCCTTCACACGCTGCGTGCTGATATCGACTACGCGACCTCGGAAGCGAAGACGACCTACGGGATCATCGGCGTCAAGGTGTGGGTTTACAAGGGCGATACGCTCGGCCGCAACGACGCACCGGTGGTGGAAGAAGTAGCCGAAGACAAGCGTCCGCGTCGCAATGCGCGTCCGGGCGACCGTCGTCCGCGCCGTGACGGCGAAGGCGGCGCTCCGGGTGCTCGTCGTGGCGCACCGCGCCGCGGCGCCGGCAAGCCCGAAGACGGCAAGACTGGAGAATAACGATGCTGCAACCGAAACGCAGAAAGTATCGTAAAGAGCAGAAAGGTCGTAACACCGGCAAGGCGACGCGCGGCAACGCAGTGTCGTTCGGTGAATTCGGTCTGAAGGCTATCGGTCGCGGTCGTTTGACCGCACGCCAGATTGAAGCGGCGCGTCGTGCAATGACGCGTCACATCAAGCGTGGCGGCCGCATCTGGATCCGGATCTTCCCGGACAAGCCGATTTCGCAGAAGCCGGCCGAAGTGCGTATGGGTAACGGTAAGGGTAACCCTGAGTACTACGTCGCCGAGATTCAGCCGGGCAAGATGCTCTATGAAATGGACGGCGTAACCGAAGAACTGGCACGCGAAGCGTTCCGTCTGGCTGCAGCCAAGCTGCCGCTGAAGACGGCGTTCATCGTGCGCCAGCTCGGCGCCTAAGGAGAAAATATGAAGGCTTCCGAACTTCTCCAGAAAGACCAGGCCGCGCTCAACAAGGAGCTGGCGGACCTGCTGAAGGCGCAATTCGGCCTGCGCATGCAACTCGCGACCCAGCAGCTCACGAACACGAGCCAGCTGAAGAAGGTTCGTCGCGACATCGCACGTGTGCGGACCGTCATGACTCAGAAGGCGAACCAGAAATGAACGATAGCGTGAAAACCTCGCTGAAGCGGACGCTGGTCGGTCGGGTCGTCAGCAACAAGATGGACAAGACCGTCACCGTGCTGATCGAGCACCGCGTCAAGCACCCGATCTACGGCAAGTATGTCGTGCGTTCGAAGAAGTACCACGCGCACGATGAAGCGAACACCTACAACGAAGGCGATCTCGTCGAAATCCAGGAAACTCGTCCTGTTTCGAAGACGAAGGCCTGGACGGTGTCGCGCCTCGTCGAAGCAGCTCGCGTCATCTAAGCGGGCAGCGCAGTAGGCAGTAACGGGCACTTCTCCGCGAAGTGCTTGAAATCGCAAAGTATTTGCTTGCGTGACCAGGATTATTTGTTATAATCCTGGTCTTCCCTCTTTATGGGAGCCCCGTCGCGGGCGAAGTTGGTGGGGGAAGCGGACTGGCGCCTGCCTGTCCGAAAGATTCACCGAATTGCGATGGCGGGTTTCGTTTGCCGTCGCTGCTGTTCCAACCCAAGCAGCCGATTGGCTGACGGGACCAAGACTGACCGAATGCATCATGGTGGTGCATCCGGATTAAGTTGGGAAAGACAAACCATGATCCAGACCGAATCTCGGCTCGAAGTAGCCGACAACACGGGTGCACGTGAAGTCCTGTGCATCAAGGTGCTCGGCGGCTCGAAGCGTCGTTATGCCGGCATTGGCGACATCATCAAGGTGAGCGTCAAAGAGGCAACGCCGCGCGGGCGCGTGAAGAAAGGCGAAATTTACAACGCCGTGGTGGTCCGCACCGCCAAGGGCGTGCGCCGTCAAGACGGCTCGCTGATCAAGTTCGACGGCAACGCCGCTGTGCTTTTGAATAACAAGCTCGAGCCGATCGGTACCCGTATCTTCGGGCCGGTCACGCGTGAGCTGCGTAGCGAACGATTCATGAAGATCGTTTCGCTGGCGCCGGAAGTGCTGTAAGGAGTCGCGATGAACAAGATTCGCAAAGGTGACGAAGTCATCGTCGTCACTGGCAAGGACAAGGGCAAGCGCGGCGTCGTGCTGGCTGTCGGTGCAGAGCATGTGACGGTTGAAGGTATCAACCTCGTCAAGAAGCATGTGAAGCCGAACCCGATGAAGGGTACGACTGGCGGCGTGGAAGCGAAGACGATGCCCCTGCATATTTCGAACGTCGCACTGGTCGACGCGAATGGCAAGGCGTCGCGTGTTGGCATCAAGGTCGAGGAAGGCAAGAAGGTTCGCTTCCTGAAGACGACCGGTGCTGTACTGAGCGCCTGACGCAGCGGAGTAAAAAATGGCTCGTTTTCAAGAGTTTTACAAAGAAAAGGTTGTGCCCGGCCTGATCGAGAAGTTCGGTTACAAGTCGGTCATGGAAGTGCCGCGCATCACCAAGATCACGCTGAACATGGGTCTTGGCGAAGCGATCGCTGACAAGAAGATCATCGAGAACGCCGTTGGCGACCTCACGAAGATCGCTGGTCAGAAGCCGGTCGTGACGAAGGCACGCAAGGCAATCGCAGGCTTCAAGATCCGCCAAGGTTACCCGATCGGCGCGATGGTGACGCTGCGTGGCCAAGCAATGTACGAATTCCTCGACCGTTTCGTGACGGTTGCCCTGCCCCGCGTGCGTGACTTCCGCGGCGTGTCGGGTCGTGCTTTCGATGGCCGTGGCAACTACAACATCGGTGTGAAAGAGCAGATCATTTTCCCCGAAATCGACTACGACAAGATCGACGCACTGCGTGGGCTGAACATCAGCATCACGACGACTGCGAAGACCGACGACGAAGCAAAGGCTCTGCTCGCCAGCTTCAAGTTCCCGTTCAGAAACTGAGGTTACCGTGGCTAAACTGGCACTGATCGAACGTGAAAAGAAGCGCGCCCGCCTGGTCGCGAAGTTCGCAGCAAAGCGCGATGCGCTGAAGGCGATCGTCGAAGACCAAAGCAAGTCGGAAGAAGAGCGCTACGAAGCACGCCTTGAGCTGCAGCAACTGCCCCGCAACGCAAACCCGACCCGCCAGCGTAACCGCTGCGCGATTACGGGCCGTCCGCGTGGCACGTTCCGTAAATTCGGCCTCGCGCGTAACAAGATTCGTGAAATCGCATTCCGTGGCGAGATTCCTGGCCTGACCAAGGCGAGCTGGTAATAGGAGAAACGTAAATGAGCATGAGTGATCCTATCGCCGATATGCTGACTCGCATCCGCAATGGGCAGATGGTCGAGAAGGTATCGGTGTCGATGCCCTCGTCGAAAGTCAAGGTTGCAATCGCGCAAGTCCTGAAAGACGAAGGCTATATCGACGATTTCGCCGTGAAGGCGGAAGGTGCGAAGTCCGAACTGAATATCGCGCTGAAGTACTACGCCGGCCGTCCGGTCATCGAACGCATCGAACGCGTGTCGAAGCCTGGCCTGCGCGTGTACCGTGGCCGTAACGACATTCCGCAGGTCATGAATGGCCTCGGTGTGGCAATCGTGTCGACGCCGAAGGGCGTGATGACCGACCGCAAGGCGCGCGCTACCGGCGTCGGCGGCGAAGTCATCTGCTACGTCGCTTAAAGCCGAGGAGAGAGAAACATGTCTCGAGTAGGTAAGAGCCCGATCGCGCTGCAAGGCGCGGAAGTCAAGCTGGCCGACGGTGCGATCACCGTCAAGGGCCCGCTGGGCACCATCACGCAAGCGATCAATCCGCTCGTGAACGTGGCGAACAACGACGGCACGCTGAACCTGTCGCCGGTGGACGAAAGCCGCGAAGCAAATGCACTGTCGGGCACGATGCGCGCGATTATCGCGAATGCCGTGCACGGCGTGACCAAGGGTTTCGAGCGCAAGCTGACGCTGGTTGGCGTCGGTTATCGTGCACAAGCGCAAGGCGACAAGCTGAACCTGTCGCTGGGTTTCTCGCACCCGGTGGTGCACCAGATGCCGGAAGGCGTCAAGGCAGAAACCCCGACGCAAACCGAAATCGTGATCAAGGGGATCAACAAGCAACAAGTCGGTCAAGTAGCTGCGGAAGTCCGCGGTTACCGTCCGCCGGAGCCGTACAAGGGCAAGGGCGTGCGCTATTCCGACGAGGTTGTGATCCTCAAAGAAACGAAGAAGAAGTAAGGGTGCGCAATCATGGATAAGACTCAATCTCGCCTGCGCCGCGCTCGCCAGACGCGTATCAAGATCGCTGAGCTGCAGGTCGCGCGTCTCGCCGTGCATCGCACGAATACGCACATCTACGCTCAAGTGTTCTCGCCGTGCGGCACCAAGGTGCTCGCCAGCGCGTCGACGCTCGAAGCAGAAGTGCGCGCAGAACTGGCCGACAAGTCGGGCAAGGGCGGCAACGTCAATGCTGCGACGCTGATCGGCAAGCGTATTGCCGAAAAGGCAAAGGCTGCCGGCATCGAATCCGTCGCCTTCGACCGCTCGGGCTTCCGCTACCACGGCCGCGTCAAGGCGCTGGCTGAGGCAGCTCGCGAAGCTGGGCTCAAGTTCTAAGGAAGGAATTCGTCATGGCAAAGATGCAAGCGAAAGTTCAGGCTGACGAGCGCGACGACGGCCTTCGTGAAAAGATGATTTCGGTCAATCGCGTGACCAAGGTCGTGAAGGGTGGCCGTATTCTCGGCTTCGCCGCACTGACCGTGGTTGGCGACGGTGATGGCCGCATCGGTATGGGCAAGGGCAAGGCGAAGGAAGTGCCGGTCGCTGTCCAGAAGGCAATGGAACAAGCTCGTCGCAACATGTTCAAGGTGCCGCTCAAGAACGGCACGCTGCAACACGAAGTGCACGGCAAGCATGGCGCATCCGCTGTCCTCCTCGCTCCGGCGAAGGCAGGTACGGGCGTGATCGCCGGCGGCCCGATGCGCGCAGTGTTCGACGTGATGGGCGTTCAGAACGTTGTGGCGAAGAGCCACGGTTCGACGAACCCGTACAACCTCGTTCGCGCCACGCTGGACGGTCTGCGCAAGCAGTCCACCCCGGCAGACATCGCGGCGAAGCGCGGCAAGTCCGTCGAAGAAATTTTGGGCTAAGCCCGGGTGGTCACCATGTCTGAAAAAACTGTCAAGGTTCAGCTCGTGAAGAGCCTGATCGGGACCCGCGAATCGCACCGCGCGACCGTGCGTGGCCTGGGCCTGCGCCGACTCAACTCGGTCAGCGAGCTTCAGGACACGCCGGCGGTCCGCGGCATGATCAACAAGGTCTCGTACCTCGTTAAGGTCATCGCGTAAGCGGCCCTACGGATCAAGGAGTTGATATGGAATTGAATAACCTGAAGCCGGCAGCTGGCGCCAAGCACGCCAAGCGTCGCGTCGGCCGTGGCATCGGTTCGGGCCTCGGCAAGACGGCTGGCCGTGGTCACAAGGGTCAGAAATCGCGTTCGGGCGGCTTCCACAAAGTCGGTTTCGAAGGCGGTCAGATGCCGCTGCAACGTCGTCTGCCGAAGCGCGGCTTCACGTCGCTGACGAAGGAATTCGTCGGTGAAGTGCGCCTGGGCGACCTCGAGAAGCTGCCGGTCGACGAGATCGATCTGCTCGCACTGAAGCAAGCCGGCCTGGTCGGTGAGCTGACGAAGAGCGCAAAGATCATCGCGACGGGCGAACTGAAGCGCAAGATCGTCGTGAAGGGTCTCGGTGCCACCAAGGGTGCGCGCGCTGCGATCGAAGCGGCTGGCGGTTCGTTCGCCGAGTGACACGCGTAGCGCGTCGTCACTTGCATTCATCGGAGAAGGTACTTGGCTAACAGCCCGAGTCTTGCAAAACCCGGTCGAAGCACGGCGAAATTCGGCGATCTGCGCCGGCGAGCAATGTTCTTGCTCCTGGCGCTGATCGTCTATCGCATCGGCGCGCACATTCCCGTGCCGGGCATCGATCCGGATCAACTGGCGAAGCTGTTCCAAAGCCAGGCGGGCGGCATCCTGGGCATGTTCAACATGTTCTCGGGTGGCGCGCTTTCCCGCTTCACGATCTTTGCGCTGGGGATCATGCCGTACATCTCGGCGTCGATCATCATGCAGTTGCTGGCGATTGTCTCGCCGCAGCTCGAGGCGCTGAAGAAGGAAGGGCAGGCAGGGCAACGGAAGATCACGCAGTACACGCGGTATTTCACCGTGGTGCTCGCGACCTTCCAGGCGTTCGGTATCGCGGCTGCGCTGGAAAACCAGCCGGGCCTCGTCACCGACCCCGGCATGCTGTTCCGTCTGACGACGGTCGTGACGCTGGTGACGGGCACGATGTTCCTGATGTGGCTCGGCGAGCAGATTACCGAGCGTGGTCTGGGCAACGGGATCTCGATCATCATCTTCGGCGGGATCGCAGCAGGGTTCCCGAATGCCGTCGGTGGGTTGTTCGAGCTGGTGCGTACGGGTTCGATGAGCATCATTTCGGCGATCATCATCGTCGTTCTGATTGCCGCGGTGACTTACCTGGTCGTGTTCATCGAACGCGGTCAGCGCAAGATCCTCGTGAACTACGCGAAGCGCCAGGTCGGCAACAAGATCTACGGTGGGCAGTCGTCGCATCTGCCGCTGAAGCTGAACATGTCGGGTGTGATTCCGCCGATCTTCGCATCGTCGATCATTCTGTTCCCGGCAACGATTCTCGGCTGGTTCAGTACCGGTCAGCCGACGGGAAGCTGGATTTCCAATACGTTGCATAACGTGGCGGAAGCGCTGAAGCCGGGCCAGCCGGTCTATGTGTTGCTGTACACGCTGGCGATCGTGTTTTTCTGCTTCTTCTACACCGCACTGGTGTTCAACAGCAGGGAAACCGCAGACAACCTGAAGAAGAGCGGCGCGTTTGTTCCGGGCATTCGTCCGGGCGATCAGACCGCGCGATATATCGACCGCATCCTCACGCGTCTGACGCTGGCCGGTGCGATCTACATCGTCTTCGTGTGTCTGCTGCCGGAGTTCCTGGTGCTGCGCTGGAACGTGCCGTTTTATTTTGGTGGAACGTCGCTGCTGATCATTGTCGTCGTCACGATGGACTTTATGGCGCAGGTGCAGTCGTACGTTATGTCGCAACAGTATGAGTCACTGCTCAAGAAGGCGAACTTCAAGGGCGGCAACATCCCGATGCGTTGAAAGGACTATGGCCAAAGACGATGTAATCCAGATGCAGGGTGAGGTGATTGAAAACCTCCCGAATGCGACCTTCCGTGTGAAGCTGGAAAACGGCCATGTCGTATTGGGGCATATTTCCGGGAAGATGCGGATGCACTACATCCGCATCCTGCCTGGCGACAAGGTGACGGTTGAATTGACGCCTTACGATCTGTCTCGTGCGCGGATCGTGTTCCGGGCGAAGTGATTTGAAAAAAGGGTATTATCATGAAAGTGATGGCATCGGTTAAGCGCATTTGCCGCAATTGCAAGATCATCAAGCGCAAAGGCGTCGTTCGCGTGATCTGCAGCTCGGATCCGCGCCACAAGCAGCGCCAAGGCTGACCGCGCGTTTGTTTGCGCTTTTTGTTTGAGGAAAAACAATGGCTCGTATCGCAGGGGTTAACATCCCGAATCACCAGCACACCGAGATCGGCCTGACGGCAATCTTTGGTGTCGGCCGCACCCGTTCGCGCAGCATCTGCGTGGCAGCTGGCGTCGATTTTTCGAAGAAGGTCAAGGACTTGACCGACGCAGACTTGGAAAAGCTGCGTGAAGAAGTGGGCAAGTTTGTCGTCGAAGGCGATCTGCGCCGTGAAGTGACGATGAACATCAAGCGCCTGATGGACCTCGGTTGCTACCGTGGTGTTCGTCATCGCAAGGGCCTGCCGATGCGCGGTCAGCGTACGCGTACGAACGCACGTACTCGCAAGGGTCCGCGTCGTGCAGCGCAAGCGCTGAAGAAGTAAGCGGAACTGACAGTTACAGGAAAACGTAATGGCTAAGGCTTCGAACACCGCGGCGCAACGCGTTCGCAAGAAGGTTAAGAAGAACGTCGCTGAAGGCGTGGTTCACGTTCACGCGTCGTTCAACAACACGATCATCACGATCACCGATCGCCAAGGCAACGCACTGGCATGGGCGACGTCGGGCGGTCAGGGCTTCAAGGGCTCGCGCAAATCGACGCCGTTCGCTGCTCAGGTCGCAGCCGAGTCGGCTGGCCGCGTCGCGATGGAATACGGCGTGAAGAATCTGGAAGTGCGGATCAAGGGCCCGGGCCCGGGTCGTGAGTCGGCAGTGCGCGCACTGCACGGCCTCGGCATCAAGATCACCGCGATTTCGGACGTCACCCCGATTCCGCACAACGGCTGCCGTCCGCCGAAGCGTCGTCGTATCTAAAGGTGTGCTGGCACGTTCGTGCTAGCACATTGCCTGTCGCCGCTCAGCGTCGACGGGCGTTGCTTTTTTGATTGACTAAGCCCACCGTTCGCCCCAAAGGGCGCGAACTAGCGCGGATTCAGATCTGCGTGACTGATTGATAGAGGAATGCAAAGTGGCACGTTATATCGGCCCGAAGGCCAAGCTGTCCCGCCGTGAAGGCACCGACCTGTTCCTGAAGAGCGCACGCCGCTCGCTCGCCGACAAGTGCAAGCTCGACAGCAAGCCGGGTCAGCACGGCCGTACCTCGGGCGCACGTACGTCCGACTACGGTACGCAGCTGCGCGAAAAGCAGAAGGTCAAGCGTATCTACGGCGTGCTGGAGCGTCAGTTCCGCCGCTACTTCGCTGAAGCCGACCGCCGCAAGGGCAACACGGGTGAAAACCTGCTGCAACTGCTCGAATCGCGTCTCGACAACGTCGTGTATCGCATGGGCTTCGGCTCGACCCGCGCTGAAGCGCGTCAGCTGGTGAGCCACAAGTCGATCACCGTGAACGGCGTCGTCGCGAACGTCCCGTCGCAGCAAGTGAAGGCAGGCGACATCGTTGCGATCCGCGAAAAGGCGAAGAAGCAAGCGCGTATCGTTGAAGCGCTGTCGCTGGCCGAGCAAGGCGGCATGCCGAGCTGGGTTGCAGTCGATGCGAAGAAGTTCGAAGGCACGTTCAAGCAAATGCCGGAACGCGCTGAAATCGCAGGCGACATCAACGAAAGCCTGATCGTCGAATTGTATTCGCGTTAATCCGATTGACGGCCGAGGTACCCCGATTGCGTTGCGCAAGGAGGGGCCTCGGCTGTTTATTTTCTGGTTGTTACCGGTCAGCCTTATCGGTGTAACGAGCCGAGGGTATTGAAAAGGAAAGCCCATGCAAACCAGTTTGCTGAAACCCAAGATCATCGCCGTGGAATCGCTGGGCGAGAACCACGCGAGGGTGGTCATGGAACCGTTCGAACGCGGTTACGGCCATACCTTGGGCAATGCGCTTCGCCGCGTGCTGCTGTCGTCGATGGTTGGCTACGCGCCGACCGAAGTGACGATCGCAGGCGTGGTGCACGAGTACTCGACGCTGGATGGCGTGCAGGAAGACGTCGTCAACCTGCTGCTGAACCTGAAGGGCGTGGTGTTCAAGCTGCATAACCGTGACGAAGTGACGGTTACGCTGCGCAAGGAAGGTGAAGGCGTTGTCACGGCCGGCGATATCGAGCTGGCTCACGACTGCGAAGTCATCAACCCGAATCACGTGATTGCGCACCTGTCGAAGGGCGGCAAGCTCGACGTTCAGATCAAGATCGAAAAGGGTCGCGGCTATGTGCCCGGCAACGTTCGTCGCTACGGCGAAGACACGGCCAAGATCATCGGCCGCATCGTCCTCGACGCATCGTTCTCGCCGGTTCGCCGCGTGAGCTACGCTGTCGAAAGCGCACGTGTCGAGCAGCGTACCGACCTCGACAAGCTCGTGATGAACATCGAGACGAGCGGTGTGATCACGCCGGAAGAAGCGATCCGTCAATCGGCCCGCATCCTGGTCGACCAGCTGTCCGTGTTCGCGGCGCTGGAAGGCACGGAAACGGCAGCCGAAGCGCCGTCGCGTGCACCGCAGATCGATCCGATCCTGCTGCGTCCGGTGGACGATCTCGAGCTGACGGTTCGTTCGGCGAACTGCCTGAAGGCCGAGAACATCTACTACATCGGCGACCTGATCCAGCGCACGGAAAACGAGCTGCTGAAGACGCCGAACCTCGGTCGCAAGTCGCTCAACGAGATCAAGGAAGTGCTCGCTTCGCGCGGTCTCACGCTGGGCATGAAGCTCGAAAACTGGCCGCCGGCTGGTCTCGACAAGTAAGCCCGGTTGTTACTGTAGTTGGCAAAGATGCGGATTTTCCTTTAAAATCCGCATCTTGCTTTTTTTCGTTACCGGCCCGTGCACCCATCGAGGTGCGATAGAAGAGCTGGATCAAAACTTTGAATCAAGGAAACTGAAATGCGCCATCGTCATGGTCTGCGGAAACTGAACCGCACGAGCAGCCACCGTCTGGCTATGCTCCGTAACATGTCCAACTCGCTGATCGAGCACGAAGTCATCAAGACGACGCTGCCGAAGGCGAAGGAACTCCGTAAAGTCGTCGAGCCGCTGATCACGCTCGGCAAGAAGCCGTCGCTGGCAAACCGTCGCCTGGCGTTCAACCGCCTGCGCGATCGTGACTCGGTGGCGAAGCTGTTCGACGTGCTCGGTCCGCGTTTCGCGAACCGTCCGGGCGGCTACCTGCGCGTGCTGAAGTTCGGTTTCCGCGTGGGCGACAACGCACCGATGGCACTGGTCGAGCTGCTCGATCGTCCGGAAGTCGACGAAACGGAAAACGTGCAAGAAGCTGAGTAAGCTTCCGGTACGCAGCAGTATCTGAAAGGGGCCGAGCAATTGCTTGGCCCTTTTTGTTTTTCCGGCGCCGGCTGCGATCGATTGTCGCAGGGCGGCGCCGGCAGCGTTGCGCGGGCTGCGCTACGATACGGGGCAGCCGGCGCGCGCCCCAGGTGGGCAATTCGCGTCGGCGGGAGCCGATAGACCAGCCAGGAGGGCGCGGATGATAGTGGTGCTGATGCTGACGACGGTGCCCGATGCCGAGATCGCCAAGACGCTTTCAGACGGTGCGCTCGATGCGCGGCTTGCCGCGTGCGTGTCGGAGCTCGGCGCGATCAAGTCGCGCTACCACTGGCAGGGCAAGGTCGAAACGGCCGACGAGATCCAGTTGCTGTTCAAGACGAGCCCTGTGCGGGCGCTCGAACTGGAGCGATTTATTCTCGCGCATCATCCTTACGAGACGCCGGAAATCGTCTCGTGGCAGACGACGGCATCGGCCGCGTACGGCCAGTGGGTGACCAGCGAAACTCAACGTCTATTTCATGTTTAACGGTATGGCGCTTCCCGTGCGCGTGCGCGCGCTGCGATTTCTCGCAGTCCTGTTGTCGTTCATGCTCGTGCTGGGCGGCCTGTCGGTCGCGCGCGCGGCCGACGATTTCCTCGATCCGTCGGTTGCATTCAAGTTCAGCGCAAGCGAATCGCCGCGACAGGTGGACGTCCACTTCAAGGTCGCCAACGGCTATTACCTGTACCGTGAGCGGTTCGCATTCGCGGTGAAGAGCGGGCAGGCGACGCTCGGCGATCCGCAATTCCCGGCCGGCCACGTGAAGTTCGACCAGACTTTCCAGAAGAACGTCGAGACCTACCGTGACGAAGTCGTCGTCCATGTGCCCGTCAAGCAGGCGTCGGGACCGTTCGAGCTCGCGGTGACGTCGCAGGGGTGCGCGGACGAGGGCATCTGCTATCCGCCGGCCGAGCACGTCGTGAAGGTCGATGGCGCCGCGCTGGGCGCCGCTTCGTCGTCGTCGCCGTCGTCCGGCGATACGGCTGCCGCGGACAGCTGGTTCGACAAGGTCACGAGCGCCGATTTCGCGCAGTCGCTGCTCGAAGGGCATGGCTTCTTCACGATCGTCGCGCTGTATTTCGTCGCGGGCGTCGTGCTGAGCCTCCTGCCGTGTTCGTATCCGATGATTCCGATCGTGTCGGCGATCATCATCGGCCAGGGCACGCGCGCGACGCATGCGCGCGGTTTCGCGCTGTCGATGACCTATGTGGTCGGCATGGCGCTGGTCTACACGGTGCTCGGCATTGCCGCGGCGCTGGTCGGCCAGAGCCTCGGTGCGTGGCTGCAGAACCCGTGGGTGCTTGGCGCGTTCGGCGTGCTGTTGACCGCGTTTGCCGTCTCGCTGATCTCGGGCAAGGACATTGCGCTGCCCGCGCGCTGGCAGAACGGCGCTGCGGAGGTATCGAGCGCGCGCCAGGGCGGTCATTTCGTTGCGGTCGCGGCGATGGGCGCGCTGTCCGCGCTGGTCGTCGGCGCATGCATGACAGCGCCGCTGTTCGCGGTGCTCGCCTTCATCGCGCACACGGGCAATGCGCTGCTCGGCGGCGCTGCACTGTTCGCGATGGGGCTGGGGCTGGGCGTGCCGCTGCTGGTCGTCGGCGTCGGTGCCGGGACGGTACTGCCGCGCGCCGGCGCATGGATGGACGGCGTGAAGGTGTTCTTCGGCATCGTGCTGCTCGCAGCCGCGCTGTGGATCGTATGGCCGGTGCTGGCCGGTGGCCTGAAGATGGTGCTCGCCGCGTTGTGGCTGCTGATCGCGGCCGCGGCACTCGGGCTGTTCACGCCGAACGCCGGCGCCACGTCCATCTGGCGTCGCCTCGGCCGTGGCGTGGGCGCTGCGCTCGCGATCTGGGCGGCCACGCTGCTCGTCGGCCTGGCCGCGGGATCGACCGATCCGGTCAAGCCGTTGGCGGTGCTGGCGGCACGCACGGTTGCGTCGGGCGGCACCACGGCGGCAGGCGCAGCAGCCGCCGCGCAGGATGGGCCCGCGTTCGCATCGGTGCGCTCGAGTGGCGAACTCGACACGCTGCTGAAGACGTCGGGCCAGCCCGTGATGCTCGATTTCTACGCCGACTGGTGCGTGAGCTGCAAGGAAATGGAGCATCTGACGTTTACCGACGCGCGCGTGCAGGCGCGGCTCGCGCAGCTTCATCTCGTGCGCGCGGATGTCACCGCGAACAACCCGGACGACCAGGCGCTGCTGAAGCGTTTCAACCTGTTCGGGCCGCCGGGCATCATCTTCTTCGATAGAAGCGGCAACGAGATCGGGCGCGTAGTCGGCTATCAGGCGGCCGAGACGTTCCTGCGCAGTCTCGACCGGGCTGCAGTTCCGACGGTATGACCATGCGGGGCACGCGCGTGCCGGCGGCGAGCCGGCGCGCTTGCGTGGCATGAGCTGACGATCGACAAGGCATACGGCCGCGATCGACAGCAAACAAAAAACGGCGGGACACCGAAGTGTCCCGCCGTTTTTCTTTCCGCCTGCCGGCAGGCGCTTAGCGTTGCGCTTTCAGCAGACGCGCGGCGTCGAGTGCGAAGTACGTGAGCACGCCGTCGGCGCCCGCACGCTTGAACGCGAGCAGCGATTCGAGCACGACCTTGTCGTGGTCGAGCCAGCCGTTCATCGCGGCGGCCTTGAGCATCGCGTATTCACCGCTCACCTGGTACACGTAGGTCGGGAAGCGGAACTCGTCCTTCACGCGGCGCACGATGTCGAGGTACGGCATGCCGGGCTTGACCATCACCATGTCGGCGCCTTCGTCGATGTCCAGGCGCACTTCGCGCAGCGCTTCGTCGCTGTTCGCCGGATCCATCTGGTAGGTCATCTTGTTGCCCTTGCCCAGATTGGATGCCGAGCCGACCGCGTCGCGGAACGGGCCGTAGAACGCCGACGCGAACTTGGCCGAATAGGCCATGATTCGCGTGTGGATATGGCCGTCGCTTTCCAGCATTTCGCGGATCGCGCCGATGCGGCCGTCCATCATGTCCGACGGGGCGACGATGTCGACGCCGGCTTCCGCCTGCGCGCGCGCCTGATCGATCAGGATCTCGATCGTGTCGTCGTTGATCACGTAGCCGTTTTCGTCGAGCACGCCGTCCTGGCCATGGCTCGTGTACGGGTCGAGTGCGACGTCGGTCAGCACGCCGAGTTCGGGGAAGCGCTTCTTCAGCTCGCGCACCGCACGCGGGATCAGGCCTTCCGGATTGGCCGCCTCGCGGCCGTCAGGCGTTTTCACCGACGGCTCGATGGCCGGGAACAGCGACAGCACGGGCACGCCCAGTTCGACGCACTGCTCGGCGACGTGCATCAACAGATCGACCGACACGCGTTCGACGCCGGGCATCGACGGCACCGGCTGCCGTTCGTGGGTGCCTTCGACGACGAAGACCGGATAGATCAGGTCGTCGGTGGTCAGGCGGTTTTCGCGCATCAGGCGCCGGGAGAAGTCGTCGCGGCGCATCCGGCGCGGACGATGAAGCGGATGGAAGCTCATGGCGATTGGGTAGAAATCAGGGCAGTAAGACCTTACGGAACCCTTAGGTCATTTTCGGGAGCGTTGGTATATGATAGCGATCGAGCGGCACGCGTCGCGTGCAGCTCCCCGCTTCTCCTCCCTGAGCGGGTGCCTGTCGTTTTTCGATTAGGCTGTTTGACCCGCCGTTCAACGGCGGGTTTTTTTATGAGCCGGCCGAAACCGCAGGCGCCGTCAGGTGCGCGCCGCCGATCCCGGCCGCGCGTTGCCCGATCATTGTGCTACAGGCTCGCTTTTTTCGTCGGCGACGGACGGCCGCACCCAGCTTTCGATCAATTCGTGCGCCTCGTCGAGCCCAATGCGCTTCATCGCCGAGAACAGCTGAACCGTCAGCTTGCCCTGAACACCCTGGTCACGATACGCATCGAGCCCCTTTTGCGTGGTCCGCAGCGCGTTGATGCTTTCCTGCCGCGTCAATTTGTCGCACTTCGTCAGCAGCGTGTGGATCGGCTTGCCGGTCGGCACGAACCACTCGATCATGCGGCGGTCGAGATCGGTCAGCGGACGGCGTGAATCCATCATCAGGATCAGGCCGCAGAGCTGCGAGCGGGTCGCGAGATAGGACGACAGCAGCATTTCCCAGTGCGCCTTGGCGGCGCCGGGCACTTCGGCGTAGCCGTAGCCGGGCAGGTCGACGAGATTCGCGACGGGCTCGGCGGCCGGGCCGACGGAGAAGTAGTTGATATGCTGCGTGCGGCCAGGCGTCTTCGACGCGAAGGCGAGCCGCTTCTGGTTGCACAGCACGTTGATCGCCGTCGACTTGCCGGCATTCGAGCGGCCCGCGAACGCGATTTCCGGCTGGACCGTCGGCGGCAGGTCGCGCAGATGGTTGACGGTCGTGTAGAAGCGGGCTTGATGGAGCAGAAAGGCCATGGGAACCGGAAGGACGGGCGGCGCGAGCCGCTTGGTGGAGGCGGGGTAGCCCCGATAGGCGCGGGAGCTTTCAACACGATATTGTACAATACGGCGGTTTTACCGAAGGCTACCGGGCGCCTGCCTCGCGCTTTTATGTAGCTTCTGCGGTAGACTGAACGCCGTCGTTTTTTGCAGAACCTCAAATTCCCACAAGACGAAACAGGGTGTGCGAATGAATCGACTGTGCAAGTCTCTGATGGTGCTTCAGGTTGCAGCAGGGTTCGTAGGTTTCGTAGCGGAGGCAAACGCGGCGGATGCGGCAAAGCCGGATCTCGACCGTGGCAAGGCAATTGCCGGGCAGGTGTGTGCGTCGTGTCACGGCGCCGACGGCAATAGCGCATCGGGCAGTTTCCCGAAGCTTGCCGGCCAGCATCCCGAATATCTGGTCAAGCAGTTGAACGACTTCAAGACGCAGCCGGGCGCGAAGGGGCCGGGGCGTACCAACGCGGTGATGGTCGGATTCGCGAGCGCGCTGAGCGCAGACGACATGCGCAACGTCGCCGCGTATTACGGGTCGCAGACGACGAAGCTCGGCACCGCACGCGATGCGGCAACCGTGCCGATCGGCCAGAAGATCTATCGCGGCGGCATCGCGGAGAAGGGCGTACCTGCCTGCGCGAGCTGCCACGGGCCGACAGGGCAAGGGATCCCGGTCCAGTACCCGCGTCTGTCGGGGCAATGGGCCGATTACACGGTCGCGCAGTTGACCGCGTTCCAGCAGGGTGCCGGCGCGCGCAACAACAACGAGGCGATGCATCAGATCGCAACGCGGCTGTCGGACAACGAGATCAAGGCCGTCGCGGATTACATCGCGGGCCTGCGTTGAGCGGTAAGCCGCGAACGGAATGACCGGGCGCCCGAAGGGCGGCCGGAGTCAGAACAAGAAAAGGGTGGGGCGCCGCATCGTTGCGGTTGCCTCGCCCTTCTTTTTTGTCAGCGCGCGCCGGCCGTCCCGAGCGTGCTGACCGCCCTTCGGGGCAGTAATCAAAGTGAGCGTTGGGGGCTGTTTCCCCTGAGTCGGAGTTTGAATGAGCGTTACCACGTCGGGGTTGCAGTCGAAGTCGGGTCAGGGCGCACCGAAGCGCGCGGTCGAGTTGCTGAGCTCGATGCGCTTCGCGATTGCGCTGCTGGTGGTGCTGTCGATTGCAAGCATCATCGGCACGGTCCTGACCCAGGACGATCCGTATCCGAACTACGTGAACCAGTTCGGGCCGTTCTGGGCGGACATCTTCCGCTCGCTCGGCCTGTACAACGTGTACAGCGCGTGGTGGTTCATGCTGATCCTGATCTTCCTCGTCGTGTCGATCTCGCTGTGCGTGATCCGCAACGCGCCGAAGATGCTCGCCGATGCGAAGAGCTGGAAGGACAAGGTTCGCGAAGGCAGCCTGCGGGCGTTCCACCACAAGGCCGAATACACGACGTCCGGCACGCGCGCGACCGTCACGGCGACGCTCGCCACGTTCGTCACCAAGGCCGGCTACAAGCACATCGTGCGTGAAAACGACGGCGCGACGCTGATCTCCGCGAAGCGCGGCGCGATGACCAAGTGGGGCTACATCTCCGCGCACCTCGCGATCGTCGTGATCTGTATCGGCGGCCTGCTCGACAGCAACCTGCCGATCAAATTCCAGATGTGGATGTTCGGCAAGAGCCCGGTCAACACGAGCGCGACGATAAGCGAGATCTCGCCCGACCATCGCCTGTCCGCGTCGAACCCGACGTTCCGCGGCTACGCGTGGGTGCCCGAGGGGCAGTTCGTATCGACCGCGATCCTGAACCAGCCGAGCGGCTCGCTGATCCAGGACCTGCCGTTCTCGATCCAGCTCAACAAGTTCATCGTCGACTACTACACGACGGGCATGCCGAAGCTGTTCGCGAGCGACATCGTCGTGATCGATCGCGAGACCGGCCAGAAGATCCCGGCGCGCGTCGAGGTCAACAAGCCGTTCACGTACAAGGGCGTGTCGATCTACCAGTCGAGCTTCCAGGACGGCGGCTCGCAGATGCAGATGACGGCCTACCCGATGACGGGCGGCAACGCGAAGACCTTCCCCGTGAAGGGGACGATCGGCAGTTCGGCGCCGCTGCAGATGCCGGGCAACGACGGCGACACGATCGAGTTCTCCGATTTCCGTGCGATCAACGTCGAGAACATGGCCGACGCGAACGGCAAGCCGGACGTGCGCGGTGTCGCGACGACGAGCTCGCTGAAGGAAGCGTTCGACGAACGCCTCGGCTCCGGCGCGAAGACGTCGAAGCCGACGCAGCTCCACAACATCGGCCCGTCCGTGCAGTACAAGATCCGCGGCAAGGACGGCCAGGCGCGCGAATTCAACAACTACATGCTGCCCGTCGACATGAAGGGCGAGCGCGTGTTCCTCGCCGGCGTGCGTGCGAGCCCGAACGACCCGTTCCGCTACATGCGGATTCCGGCCGACAGCCAGGATTCGATCGGCGAATGGATGCACCTGCGTGCCGCGCTCGAGGATCCGTCCGCGCGCGCCGAGGCCGCTGCACGCTTCGCGCAGCGTTCGCTGCCGGGCACCGACGCATCGCTGCGCAGCCGCCTGCAGGACAGCGCGCTGAAGGTGCTGACCCTTTTTGCGGCGGGCGACGACAGCGTCGGCCGTGGCGCCGACGGCCAGCCGATCGGTGGCTTCCAGGCCGTGGCGACGTTCATCGACCGCTCGGTGCCGAAGGCCGAGCAGGAGAAGGCCGCGAGCCTGCTGCTGCGCATGCTCGAGGGCTCGATGTGGGAGGTCTGGCAGATCGCGCGCGAGCGTGCGGGCGAGCCGGCGGCGCAGCAGGGCACCGACACGATCCGCTTCGTGCAGAACGCGATCAATGCGCTATCCGACAGCTTTTTGTATGGATCGCCGGTCTATTTGCAGCTTGACTCATTCAAGCAGGTGCAAGCTTCGGTATTTCAGTTGACGCGCGCACCCGGCAAGAATCTGGTGTATCTTGGCAGCCTGCTGCTGGTCGCCGGCATCTTCTCGATGTTCTACGTGCGCGAGCGGCGCCTCTGGTTCTGGTTGAAGGACGCCGGTTCGGGCGTCGATGTGGTGATGGCAATGTCCACGGCCCGCAAGACCTTCGATTTCGAGAAAGAGTTCGTGCAGACGCGCGACGCGGCCGGTGCCGCCTTGCACGCCGCACCTCGCGACGCCGCGCCGGCCGGTGCGGCATCGACGGCCCGTCCGCCTGCCGGCGGCGGTTCCGATTCCGAGAATTCCACCCGGTAACATCATGGATCTCACGCAAGTTTCCTCTTCCCATCGGGCGTCGGCCCAGGCTCCGGTTACGGCGCCGCTGTTCGACGACCGTCCGTTCCTCGCGCGCCTGTCGCTATTCGACTGGCTGTTCGCACTGGCGCTCGTGGTGGGCGCGGGCTATGCGCTCGTGCACTACAACGCGCACATGGATTACTACGACAAGGCGGTGATGATCGGCACCGTGCCGGCGCTCATCGCGCTCGGCTGGCGCTGGAAGCCCGCGCGGCTGATGATGGCGTCGATCGCCGTGCTGGCGCTGCTGTCGATCCGGATCTACCAGGGCGATCTCGCGCGCGCCGATTCGGCGTTCTTCCTCAAGTACTTCCTGTCGAGCCAGTCGGCCATCCTGTGGATGAGCGCGCTGTTCGTGCTCGCGACGATCTTCTACTGGATCGGCTTGCTCGCACGCTCGGAGTCGGGTTCCGCGATCGGCCAGAAGCTCACGTGGGTCGCCGTGCTGATGGGCTTCACCGGCCTGATGGTGCGCTGGTACGAGTCCTACCTGATCGGGGCGGACGTCGGGCACATTCCGGTGTCGAACCTGTATGAAGTGTTCGTGCTGTTCAGCCTGATCACCGCGCTGCTCTATCTGTATTACGAAGGCCACTACGGCACGCGCGCGCTCGGCGCGTTCGTGCTGCTGGTGATCAGCGCGGCCGTCGGCTTCCTGATGTGGTACTCGGTCGCGCGCGATGCGCAGCAGATCCAGCCGCTCGTGCCGGCGCTGCAGAGCTGGTGGATGAAGATCCACGTGCCGGCGAACTTCATCGGCTACGGCAGTTTCGCGCTGTCGGCGATGGTGTCGGTCGCGTACCTGATGAAGGAGCGCGGCGTGCTCGCCGATCGTCTGCCGACGCTCGACGTGCTCGACGACGTGATGTACAAGTCGATCGCGGTCGGTTTTGCGTTCTTCACGATCGCGACGATCCTCGGCGCGCTGTGGGCCGCCGAAGCGTGGGGCGGCTACTGGAGCTGGGACCCGAAGGAAACCTGGGCGCTGATCGTGTGGCTCAACTACGCGGCGTGGCTGCACATGCGCCTGATGAAGGGCCTGCGCGGCACGGTGGCCGCATGGTGGGCGCTCACGGGCCTGCTCGTGACGACGTTCGCGTTCCTCGGCGTCAACATGTTCCTGTCCGGGCTGCACAGCTACGGCAAGCTGTAAGATTTCCGCTGTTCGTCCGACTATGAAACCGCCGGTGCACTGCGTGCCCGGCGGTTTTCTTTTGTAACGGGCGGGCGGTCCTGACGTCGAACGGCGCAAGACGGGGCAGGTCGAACGCTCATGAAACTGCGCGCGGCGCAGGCAGGAGGAGCAGCACGATGTGGATCAAACGCCCTTTGCGGAACGTACTGACCGGCGGCGATATTGCACCCGGCGAAATCACGCCGCGTGCGGTGTTCGAGAACCGGCGGCGCGTATTGCAGGCGGCCGGCCTCGCGGCGGCGGGCGGGCTGCTCGGTGGCAGCGGCGCAGCATTGGCCGCCTATGCGTCGCCTGATGCGCGGGCCGCGAAGCTGGCGGCGAAGACGAATCCGAAGTTCGTCGCGGCCGACAAGGTGACGCCGTTCAAGGACATCACCACCTACAACAACTTCTACGAATTCGGTACCGACAAGAGCGACCCCGCGCAGAACGCCGGCACGCTGCGGCCGCACCCGTGGCGTGTGAGCGTCGAGGGCGAGGTGCTGCATCCGAAGGTGTTCGATCTCGACGAACTGCTGAAACTCGCGCCGCTCGAGGAGCGCGTATACCGGCTGCGCTGCGTCGAGGGATGGTCGATGGTGATTCCGTGGATCGGTGTGCCGCTGTCCGAGCTGATCAAGCGTGTGCAGCCGACCGGTAACGCGAAATACGTGCAGTTCATCACGCTGGCCGATCCGTCGCAGATGCCCGGGCTCTCGACGCCCGTGCTCGACTGGCCGTACTCGGAAGGGCTGCGGATGGACGAGGCGATGAATCCGCTGACGCTGCTGACGATGGGCGTCTACGGGCAGGTGCTGCCGAACCAGAACGGCGCACCGGTGCGGATCGTCGTGCCGTGGAAGTACGGCTTCAAGAGCGCGAAGTCGCTCGTGAAGATCCGCTTCGTCGACAAGCAGCCGAAGACGAGCTGGAACACGTACGCGTCGAACGAGTACGGTTTCTATTCGAACGTGAACCCGAACGTCGATCATCCGCGCTGGAGCCAGGCGACCGAGCGGCGCATCGGCGAGGACGGCTTTTTCACGCCGAAGCGCAAGACGCTGATGTTCAACGGCTACGGCGACCTGGTCGCGTCGATGTATCAGGGCATGGACCTGAAGAAGAATTTCTGAGGGCGACGGTGAGAAACGACCTGCCCCCTTCGACCCTGACGGCCGCGCCCACAGCCGGCGCTGGCCAGGCTGCACGTGCCGCACGGAGCGGCGCGGTCCATCCCGCCGCACCGCGCTGGCTCGCGCCGGCCAAGGTGCTGGTTTTCGCGGCCGGTCTTTATCCGCTCGCGCGTCTCGTGCTGTTCGGGCTGACCGACCGGCTCGGCGCGAATCCGATCGAGTTCATCACGCGCTCGACGGGGCTCTGGACGCTCGTGATCCTGTGCATCACGCTCGCCGTCACGCCGCTTCGGCGCATGACGGGGTTCGCCACGCTGCTGCGTTTTCGCCGGATGATCGGGCTGTTCGCGTTCTTCTACGCGACGCTGCACTTCACGACCTACCTGTGGTTCGACAAGTGGTTCGACGTCGTCGCGATCCTGAAGGACGTCGGCAAGCGCCCGTTCATCACGGTCGGTTTCGCCGCGTTCGTGCTGCTGATTCCGCTCGCGGCAACGTCGCCGCGCGCCATGGTGCGCCGCCTGGGGCGCCACTGGGCGACGCTGCACAGCGCGATCTACGCGATCGCGCTGTTCGGCGTGCTGCACTTCTGGTGGATGAGGGCCGGCAAGCACAATCTCGCGCAGCCGAAGCTATATGGGGGAATCGTCGCCGTGCTGCTCGGCTGGCGGCTCATCGCATGGGGATGGCGGCGCGTGCGCGCGTGACGGCGCAGCCTGAAAAACAAAAGGCGATGACCGGGAAGTCATCGCCTTGTTTCGTGAGCCGTGCAGGCGGCGCGTCGTTACTTCGCGACGGCCGGGCTCGACGCCGGTGCAGGCATGGACGATGCGCTGCTCGACAATTCGGGTGACAGCGTGAGCGGCGTGCCGGACGAATCGGGCACACTGTCGGACGACGCGTTTTCATCGGTCGGCTTCACGTCCGACGGCGGGGTGTCCTGCTGCTGGAGTGGCTTGGGCATCGGAGGCACGGTGGGCAGATAAAGCGCGCCGCTTTGACCGCAGCCGGCAAGAATCGCCAAAGCCGCTACAATCGCGCTCATCCGGAAAACGACTCGCATGATCGTCCCTGAACAATTGAACCGATAGAGTTTAGCATGTCCGATACCGAATACCTGACCCGTGCCGAGGCCGTGCTGGCGGCCGTCGAGCGTACCGTCGACGACGCCAACGACGGCGATCACGACATCGATCTGGAGCGCAACGGCAGCGTCCTGACGCTGACGTTCGAGAACGGTTCGAAGATCATCGTCAACCTGCAGCCGCCGATGAAGGAAGTGTGGATCGCCGCGAGGGCGGGCGGCTTCCACTACCGTTTCATCGACGGCGAATGGCGCGATACGCGCACGGGCACCGAGTTTTTCTCGGCGCTCACCGAATACGCGACGCAGCAGGCCGGCCTGCCGATCACGTTCAGCGCGCCGTAACCGCTCCGGCCGAAGCCGGGCTGCGCCTCGACGCGTCGTATCAAAGAAAAAGCGCCCCGCGGGGCGCTTTTTTCATGTCCGTGCCGGTGGTCAGTGCGCGAACAGGTTCATGATGTCCTGCTTTTCCTGCTCGTCGACGTGCGGCACGGTGGCGTCGACGTTCTGCGCGGCCGGCGCCTGCGGTACGCCGACCGTCGACACGAAGCCGTGGCCCGGCGCGAACTCGGTGAAGTACAGCTCGCCGCCGAGCGACTCGACGCCGTCCGGCACCGTCGGCTTGAACTCGGGCACACCCTTCAGCGCGGCGCCCATGTAGTCGATCCAGACCGGCAGCGACAGGCCGCCCCCCGTTTCGCGATCGCCGAGGCTGCGCGGATTGTCGTAGCCGATCCACGCGATCGCGGCGAGCGTGTGCTGATAGCCGGCGAACCACGCGTCGTGCGAGTCGTTCGTCGTGCCGGTCTTGCCCGCGAGGTCGGTGCGCTTCAGCACGTTGGTCCGTGCGCCCGTGCCGCGCTGCGCGACGCTCTGCAGCAGGCTGTTCATCACGTACGCGTTGCGCGGGTCGATCGCGCGCGGCGCATTCTGCTCGGCGACGAGCGGCTGCGCGCGCACGACGATCGCGCCGTTCGGATCGGTGACTTCGGCGATCAGGTACGGATTGACGCGGTAGCCGCCGTTCGCGAAGACCGAGTACGCGCCCGCCATCTGCAGCGGCGTGACCTGGCCCGCGCCGAGTGCCATCGGCAGGTAGGCCGGATGGCGTTCGGCGTCGAAGCCGAAGCGGGTGATGTACTGCTGCGCGTACTTCGTGCCGATGTGGTTCAGGATCCGGATCGACACGAGGTTGCGCGAGCGCTGCAGCGCGGTGCGCATCGACATCGGACCTTCGAAGCCGCCGCCGTAGTTCTTCGGCTCCCACGGCTGGCCACCCGTTTCGGCGGCGCTGAAATACAGCGGGCCGTCGTTGATCACGGTTGCCGGCCCGAGGCCCTTGTCGAGCGACGCCGAATAGATGAACGGCTTGAACGACGAACCCGGCTGCCGCCACGCCTGCGTGACGTGGTTGAACTTGTTCTTGTTGTAGTCGAAGCCGCCGACGAGCGAGCGGATCGCGCCGTCCTGCGGGACGATCGACAGGAACGCTCCCTCGACCTGCGGCAACTGCGTGATCGACCATTTGCCGGCGTCGTTCTTCACGACGCGGACGATCGCGCCCGGGCGGATGCGGCGATTCGGCTGCGCATTGGCCGACAGCGCGCCCGACGCGAAGCGCAGGTTGTCGCCTTCGATCGTCGCATTGCTGCCGTCGATGAACGCGACCGTGATCTGGCGCGGGCTGGCGGCCGTGACGACCGCGGCGATCAGTTCGCCGTTGTCGGGGTGTTCGAGCAGCGCATCGTCGATCGCCTGTTCGCGGTCGTCGGCCCCGGCCGGCAGCTCGATGAAGCCTTCCGGCCCCCGATAGCCGTGCCGGCGTTCGTAATCCATGATGCCCTTGCGCAGCGCGGTGTACGCGACCTGCTGATCCGCGGAGTCGATCGTCGTGACGACGTTGAAGCCGCGCGTGTAGGTTTCCTCGCGGTACTGCGCGTACATCATTTGTCGGACCATTTCCGCGACGTACTCGGCGTGCACGCTGAAATCGCGGCCCGGACCCTTGACGACGAGCGGCTGAGCGGAAGCTTCGTCGTACTGTTCGCGCGTGATGAAATTCAGCTCGAGCATCCGCTGCAGGATGTATTCCTGGCGCACCTTCGCACGCTTCGGGTTCACGACCGGGTTGTACGCGGACGGTGCCTTCGGCAGCCCGGCGAGCATCGCGGCTTCGGCCAGCGAGATGTCCTTCAGATCCTTGCCGAAGTAGACCCGCGCAGCGCTCGCGAAGCCGTACGCGCGCTGGCCGAGATAGATCTGATTCATGTAGACCTCGAGAATCTGATCCTTCGTCAGCGCACGCTCGATCCGGTACGCGAGCAGCATCTCGTAGATCTTGCGCGTGTAGGTCTTCTCGCTCGACAGGAAGAAGTTGCGCGCGACCTGCATCGTGATCGTGCTCGCACCCTGCGATGCATGACCGTTCGTCAGCGCGACGAAGCCGGCGCGGACGATGCCGGTGAGGTCGACCCCCCCGTGATCGTAGAAGCGCGCGTCCTCGATCGCGAGGATCGCCTTCTTCAGCGAGTCGGGCACGTCCTTGAAATGGACGACGTCGCGGCGCTCTTCGCCGAATTCGCCGATCAGCACGTGATCGGACGTATAGATGCGCAGCGGCACCTTCGGCCGATAGTCGGTCAGCGCGTCGAGCGACGGCATGTTCGGCCACGCAACGACGAGCGCGTAGCCGAGCACGAGGCCGCCGGCCACGACGAGCGCCACGCACATCGTGGCGAATCCGAGCAGGACTTTTTGCCACCAGGGCCGCTTCTTCGGCTCCGGGGCGGGAGGCGGGGACGTAGGAGTCGTGGATTGCATAGGCATACCGGAAAACAGTCCCGCGATTATAGCTGCCCGGTAAGACCGGTCCTGACGCGGGGGCCGCCCGCCGCGAAGACGCGGCCTGGCGTACTTCCAGCATAGCCCGCGCATGGTCGTCGCGAGCGGATGCTGGCCATTAGGCCGACTGTCGGCCGCACGCGCTGATTTGCAGAATCAGGTCTCGGAAACGCGGCATGGGCCGCGACGAATTCGGGAGGCTGGGATGGCGGGACGATGGCGAGCGCGGTTTGCACAGGGCGGGCACCGGTCGACGGGAATCGACGTCGGTGCGCATGAGGTGAGGGTGGTCGTGTTGAGCCGGCGCGGCCGGGGCGCGGAGGTGTGCGTCGAGGGACTCGAGCGGGAGCCGGTCGGGTTGGCGGGCGGGCCGGAGGATGCGCGCTGGGCGGCTGTTGCGCGCGCGCTGGCCGCCGCCGTGTCGAGGCTGTCGGCGGCCGGCGTGCGGTGCGACGCGCGCGGCGTGATGGCGTTGCACGATGACGAGATGCGCACCGCAACGCTCGACCTGGCCGGGCGGGCCGACGTCGAGGACGCCGCGCGGCAGGCGGCCGAACGCATCTCGGGGCTGGCGCCGGACAGTCTCGCGTTCGACTGGCGGCAGGAGGGCGGCGCGGGAGCGGGCGAGATCGAGGTTGCCGTGGCGCCGCTGGCGCTGCTCGAACGGCGGATCGACGTGGCTGCCCAGGCCGGTGTCGACCTGACGGTGGTCGACGGCGAGTCGGCCGCGGCGCTGCGTGCGTTGCGCTATGCCGCGCAATTCGAACCCGACGCGCAGGCGGGCCCCTACGCGGCGCTCTGGTTTCATGACTCGGGCGTGCACGGCTGGCGAATCGACGGCCCGTTGGCCGTACCGGTGCTGACGCTGTCCGGCGCCGTGCCGGGGGCGTTTTCCGATGCATTGCGCCAGCGCGCGCTCGGGGCCGTGTGTTGCGTACTTGTGTCCGGGGACGAGCGTTGCATCGCCCGCTTCGACACGTCCGTCGCCGAGATCGGCGATGTGCTCGGTGCGGTTGCGGTGTCGTTCGACTGCACGGGCTGGAGCGGGCAGCCGTGCCCGCCCGCCGGCATGCCGGGCGGCCCGGCATGGGCTGTCGCATTCGGGCTGGCATTGCGCGGGGTGTGGGAATGACGGCCTGTCGTGCGGAGCCGGGCGGTTTCAACCTGCTGCCATACCGCGAGCGGCTGGCGCGGGCGTTGCGACGTCGCCGGGCCGCGCAGTGCGGTGCGGCGATTCTGTTCGGTGTGCTCGGCGCCGGCCTGTGGACGGGCGCTGCCACCGCGGCGGCGTGGCGTGTGGATGCCGAACGTGCAAGCGTGGAGGCGCGGCTGCGGCAGTTGCAGCCGCAGGTGGGGGCCGCGACACGCGCAGCCAGGGCGGCGGCCGTTGCCGCGCAGCGCGATGCGCAGGCGGCCGAGCTTGCCGCGCCTTATCGGCACGTCGCAGGGCTGCTGGCCACGCTGGCGCAGGTGCGCGACGGCACCGTCCGGCTCGACGCGCTGCGCACGACGTCGGCCGGTGCCGTGATCGACGCGCGTGCCGCGAGCTACCGGGCGGCCGCGCGATGGCTCGCGGGGATGGCACGTGAGCAACGTGGCTGGCGGATCGATATCGATGTGTTGAAGCCTGCTTCCGATGCGCCGGTCGCTACAGGCGGGATGCCGTTCCGGTTCTCGGTCCAGCTGCGCTGGCACGACGCGATGGCGTCCCGGAAAGCGTCGGGAGGCGGCACATGATGGCGCTCGCGCATCGGCCCGCACTGCGCGGCGACGGATGGCGGGGCGGCATGCGGCGCGTGTCGCCGTCGGCTGCGCACGTCGCAGGCTGCGGGCTCGCATTCGCGGCCGTGCTGGCAGGCGGCATTCATCTGGCGAATGCTGCCGACTGGAGCGGGCTCGCGCATAGCCGCGTGTTGCTCGCAGCGGCGCAGATGCGGGAGGCCGACGCGCGGCGTGTCCTGGTGGCCGCCGCACGGCAACGCGGCGTGCAGCCGGCGGCGGCACACGGCGATCGCTCGCCGCGTACGCCGGAATGGGCCGCTTTGATGCTGGAACTGGCGGATCGCGCCGCGTCGAGCGGGCTGCGCGACGTATCGATCGAACCGCTGCGCGCCGATGGCGCGGGGCCGGACGGCAGGCGCTCGGTGCATATCGTCGCGTACGGCGGCTTTCGCGCGTTGCTGCAGATGGTCGGCGGGCTGGCCCGTTTCCCGGTGCTGGCAGTGCCGTCCGCGCTGCGTGTCGAACGGGGAAAGGAGGCCGCGCGCGTGGAAATGTCCGTCGACGTGTTTCCGGAGTTGCCGGCGCCAACGTCCACGGGCGGGGAGGCGCCGGTTCTGGCCGACACGCCCGGCGCCGATCCGTTCGGCGAGGCCTGTTCGTCCGAAGCGGAGGGGGCGGCTGCCCGCCTGGCCGGCACGATTCGCGACGGTCATGCAGGTCTTGCACTGTTCGACGACGGTGACGGCGCGTTCACGGCCGTGGTCCCCGGCGATACCGTCGGGGCCGCGCGGGTGGTGCGCGTCGATCCCGTCGCCGTGACGCTGGCAACAGCGGACGGCGCGTACCGGGTCACGCTGGACGACGGGAGGCGGCCATGATCAAGCACGGATGCCGGGTGCTCGTCGTTTGGGCCGGATTGACCGCGGCTAGTGCAAGCGCGTCGTTGCCGCCGCTGCCGGCCGTCTGGCCTGCCGCATCGTTGGATACGCAGGTGCCGGGCCTGCCGTTGCCACAAGGCGTGGTGGACGGTGCGGATCACACCGTATCGACGGAGGCCGGCCCGCCGCCGTTCGACCAGGCGGCTCGCGCGGCGCTTCAGGCGGAGGCCGCCACCCCGGCACCCGGGCTGGAGGGGCCGCCGATCCCGTTGGCGCCGCCGGCACGGATGAGCGACGCTGCGGCCCGGCAGCCGGGCGATGCGGACGACACGCGGCGGATCTCGCTGAATTTGCAGGGCGCGGGGCTTGCGGCCGCGTTCGACGCGTTCGCGCGGTTCACCGGACTCAATATTGTCGTCAGCGAGCAGGTGCGTGGCACCGTCACGTTACGTCTGAACAATGTCCGCTGGCGCGATGCCTTCGACACGCTGCTCGACACACACGGGCTCGCGATGTCCCGGCGGGGCAACGTGATATGGGTCACGCCGGCGGCCGAACTGGCTGCCCGCGAACGCGAGCGCTTCGAAATGCACGCGCGGGCCGCCGATCTGGAGCCGCTTGCGAGCCGGACGTTCGCGCTGCACTACCCGCGTGCGCAGGACGTGCAGCGGCTCCTGGCCGGCGCGACCGGCCAGCGCCTGCTGTCGAAGCGTGGTGCCGCAGCTGCCGATCCGCGCACGAACCTGCTGTTCGTCACCGATCTCGCGCCGCGTCTCGACCAGATCGCGAGCCTGATCGATGCGATCGACCGGCCCTCACGGCAGGTCCGGATCGAGGCCCGCATCGTCGAGGGCGAGCAGGGTTTTTCGCGTAATCTCGGCGCGCGCGTCGCGCTGCGGGCGCAGGAGCGGCCGCCGTCGGGCGAGAGCGCCATGTTTATGACCGGTGCCCGCAACGCGCTCGACCTGGCTGCGCGGCCGCTCGGCGGCTTCGAAGCGGCAACCGCCGGCTTCACGCTGTTCGCCGCGCCGCTCAGTCGCATGCTCGACGTCGAGCTGAGCGCGCTCGAGGCGCAAGGGCGGGGCCAGATCGTTTCGAGTCCGCGCGTGGTGACCGCCGATCGCGTCAAGGCCATCGTCGAACAGGGCTCGGAGCTGCCGTACCAGGCGAAGGTCGGCAACGGCGTGAGCGGCGTGCAGTTCCGCCGGGCGACGCTCAAGCTCGAGGTCGAGCCGCAGATCACGCCGGACGGGCGTGTGGTGCTCGACCTGGACGTGACGAAGGACAGCATCGGCGAGCCGACGGCGGCCGGCCCGGCGATCCATACGAAGCACGTCCAGACGCGCGTCGAGGTCGAGAACGGCGGGACGGTCGCGATTGGCGGGATCTATGAGCAACTGAACCGGAACGATGTGACGCGCGTGCCGCTCTTGGGCAAAATACCGTTTCTGGGCGCGCTTTTCCGGCACCGCGCGCAACGCGATCAACGTAACGAACTGGTCGTCTTCATCACGCCGACCGTCGTCGATGCGCGCTGCAATGCGCCCGGCGCGGGCGGCGCGGATGCCGAGAAAACGGGGCCGGAAGCCGCCGGCGCAGGCTCGACAAGGCAGCCGCTTTGCCAGTAAGCTGCGCCACACACCAGCAAGATTGAAGCAGAGGAAGCCGTTGCAAGCGCGGGACCCACATGCAAACGTATTTTTCGTCGGCCTTATGGGAGCGGGTAAGACCACCGTGGGCCGTGCGGTCGCGCGTCGTCTCGACAGGACGTTCTTCGACTCCGACCACGAAATCGAGGCCCGCACGGGCGCGCGCATTCCTGTGATCTTCGAGATGGAGGGCGAGGCCGGGTTTCGCGATCGCGAAACGCAGGTGATCGCCGATCTCACGCAGCGCGAGAACATCGTGCTCGCGACGGGCGGCGGTGCGGTGCTGCGCCCGGAAAACCGCGACTGCCTGAAAAGCCACGGCATCGTCGTCTACCTGCGCGCCAATCCGCACGATCTGTGGCTGCGCACGCGCAAGGACAAGAACCGCCCGCTGCTGCAGACCGAAGATCCGAAGGGGCGTCTCGAAGCGCTGTACGAAGTACGCGACCCGCTGTACCGCGAATGCGCGGATTTCGTCATCGAGACCGGCCGTCCGTCCGTCAACGGTCTCGTCAACATGGTGCTGATGCAACTCGAACTGGCGGGCGTCATCGCCAAGCCGCTACAAGCATGATTACTGTCAACGTCGATCTGGGCGACCGCGCCTATCCGATTCATATTGGCGCCGGCCTGATCGGCCGCGCCGAGTTGTTCGCGCCTCATATCAAGGGCTCGTCCGTCACGATCGTCACGAACACGACGGTCGATCCGCTCTACGGCGACGCGCTGCGCGCGGCGCTTGCGCCGCTCGGCAAGCGCGTGTCCACGGTCGTGCTGCCGGACGGCGAGGCGTACAAGAACTGGGAAACGCTGAACCTGATCTTCGACGGCCTGCTGACCGACCGCGCGGACCGCAAGACGACGCTCGTCGCGCTCGGCGGCGGCGTGATCGGCGACATGACGGGCTTTGCGGCCGCGTGCTACATGCGCGGCGTGCCGTTCATCCAGGTGCCGACGACGCTGCTGTCGCAGGTCGATTCGTCGGTCGGCGGCAAGACGGGCATCAACCACCCGCTCGGCAAGAACATGATCGGCGCGTTCTACCAGCCGCAGGCCGTGATCGCGGACATCGGCGCGCTGACGACCCTGCCCGACCGCGAACTGGCGGCCGGCGTCGCCGAGATCATCAAGACCGGCGCGATCGCCGATGCGGAATTCTTCGACTGGATCGAGGCGAACGTCGACGCGCTGAACCGTCGCGACCCGGCCGCGCTCGCGCATGCGGTGAAGCGCTCGTGCGAGATCAAGGCGGGCGTGGTGGCGGCCGACGAACGCGAAGGCGGCCTGCGCGCGATCCTGAATTTCGGCCATACGTTCGGCCATGCGATCGAGGCCGGCCTCGGCTACGGCGAGTGGCTGCATGGCGAAGCGGTTGGCTGCGGGATGGTGATGGCGGGCGACCTGTCGGTGCGGCTTGGCCTGCTCGACGAAGCATCGCGGCAGCGTCTCGATGCGGTGATCGCGGCCGCGCACCTGCCGACCCGCGGGCCCGCGCTCGGCGACGCGCGCTACATGGACCTGATGCGCGTCGACAAGAAGGCGGAGGCCGGCGCGATCAAGTTCATCCTGCTGAAGCGATTCGGCGATACGCTGATCACGCAGGCGCCGGACGAAGCCGTGTTCGCCACACTGGCGCAGACTACCCGCTAACGGCGGCCCGGATGCCCCGGCGCCCCTGACATGGAGGAGACGTGAGCGAGACATCCAGCAGCACACTGCCCGAAGCCGGCCGCGCATCTGCTGCGCCGGTGGCCGAGCCGCCGACGCTGGCGGCGCTGGAAGCCCATCTCGCTCCGTATGCCGCACACGCGTCGCAGTCGCGCGGCCGTCGCCATCCGGAAGCACCGCCGGCGGCGCGCACCGAATTCCAGCGCGACCGCGACCGCATCGTCCATTCGACCGCATTTCGCCGGCTCGAATACAAGACGCAGGTCTTCGTCAATCACGAAGGCGACCTGTTCCGCACACGCCTCACGCACAGTCTCGAAGTCGCGCAGATCGCGCGCTCGGTCGCGCGCAACCTGCGCCTGAACGAGGATCTTGTCGAGGCGATCTCGCTCGCGCACGACCTCGGCCATACGCCGTTCGGCCATGCCGGGCAGGATGCGCTGAATGCCTGCATGCGCGAGCATGGCGGCTTCGAGCACAACCTGCAGAGCCTGGCGGTCGTCGACGAGCTCGAGGAGCACTACGGCGCGTTCAACGGGCTGAACCTGTGCTTCGAGACGCGCGAAGGCATTCTGAAGCACTGCTCGCGCGAGAATGCGCGCAAGCTGGGCGCGCTCGGCGAGCGCTTCCTGCAGGGCCGCCAGCCGTCGCTCGAAGCGCAGCTCGCCAACATCGCGGACGAGATCGCGTACAACAACCACGACGTCGACGACGGCCTGCGCTCCGGCCTGATCACGATCGAACAGCTCGCGGAAGTCGAGCTGTGGCAGCGCCACTACGAGGCGGCGCTCGCCGAATTCCCGCACCTCGAAGGCCGCCGTCTCGTGCACGAGACGGTGCGCCGCATCATCAACACGCTGATCGTCGACCTGATCGACGAGACGACGCGCAATCTCGCGCGTGTCGCCCCCGCGTCGCTCGACGACGTGCGCGCCGCGCCGCCGCTCGTGTCGCACAGCGAAACCGTTGCCGCGCAGGCGGCCGCCCTCAAGCGTTTCCTCTTCAAGAACCTCTATCGCCACTACAAGGTGATGCGCATGGCGAGCAAGGCGCAGCGCGTCGTCACCGGTCTGTTCGACGCGTTCATCGACGATCCGCGCCTGCTGCCGCCGCCGTACCAGTCCGACGATGTCGCGCAGCAGCCGCGGCTCGTCGCGCACTACATCGCCGGCATGACCGACCGCTTCGCGCTGAAGGAGTATCAGCGCCTGTTCGTCATCAACGACAACTGACTGTCACAAACGATCACTAGACTTCGCCGGTTCAATGGCGACGGGAATGTTGCACACGCTGTTGGTAACGTTTTCATAGGAGAGAGGTCGATGAAGAAGAAGCCTGCGGGGACACTGGTTCGTTCGATCGCGCTCGGCGGCGCGCTGATGTTCGGGGTACAGCACGTGGCGCTCGCCGCGACGGAAATCCAGTTCTGGCATGCGATGGAGGCCGCGCTCGGCGAGCGGGTCAACGCGATCGCCGACCAGTTCAACGCGTCGCAGAGCGACTACAAGATCGTGCCGGTCTTCAAGGGCACCTACGACCAGGCGCTCGCGGCCGGCATCGCCGCCTATCGCAGCGGCAACGCACCGGCGATCCTCCAGGTCTACGAAGTCGGCACGGCCACGATGATGCAGGCGAAGAAGGCTGTCGTGCCCGTCTACGACGTGTTCAAGCAGGCCGGCGTGCCGCTCGACGAAAAGGCGTTCGTGCCGACCATCGCGAGCTACTACAGCGACGCGAAGACGGGCCATCTCGTATCGATGCCGTTCAACAGCTCGACGCCGGTGCTGTACTACAACAAGGACGCGTTCAAGAAGGCCGGGCTCGACCCGAACCAGCCGCCGAAGACGTGGGCCGACGTGCAGGCCGACGCGGAGAAGCTGCGCAAGTCGGGGATGGCATGCGGCTTCACGACTGGCTGGCAGGGCTGGATCCAGCTCGAGAACTACAGCGCGTGGCACGGGCTGCCGTTCGCGAGCCGCAACAACGGCTTCGACGGTACCGACGCGGTGCTCGAATTCAACAAGCCGCAGCAGATCGCGCACATCTCGTTCCTGCAGCAGATGGCGAAGGACGGCACGTTCACGTACGCGGGCCGCAAGGACGAAGCGTCGGCGAAGTTCTACAGCGGCGACTGCGGGATCCTGACGACGTCGTCGGGCGCGCTCGCGAACGTGCAGAAGTTCGCGAAGTTCAGCTACGGCACGGGCATGATGCCGTACGACGCGAACGTGAAGGGCGCCCCGCAGAACGCGATCATCGGCGGCGCGAGCCTGTGGGTGCTGGCGGGCAAGGATCCGGCGACCTACAAGGGCGTCGCGAAATTCCTCGCGTACCTGGCCTCGCCGGCTGTCGCCGCGAAGTGGCACCAGGACACGGGCTACCTGCCCGTGACGACCGCGGCGTACGACCTCACGCGCCAGCAGGGCTTCTACGCGAAGAACCCGAGCGCCGAAACCGCGATCAAGCAGATGCTGAACAAGCCGCCGCTGCCGTACACGAAGGGGCTGCGCCTGGGCAACATGCCGCAGATCCGCACGGTGGTCGACGAGGAGTTCGAACAGGTCTGGGCGCAGAAGAAGTCGCCGAAGGACGCGCTCGATTCGGCCGCGTCGCGCGGCGACGAATTGCTGCGCCGGTTCGAGAAGTCGGGCGGCTGAGCCCGCATCGCACCGTGCTGTCGGCCGCGTCGCATCCTGTACGGATGCGCGTGCCGGCCGGCGGCACGCCCCCTTTCCGTTGCGCCTGACCGGATATCCGCGATGCAATCCCGTTCCCGTTTCGGTACGAGCCTGTTGCCGTACCTGCTGATCGCGCCGCAGCTCGCGATCACCGCCGTGTTCTTCCTGTGGCCGGCCGGCGTCGCGCTATGGCAGTCGACGCAGATGCAGGACGCGTTCGGCACGTCGAGCGAATTCGTCGGCCTCGCGAACTTCACGCACCTGTTCGCCGATCCGCTGTATCTCGATTCGTTCCGCACGACGCTCGTGTTCAGTTCGCTCGTCACGGTGAGCGGGCTCGTCGTTTCGCTGATTCTCGCCGCGTGCGCCGATCGCGTGATCCGCGGCGCGCGCGTGTACCGCACGCTGCTGATCTGGCCGTATGCGGTTGCCCCGACGATCGCCGCGGTGCTGTGGGCGTTCCTGTTCAACCCGAGCATCGGCCTGATCACCTATGCGCTCGCGAAGAGCGGCATTGTGTGGAACCACGCGCTGAACGGCGACCAGGCGATGTTCCTGGTCGTGCTCGCGTCGGTGTGGAAACAGGTGAGCTACAACTTCCTGTTCTTCTACGCGGGCCTGCAGGCGATCCCGCGCTCGCTGATCGAGGCGGCGGCGATCGACGGCGCCGGGCCGGTGCGGCGCTTCTTCAACATCGTGCTGCCGCTGCTGTCGCCCACCAGCTTCTTCCTGCTGGTCGTGAACCTCGTCTACGCGTTCTTCGACACGTTCCCGGTGATCGACGCGGCCACCGGCGGCGGCCCGGCACAGAGCACGAAGACACTGATCTACAAGATCTTCGCGGAGGGCTTCCAGGGGCTCGACATCGGCAGCTCGGGCGCGCAGTCGGTCGTGCTGATGATCATCGTCGTCGGGCTCACGGTGATCCAGTTCCGCTTCGTCGAACGCAGGGTGCAATACGCATGATCGAAAATCGCAAGGGCTTCGACCTGTTCTGCCACGCGGTGCTGATCGCGGGCGTCGTGCTGATCGTGTTTCCCGTCTACGTCGCGTTCTGCGCGGCGACGATGAACGCGCAGGAAGTGTTCACGGTGCCGCTGTCGCTCGTGCCGAGCACGCACCTGTTCGAGAACGTCGCGTACATCTGGGGGCACGGCAGCGGCGGCACGACCGCGCCGTTCGGCCGCCTGCTCGTGAACAGCTTCGCGATGGCGCTCGGCATCGCGGTGGGCAAGATCGCGGTGTCGATCCTGTCCGCGTACGCGATCGTCTATTTCCGCTTCCCGTTCCGCAACACGGCGTTCTGGCTGATCTTCATCACGCTGATGCTGCCGGTGGAAGTGCGGATCTTCCCGACCGTGCAGGTCGTGTCGACGCTACACCTGACGAACACCTATGCGGGGCTCACGCTGCCGCTGATCGCGTCGGCGACCGCGACGTTCCTGTTCCGCCAGTTCTTCATGACGCTGCCCGACGAGCTGATGGACGCCGCGCGCATCGACGGCGCGGGGCCGCTGCGGTTCTTCTGGGACGTCGTGCTGCCGCTGTCGAAGACGAGCATCGCGGCGCTGTTCGTGATCACGTTCATCTACGGCTGGAACCAGTATCTGTGGCCGATCCTGATCACGACGGAGGCCTCGCTGTCGACGGCGGTGGTGGGCATCAAGACGATGATCGCGAGCGGCGACGCCGCGACCGAATGGCAATACGTGATGGCGGCGACGCTGCTGGGAATGATCCCGCCGCTCGTCGTCGTACTGGCGATGCAGCGCTGGTTCGTGCGCGGCCTCGTCGATTCCGAGAAATAAATGACGGACGGCAACCGGGAGAAAGACCAAGAATGGCTGCGCTGAGCTTGAAGGGCGTCAGGAAATCCTATGACGGCAAGCAGCACGTGCTGCATGGCATCGACGTGGAGATCGCCGACGGCGAATTCATCGTGCTGGTCGGCCCGTCGGGCTGCGGCAAGTCGACGTTGCTGCGGATGATCGCGGGGCTCGAGACGGTGACGGACGGCGAGATCGCGATCGGCGAGCGTGTCGTCAACACGCTGGAGCCGAAGGATCGCGACATCGCGATGGTGTTCCAGAACTATGCGCTGTACCCGCACATGACGGTCGCGCAGAACATGGGCTACGGGTTGAAGATCCGCGGGATCGAGCGCGCAACGATCGATTCGCGGGTGGCCGCGGCCGCGAAGATCCTCGAGCTCGAGCCACTGCTCGCACGGCGGCCGCGCGAGCTGTCGGGCGGCCAGCGGCAGCGCGTCGCGATGGGGCGCGCAATCGTGCGCGAGCCGTCGGTGTTCCTGTTCGACGAGCCTTTGTCGAACCTCGACGCGAAATTGCGCGTGCAGATGCGGCTCGAGATCCAGCGGCTGCATGCGCGGCTCGCGACGACGAGCGTCTACGTCACGCACGACCAGATCGAGGCGATGACGCTCGCGCAGCGCGTGATCGTGATGAACCGCGGCTACGCGGAGCAGATCGGCGCGCCGGTCGACGTGTACGAGAAGCCGGCGACGGTGTTCGTCGCGGGCTTCATCGGCTCGCCCGCGATGAACCTGATGCACGGCCGGCTGTCGGACGACGGCGCGACGTTTACGGTCGCGGGTGGCGGCCCTGCGCTGCCGGTCGCAGGCGCCCCCGGCATCGGCGCGGCGATCGCCACCGGGCGCGACTGGGTGCTCGGCGTGCGTCCCGAGCACATGACGCCGCAGCCGGGCGTCGCGCAGGCGACGCTGCCGGTCGACTCGTGCGAGCTGCTCGGCGCGGACAATCTCGCGCACGGCCGCTGGGGCAATCATGACGTCGCGGTACGCTTGCCGCACGCGGACCGTCCCGCGCGCGGCACGGCGCTGGCGGCCTCGCTGCCGGCGCACCGGCTGCATTTCTTCGATCCCGAGACCGGCAAGCGTGCCGGCTGAACCTGCTGACCTTGCCGAGAGACCGACGATGACGACCCGTACCGACTGGTGGCCTTATCCGCGCGTCGTCGCCCATCGCGGCGGCGGCACGCTCGCGCCGGAGAACACGCTCGCCGCGCTCGACGAGGGCGCGCGCCGTGGCCATCGGATGGTCGAGTTCGACGCGAAGCTGTCGGCCGACGACGTGACGTTCCTGCTGCACGACGATACGGTCGACCGCACGTCGAACGGTCACGGCGCGGCGGCAGGCATGCGTTATGACGCGCTGGCCGCGCTCGATGCGGGCGCGTGGCGCGACGCGCGCTTCGCGGGCGAGCGGATGCCGACGCTCGAGGCGGCGGCGGCGCGCTGCCTCGCCCACGGACTGGCCGCGAATGTCGAGATCAAGCCGTGCCCGGGGCGCGAGCGCGAGACGGGGCAGCGCGTGGCGGCCGACGCAGCCGTGTACTGGCGCGATGCCGCGGTTCCGCCGCTCCTGTCGTCGTTCTCGTTCGACGCGCTGCAACAGGCGCGCGCGACGGCGCCTGCGCTGCCGCGCGGGATGCTCTACGAGGCCGTGCCGGACGACTGGCATGCGCAAGTCGTCGGCGCGCTCGGCTGCGTTTCGTTGCATGCAGACCACAAACAGCTCGACGAGCCGCTCGTGCGCGCGATCAAGGCGGCCGGGCTGCGCATCCTGGTTTACACGGTAAACGACCTCGAACGGGCACGCGAACTCGCGCGCTGGGGTGTCGATGCGGTCTGCACGGACCGGATCGACCTGATCGGCCCGGCTGCGCTGGACGACATCGCCATTCCCTGACGGCCGCGCCGACGGCCGGCGAAACCCGTGCCGGGAACGTGCCTGACGCGAAAAAAGACGCCCCGACGGGATTCCTGCCGGGGCGTTTCGCATCGTGGAGACGTTACGTCAGGAAAAATCCGCTACAAATTGCAGCAGGATTAACCATTCCCCAAATATTCGACTACGCTTAGAAGCGGTAGCCGACGTTCAGGTACGTGACGATCGGATTCAGCGAGATCTTCGCTTTCGACGTTTCGGTCAGGGTGCCGACCGGGGTCCGGCGGGCCGTCGTGAAGGTCGCGGTCACGCTGACAGGGATGTACGAGAGCGACAGGCCCGCGAACCAGTGCTTCGTGAAGTTGTACGTGAAGCCGGCGTTGAAGACGGGCGCCCACTGGTTGCTGGTCGTCGCGCTGGTCGGGCCGCCGAGCACGCCGTTCTCGAAGCTGCTGTTCGTGATCTTGGCGCCGGTGAACCAGACATACGTCGCGCCGACGCCGACATACGGACGGAACTTCGCGTTGGCGTCGTTGAAGTGGTAGCGAAGCAATACGGCGGGGCTCCACTGGTACGCACGGCCGAGGACGCCGAACTTTTCGAACTGACCCTTGCCGGTGATGTCGAACTTCGGCGGTATCCCCATGACGAGCTCGGTGGAGATGTGGTCGGTGACGAAGTAGCCCGTTGCGAGCCCAAGCGTATCGGCGTCGTTGATGCCGGCGCCCGTGTTGGGAATCGATTGGTTGATGGGCGTGCCGCCGACGCGGTAGAGGAACAGCGGGTCGCTGCTGTCCTGCGGCGCAAGGTGCAGCCAGCCGGTGCTGACGTAGAAATCACCTGCGGATTGTGCATGTGCCGTAGCGCCCGCCAATGAGAATGCGAGTGCCGCGGCCCCCGTAATGGCCAGTTTTCGTTTCATTGTGTCTCCTCCGATCAAAGGCGTGCTCATTATGACGACTGCGTTTAAAACCAAACAAGCTCGTAAGTTAGAGTTTTCTCCCTAGGTTTCGTACGACCGTACGCTTTCGCGCCCAGCGGGGACAGGCATTCTACGCAGGTGCGCATTTTCGGACCCCCGGGTATTTCCTAACGCGTTCAAACGGACATTCAGCATGGCACGGTTAGCACGACTCTACGTTCCCGACCAGCCGCAGCACGTGATACTGCGCGGCCTGGATCAGCAACCCGCGTTCGTCGACGACCAGGACTACGAACTCTTCATCGATTGCCTGAAGGCCGCCGCGCGCGATCATCACCTGTCGGTGCACGCCTACGTGCTGCTGCCCCGCCAGGTGCAACTGCTCGTGACGCCGAGCGACGAAGCAAGCCTGCCGAAAGCGATGCAGGCCGTCGGTCGCCGCTACGTCGCGCATTTCAACCGGCGCTATTCGCGGCGCGGCACCCTGTGGGAAGGCCGCTATCGCGCGACCGTGATCGAAGGCGAGCGCTATTTCCTGCTCGCGAGCCGTGTGGTCGAGATGAGCCCGGTGCGCGCGCAGCTCGTCGCGACGCCCGAGGCCTATCGCTGGTCGAGCTACCGGCACCACGTCGGGCTCACTGTCGACAGCCTGATCACCGACCATCCGCTCTACTGGGCGCTCGGCAATACGCCGTTCGACCGCCAGCGCGCGTACAAGGAGCTGTGCGAGCAGCCGCTCGACGAGCGGCAGGCCGACCAGCTGCAGCAGGCGACGTTGAAGGGTTGGGTGCTCGGCGGCGAGAATTATCGCGAGTGGGCGGCGCGTACCGCGAACCGGCGGGTGTCGCCGCTGCCGCGCGGACGCCCCAGAAAGGTGCGTGAAAACACGCCGCCGATCCAGCAGTAACGCAGGACCGGCGGTTCAGGAGGCGGCGCTGCGGGCGCCGCTTCTTTTTGCACCAAAACTATACGACCCCAATAAAACGGCACCAGATCGAGGCACGCGTTTAATTGGGGTTCGATCAAGCGGTTTTTGTTGCTATTCCTTTGATTCGTCGCGTATATTCCGAATTCCGGTGGCCCGGGCGAAGCATGCCCATCCACGGTCGGCCGTGCCGTCTCCCGTCGGGAGCGGGATCGACGGCAACAAGAAAATGGTTCAACGGCCTCCAGGCCCCCTTTACGACGGTGTCCCCATGAACGACCACCAGCAGCCGCTCGCCGCGGTGCCCGCCGCACAAGGTCTGTATGACCCGCAAAACGAACACGACGCCTGTGGCGTCGGCTTCGTCGCTCACATCAAGGGCAAGAAGAGCCACGAGATCATTCAGCAGGGTCTGAAGATCCTCGAGAACCTCGATCACCGTGGCGCGGTCGGCGCCGATCCGCTGATGGGCGACGGCGCGGGCATCCTGATCCAGATTCCGGACGCGTTCTACCGCGAGGAAATGGCGAAGCAGGGCGTGAATCTGCCGCCGGCCGGCGAATATGGGGTCGGCATGATCTTCCTGCCGAAGGAAAACGCGTCGCGTCTCGCGTGCGAGCAGGAGCTCGAGCGGACGGTGAAGGCCGAAGGCCAGGTCGTGCTCGGCTGGCGCGACGTGCCGGTCGACCATGCGATGCCGATTTCGCCGACCGTGAAGGCGAGCGAGCCGCTGATCCGCCAGATCTTCATCGGCCGCGGCAAGGACATCATGGTGACGGACGCGCTCGAGCGGAAGCTGTACGTGATCCGCAAGACGGCGAGCCACCGCATCCAGGCGCTGAAGCTCAAGCACGGCAAGGAATACTTCGTGCCGTCGATGTCGGCGCGCACGATCGTCTACAAGGGGCTGCTGCTCGCGGGCCAGGTCGGCGTGTATTACCGCGACCTGCAGGACACGCGCGTCGTGTCGGCGCTCGCGCTCGTGCACCAGCGCTTCTCGACCAACACGTTCCCGGCGTGGGAGCTGGCTCACCCGTACCGGATGATCGCGCACAACGGCGAGATCAACACCGTGAAGGGCAACGTGAACTGGTTGAACGCGCGTACCGGCGCGATCGCGTCGCACGTGCTCGCCGACGATCTGCCGAAGCTGTGGCCGCTGATCTACCCGGGCCAGTCGGATACCGCATCGTTCGACAACTGTCTCGAGCTGCTGGTGATGGCCGGCTACCCGCTCGTGCACGCGGTGATGATGATGATCCCGGAAGCGTGGGAACAGCACACGCTGATGGACGAGAACCGCCGCGCGTTCTACGAATATCACGCAGCGATGATGGAGCCGTGGGACGGCCCGGCCGCGATCGCGTTCACCGACGGCCGCCAGATCGGCGCGACGCTCGACCGTAACGGCCTGCGTCCGGCCCGCTACATCGTCACCGACGACGACCTCGTCATCATGGCGTCGGAAGCCGGCACGCTGCCGATCCCCGAATCGAAGATCGTCAAGAAGTGGCGCCTGCAGCCGGGCAAGATGTTCCTGATCGACATGGAACACGGCCGCATCATCGACGACAAGGAACTGAAGGACAACCTCGCGAACGCGAAGCCGTACAAGAGCTGGATCGACGCCGTGCGCATCAAGCTCGACGAGATCGAGCCGAAGGCCGAGGAAGTCGCGGCCGGCCGCACGCAGGGCGCCGCGCTGCTCGACCGCCAGCAGGCGTTCGGCTACACGCAGGAAGACCTGAAGTTCCTGATGGCGCCGATGGCGCAGCAGGGTGAGGAAGCCGTCGGTTCGATGGGCAACGACTCGCCGCTGGCGGTGATGTCGAACAAGAACAAGACGCTCTATCACTACTTCAAGCAGCTGTTCGCGCAGGTCACGAACCCGCCGATCGACCCGATCCGCGAGAACATGGTCATGTCGCTCGTGTCGTTCATCGGCCCGAAGCCGAACCTGCTCGACACGAACAACATCAACCCGCCGATGCGTCTCGAAGTGTCGCAGCCGGTGCTCGACTTCAAGGACATCGCGAAGATCCGCGCGATCGACCAGTACACAGGCGGCAAGTTCAGCGCCTACGAGCTGAACATCTGCTACCCGGTCGCCTGGGGCAAGGAAGGCATCGAAGCCCGCCTCGCGTCGCTGTGCGCGGAAGCCGTCGACGCGGTGAAGTCGGGCTACAACATGCTGATCGTGTCGGACCGCAAGACGGACGCCGAGCATGTCGCGATTCCGGCGCTGCTCGCCACGTCGGCGATCCACTCGCACCTCGTCCAGCAAGGGCTGCGCACGAGCACGGGCCTCGTCGTCGAGACGGGCTCCGCGCGTGAAACGCACCACTTCGCGCTGCTCGCGGGCTACGGCGCGGAAGCCGTGCACCCGTACCTCGCGATGGAAACGCTCGCGAAGATGGCAGAAGGGCTGCCGGGCGACCTGTCGCCGGAGAAGGCCGTCTACAACTTCACGAAGGCAGTCGGCAAGGGCCTGCAGAAGGTGATGTCGAAGATGGGCATCTCGACGTACATGTCGTACACGGGCGCCCAGATCTTCGAAGCGCTCGGCCTGTCGAGCGACCTGGTCGAGAAGTACTTCAAGGGCACCGCGTCGAAGGTGGGCGGCATCGGCCTGTTCGAAGTCGCGGAAGAGGCGATCCGCCTGCACCGCGACGCGTTCGGCGACAGCCCGGTCCTGCGCGACATGCTCGACGCGGGCGGCGAGTACGCGTACCGCGTGCGTGGCGAAGACCACATGTGGACGCCGGATTCGATCGCGAAGCTGCAGCACGCGACGCGCAGCAACTCGTACCAGACGTACAAGGAATACGCGCACCTGATCAACGACCAGACCAAGCGTCACATGACGTTCCGCGGCCTGTTCGAGTTCAAGGTCGAGCCGACCAAGGCGATCCCGATCGAGAACGTCGAGCCGGCGAAGGACATCGTCAAGCGTTTCGCGACGGGCGCGATGTCGCTCGGTTCGATCAGCACGGAAGCGCACGCAACCCTCGCGATCGCGATGAACCGGATCGGCGGCAAGTCGAACACCGGCGAAGGCGGCGAGGACGAGAAGCGCTACCGCAACGAGCTGCGCGGCATTCCGATCAAGTCGGGCGAGACGCTGAAGTCGGTCATCGGCGATGAAATCGTCAGCGACATTCCGCTGCAGGACGGCGATTCGCTGCGCTCGAAGATCAAGCAGGTCGCGTCGGGCCGCTTCGGCGTCACCGCCGAGTACCTCGCGTCGGCCGACCAGATCCAGATCAAGATGGCGCAGGGCGCGAAGCCGGGCGAAGGCGGCCAGCTGCCGGGCCACAAGGTGTCCGAATACATCGGCAAGCTGCGCTACTCGGTGCCGGGCGTCGGCCTGATCTCGCCGCCGCCGCACCACGACATCTACTCGATCGAGGATCTGGCGCAGCTGATCCACGACCTGAAGAACGTGAACCCGAGCGCGAGCATCTCGGTGAAGCTCGTGTCGGAAGTGGGCGTCGGCACGGTCGCGGCCGGTGTCGCGAAGGCGAAGGCCGATCACGTCGTGATCGCCGGCCATGACGGCGGCACGGGCGCATCGCCGCTGTCGTCGGTCAAGCACGCAGGCACGCCGTGGGAACTCGGCCTGGCCGAAACGCAGCAGACGCTGGTGCTGAACCGCCTGCGCGGCCGCATCCGCGTGCAGGCCGACGGCCAGATGAAGACGGGCCGCGACGTCGTGATCGGCGCGCTGCTCGGCGCGGACGAATTCGGCTTCGCGACGGCGCCGCTCGTCGTCGAAGGCTGCATCATGATGCGCAAGTGCCACCTGAATACGTGCCCGGTCGGCGTCGCGACGCAGGATCCGGTGCTGCGTGCGAAGTTCAAGGGCCAGCCCGAGCACGTCGTGAACTACTTCTTCTTCGTCGCCGAGGAAGTGCGCGAGATCATGGCGCAGCTCGGCGTCGCGAAGTTCGACGACCTGATCGGCCGCGCCGACCTGCTCGACACCCGCAAGGGCATCGAGCACTGGAAGGCGAAGGGCCTCGACTTCTCGCGCGTGTTCTACCAGCCGGAAGAGTGCGAGGACGTCGCGCCGCGTCACGTCGATGTGCAAGATCACGGCCTCGAGCGTGCGCTCGACCACGTGCTGATCGAGAAGGCGAAGGCCGCGATCGAGAACGGCGAGCATGTGTCGTTCATCCAGCCGGTGCGCAACGTGAACCGGACGGTCGGCGCGATGCTGTCGGGCGTGATCGCGAAGAAGCACGGCCACGACGGCCTGGCCGACGACGCGGTGCACATCCAGCTGAAGGGCACGGCCGGCCAGAGCTTCGGCGCGTTCCTCGCGAAGGGCGTGACGCTCGACCTCGTCGGCGACGGCAACGACTACGTCGGCAAGGGGCTGTCGGGCGGCCGGATCATCATCCGCCCGACCAACGACTTCCGCGGCAAGTCCGAGGAAAACATCATCTGCGGCAACACGGTGATGTACGGCGCGATCGAAGGCGAATCGTTCTTCCGCGGTGTGGCGGGCGAGCGCTTCTGCGTGCGCAACTCGGGTGCGACGGCGGTCGTCGAAGGCACGGGCGACCACGGTTGCGAATACATGACGGGCGGTACGGTCGTCGTGCTCGGCGAGACCGGGCGCAACTTCGCGGCCGGCATGTCGGGCGGTCTCGCGTACATCTACGATCCGGAAGGCACGTTCGCGGCGAAGTGCAACAAGTCGATGGTCTCGCTCGAGCCGGTGCTGCAGCAGGCCGAGCAGGAGCGTACGGTCGACCGCGCGCTCTGGCACGAAGGCACGACGGACGAAGCGCTGCTCAAGGGGCTCGTCGAGCGTCATTTCCAGTTCACGGGTTCGCCGCGTGCGAAGTCGCTGCTGGAAAACTGGGACGCGGCGCGCCGCCAGTTCGTGAAGGTGTTCCCGCACGAATACAAGCGCGCGCTGGGCGAGATCGGTGCGAAGAAGGCGGCGAAGGAAGAGCTGGCCGCCTGAGCGACGAACGACATAGCGAATGCCGCGCGCGCATGATTGCCGCGCGCGGCTCCCCCACCCGATACACCGAACAGAAGAGCACCTTATGGGCAAGGCAACCGGTTTTCTGGAGTTCGAACGCCGCCACGAGGCGTACGAAGCACCGCTCACGCGCGTGAAGCACTACAAGGAATTCGTCGCGGCGCTGACCGACGCGGACGCGAAGATCCAGGGCGCGCGCTGCATGGATTGCGGCATCCCGTTCTGCAACAACGGCTGCCCGGTCAACAACATCATTCCGGACTTCAACGATCTCGTTTACCGCCAGGACTGGCAGCAGGCGATCGAAGTCCTGCATTCGACCAACAACTTCCCTGAATTCACGGGCCGCATCTGCCCGGCGCCGTGCGAAGCCGCCTGCACGCTCGGGATCAACGACGACCCGGTCGGCATCAAGTCGATCGAGCACGCGATCATCGACAAGGCCTGGGCGGAAGGCTGGGTGAAGCCGCTGCCGGCCGAGCACAAGACGGGCAAGAAGGTCGCGGTCGTCGGTTCGGGCCCCGCGGGCCTCGCCGCCGCGCAACAGCTCGCGCGCGCGGGCCACGACGTGACGGTGTTCGAGAAGAACGACCGCGTCGGCGGCCTGCTGCGCTACGGGATTCCCGACTTCAAGCTCGAGAAGTGGCTGATCGACCGCCGCATGCGCCAGATGGAAGCGGAAGGCGTGACGTTCCGCACCAGCGTGTTCATCGGCAAGGATCCGCTGCCCGAGTCGATCGGCAGCCTGGCGAAGGAAACCATCTCGCCCGAAACGCTGAAGGACGAATTCGACGCGGTCGTGATCGCCGGCGGTTCGGAAACGCCGCGCGACCTGCCGGTGCCGGGCCGCGAACTCGCGGGCGTGCATTTCGCGATGGACTTCCTGCCGCAGCAGAACCGCGTAAACGCGGGCGACAAGCTCACGGACCAACTGCTCGCGAAGGGCAAGCACGTGATCGTGATCGGTGGTGGCGACACGGGTTCGGACTGCGTCGGCACGTCGAACCGTCACGGTGCGAAGCAGGTCACGCAGTTCGAGCTGCTGCCGCAGCCGCCGGAAGAGGAAAACAAGCCGCTGGTGTGGCCGTACTGGCCGATCAAGCTGCGCACGTCGTCGTCGCACGACGAAGGTTGCGAGCGCGACTGGGCAGTCGCGACGAAGCGTCTCGAAGGCAAGAACGGCAAGGTCGAGAAGCTGATCGCGGTGCGCGTCGAGTGGAAGGACGGCAAGATGCAGGAAGTGCCGGGCTCCGAGTTCGAAATGAAGGCCGACCTCGTGCTGCTCGCGATGGGCTTCACGCAGCCGGCAGCCACCGTGCTCGAGGCATTCGGCGTCGCGAAGGATGCGCGCGGCAATGCGCGTGCGGCGACCGAAGGCGATCGTTCGTACTACACGTCGGTCGACAAGGTGTTCGCGGCGGGCGACATGCGCCGCGGCCAGTCGCTCGTGGTGTGGGCGATCCGCGAAGGCCGCCAGTGCGCGCGCTCGGTCGATGCGTACCTGATGGGGCATTCGAACCTGCCGCGATAAGCGTAGGTCGGTAGCCGTCGTGGAAACCGGGCGTCCGAAAGGGCGCCCGGTTTTTTTTGCGCATGCGATTCGATGACGTGCCGCGCGTGCGCTGCGTGTTCCGTATCGGGCGACCGACCGGCGTTTCGGCGCGTCAGCCACTGCCACAGGGCGCATCCCGATACGGCCCCGTGTCGCTGCTTCACGATCCTGGCGCTCCCGCAATTTCGCGAAGCGTCGCCTAATCTGATCACATCCGGCTGCAATTTCCCGTCATCCCAAACCTTTCGTTTTGTAATAATCCTTGAAAACTGTCATATCATGTCGCCCCTCGGGCCGCATTCGCGGTGGCTGCATGTGACTGACCCTATTTACAAGGATTCTGGATGGAAGCACTCGTGCAAGGGCTGATCGACGCCGTCAACGGCGTGTTGTGGAACTACGTGCTGATTGCGCTGCTGCTCGGCGTGGGCCTCTGGTTCACGCTGCGGTTCCGGATGATCCAGCTGAAGGCGCTGTTGCTCAGCGTGAAGCTGGTCGGCAGCAAGGGCGAGCCGGGCAGCATCTCGTCGTTCCAGGCGTTCGCGACCGGGCTTGCGAGCCGCGTCGGCACCGGCAACATCGCCGGCGTTGCGGTCGCGCTGACCGTCGGCGGGCCGGGCGCGATCTTCTGGATGTGGATGACGGCGCTCGTCGGAATGTCGTCCGCGTTCGTCGAGGCGACGCTCGCGCAGATCTTCAAGGTGTCGCACGCGGACGGCAGCTATCGCGGCGGCCCCGCGTACTACATCCAGACGGGCCTGCGCTCGCGCGGCTTCGGCGTGCTGTTCTCGCTGTCGCTGATCCTCGCGTTCGGCTTCGTGTTCAACGCGGTTCAGGCCAACGCGATCGCCGATGCGTTCGACACGTCGTTCGGCTGGAGCCGCGCGACGGTCGGTCTCGGGCTCGTGTTGCTGACCGCGCCGATCATCTTCGGCGGGATTCGCCGGATCGCGGCGGTTGCGCAGGTGATCGTGCCGCTGATGGCGATCGGCTACCTCGCGCTGGCGGTCTATGCGGTCGCGACGCATATCGCGCTGGTGCCGGGCGTGATCGCGCTGATCGTGAAGAGCGCATTCGGTCTCGAGCAGGCGGCGGGTGGCCTGACGGGCTATGCGGTCAGCCAGGCGGTCGCGATGGGCGTGAAGCGCGGACTGTTCTCGAACGAGGCCGGCATGGGCAGCGCGCCGAATGCGGCGGCAACCGCCAGCACGCGGCATCCGGTCGTGCAGGGGCTGATCCAGATGCTCGGCGTGTTCGTCGACACGATCGTGATCTGCAGCGCGACCGCCTTCGTGATCCTGCTGTCGGGCCAGTACGAACTGGGCACCGGCATGGAAGGCGCGGCGCTCACGCAGCGTTCGATCGCGAGCCACGTCGGCGACTGGGGCGGCATCTACATGGCGTTCGCGATCTTCTTCTTCGCGTACTCGTCGGTGATCGGCAACTACGCGTATGCGGAAGGCAACGTCGAATTCATCACGAAGCGGCGCGGCGTGCTGCCGCTGTTCCGCGTCGCGGTGCTCGCGATGGTGATGTTCGGCAGCGTCGGGCAACTGCCGCTCGTGTGGGCGATGGCCGATACGAGCATGGGGCTGATGGCGATCATCAACCTGATCGCGATCCTCGCGCTCGGCAAGTACGCACACGCGGCCTGGCGCGACTATCGTCGCCAGCGCGCGGAAGGCGTGGCCGATCCGGTGTTCACGCGCAACACGATTCCGGAACTCGCGAACGTGCTGCCGACCGACGTGTGGGGCGAGCATGGCCCGCTGCCGCAACGTCCGGCCGCGGCCGATGCCGCAAACGTGCCGCGCGCGGTGGTGCGCGAGTCATGAACGGGGACCGGCTGCGCGTGTTCGTCGCGCTGATGCCCGATGCGGCATCGCGCGACGCGCTGCACGCGTTGCCGGTTACCCGGGGCGCGCGGCGTCCGCTGCCCGCGCAGCTGCATGTGACGCTCGCGTTCGTCGGCGCGATCGAGCGGGTGTGCTGCGACGAGCTGGCCGCGTGCCTGCCGGCGCTCGCGGCCGCGCATGCGCTGCCGTTGATGCCGGTCGAACGAATTGCGTGGTGGCCGAGCCTGCCGCGCGCGCGGCTGATCGTCGCCGAGCTGGCCGCCGAGCCGGCGTGCGCGGCGTTGAATGCCGCGCTGTCGGCGAAGCTGCGCGAACTCGGCGTGCCGGCTGACCGGCGGCCGTTCCGCCCGCATGTGACGCTTGCGCGGCTGCCGCACGACGCGGTCGGGCAGCCGGCGCACGGCGGTGCGGTGAAGCGGCCGGTGGCGCTGCGGTTCGACGCGCTCACGCTGTTCGAAAGCCGGCTGTCGCACGAAGGCGTGTCGCATCGGCCGATCGTGTCGGCGCCGATTGCGCGGGCGGACGATGAGGCGGGCGATCAGGCGGCGCAGTGAGCGGCCTGTGAGCTGCGTTGCGATTACCGGCCGCCATGTGTATCGCGTCCGCGCATCGCGTCGACGATATCGTCGGGCCTACCGGGCCTACCGGGCCTACCGGGCGTAGCGCGCGAGCGTCAACCCCGACAGATCGATCTCCGGCTCCCGCCCCGTGACGAGATCCGCCACCACCTTCCCCGACCCCATCGACATCGCCCAGCCCGTCGAACCGTGGCCGACGTTCAGCCAGAGTCCGTCGATCCCGCTCGCGCCCAGCAGCGGCGGCCCGTCGGGCGTCATCGGCCGGCGGCCGACCCAGAAGCGCGCCGACGCGCGATCGGCCGCGTGCGGGAACCAGTCGTCGAGCACCTTCATTAGCGTATCGAGCGCCTGCTGGCGCAGCGCGGCGTGCCGGTTGCCGAGTTCCGCGGTACCCGCGACGCGCAGCGTCGGGCCGAAACGCGTGATCGCCGTCTTCAGCGATTCGTCCATCAGCGCGGCGTGCGGCGATTTTTCGTCGTCGACGACGGCGAGCGTCGCCGAGTAGCCCTTCACCGGATACAGCGGCACGTCGATGCCGTGCGGCCGCAGCAGGCCGGCGCTGTCGACGCCGAGCGCGACGACGAGCGCATCGGCGGCGAGCCGCACGTCGCGGCGCTTGCCGCCGGGGTTCGATGAATGCGGATTCGGTCCGCCATCCTCGTCGCCGTTGCCGACGATCCGCACGCCGCGCACCCGGCCGGCTTCAACGTCGAGCGCCCGCGCTGCCGTGCGAAAGCGGAACGTCACGCCGTTGGTTTCACACAGTGCTCGCAGTTCGCGCGTGAAGCGTGCGCAGTCGCCGGCTTCGTCGTCGGGTAGGTAGATGCCGCCGACGGGCGCCTGCCGCGCCCAGCGCAAGCCCGGCTCGATCGCCGTGCAACCGGCCGCGTCGAGTTCGCGAAACGCGATGCCGGCGTCGCGCAGCACCTTCAGCGCGGGCTGAACCAGCTCGACGTCGAATGCGCCGCGCAGCAGTTGCAGGTAGCCGCGGCTCGCGCCGTAGTCGAACGGATGGCTGTCGCGAAACGCATGCAGGCACGCGCGGCTGTAATACGCGATGCGCTGCATCCGCTGCTTGTTCATACGGAACCGCTCGAACTTGCATTCGCGCAGCCAGCGCGCGATCCAGCGCCACTGCGCGGCGTCGAGCGTCGGCCGGAAGATCAGCGGCGAAGCGGGCTTGAACAGGTACTTGAGGATCTTGCCGGGCATCCCGGGCGCGGCCCACGGCGTCACGTAGCCGGGAGCGATCACGCCCGCGTTGCCGAGGCTCGTCGCCTGCGCGACATCGGCTTCGCGTTCGATCACGGTGACGTCGCAGCCTGCTTCGCGCAGGTGCCAGGCCGTGGTGACGCCGATCACGCCGGCGCCGAGAACGATCACGTGCATGCGGTTTCCCGAACGAAGAGGCCGCTCACGACGCGACGGCCGGATCGTCGACGAGCGACTTGCCGCGCGTTTCCGGCAGCACGAGCGCGGCGACGATCACGAGCAGGTAGCCGCCGCCCGCGACGAGGCCGATCGCTTTCACGAGCGACATCGACTGCGACAGCGCGCCGACGAGGATCGGGAAGAACGAGCCGAGCCCGCGGCCGAGGTTGTAGCAGAAGCCCTGGCCCGAACCGCGGATCGCGCCCGGATACAGCTCCGACAGATAAGCCCCGACGCCCGCGAAGATCCCCTGCACGACGATGCCGAGCGGGAAGCCGAGCAGCAGCATCGCGGTGTCGGTGATCGGCAGCATCGTGTACGCCATGCCGAGCGAGAACGAGCCGATCGCGAACAGGACGAACGACGCGCGGCGGCCGAGCCGGTCGGACAGGATCGCGCCGACCACGTAGCCGACGAACGAGCCGACGATCAGCACGACGAGATAGCCGCTCGTGTTGAACACCGACAGGTGGCGGACGGTTTTCAGGTAGGTGGGCAGCCACGTCGTGATCGCGTAGTAGCCGCCGAGCATCCCGGTGCACAGCGCGCTGCCGAACAGCGTCGCGCGCAGGTGCGGCGGCGAGAAGATCTCGAGGAAGTGGCCCGACACGCGGCCTTCGTCGCGCGCGCGGCGGGTGGCCGTGTAGATGTCGGGATCGCTGACGTTGCGGCGGATGTACAGGATCCACAGCGCGGGCAAGATGCCGATCCAGAAGCACGCGCGCCATGCGACCTGCTCGGGCAGCAGCGCGAAGAACGCCCAGTAGAGGATCGCGGCCGCGCCCCAGCCGAACGACCAGCTGCTTTGCACGGTGCCGACCGCCTTCCCGCGATGCTCGGGCGAGCGGATCGTCTCGGCCATCATGATCGTCACGACCGACCATTCGCCGCCGAAGCCGAAGCCCTGCAGCGTGCGCGTCGCGAGCAGCTGCCAGAACGAATGAGTGAAGCCGGACAGGCAGGTGAACAGCGCGAACGTCGCAATGGTCCACTGCAGTACGCGCACGCGGCCGTAGCGGTCGGCGAGGATGCCGGCGACCCAGCCGCCGAGCGCCGACGAGATCAGCGAGCTCGTCGCGATCATCCCGGCCTCGCTCTTCGTCATGCCCCAGGTGGCGATCAGCGTCGGAATCAGGAACGAATAGATCATGAAGTCGAACGCATCGACCGCGTAGCCGCCGAACCCGGCGTATAGCGTCCTGCGCTCGCGCGTCGACAGTTCGCTGAACCACTGGAATGCCTGCATGCTTGCCGCCCCCTCTTTTGTCTCGTCTCGTGCTCTGCCGTCTGGCGGCTATTTTACGGGCGGGATGCGGGGTGCCAAAAAGGTGAGTGCCGGTGCGTGGCGGCGCGGTGAGCGGTGAGGGCGATGGGCGTTCGTCCGGGGAACGCGTGATGGCCGATCCGATCGCGCCTGGGCGACAGGCAGGCCCGGGCAACGGTGACGGTCCACGCGCCGGCACGGCGCGCAGGCACATGCTTCAGAGCGTCAGGCCACCGTCGACATGCACGACCTGCCCGGTGATCTGCCGCGCGGCGTCCGACAGCAGGAACGCAATCAGCGCGGCGACGTCGTCGGGTTCGGCGATCCGGCCGAGCGGTGTCGCCTGTTCGGCCTGCGCCCATGCGGCGGCATTGCCGGCGCTCGGCCCGTGGTCCTTGCGCGTGAAGCCCGGCGCGACCGCGTTGACGGTGATGCCGCGCGCGGCGAATTCGGCGGCGGCGGTGCGCACCAGCGATTCGAGCGCGGCCTTCGCTGCGGCGGTGGCCGCGAACGGCGCATCGGCGCGGTAGCGGTGCGCAACGAACGAACTGACCGCGACGATCCGCGGCGCAACCGACGCTTCGAGCAGCGGCCGCGCGCGGCCCGCGAGCGCGGAGAACGCGCCGGGCATCGCCGCGAAGGCGGACGCGAGCGCGTCCGCGGACAGACCGGAAAAGGATTGCCGGGCGGCGAAGCCCGCGTTGGCGACCAGGTGATCGAGCCCGCCGAAGCGTGACGCGGTTGCTTCGACGAGCGACGCGGCGACGCCCGGCTCGCCGAGATCGCCGGTGAGCGTGACGCACTCCGCGCCGGCCGCCGTGCACGCGTGAGCCACTTCGGTGAGCCGGGCGCGCGCCGCGTCGTCCGCGCCGCGCGCGTGCAGGGCCAGCGCCATGCCGGGCGCCGCGAGCTGCCGCGCGAGCGCCGCGCCGATCCCCGAACCCGCGCCGGTGATCAGCGCAATTCGTGCGATGTGCGCGGCGCGTGCGCTCAAGCCGCGACCTTGTCGCTGTCGTTCACGCGCTCGACGTTGATCGTGCCGACGTGGAACGCGGCCAGCGATTCGCGGTGCGCGATGCTGACGATCGCGGCCTTCGGCAGCCGTTCGGCGAACAGGTGGTACAGACGCGCTTCGTTGTCGGCGTCGAGCGCGCTCGTCGCTTCGTCGAGGAACAGGAAGTCGGGCTTGTGCAGCAGCACGCGTGCGCCGGCCAGGCGTTGCTGCTCGCCGGGCGACAGCACGCGGGTCCAGTGCGCGGTCTCGTCGAGGCGGTCGACGTAATCCTCGAGGCGGCATGCGCGCAGCGCGTCGCGGCAGGCTTCGTCGCTGAACGCGTCGGCCGTCGCCGGATAGGTGAGCGCGGCCTTCAGCGTGCCGATCGGCAAGTAGCTCGTCTGCGGCACGAACATCATCCGCGCGCCGACCGGCGCGTCGATCGCGCCGTCGCCGAATGGCCACAGGCCCGCGAGCGCGCGCATGAACGTGCTCTTGCCGGAACCCGACTTGCCGATCACGAGCCAGCGCGAGCCGGGCTCGATCGTGACGCTGCCGATGTTCGCGAGCGCGTTGCCGTTCGGCAGCGCGAGCTTGAGCGACGACGTCGACAGCTTCGCGCCGTCGACGTAGTGCAGGTTGATGCCGCCGTGCTCGGTCGCGGGCGACAGGCTTTCCTTCAGGTGCGACGTGCCCATCACGCGCTTGAATTCGCGCAGACGGTTGACGGTGGCGCGCCATTCGACGAGGGTCGAGTAACTGTTGATGAACCACGAGAACGAATCGCTGACGGTGCCGAACGCGGACGAGATCTGCATCAGCACGCCGAACGAGAACGCACCCGCGAAATAGCGCGGCGCGGCGACGACGAGCGGGAAGATGATCGCGATCTGCCCGTAGAAGCTCAGCACGAACGTGAGCCGCTTCGTGTACTTCATCACGCGCCACCAGTTGTCGCGGATGCGCATGAAGAGGCTTTGCGCGTTGCCGGTCTCGGTCTTCTCGCCGTCGTAGAACGCGATCTGCTCGGCGTTCTCGCGCACGCGGATCAGCCCGAAGCGGAAGTCGGCCTCGACGCGCTGCTGCTGGTAATTGATCGACACGAGCGGATGGCCGACCTTCTGGATGATCAGTGAGCCGACCACCGCGTACAGCGCGGCCGCCCACACCATGTAGCCGGGGATCGCGATCGGCGTCGCGCCGAGCGAAATCGTCAGCGCGCCGGCGAGCGACCACAGGATCGTGATGAACGACACGAGCGTGACGACCGTCGACAGCAGGTCGAGCGACAGCGCGAGCGTGGTCGTCGCGAACGACTGGAGATCGTCGGTGATCCGCTGGTCGGGGTTGTCGGCGAGGCGGTCACGTTCGATCCGGTAGAACGCGCGATCGCCGAGCCACTGGCCGAGAAAGCGGTCGGTGAGCCACTGGCGCCAGCGGAAGCCGAGCATCTGCCGCAGATAGCGGCCGTACACGGCGAGGATGATGAAGGCGAACGCGAGCGCGGAGAACTGCATCAGCAGGTTCGGGAAGTCGTGGACGTCCTTCGACTGCAGCGCGTTGTAGAACTCCGCGTTCCACTTGTTGAGCCGGACGTTGATCCAGACCACGCAGAGGTTGATCGCGATGATCGTGACCAGCAGGCCCCATGCGATTTTCCATTCGGACGATACCCAGTAGGGCTTGATGAGGCTCCATGCGGATACCGGGCGCTCGTCCTGCGGCGCGTCGGAGGCGGAGCGGACGGGATCGATCGATTGGGTCATGTGCTTCCTGATGAGTAGCCGGCGCGCGGGCCGGGCGAAGCCGGGCGCGCGCCGCGATACGGCATGCCGGGACGCGGCGCCGACTGACGGCGGGCGTCCGGATGGTCGCCCGCGCGTCTTAAACGGCACTTAAGGCCGGCGGTGACGCGGCAACCGGCCGCTCGCGCGGCCGGCCTGCGGGCATTGTGCCAGAGCGGCGCGGCACGACGGCGAATTTGCCGCAAGGGGGACAGTTTGCGGCGCTTTCCGCTTTTATGGTCTAATGGCCGACGACGAAACAGGGGTGCTTCGTGGCGCGGCCGGCAGATGTTCCGGGCAGCGCGATGAGGCTGAGAAAGACCCTTCGCACCCGATCCGGGTAATACCGGCGAGGGAAGTTTCTGATCCCGCCGGGTCGCGCTGGCTGCCATCCCACATGGTCAGCGCCCTTGTCCCGCCCGGCCGGCCTTTGCTGCCGGTTTCGTCCTTTTGGGTACGCGCTTTGCGCGTTACGGAAGGAATGATGACCGCACAATCTTCAGTCTTTTGCATGGTTCCCGGTCCGATGCCGCGTGCGTTCGCGCGCGGCGGCGCGTGCGCGTCGACGCTCGTCGTGCGTGCTCGCGCGGAGGGCGCGCGATGAACGCCCGGGATTTCCGACCCGATTTCGCGGTGCTCGGCGGCGGCCTCGTCGGCCGCCTGATCGCCTGGCGGCTCGCCGGCGACGGGCATCGCGTCGCGCTTTACGAGCGCGGCGGCCCGGACGGCGAACAGTCGGCTGCGTGGATCGCGGCCGCGATGCTCGCGCCGCTCGCGGAAGCCGCGAGCGCGGAGCTGCTGATCACCGAGCTGGGCGCCGCGTCGCTCGCGCGCTGGCCGCAGTGGCTCGCGGAACTGCCCGAACCCGTCTTCTTCCAGCATCACGGCACGCTCGTCGTCTGGCATCACGCCGATCGCGCGGAGGCGCCGCTGTTCGAGCGGCGCGTGCGCGCGAACGCGCCGGCCGACCTGTTCGACCGCGGTTTCGTGACGCTCGCCGGCGCGCAGGTCGACGCGGCCGAGCCGGTGCTCGCGGGCCGCTTCGCGCGCGGCCTGCTGCTGCCGAACGAAGGCCAGCTCGACAATCGCCAGGCGCTGCGTGCGCTCGCGGCCGGCCTCGTCGAACGCGGCGTCGACCTGCACTGGCACGTCACCGTCGACGATGCGAACCTGCCCGCGGCGCATTTCACGATCGATTGCCGCGGGCTCGGCGCGAAACCCGCGCTGCCCGCGTTGCGCGGCATCCGCGGCGAAGTCGCGCGCGTGCGCGCGCCCGGCATCGGGCTCACCCGGCCCGTGCGGCTGCTGCATCCGCGCTACCCGCTGTACATCGCGCCGAAGCAGGACGATCTCTATGTGATCGGCGCGACCGAGGTGGAGGGCGAGGACATGTCGCCCGTCAGCGTGCGCTCCGCGCTCGAACTGCTGAGCGCGGCGTTCTCCGTGCATCCGGCGTTCGGCGAGGCGCGCATCCTCGAACTCAATGCGCAGTGCCGGCCGACGCTGCCCGATCATCGCCCGGCGGTGATCTGGGACGGCGCGTCGACGCTCGCCGTGAACGGCCTGTACCGGCACGGCTTCATGATCGCGCCGGAAGTCGCGCACGCGGCAGTCGCGGTCGCCGAAGCCGCGCTCGGCGGCGCGTTCGGCGACGCCGATGCATTCGCCGGGTGGCGCGACGCCGAGCGCTGGCCGACGCTCCTTCATCACCGCAACGACGCGCGCCAGCCGGCCTGACGCGCGCTGCCGATCGAATTCGACGAAGCCTCATGGATATCCAGATCAACCAACAGAACCTGACGCTGCCCGACGGCGCAACGGTGGCCGACGCGCTCGCCGCGTACGGCGCGCGTCCGCCGTACGCGGTCGCGCTGAACGGCAACTTCGTCGCGCGCACGCAGCACGCGGCGCGTGCACTCGCGGCGGGCGACAAGCTCGACGTCGTGCACCCGGTCGCGGGCGGCTGAGCGCCGCCGCGTTGTTCACGCTTCGTCCCCGCTCTTTCAGGAAAACGACATGACGTCCCTCACTTCCGCCGACGCGTTGACGCTGTACGGTGAAACCTTCGCAAGCCGCGTGCTGCTCGGCACGTCGCGCTATCCGTCGCTGCAGTCGCTGTCCGATTCGATCGCCGCGTCGCGGCCGGGGATGGTGACGGTCGCGTTGCGCCGCCAGATGACGGGCGGCACGGCCGAAGCCGGCTTCTTCGACCTGCTCAAGCGCCACGCGGTGCCGCTGCTGCCGAACACGGCCGGCTGCCAGACCGTCGCCGAAGCCGTGACGACCGCCCACATGGCGCGCGAGGTCTTCGGCACCGACTGGATCAAGCTTGAACTGATCGGCGACGACTACACGCTGCAGCCCGACCCGGTCGGCCTGATCGAAGCGGCCGCGCAACTGGTCAAGGACGGTTTCAAGGTGCTGCCGTACTGCACCGAGGATCTGGTGATCGGCCGGCGCCTGCTCGACGTCGGCTGCGAGGCGCTGATGCCGTGGGGCGCGCCGATCGGCACGGGCAAGGGCGTCGTGAACCCGTACGGCCTGCGCGTGCTGCGCGAGCGGCTGCCGGACGTGCCGTTGATCGTCGACGCGGGGCTCGGCGTGCCGTCGCATGCATGCCAGGTGATGGAGTGGGGCTTCGACGGCGTGTTGCTGAACACCGCCGTGTCGCAGGCCACGCACCCCGAAATCATGGCGCGCGCGTTTGCGCAGGGCGTCGAGGCCGGCCGTGCCGCGTATCTCGCCGGGCCGATGGATGCGCGCGAGACCGCGCATGCGAGCACGCCGGTCGTCGGGATGCCGTTCTGGCACCAGGACGGAGGCGGCGCATGAGCGCGCGTTTCGCCGATGCATTCTGGCCGCCGGCCGACGAACTGGCCGAAGCGGCCGAACGGATTCGCGCGCGGCTCGGCGACTGGCCGGGCGGGGCGGCGCCGTGGCGGCTCTGCGTCGCGGTGCCCGATTTGCCGGCCGATGGCGACGTGCTGATCGTCTCGGCTGGCGACCGCGCCGCGCAGGCGCGCGCGTCGGCCGCGTCCCGGCCCGCGGCGCCGGGCGCGGTCGCGATCGAATTCGACGAGCAGGGCGCGGTACTGCACACGGCGGGCGCGCGTTACGCGCTCGACGCCGCGCATCCGCTCGGGGACGACTGGATCGCCGCGCTCGCGGCGTTCCTCGATTGCGGCTTTGCGCCGATCGACGCGCTGGTGCTGGCGCTGGCCTGGCGCGACGGCGATGAAACCCGCGCCGCCGATGCGTGGCCGGTCGACGCCGCGCGGTTCCCGCGGGTCGCCGGGCTGCCGGCCGCGCCCGAACCTGCGTTCGCGCCGTGCCCCGCGCAACTCGGCCTGTATCCGGTCGTGCCGGACGCCGAATGGGTCGAGCGCGTGCTCGATTGCGGCGTGCGGACCGTGCAGCTGCGTGTGAAAGGCGCGACGCCGGACACCTTGCGGCGGGAAATCGCCCGCGCGGTCGCGGCCGGACGTCGCTATCCCGATGCACGCGTGTTCATCAACGATCACTGGCAGATCGCTGCAGAAGAGGGGGCGTACGGCGTTCATCTGGGCCAGGAAGATCTCGAAACGGCCGATCTGGCCGCGATCGCGCGCGCGGGCCTGCGGCTCGGACTTTCGAGCCACGGTTATTACGAAATGTTGCGGGCATTGCACGAACGCCCGAGCTATCTCGCGCTCGGCCCCGTGTACGCGACCGCGACCAAGGCCGTTGCTGCGCCGCCACAGGGCCTCGCGCGGATCACCCGCTATGCGCGCTTCGCGGGCACCCAGGCGCCGCTCGTCGCGATCGGCGGGGTGGGGCTCGACGCGCTGCCGGCCGTACTGGCAACGGGCGTCGGCAGTGTCGCGGTGGTCAGTGCGGTGACGGGCGCGACCGACTATCGGGCCGCCATTGCTGCGTTGCAGCAATGCTTTCCCGGACAATTTGACAATCATTGACCGCCGGGCCCGGAACGGCTTCACGACATCATTCCAATGCAGGCCCTATAATTCGGCGTTCTGCGTAAAAGGACTGTCAGCTCCGTGAGCCCCACTCCTACCGAGACACTGCTGGAACTTCGCGACGTCGACTTTGGCTACGGCGACCGCCTCGTCCTGTCCAACCTGAACCTGCGCTTCGGGCGTGGGCAGGTGGTTGCGGTCATGGGCGGGTCGGGTTGCGGCAAGACGACCGTGCTGCGCCTGATCGGCGGCCTCGTGCGCGCGCGCCGCGGCCAGGTGCTGTTCGACGGCGCCGATGTCGGCGCGCAAACGCGCGACGGCCTGTACGCGCTGCGCCGCAAGATGGGCATGCTGTTCCAGTTCGGCGCGCTGTTCACCGACATGTCGGTGTTCGAGAACGTCGCGTTCGCGCTGCGCGAGCACACCGACCTGCCCGAAGACCTGATCCGCGACCTCGTGCTGATGAAGCTCAATGCGGTCGGGCTGCGCGGCGCGCGCGACCTGATGCCGTCCGAGGTATCGGGCGGGATGGCGCGCCGTATCGCGCTGGCACGCGCGATCGCGCTCGATCCGCAGCTCATCATGTACGACGAGCCGTTCGCGGGCCTCGATCCGATCTCGCTCGGCATCACCGCGAACCTGATCCGCACGCTGAACCAGGCGCTGGGCGCGACGTCGATCCTCGTCACGCACGACGTGCCGGAATCGTTCGCGATCGCCGACTACGTGTATTTCCTGGCCAACGGCGGCGTGCTCGCGCAGGGTACGCCCGACGAGCTGCGCGCGTCGACCGATCCGAGCGTGCGGCAGTTCATCGACGGCGCGCCGGACGGCCCGTTCAAATTTCATTACACGAGCCCGCCGCTCGCAGCGGATTTCGGGCTCGGCGGAGGGCGCGCATGATCAGCGCGATCGGACGTTACGTCATCCGCGGCCTCGAGCGCGCGGGCTACGGCACGCGGCTGTTCGTGCGCCTTGTGCTGGAATTCTTCCCGCTGCTGCGCCGGCCGCGGCTGGTCACGAAGCAGATCCATTTCCTCGGCAACTATTCGTTCGTGATCATTGCCGTGTCGGGGCTGTTCGTCGGCTTCGTGCTCGGCCTGCAGGGGTATTACACGCTGAACCGCTACGGTTCCGAGCAGGCGCTCGGCCTGCTGGTCGCGCTGTCGCTCGTGCGTGAGCTCGGGCCGGTCGTCACCGCGCTGCTGTTCGCGGGCCGCGCGGGCACGTCGCTCACGGCCGAGATCGGCCTGATGAAGGCCGGCGAGCAGCTCACCGCGCTCGAGATGATGGCGGTGGACCCGATCAAGAACGTGATCGCGCCGCGCATGTGGGCGGGCATCATCGCGATGCCGCTGCTGGCCGCGATCTTCAATGCGGTCGGCGTGCTCGGCGGTTACTTCGTCGGCGTCGTGCTGATCGGCGTCGATCCGGGCGCGTTCTGGTCGCAGATGCAGGGCGGCGTGCAGGTCTGGGCCGACGTCGGCAACGGCGTGATCAAGAGCATCGTGTTCGGGTTCGCCGTGACCTTCATTGCACTGTTTCAAGGGTATGAAGCGAAGCCCACGCCCGAAGGCGTGTCGCGCGCGACCACCAAGACGGTCGTGTTCGCGTCGCTCGCCGTACTCGGCCTCGATTTCCTGCTGACCGCGCTGATGTTCAGCTAAGCCTCAGCCAAGCCAAATTTTGGGATGACGATGAAAAAGACTGCTCTCGACTTCTGGGTCGGCCTGTTCGTGGTGGTGGGCTTCCTTGCGGTGCTGTTCCTGGCGCTGAAGGTCGGCAACATGAGCTCGCTGTCGTTTCAGCCGACCTATTCGGTGAGGATGAAATTCGACAATATCGGCGGGCTGAAGCCGCGCGCGGCCGTGAAGAGCGCGGGCGTCGTGGTCGGCCGCGTGAAGTCGATCGGCTTCGACACGAATACGTACCAGGCGCTTGTCACGATCGATGTCGACGGCCAGTATCAGTTCCCGAAGGATTCGTCGGCGAAGATCCTGACGTCGGGCCTGCTCGGCGAGCAATATATCGGCCTGGATCCGGGCGGTGACACCGAAATGCTGAAGTCGGGCGATACGATCTCGATGACGCAATCGGCGATCGTGCTCGAGAACCTGATCGGCCAGTTCCTGTACAGCAAGGCCGCCGATGCGGGCGGTGCGAAGCCGGCAGCCGGCGCATCGGCCACCGCGCCCGCCGTGCCCGCCGCGCCCGCACCGGTGGCGGTGCCGGCGTCGGCGGTGTCCGGTTCGGCCGGCCAATAACCACACGAGAGAAAACAAGAGGGAATGACCATGCACACGATCCGCATCAGGCAGGCGGCGCTGGCGGTAGCGGCAGTCGCCGCGTTGAGCGGCTGCGCGACCGTGCAGACGCCGACCAAGGGCGATCCGCTCGAGGGCTTCAACCGGTCGATGTACAAGTTCAACGACACGGTCGACACGTATGCGCTGAAGCCGGTCGCGAAGGGCTACCAGTACGTGGTGCCGCAGCCGGTGCGCGACAGCGTGACGAACTTCTTCTCGAACATCGGCGACGTCTACATCGCGGCGAACAACATCGTGCAGTTGCGGATCGCCGACGGCGTCGGCGACATCATGCGCGTCGTGATCAACACGGTGTTCGGCGTCGGCGGCCTGTTCGACGTCGCGACGATCGCGAAGCTGCCGAAGCACACGGCCGACTTCGGGATCACGATGGGCCGCTACGGCATGCCGTCGGGCCCGTACCTCGTGCTGCCGCTGCTCGGCCCGAGCACGCTGCGCGACACGGCTGGCCTGGGTGTCGACTACGTCGGCAACCCGCTCACGTACGTGAAGCCGGATGGCCTGAGCTGGGGCCTGTTCGGCGTGAACCTCGTCAACACGCGTTCGAACCTGCTCGGCGCGGGCGACGTGCTGGATGCCGCGGCGCTCGACAAGTATTCGTTCGTGCGCAACGCGTACCTGCAACGCCGCCAGATGCTGATCAGCAACGCGCGCGGCGAGGCGGCCACGACGTCGAGCAACGACGCGCTGCCGAAGTACGACCTGCCGGAAGACGGCGCGGCACCGGCTGCAGCCGGCGCGGCCGGTACGGCGGGCGCGGCAGCGGTGGGCGGCGCAGCGCCGGCGCCCGCGCCGGCATCGGGCGCGGCGGTTGCTGCGCCGGCCTCGGGCACGGCCGAATCGCCGAACCCGGCCAGCGAGACGAACGTGCCGGCGATGCAGGTAGCGCCGCCGTCGCCGGGCGGGTTCCGCTTCCCGAGTATCCGCCTGCACTGACGGATTTACATTCGTTACAGCCGGAAACGATTCAGTCGGTAGCGTATGCGAACTTGCGCGTAAGCTACCTGCTCCAACCTTCGCATCGACTCATTCATGCAGGCCACTACGATGAAAAAACTGTTCCTGATCCCTGTTTTCGCAGCGCTGTTCTCGTTCGGCAGCGCAGCCCACGCGCAAGTCGACCAGTCGAACCCGCAGGCGCTGATCAAGACGGCGACGCAGCAGGTGCTCGACGAAGTCAAGCAGCAGACGATCAAGCAGGGCGACACCAACCGCATCATCACGATCGTCAACAAGGACATCCTGCCGTACACCGATTTCCGCCGCACCACGCAGCTCGCGATGGGCCGCAACTGGCGCACGGCGACGGCCGAGCAGCAGCAACAGGTTCAGGAGCAGTTCAAGCTGCTGCTGATCCGCACGTATTCGGGCGCGCTCGCGCAGCTGAAGCCGGACCAGCAGATCCAGTACCCGCCGTTCCGCGCCGATCCGGCCGATACCGATGTCGTGGTCAAGACGGTCGCGATGAACAACGGCCAGCCGGTCCAGATCGATTACCGCCTGTATAAGACGGCCAATGGCTGGAAGGTGTATGACCTGAACGTGCTCGGCGCGTGGCTGATCCAGACGTACCAGCAGCAGTTCAACGAGAAGATCCAGCAAAGCGGCGTGGAAGGCCTGATCCAGTTCCTCACGCAGCGCAACCAGCAACTTGCCGCCGGCAAGCAAGCGTCGTGAGCGGCTTCGAAGCCGGCTCCTCGCTGACCGTCGCGAGCGCGAAGTCCGCGCTCGCGGACGGTCTTGCGCGCATCGGCGCGGGCGCAACCGCCGTCGATTGCGCGGCGCTGACGCAGTTCGACTCGTCCGCGCTCGCCGTGCTGCTCGCATGGCAACGTGCCGCCAAAGCGCGCGGCGCGACCCTCGACATCCACAATCTCCCCCCGAAGCTCGCCAGCCTCGCGCGCGCCTACGGCGTCGACGCGCTCATCGACGGCACCGGGCGACATTGACCCTGTCCGACCGGAGCCTGCCGCGCCGCCCGGCGCGCGCAAGCTTCAGGCCGCGTGCCTCCGGCACCGGCTCCCCCAGCCGGTTTGCCCTATAATCAAGCGTTTTGCGGGGCAGCCAATCGGCGTCCGGCCCCCATTTTCATTCGCAGCAAGCACAGAATAGGCGTCGCGGCCCTGGCGTCGCGCACAGTCATGTCAGCCATAGAAATCCGTCACGTCAAGAAGCGCTACAAGTCGCTTCAGGCGCTCAAGGGCGTCAGCCTGTCGGTCGAGGAAGGCGAGTTTTTCGGTCTGCTCGGCCCCAACGGCGCAGGCAAGACCACGCTCATCAGTATCCTCGCCGGGCTCGCCCGGGCCGACGAAGGCAGTATCTCGGTGCGTGGTCACGACGTCGTCAAGGACTTCCGTGGCGCGCGCCGCGCACTCGGCGTCGTGCCGCAGGAACTCGTGTTCGATCCGTTCTTCACCGTCCGCGAGACGCTGCGGATCCAGTCCGGCTATTTCGGGCTGCGCCGCAACGACGACTGGATCGACGAAGTGATGGCCAATCTCGACCTCACCGAGAAGGCCGACGCGAACATGCGCGCGCTGTCGGGCGGGATGAAGCGCCGCGTGCTGGTCGCGCAGGCGCTCGTACACCGGCCGCCCGTGATCGTGCTCGACGAACCGACCGCCGGCGTCGACGTCGAATTGCGCCAGACGCTGTGGAAATTCATCTCGCGCCTGAACCGCGAAGGCCACACGATCGTGCTGACCACCCATTACCTCGAGGAAGCCGAGTCGCTGTGCGACCGCATCGCGATGTTGCGCCGTGGCGAAGTGGTCGCGCTCGACCGCACCGATGCGCTGCTGCGCCGCTTCGCGGGGCTGCAGCTCTACCTGCGCCTCGCGACCGGCGCGCTGCCGTCCGAGCTGCGCGGGCTGGAGTCCGACCCGGCTGCCCGCGCGCCGGGCGAGCACCTGTTGCGCCTGACGAGCTACGACGATGTCGAGCGCATCCTCGCGCAATGCCGCGCGGCGGGCTGCACGTTCGACGAGATCGAGGTCCGCAAGGCCGACCTCGAAGATGTGTTCGTCCAGGTGATGAACGGGGCAGAGGTCATCGAGGGATTGGCATGAGCGGGTTTCAAACGCTGTTCTACAAGGAACTGCTGCGTTTCTGGAAAGTGTCGTTCCAGACGGTGTGCGCACCGATCGTCACGGCGCTGCTGTATCTGACGATCTTCGGCCACGCGCTGTCGGGCCGCGTCGAGGTCTATCCGGGCGTCGAGTACGTGAGCTTTCTCGTACCGGGCCTCGTGATGATGAGCGTGCTGCAGAACGCGTTCGCGAACAGCTCGTCGTCGCTGATCCAGTCGAAGATCACCGGCAACCTCGTGTTCATGCTGCTGCCGCCGCTGTCGTATCGCGACATCTTCGGCGCGTACGTGCTCGCGTCCGTGGTGCGCGGCCTCGCGGTCGGCACGGGCGTGTTCGTCGTGACGATCTGGTTTATCCCGATGCATTTCGCGGCGCCGCTGTTCATCATTGCATTCGCGTTGCTCGGCTCGGCGATCCTCGGCACGCTCGGCCTGATCGCAGGGATCTGGGCCGAGAAGTTCGACCAGCTCGCCGCGTTCCAGAACTTCCTGATCATGCCGCTGACGTTCCTGTCCGGCGTGTTCTACTCGACGCACTCGCTGCCGCCCGTGTGGCGCGAGATCTCGCGTCTCAATCCGTTTTTCTACATGATCGACGGCTTTCGTTTCGGGTTCTTCGGCGCGTCCGACATCAACCCATTCGCGAGCCTCGCGATCGTCACCGGTTTCTTCGTGCTGCTCGCGCTGATCGCGATGCGGCTGCTCGCGACCGGCTACAAACTGCGTCATTGATATCGACAGGCAGCGGCCGCCATTCGGGCGGCGCGCGCCGACAGGAGCCTTACACCATGTTGCCGACTCCCGAACAGGTCAAGCAATACATCGCCGGCGGTCTCGCCTGCACGCATCTGGAAGTCGAAGGCGACGGCCAGCATTTTTTCGCGACGATCGTGTCGGCTGCCTTCGAAGGCAAGCGGCCGATCCAGCGGCACCAGCTCGTCTATGCGGCGCTCGGCGATCGCATGAAACAGGAAATTCACGCGCTCAGCATGAAAACGCTGACGCCCGCCGAATGGCAGAACGCATAAACGGAAATCACTGAGTGCAAGTCACCGTCAACGAGCGCGACGCCGTCCAGAGCGTCGCCACGGCACACCCGGCCGCCAACGGGGAAGCGCATGGCCATGGGATGGACAAGCTCGTGATCGAAGGCGGCCACCGTCTGTCGGGCGAGATCGTCGTGTCGGGCGCGAAGAATGCCGCGCTGCCGATCCTGTGCGCGGGGCTGCTCACCGGTGACCCGGTCGATCTCGACAACGTGCCGAATCTCAAGGACGTGCGGACCACGCTGAAGGTGCTGAACCAGATGGGCGTGAAGAGCGAGACCGACGGCTGCCGCGTGCAGCTCGACGCGTCGCGCGTCGACAACCTCGTCGCGCCGTACGAGCTCGTGAAGACGATGCGCGCGTCGATCCTCGTGCTCGGGCCGCTGCTCGCGCGCTTCGGCGAGGCGAAGGTGTCGCTGCCGGGCGGCTGCGCGATCGGCGCGCGTCCGGTCGACCAGCACATCAAGGGCCTGCAGGCGATGGGCGCCGAGATCAGCATCGAGCACGGCTTTATCGAAGCCCGCGCGAAGCGCCTGAAGGGCGCGCGCATCGTGACCGACATGATCACGGTGACGGGGACGGAAAACCTGCTGATGGCCGCGACGCTCGCCGACGGCGAGACGGTGATCGAAAATGCCGCGCGCGAGCCGGAAGTGAGCGATCTCGCACACTTGCTGGTCGCGATGGGCGCGAAAATCGACGGCATCGGCACCGATCGCCTCGTGATCCAGGGCGTCGAGCGGCTGCACGGCGCGCGCCATTCGGTGATCCCCGACCGCATCGAGGCCGGCACGTTCCTGTGCGCGGTCGCGGCGGCGGGCGGCGACGTGATGCTGACGGGCGTGCGCCCGCACATCCTCGACGCGGTGATCGACAAGCTGCGCGAAGCCGGCGTGTCGATCGAGGAAGGCGACAGCTGGCTGCGCGTGAAGATGGACCGCCGCCCGTCGGCGGTGACGATCCGCACGTCGGAATATCCGGCGTTCCCGACCGACATGCAGGCGCAGTTCATGGCCCTCAATACGGTCGCGACGGGCACCGCGCAGGTCGTCGAAACCATTTTCGAGAACCGTTTCATGCACGTGCAGGAGCTGAACCGGCTCGGCGCGAACATCACGATCGACGGCAATACCGCGCTCGTGACGGGGGTCGAGAAGCTGTCGGGCGCGAACGTGATGGCGACCGACCTGCGTGCGTCGGCGAGCCTCGTGATCGCCGGGCTGCGTGCCGACGGCGAAACGCTGGTCGACCGCATCTATCACCTGGACCGCGGCTACGACCGCATGGAAGCCAAACTGACCGCCGTCGGCGCGAACGTGCGCCGCCTTTCCGGGAGCCAAGCATGACCGCGCCGCTGACCCTTGCCCTGTCGAAGGGCCGGATTTTCGAGGAAACCCTGCCGCTGCTGGCCGCGGCCGGCGTGCAGGTGACCGAGGATCCGGAAACGTCGCGCAAGCTGATCCTGCCGACGACGAACCCCGACCTGCGCGTGATCATCGTGCGCGCGAGCGACGTGCCGACCTATGTCGAATACGGCGCGGCCGATTTCGGCGTGGCCGGCAAGGACGTGCTGGTCGAGCACGGCGGCTCGGGCCTGTACCAGCCGATCGATCTGAACATTGCGCGCTGCCGGATGTCGGTGGCCGTGTCGGCCGGTTTCGACTATGCGAGCGCCGTGCGGCAGGGCGCGCGACTGCGCGTCGCGACGAAGTACGTCGAAACCGCACGCGAACACTTTGCCGCGAAGGGCGTGCACGTCGACCTGATCAAGCTGTACGGCTCGATGGAGCTTGCGCCGCTGGTTGGACTGGCCGACGCGATCGTCGACCTCGTCAGCTCGGGCGGCACGCTGAAGGCGAACAATCTGGTCGAGGTCGAGGAGATCATGGCGATCTCGTCGCGCCTCGTCGTGAACCAGGCTGCGCTCAAGTTGAAGCGCACGGCGCTCAAGCCGATCCTCGACGCGTTCGAACGCGCGTCGCAGAATGGCGGTTGAGCGCATCACCGTAACGGAACTCCCATGTCCATCACCATCCGCAAGCTCGATTCGACGAGCGAAGGCTTCGGCGCCGAGCTGCGCGCGCTGCTCGCATTCGAGGCGAGCGAAGACGCGGCGATCGAGCAATCGGTCGCGCAGATCCTCGCCGACGTGAAGTCGCGCGGCGACGCCGCGGTGCTCGAATACACGAACCGCTTCGACCGGTTGAGCGCGAACAGCGTCGCCGCGCTGGAGCTGCCGCAGGACGCGCTGCAGACGGCGCTCGACGGCCTCGCGCCGAAGGCGCGCGCGGCGCTGGAAGCCGCTGCCGCGCGGGTGCGTGCGTACCACGAGAAGCAGAAGATCGAGTGCGGCACGCATAGCTGGCAATACACGGAAGCGGACGGCACGGTGCTCGGCCAGAAGATTACGCCGCTCGACCGCGTCGGCCTGTACGTACCGGGCGGTAAGGCCGCGTATCCGTCGTCGGTGCTGATGAACGCGATTCCCGCACGCGTCGCGGGCGTCGGCGAGATCGTGATGGTCGTGCCGACGCCGGACGGCGTGAAGAACGACCTCGTGCTCGCCGCGGCGCTGCTCGGCGGGGTCGATCGCGTGTTCACGATCGGCGGTGCGCAGGCGGTCGGCGCGCTCGCGTACGGCACGGCGACGGTGCCGGCCGTCGACAAGATCTGCGGCCCCGGCAACGCGTACGTCGCGTCGGCGAAGCGCCGCGTGTTCGGCACGGTCGGCATCGACATGATCGCCGGGCCGTCGGAAATCCTCGTGCTGTGCGACGGCACGACCGATCCGAACTGGGTCGCGATGGACCTGTTCTCGCAGGCCGAGCACGACGAACTCGCGCAATCGATCCTGCTGTGCCCGGACGGAGCGTTCCTCGAGCGCGTCGAAAAGGCGATCGACGAGCTGCTGCCGTCGATGCCGCGCCAGGACGTGATTCGCGCGTCGCTCGAAGGCCGCGGCGCGCTGATCAAGGTGCGCGACATGGCCGAGGCCTGCCGGATCGCGAACGACATCGCGCCCGAGCACCTGGAAATTTCCGCGCTGGAGCCGCAGCAATGGGGCCAGCAGATCCGCCATGCGGGCGCGATCTTCCTCGGCCGCTACACGAGCGAGAGCCTCGGCGACTACTGCGCGGGCCCGAACCACGTGCTGCCGACGTCGCGCACCGCGCGCTTCTCGTCGCCGCTCGGCGTGTACGACTTCATCAAGCGCTCGAGCGTGATCGAGGTCAGCGCGGAAGGCGCGCAGACGCTCGGCGAGATCGCATCCGAGCTCGCGTACGGTGAAGGGCTGCAGGCGCACGCGAAGAGCGCCGAGTTCCGGATGAAGCACTGACCGCACGCTGCGCGGGGCCGCGGCTGGCGCCGATGTGCGGCCCGGCCCGCCCCCGAAGGCCGGGGCTGGAGACACCTGTGCAGGGCGGCAGCCGCCGCCCTGCCGACCCATTGACGCCGGCGCGACGTACGCCGGCTTGAGACCATGACGACGCCACAAGACATCATCCGCCGCGACGTGCTCGCGATGACGAGCTACCCGGTGCCGGACGCGAGCGGGTTCGTGAAACTCGACGCGATGGAGAACCCGTACCCGCTGCCCGAACCGCTCGCCGCGGCGCTCGGCGAGCGTCTCGCGCAGGTCGCGCTGAACCGCTACCCGGCGCCGCGCCCGGCCGCGCTGCTCGACAAGCTGCGCCATGCGATGGGCGTGCCGGCCGGCTGCGACGTGCTGCTCGGCAACGGCTCGGACGAAATCATCAGCATGATGTCGATGGCCTGTGCGAAGCCGGGCGCGAAGGTGCTCGCGCCGGTGCCGGGCTTCGTGATGTACGAACTGTCCGCGAAGCTCGCACAGCTCGAATTCGTCGGCGTGCCGCTGAAGGCCGACCTGACGCTCGACGTCGACGCGATGCTCGCGGCTGTCGCCGAGCATCGTCCGGCGCTCGTCTATCTCGCGTACCCGAACAACCCGACCGGCACGCTGTATGACGATGCCGACATCGAACGGATCGTCGCGGCCGCGCGGCACAGCCTGGTCGTGATCGACGAGGCGTACCAGCCGTTCGCCGTTCGGTCGTGGCTGCCGCGCGCCGCCGAATTCGACAACGTCGTCGTGATGCGCACGGTGTCGAAGCTCGGCCTCGCGGGCATCCGCCTCGGCTATCTGGTCGGTTCGCCCGCGTGGCTGACCGAATTCGACAAGGTGCGTCCGCCGTACAACATCAACGTGCTGACCCAGGCGACAGCCGATTTCCTGCTCGACCACCTCGACGTGCTCGACGCGCAGGCGGCCGACCTGCGAGCGGAACGCACGCGTCTCGCCCAGGAAGTGGCCGCGCTGCCGGGCACGACGGTGTTCCCGAGCGCCGGCAATTTCCTGCTGGTGCGCGTGCCGGACGCGGCCGCCGTGTTCGACGCGCTGCTCACCGAGCGGGTTTTGGTCAAAAACGTGAGTAAAATGCATCCGTTGCTGGCTGAATGCGTGCGGCTGACCGTCGGTTCTCCCGACGAAAACGCGCGCCTGCTGGCCGCTTTGAAACTCGCGCTACCCGGTTGAGCCTCTGGCGCCGCAGCGCGAAACGATCAATCCCCATTTACATCGACTCAGTCAAGGAATTGCCATGCGTGTGGCGGAAGTCGTTCGCAATACCAGCGAAACGCAGATCCGTGTGAAGCTCAATCTCGACGGCACGGGCCAGCAGAAGCTGGCCACCGGTGTGCCGTTCCTCGACCATATGCTCGACCAGATCGCTCGACACGGTCTGGTCGATCTCGAGGTTGAAGCGCATGGCGATACGCATATCGACGACCACCACACGGTCGAAGATGTCGGCATCACGCTCGGCCAGGCCGTCGCGAAGGCGATCGGCGACCGCAAGGGCATCCGCCGCTACGGCCATTCGTACGTGCCGCTCGACGAGGCGCTGTCGCGCGTCGTGATCGACTTCTCCGGCCGGCCGGGCCTCGAATTCCACGTGCCGTTCACGCGGGCGCGGATCGGCACGTTCGACGTCGACCTGTCGATCGAATTCTTCCGCGGTTTCGTGAACCACGCGGGCGTCACGCTGCACATCGACAACCTGCGCGGGATCAACGCGCACCATCAGCTCGAAACCGTGTTCAAGGCCTTCGGCCGTGCGCTGCGTGCGGCGGTGGAACTGGACGAGCGGGCGGCGGGGCAGATCCCGTCGACGAAGGGCAGTCTCTGAACCTGAACTGACCGGACGGAGCGTCAAGGACAACCTCACGGCTTCGGCGCGCGGCGCCGGCTTGCGATGGATCTGCTCAAATCGTTCATTTCGCTGCTGGCGCTGATCAACCCGGTCGGCGCGGTGCCGTTCTTCCTGAGCCTGACGGCGCAGCAGACGGATGCCGAGCGGCGGCGCACGATCCGGATCGCGTCGGTATCGGTGTTCTGCGTGATCACGGTGACGACGCTGCTCGGGCAGCAGATCATCAACTTCTTCGGCATTTCGGTCGGGTCGCTCGAAGTGGGCGGCGGGATCATCATGCTGCTGATGGCGATCAACATGCTGAACGCGCAGATCGGCAACACGCGATCGACGCCGGAGGAGCGCCACGAGGCCGAGCTGAAGGACAACATCGCGGTCGTGCCGCTGGCGATTCCGCTGCTCACGGGCCCTGGCTCGATCAGCACGGTGATCATCTATGCGGCGAACTCGCATCACTGGTATGAGCGGGCCGGGCTGGTCGCGATCGGCGCGGCTTTGGCTTTTCTGTGTTTCGTCGCGATGCGGCTCGCCGAGCCGATCGCGAACTGGATCGGCCGCACGGGCATCAACATCGCCACGCGGCTGATGGGTCTGATGCTGTCGGCGCTGGCGGTGGAATTCATCGTCAATGGACTGAGGGCGCTACTGCCTGCACTGAGATGAAAACTTCGATTGCGATTGTAGATTATGGGATGGGCAACCTGCGCTCGGTCGCGCAGGCGCTCAAGAAGGCCGAACCGGCCGCCGACGTGGCGATCGTCGACACGCCGGCCGCGATCCGCGCGGCCGACCGGGTCGTGCTGCCCGGCCAGGGCGCGATGCCCGACTGCATGCGCAGCCTCGGCGAATCGGGCCTGCAGGAGGCCGTGATCGAGGCCTCGCGCACGAAGCCGCTGCTCGGCGTGTGCGTCGGCGAGCAGATGCTGTTCGACTGGAGCGCGGAAGGCGACACGAAGGGCCTCGGCCTGTTGCCCGGCAAGGTCGTGCGTTTCGCGCTCGACGGCCGCCTGCAGGACGACGGCTCGCGCTTCAAGGTGCCGCAGATGGGCTGGAACCGCGTGCGCCAGTCGCAGCCGCACCCGCTGTGGGACGGCGTGCCCGACGACGCGTATTTCTACTTCGTGCACAGTTATTACGTGACGCCGGACAACCCGGTGCATACGGTTGGCGAAACGGCCTACGGCGCGCCGTTTACGTCCGCGGTCGCGCGGGACAACATCTTCGCGACCCAATTCCACCCGGAGAAAAGCGCGGAGGTCGGGTTGCGTCTGTATCGCAACTTCGTACACTGGAAACCGTAAAACGTGGTGCGCGAGCCACAGTCGATCTGGCCGAACGGCCTGTCGCGCGGCGCGCTCGCGCTTAAGCGCCGAAAGAGTTGTACTAAACTAGCGAGACGGCGCGGCACCGGTTTGGCCGGTACGCGCCTGATTCTTTTCATTTTCCACGACGACACCCGATTGCTATGTTGCTGATTCCGGCCATCGACCTCAAAGACGGTCAGTGTGTGCGCCTCAAACAGGGCGATATGGACCAGGCCACGATTTTTTCCGAGGACCCGGCGGCGATGGCCCGCAAGTGGGTCGATCTCGGCGCCCGGCGGCTCCATCTCGTCGACCTGAACGGCGCATTCGCCGGCAAGCCGAAGAATCTCGAGGCGATCGAAGCGATCCTCGACGAAGTCGGCGACGAAATCCCCGTACAGCTCGGCGGCGGCATCCGCAGCCTCGAGACGATCGAGAAATATCTCGACGCCGGCCTGTCCTACGTGATCATCGGCACGGCGGCCGTCAAGAACCCGGGCTTCCTGCAGGACGCATGCACCGCGTTCTCCGGCAACATCATCGTCGGGCTGGACGCGAAGGACGGCAAGGTCGCGACCGACGGCTGGAGCAAGCTGACCGGCCACGAAGTGATCGATCTCGCGAAGAAGTTCGAGGACTACGGCGTCGAATCGATCGTCTACACGGACATCGGCCGCGACGGGATGCTGCAGGGCATCAACATCGACGCGACCGTGAAGCTCGCACAGGCGGTCGGTATCCCGGTGATCGCGAGCGGCGGCCTGTCGAACCTCACGGACATCGAGAGCCTGTGCGAAGTGGAAGAGCACGGCGTCGAAGGCGTGATCTGCGGCCGGGCGATCTACTCCGGCGATCTCGATTTCGCGGCCGCGCAAAAGCGCGCGGACGAACTGAACGGCGAACTCGACAACGCGTAAGCGCGGTTGTCCCGCTCGCCGGGGCTGCCTGCAGGCGGCCCCGACCGGAAGCCTCGCGCGAGGCTTTCCGCAACCGGCCGTCCCAGCGCGGCATTTGGCGCAACATCATGGCTCTAGCTAAACGCATCATCCCCTGCCTGGACGTGACTGCCGGGCGTGTCGTCAAGGGCGTCAATTTCGTCGAGCTGCGCGACGCCGGCGACCCCGTCGAAATCGCCCGCCGCTACGACGACCAGGGTGCCGACGAACTGACCTTCCTCGACATCACCGCGACGTCCGACCAGCGCGACCTGATCCTGCCGATCATCGAAGCCGTCGCGTCGCAGGTCTTCATTCCGCTGACCGTCGGCGGCGGCGTGCGCGCCGTCGAGGACGTGCGGCGCCTGCTGAACGCGGGCGCGGACAAGGTCAGCATGAATTCGTCGGCGGTCGCGAACCCGCAGCTCGTGCGCGACGCGGCCGACAAGTACGGCTCGCAGTGCATCGTCGTCGCGATCGACGCGAAGCGCGTGTCGGCCGATGGCGAGACGCCGCGCTGGGAAGTGTTCACGCACGGCGGCCGCAAGAACACGGGCCTCGACGCGATCGAATGGGCGCGCAAGATGGCCGAGCTCGGCGCCGGCGAGATCCTGCTCACGAGCATGGACCGCGACGGCACCAAGTCGGGCTTCGACCTCGCGCTCACGCGCGGCGTGTCGGATGCGGTGCCGGTGCCGGTGATCGCGTCGGGCGGTGTCGGCTCGCTGCAGCACCTGGCCGACGGCATCAAGGACGGCCGCGCCGATGCGGTGCTGGCCGCGAGTATCTTCCACTACGGCGAGCACACGGTCGGCGAGGCGAAGCGCTTCATGGCCGACCAGGGCATCCCGGTGAGGCTGTGATGAATACGGAAACGAACGCATTGCCCGCGTGGCTCGACAAGGTCCGCTGGGACGACAACGGCCTCGTGCCGGTGATCGCGCAGGAGGCGTCGACGAACGACGTGCTGATGTTCGCGTGGATGAACCGCGAGGCGCTGGCGAAGACGATCGAGACGCAGCGCGCGGTCTACTATTCGCGCTCGCGCAAGCGCCTCTGGTTCAAGGGCGAGGAGTCGGGCCACGTGCAGCACGTGCACGAGGTGCGGCTCGACTGCGACGAGGACGTCGTGCTGCTGAAGGTCGAGCAGGTGTCGGGCATCGCGTGCCACACCGGCCGGCATTCGTGCTTCTTCCAGAAATTCGAAGGTACCGTCGACAGCGGCGACTGGGTCGCGGTCGAACCGGTGCTGAAAGACCCCGAACACATCTACAAATGACGCAATCGACCGAAGACACGCTGCTGCGCCTCGCGGCCGTGATCGATAGCCGCAAGGGCGGCGATCCTGATCAATCGTACGTATCGCGCCTGTTCCACAAGGGCGACGACGCGGTGCTGAAGAAGATCGGCGAAGAGGCGACGGAAGTCGTGCTGGCCGCGAAGGACGTGCGCCAGGGCGGCGCGCCGACCGCGCTCGTCGGCGAGGTGGCCGACCTGTGGTTCCACTGCCTCGTGATGCTGTCGCATTTCGACCTGAGCCCGGCCGACGTGATCGGCGAGCTCGAGCGCCGCGAAGGGCTGTCGGGTATCGAGGAGAAGGCCCTGCGCAAGCGTCGCGAGCGCGAGGAAAACGGCGGTTGACAGGCCCTTGTCGCGGGATGGCCACAGTGCGGTAAGCTGTAAGAATTGTCATCTAACGGGGGTAGCATCATGACCGATACGCCAAGCCAGTTTCCGCCGCCGTCGGTGCCGGGGGCCGCGGACGCCGAGCGCCTGAACGGGCTGCGCACGCTGACTCACGTGCTCTACGGCCTCTATGCGTTTCATTGGCTGACGGGCGGCGTCACGGGCATCATCGCGATCATCATCAACTACGTGAAGCGCGACGATGTGGCCGGCACGCCGTATGCGGCCCACTTCGAGTGGCAGATCCGCACGTTCTGGCGCGCACTGATCGCGTATGTGATCGGGTTCGCGCTGATGTTCGTGGTGGTCGGATTCGCAGTGATGTTTGTCACATGGATCTGGACGCTGTACCGTATCATCAAGGGTTGGCTGTACCTGAACGACAACAAGCCGCTCGATCCGCAGGCCTGGTTCTGACCGGCCGCGGGCGGGCGTCTGCAGGAGCAACATGAGTCACGATCCGAATTGCCTGTTCTGCAAGATCGCGGCAGGCGAGATCCCGAGCACGAAGGTGCACGAGGATGACGAATTCGTCGCGTTCCGCGACATCCGCCCGGCGGCCGAGACACACGTGCTCGTGATTCCGCGCCAGCATCTGCCGACGCTGTCGGCGGCGAGCGACGCCGATGCACCGATGCTCGGCCGGCTGATGCTGCTCGTCTCGCGTCTGGCCAGCCAGCTCGGCGTCGCGTATACGGGGGGCGAAACCGGTTTCCGTACGGTGATCAACACGGGCCCGGGCGGCGGGCAGGAGGTCTACCACCTGCACGCGCATATCCTGGCCGGCCCGCGCCCCTGGCAGCGGATGGGTTGACGGCGCGGGGCGTTTCCCCGCATCGATTGTCGAAGCCGGCGCGTTGCCGGCGATTTACGCCGCATGGCGGCGTGGTTGAGGAGAGGTTTCATCATGGGTGGATTGAGCATTTGGCACTGGCTGATCGTGCTGCTGATCGTCGCGCTGGTTTTCGGTACGAAGAAGCTGCGCAACATCGGCAACGATCTCGGCAGCGCCGTGAAGGGTTTCAAGGACGGCATGAAGGACGGCGAAGCACCGGCGGACGCGCAGCAACTGCCGCGCTCGGGCTCGGTCGACGTCAACGCGAAGGAAACGACGCGTTCCGACTCGAACAAGGCGTAACGCCGGTACGCTGACAGGCATTCGCGATGCTGGATCTCGGTCTTTCGAAGATGGCGCTGATCGGCGTCGTCGCGCTCGTGGTGCTCGGCCCCGAGCGCCTGCCCCGCGTTGCGCGTACGGCAGGCGCGCTGTTCGGCCGTGCGCAGCGGTACATCAACGACGTGAAGGCCGAGGTCTCGCGCGAAATCGAACTCGACGCGTTGCGCACGATGAAGACCGATTTCGAGGCGGCCGCGCGCAATGTCGAGACGACGATTCACGACAACCTGCGTGAGCACGAGAAGGACCTGAACGACACGTGGCATTCCGCGGTCGGCGGCATCAACGAAGCGGCGGGCGACGCCGGTTCGACGGGTTCCGACACGCCCGCCGCGCCGTCGTGGCGCGGCAGTACGGCCGCGCTCGCGCCGAAGCGCCGCAACTGGCGCGTCAAGCAGGCGGCTGCGCCTGCCTGGTACAAGCGCGCGACCACCCGCCGTATGCACGTGCAGTCGGGCGCCGCGCGTGTCGCGCGCCACCAGCCGGCCAGCCTGCGCCGGCCGACGCGCTTCTTCTGAGCCGAGCGCATGCTCGCTCGTCAATCCTACCGAGGGCCGGTGTGAGCGACCCCCAGCAGAACCCGGGCGACGCCCCGGAAGAAACCTTCATTTCCCATCTCGTCGAGCTTCGCGATCGCATCATTCGCGCGGGCGCGGCCGTGATCGTCGTGTTCCTCGGGCTCGTCTACTGGGCGCCCGACATCTTCCGGCTGCTCGCGCGGCCGCTGATGGAGAACCTGCCGAAGGACGGCAAGATGATCGTCACCGACGTCACCGGCTCGTTCTTCGTGCCGATGAAGGTCACGATGCTCGTCGCGCTGGTGATCGCGCTGCCGATCGTGCTGTACCAGATCTGGGCGTTCGTCGCGCCGGGGCTGTACCAGCACGAGAAGAAGCTCGTTGCGCCGCTCGTCGGCAGCAGCTACCTGCTGTTCCTGTGCGGCATGGCGTTCGCGTACTTCCTCGTGTTCCCGACGATCTTCCGCGTGATGGCGCACTACAACGCGCCGCTCGGCGCGGAAATGACCACCGACATCGACAACTACCTGAGCTTCGTGCTCGGGATGTTCATCGCGTTCGGGGTCACGTTCGAGGTGCCGATCGTCGTCGTGCTGCTCGTCCGGATGGGCGTGCTGTCGCTGAAGAAGCTGAAGGAGATGCGTCCGTACGTGATCGTCGGCGCGTTCGTCGTCGCGGCGGTCGTCACGCCGCCGGACGTGTTCTCGCAACTGATGCTCGCACTGCCGCTGGTCGTGCTGTTCGAGATCGGGCTGCTGGCGGCGCGGTTCTTCGTGCCGAAGAAGCCGGCCGAGGAAGGCGAGGCGGAGAATGGAGAAGCCGCCAGTTGATGGCGGCGCGCCGGGCGGCGCGCGGCGGCCGGACTTCCGGACGCCGGGCTTGAGCGAAACCCGGTGGCGTAGTCGGTCGAAAAGCGGATGGCGGGGACGTCTGCCCGGCGACAAGGGTTAAAACAAAGGGCAGCCAACCGGCTGCCCTTTTTCATTTCCGACGGTGTCCCGGCATGCGGCCGTGCGCCGCTCGCCCGACGTCACTCGGTATCGCTGTCCTGCTCGTCGAGCGCCTGCTTCGGCGGCGGTGGGCGCTTGCCGATCACCACGTTCAGGTCGAACGCCTTGCCCTTGCGCACCACGTGCACCTTGGTCGACGTGCCCGGCTTGATTTGCGCGACGGTGTTCAGCAGCTTCGTGGTGTCGGTGATCTCGTCGCCGTTGACCGAGATCAGGATGTCGCCCGGCTTGATGCCGGCCTTATCGGCCGGGCCGCCCTGCAGCACGCCGGCGACGATCGCGCCCGATTTCTGCGTCAGCCCGAACGACTCGGCGATCTCCGGCGTGACGTCCTGCGGCTCAACACCGATCCAGCCGCGCGTGACCGAGCCCGTCGTGATGATGCTTTCCAGCACCGTGCGCGCGGTCGACACGGGGATCGCGAAGCCGATGCCGAGCGAGCCGCCCGAGCGCGAGTAGATCGCGGTGTTGATGCCGAGCAGGTTGCCGTTCACGTCGACCAGCGCGCCGCCCGAGTTGCCGGGGTTGATCGGTGCATCGGTCTGGATGAAGTTCTCGAACGTGTTGATGCCGAGGTGGTTGCGGCCCAGCGCGCTGATGATCCCCATCGTGACCGTCTGGCCGACACCGAACGGGTTGCCGATCGCGAGCACGACGTCGCCGACCCGCGACTGGTCGGAGCGGCCGAGCGTGATCGTCGGCAGGTTCGTCATGTTGATCTTCAGCACGGCGAGATCGGTTTCGGGATCGCTGCCGATCACCTTCGCGGTGCCCGTGCGGCCGTCGGCGAGCGCGACTTCGATCTGGTCGGCGCCGTCCACGACGTGCTGGTTCGTTAGAATGTAACCTTCAGGGCTCACGATAACGCCCGAGCCAAGGTTGGCGGCCGGTTCGTCCTGCTGCTTGCGGGCGTTGCGGTCACCGAAGAAGTAGCGGAACAGCGGATCCTTCGCGCGCGGGTCGGGCGGCAGCGAGCCGTCCTTGCTGGAGAACACGTTGACGACGGCCGGCATTGCCTTCTGCGCGGCTTCGGCGTACGACGTGGTCGCCGGTGCGCCGCCGATGCCCGGCGCGACTTCGCGCAGCGCGACGATCGGCGTGGCGAGCTGCTTGCCGAGCTGTCCTTGCCGTTGCAGCCATTGCGGCTTGAGCGTCACGACGATGAACATCAGCGCGAGCAGCACGGTAACCGCCTGCGCGAAGAACAGCCAGAAGCGTCTAAGCATCTGAATGGATTAGAGGTTTATATGGATCGGATCGAACTTGAATTGTACTTGAACAATACCCTTGAAACCGCGCGCTTCAAGGACTATTGCCCGAATGGCCTCCAGGTAGAGGGGCGCCGCAAGATCGACAAGATCGCTACCGGCGTGACGGCATCGGTCGCGTTTCTCGAAGCCGCGCTCGAATGGGGGGCAGATGCCGTGCTCGTCCATCACGGTTATTTCTGGCGCAACGAGTCGCCGCAGATCACGGGCCGCAAGTACCAGCGCCTGAAGCTGCTGCTCGCGAACGATCTGAACCTGTTCGCGTTCCACCTGCCGCTCGACGCGCATCCCGAATTCGGCAACAACGCGCAGCTCGGCGACCGGCTCGGCCTGATCGGCGAGCAGCGGTTCGGCGAAGGCGACCTCGGCTGGATGGCGACGCTGCCGATGCCCGTCACGCTCGAGCATTTTGTCGCTAAGGTCGAGCGCACGCTTGGCCGCACGCCGCTCGTGCTCGGCGATCCGGACATGCAGTTACGCCGCATCGCGTGGTGCACGGGTGCCGCGCAAAGCTATTTCGACGCGGCGATCGACGCCGGCGCGGACGTGTTCCTGACCGGCGAGGTGTCCGAGTACGTGACGCACACGGCCGCCGAGAGCGGTGTCGCGTTCGTTGCGGCAGGGCACCATGCGACCGAGCGCTACGGAATCCAGGCGCTTGGCGCCCACTTGTCCGAAGAATTCGATATCGAACACCTTTTTATCGATATCCATAACCCGGTCTGAATGCCGGATTTGCGGCAGCGCATCGAAATTTCTCAATGTAGCAAATGCTTAAAAGTGAAATGATTTAATCGCTCCGATAGTGGGGGATAACCCTTAACTATCAAACACTTCGAAGGGATTTTCATCTCCGGGCCTTGTAAATGGCGGCTCCATTCGAGCAAACTAGCGGCGGAATGGAAAGTCGTGACGGAAAATCCAACTCAGAAGTGGGGCGTGTGATGCGAGACAAGGAAGAGAAACGCGTCGACAGCGGCCGCCGTACCTGGCTGATTGCGACATCCGTAGCAGGTGGCGTGGGAGGCGTAGCCACCGTCATACCTTTCGCGGCGTCGCTTGCGCCGTCCGCGAAAGCGAAAGCGGCCGGTGCACCGGTCGAAGTCGACATCAGCGCGCTGAAGCCCGGTGAAATGGTGACCGTGCCGTGGCGCGGCAAGCCGGTGTGGATCCTGAACCGCACCGATGCGATGCTGGCCGACGTGGTCAAGGCCGACAAGGAAGTGGCCGATCCGACCACTGAAAAGCCCTATACGATGCCGTTGCCCGCGTATTGCGCGAACGAATATCGCGCGCGGGCCGATCGCAAGAACATTCTCGTCGTGATGGCCGTGTGTACGCACCTCGGCTGCACGCCAAGCCAACGCTTCACGCCGGGTCCGCAGCCGAACCTGCCGGACGACTGGCCGGGCGGCTTCCTCTGCCCGTGCCATGGTTCGACCTACGACCTCGCCGGCCGCGTGTTCAAGAACAAGCCGGCGCCTCAGAATCTCGACATCCCGCCCTACATGTTCACGTCGGCGACGACCCTCGTGATCGGCAAGGACGAGAAAGGAGAAGCGTGATGGCCGCCGACAACAAGGAAGTCTCCACGACAGGTTTTACCGGCTGGATCGACCAGCGCTTCCCGCTCACGTCCACCTGGAAGAAGCACGTTTCCGAGTACTACGCGCCGAAGAACTTCAACTTCTGGTACTTCTTCGGCTCCCTCGCGCTGCTGGTGCTCGTCAACCAGATCGTCACCGGCATCTTCCTGACGATGAACTACAAGCCCGACTCGACGCTCGCGTTCGCGTCGGTCGAGTACATCATGCGCGAGGTGCCGTGGGGCTGGCTGATCCGCTACATGCACTCCACGGGCGCATCGATGTTCTTCGTGGTCGTCTACCTGCACATGTTCCGCGGGCTGCTTTACGGGTCGTACCGCAAGCCGCGTGAACTCGTGTGGATCTTCGGCTGCGCGATCTTCCTGTGCCTGATGGCCGAGGCGTTCTTCGGCTACCTGCTGCCGTGGGGCCAGATGTCGTTCTGGGGCGCGCAGGTGATCGTGAACCTGTTCTCGGCGATCCCGTTCGTCGGCCCCGACCTGTCGCTGTGGATTCGCGGCGACTACGTGGTGTCGGACGTCACGCTGAACCGCTTCTTCGCGTTCCACGTGATCGCGATTCCGCTCGTGCTGGTCGGCCTCGTGATCGCGCACCTCGTCGCGCTGCACGAAGTGGGCTCGAACAACCCGGACGGCATCGAGATCAAGGCGAAGAAGGACGAGAACGGCGTGCCGCTCGACGGCATCCCGTTCCACCCGTACTACTCGGTGCACGATTTCCTCGGCGTGTGCGGGTTCCTGATGGTGTTCGCGCTGATCGTGTTCTTCTCGCCGGAGATGGGCGGCTACTTCCTCGAGGCGAACAACTTCGTCCCGGCGAACCCGCTGCAGACGCCGCCTGAGATCGCGCCGGTCTGGTACTTCACCGCGTTCTACGCGATGCTGCGCGCGACCACCGACCCGTTCAAGATCGTCCTGATGATCGTGATCGCGTTGCTCGGCGTGCTCGCGCTGATCCGCGCGCGCGGCAAGTGGAAGGCGGGCCTGCCGGTGCTGGCTGCGGCGATCGTCGTGTTCATGTACCTGACGGAGTCGAAGTTCTGGGGCGTCGTCGTGATGGGTTCCGCGGTGATCACGCTGTTCTTCCTGCCGTGGCTCGACCGCAGCCCGGTGAAGTCGATCCGCTACCGGCCGCTGTTCCACAAGGTGTTCCTCGGGATCTTCGTCGTGGCGTTCCTGACCCTCGGGTTCCTCGGCACGCGGCCGCCATCGCCGGCCTCGACATTGATCGCGCAGGCCTGTGCGCTGATCTACTTCGCGTTCTTCCTCGGCATGCCCGTCTGGACGCCGCTTGGCACGTTCAAGCAGCCGCCGGAGCGGGTGCGCTTCAAGCCCCATTAATGTGAGCGAGGAGAGAACGACGTGAAGAAACTGCTTTCGACACTCGCGTTGATCGGGGCGACCGCGTGTGCGCTGCTGGTGGCGCCGGCGGTTCGGGCGGAAGGTAATTTTCCGCTCGACCGGGCGCCCGATAACACGGAAAATCTCGTTTCGCTTCAGCACGGCGCGCAATTGTTTGTAAACTATTGCCTGAACTGCCACAGCGCGAACCTGATGCGCTACAACCGTCTGACGGATCTGGGCATATCCCAGAAGGAGATCGAAAAGAATCTCCTGTTCACGACCGACAAGGTCGGCAACACGATGTCCGTCGCGATGCGGCCCGAAGACGCGAAGAACTGGCTCGGCACCTCGCCGCCCGACCTGTCGGTCGAGGAGCGCGCACGCGGCCGCGACTGGCTGTATACGTATCTGCGGAGCTTCTACCGCGACGATACACGGCCGAGCGGCTGGAACAACGCGGTGTTCGAGAACGTTGGCATGCCTCATGTACTGTGGCAGCTGCAGGGGCAGCGCGCCGCCAAATTCGAAGACAAGACGGACGAGGAGACGGGCGAGAAGGTCCATACGCTCATCGGCTTCCAGCAGGTCACACCGGGGACACTGTCCGCGGTGGATTATGATTCTGCGGTTGCCGACCTGGTGGCGTACATGACCTGGATGTCCGAGCCGGCTCAGCAGACCCGCAAACGCCTCGGCGTATGGGTGCTGATCTTTCTCGGTGTCCTGACTTTCCTGGCCTGGCGGCTCAATGCCGCGTACTGGAAAGATATCAAGTAATCACGCCTGACCGGCGTGGGGCCGGCGCAAGGTGGAACCCCGGAAGGGGTTCGCCGCGTGCCGGCCCTCGGCTTTTTTGAGGAAACGCAAACATGATGGTTCTGTATTCCGGCACAACTTGCCCGTTCTCCCAGCGTTGCCGGCTGGTGCTGTTCGAGAAGGGCATGGACTTCGAAATCCGTGACGTCGACCTGTTCAACAAGCCGGAAGACATTTCGGTGATGAACCCGTACGGTCAGGTGCCGATCCTGGTCGAGCGCGACCTGATCCTGTACGAATCGAACATCATCAACGAGTACATCGACGAGCGCTTCCCGCATCCGCAACTGATGCCGGCCGATCCCGTGCAGCGCGCACGTGCACGCCTGTTCCTGCTCAACTTCGAGAAGGAACTGTTCGTCCACGTCAGCACGCTCGAAAACGAGAAGGGCAAGGCAGCGGAGAAGAACCACGAGAAGGCACGCCTCGCGATCCGCGATCGCCTGACGCAGCTCGCGCCGATCTTCGTGAAGAACAAGTACATGCTCGGCGAGGAGTTCTCGATGCTCGACGTCGCGATCGCGCCGCTGCTGTGGCGTCTGGATCACTACGGCATCGAGCTGTCGAAGAACGCGGCGCCGCTGATGAAGTACGCCGAGCGGATCTTCAGCCGTCCGGCCTACATCGAAGCACTGACGCCGTCCGAAAAGGTCATGCGTCGTTGATGGTGCAATGAGTGCATGACGGAGAGGGCGGCGCGGCGTGCCGCGCCCCCGCTCCGGGTTCGAGGATTGTGATGCAAGAGATTTCAACGAAGCCTTATCTGCTGCGCGCGTTGTACGAGTGGTGCACCGATAACGGTTACACGCCGCATATCGCGGTGAGGGTCGACAACTCGACGCGCGTACCGCGTCAGTTCGTGCGTGACGGCGAGATCGTGCTCAACATCAGCTTCGAGGCGACGAGCCAGTTGCAGATGGGCAACGAGTGGATCGAGTTCACGGCCCGGTTCTCCGGGAAGGCGCACAAGATCGAGATTCCGGTTGCCAACGTGCTCGCGATCTATGCGCGCGAGAACGGGCAGGGCATGGCGTTCCAGGTCGATGCGGTCGCGGGCGAAGGCGCGGATTCGGGTGCGTTCGACGAAGATGCTGCACCGACGGATGATGCGCAACGCGGCGAGTCGCCTGCTGGGTTGACGCCGGTTGCCGACAGCGGCGCGAACGAGGAACCCTCCGAAGGCGCCGACGAGCCGCCGAAAACCGACGGTGATGGCGACGGTTCAAAAGGTGGCAGCAGACCTCGCCTCAAGATCGTGAAATGAGGTAGAATCTCGCGCTACGCCGGCTTAGCTCATCTGGTAGAGCAGTTGATTTGTAATCATCAGGTGGCGGGTTCGAGTCCTGCAGCCGGCACCAAATTGAACGAAGGGCCGGGAGGTTTTCCTCCCGGCCCTTTGTCGTTTCTGTCCCGCAAGGCGACAAACCCGACGCGGGTCGCGTGGCATACCCGCTTCCACCGCATCGCATGTTCCGACGCAAGCATGCGGAATCTCTTTCACGACTCCGTGCCGTAGGATTTCCGGTCGGGACGACGGTGTCGCCTGTCAGGAGCGGTGTATCGCTAAGCGATGTCGTTGCGACGAAGCCAGTCTTTCAGGCAGTGCTTGCATACCGACTTCCCGCTTTCGAGCAGGTGGAGGCTGCGCTCGCCCGATTTCATTCGATAGATGCCAGTAGCAAGATCGATATCCGGTCCCAGCACACGAAGAAGGAAGGCTTCGTCGAACCAGAATTTGTTTTCTGCTTTCGGTGAAGTCACGACTACATTGATTAGCCGACCGTGCGGCACCGCATCACGCCGATCGATCAACGCTGCCATGGCTGGCGATGTGCGCGAACCGACCGCAATCCCGTGGATGTCACATTTGACTAGCGGACCGTCCAACGTCGCATTGTCTGCGACGATCGCCGTGTCGAACGCGCGTGATACGGGCGTCGGCGAGTGCGGTTGTTCGCCCGAACGTACGAGCAGTTCGTCCAGGCAATCCGGGCAAACATGCTCGCATGCCCGGTCGAGCAACGCGAACTTTCGCAGCTCGGTGACATGCGCGACGCCGTCGACATGGTTGGCGGTTACCGCATGCTCGTCCAGATCCGCGCGCGTCATCCATACGACGTGGCTGCGCTTGGGCCGATCCAGCGATACCCGCACCAATTCATCGGGCTCGAATCGTCCGCGCTCGCGAATTCGGTCGCCGATGCGCTTCGCCGCTACGGTGAATGGGCGCACGCCGTGCCTGGCGCACAACGTTGGAGACATCATCTGTCGTTACCTCCGGTTACCTTACACGTGGGCCGACGCCATGTCGGTTGAGGAATGCCCATGCACGCTTGCCTTTCGCCGGAACGTCGGCTCCCCCGGCGTTGAGCACGTCCATCACGTGCGTCATGCAGCTGTTGTTGGACACGTCGTAGGCACCGTCTGGTTCAGCCCGAGTGGCGCGCACCTTGTCGCGCTGATATTTCTGTGCGGCACCGACGTCCGGGATGTCGAAGGTCGCGCTGTTGATCGGTTCGGCGGACGTGGTACTACTGACGCGTGCGATCCAGGTTTCGTCGCCCGAGGTCTGCTGTTCGGTATGCATGCTGCCGGTACCGGCGATGGTCTTGACGGTGTAATGCCCGGTCGCATCCTCGAGGGGGTTGGACCAGTAGATCACGCATTTGCCTCTCGCCAGCCCGAGCGGGTCGATGTAGGCGACGGGATTGGGCGCGTACTGGTACGTATTCACACCGCCGTGCAGTGCGATCGGGTCTTCGCTGATGAAGCGCCCGAGCTGCGGATCATAGTACCGGAGGCGATTGTAGTGCAGCCCAGTTTCGTCGTCGAACTGCTGGCCCTGGAATCGCAGCGGGTTGCGGGGCGTCGCACCGGCAGCCCGTGATGCGCGCGCAATGACTTCCTGTGCATGGCCCCAGGCTCGATAGGAAGCCTCCCATACCACTTCGCCGGCTTCGTCCGTGAGCATCAACGGCGTGCCGATCTGGTCGCAGTGATAGTAAAACACGCTGGCGTCGCCTTCACGGCGAGGATGACGCTGCAGCGCGTCGCTTTCCGGCGCGTATCGATTGGTCTCGTCGTGCGTCGGCGTGGGCATGCCGATGCTCGAGCCTGAGAGGAACTGGACGAGTGGCACCGACGTCCCCGGTTCGTATACGTAGTGCGTGCTGCGATTGCCGTCGGTCTCGTAGGCGAGCTGGTCGCCTTCCCAGCCGAATATGATGCGTTCGCCGTCGACTTCCTTCGCGATCCGGCGCCCGAGCGCGTCGTAGTAGTAACGCGCGTGGCTCTGACGGTTCTGCGTCGAGATGCGGGCCGCCGTCAGGCGGCCGAACGCGTCCCATTCATAGTGCCGTTCACCGCTCGGTGAGCGGGCATGAACGAGGTTGCCGCGTGGGTCGTACGCGAAGCGTGTGCCGGCGTACTCGGTCAGCAGGTTGCCCAGCGCACGCGGTACGTTCGCCGGTAGCGTGTTGTCCGGCCGTACGGGGCTGGCACCTGGCGACGGGCGGGACGTGGCCGACTGATCCGGATTGGCGAAATTTCCGGCCGCGTCGAACGCGAAGCGCTCCGAACCGGCCGGGCCGGATGATTCGACAAGGCGTCCGGCCGGATCGTAACGATAGCCGATGATGCCCTTGAGGCTGTCCTCGATCTCGACCGCCTGCCCCGCGGCGTCGTAGCGATAGCTGCGGGCGGCGAACGGGGCCGGTGCCTGGTTGCGCTGCACCGATCGTCGGGCCAGTCGGCCGGCCGGATCAAATGCCGTGAATTGACTGACGCGGCTCGACAGCGTGCGTACCGTTTCGCGATGCAGGTCGTCGCGCTCGAACTGCAAGTGCTCCTTGCCGTCGAGCAGCATCCCGTGCACGTGTCCCGAACCATAGGTGAGCCAGTCGATCGAATGACCGTCCGGGCGAATGGTCCGCACGCGGTTGCCCAGCTCGTCATATTCGTGATGCCACACGTAACTGCGCGCTTCGCCGAACAACGTGTACGCATGGTGCTCGCGAACCAGATTGCCGACCGGATCAAAGAAGCGCTGCACGCGGCTATGGCGGTTGGTTGCGTCGATCCATCTGCCGCTCGCATCGAAGACGAAGCGCTCGGAATCGTCGCCTGCCGCGCGGGCATTCGGCCGGCCGGCGCGATCGTGTTCGAGCGTCACGACTTGCCCGGCATCGTCGATAGCCTGCAGCAGGCCGTCCGTTTCTCCGTACGTGTAACGGATCGTTCGTCCGTCGAATCCCGTTTCCCGAACGATTCGGCCCAGCGCGTCGTACTCGAAACCGTACGTTGCGGATTGCGCGTTGACGACGGCAGTGACGTGCCCCAGTCCGTCATAGCGGTACGTAGTCGCGTGCCCCAATGGATCGGTCCGACGTACGATCCGGCCCGCGGCGTCATAGTCGAAACGAGTCTCGTTGTTCAGGGGATCGACATGAGCAAGCAACCGTCCTTCGGCGTCGTAGCTGACGCGCTCGATTCCCGCTGGCGTCCTGATCTCGATCGGTCGGCCGTTTTCGCCATAAGCAAATGTCGTCACGGCGCCTGACGCATCCTGCTCGGAGGCCAGCCGTCCGTCGGCATCGTAGGTCAACGCGGTGGATTTGCCGGAACAGTCCGTCCGGGACGTCAGGCGACCCGCGGCGTCGTAGGTGAGCGAAACGACGCCGCCCTTCGCATCCTTGATTGCCGTGACGTTGCCTTGCCCGTCGTAGCTGTATTCGGTTCGGTGACCGAGCGGATCGATGCGAGCGGCGACCTGTCCGGCCGCATCGTGCTCCTGTTTCCAGACATGGCCGTGCGGATCGGTTACGCCGACGAGACGCGTGTCGTCGTCATAGGTCATGGCGATCGTGCTGCCGTCCGCCCGCACGTGCTCGACGAGATTGCCGCGTGCGTCGTAACGCATGTGCTCGACGCTGCCGTCGCGATGGATGTATTGCGTCAGGTTGTCATGCTCGTCGCGATACAGCCATTCCTCGCTGCCGTCGGGGTGAATGACCCGGAACGTGTAGCCCTTGATGTCGTAGTAATGGCGCGACACGTTGCCGAGCGCATCGGTGACGGACACCATCCGGAAGTCGGGGTGCCAGGCAAGCGAGACCGCGTGACTTCCGTCGTCCGCCCGCTCGCGGATGCATTTCGCCTTGGGTCCCGATCCGTCCCATTCGAGATGCATGCCGCGTCCGGTTCGATCCGTATAGTACGTGACCAGATGATTGGCGTAGCGATACGAGCGGGTATTGCCATAGCGATCGGCGGCCGCGACGAGGTCGCCTTCCCGGTCGTACGTGTACGTCGCCAGCGTGCCCAGTCGCACGCCGTCTGCGTCGTGGTGGACGATCTCCACGATGCGGCCGTGTGCGTCATGCCGGAATGCGACGAGGGCATGCGGCGCAATGATTCGGGACAGGCGTCCCGGTGCATCGTAGTCGAGGGTGAGTTGATTGCCGGTCAGGTCCTTGACGAATGCGAGTCGGAACCTGTCGCCGTGCCTTTCGTACACTTCGACGAGTTCGGGGCCGCGCGTGAGTGTCAGCCATTGGTCGTCGACGCGAAGCAGGGTGAGGCTTTCGGCGAGGTCGTCCTTCGCCTCACCCGGGGCCAGCAGCGGGTAATCGAGACTCCGGCCGTCGGCGCCGTGGTAGACGAGCTTCGTGGCGTGAATGTCGAAGCGCGATGTGTAGGGCGTGATCCAGCGCGCACCGAGTTCGCCCCGATCGTCGTAGGCGTCGAAGAAAGACCGGTAGGTCCGTTGCCAGGTGATCGATAACGGGCCATCGAGCACGAAATCGTCATGCTCGATCCGTTCATCGCCGAGCGCGAATCCAATCGAGCCCACGCTGCGCTCTCGTGTCGTCGGCACGGGGCACCCGCGCTTGCAGTCGCCGGCACCGGGATGCTCCGCCGGTGCCGAGTGATTCATGACTTCGTTGCGGGCTTGCGGTCGCTGTGCCACGACACGGGCCTGTCCGCGGGACGGGATGCCCGTCATGTGCTTCTTCGGATTGACCTGACGCCAGCGCATGACGCCCTGTTCGCCGACCTCGATCAACCAGCCGATCTTGCCGATCTCGTTGCCGTCGAGGCTGCGAACATACTTCATCGTGGCCGGGATTTTTGCCCGCAGATCGTTCGAGATCTTCAGCAGATCCTTGCTGGCGGCCGGATCGATGAATTTGGCGGTTTTGGTCGCGACGTTGGCGACGCCCTTTACTTCGATCTTCGCGAAGTCGATGATGAACTGGCCTGCACCATGGAACACCTTCTTCGCGTCGTACGACGTGAATCCGGCCTTGATGTCCTTTGCGTGGCGCTCGGCTGCTCGCAGGTTCCCGTCCACCTCGAAGCCTTTTTCGCCGGCGGCCTGAGCGAAGAGATCGGCAAAAGCGGTCATCAATTTGCCGATGTATTCCGCGCATTTGTGGAGCAGATCCGAGAGCCCCGCTTTCAGGTGCTTGATGAAGTTTTCGATCTCGCCGGCGAAGCGTTCGTTCAGGCTCGTCGCAATCGCGCCGATTACGGCGTCCCGCAACATGTACGCGGATGATTCGAGCACGGCCTTGCCGCTTTTCGCGACTTCCTGGCGAATGATCTTCAGCAGCGGCCGGGCGGCAACCCGTATTTCCGCGGTGCCGGGTGGCAACGGCACGACGCCGATCAGATCCAGTCCGAGATTGGTCCAGTCGAATACGTCGACAGGTTTGCTGCCATGCTCGATCATCGCCTTGATATCGAGCACGACGTCGACCGCGGCAAAGATGTTGGCAAGAATCGGTATGCCGGATGCCACCATCTTGAGGCGTTCGGCATTGACCAGTCCGCCACTGATGTTGACCAGCCATGCATCGATCACCTTGATCGATGCATCGACGTCAATGGGTTGGATTCTGTTGAGCGGCGACACGAAAACGTCGGTCGGCTTGGGAAGAAGGGCGCCCGAATCGGCCATGATGTATTTTTTTCCGAAGGAGTTGGACGAGACGGTGCTTACGTCAGTTTGAGCGCGGGGGCTGCATTGCGCGCCGTCTGCGCCAGACTGCTGAGCTGCCGGGCGGTTGCCGTGAGCCGGCTCGCCTGTGACAACGCGGCTTGCGCGGCGGCCGGCAGCTGCCCGACGATGGCCTGCTGCGCGATGCCGGAGGCCTGACCGGCGATGGCGCTGGCCAGGGTGGGGGCGCCTTGCATGGCCTGGCTGGCGAATCCTGCCAATGGGCCGGCGGCGTTCGCTACGCCCGCTGCATTCGTCAACGCGCCGGCACCGGCTGCACTTGCTGCCGCGGGCAGCAAGCCGCCCAGCTGATCTTTGGCAATCGTCGCATCGGCGGCGCCGTTCTGCTGCGGCTGCGCTGGCCAGCGTTCGACGGGGAAGAGGCTGGCGTCCTGGTCCTGATCGCGTGGATCATGACCGAACTTCACTTGAGCTGCACCGGCTGGTAGTCCACTCACGATCATATGACCGCTGTTGTCGAGCGCGCCGCTCCTGAGCAAGCCGCCGCTTGCATCGAATACGGAGAACGTGCCGCCTTTCACTGGCTGGCCGTTGGCGTAACGATGCAGCAACTCCAACTGCCCCGGCTGATCCGGCCGCGGGCTCGGCAGCGGATACCCCATGCTTGCCGGCCCCGCGAACGTATGCGATGCACCCTTGATATCGATCTTCCCGGGTGCATGAACCTCGACGTTGCCATCCTTGATCCGGATATAGGCGCCACCGCTCGTCAGCAGAATCCCCTGATCGGCTGCGATCTCGATCTGCCCCGTCGCCGACACCACCTTCACCGCCTTCTGCGCGGTCACCTCGATATTGTCCGACTGCGCCTGGATCTCCACCTTGCCCTTGCCCGCGAACAGCTTCATCCCCGCGTTCTGCACGAACAGGCTCAGCTTCTGCCCGATGCTCCCGATCAGCGACTTGCCCGCCGCGACGTGCACGCTCTGCCCGCTCGCCACATTCACGTGATCGTTCGCGACCACATGCACCGACTGCTGCGTCGACATCCCGATCCCCGACGGGCTGCCGAACAGCATCACCGGCTCCTTGAACGCGTTTGCGTTACCCGTGCCACCGCCTGCCGTGCGCCCGCCCGACGCGCTGCCCGATGCGCTGTCCTGCGTCGCATCCGTGAACGCGCGCATCGTGTCCTGCGCGTCCTTCAGGCTTTCCGCCTGATGCTGCTCGCTCACGCCCGACATCGCCTCGACGAGGCTCTCGCCCGTCACGAGCTGCTGCTGTGCTTCCTTCACGTCGAGCGGCTGGCTGTTCGACGCCTTCGGATGCGTCGTCACGTACAGGCCCTGGCTTGCCCGCACCGCGCCATACGCATCGGAGCGCAGGTCGAAGCCGCTGCCGAGATACGACCCGCGCGAATTGCCGCTCTGGTCGATGATGTAGCCCAGATGCAGCAGGCTGTTCGCACTGCTGCTCATCAGCTGCACGCGGTTCTGCCCGGTCGCGTCGTCCATCACGAGCTGGTTGTAGCCGCCGCCGGAATACTCCTTCGACCGATACCCGGACAGGATCCCGTCGGTATGCCACTGCGGCTGGTTCGCGCCGTTGTACACGCGACCGACCGCGAGCGGCCGGTCGCAGTCGCCGCCGACGTAGTCGATCAGCACTTCCTCGCCGATACGCGGCACGTGCACGCCGCCGTAGCCGCCGCCCGTATCCGACTGCACGACGCGCACCCAGCACGACGCGTTCTCGTTGCCCGGATTCAACCGGTCCCACACGAACTGCACGCGGATCCGGTTCAACTCATCGGTATAGACTTCCTCACCCTGCGGCCCGACGACGATCGCCGTCTCGAGGTGCATCTCCGGCTTGTGATGCTCGAACGGGCTGCGATACGGCACGCTCACGCGTTGCGCTTCGACTTCGACGAGATAGAAACCGGCCGAATCGTCATCGTGCGACGGGGTGGTCGGCGTGTTGCCCGACCGATTCGTCCGCGCCTTGTCGATGTCGCGGTGCAGACTGTGCGGAAAGTCCTGCATGCGATTGGCAGGCAGGTTGTTTTCGATCCACCACGTCACCGAAATCGTCGCGAATTCGCGTTGGTCCGCCGGGTCGCGATCATGCACGGGATGACCCGACAGCACGAAACGCCGCCCTGCATCGATGGCCCGTGCGCCGCCGACGCCGTGGAACCGTTTGGCGCGCGATTCCCATTCTTCCATGCGGATGTGGGAAAGCCGGTCGCCATGCTGTTGTTGCTGGAAGGTGTACGCGCCGGTGTACTCGTAGATCTCGAGCTGATCGGGCAGTTCGCCCTGTCCGCCCATCGTCGGCAGCGACGTGCCCTTCGGATTCGACGGCTGCGAAGGATTCTTGTAGTCGAACGTGCGTGTCGTGTGTGTGACGCTTTGCAGGGTGCGTGTACCCGACCATTGCGTCAACCCGTCTGCTTCGATGCGGGTTCCGCCTCGGTAAAATGGAACCGTCGTTGGCGACAGCTCCGGACATGCTGCCAGCCTGTCGGTGATCACGAACGTGTGCGATTGTCCGTCGTCGGCCTGTTCCCAGTAACCGAACAGGCCTTCGCTCTCAAGCAGGCGGTGCACGAAATGCCAGTCAGTTTCGCTCTGCCGGGTGTACGACCGGTTCGGCAGTGTTTGCGACAGTGCGAACCGAAAACGGCCGCGCGCTTCCGAGTGTTGGTTCAGCACGTCGGATACGATGTCGTCGGCCGTCTTATCGATCCAGATCTTCTGATCGCGGCGGAATTTCAGCACGTGCATCCATGCTTGCAGCGTGATCTGATACGTCGTCAGCCCGCCATCCACGCCCAGCTGGCGTGCTGTGTAGACATAGCCATGGATGGGGCGATACTGCCCGTTTACCTGCGAAAGCCAGAGTGTGACGGGTTGCGCGATGAGCTTTTTCAGCTCGATGGCGTTGTCGGGCGATACCACGTCCAGCGTGAAAGCATAGTCGCGACCGATTGTCGATCGGCCGACGGCCCGGAGTACCGTCAGCGCGTTTGCACCAAGCGGTGTATCAAGCTTCAACAGCCGGTCCTGCTGAATCAGGCCGCCACGTAGCGCGGCAGCAAGGTTCTGCACGTTCATCGTAAGCCTTTCGTTATATTTGCAGCGCTCTCGGATAGCGTCTGAGGAATGCCCGCGCGATTTTACATCGGTTGCCGTGAGGTGCTTTAGCGAAATGCTGGCGCTGCTCCGGCCTGAGTTTTCTCGGACCACGGCATGCAACACACGATGGCACGTGCAACATCCCCATCGAACCGGATAGTCATCTCGTAGCGGTGTCGAGATATGTGTCGACGGATCTCTGCAAGGGCTTGTTATGCCGAGAGCGTAGCGTTTCACCGAACATCTTCCCCCATCGCCGCACCGCACTTCTTCGCGAGACCGTCCGAATCGAGGCACATCTCCCCATCGGCACGTGCCCTATAGATCGGCTTCATCGTGTAGCGGGTACCGCCGGGCTTGTCGCCGGTCGCGGGGACAAGGACCGTCGTCACATTCGATACCTCTATTTGCCACGTCGCGCTGATGGGCGTGCCGTAGCGCACCGTCGAGGACTCCGTGAGCAGGCGGAAATCGTGTTACCCGGCAGCAAGCAAACATCCATCACATCTGCCTGAACAACCCTGCATACGCACGACTGACCGGCAGCATCTCCTGCTGCCCGTGCACGCGAATCCGCAACCGCCCAAGCAGATCGCGCTCGACACGAATCACGATCACGCCACCGTCGATCGTATGGGGCGTGCTCGTCGGGATGACGCTCGGGCGCGCGGTGCACGTGGTCGTGCGCTGCATGCGCCATGCGAACGGATCGAAGCATGGGAGTTTCCCGTATTCGGTCGATTCGCGATGAAGGGGTGCGAAACGGCCGGCGAGCGGGCAACTGACGGCCTGACGGGCGACACGGCCCGTCTTCGCCAATCGTGGGGGCATCGAACCGAAAGCGGTGTGTGACGCGCCCCGTTTTCCTGTCACGGTCGCGTCATGGTGCGCCCATAACGTTGCACGTTCCCGTCGCGGCGGCACCGCCGGACCGGGAACGTGCGCAACCCGCTCGCGACGACGTGCCCGCGTCGCAGGTGGGGGCCGACCGGGATCTCGCTCCCGGCGGCGCAGCGGTCATGCATCGCGCCATTTCATTCGAAAATACGATCGACGACGGTTCGAACCGGACTGCGGACGATCAGGAGACAGGGACCATGCTGAGTCCGCATGAATTCTCGATGCTGTTGCGCGTCGCGCGTGCGCCGGACAGCGTCGATCCGTCGAATCCGGCCTTCGCCGTGCTGGTCGAGAAGCGGCTGGTCGACGATACGCAGGTACGCATGAATGCCGTGGCCGCGCGCCCGGCGCTGACACCGATCGGCCAGATGCTGCTCGCGCGCTTCGACGAAGCGGCTTGAAGGGACGCGTCACGCCTTCATCGAAACGACGGGCGTGACGCGTCGAAGCGCCGGGCCGCTTACTGTGCGACCGGCACGGTCACGTCGCTGCCGAACCAGTGCGTCGAGATCTTCTTCAGCGTGCCGTCCTTGCGCAGCGAATCGAGCGCGTCGTTGATCGCTTTCTCGAACTTCGGATTGCCCTTGCGGAACGGGATCGCCATTTCCTGCTTGCCGCCGTTCAGCACCGCGCCCGCGCGCAGCGGCAGGTTCGACGTCTTGATCATGTACGGCAGCATCAGGCGATCGTCGAGCGTCGCCTCGATCCGGCCGGCGGCGAGGTCGCGCAGCTTTTCCGGCGCGCCCGGATACGTCTGCACCTCGATGCCCGGCACGGTGCGCGCCATCTGGTCATAGTTGGTGCCGAGCGTCACGCCGAGCTTCTTGCCCTTGAAGTCGTCGAGCGACTTGAAGTTGCGCGAGTCGTCCTTGCGCTGGATCAGCTGGGCGGCCGAATACGTGTACGGCTCGCTGAAGTCGAGCACTTCCTTGCGCTGTGGCGTGATCGTGACCTGATTGACGATCACGTCGAACTTGCCGGCCTGCAGGCCCGCGATGATGCCGCTCCATTCGGTCGGGATGAACTGCGTCTTCACGCCGAGCTTGCCGGCGACCGCGTTCGCGATGTCGACGTCGAAACCCTCCAGTTGCCCCGACGTGCCGCGCGAGTTGAACGGCGGATACGTGCCTTCGAGGCCGACGCGCAGCACGCCGGCTTTCTTCACTGAATCGAGCAGGTCGTCCGCGTGCGCGGAGACCGCCGTAAAGCCGAGGGCCGACGCGAGCAGCAGGCCCGTCAGCAGGAACTTCGAACGTTTCATCGCAGATCTCCAGTGGTCAGCGTGGTGTGAGGTGAGCGCCGGCGCCGGGTGGGCGCGGCGGGCCGCAAGACGGGCACGTAGACACTACTCGCAACCAGGCCGCGCCGGAAGTCGAATTGGCCCTGATTGAAAGCGATTTCATCGATATGCCGGACGGCGGGCGTGATTGCCGTCCGCCAGCGTGACACGCGGGCTGATCGGATTCCGCTCGTTTAAATCAGGTCAGATTCGAGAGCGTGTGAAGTTTTGTCTGTAAAATCGCGCGAGCAAAATCGAATGCTCGCGCCATCCGAGGGCGTGTCAAAAAGAAAAAAGGCCGTTCATGAACATGCAGAACACAATCGCCGCGTTGCGCGGCGGATTGCTTCAGCAGGACCGGTTGCTGAAGCTCGATACGCCATTGGGGGCCAACGTCCTGACCGTTCAGCGGGCAGTCGGTCGCTCTCGTATCGGGCGCGCATACGAGTTCACGCTCGACGTGCTGTCGACCGACAGCGATGTGGAACTTAAAAAGCTGATCGCGCAGCCCGTCACGTTGTGGATCCAGCAGGGCGATCTCGGCTACCGGCCGATCAACGGCTACGTGCATACCGCGCGCCGGCTGGGCGCCGACGGCGGGCTCACGACCTATCAGCTCGCGTTCGCCGATTTCACCCACTTCCTGAGGTTTCGTCGCGATCAGCGGCTCTGGAACGATACGACCGTCGACCAGATCATCAGCGACGTGCTGAACCAGCATCCGCAGGCGCAGGGGCATTTCCGCTTCGCGCTGTCGAAGCCGCTGCCGAACCGGTCGTACACGCGCCAGCACGACACCGACTGGCATTTCGTGCACCGGCTGATGGAGAGCGAGGGGCTCTACTGCGCATGGCAGCAGGCCGACGACGGCAAGTCGCATACGCTCGTGATCACCGACAACCTGCAGGCGTTCGCGCCGCTGTCGCCGGAAACCGTGCGTTTTTATCGCGGCGACGCGGCTAGCGAACCCGACGCGTTCACGCAATGGTCGGGTACGCGCATGCTGCAGAGCGTGACGCGCACGACGCGCACGTTCGACTACAAGAATCCTTCGCAGCCGTCGAACCCGAAAGGCACGTCGCTGCCGACGATGGGCGGCCAGGGCGAGTTGCCGGATCAACTCGAAGTCTACGAGTACACGGGCGCCTACACGTATCTCGACCAGACGCGCGGCGACCATCTGACGAAGGTCAAGATGGAGGAGTGGGAGTCGCGGGCGAAGCGTTTCCATGGCGCAGGCGGGGTGCGCGCGATCGATGCCGGCCGGCGCTTCACGCTGGCCGATCATCCCGAGCACGATCGTGATCCCGCCGATCAGCGCGAATTCGTCGCGATCGAGGTGGCGTGGTGGATCGAGAACAATCTGCCTGTTGCAAGCGACAGCGCGGACTTTCCGTACAGCCTGCGCGAAGCGTTGACGCAGGCACAGGACAACTACGGTACCGATCCCGCGTTTCGCGTGCAGCACGACGACGGATCGGCCGGCTTCTATCTCGTCGAAGTCGAAGCGCAACGCGTAAGCGTGCCGTATCGCAGCCCGTTCGAGCATCACAAGCCGGAGATGCACCTCGAGACGGCGATCGTCGTCGGGCCGCAGGGCGAGGAAGTCTATACCGACGAGTTGAACCGGATCCGCGTGCAGTTCGTGTGGGACCGGTTGAATCCGGGCAACGAGAACGCGTCGTGCTGGGTGCGCGTCGTGCAGTCGGATACGGGCGGTGGCTACGGCGGCGTGCACGTGCCGCGCATCGGCGAGGAAGTGCTGATCGACTACGTCGGCGGCGACTGCGACCGGCCGCTCGCGGTCGGGCGCGTGTACAACGGCGCGAACCAGCCGCAATGGCATACCGACGGGATCCTGTCGGGCTATCGGTCGAAAGAATATTCGGGCAGCGGCTATAACCAGCTCGTGATGGACGATGCGACCGGCCAGAACCGCGTGCAGCTGATGAGCAGCTGCGCGAACAGCCTGCTGCATCTGGGCTACATCATCGACCAGAGCGGCAACTCGCGCGGGTCGTATCTCGGCAGCGGCTTCGACCTGCGCTCGGATGCGTATGGCGCGGTGCGGGCGAGCCAGGGCCTGTACGTGACGACGCACCCGAAGGCGGCGAACAGCCAGCCACTCGACGTGAAGGAAGCGCAGCAGCAGCTCGTGACGGGCGAAAGCCTCGTCGAGGCGATGTCGGGCGTGAGCGAGCAGCATCAGGCTGAAAGCATGAAGGACGCGCAGGACACGATGCGCGCGTTCACGGATGCGACGCAGGACAGCGCATCGGGCAGCGCGTCCGGCGGGCGCACGGCAGGCGGCGGCACGGGTAACGCGAATGCATTCAAGGAACCGGTGATGCTGTTCGGCAGCCCATCGGGGATCGGGATGTCGACGCAGCAGTCGCTGCATGTGGTCGCGAACGATCACGTGAACGTGGCGAGCGGGCAGAGCGTGCACGTTGCGGCGGGCAAGTCGCTGATCGGGAGCATCGGGCAGAAGCTGAGCCTGTTCGTGCAGAACGCGGGGATGAAGCTGTTCGCGGGCAAGGGCAAGGTCGAGATCCAGGCGCAGTCGGACAACATCGAGGTGACCGCGCAGAAGGCGGTGAAGGTGGTGTCGGCGACGGACCGGATCGAGATCGCGGCCGATCAGGGGATTCTGCTGACGAGCGGTGGTGGATATATCCGCATTCAAGGCGGGAACATCGAGATCCATACGCCGGGGGCGGTGGACGTGAAGGGTGCGTCGCATACGTTCGCGGGGCCGGCGAGCATGGGGTATCCGTTGCCGAGCCCGCGGCCGGATCAGCCGGGACAGTTGGAGTTGTTGCATACGTACGGGAACGGCCAACCGGTGAAGGGCGGTTTGTTCTCCGTGTTCGATGCGAATGGCGGGCTGTTGAAGAAAGGAGCGCTCGACAACAACGGGCACATGATCGTGAGCGGCCTGCCACCGGGGGCGGTGCAGGTGAAGTTCGGGGAGGATCCCCGCTCGCAGGATCAGCAGTCGAGCCGCTTCGACGTGGCGTCATGGCCGGCCAATCCGGCGCCGGCGGCAGGCGCCGCGGAAACCGCGCAGGCGCAGCTCGGCTCGTTTCTGCCGGCGGCAGGCGGTGCCGCCGGCGCGCTGACGGGCCTGGCCGGTGCGGCGACGCAAGGTGGCGCGGCGCTGGCGAAGGCCGCCGTTGGTCAAGGCATGGGCATGGCGCAGCAGGCGGTAGGCGGCATGTTGCCGGCGGGTGCGTCGAATGCACTGGGTGCGGCGAAAACGGTCGCGGGATTGGCGAGCTCGGCGTCGCAGGGCGGAGCCGCGTTGGCGAAGGCGGTGGCAGGCCAGGGCCTCGGTATCGCGCAGCAGGCTGCGGCCAATATGCTGCCGGCGGGGGCGCAGGCGGCGCTGTCGCAAGCGGGCCAGTTGAGTGCCGCCGCCCAGCAGGTCAGCGGTCTCGCGCAGTCGGCGCGTAGCGCCGCAGCCGTGCTGAAAATGAGCTGAGCGTCGCCCCTTTCACCTATTCGAGAACAGAAAAATCATGACCGCTGCGGGCGTCCTTCAACCCAAACCTACCGATGTGTTCGTGTCTCCGATCATGAAGATCACGGAGGCCGACGTACAAGCCGGCATCGATTCATTCGACAAGTGGCTGATCAAGGTCAGCGGCGGCGTCGTCAACGTCGGCCGGCTAAAGACGGTCGCGGAGAACGTGCCGGTCCTGGCCAATATCTTTGCGGCAGTCGATGCGGTGCTCGATATCAAGGCGATGATCGAGCATGGCGACAAACCGATCGACATGTTCGACTGGGTCAACCTCGGTCTCGACCTGATCGGGGTCGTGCCGCTGCCGCCGGCTACCGCCGAGCTTCGGCTTGGCGCGCGCCCGGTGCTGAAGCTGATTCGACAGAAGGTCGTCGAGAGTGGCAAGGCAGCGGGGGAGGCTGCCATGCTGGCGCTGCGCGATTCGATCATCTCGGCGATGGTGGCGAACGTGCAGGAGCGTTACGCGGGCGAGATCGAGAAATTCCTGAAGGTGATACGTGACGGGCTGAAGGAGTTGCTCGACCACTGCGCCAAATTCATCGGCGATCTGATGAAGGCGATTGCCGACGTGTTCGCACACGCGGCGGGGAAGAAGTACGAAGTCGGGCACAACGTGAAGTCGGCCGGGTCGCATCTGAAGGGTGTCGGGGCGGCTATCGTTGCGTATGACGGAAGGAAGATCCTCGACAATATCGGGGGATTCCTCTCGGATATTCGCAAGGTCGAGGGGAAGATCGCTATCAACACGGTGACCTCGGCCGCCGATTTGATCGACCCGAATTCGACGAAGAAGCTGCAGCTCTTCGCTGACGATATCTACAAGCGGATTCCGACGGTCCAGAAGTGCATTCGCGAGCTCGATGGGAACGATGCGGGCAAGATCGGATGGATCATCACGATCGGTGAAGACGGCATGCGCAGCTGGCGCAAGCGCAATCCGAAGCCGCAGACGACGGGGATTCAGGAACACAAGACGGCGAAGGTCAATGAGACGCGTGCGCAGCATCGAATTGACGAGGTTCAAAAAACCACTGAAGCGCATCATCCGGGGCCGAATTGCTGCCTGACACATACCCCGGTGAAGACGCCACCTGTCGCCACCCCGCGATCAATCGGATTCGCGCTCGGCGACGAGCAAATCAATCACGAAGATTTCACGATCGACGGGCCGTTGCCCATTGCCTGGCAGCGTACCTATCGATCGTTCTTCGACGCGAACGACGAGCATGGCGAACTGGGCGCACGCTGGATTACGCCATATACGACTCGTTTCGATATTGCTGCGGAAAAGCTCGTCTATCACGACGCCGCTGGACGAAGTATCGAATACCCGCTGCTCCGCGTCGGAAGTGCGCACGATGATCTTTCCGAGGGGCAAACGTTGTTGCGGCTGGACGAGCAGTGGCTGACGGTGACGCGCGGGCATGTGCTGCTCGAAGCGTACGAACGGCACGGCAACGTGTTCCGTCTCGCATTCGTCAAGGACCGTGCCGGCAATCAGGTGACGCTCGACTACGATGCGGAAGGGCGGTTGCATCGCCTGATTGCACCGCACGTTCAGGTTGCACTCCGACATGACGTGCGTGGGCGGATCGTAGGCGTTACTCATCATGATGCGCAGGGCGAATACATCGGCACACTTGCGAGCTACGAGTACGACGACCAGAACGATCTGATCGGGGCGACGGACCGCTACGGTAATCGCCGCGAATACCGTTATCGACACCACCTCGTGACGCGATATACCGATCGCACCGGCCGAGGTGTGAACCTCGAGTGGAACGGTGACGGGCCGAAGGCAAAATGCTTCCGCGAATACGCCGACGACGGCAGCGACGAGGTTCGCCTCGCGTGGCATCCGGACTTCCGGATGGTCAGCGTGACCGACGCGCTTGGCAATGTCACGCATCACTATTACGACAGCAAGGGTTATTCGTTCCGTGTGATTCATCCGGACGGTAGCGAAGAGTGGATGTACCGGGACGCGAACGACAAACTCGTTCAGTACATCCATCGTGACGGTACCGTCGAGCGCATGGAATACGATGCGCGCGGCAACTTCGTCCGCCATCAACGTACCGACGGCAGCGTGGTCGAGATGGCGTATGACCAGAAGGACCAGCTCGTCCGCGTGACCGATCCGCTTGGGCACCCGTGGCTGCGTGAATATGACGATGCGGGGAACATGGTTGCGGAGGTCGATCCGCTCGGCCACAAGACCGAGTACGCGTACGACGAGCGAGGGCTGCTTACCCGGATCAAGGATGCCAAGGGGGGCGCAAAAGCGCTGAAGTATGACGACGTCGGCCAGTTGATCAGCTATACCGACTGCTCGGGCAAGACATCGCAGTGGGCGTATGACGCCCAGGGTCGCCTCTCGGAAGCGAAAGATGCAGAGGGTGGGGTGACGGCATACCGTTATGGCGCGAATGGCCAGTTGATCGAAATCGTGTCGCCGGCGGGGCGCGAGCAGTTGAGCTACGACGCGGAAGGGCGTCTGCTGACCCATATTGATCCGCTGAACCGCAACACGCGTTACGGCTACGACGCGAGCGGGCGTATCAATATCCGCACCGATGCATTGGGGCAATCGCTGTCGTATCGCTATGACCGGCTCGGGCGGATCGTCGGGCTGACCGACCAGAATCACGCGAATTATACGTTCCGCTATGACGTAGCAGGCCGATTGATCGAGGAGATCGATTTCGACGGGAAGGCCACGCGCTATTCGTATGGCGAGGCGAGCAGCCGTCTCGAATCGGTCGACGAGGCGGGACAGGTCATGACGATGTCCCACGATCGCGGTGGACGGCTTGATGGCCGTTCGGTCGGCGAAGAGGCGGAGCGTTTCGCCTACGATCCGCTGGGACGATTGATCGAGGCCAGCAATCGATATAGCCGCGTTCAACGGTTCTTCGACCCGGTCGGCAATCTGGTGCGCGAGCATCACGCTTACGACCTGTTCGGCGCGAGCCGGAGTTTCGTGTGGCATCACCAGTACGACGAAATCGGCAACCGCATCAGAACGGTCCGGCCGGACGGCCATGCTGTCGACTGGCTCACATATGGCTCGGGACACGTCCACGGGCTGATGCTGGACGGCAAGGAACTCGTTCAGATCGAGCGGGACGATTTGCATCGCGAGACATTACGTACCCTGCCGAGCAAGATCGATCAACACACTGCATACGATCGCGCAGGCAGGTTGGCGCAGCGCACGGTACAGCGTGCGAATGCACCCGCGCCGCTGGCAGAGCACCGGTATCGCTACGACGCGGCAGGCCAACTCGTGCAGATTGAAGACAATCGCAGAGGGTTGACGGACTATCGTTACGATCCGGTCGGACGGTTGCTGGAGTCGATTGGTCCGGCGGGCAAGGAGCGGTTCGCGTTCGATCCGGCGAGCAACATCATCGACCCGGCACGTGTTGAAGCGCCTCGCACGGAGAGCCGGCCGAGTCCGGTACGTGCTACGGAGAGCACGTTCCCCGCGGAAGTGCCCAAGGTGTTGGGCAACCTGTTGAAGCAATACGCGGGGGAGCATTTCGCGTACGACGCGCGCGGCAATCTCGTTCATCGCAGATCGCCAGCGGGTGAGCAGCGTTACGAGTGGAACGCGTTCAATCGGATGACTGCAGCGACGGTTGACGAGGTCGCTCGCAGGAGCGAGTCGCGGTACTACTACGATGCGCTGGGGCGTCGGATTGCGAAAGAGGTGAATGGCGAGCGCACGGTGTTCGGGTGGGACGGCGATACGCTGGCGTATGAGAGCGGGGAGCAGGGCAGCACGCATTACCTTTACGAAGCGGGTTCGTTCGTGCCGATGGTGCAATACGTAAGTGCATCGGTAGACGGGTTCGAGACGCCGTCACGCCGTGAGACCGATCGCTATGTACCGGAAGACGATCCGTTGCAACGGTTGCCGGAGCGGGTGGGTGAGGCGCACGCGTTCTATTACCACTGCGACCAGATCGGCACACCGCAATTGCTGACGGATGACGAAGGCGATGTGGTGTGGGAGGCGTCGTATAAGGCGTGGGGGGAAGCGCGGGAGGTGATCGCGCGGGCGTCGAAGGCGGCGGGGATTACGCCGAGGAATTCGCTGCGGTTCCAGGGGCAGCAGGTTGATGATGAGACGGGGCTGCACTACAACCGATATCGGTACTACGATCCGAACAGTGGGCGGTTCGTCAGCAAGGACCCGATTGGGTTGGAAGGCGGACTGAATGCATTCCAGTACGCACCGAACCCGGTCGATTGGATCGACCCGTTAGGTTTATCCGGTCGAAAAGAACCTAAGCCGCGCATCGAAGACGGAAACAGTAAGGAAGGATGGCAGCATATTGACGAACGTCATATCAGTGGGACACACATATCGGGCGCAGGCGATCTATTTCCACCAAGTACGACCCGAGAAGAGCTCCAGAGTGTATGTGAGTGCTTGGTGAAGAACGGAACTCGCATATCTGATCCGAAGCGCAGAATTCAGACGTATGAAAAGAGAATGAAAGTAGGCGGAAAGAGGTCTCGAGTTAGAGGTACTTTTGATTCTCATGATGGAAACAGAACAATTACCGTTTTCCCGGTGGAGAGTGAATAGGATGCTTCAGTTTAATGTGGAGAGAATCGGTGAAGGTGATCCGTCTGGATTTGATTTGGGGGAGATGAGTTTTCGTTCTAATGGGAGGTGTATATCATCAAAGAGCGATGGGCGATTGAGGATGATGATCTATCTGTCAATGGTTGGGTTGATTGATTCATTGTTGGTTTTGGGTAAAAAAAGAAATGTCAATTTTGTGGCTGTTGATTCATCGTTCTCGGTTGTGTTTCGTGTAAGCGGAGGGGGGGTGTATATCGAATCGGCGGGAGAGCGAATGGGGCCTTTTTCGTCTGTTGAATTACTGAGATCAATTTGGGATGGGATTGTTGGGTTCGTTAATGGCGGTGGAGAGTTGGATGAGGAGGATTCGGTGTTTGGAGATTTGAATGGGGCGATTGATGATTTGAGGGGGGAAATTGAGAGATTGCAGAAGTCGTGAGGTGTAATTTGCGTGAATAAAATAATTATCCTGAAGGGTTTTTTGGCGGAAATTCGACGTATTCGTACTGCCGGTAGGTAGGGGCGGTACTACTACGATGCGCTGGGGCGTCGGATTGCGAAAGAGGTGAATGGCGAGCGCACGGTGTTCGGGTGGGATGGCGATACGCTGGCGTATGAGAGCGGGGAGCAGGGCAGCACGCATTATCTTTACGAAGCGGGTTCGTTCGTGCCGATGGTGCAGTACGCGAGTGCATCGGTAGACGGGTTCGAGACGCCGTCACGCCGTGAGACCGATCGCTATGTACCGGAAGACGATCCGTTGCAACGGGTGCCGGAACGGGTGGGTGAGGCGCACGCGTTCTATTACCACTGTGACCAGATCGGCACGCCGCAATTGCTGACGGATGACGAAGGCGATGTGGTGTGGGAGGCGTCGTATAAGGCGTGGGGCGAAGCGCGGGAGGTGATCGCGCGGGCGTCGAAGGCGGCGGGGATCGTGCCTAGGAATCCATTGCGGTTCCAGGGGCAGCAGGTTGATGATGAGACGGGGCTGCACTATAACCGGCATCGGTACTACGATTCACAGACGAGCAGATTCATATCGAAAGACCCCATCGGGCTCGCTGGCGGCATCAACGTCTATCAATACGCGCCCAATCCGGTCGAGTGGGTCGATCCGTTAGGGCTATCGAAGTCCGAGGCGGGCTGCACTTGCTCATGTGGCATCAATCCGGTGACGGGTAAGCCGAGAGGGACGCTTCGAAAACTGGCGCAGAAAATCCGCGAGGCGGGAAAGTTTAAGCCCGCCGTAAACCAAAGAACGATTGCAGTTGGTCAGGACGAGTCTGGCGGCTTGTTTGCTGGCAGTAGCAACGTTTGATGCCAGTCAACGAGAAATGGCCGATAGTCTTGGAATAAAGAGGGTTCCTACTTCTAAGAATAAGCATGCGGAAGAGAATTTGATGAATTGCGTCATGGGATTAAAATCGGTTGGAACGTCAAAGCGTGATCCTTGTGGACCTTCGGAGCATAATTGCGCCGGCCAGCTTGCCGACAAGGGTATTGATGTCGACAACTTACATTGAGGTGATATGAATGAGCGATTTTGAGTTCGAGATCTCGGTTGATCATGCCTTTGATCGGAGCGGCGGCAAGGCTGTTCTCATTAAATTCTCGGCGCCGGTGGTGGAGTTAAATGTGTATGTGTCGATCGTTGATGTGGGAAAGATCATCGATTTCGGAAGGCGGGGGAGCGACTATTCCTTAGTAGGGGAGTCGGCGAATAGTTCAGTTCATTGGAAAAGAGAGGACGGTGATGTATATGTGCTTGTTGGAGAAGATCAAGAGGTGTGGGATTTCTCGATCGTCATCAATGATGATTTGCTTGATCACGTGATATCGGAAATTGAAAAATTGTCCTGACGTTGTACAGGCTCCAATCTCAGCTGGCCAAGAAGGACGGAGGGCTGTCCCTTGGCAGCCCTCTTGATACGATGCAATCAGCGAAGCGGCACGGCGGGCGGGCATCATGAATCCGCTGCGGTTCGCCGGCTAGTACTTCGGTCGCGAAAAAACGAGGGTCGCGAGAGATTGTGCGACTGTGGCAAGGGGGGACCTGCGTAGTCCTTTCGTCCAGACCGGCAGCAAACGAAAGCATCGCGGACCAAGGCACGGCCAAGATCTACGAAACGATCCGATGCGAACCCTGATTTCGACATTGGTGACGATCCACTATTCCTCTCTCGACGCCGCGTTTCAGGCACACCCGGTCAGGATCGCTGACTGGGGGTACATGCGCTGTCGGGAAGCAGACCTGACCCCATCCGGCGTCGTGTTTTTCGACGATATCGAGGATCCCGGACCCTGTCGACGTGCCATATTCGCGGCAGAAAGCGGCGGTCTGATCGTGCTGACCATTCACGCTGCCTCGGTGGGAGACGTCGTCTTGTTTGCGTCCGACAGACGCATCGATTCCGCTCGGCATTGGCGTGCCGTGGCGCCGAACGAGTTCGCGCACTGGATTGAAGTTTTTGACTTCGTGTATTTCGGGGAGCCGATATAAGGTCGCTTTGCCAGGGGGCGTTCGGTCCGTCGCATTACCCGCGCCACCAGCTTCGTCAACCGAGAAATTCGACCACCGGCAACTTGACCAGCAACAACTGCGGGCGAATCTCACCGGTACGAAATTGGCATAATCACGGCTCGCTGCACGAGCGCGACAGTAACCACGCGCTTGTGCCGTCACGTAATCGGAGGCGGAGAAGGAGGCGATTCGCCCCCTCTATCCAGCCCTCGGCGCATTTGCCCCAGCTACAACCGCACCACCCATGTTGACCACTTCCGTGACTGAAGCATCGCTGAAACACATCCTCGAACGCCCGGGCGACTTCGCCGGTTGGCTCTACTTGCCACCCATGCCGTGGACGCTCGATACCGAAGGTGTGTTCTCCGAAGACACCAAGGATGCGGGCGACGACGCTGTACCTGCCATCGCGAATCAACCCGGCTGGCGGATCACCTTGGACAGCGCGACGATCGAGGACATCGTGATCAACGCCCACGACCAGGTTGACGAACCGAGCGTTGTGCAATTGCTCGACGCGTTCGTCTTCTACGTAGAGAACGATGCATTTATCCTGTTCTGACGAGACGTGAACAGAACGACGGGACGGCACTCCGCTCCCGTACTTCGTCCGACATGCCGTCACCCGATGGGAATCGGTGACGTGCGGTTTTTTGGCGAGAAAGCGATGACGATCCCCGACGACGTGCGCATCTATTTGTCGAAACAGAGCGGTAACGTCGAACGTGACGACCCGCGGGGCGTCCTCAACGCGCTCGACCGTCTCGGGATCGAACACGACACCGAATTCGCGGCTTTCTATCTCGCGTACCAGGGTCCATTCGTCAGCCCGCGTCCAGTTGCCGAGTTGTGGGATCTGCTCGATTGCTCGGGTATCGTCGCGTCGCTCGATTACGTGCGGGATCGATACGGGTTTCCCGATCACCTGTTGCCGCTGACGTCGGATGAAAGCGAGGGCATGTACTTGTACGATGCGCTGTCCGGTGCGGTTCACGATTACGATTTGGCCGCACATTCGCACTTCATGGCCGGCAAAATCGACGCACGCTGGGCCTCGTTCTCGGTATTCCTGAAGTGGTATTTTGACGATGCGGCGTGAACGTCGGATCGGCGAGAATCGATGCGTATTCGATGCGATACCGGCATCGTTCGCAATCGATTCGGCAAGGCGCGAAGTCAACAGGAGGCACGATGCGCGATCGGGATCTGAAGCAGTTCGTCGTCGAAATTCGTGACACTGTCGATGCGCACGCAAGCATTGGCGCACGTGCGCCCGACAATGCAACGCACGCGAAATCCCTCTCCGTCAGCTCTGAAACGGCCGCATGGTTCAACGCCCTCGACAATGTCGACCTGTCGATTCCCTGGACCGCTGATGACCTCCTGTTATACGGCAACCAGGCGAGCCTCACGATCGGGCAGACCGGTTATCGTGTCGACGCATCGGGCCGTCGGCTGTCCGGATGGCACGACGACTGGATCGTGCTGGGTCAGATGGGCGGCGATCCCGTTATCGTCGTGCCGAACGGCGATGTGCTGTTTGACCGCCACGGCGCGGGCGCCTGGACACCATTGCGCGTCGCTCCATCCGTCACGCATTTCGCGCACGCGTTGTGGATCTGGTGCGATCTGTACGTCGGGAAGTATTCGCGCGATATCTTCGACGACTCGTATGAGATCCGACCAGAATTCCTTGAGGAGATCCAGTCGAGGATAGGTGAGGCACTGCCGGATGCGGACGCGGCGGTTTTTATGAAGATGATCGAGGGGTGATTGCAGGCGAGTAGTGTCAGGAAATTAGATGGCCACGACACCGATAGCCTTGCGGACACCAGTTGTTGACCGTAACCCGGCCCCACGCGCGGCGAGAATGAGATGCACAACTTCGACCAAGAGTACGACCTGATCTACGTCTACGCAGGCAGCTCCGGCGACGTACCTGTTCACGAAGAGCTTCCCGCGCGCCAGGTCGAGCCGGGTGTCTACAAACTCCTGGCGTCACCCGGTCTCACGTTGAATCTCGCGAAGGGCAATCTCGTCCGCACCAACGCGTGCCGCTCGCCGAACGTGACCATGAGCGTTCAGTGCCAGGCGAATGCTTGCGCGCGATTTGAGGTACAGCGGCTTCCGAGCTAAAGTCGATTGAACGACGGATCAGGTCGGTCAACGTAACGCATCCATTTGACCAGGCAGCGAAGGCCATCGAATGCGAACCACGAAAGTGATCGAGGAAACCTATATCGGCAACCGCTCGCACGTGACGGAAGCGCGATGCGACAGCGTCGCGCAAGCCATCGCGGCAGTCGACAGGCTGAACGGTCGCGATCGCTCGACAGTCGCATTCGAGTCGAGCGATGGCGTGGTGATGACAATTGGCGGAGGTAACGACGGGCGGTATGTCGTATTTATCGCATCGAGCCTCGATGCCGTGTTGCTGAACCTGACGACACCCGAGGCACCGATGGAAGAAACGATCGAACTCGTTGCCGGCGGCCAGCGCGGCAGCTACCCGACGCGGGAATGTGTGGATCGCGTGAAGGCAGCGAAAGCGGTCGCCTATTTCGTATCGTCCGGCCGGGCCGATCCGCAGCTATGCTGGCAAGCTGGTTAGTGCGCCACAGGACGGGAAGAGCATGACGAACATGACAGACGATCCGGTTGGGCTGCGTGCCCGTCAGGAAGCCATTTGTGCGCGATACAACCTGCCAGTCGTCGAACCTGATGACATGGTCGCCGTCGCCATGTCGACGCTCGGGAAAGCACCCGTCCATGGCACGCGCATCACGCTGTCCGAAGGACGGAACGTGAGCTGGTTCTTTCATTGCGGCGAATACTCGGATGCCGACGATTTTTATCAGCCGCTGCACGCCACGCATCTGCCTCAATTCCTGCCGCTGGTCTTGCCTTATTTGATGCTGCCGGCAGGCGTACGTTTCATCATCGACGACGCCGGCTATGAGGACATCTGGATGGATCATCCCGGCAACGAGGCGTCGCAGTGAGTGCGCGGCAAACCCTCCGCAAGGCATTGATGCTGCTCGATCGCGGCCTGAGAGATCGCGGCGAAGCGGCACTGTGTCTCGCGCTGGCCGAGGCCGAGCAGGAAGGCGATCGCGTTGCGCTCGCGCAGTCGCTCGTCGCCCTTGGGGAACTGATGTGTGAAACGTCACGTGGTGTATCGGCACGGCCGTTCCTGGAGAGGGCGCTTGCGGCAGCAAGCGACACCGATGTCGGCACGCTGGCGATCGAGCGTGACAAGGCAGAGCAACTGCTCGCGCGTATCGAGTGCGAACGTATCGGATTGCGGATTCGTGGCCCGGAAGATTTCAAGAATAGAACTTTCCAGCTAGCCGAATTCATTGCCGTTGTCCGTGCGAAGGCGGAGCGGCGGGCGGGCTACGATCCCGCGTGGCTATATGATGTTTACGGAAAGGACGGCGACGCGGAGCTGTGTCCGCAACAGACGATTTTCATCGGAGATACGGTACAGGTCGACGATGAGGATCGCGAGATCTACCCCGAGAGGGTCACCGAGCTTGGTTACGTATTCCAGTACGCGTGCGAGCACTTTCAGGACGTCGTCGATCTGGCCTATCGTCAGAAACCGGACGCATCGATCGAGGAGGTCGTTCGCTGCCTCAATCATTTCGATCGCTACGACGACTTCCTCGATCTGGGCCCGAACGGCATGCAGTCACAAGCATGACTAAACCGGATGCCGCAATGAAGAAGGACCGCTTGGCGGTCCTTCTTCATCGTGAAGCGTTGCCCGAGCCCCTCAAGGCAACGAAATCGTCAAATTAGCCGACTCCGGCCCGACCTTGATCACCTGCGAATAAGGCGCCAGCGCCTGCAGCGTCTTGTCCTTGAGATACGTGTTGAGCCCGAGATATCCGAGCAGTGCAACCAGCGCAAAAACCGCCCCAATCGCCCAAACCGGCACCTCACGCTTGAGTCGATGTGCGATCTGATCCGGCAACGGCCAATGCGGCGCAAACGCCGCCCGCTTGCCCTTCATATGCGCGATCTCATCGCCCAGCCGCGCGGTGAGGTAGGCCAGCTTCTCCGGCCCTTCCAGCAGATACTTCCCCTGGAACCCGAGCAGCAGGCACATGTGAAACACCTCGAGCGACTGCAGCCGCGCCGCACCCTGCGCGCGACATTCCTCGAGATACTGGTAGAACTTCTCGCCCGCAAGCTGCTCGCCGAACAGCACGAGCTGCAGCGGCCGGCGTTCCCAGTCCGTGCGGATCTTGAACTGCGACGACAGCACCATCTCGTCGATCGCCGCGCAGAATGCGAACTTCGCGCCGTACACGTCTTCAGCGGCGATATTCAGCTTCTTCGCGCCGCGCTCGAAGTCCGACAGGAATTCCTGGATGCGCGTGCTGAACTCGCCCGCGCTCTCCGGCTCCCGCCCGTTCTTGAGCAGGAACAGCATGAAGAACCCGTCGTAAAGCAGGTCGAGCAGCGAACGGGCCTGGAACGAGGCGTCGGTCGACGCCGGCGTATGCAGGGGGGCCGGCGCGTTGTCGCCGAACAGGGAAGGCGCGTAGCTCATGATGTGACCGCGATCAGTTCGAATTTCAGGTCATTGATGCCAGTCGGCGCGTAGATCATCGCGGACTGGGCCTGCAGCATGCGCTCGTACAGCGGGCTACGCGAATCGAGCGCGAAGTAGCACGCCCCGGGGCGCACCGGAATCGCGGGCGGCACCTGCGGCGTGTACGAGAGCCGCACGCCGGGCATGGCCGACAGCACGAGCTTGTCGACGTCGTCGGGCGCACCGACCTTGAAGCGGGCCGGCACCGCATCGACGAGCTCGACGCTCGGCATGTCCGCGGACACCGCCAGGTAGAACTCGGTCTTGTCGTCGATCTTGCCGGAATCGAGGCGGCCGAGGTGGAATGACGGGCGCACCTCGTCGAGCGTGATCGCGAAGTAGCGCGTCGAGATCACGGTGTCGAGCAGCTCGCGCAGCATCAGGTCGAGACGCGCGAAGCTCGGGCCCGGATCGTCATGGCGGTACACCGGCAAATCAGCCAGCGTATAGCCCTTCGAGAACGTCATCAGTTGGCCTGCGAGGCGCAGCAGTTCCTGGAACAGCCGCTCCGGATGCAGCGCCGAATGCTGGTGCAGGTGCGCGAGCGTCGCGAACGCGGCGTTCGCGGTGTGCAGCAGCCAGAACGACGCGATGTCGCCCGAGCGGAACTCGATGATGTTCTTCGACGGCTCGCGGTGGAAGCCGTACAGCGCGTTCACCTTCGCCTGCAGCGCGTCGACGAGCTGGCGCAGCCGCTGGTGGAGGATCGGCGACGCGTCGATCGCGAGGCACGGCGGCACGAAGCTGTCGTCGATCTCGAAACCGGACGTCGCGGTGCGGCGCACGCGCACGAGCGGCACCGACAGCAGCTGGTCGCGCGGTTCGCTGTGCGCGATCAGCTTGACCTGCGTCTTCAGGAACGTGATGTCGGCTTCGGCGGCGTCGGTGAAGTTGTCGCCGACGCTCGCCTGCTCGCTGACGAAGCGCGTCATGAAGCCGGCGGCCGGATCGTCGCTGTAGTTGGTGCCGTTCTCGCGCAGCGGGTGCAGCGCGAGATAGAACACGAATTCGTTGATGCCGTCAGGCAGCGTGTCCAGCGCGATCGGCGGCGGCAGGTCGTCGGCCTGCGGCGCGGCATACAGTGCGCCGTCCGGGAACACGAGCGCAAGCTCGGCCACCCGCAGCACGTTGCTGCCGAGCGCATCGCGGTCGATGCGCACCGAGCGCACGCCCCAGTTGTACGGCTGGATCGCCTGGATCGATTCGAACAGGCGCGCTTCGTGGTACGCGTCCTGTCGCTGAAAGTGTTGAGGCCGGAGGAACAGCCCTTCCCCCCACAGCACCTTGGCCGAATAACTCATGTCAAATCCGGTTAATGTCGCGTTGCGATGTAATCGATTTGTTCGTGCCCGAATTAAATCGCCAATTGTTAACTCTTGTTAATTGACATTCGTGCGTCATTGTTTAACCGCAGGAGACCGAAGAAAGCAAATTCAGCGGTTGTGAAGGCGCACCCTGTTGCGGTGCGATGACAGTGCCGTCGGTGACCGTCATCGCGCAATTATGCAGGCCGATGATTATGCCGGATTTCTCCGACTTCGCCGGGTCGAACGTCAGTTTCCATCGTTGGAGTGCGGGATCGCGGAACAGCGCGACGATGCCGAATGCCTGCGCCTCGCGCGAAACCTTCTCGGTCGCCGTATAGCGCTGGCCCGGAATCAGCGTGATTTCACGCACGTTCAGCAGATCGGCACCCAATGCGGCCTTTTCCTTGGTCGGATCCGTGAATGCGTCGAACGGCGCCTGCTGGAACGACGTCGGGTCCTTCAGCGTATAGAGGCGTACGACGAGCGCGAGCGGCTTGTGGTCGGTCGCGGCATTCAGGTTCGGCGCGGCGGCCAGCGTGATGCCGAGGTTGCGCGGCGGCTTCTGCGCGTCAGGTACCTCGGGCTTGCCGATACCGGCCGCGGACATCACGGCGCTCGCGGCCGAGCCGAGCAGCGGGGCGGCCGCGCATCCGGCCAGGAGGGCGCAGGCAACCAGTGGCAGCGCGTAGCGAATCATCAACGATCTCATCGTATTTCCGGCGGGCTGCCTTTTATCCCTGTCAAATCTGCCGGGTATTTCCGCGTTCGCTGCGTGTCCCCGGCATTGCACTGTTCAACTATTAAGCACGTCCGCGTCGAGGCAGGCGTCCGGAAATTTTTTCCGCCATCCGGGCGGCGCGTCGTGCAACCAGTAAAACTTGCCCATTCCGGCCGCCAGAAAAAATCGCTGCGAGCCCGCTGCGAGAGGCCATTGGAGGGGGTAGCGCCCAGTTTTAAAAGGAATTACTCTTCACACGACGATTGAATTATGAAAAATTGATCGGTACTATACCCGCGCGCTTCTTGCAAAGCAAAAGAACCAGATTCTCAACGATTTTAAAACTCACGCGCCGGTGGATATAACGATGAAAGACCGTCTCTTCGCAAAACTGTCTGGGGTAGTAGTGGCTTGCGGCGTGATCGCCGGCTGTGCGAGCCAGCCTCCGGCGCCGCCGACCGCCGAAGTGTTCAACAAGTCGCTGGCGGATGCGGACGCAGTTGCGAAGGCGGGGGACCAGGACAAGGCCCTCGGCCTGTACCAGCAGCTCGCGAAGTCGGATCCGACGCGCGAAGAGCCGTGGTCGCGCATCGCGCAAATCCAGTTCGCCCAGAACCATTACGGCCAGGCAATCGTTGCCGCGCAGGAAGCGCTGCAGCGCGACGCGACCGACCGCCAGGCGAAGAGCGTGCTGGCCGTGGCCGGCCTGCGGATCGCGACGCAGTCGCTCGGCGAGCTGCGCCAGGATTCGTCGCTCGCGGGTGACGCGAAGTCGGATGCGCAGGCGCTCGCGAAGCAGCTGCGCGACACGCTGGGTGAATCGGCGCTGTTCCCGCCGGAAACGACGACCCGCGCCACGGGCCGAGTCAAGAAGGGTCGTACGGTCGTCCATACGAAGAAGGCCCAGACGCAGACCGCCGAATCCAACGTTGCGCCGCCGCCGACCAACACGTCGTCGGGCGGCGGGGCGAAGGGCGGTGACCCGTTCGGCGCACTGCGCAACTGACCGCAAGACTGACGCGATAACCACAACTAACCTGGGAGCCGTCGAGATGGCCAAGAAAGAAAGCATTCAGAAAAGCTTGCAGAAAATACGGCCGCCGCGCGTCCAATTGACCTACGAGGTCGAAAAGGGCGATGCGATCGAGGTGAAGGAACTGCCGTTCGTCGTCGGGGTCGTCGGCGATCTGGCGGGCCAGTCCGAAATCGAGCAGCCGAAGCTGCGCGACCGCAAATTCGTCAACATCGATCGCGACAATTTCGACGACGTGATGAAGGCGATCGAGCCGCGTGCCGCGTTCCAGGTGGAAAACCGCCTGAGCCCGGAAGGCGGCAAGTTCGCGGTCGACCTGAAGTTCCGTTCGCTGTCGGATTTCAGCCCGGACGAAGTCGTCGAACAGGTCGAGCCGCTGCGCCGCCTGCTCGAGGCGCGCTCGAAGCTCGCCGACCTGCGCAACAAGCTCGCCGGCAACGACAAGCTCGAGGATCTGCTGTCCGAGGTGCTGAAGAACACGCAGCAGCTGCAGGAGCTCGCGAAGGGCACGGGCAGCGACAAAGACGGCGAATGACGACGGAGTGTTGAGATGAACCAGCAAACGGCTGCGGCCCAAGCGAGCGGCGCGGACTACGCCGCCGGGACCTCGCTGCTCGACGACATCGTCGAGAAGAGCAAGGTCGCGAAATCCGATTCCGAGCATGCGCGTGCGAAGGACCTGATCGGCGAACTCGTGCACCAGGTGCTCGACGGCACGGTGATCGTGTCGGACAACCTGTCGGCCACGATCGATGCGCGCGTCGCGGAACTGGACCGCCTGATTTCCACGCAGCTTTCCGCGGTGATGCACGCGCCGGAATTCCAGCGCCTGGAAAGCACGTGGCGCGGGATGGACTACCTGGTCAAGGAAAGCAACACCGGCCAGACGATCAAGATCAAGGCGCTGCACGCACCGAAGCGCGACCTCGTGCGCGATTTCAAGGGCGCGAGCGAGTTCGACCAGAGCGCGCTGTTCAAGAAGGTCTACGAAGAAGAATTCGGCACGTTCGGCGGCTCACCGTTCGGTGCGCTGATCGGCGATTACGAGATCTCGCGCCAGCCGGAAGACATGTACTTCATCGAGCAGATGTCGCACGTCGCGGCGGCCGCGCATGCGCCGTTCATCGCGTCGGCATCGCCCGAGCTGCTCGGCCTCGAGTCGTTCTCCGACCTCGGCAAGCCGCGCGACCTGGGCAAGGTGTTCGATACGGTCGAATATGCGAAGTGGAAGTCGTTCCGCGACGCCGAAGATTCGCGCTACGTCGGCCTGACGCTGCCGCGCTTCCTCGGCCGCCTGCCGTTCAATCCGAAGGACGGCCAGACCGCGGAGAACTTCAACTTCGTCGAGGACGTCGACGGCACCGACCACGACAAGTACCTGTGGTGCAACGCCGCGTGGGCGTTCGCGGCGCGCCTGACGGCCGCATTCGACGACTTCGGCTGGTGCGCGGCGATCCGCGGCGTCGAAGGCGGCGGCCTCGTCGAGGACCTGCCGACCCACACGTTCAAGACCGACGACGGTGAAGTCGCGCTGAAGTGCCCGACCGAAATCGCGATCACCGATCGCCGCGAGAAGGAGCTGAGCGACCTCGGCTTCATCCCGCTCGTCCATTGCAAGAACTCAGATTACGCCGCGTTCTTCGCTGCGCAGTCGGTGCAGAAACCCAAGAAATACAGCACCGACAGCGCGAATGCGAACGCCGTCCTGTCCGCCCAGCTTCAGTACATCTTCTCGGTATCGCGCGTCGCGCACTACCTGAAGGCGATGATGCGGGACAAGATCGGCAGTTTCGCATCGGCGCAGAACGTGGAGACTTTCCTCAACCGGTGGATTTCGCAATACGTCCTGCTCGACGACAACGCCTCGCAGGAACAGAAAGCGCAATTTCCGCTGCGCGAGGCATCCATACAAGTGTCAGAGATTCCGGGCAAGCCGGGCTCGTATCGTTCGGTCGCGTTCCTGCGCCCGCACTTTCAGCTCGACGAACTCTCGATTTCTCTGCGACTTGTCGCTGATCTGCCCAAACCGGCAAATTCATAAGCGAGTAAATCGCCCGGGCGGGCCGCCTGGGTAGGACGTTAAAACCACCTCTTTGGGGAGTCGAAGGGCCATGTTACATATGCACTTGCAGTTTGGTAGTCCCGCGGTGAAGGGCGAATCCGCGGATAAGGACCACCAGGGCTGGATCGAACTGAAATCGTGGGATCACTCGATCGTTCAGCCGCGTTCGGCAACCGCATCGACCGCTGGCGGTCACACGATGACGCGTTGCGAACACGGCGACATGATCTTCACGAAGGAAATCGATTCGTCGAGCCCGCTGCTGTACCAACACGCTTCGGGCGGCACCACGTTCGACGAGGTGACGGTCCATTTCTCGCGCGCTGATGGTGAAGGCAAGCGCGTGCAGTATCTGGAAGTCAAGCTCAAGTACGTGATCATCTCGAGCATCGCCCCGAGCGTTCGCGAGGAAGGTCTGCCGCTCGAGACGTTCTCGCTGAAGTACGCAGCTGTGCAGTGGAAGCAAACCCAGCAGAAGATCGGCGGCAACCAGGGCGGCAACACGCAAGGCGCCTGGAGTCTGACGAAGAACGACAAGACCTACGCGGTCTAAGGTCGGTTGCGGCAACGGGGCGCACGGCGTCCCGTTGCCGTTTTCGCTGTGAATCCCGGCCGATGAAACGATTCGAACCCAGTTTTCTCGACAAGCTGTTCGACGACGAACCGCACCTGCCGGCCTCGGCAGCGATGCGGCAATTGTCGCTGGACGAGCTGAAGAACACGGTCGCCCGCGACGTCGAGGCGATCCTCAATACCCGTATCGCCCACACCGAGAACGAGCTGGCCGCGCTGCCGGAGTGCCAGAAGTCGGTGCTGACCTACGGGCTGAACGATTTCGCGGGGCTGAGCCTGGCGAGTCACTACGATCGCGCGTTCATCTGCAAGTCGATCCAGCAGGCCATCGCGCGCCACGAGCCGCGCCTGCAGCAGGTGCAGGTGACGTTCGAGCTGAACGAGCAGGCCACCAACGCGCTTTACTTCGCGATCCAGGCGCTGCTCGTCGTGCACCCGGCCGAGGAGCCGGTGAGTTTCGACGCGATGCTGCAGCCCTCGACGCTGCAGTATTCGGTCACGCGCGCACGCGCCGCAAGAATGCAGTAAATCAAGCCGCCGAGCGGGCCGGACCGCCCGGTGGTGGAACAGGGTCCGGCAGGAAATATTGAGGTTCGGGGTCGTCGATGGAAGAATTGCTGCCGTATTACGAGCGCGAATTATCGTTTTTGCGGCGCTATTCGCGAGATTTCGCCGAACGCTATCCGAAGATCGCGGCGCGGCTCGCGCTATCCGGCGAGCATTGCGAGGATCCGCACGTCGAGCGGATGATCGAGTCGTTCGCGCTGCTCGGCGCGCGCATCAACAAGAAGCTCGACGACGATTACCCGGAATTCACCGAAGCGCTGCTGGAAGTGCTGTATCCGCACTACCTGCGGCCGTTCCCGTCGTGCTCGATCGCGCAGTTCACGCCGGCGTCGCCCGGCCAGCAGACCGAACCGGTCGTGATCGATCGCGGCACCGAGCTGAAGAGCCGCCCGATCCGCGGCGTGCAGTGCCGGTTCCGCACCGCCTATGACGTGACGCTCGCGCCGATCCGCATCTCGGAAGCCCGCTATACGCCGGTCGCGCTCGCGCCGAGCGCGACGGTGCTGCCGTCGAACGCGACGGGCGTGATCTCGATCACGTTCGAGTCGCTCGCCGCGCAGCTCGATCTCGGCGCGCTGAAGCTGCCGACGCTGCGCGCGCACCTGCACGGCGAGCAGTCGTTCGTCGCCGCGCTGACCGACTGCCTGTTCGTCAACGTGCTCGGCGCGTATGTCGAACCCGAGCGCAACGGCCGCTGGACCGCGCTGCGCAAGCTGCCGATCGCGCACGCCGGCTTCGATGAGGACGACGCGCTGATCGACTACCCGGCGAAATCGCATCCCGCGTATCGCCTGCTCACCGAATACTTCGCGTTCCCCGACAAGTTCGATTTCGTCGACTTCGACATCGCGGCGATCGCGCGCGCGAGCGGCCGCTGCCAGCGCGCGACGCTGCATCTCGTGCTGCAGGACGTGCGCAGCGATTCGCACGTCGCGCGGCTGCTCGAACTGCTGACGGCGAACCACTTCCGGTTGTTCTGCACGCCGATCGTCAACCTGTTCCGCCAGCACGGCGAGCCGATTCGCATCACCCACCGCGCGGTGTCCTACCCGGTGATCGCCGAGGCGCGGCGCGCGTTCGCGTACGAGGTGTATTCGATCGATTCGGTGAAGCTCGTGAGGCAGCAGGCGCACGAGGAATCGGTGATCGAATTCCGGCCGTTCTATTCGCTGCATCACGGTGAATCGGCGCGGATCGGCCATTACTGGTTCGCACGCCGCAACGACTGGGTCGCGCAGAAGAGCCCCGGCTATGAAACCGAGATCTCGATCGTCGACATCGATTTCGAGCCGACGTCGCCGCAGACCGACACGCTGAGCCTCGACCTCACCTGCACGAACCGCGACCTGCCGGCGATGCTCGCGTTCGGGCTCGAGGGCGGCGACCTGTTCCAGGAGGGCGGCGCGCAGACGAGCGGCATTTCACTGCTGCGCCGCCCGACGCAGAGCGTGCGCTTCGAGCGCGGCCGCGCCGCGCACTGGCGGCTCGTGTCGCACCTCGCGCTCAATCACGTGTCGCTGGTCGCGCACGGCCTCGCGCCGCTGAAGGAAATGCTGACGCTGTACGACCTGCGGCGCACCGCCGTGTCGATGCGCCAGATCGACGGCCTCGTCGGCGTCGAGCAGCGCGGCGCCGTGCAGTGGCTGCCCGGCAAGCCGTTCGCGACCTTCGTGCGCGGCATCGAGATCCGCCTGACGATCGACGAGGAACACTTCGTCGGCGCGAGCCTGGCCTCGTTCGTGCGCGTGCTCGACAGCTTCTTCGGGCTGTACGTGCACCTCAACAGTTTCGTTCAATTGGTCGTCGTGTCGAAGCGCACCGGCGAGGAGATCATCCGATGCAAGCCCCGAACCGGCGAATCGATCCTGGCGTAGTCGACGCGCTGCTCGACGAGCCGCACCGCTTCGAGTTCTTCCAGGCGGTGCGCGTGCTCGAAGGGCTGTTCGCGCGGCAGGCGTCGGATGCGCCCGGCGCGTGGCGGCAGGGCGACGTGGTCGCGCAGCGCATCGAATTCCGCAACACGCTGTCGCTCGGCTTTCCGCCGAGCGAGATCGAAGGCGCGCGTTCGTTCGACGACGACGGCACCCACCTCGACACGGGCGAGGCGCGCGGCGCTGCGCTCGCGGCCGGTGAGCTCGGCCACGTCGAGCTGACGCCCGCGTTCTTCGGGCTGCTCGGCGGGCAGGGCGCGCTGCCGCTGCATTACACCGAGCAGATCGTCGCGCGCGAGCACCTGAAGCGCGACCATGCGGCGCGCGCGTTCTTCGACGTGTTCTCGAACCGCGCGACCGCGCTGTTCTATGCCGCGTGGAAGAAATACCGGCTGCCGTTCCATTACGAACTCGATCGTGACGAGCGCTATCTGCCGCTGCTGCTTGCGATCGCGGGCGTGCCGAGCGACGAGGTGCGCGACAGTCTCGCGGCCGGCGTGGGCGGCGTGCTCGACGAGGCCGTGGCCGGCTATGCGCTCGCCGCACGGCACCGGCCGATGTCGGCCGCGTACCTGCAACGCACGCTGTCCGACTACTTCCGCGTGCCGGTGAAGATCGACCAGTTCGTCGGCAAGTGGTACGACGTGCCGCCCGACCAGCTGAGCGTGCTCGGCGAAGTCAACGCGGTGCTCGGCGCGACGGCGCTCGTCGGCGAACGCGTGTGGCAGCGCGACATGCGCGCGCGGATCATCGTCGGGCCGCTGTCCAAGCGCGACTACGAGGCGTTCCTGCCCGGCGGCGCGCACGCCATCGCACTGGAGCGGATGCTGACGCTGCTTGCCGGCGTCACGCTCGAATACGAAGTGAAGCTCGTGCTCAAGCGCACCGAGGTCGGCGCGAGCGTGCTCGGCGCGGGCTCGCGGCTCGGCTGGGACGCGTTCCTGTGTACGCGCGACGCGGTCGAGGACCGCTCCGACGCCCGCTACGAACTGCACGTGATTCATTGATTCCGAACGACAACAACACGCAATCGAACCTGAGATCGACGCCATGAGCACGCCTCTGAAGACCCTGATCACGAAACTGAACCCGCTGTGCCGCCACGCGACCGAGCGTGCGGCGAGCGCGTGCCTGGCGCGCGGCCACTACGAGGTCGATCTCGAGCACCTGTTCCTCGCGCTGCTCGACGAAGCGACGGGCGACCTGCCGCTCGCCCTGCGCGCGAGCCGCGTCGATCCGCACGCGCTGCATGCGGATCTCGAGCGCGAACTGACGCGCCTGAAGACGGGCAACACGCGCACGCCGGTGTTCTCCGTGCACCTGATCGCGCTGTTCGAACAGGCGTGGCTGATCGCGTCGCTCGACTCGCAGCTCGGCCGCATCCGTTCGGGGCACCTGCTGCTCGCGCTGCTGACCGCGCCCGATCTCGCGCAGTTCGCGCAACGGATGTCGTCGCAGTTTGCGGAAATGAACGTGACGGACCTGAAGCACAAGTTCGACGAGATCATGGCCGGCTCGAGCGAAGCCGAGCCGCGTCAGGCGGACGACGAAGGGAGCGACGTCGCGCCGGCCGCCGACGGCCTGGCGCCCGCGTCCGGCCCGTCGAAGACGCCCGCGCTCGACACGTACACGACCAACCTCACGCAGCGCGCACGCGACGGCAAGATCGACCCGGTGATCGGCCGCGAAGCCGAGATCCGCCAGGCGATCGACATCCTGATGCGCCGCCGCCAGAACAACCCGATCATGACCGGCGAGGCCGGCGTCGGCAAAACGGCGGTCGTCGAGGGTCTCGCGCTGCGCATCGCGGCCGACGACGTGCCGCCGCCGCTGCGCGGCGTCGCGCTGCACGTGCTCGACATGGGGCTGCTGCAGGCCGGCGCGAGCGTGAAGGGCGAGTTCGAGAATCGCCTGAAGAGCGTGATCGACGAGGTGAAGAAGAGCGCGCATCCGATCATCCTGTTCATCGACGAGGCGCACACGATCATCGGCGCGGGCGGCCAGGCCGGCCAGAACGATGCGGCGAACCTGCTGAAGCCGGCGCTCGCGCGCGGCGAGCTGCGCACGATCGCCGCGACGACGTGGAGCGAATACAAGAAGTACTTCGAGAAGGACGCGGCGCTCGCGCGGCGCTTCCAGGTCGTGAAGGTCGAGGAACCGAGCGAGCCGCTCGCGGCCGCGATGCTGCGCGGCATGTCCGGCCTGATGGAGAAGCACTTCAACGTACGGATCCTCGACGATGCGATCACCGAGGCCGTGCGCCTGTCGCACCGCTACATCAGCGGCCGCCAGCTGCCGGACAAGGCGATCAGCGTGCTCGACACCGCGTGCGCGAAGGTCGCGCTCGCGCACAGCGCGACGCCGGCGGCGATCGACGACACGAAGAAGCGCATCGAGCGCATCGACGCGGAAATCGCGTCGCTGGAGCGCGAGGCGGCGGGCGGCGCGTCGCACGACGAGCGGCTCGGCGAGCTGCGCGGCGCGCGCGACACGGCGCTCGAACAACTGGCGAAGGACGAGGCGCGCTATGAAGCCGAGCGCGTGATCGTCGCCGAGATCACCGAACTGCGCGAAGCGCTCGACAAGGCACGCGGCCCGTCGGAAGACGGCCAGCCGGTCGACGTGCAGGCCACCCGCGACAAGCTCGCCGAACGCGTCGCGGCGCTGCACGCGCTGCAGGGCGGCGAGCCGATGGTGCCGCTGCAGGTCGACGGCCACGTGGTCGCCGAGATCGTCGCCGCGTGGACGGGCATTCCGCTCGGCCGAATGGTGAAGGACGAGATCGACACCGTGTTGAACCTGCAGCCGCTGCTCGCCGCGCGCGTGATCGGCCAGGACCACGCGCTGGAAGCGATCGCGCAGCGCGTGCGCACCGCGACCGCGAGCCTCGAGGATCCGAACAAGCCGCGCGGCGTGTTCATGTTCGTCGGGCCGTCGGGCGTCGGCAAGACCGAGACGGCGCTCGCGCTGGCCGACATCCTGTACGGCGGCGAGCGCAAGATGGTCACGATCAACATGAGCGAGTACCAGGAAGCGCACAGCGTGTCGGGCCTGAAGGGCTCGCCGCCGGGCTACGTCGGCTACGGCGAAGGCGGTGTGCTGACCGAGGCCGTGCGCCGCAACCCGTATTCCGTCGTGCTGCTCGACGAGGTCGAGAAGGCGCACCCGGACGTGCTCGAGATGTTCTTCCAGGTGTTCGACAAGGGCGCGATGGACGACGCGGAAGGGCGCGAGATCGACTTCCGCAACACGCTGATCATCCTGACGTCGAACGTCGGTTCTTCCGCGGTGATGCAGGCGTGCCTGAACAAGCCGGCCGAGGAGCTGCCCGATCCGGACGCGCTCGCCGAGACGCTGCGCCCGCAGCTGTACAAGACGTTCAAGCCCGCGTTCCTCGGGCGGATGAAGGTCGTGCCGTACTACCCGATTTCCGACGACGTGCTGGCCGAGATCATCGAGCTGAAGCTCGAACGGATCCGCCGCCGGATCGAGGCGAACCACAAGGCCGCGTTCGAATGGGACGAATCGCTCGTCGACGCGGTGCTCGCGCGCTGCACCGAGGTCGATTCGGGCGCCCGCAACGTCGACCACATCCTGAACGGCACGCTGCTGCCGGAGATCGCGGGCCACGTGCTCGGCCGGATCGCCGACGGCGAGGCCATCGCGCGCATCGCGGTGCGCGCGGACGAGGCCGGCGAATTCACGTACACCGTCGAATGAGCGCGGCCGTGCAACGCAAGCATTTGATGAACTGACCGAACCATGCCGATCAATCTCCCCGAGCTGCTGACGCCGATCAGCGATGCGTCGCCCAGCGGCGACGACCTGCTGTTTTCGAACGAATTCGACGCGATCCAGGATGCGCGGCGCTACGACGATCCGACGCTCGACCAGGGCGAGTGGGTGACCGAGATCAAGGAGGCCGACTGGGGCTTCGTGGTCGACCATGCAGGCGAGCTGCTGCGCACGCGCACCAAGGACCTGCGGCTCGCCGTGTGGCTGACCGAGGCGCTCGCGCTCGAAGACGGCATCACCGGCCTCACCGAAGGCTATGCGCTGCTCGAGGGCCTGTGCCGCGACTTCTGGGACACCGTGCATCCGCTGCCGGAAGACGACGACACCGAGCACCGGCTCGGCAACGTCGCGTGGCTGTCCGGCCGCACGGCCGAGCTGCTGCGCGCGGTGCCGATGACGGACGGCGCGTCGAACGCGTTCAGCACGCTCGACTGGGAAGTGGCGCAGCACGTCGCGCAGGCCATCAAGCGCGACCCCGAGCATGCGGACGACATCGCACGCGGCAAGCCGTCGATCGAGCAGATCGATTCGTCGCGACGCGTGACGTCGATCGCGTTCTACACCGCGTTGCTCGCGAACCTGAAGGCGTTCGAATTCGCGCTCGATGCGTTCGAGGAACGGCTCGTCGAGCGCGCGGGCGATTCGGCGCCGAGCTTCCGGCAGGCGCGCGACGCGTTCGAAACCGTGTACCGGCTCGCCGAGCGCTTTGCGCGCGAGCAGGGTTATACGGGCAGCGCGCCGCACACGCAGTCGGCACCGCAGGCGCAGCCCGAGCGCATCGAGCCGGTGTTCGGCAACCCGATCCAGACCGAGGAGACTCACGTGCAGCCGCAGCCCGTTCCGCGCCCCCCGGTGACGCAGATGATCGCCGGCATCCAGAATCGTGCGCAGGCCGTCGACCAGTTGCGCGCGGTCGCCCGCTATTTCCGCCAGACCGAGCCGCACAGCCCGGTCGCGTATCTCGCCGACAAGGCCGCCGAATGGGCCGACATGCCGCTGCACAAGTGGCTCGAGAGCGTCGTGAAGGACGACGGCTCGCTGTCGCATATTCGTGAGTTGCTGGGCGTGAGGTCGGACGAGCAGTCGTGAGCGACGGGCATTTGACCTGAGAGCGCGGGCCCGGCGGGCTCGCGGCAGACAAGAACGTGGATTGACGCATGAACCTGACCGAACTGGCACAGGCGATTCGCGGTGGCCTGATTCAGCAGGATCGCCTGCTGAAGACGGACATCCCGTCGCTGCCGAACAACGCGCTGGTGCCGCGCCGGGCCGTGATCTGTTCCGAACTGGGACGCGACTTCAGCGTGGCGCTCGACCTCGTGTCGACCGCCAGCGACGTCGAACTCAAGACGCTGATCGCGACGCCGATGACGTTGTGGATCCAGCAGGCGGACCAGTCGTACCTCCCGATCAACGGCTACGTCCATACGGCGCGCCGGCTCGGCACGGACGGCAGCCTGTCCGGCTACCAGCTGACCTTCGCGTCGTGGATGCACTTTCTCAAGTTCCGCAGCGACATGCGGTACTGGCAGGACAAGCCGGTCGACGCGATCCTGGCCGACGTGTTCGATATGCACTCGCAGGCGAAGGGGCGCTATCAGTTCGCGCTGTCGAAGCCGCTGCCGTCGCGCTCGTACTGCCGCCAGAGCGAAACCGACTGGAACTTCGTGCATCGCCTGATGGAAGACGAAGGGCTGTTCGGCTTCTGGCGGCATGCCGGGGATGGCAGCGCTCACACGCTCGTCATTACCGACGACCTGCACGCGGTCGACGAACTGTCACCGAACCCCGTCCGGTTCGACCGCTCGGGAACCGGGAGCGAAACCGCCGGATTCACCCAATGGGCTGCGTCGCGGACCTTGCAGAGTTCGCAGCACACGACGCGCACGTTCGATTACAAGTCGCCATCGACGGCCGGCAATCCGAACGGTACGACTTTGCCCACGAAGGCTGGCCAGGGCGATCTGCCGGGCCAGACGGAAATCTACGAATACACCGGTGCGTACACGTACGCGGGGCAGGATCGCGGCGAGCATCTGTCGAAGATCCGCCTCGAGGAATGGGAGTCGCGCGCGAAACGCTTCTTCGGCGTGGGCGGCGTGCGCGGAATCGATGCCGGGCGGCGCTTCACGCTGGCGGACCATCCCGAGCATGACCGCGATTCGGCGCAGGACCGGGAATTCGCGGCCTTGAAGGTGTCACGGTATATCGAGAACAACCTGCCGATCTCGGACCACGAAGCGAACTTCCCGCACAGCCTGCAGGCGCGGCTCGCGCAGGCCAAAGCCGCGCACGGTGCGGCGGCTGCGTTCGAAGTCGGGCACGAAGACGGTTCGGCCGGGTTCTACCTCGTCGAGGTCGAAGCGCAACGCGCGGCGGTGCCGTATCGCAGCCCGTTCGAGCACAAGAAGCCCGTGATGCAGCTCGAGACGGCCGTCGTCGTCGGGCCGAAGGGCGAAGAGGTATATACGGACGCGCTGAACCGCATCAAGGTCATGTTCGTCTGGGACCGGCAGAACGAGGGCACCGAAACCGCATCATGCTGGATGCGTGTCGTGCAGTCGGATACCGGCGGCGGCTACGGCGCCGTCCATATTCCGCGGGTCGGCGAGGAAGTGCTGATCGGTTACATCGGCGGAGACTGCGACCGGCCGATCGTCATGCATCGGGTCTACAACGGGGCAACCAAGCCGCAGTGGCATAGCGACGGCATCCTGTCGGGCTTCCGGTCGAAGGAGTACGCGGGGTCGGGGCACAACGAGATGGTGCTCGACGACGCGACCGGCCAGAACCGTGCACGCCTGTTCAGCAGCAGCGCGAATTCGCTGTTGCATCTCGGCTACCTGATCGAACAGAACGGCAACACGCGGGGTGCGTATCTCGGTTCGGGGTTCGACTTGCGTACCGATGCGTATGGTGCAGTGCGGGCCGGGCAGGGGTTGTACGTCACGACGCATCCGAAGCCGGCGAACAGCCAGCCGCTCGATGCGAGCGAAGCGCGGGCGCAACTCACGGATGCAGACGGGCTGCTGGAATCGATGTCGCAGGCCAGTGAAATGCATCAGGCCGAAAGCCTCGGCCCCGGTCACGATGCGCTGAAGCAGTTCGCCGATGCGACGAAGAACAGCGTGGCGGGGGCGTCGTCGGGCGGCAGGACGTCGGGCGGTGGGACGGGTGACGCGAATGCGTTCAAGGAGCCGGTGATGCTGTTCGCCAGCCCGGCGGGGATCGGGGTGTCGTCGCAGCAGAGCGCGCACGTGGCAGCGGATCGGCACGTGAACCTTGTCAGCGGTCAAAGCACGCATCTCGCGAGCGGCAAGTCGCTGGTGGCGAGCGTCAAGGACAAGCTCAGCCTGTTCGTGCAGAACGCGGGCATGAAGCTCTTTGCCGGCAAGGGGCCGGTCGAGATCCGGGCCCACAGCGACAACGTCGAGATGATTGCGCAGAAGGCGATCAAGGTGTTGTCGGCGACGGCATCGATCGAAGGCGTCGCGAAGCAGGAGATCCTGCTGACGGCGGGCGGCGCGTATGTCCGGATCAAGGACGGCAACATCGAGATCCACGCACCGGGACAGATCGACGTGAAGGGCGGGCAGCACGCATTCAGCGGGCCGACGAGCCTGCACAAGACGTTCAAGACGGAAGGCCGCAAGGCGGACATGCGGATTCGCTATGTCGACGCCGACGGCAACGTGCCGCACGGGGAGCCGATCAAGTTCGCGACCGAGGACGGGACCGAACATAGCGTCGCGCTCGACGCGGAAGGCCGGGCGGAATTGAAGAACATCGATTTTGACGAGTTCGTTGCTAGCCAGGTCAAACGGACGGGAGAGTGAAATGGGCAGGCCGCTTGTTCAGCATAATGTTTGTATTGATTTGCCGGGGGAGGCAGTGAGCTGCCGAGCCGAGACGGATCTGACGGTGCTGTTGCGCAAGCATCGGGACGTGGTGTTCGACATCAAGCTTCATGCCGGCGCGACGTATACCGTCACGACGACGCATCCCGATCGACCGACCGGGCGCTTTTATGACACGAAGCGGAAGGTGAATACCGGTGAGACGACGTTCAAGGACGGGGAGTCGTGTCACATCTGGATCGGCCGTAATTTCGAGGGGAGCCTGATTCTCAAGCAGGGTGAAAAGGTGCTGGGGCGCTACCCGATCAGCAAGATGGACTATACGAACAGTTGTACGGACGATCCGAAGGATAAGCCGGCGCCGATGTTCATTACCCTGCATGACGATCAGAAATTCGTCAAAGACCTTCTTGCATTGAGCGAAATCCCCGAGCTGTCGCAACGCCCTGTTTCACCGCTATTGGCGAGTGGGTTTGAACAGGCAAAGGCACGTTTGAACGAACAAAAATTCAACTCGGCTTTGGGTCAAGCTCGTCGCGCAGCTTCGGCCCCAGTACCGTATTCCGAAGCCAAGGTCGAAGTGCCGACTGAAGGACTACCGGCAATTCATGCGTTCAAAATCAAGCAAACTTCCGGGCCGGAGGTGCCTCCGGAGCTTACTGGTTTTTTCAAGAGTGGTGCAGACGCATACAAGTGGGATCCGTTCAATACGTTGTCCCGGAATTTTTTGCTCAGTCAAATTCCTGGTTTCTTCGGATATATGACCGATACGATATGGAAGGGGCCACTTAAGGGGTTTTGGAATCGAACATTCATCATTCAGAGGGATTTGAGTGGGGAATTCACTTTGATTTTTTCGACGGCCGCCAAAGAGACAAAAATCGTCGGTTATCTGCTCGGCGTATATAAAACGGTTTCCACGGACGTCAAGGTAATGACGATCGCTGGAGGAACCGGATCGTTGGCTGGAACCAAGCTTGCTGCTAAAGGGGCTGCGAAAGCTTCGGTTTTACCGACGACGGCGACGGGTAAGGCGTTGGGTGTGACGATCGCGATGGACTATATGGCATGGCTGCATGATTATGAGCCGTCAGCCGATGGTGGGCCGCCAAAGAGAGATTTGGGGAAGCTCTTTGCATCCGTTATCTCGGACACATCTCAAATGTGGATGACAACATACATTACGACATGGATCGTCTCATTGCTGTTTGCAGGAGGAGCGGTTCTTGCGGGTGGTGCGGCGGTCGGTGCGTCAATAGGTACAATTGCGCTTGGAACTGTCGCACTGATTGTGATTGTGGGCTATGCCGTAGCGGTCATGTTCAATGTTGTGAAGTTCAATGACCATATCACGGAGTTATATCATTTGATTGGCAGTCAGTTGGAGAAGAAATTGCCTGGAGATTACGGGAATTCTTATTCGCAGTCGTCGTGGCAAGTGTTTCCGCTCGGGGCAACGCCATGAAACCTGTTTCGATGCGTAGCTCTGGCGCTACAGGGAAAGGCGACAGAACCCGGATTGATGATCATCCGTTAGCCGCCAAAATCGGATTGGTAATTGGAATCATCCCGATAATCATATATTGGCATGCATTCAACGGTTTTTGGTCGTCCAGGCTACCCTGGGTCATTGCCTTGATGCTGGAGATCGGGTGTCCCCTGTTTTTGTATGTGCATTATTTTCTGAATCGGCGATCGAGGCGGTTGATTTGGGAGGGGGTTGCAGTGTGTGTCGGGTTTATCCCGACCTGGATGCTGCTCGGCTCGTACTGGTTGTTTTATTTTTGTTTTGCGCCGATGTCGATTGCAATTCGTGCGATTGCCCTTTTGATGTGTTTGGTGGTGGTGGCAACCTGGGCCTGGTTGTCGTGGGCTGCTTTTGCTCGGGAAAATGATCGACTTGGATTGCTTAAGCAGCTTTTCAAGGATGAAGGCGATTGTATCGTGTATCCGGACGAGTCCGATTCCGTTATCGGAAAACTGGACGGACCGGGGAAGTCGATTGCGGTCCCGTATTGGCTGGTTTCGGTGGTCGGTCCGATACTTATCGGATATTCCATGTTGTCGGCCCGGCTTTTTGAAGGAAATGGTGGGCCGCACGGGATGTTTATTATCCTGTCGGCGATAGGGCTTCCTATTACTTGCTGGTTATTGACGAAATTCTTTGTGCGATTCGCTTATTTTCATATTTATCTCGCTATCAAGCTGGAGCGAAAAACCGGGAAGAAGGTCGTCCTTGGCTCATGAACGTCGATCGCCTGATAGAACCTGATTCTGCGTCACTCGTGTGGCGGGGATATCGATCGCTTGACGGCAAGAAATCCCGTGAAAGAGGGGCGTTGTCGGTGGTTGCGTATTTGATGCCTTTCGCCGCATCGTTTCGGGGGCACGCTTTTGACGAGAACATCGGTCCCACGTGTTGTGTATCGTTATTTCGCTTCTTGCGTTTCCAATGACGCTCTCACTTGTCGGGAATTTTTATGTGCGGCAGCTGTTCTTTCGTGTGTATTTGCCGTTGAAGCTTGAGAGGCGAACCGGCAAGAGGGTCATCCTCGCGCAATGACCGGCAATTCGTTGCTGGTCGTACCGGCCACATATCGCCCCGCATGCAGCGGCGTCTGCTTCGCAACGCTCCGATTCCCGTGGCACCGCCACAGCCTGAAAATACGTGACGGCATTTGACTCAATACCGCCAATGGAAACGACGGAACCCTGCACCATCCACGATCGATATCTCGCAATCTTCAAAGCGAATCTGCTCGCTGGCGCGTTCCTGATCGGATGTGCGGTTATGATCGGATCGCCGCTGTTTCTCGACGATTCGCTGCCGTGGAAGATCGCCGCTGGCGTGGCGCTGGCCACCAGCATCGGCCAGGTCGCCGCATGGCGAGTCGACGACGGGCGTGGGCGCCTGTGGCTATACGGCGTTGCTGCGGTTCTCGCAAACGCGTCGATCTACGTGTGGATCGCCGGTATCTCGTGGATGTTTTATGTGTCATCCACGCCGATGCCGTCGACGCTTCGCGCCGTGTGCATCGCAGTGGCCGTGACGGGAACCCTTCTCTGGGTGGTCATGACGGCCCGTCAGGTATCCGCCGTTCTCGGGAGGCCCGAGTTCATCGCGCAGGCCTTCAGAGATGCCGGCAGCGAGATTCAGTACAGCCTGTCGGCAATGCAGCAGTTGAGCACGTTGTCGAACCATCGCGGCCCGATTGCCCGGATCGTTCAGGGGCTCGTCCTGTTCACCACGCCGGCCGTGTTCCTGGCTGTGAGGATACGGGCACCTTTGCCGGCGTCAGCGGATTTGTTGTTGTTCTCGACGGTGTTGCTGACCCCGTGCTCGCTGTTCTTCGCGGGCCTTGCCGTCAAGGGCATCCTGTTGATGATTGTCACGCCCCGTCGGCTGGAGCGCGTTCACGGGAAGCCGGTCACGTTGATGGACGATTGAAATAGCGAGGCTGGCGGCCGGTCACGATTCGACAGCCGCCAGCGAGCGCTTAGAGGGCCTGCCCGCCGACAGCCCCGCGCGACCCGCATCCAACGAAGCGATGCGAACACCGCCCGCGAAGCGGCAAAACACGCCGCCTACTGCCCCACCCGGAACTCGATCCGCCGATTCCGTGCCCGCCCATCCGCCGTATCGTTCGGCGCGATCGGCTGATCCGGCCCGACGCCCGTCGTCGTCATCTGCTGCGGCGGAATGCTCTTCGTGATCAGGTAGCCCTTCACCGAATCCGCGCGCGCCTGGCTCAGCGCGATGTTCGACGTGCGGTTCCCCGAGTTGTCGGTGTGGCCGATGATGTCGACCGTGCGGTTCTGCATCTTCGCGAGTGCGGCCGCCATCTGGTCGAGGATCAGCTTGCCCTGCGGCGTGAGCGTCGCGCTGCCGGTCTCGAACTCGATCGTCCGGTTCGCGAGCGTCTGGTCGAGCACGCCCTGTTCCGACGCCGACACGCGCAGCCCGTTCTTGATCGTATACGTCGGGTTCAGCGTGTTCGCCATGTCGCTCGCGAGCTGCTGGCGTTGCGCCTCGTTGTGCACCTCGCCCTTCATCTCGATCTGCGTGCCGTTGATCTTCAACTGCCCCTTGCTGATCTGCTTGAGCTGCGTGCCGAGCAGCTTCTGCACGTTCGCGCTCCAGTTCGGCGGCGTGGCGACATCACCCACCTCGATCTGGTCGACGACGTTGGTCGCGCCGTAGGTATCGCGCAGCTTCTGCAGCACGGCGGCCTTGGTCGCCTCGTCGGGCACCTTGCCGCCGACGACCACCTGGCCGGGCGTCGCGGTCGCGGGCGGCGGCGTGAGGGTGTTCGCGGTGCCGGCCGTGCCGTGCACGACAGTGCCGGAGGCCGTCCCCGGCGCGGCGCCGGGGTTAGCGGAGAGCGCGGTTGTCGCGACCGTGCCGTTGCCGACCGGCGTGACGGTCGCGCCGGTGTTCTGCGCGAAGGCCGCGCCGCTGGCGAAGAGCCCGGCGGCGAGGAGGGCGGCGACGGCGGGCGAGAGCGCGGCCGAAAAGCGCGCGCGCCGGGCTTGAATCGTGCGATGCATCCCGTCAGCCTCCGATGAACGCTTCGCGGAACGCGTCGATGGCGACACGCAGCGAGAGTTGCGGTTGGTCGAGGTAGCTGACGAGCTTGCTGATCTGGTGATCGTTTTGCGCATGGGCGTCGATCCACTCGGGATCGTCGATGTCGATGTTGTGGGCGGCGTAGGTCTGCGGGTCGACGACGCTCAGCAGCGTCTTCGCCGACGCGCCGTTGAAGCCGATGATGAGCCGTTCGCGCTCGGCGATCGTGCCGATGAAGATCGCGAGCTCGAAGTCGGCCTGCGCGACGAACGGCGCGATCAGTTCGAGCCAGAACGCGGCGACGAGGCTGCGATAGAACGGATCGACCGGCAACGGCAGCGTGAGGCCGCGCTCGATGTGCGACGAGCCGCTCTGCATCACCGGCCGCAGCAGCGAGCCGAGCGCGAGCATCGCGCCGCGCAGCCGCACGGGATGACCGCTTTCGAGCAGCATCTCCTGGAGGCCGTGCAGCGTCTGGTGTTCGACGAAATCGTTGAAGGTGCCGTCATGCGACGTGCCGGGGCCGCCGATGTCGATCGGCACCTGCGTGTCGCCGAGCGCCTGCAGTGCGCCGGGCGGCTCGTCCTTGCCGAGCAGCGGCGGGATCTGCGTGGCGACGCGCGACCACAGCCGCGCGAACGCGAGCGGGCTGCGCGCGAGGAACGCGAGCGGCCGGTCGACCTCGAGCGCGGTCGCACCGAGGAACGGGAAGCGGCGCATCGACACGTCGTGGCTCGCGACCATGTGGCCCGCGATCGCGAGCTTGCTGCGCGAGCCGAGGAACGCGAAATGCATCGGCTTCGCATCCTCGTAGACAAGCTTCCAGCGCGGATCTTCCGCGAGCAGCTCGAGTGCCTGCGCGATCCAGCGATCGAGCGTCTGCAGCAACTGCGGGTTGTGCGGGCTCTTCACGAAGTCGCCGCGCGACGGAATCTTGCCGAAGTAGGCGATCTGCGCCTGTACGGTTTGCGTCATTGCGCCCCCTGGGCATGCGTTGCGTTGGCGGCCGCGACGGCCGGCGCTGCGGCCGGCGTGCCCGTGCCGGCGGTCTGGGTTGCGTTCTGCGCGGCGCCCGCGCTTGCGTCGGCGACCGACGACGGCAGTTGCAGGCCACGCAGGCTCTGCTGCTGCGGCTGGTCACCGCCACCGCCGGACGGTTGCGACGTGCTGATGATGCGCATCGTCACCGACACGTTCACGCTGCCCTGCGCCCACGTCAGGTCGAAGGTGCCGTCCGGACGGCGCTTGCGTTGCGCCGAGTTGATCAGCTTCTCGAGACCGTAGCGGCCCGGCTCGTTGACGAGCTGCACCGTGCGGCCGTCGAAGGTCGTCGCGGACAGCGTCGCGCCCGGCGAGCCCTGCGGGTTCGGCCACACGAAGTTGGTCCACTGCGGCGGCGTGTTGCGGTAGCGCAGCTGCTGGCCGTCGATCGCGATCGTGTATTCCGTCGTGCCCGTGCTCGGCTGCGGCAGGATCTGGAACACGGTCTGCGGCTCGGACGACGCGGCGGCGCTGCCTGCAGCACCGCCGGCGAGCGGTGCGACCCAGCGTGCGAAGCCGTTCGTGAAGTCCGGCGTGAGGCCGATGCCCATGTCGCCCCACGTGCGGGCGGCGAGGGTGTCGCCGCGGCGCACCGCGAGCGGCCCGAGCGTCGTGCCGACGAACTTCGCGATCGAGCCGTCCGGACCGAACACCTGCGCGATTTCACCGGCGCCGGCCTCGACCTTCGCGCTCGCCGCGAACGGGTACTTCGTCGCGAGCGAGTTCTGGAACGGCTGGTAGACCTGCGCGTTCCACACCTTGTTGACTTCGGCGCTGGCCGGCTGGATCACGACCGCGAACGCCTGCATCAGCGGCCGCACCAGCAGCGGACGCAGCGACTTGCGTTGCGAATCGGTGAGGCCCGTCAGCATCTGCTCGTCGACGAGCTTCAGCGAATCGGCGAGTTCCGAACCGTTGCCGTCGAGCGTCTGCTGCATCAGCTGGCGAGCGCCCGGGCCCGGGTCGCCCTGGTTCTTGATCACGTTGAAACGCGTGCGTACCTTCGACAGCGACTCCATGTAGCCCTTGAGCATCGACGTGCCGTCATGCAACGCGACGATCCGCGCGAGCCCGATGAACTCCTGGCCGATCGGACCCATCGGCACCTCGGCCGGATTGCCGTTGATGTCGATGTTGGCGGCCGCCACCTGGCCGGCCGGCGAGCGCGAGAACAGTTGCTTGACCCAGTTCACGACGCCCGTCTGCGCCTTCTTGATCGTCACGTTCGCGAGCGACGGGTTGTCCCACGAGGTCTGGTCGTACGCGGTTTCGAGGATCTTGCGGATCGGCGAATCCTGCGGGTCGCCGAGGCGGTTCATCCCGTCGACGGCCTGGCCGAAGCTGGTGAAGCCCTGTACCGCGATACCCTGCATGAACTTCTGCCAGTGCTGCGCGTACTCGGTCTTGTACATGCCGACCAGCGTCTTCTGGATCTGCTCGGGGCTGCCCTCGAGCGTCAGGTCGTCCTGTGTCGACGTGTTCAGCACCCAGTCCTTCGCCTGCAGTTCCTTGGTCGCCGCGTCGCGGATCGCCGGCTGCACGTAGTCGAACCACGCTTCGCGCGTGAACGTGCCCGGAATCGCGTAGCTGCCGGCCACGAGCCCCTGGTTGCCGTCGCCGACGATGCGCGCGATGGTCATCGGCGCGAAGCGGGTCGACGCGCGTGCCTTGATTTCCTCGTACACGCGCTGGCGGGCCGGCATGCCGCGCACGACGTGGCGCAGGTTCTCGCGGGTCTGGTCGACGAGCGCGAGGTTCGCGTCGATCATCGGCCAGTTGTCGTCGTTCACGCGGGCGAGGTAGAACGAGATCATGCGCTCCGCGCTCTTGATCATCTCGTCACGCGGCATGTTGCCGCGATTCGTCTCGAGCCAGCCGCGCCAGAAGCGGGCGAGCTGGTCGGTCAGGTGCGCCTGCTCGACGTGGCGCTTGTCGGACAGCATCAGGTACGTCTTGAGCGCGTTGTACGCATCCTGCACGTTGGTCGGCGACGCGTCGCTGTAGAGGCCGCCCTGCGGTGCGGCCGGCTGCTGCGCTGCGGCCGGCGCGGTACCGGACGCGGCCAGTGCGGCACCGGCCTGCGGCGCGGCGCCCGCCGCGTTCGTCGAGACCGGCATCGTGCCACCCTGCACGGCGCCCGATTCGGGCGGGCGCGTCATCGGCACGAGCTGTTCGGGGTGCGCGTTCACGTCCTTCATGAACGACGCGAGGTTCTGCGACACCGGGGCCAGCAGGATCTGGCGCACGCCGTTGTAGTACTCGGTCAGCAGGTGCTGCTCGAGACGGTCGCCCTGGTACAGGCCGAGCGACACCGAAATCGGCTTGTCGCGGCGGAACTGCTCGAGCTGCTCGATCCGGTCCTCGAGGATGTCCATCGCCTGCAGGCGCGACTGCAAGTCGTTGCGGCCCTGCTGCAGGCGCGTGACGTTGTCGAGGTCGGCCTGCACGTTCGCGACGAGCTGCTGGTTGCCGATCGTCGACCAGGTCCAGCCGCCGAGCGCGAGTGCAAGCGCCGCGACGAAGCCGAAGAAGGTCGCGTAGCGCAGTCGCGTCTTGGTCGGGCTGGCGAACTGCCGCACCGTCTGACGGTCCGCGAAGATCACCTTCGAGAACAGGTCGCGCAGGAAGAAGCCGTTCTTCGAGAACGCGCTGTGCGGCTTCGGCAGCGCGGCGCCGTCGAGGCCGAAGCGATGCGCGATGCGCTGCGCGGCCGCGCTGTTGGTTTCGCCTTCCTGCAGCGCGCTGGTGAAATAGAAGCCGCGGAAGATCGGCTTGTACTGGAACGGGTTGTTCTCGAACAGCGTCGCGAGGAACGCGCGCAGCGACGGCTTGATCGTCGAGAATTCGAGCGGGAAGCTCAACTGGCCCGGCGACAGCTGGTTGCCGCGCGACAGCGACAGTTGCGCGACGCTGATCTCCTTCAGCCCTTCGTAGAGCTCCTCGAAGTGCGTGTCGAACTGCGCGACGACGTCGCGCTTGTCGTCGGGTTCGTAGGGCAGGGTGGCGCCCCACACGCGGTCGTATTCGTGCTTGTCGCTGCTGCTGAAGAATTCGGTGAAGCCGGTGATCAGGTCGGCCTTTGTGAACATCACGTAGACCGGCGCGAACACTTCGAGCTTCTCCGTCAGCTCCTGAACGCGCTGGCGGAGGTTTTTCGCGAGGTTGATCGCGAATTCGGGGCGGTTGCCGGTGAGTTCGGCGATGCTCGCGGTGACGATGATGCCGTTGATCGGCGCCTTCGGGCGATAGCGCTTGAGCAGGCCGAGGAAGCCGAGCCACTCGCTGCGGTCTTCTTCATGCACCGAATAGCGGCCGGCCGTGTCGAGCAGGATCCCCTCGGTCGTGAAGAACCAGTCGCAGTTACGCGTACCGCCGATGCCATGGATCACGGCGCTGTTCTTGTCCGCGAACGGGAACTGCAGGCCGGAATTGAGCACGGCGCTGCTCTTGCCCGCGGCCGGGTTGCCGATCACGATGTACCACGGCAGTTCGTACAGCGCGGAGCCGCCCGACACCTGGCCGATCTTCGACGTCTTGATCGTCTTCACCGCATCCGACAGGCGCGTGCGCAGCACGTCGAGATCGGCCGTCTTCGCGTCGGGGGCGAGCGCGGCGGCGGCGGGCGCGGCGATCTTGCCGGTTTCCGCCTGCTCTTCCAGCACCTGGCCGAGCTGCTGGTTGGCGCGCTTCACGCGCCAGCGGCGCCACAGCGCGACGACGAGCCACAGCGCGAGGATCGCCGCAAAGGCGATCGCCGCCCACAGGAGCGGCAGCTGCAGCATGTCGGCGACGATGAAGAGGATGGCCGCTAGCGCGACGATCCCGACGATCGAGAGCGTACGCGGATGAGTCAGCACATTGAGGATGCGTTGCATAGGACGTTCAGGTTCCGGTGCGATTCGATGAGGCGACGCAGGCGCGCCGAGCGGCAAGGGTGGCGCCGCGATGTGTCGCCATGCTGTCAAACGGGATGAAGGGGGCCGGCATCAATGTGCCCGCGGCATCGGAGAAGGCGCGCGCATTAACGAAAGGACGCTGTGAGATTTAAAACGGAAGCGGCGGCCGGAAAAAATCGCGCACCGGAATGCCCGATCGTTTGCGCCGCCCAAATCGTTTCCTGCCGGGTGATTAAAAAGCCCCATGCCGCCCTCATTATTTCTTGTCCGGCAGCCCTGACTAGCTGCCGCGTCCCAGTTTAAAACCGGGTTTATGGTATTCCACGTGCCCGAGATCCATCATTTTCCATCGGCCGCCCCAGGTGAGGCCGACTTGCTCGGCGACCTGGCCGTACAACTGGTAGCCGCGCATCGCCCACGGGTCTTTCTCGGAAATGACCAGCTTGCCGTCGCGCAGGAACGCGTTGTCGGCCGCCAGCCCGAATTGGTGATAACTCTGGAAGGCCGCCGCATTCGTCACGTTCGTGCCCATCTGCGCCAGCCGGTTCTGCCGTTCCGGGCTACGGTAACCTTCCAGCAACGCCATTTCATAACCATATTGTTCGTGCATGATCTTGTAGACCAGCAGCAAACGCGTACGGAAATCCGGATCCAGCAGGTTCCAGTCGCGGCTCGCATCCTTCAGCGCCGGGCGTACCTGTTCGACTTCCTTGGTGGCGAAGACTTCCGGCGGCAGCGGCGGGGGCGGGACGAGCTGTTCGCCCTGCAGCAGCGCGGCGATCTTCTCGTCGGGCACGCGCGCCGTGTCGTCGTACTGGAACAATTGCCGGCCGCGTAACGCAATGGCGACCAATGGCGGCGTCGCAAGAATACCTGCCGATACCATAATCATCAAGCGCCGGCGAACCAGTAAATTTTGCACGTCGTTTAAAGCGCCGCGCGTAGCGCTTGCCGATTTAACAATCTGACTTCGCGTACGCGAGGCGCGATCGTTCGCACGGCGCGTTAGACGGCCGTGAAACTGGGCGACGGATTCGAATACGGTCGCGCGGATACCCGGTAAAAGCAACAGTGCCGCAACCGCGACGGCAAGGGCGAAATAGGCGACGAGTGCGACGGCAATCAAAGAAATCCCCGGAAATTGGAATTGATTGTGTTTTGCAATGCTTGCTCTTAGAATCAGGCTGCTTCGAGAGGCCGGGCTATATTATCGCGGTGAATTAAACCAGGATTCAATGAGACGCTGAATGAGTGCGCCGGAAAATTCAAATTCGAAATCTCCGCCCAGCCTGCTGTCCGATACCAAACCGGCAGGCGACGGAGCTCAGCAGTCGCGCATTCTCGCGAATCTGGAAGGACGTGTCACGCCGCCGGCCGAACCGCCGCGCCGTTCGCTGAAGGCGCCGATCGCCGCCGTCGTGGCCCTGGTGGTCGCCGTCGGCGGCTGGGGCGCATGGCGCATGCAGCATGCGGGCGAGCAGGCCCCCGCCGTCACGGCAGAGGCTGCGCCGGCAGCCGCCGCGCCGGCGAAGGCCGCAGCGGCCAGCGATGCCGCCGTGCAGGTCGCGCAAAATGCCGCGTCCGCCGCATCCGCCGCGCAACCGGCCACGATCGTCAACGACGACGCAGCTTCCCGAACCGTTGCGTCCGCATCGTCCGCATCATCCTCGGACAACAGCCGCCTGTCGCGTGCGCTCGCCAATGGCGCCGACGACGCATCGGGTGCGGCCACGGCCGGTGCGGCCGCTGCCGCTGCTGCCGCCTCGACCAAAACCGCGAAGGCCGACGCCGCCAAGGCCGACGCCGCGAAGGGCGCGAAGGTCGCCGCGCACGGCAAGACCGATACGAAGGCCGATGCGAAAGCCGAGGCCCGCAAGCGTCACAAGGAACAGCAGGCCGAGCTCGCGGCGGCGAAGAAGCATCGCGACGCGACGCCGGCCCGTACCGCGAAGGCGGCCGGGAAGGACGATCCGGATGCGGACCTGCTCGCGGCACTCGTCGCGCGCACGAAGCCTGCTGACAAGAAGCTCGCCGCGCAGAAGGCGCAGGCCGTGCCGACCAAGACGGCCGCGACGACCGGCTCGCTGGCGTCGCGCGTGAAGGAGTGTTCGGAGCGCGGTTTCTTCGAGGATCAACTGTGCCGCTGGCGCGTCTGCGAGGGTCACTGGGGCAAGGACCCCGCGTGCCCGAGCGCCGCGCAGTCGGAGACGCGGCAGTAACGCGTCCTGCGCGTGTCGAGCCGCCGCACCTGCGCCGCCCGTTGGGCGGCGCATTGCTTTGGGGGCGCGGAATCGGACGGTATGATGCGGCGTGACGCTGTCACCGGCGCGTCATGCCCGTCGGGCATACGTCTCCTTTCCATTTCCGGCGCGGGCGCGCGACCTGCTTTGCGCGGCGCGCCGTGTGCAGCACGACCTTCGACACGATGGACCTGATCGTACAGACTTACGGCGCCGATACGTCCGGCATGGTGTGCGGATTCCGCTTCGTTCCCGGCGGCTCCGGCGCGACGCTCGATGCGGACGCGGCTGCCACGTGGCTGCGCACGTGCCGCGAGCACGATGCCGCGTCGGACGAGTTCGTCTGGCTGCACTTCAATCTCGCGCACGGCGCGAGCGAGCGCTGGATGCGCACGCATCTCCAGTTGCCCGACAGCTTCTTCGCATTCCTCCACGAAGGCTCGCGCTCGACGCGCATCGAGCAGGAAGACGGCGCGCTGCGCGCGATCGTCAACGACGTGATGTTCAACCTCGAACTAACGCCGTCGGAGATCGCGACGCTGTTCGTCCACGTCGAGCGGCGCATCATGGTCACCGCGCGGCTCAAGCCGCTGCGCTCGGTCGACACGCTGCGCGCGTGCGTGCGCGACGGCGAGCAGTTCAGGTCGCCCGCGGAATTGCTCGTGCACCTGCTGCGCGACCAGGCCGATCTGCTGATCCAGATCATGCGGCGCACGAGCGTCGACGTCGACCGTATCGAGGATCGCTTCCTGTCGCAGCGGCTCACGTCGAGCCGCATCGAGCTCGGCGCGATGCGCCGCACGCTGACGCGCCTGCAGCGCATGCTCGCGCCCGAGCCTGGGTCGATCTTCCGGCTGCTCGCGAAACCGCCCGCGTGGCTGCATCTGGAAGACGTGCAGGAGCTGCGCGAGTCGACCGAAGAGTTCTCGCTGGTGCTGGCCGATCTGGCCGGGCTCAACGAGCGGATCAAGCTGTTGCAGGAAGAGATCGGCTCGCGTCTCGACGAGCAGAACAACCGGACGCTGTTCACGCTGACGCTCGTGACCGTGATCGCGCTGCCGATCAACATCGTCGCCGGCTTCTTCGGGATGAACGTCGGCGGCGTGCCGTTCTCGGAGAACAAGCACGGCTTCTGGCTGATGGTGCTGCTCGTCGCGGGCTTTACGGCGCTCGCCGCATGGTGGGCGTTCCGCCGGCGCGTCGATCGTTAGCACCACCGGCGCCGCATCGATTCGTCAGCGCAGCAGCGCGATCGCGCGTTCGCCGATCACCATTCCGAGCAGGCCCACGAGCGCGACGAGCGGCGGGGCCGGCGAGCGGACGTGCAGCAGCGCGTACACCACGCCGACGCCGAGGCCCACCGCGAGCGAAGTCACGTAATCCATCATGGCAGTCTCCCGTATGGTCCGGCGTCAGGGCTTGAGGATGACGCGCTCGCGCGCACCGGCCAGCACCGCGCGATACGCGTCGTGTGCGCGCTCGAGCGGGTACACGTAGTCGTCGCCGATCGGGAACGGGCGCAGCGTGCCGTTGCCGAAGCCGGGCGCGAGCGTGTCGAGGATCTGGGCGACCGTGGCGCCGCCGAGCTGCAGCGAATCGACGCCCACGAACGTGTGCTGGCCGCGATAGAACGCGAAGATGTCGAACGGCACGCTGCGGTCGATCGTCGAGATGAAGATCTGCCGCGCGCCGATCGCCATCGACGCGTTCGCCGCTCCGAAGTACGGGCTGCCGACCGTGTTGTAGACGATGTCCGCGCCGTGGCCGCCGGTTGCCGCGCGCACCGCGTCGGCCACCGGTTCGTTCGACGCGTCGATCATATGCACGTCACCCGATGCATGGCCGCGATAGCCGCCGGCGCTGCGCTCGACGCCGATCACGGTGGCGCCGTGCGCGGTCGCGAGCTGGATCGCCGCCTGGCCGACCTTGCCGTTCGCGCCGAACACGAGCACGACGTCGCCGGCCGTCGGCATGCCGGCGCGGCGCAAGCCTTCGTACGCGGTGACGAACGGCACGCCGATGCCGGCCGCTTCGTCGAGCGTCAGCACGGCGGGCTTGCGGCGCACCAGCGGCGCGTCGAGTACGAGCCACTCCGCATGCGAGCCGTCGCGATGCACGCCGAGATCGCCACCCGAGCCCCATACCGGCGCGCCGATCCAGCCGTCCGGGCCGCTGCGCACGATGCCGGCCCAGTCGCGCCCTGGCGTGCGCGGCCACACCGCGTGCGGCATGCGGCCGAGCGCGGCCTTCACGTCGCTCGGGTTCACGCCGGCCGCGCGCACCTCGATCAGCATCTGGCCGTCGGCCGGGACGGGCGGGTCGATTTCCCTGACCCGTGCGTCGAGCGACTCGATGTCGGCGGCGGGGGCGTCGAAGCGGATGCTGCGCATGATGATCTCCGTGGCGGATGGCTGTCGCGCGGCCCGGCGGGGCGGTGCGCGCAGCGGGTGAAAAGGATGCATGCAGTCTAGTCGGCCCGGTTTGACGCGGAAACGCGCAAAGGCGGATGATTGCTTTGCGCTAAACGCATAGCCAACTCCGAAGGCACCGAATGGACGATTTCCTTTCCCCGCATCTGGCGCTGTTCGTCGACGTGGTCGACCAGCAGAGCTTCTCGGCGGCCGCGCGCCGGCTGGGTGTCGCCGCGTCGTCGGTCACGCGGCGCATCGACCGGCTCGAGACGCAACTGGGCATCCGCCTCCTGCATCGCACTACCCACGCGCTGCGGCCGACCGAGGCCGGGCAATTGCTGTACGGGCGCGCGACGCGGATGCTGGCCGAGCTGCGCGGCCTGCAGGAAGACCTGCACAGCCAGCACGAAGAGCCAAGCGGGCTGCTGCGCGTCGACTGCCCGGCACCGTTCGGCCGCCGGCACCTGATGGCCGCGCTGGCTGCTTTCATGCAGCGCCATCCGGCGCTGCAGGTCGACCTGGTGCTGACCGACAGCATGGTCGACCTGCAGGGCGCGCGGCTCGGCTCCGACGTCGATCTCGCGGTGCGTATCGGCCCGCTCGAGGACACGCGCTTCGTCGCGACCGTGCTGGCGCCGCAGCGGCGCGTGCTGTGCGCGAGCGCGGCGTATCTCGCGCGGCGTGGCGAACCCGAGTCGCCCGACGCGCTCGCCGGCCACGACTGCCTCGCCTGGCACGGTGCGCCGCCGCCGGGCGCGTGGCGCTTCGGCGAGCGCCGCCACGTGCCGGCGCAGCCGCGGTTTCGCAGCAATCATTCGGAAGCGTTGCTCGAAGCCGCGATCGACGGGCTCGGTCTCGCGCACCTGCCGACCTGGCTCGCGGGCGACGCGCTGCGCGACGGACGCTTGCGCGCGGTGCTGCCGCAGTTCGCGGCGGCGCCCGAGCCGGCGACGATCCACGTGTTGCGCCAGCAGGCGCGCGGCACCGCGCGCGCGTCGCGGCTCGTTGCGTTTCTCGCGACGTGGTTCGCGCAGCCGGCGTGGGATGCCGCGTGGGCATGACGGTGGGCGGGTGCCCGTGCGGAAAGAAAAAAGGGCCTCGCATGCGAGGCCCGTCAAAGGTCGGAGAAACCGGTACGCCGGCCGGCAGCCGCAGGCTGCGCGGCGCCGGCCGGATGCGCACCGTTACTGCGTCAGTACCTTGCGCGGCTTGAAGATGCCCTGGTAGTGCAGTGCCGGGCGTTCCTTCGTCACCGGCTCGAGGCCGCCGAAGGTCGGCGTCTGGCGCAGCTTCATCGCGGCCGGCGAAGCGACCGAACCGATCGACGTCGAGCGCGATGCCGGCGCGAGGTTGTTCGCGACGAGCAGTGCGGCCTCGCTCTTCAGGTTCGCGAGCAGGACCGGATCGGTCGAGCCGTTGACCTGCGTGAGCAGCCCGCTCCAGGCCGCGTCGCTGTAGTTCACGACGTAGTAGTCGAGCCCGCTCGGGTCGGCGACCACGCCCGTGCAGCCGTCGACGCGCGTCTGCGTCTGCGTATCCTTCAGCGCGAGCGTCGTGCGTTTCGCGAGACCCTGGCCGTACGCGAGCGTGATCGGCACCGTCCATTGCAGGCCCGGATACGCGTTCTTGTTCGGGAACGGCTGCTGTTTCAGCGTGATGACCGTCTGGTTCTTCGTCAGGTCGCACTGCGTGTCGAGCGAGATCAGCGGCACGCCGGTCTGGCGGACGTAGCTGTCGCCGATCGCACCGATCGACTGGCCGCTTTCCTTCGACAGTGCATCCCACAGACGCTTCGGCGTACCGTTGCCGAACGAGTAGTCGACCAGGTACTGCTGGAGACCCTTGCGCAGCGTCTGTTCGCCGAGATAGTTCTCGAGCGTCTTCAGCACGTGGCCGCCCTTGTCGTACGTGAACGCGCTCGCGCTCAGCACGAAGTCGTTCGACGCCCAGCCGTTGAAGTTCGGTGCGACCGGGAACGCGTTCGGGCCGATGTCACGATTGATCACGCGGTACTTGTTCTTCACCTGGTCGAGCCAGCTGAACTCGTTGGGGAAGAACTGGATCGTCGTCTTCGTCTCGAAGAACGTCGCGAACGACTCGTTGAGCCACACGTTGTCCCACCAGTCGGTCGTGACCAGATCGCCGAACCACTGGTGCGCGACTTCGTGCGTCAGCACTTCGTTGCCGTAGTGCGACATCGGCTGGCCCGGCTGCGGCAGGATGTCGTCGGCGAACTCGAGGATCGATCCCCAGTTCTCCATCCCGCCGAAGTTCAGGTCCTTCTGCTCCTTGAACGCGTCGTTCGCGGCCACCGTGTCGAACTTCGTGAGCGGCAGTGCGATGCCCGTATAGCGGTAGTAGAAGTCGAGCGCCTGCTTGGTGCGGTCCATTGCCGGCTTCGCCCAGTCGCTCATGCCCGGCGGCGTGAACACGCGCAGGTGCAGGCCGCCCTTGCCGCCCGGCAGCGGGCTCGAGAAGTCGTCCTCGTAGGTGTCGAACAGGCCGCCGCCGAAGAACAGCAGGTACGACGGCATCGGCGGGGTCTTCTCGAACTGCACGAGCTTGTAGCCGCCGCCGACGTTGGTCGACGGCTTCTCGGCCGCGTTCGACACGACCCGCCAGCTTTGCGGCACTTCGGCCGTCACTTCATAGGTCGGGCGGAATGCCGGCTCGTCCCAGCCGGGGAACCACTGGCGCGACAGGTTGGTTTCGCCCTGGGTGAGGATCGCGCCGCTCGTCTTGCCGTCGGTGCCCTTCAGGTCGACGCGGAAGACGCCTTCCGCGGCCGAGCAGCCCGGATACGGATCGTCGCCGCAGCTGCCGCCGGTCTTCGTGACCGGATCGTCATACGACTTGAAGTTGATGATGCCTGTCCACTCCATGTGCAGCGAATAGTTGCCCGGCGAGATCGTGCCGCTCACGGGGCGCAACTGGTAGAAGTCGCCCTTGTCCTGCGGCGTCGCGATCAGCTGGATGTTGCCCGGCTGCAGCGTGATGCGGCCGTTCGTGAACTTGATCCGGTGGCCGGCGATCACGATGTTGTTGACCGGCTTCAGCACCTTGATCTCGACGTCGGCACGGCCGTCGAACGCGTTCAGCGCGTCGTTCGGGCGGAACCACAGCCGGTAGTTCACGGGTACCACGGTGTCCGGCAACTCGACAGGCGAGACGCTCTTGTCGACGTTGGAGGCGCTCGGCGGCGCGGTGACGGTGGGCGACGAGCCCGAGTGCGGCGCGCCGGCGGAGCTGAGCGCGGAAGCCGAGCCCACGCCGCCGTCGTCGCCGCCGCACCCGGCTAGCGCGAGCGCGGCGACGATCGGCAGATAACGCATCTTGCGAATGTTGATCGACATGACTGAAACCTCGATTGTTGAAAGAATCGTTCAGTGCTGCGAAAACGCCGGCAAAGACAATCCCCTCGCCGTTAATCAACAGCGATGAAAATGCCAATGACGGATTATTCGAAAAGACGGCGGCCGACTACGTGAAGGTAATCATGGTTTACTGCCCCCTCTGGATTTCCGGATGTCGGTTAACTTGCCGGTTCAAAATGGCCGGGCGCGTGTTGTACTGAATTGATTTCGCACGCACGACACGGAGCCGCACGCCCTGGGCGGGCGCGCTTTCCCCTTTGAACAGACGACCTACGGGGCTGGCCGGGCCTCGTCGCAGGATGGCAGGAAGGCATGTCGCCGTTCCGTAAAATCACCGTCATGCGGCTTCAAGGTTTGTCGGCTTGCTCGAAGGATGCGTAAATATACTTGATGGTTTTAGGTAAAGGAAACGAAAAATTTAGAAATTGCATCTATTGAATTCGCCGTGCTCGATTGAATGCTGGAAGGCATTAATGCGCTTTCTGTTTCGCTGTTATCTTCGTAGTTTTAATCTATTAACGATCTCGCGGGACTGCGAAAACTACGAAACCCGGCGTACCGGGGCGTGCTCGGTACAATGCAGCGACGATCCGCTCACCGATTGCCGCGAGGAGGTTTTCCCATGCCACGAACCCTGTTCCGTATCGCGCCGCTGCGCGCCATGCTGCTGCTGTTCGTCGCCGTGCTCCTGCTCGGCGGTTGTGCGGGGCTGACGCGCGACCCGGTGCGCGTGACGGTCGTCGGGCTCGACCCGCTCGTCGGGCAGGGCCTCGAGATGCGTTTCAGCCTGAAGCTGCGCGTGCAGAACCCGAACGATGCGCCGATCGACTACGACGGCATCTCGGTTGCACTCGACCTGAACGGCGCGCCGTTCGCGGGCGGCGTCAGCGATCGCTCGGGCACCGTGCCGCGCTTCGGCGAGGCCGTGCTCGACGTGCCGGTTTCCGTGTCGGCCTTCGCCGCTGCGCGGCAGGCGTGGAACCTGCCCGGCGCGGCCGCGAACGGCGAGCTGCCGTATGCGCTGCGCGGCCGGCTCGCGGGCGGCGTGCTCGGCACCGTGCACTTCAACGACGCGGGCACGCTGCGCCTGCCCGCGATGCCGGGGTGGGGCGGATAGCATGCGTGGTTGCGGGCAATGTCGCGCAAACGTCACGCAAAATTGACCATTTGACGCTCTTCAACATTCATTCTGGCGTCATGTCGATTTTTGCCGATGCGGCACGTAGACTCGCTGGTGTCCGAGGGCCGGACAATTTTCCGGGAGAAATACATGGCGGCAAAATTCGAAATCATGAAAGCCACGAACGGTCAGTACTACTTCCACCTGAAGTCGGCGAATGGCGAGATCATCCTCGCGAGCGAGCGGTACGAAGAGAAAGGCGGCGCGAGAAACGGGATCGCGTCCGTGCGTGAAAATGCACCACGGGACGAGCGTTACGAGCGGAAGCTCGCCCGCAACGGCGAACCCATGTTCAACCTGAAGGCCGCGAATCACCAGGTCATCGGTACGAGCGAAACCTATACGAGCGTACAAGGGCGCGAGAACGGCATTGCAGCCGTCAAGCGCGACGCGCCGGTTGCCGAAGCCTTCGACCTGACCTGATCGCCGGTTGCACCGCCGCGAGCGCCTTCGGGGCACGCGTTGCGGTGCCTGTTTTGCCGGGTCGGGCAAAGCGCGGTATGGTGTGGTCCGCGCGGTGAATTCTCGCCGCCGTTGAAGCCAACCGTAACCGAGTTCGCGTGACCGATTTCCCCGTTTTCCACTGGACCGACGCCGACGGCGCCGATCATGCCGTGCGCTGGCGCTCCGAAGCCGGCGTGCAACCGCCGAAGCGCGCGGTGCCCGCCGACGACCGCCTCACCGCCGACGCGGCCTACCGTCTTGCCTGCGAGGGCACCGCGCTCGTCTGGCAGGGTGATTTCCAGAATGCGCGCCAGCTCGTGCAGGCGATGGCGCGCCGTGTCGAGCGCAAGCCGAAGAAGGCGAAAGCCGCGGCCGGCGTCGACGCATTCAACCTGCATCGTCTCGCGCAGTCGCAGCGCGCCCGCACGCTCGGCATGCTGCTGATCCCGCTCGATGCCGACTACACGATCCCGCTGCGCCGCGCGCCCGACGTGCGCGCCGCATGCGAAGAGGCGTACGGGCCCGGCGGCGCGCCGTCGGTCGTGTCGTTGCGCGAACTGCTCGGCCTCGTCGGTGCGCACGAATGGCGCAAGAAAGGGGTGCCGATCCCGGCGCTCGGCGGTGCGCCGATCCACCCGCACTACGGCGTGTTCTCGCCGGTGCGCGGCGAATACGTCGAACTCGTCGCGCGCGCGCCGCTGCCGGCGACGTCGCTCGCGTTCGACATCGGCACCGGCACCGGCGTGCTGGCAGCCGTGCTTGCGTCGCGCGGCGTCGAGCGTGTCGTCGCGACCGACCAGGATCCGCGCGCGCTCGCCTGTGCGCGAGAGAACGTCGAACGGCTGGGCCACGCGGATCGCGTCGAAGTCGTCGAGGCGGATCTGTTCCCGGCCGGCCGTGCGCCGCTGGTGGTCTGCAACCCGCCGTGGGTGCCGGCCCGGCCGAGCGCACCGATCGAATACGCGGTCTACGATCCGGACAGCCGCATGCTGCGTGGCTTCCTCGCGGGGCTCGCCGCGCACCTCGAGCCGGGCGGCGAAGGCTGGCTGATCCTGTCCGATTTCGCCGAGCATCTCGGCCTGCGGCCGCGCGACACGCTGCTGCAATGGATCGACGCAGCGGGCCTCGTCGTGCTCGGCCGCGACGACATCCGCCCCGCGCACCCGAAGGCGATGGATGCCGACGATCCGCTGCACGCGGCACGCCAGGCCGAGGTCACGTCGCTCTGGCGGCTCGGCGCACGAGCCTGACCGCGTATTTTCGGTAAACTATCGCCAATCCTCACGAATTCCCGCCGCCGGGCCGTGGTCGACCGACCGTGGCCCGGCGGCGCTTCACGATGTCGAACAAGACCCACGAAATCCGCCCGGAGCAGTCCGTCGAGCTGCTGAAGGAACTGCACATCCTCACCCGCGACGGGAAGCTGAACCAGGACAGCCGCCGCAAGCTGAAGCAGGTCTATCACCTGTTCCAGTTCATCGAGCCGCTGCTCGCCGGCGTGCAGGCCGAGCGTGGCAGCGTGACGCTCGTCGATCACGGCGCCGGCAAGTCGTATCTGGGCTTCATCCTGTACGACCTGTTCTTCAAGCAGCAGCCGGGGCACGGCACGCCGGCGTTCGCGTCGCACGTATACGGGATCGAGACCCGCGAGGAACTCGTCACGCGCTCGGCCGAGCTTGCCGCGCGGCTCGGGTTCGGCGGGATGTCGTTCCTGAACCTGTCGGTCGCCGATTCGATCACGTCGCCGAAACTGCCTGAAACGGTCGACGTCGTCACCGCGCTGCACGCGTGCGACACGGCGACCGACGACGCGATCCGCTTCGCGCTCGCGAAGCGCGCGCAGCACATCGTGCTGGTGCCGTGCTGTCAGGCGGAAGTCGCGGGCGTGCTGCGCAAGAACAAGGGCAAGTCGCTCGCGAACGCGCTGACGGAAGTGTGGCGGCATCCGCTGCACACGCGCGAATTCGGCAGCCAGATCACCAACGTGCTGCGCTGCCTGCAGCTCGAAGCGCACGGCTACCAGGTCAGCGTGACCGAGCTGGTCGGCTGGGAGCATTCGATGAAGAACGAGCTGATCATCGCGCAATACAAGAACCTGCCGCGCCGCCGGCCCGGCGAGCGGTTGAACGAGATCCTCGGGATGTTCGGGCTTGCCGAGCTGAACGAACGCTTCTTCGTGCCGGAAGCCGCGGCCGCGGGCGGCGAGGCCGCCGAACCGGCCGCCGGCTGACCTGCGGGCGGGCGCGTCGCGCCCGGCGCACCGGGCGGCGCACGTTGCACGGCGCCCGTCGCGTCAGACGTCGTCGCCCGGCCGGCGCATCCATTCGCGCCAGCCGTCATGGCCGAGGCGCCGCAGCGTTTCCTGATTCTTTTCGTAGATCGCGGACGCGTCCGGGAACGCGTCGACCGCGCGCGCGATGCTGTCCTCGCGCAGCAGGTGCAGGATCGGATACGGCGCGCGGTTCGTGTAGTTCTCGATGTCGTCGGGCTCGCTGCCCTCGAACCGGTAGTCCGGATGGAAGCTCGCGATCTGCAGTACGCCGTCGAGCCGCAATTGCCGCACCAGCCGGTCGGCAAAGAACAGCGCATCGTTGTAGTCGACGAAATCGGCGAACGCATGCGGGAAGATCAAGAGCGTCGTGTCGACCTGCTGCGGGTCCGCCGCGTCGAGCGCGCGCAGCTCCGTTTCGAGTTCGGCGAGCGCGTCTTCCAGCGTCGTCGCTTCGCTGATCGCGTAGCGCACCTGTTCCTTCACATAGACGCTTTTCGCGAACGGGCACAGATTGAGCCCGATCACCGCCCGCGCGAGCCAGTGCCGCGTGGCGGCGAGGATGTCGTCGTGCGATTCGGGGCGGGTGTCGGTCATCGTGAAACCAGTCGGGCGGAAGGGCGGCGAGGGCCGCATTGTAGCGGGCGCGCCGTCACGCGCAGGCGGCCTCGATCAACTGCGTGACGAGCGCGGGCGCGACGCCGATCGGCGTTTCGCCGTGCCGGTAGGTCTGGCTTGCCGCGTAGATGCCTTCGATCACCAGCGCGAGCGAGTCGGCGAGCGCCTGCGGCTGCCGCGCGCCGGCATCTTCGCACAGTGCGACAAGTCGCTTCATCAGCTGTTCCTTGTTCTGCGCGACGCGCTCGCGCGCCGGGTGCGACGCATCCGGGAATTCGGCCGCGACGTTGACGAACGGGCAGCCGCGGTAATCCTTCTGCGTCGCGCGCTCGGCGAGATCGACGAAATACTGGATCAGTTGCGCTTTCGGCTGGCCCGGGTGCTTCGCGACGCTCGTGTTGAAGCGGTCGAAGAAACACGCATCCATCCGCTCCAGGTACGCGAGGATCAGCTCGTCCTTCGACGAGAACTGCCGATACAGGCTCATCTTGTTGACGCCCGCCCGCTCCACGACCGCCTCGACGCCCACCGTCCGGACGCCTTCCTTGTAAAACAGCTCCTCGGCGGCGCGCAGCAGGTGCTCCTGCGCGGTGGCGCCGTCAATCGGCCGGCGCGTGCGGCGCGGCAGCGGTTTGGCGATCTCGATGCCCGACATGATGACCCTCGACTGCATATTGGATTGCTTGACATGTTACCGATTGGTCACTACGATCGCAACACACTTGTGACCGGTCGGTAACAATGCCGGTCGGATCAACAGACAAATGCCAAGCGTCGGCCCGGGTCAGCCGATGCAGCGTGCGGCGGAGGTGGCCTGGCAGGGCGAGCGGCGCGGGTGCGGAGGCACCGGAGCCGCCAACTGGAGATTGCGAAGATGAACTGGGCGGTGACACGAATCAGCGGGCGCTTCCACTACGGATGGCTCGCGGCGGCGGTGGTATTCCTGATCCTGCTGGCGGCGGCCGGCACGCGCGCGACGCCGAGCGTGCTGATGGTGCCGCTCGAACGCGAGCTCGGCTGGAGCCGCGCGGCGATTTCGCTGGCAATCTCGGTGAATATCGCGCTGTACGGCCTGACGGGCCCGTTCGCGGCTGCCGCGATGCAGCGCTTCGGGCTGCGTCCGACCATTCTCACCGCGCTCGTGACGATGAGCGCGGGCGTCGCGCTGTCGTCGATGATGACGCAGAGCTGGCAGATGGTGGTGATCTGGGGCCTGATGGTCGGCTGCTCGACGGGCGTGGTCGCGCTGACGCTGTCCGCGACCTTCGTCACGCGCTGGTTCCATGCGCGGCGCGGCCTCGTGATGGGGATCCTGACCGCAAGCACGGCCACCGGCCAGCTCGTATTCCTGCCGATGCTCGCGGCGATCGCGCAGCGTCATGGTTGGCGGCCGGTCGTGCTGGTCGTCGCGGTCGCGACCGCGATCGTGATTCCGCTGGTCGCATTCCTGTTGCCCGAACGGCCGGCCGACGTGCAGCTGCGCCCGTACGGCGAGCCGGCCGATGCGCCGCCCGCGCCCGAGGCGTCGAAGGAGAACCCGCTCGCGGTCGCGTTCCGTACGCTGCTGACGGCGAGCCGTTCGCGCGATTTCTGGCTGCTGTTCTTCAGTTTCTTCATTTGCGGCGCGAGCACCAACGGCTACGTCGGCACGCACCTGATCGCGATGTGCAGCGACTACGGGATGACGGAAGTGCAGGGCGCGTCGCTGCTCGCGGCGATGGGCGTGTTCGACCTGTTCGGCACGACGCTGTCGGGCTGGCTGTCCGACCGTTACGACAACCGCGTGCTGCTGTTCTGGTACTACGGGCTGCGCGGGCTGTCGCTGATCTACCTGCCGCACGCGTTCGGGATCGATTTCTTCGGGCTGCCGCTGTTCGCGATGTTCTACGGGCTCGACTGGATCGCGACCGTGCCGCCGACCGTGCGCCTCGCGACCGACGTGTTCGGCAAGGCCGCGGCTCCCGTCGTGTTCGGCTGGATCGTCGCCGGCCACCAGCTCGGCGCGGCGTTCGCGGCGCTCGGCGCGGGGCTGCTGCGCGCGAGCCTCGGCACCTATACGATCGCGTCGATGATCTCGGGCGGGCTGTGCATCATCGGCGCGCTGATCGTGCTGCGGATCAACCGCGGCTCGTCCCGCGCGGCCGCGCAGGCGGCCTGAGCGCGGCCATTCGATCGCCCGGCCGGCCGCGCGGCGGATGGCCGGGCAATGCACGCACGGCGATTTGCTTAGCGCGGGAGGATCGGGCGCGCATCGGCTCAAGCGGGTATGCTTGCGGTTCGCGAGGCGTTCGCGCCCCTTCATCGATGTCAGCGAGGAACCGCATGTCCGTCAAACCTGCTCCCACCACTGTTTCGATTCACGATCTGATCGCGGGCCGCTGGAGCCCGCGCGCGTATTCGGATGAAGCCGTCAGCGCCGGCGATCTGCACGCGGTGCTCGAAGCCGCCCGCTGGGCGCCGTCTGCCTACAACGCGCAGCCGTGGCGCTTCATCGTATTCGACCGCAAGCAGGACGAAGACGCATTCAAACGCGCGTTCGCGACGCTGGTGCCGTTCAACCAGGGCTGGAATGCGCCGGCGCCCGTGCTGATCGCGGTGACCGCGCACACGCTCACGCCGAAGGGTGAACCGGCTCCCACCGCGCTGTACGACGCGGGCGCCGCCGCGATGTCGCTGGTGCTGCAGGCGCACGCGCTGGGCCTGGCTGCCCACCAGATGAGCGGCTTCGATGCGAAGGCGTTCCGCGATGCGTTCGCGATTCCGGCCGACGTCGCGATTCCGTCGATCATCTCGCTCGGTCACTACGGCAACGTCGACAAGCTCGATCCGGTGCTGCGCGATCGCGAGAAGGCGCCGCGCACGCGCCATGCGATCGGCGAGGTCGTCTATGCGGGCGCGTGGAAGAAGGGTTTCGACGCGGCAGCCTGACCTGCCTGGCGGACGGGCTGCATCGCGCATCCCGCCCGCATGTTTCCCCGGCGCGCCAGGCCGCGCGCCGTCACGCCGAGGCCCGTTGCGCGGCACCGGTGGCCGGCCCCGGTTGTGATCCCGCGGGCTTCATGTTAAAAAGCCCGTCCTTTCCGTTTTCGCGCCGGCCCTGCTGCGGCAACTTCCCATGACTTACTGCGCGATCGATTTCGGCACGTCCAATTCCGCCGTGGCGCTGCCCGACGGCGACGGCATGCGCCTCGCGCCCGTCGAGGGCGACCACCTGACGCTGCCCACCGCGATCTTCTTCAACAACGACGAAGAGACGGTCGAATACGGCCGTGCGGCGCTGGCTTCCTATATCGACGGTTTCGACGGCCGGCTGATGCGCTCGATGAAGAGCATCCTCGGCTCGCCGCTCGCGGAAACGACGACCGATCTCGGCGACGGCAGCGCGATCGCGTACACCGAAATCATCGCGCGCTTCCTGACGCACCTGAAGCGCAAGGCCGAAGCCCGCGCGGGCGCGCCGATCGGCCGTGCGGTGCTCGGCCGGCCGGTATTCTTCGTCGACGACGATCCGCGCGCCGACCGCCTCGCCCAGGACCAGCTCGAGGCCGCCGCGCGATCGGTCGGCTTCACGGACGTGCAATTCCAGTACGAACCGATCGCGGCCGCGTTCGACTACGAGTCGCGCCAGCAGGCGGAGCGCCTTGTGCTCGTCGCCGACATCGGCGGCGGCACGTCCGACTTCTCGCTGGTGCGCGTCGGGCCTGAACGGATGACGCGGCTCGAGCGCAAGGACGACGTGCTGGCCCACCACGGCGTGCACGTCGCGGGCACCGATTACGACCGGCGCGTCGAGCTGGCGGCGATCCTGCCCGCATTCGGCTACCGTTCGCTCGACCCCGAAGGTCGCGAGCTGCCGAACAAGATCTACTTCGATCTCGCCACCTGGCACCTGATCAACACGGTCTACACGCCGAAGCGGCTCGGCGAGCTGAAGCTGATGAAGCACCTGTACCGGGAGGTGCAGCAGTACGACCGGCTCACGAGCGTGGTCGAGCAGCGGCTCGGGCATGCGCTGATGGCGCGTGCGGAAGAAGCGAAAATCGGCGTCGCGGCGGGCGGGGAGACGATGATCGACCTGAACGACGTGGAAGAGGATCTGCAGATCGCGTTCGATGCCGACCGGCTCGTCGACGCGAGCCGCGACGACACCGCACGCATCGTCGACGCCGCGCGCGAGACGGTGCGGCTGGCGGGCGTGGCGCCGCGCGATGTCGGCGCCCTGTATTTCACCGGCGGCTCGACGGGGCTCGCGTTCCTGTCGGGCGCGCTGGCGGGTGCGTTCCCGGATGCGCAACCGGTGTTCGGCGACCGCCTCGCGAGTGTCGCGACGGGCCTTGGCATTCACGCGCAGCGATTGTTCGGTTGATTGTGGGCGGCTGAAAGGCCGCCAAGCCGGTCGACCGGCGCCGAAAAACAAAAAGCCCCGCCGAAGCGGGGCTTTTTTCACGAATTATCGCGCCAAGCTTAGACCGGACGGATGTTCGCAGCTTGCAGACCCTTCGGGCCCGTCTTCACTTCGAATTCAACCTTCTGGTTTTCTTGCAGCGTCTTGAAGCCTTCGACGCGGATTTCCGAGAAGTGCGCGAACAGATCGTCGCCGCCGCCTTCCGGGGTGATGAAGCCGAAGCCCTTTGCGTCATTGAACCACTTGACGGTACCGGTTGCCATGTTACTTGTTCCTAAAAAAATAAAACGGGGCCGAAGCCCATGGGGTGCGGAAAATCAAGGAAGGGGTAATAGGACCAACCGGAGTACCGTTGATGGGCGAACTACGAAAGAACCAATTCACTCGCCGCTTGAAATCCTGCGAAGTCCTTTATACGGCTTATCAACCGCGTGGTCAACCGTATTTCCATGGACTCAGGGTTATTGCGTATATCAGGTTTACAAAGCTTGCAAACGATGCGAATTTTTTGTAGGGGCCGAACGATTTTGGCGCCACGTTTGAGGTGCAACCGTTAAACTACGCGCCGCGTGGACGGGTTGCCCCGATCGGGTGACGCGTCCCCCCAAAATTGCGTGCGCGGTGCTGTCCGAGCCGATCCCGGACCGCGGGCCGACCATGCTTTTTGAGACACAGGAGAGGATGTGAAGAGTTCTATTCAACGGAACATCGGCCCGTTTGCATTGATGCTGACAGGGTTGGGTTCGATTATCGGCTCGGGCTGGCTGTTCGGCGCCTGGAAGGCCGCGAAGATTGCCGGTCCGGCGGCGATCTGCGCATGGATCATCGGCGCTGTGGTGATTCTCGCAATTGCACTGACTTACGCGGAATTGGGCGCGATGTTCCCCGAGTCGGGTGGCATGGTGCGCTACGCGCGCTACTCGCACGGTTCGCTGGTCGGTTTCATCAGTGCGTGGGCGAACTGGATCGCGATCGTATCCGTGATCCCGATCGAGGCCGAAGCGTCGATCCAGTACATGAGCACGTGGCCGTATCCGTGGGCGCACGCACTGTTCGTGAACGGTGAATTACAGACGCTCGGCCTGCTGTTGTCGGCCGTGCTGGTCGTCATCTACTTCATGCTGAACTACTGGGGCGTCAAGGCCTTCGCGCGGGCGAACACCGCGATCACGATCTTCAAGTTCCTGATCCCCGGCCTCACGATCCTCGGCCTGATGCTGACGAGCTTCCACTCGGAGAACCTCGGCACTGCATCCAATGCCAGCTTCGCGCCGTACGGCTGGTCGGCCGTGCTGACCGCGGTCGCGACGAGCGGCATCGTGTTCGCGTTCAACGGCTTCCAGAGCCCGGTGAACCTGGCCGGTGAAGCGCGCAACCCGTCGCGCAGCGTGCCGTTCGCGGTGATCACGTCGATCCTGCTCGCACTCGTGATCTACGTGCTGCTGCAAATGGCGTATATCGGCTCGGTGAATCCGGCCGACGTCGCGAAGGGCTGGGCGCACTTCAACTTCTCGTCGCCGTTCGCGGAACTCGCGATCGCGCTGAACCTGAACTGGCTCGCGATCCTGCTGTATGTCGACGCGTTCATCAGCCCGAGCGGCACCGGTACGACCTACATGGCGACGACCACCCGCATGATCTACGCGATGGAGCGCAACAACACGATGCCGAAGATGTTCGGCAACGTGCACCCGATCTACGGCGTGCCGCGCCAGGCGATGTGGTTCAACCTGCTCGTGTCGTTCATCTTCCTGTTCTTCTTCCGCGGCTGGAGCTCGCTCGCGGCAGTGATCTCGGTGGCGACGGTGATTTCGTACCTGACCGGCCCGATCAGCCTGATGGCGCTGCGCCGTTCGGCGACCGACATCGAGCGTCCGCTGTCGATTCCGCTGATGAAGCTGATCGCCCCGTTCGCATTCGTCTGCGCGTCGCTGATCCTGTACTGGGCGAAGTGGCCGCTGACGGGCGAGATCATCCTGCTGATGATCGTCGCGCTGCCGGTGTATTTCTACTTCCAGGCGAAGTCGGGCTGGACCGGCTGGGGCGCCGACCTGAAGGCTGCTTGGTGGCTGGTCGCGTACCTGCCGACGATGGCCGTGCTGTCGCTGATCGGCAGCAAGGAATTCGGCGGCCACGGCGTGCTGCCGTACGGCTGGGACATGGTGGTCGTCGCGGCGATCTCGCTGGTGTTCTACTTCTGGGGCGTGAATACCGGCTACCGGACCCAGTATCTCGACGAGCGTGAATCGCACGACGAGATCCTCGAAGGGGTCGGTGCCTGACGCGTGACCTGCCGCCGGATTCGGCGGCGGCAGCAAGCAGCGTAAAAAAACCCGCCCGAGCGATGCTCGGGCGGGTTTTTTGTTGGGCGGTCGCGGCTGCCGCGCGACCGCTCAGGCGGTCGTGCCGGTGAACACGTAGTTCGTCATCGCAAGCACGCGCTGGTAGGTGCCGAGCGACTGGATGCCGAGCTGGTAGTCGTCGTCCGCCGCGCCGAGTGCCGTGAACACCGGCAGCAGATGCTCGTCGGTCGGATGCATCAGCGCCGCGTGCGGCGCCTGCCGGCGGTAGTCGAGCAGCGCGTCGACGTCGCGCGCAGCCAGCTTCACCTCGAACCAGTCGGTGAATTCCGCGACACGCGGATCCGCATCCTCCGGTGCGGCACCGAAATCGGCGGCGCGCAGGTTGTGCGTGATCTGGCCCGAGCCGATCACCATCACGCCTTCGTCGCGCAGCGGTCGCAGCGCGCGGCCGAGTGCGAAGTGGTGGGCGGCATCCGCGCGCGGCTGGATCGACAGCTGCGCCACCGGCACGTCGGCTTCCGGGAACATCAGCAGCATCGGCACCCACGCGCCGTGGTCGAGGCCGTGCTCGGTCGTCGCGGTCTCGATGCCGGCCGCATTCAGCAGCCCGGCCGCGCGTTCGGCGACGTCGGGCGCGCCGGGCGCCGGGTAGCGGATGTCGTACAGCGCCTGCGGGAAGCCGTAGAAGTCGTGGATCGTTTCCGGATGCGCGGCAATGCTGGCGACGGGGCGCTGCGTGCCCCAGTGCGCGGACAGCATCAGCACCGCGCGCGGGCGCGGCAATTCGGCGGCGAGATGCGTGAATGCGCCGGACGGCAGCGTCGGGTCGATCGGCAGCGTCGGAGCGCCGTGGGACAGGTAGAGCGAAGGCAAGCGGTTCATGGTGGTGGCCTGCAAAGGGATTTGCCTGTGACTATAGGCGCGCACCGGATATTGATAAATCAGCGATCGGGAATTTGATTGACGCTTGTTTGTTGATAATCCGGGCAGGCGCCCTGCGCATCACGGCCGTTGGGCGCTGTATGCGTGAAATCGAATGAATTTCAGTGAAAATCGGCGAAGATGCGCGACGAATGGATCGTCGAGTGTGTGCTTACTGCGCGTGCCGGATGCCGGCCCACGGCGTCGTCAGCGGTGCGCTGAGCGCGAACAGGTCGAGCACGCGCGTGACGGTCTGGTCGACGAGTTCCTCGATCGTCTTCGGCATCGCGTAGAACGCGGGCAGCGGCGGGAAGACGATGCCGCCCATTTCGGTGACGGCCGTCATGTTGCGCAGATGCGCGAGATTGAACGGCGTTTCGCGCACCATCAGCACGAGGCGGCGGCGTTCCTTCAACGTGACGTCGGCTGCGCGCGTGATCAGGTTGTCGGACAGCCCGTGTGCGACGCTCGCGAGCGTCTTCATCGAGCAGGGCGCGATCACCATCCCGTCGGTCGCGAATGACCCCGATGCGATCGTCGCGCCGACGTCGCGCACCGAATGCACGACGTCCGCACGGCTTTCGACATCCGCCTTCGACAGCTTCAGTTCGTGCTGGATGTTGAGCCAGCCGGCGTTCGAAATCAGCAGGTGCGTTTCGACGCCGCCGGCGGCGCGCAGCAGGTCGAGCAGCCGTACGCCGTAGATCGCGCCGGTGGCGCCGGTGATCGCGACGATCAGCCGGCGTGGCGGCGCGCTGGGAGATGCCATCGAAAGGAGGGGCGTATTACGCGGCGGCGAACAGTTGCTGCAGTTCGCCCGACTGGTACATCTCCATCATGATGTCCGAGCCGCCGATGAATTCGCCCTTCACGTAGAGCTGCGGGATGGTCGGCCAGTTCGAGAATGCCTTGATGCCCTGGCGGATCTCGTCGTCTTCGAGGACGTTGACCGTCTTGAACTGGTCGACGCCGCAGGCCTTCAGCACCTGGATGGCGCGGCCCGAAAAGCCGCACATCGGGAATTGCGCGTTGCCCTTCATGAAGAGCACGACCTGGTTTTCGTCGACGATTTGCTTGATACGTTGTTGGGTGTCCATGACTGACCTTGCGTTTGCGGGGCGTTAGATCGAAATGATAGCGGATTTCAACCGGGCGGGCCGGGCATCAGCCCGGCAGGCGGCCGCCGGTCGTGCGTTCGATGGCGGCCAGATCGGCGAGCGATTCGACCGCGACGAAGCCGTGCGAGGCGAGCACCGCGCGCACGGCCTCGGCCTGGTCGTAGCCATGCTCGATCCAGAGCGTGCCGCCCGGTTTCAGATAAGAGCCGGCGCCCGCGACGATCGTGCGGATCGCGCTGAGGCCGTCGGCATCGTCGGTGAGCGCGCCGCGCGGCTCGAAACGCAGGTCGCCTTGCTCGAGGTGTGGATCGTGCTGCGCGATGTACGGTGGGTTGCTGACGATCGCGTCGAATGCGAGTGCCGGATCGAGCGCCGCATACCAGTCGCTCGCCAGCCAGTGCAGTGGCCCGCCGGGGCGGCGCGCGTCGAGCAGCTTGCCGGCGTTGCGTTGCGCCACTTCGAGTGCGGCCGGCGAACGGTCGAGCGCCCACACGCGCGCATCGGGACGTTCGGCGGCGATCGATACGGCGATCGCGCCGCTGCCCGTGCCGAGATCGAGCACGGCCGGATGCGGCAGCCCGTCGATCGCATCGAGTGCGGCTTCGACGAGCAGTTCGGTTTCGGGGCGCGGAATCAGCACGTCAGGCGTCACGTCGAACGGCCGGCCGAAGAATTCGCGCATCCCGACGAGCTGTGCGACGGGCTCGCCGGCCAGGCGGCGCGCCTCGAGCGCGCGGTAGCGTTCGACCGCGGCCATGTCGAGCGGCGCGTCGCCGCGGGTGATCAGTTGCGTGCGGGTCCAGCCGAGCGCGTGCGCGAGCAACACGCGCGCATCGACCGCGTCGAGCGGCGACGCGCGCAGCAGTTCGTCGGCGGTGGTGTCGGGCATCGCGGCCTCAGTCGGCATCGCCGAGCGACGCGAGCAGTTCGGCCTGGTGTTCGCTGACCAGCGCGCTGATCAGTTCGTCGAGGTCGCCGTCCATGAGCGCTTCGAGCCGGTACAGCGTCAGGTTGATCCGGTGGTCGGTCATCCGGCCCTGCGGGAAGTTGTACGTGCGGATCCGCTCCGAGCGGTCACCGGAGCCGATCAGGCTCTTGCGTGTAGCGGCTTCCTTCGCGTGCTGCTCGTGATACTGCTTGTCCTTGATGCGTGCGGCGAGCACCTTCAGTGCGCGATCCTTGTTCTTGTGCTGCGAACGGTCGTCCTGGCACTCGACGACGATCCCGGTCGGGATGTGCGTGACGCGCACCGCCGAATCGGTCTTGTTGATGTGCTGGCCGCCCGCGCCGGATGCGCGGAACGTGTCGATCCGCAGGTCGGCCGGATTGATCTCGACCTCGCCGATTTCGTCGGCTTCCGGCATCACCGCGACCGTGCACGCGGACGTGTGGATGCGCCCCTGCGTTTCGGTGGCCGGTACGCGCTGCACGCGATGGCCGCCCGATTCGAACTTCAGGCGCGAATACGCGCCCTGGCCCGCGATCCGCACGATCACTTCCTTGTAGCCGCCGAGATCCGACTCGCTTTCCGACATCATTTCGACCTGCCAGCGCTGGCGTTCCGCGAAGCGCAGGTACATGCGCAGCAGGTCGCCCGCGAACAGCGCCGATTCGTCGCCGCCCGTGCCCGCACGGATTTCGAGGAAGATGTTGCGGTCGTCGTTCGGATCCTTCGGCAGCAGCATCTTCTGCAGCTCGGTCTCGAGGCGGGCCATGCTCTCGCGTGCGCTGCGGATTTCGTCTTCCGCGAAGTCGCGCATCGACAGATCGCCGAGCAGTTCCTGTGCAGCCGTCTCGTCGCTGCGCGACTGGCGCCACAGCGCGTACTGTTCGACCACCGGGCCGAGTTCCGCATGTTCACGCGTGAGCTTGCGGTACTGGTCGAGGTCGGCCGTGACGTTTTCGCGGCTCAGCAGGTCGTTCAGTTCGGCCAGCCGTGTGGACAGCTGGTCGAGCTTGCGTTGCATGCTCGTCTTCATGGTGTGGAGCGGCGCTCCCGGGCAAGGGGTATTCGGAAAGGATAGGTCGGCGCGCGGCCGGCGGCAGGGCGATCGGCCGGCGCTAGTGGCCGGACTGGTCGTTCGAGCGCGGTGCGTGCTGGTAGAAGCCGCGCATCAGGTCGATCAGCGAATCGCGATCGGCGCCGTTCACGCGGTTGAGCGCGCTCGTCGGGCCGTGGATCAGCTTGTTGGTCAGCGCCTGCGACAGCGCTTCGAGCACGGCGGCCGGATCGTCGCCGCGCGCGAGCAGCTTCTGCGCCTTGTCGACTTCGGCCCGGCGCAGCGCGTCGGCCTGCGTATGCATGTGACGAATCACCGGCACGACGCTGCGCGTGTCGAGCCATTGCATGAAATTCTGCACGCGCGTTTCGATGATCGTTTCGGCCTGCGCGACTGCAGCCTGACGCGAGGCGTTGCCTTCGCGCACGATCGCGCCGAGATCGTCGACGGTGTAGAGGAACACGTCCTTCAACTTGCCGACTTCGGGCTCGATGTCGCGCGGCACCGCGAGGTCGACCATGAAGATCGGCCGGTGGCGGCGTGCCTTCACCGCGCGCTCGACTGCGCCGAGGCCGATGATCGGCAGCGTCGATGCCGTGCACGACACGATGATGTCGAATTCGTGCATGCGGGTCGGCAGATCCGCGAGCGGCATCGCACGGCCGTTGAAGCGCTCGGCGAGCCGCTGGCCGCGTTCAGCCGTACGGTTCGCGACGACGAGTTCGCGCGGGCCTTGCGCGGCGAAGTGCGTCGCACACAGTTCGATCATCTCGCCGGCGCCGATGAACAGCACGCGCTGATCCGACACCTTTTCGAAGATCCGTTGCGCGAGGCGCACTGCGGCGGCGGCCATCGACACCGACTGCGTGCCGATTTCGGTCGTGCCGCGCACTTCCTTCGCTACCGCGAAGGTGCGCTGGAACAGCTGGTTCAGATAGGTGCCGAGTGCGCCGGCTTCCGTCGCGGTGCGGACGGCGTCCTTCATCTGGCCCAGGATCTGGGTTTCGCCGAGCACCATCGAATCGAGGCCGGATGCGACGCGGAATGCGTGCCGGACCGCTTCCGACTGCGGCAGCGCATAGACGTGCGGCGCGAGTTCGTCGACCGGGATCCGGTGATACTCCGACAGCCAGCGGATCGCGCCTTCGCGTGCCGCACGATCGTCGGTCGCGCAATACAGTTCGGTGCGGTTGCAGGTGGAGAGGATCGCCGCTTCGGGCGTATTGGGCGCCTGGGGGCCGAGAAACAGGTTCTTGAACGTGACGAGAGCCGGCTTGATCTGCTCGAGCGGAAACGCCACGCGTTCGCGCAGGGCGACAGGCGCAGTGTGGTGATTGATTCCGATCGTGAGGAGTTGCATATCGAGGGCTATCGTTTAGCCCCATATTATAGCGTTTCAGCGATTTCCTCACTCGCCGCATACCGGGCATCAGCGTGCCGGGGCCGGGAATTTGGGGGTTCGATCGGCACGCGGTCGAGCTGATAGCCGTAGCCGTAAAGCGGCAGCAGCCGGTAGCCGCGCTCCGGAAGCAGTTGCAGTTTGCTGCGCAGCCGGGACGCGTGGGTATCGAGCGTGCGCGACTTCATGTCGCGGCGGCGCGCCCACACCGTTTCGAGGATATGGGCGCGCGACACCGGCCGCGACAGGTTCGTGAACAGCAGCTGCGCGAACCGGAACTCCTTCGGCGTGAGTGAAACGATTGCGTCACCGAAGCGAACAAGGCAGTGCGTGGCGTCGAAAGCGTATTCGCCATACATTTCGCGCGAGCGGGTGGGTGCCCGGCGCACGCCGGCGCGCCGGCTCAGCGCGTTGACGCGCGCGAGCATCTCGGGCCCGCTCACGGGGCGCACGAGGCAATCGTCGGCGCCCGCATGCAGGCACGACACGATTTCGCTTTCGCGCGGCAACTGCATCACGGCGATGGCCGGCAGGCCGGGCAGGATGGCCTGCGCGCGCGGAATGACTTCCTCGGCCGGCTGGTCGCCGGCCCAATGGCCGGTGATCAGCATGTCGCAGGTGTCGGTGGCGAGCCACTCGAAGAACGCCGCACTGGACGGAAACGCGTGGCACACGTGACCGCCTGCGAAGAGCAGGCGGTTCAGGAGCGCGGCATGGCGCGCTTCCGGATCGATCAGAGCGATTCGCATGAGAATTTCTTCAATACGGCAGCCGGCGCGCGCTTGCCATAACGTCGAGTCGGCCCCTACACTCGAATGTTGGCGGCACCCGGCTGGTCTCGGGTTCGATGGATGAATCGATGCTAGCCGCTGGCAACGTTCACGCCTATGGGACGAATCTGAATTTATAGAAGGCGTCGAATGAACTGGTTTGGAATCCTTGTCCTGGGAGCGGCCGTCGGGCTGTTCGGCCGATGGCTGCATCCGATGCGGCGCACGGGCCGGCCGGCGTGGTGGATCGCGGTGCTCGCCGGCATCGTCGGCGCGGGTGCGGCCCGCATGGCCGGCAATCTCTCGGGACTGTTTTACGATGGCGAGACGCTCGAATGGCCGGTTTGCACCGGTGTCGCGTTCCTCGTCGTAGCCGTGACGGTTACGCTGTCGGCCCGTCGCTGAATGTTCTCAGGTGAAATCATGAATGCCCGTCTTCCCGAAGTCTCGCCGGTGCCGGCCCGCCTCGCGCTGCTGCGTGGCGCCATGGCCCGCGAGGACCTGGCCGCCTATCTCGTGCCGTCCGCCGATCCCCATCTGTCCGAGTACCTGCCGGAGCGCTGGCAGGCCCGTCGCTGGCTGTCCGGCTTCACGGGCTCGGTCGGCACGCTGGTCGTGACCGCGGATTTCGCGGGGTTGTGGGTCGACAGCCGCTACTGGGTGCAGGCCGATGCCGAACTGGCCGGCACGGGCGTGCAACTGATGAAGATGACGGGCGGGCAGCAGAGCGCGCCGCACGTCGACTGGCTCGCGCAGAACGTGGCGGCAGGGGCGACGGTCGGCGTCGACGGTGCCGTGCTCGGCGTCGCGGCCGCACGCGGGCTGACGGGTGCGCTGAATGCACGCGGCATCGCGCTGCGCACCGATCTCGACCTGCTCGACGCGATCTGGCCCGAGCGGCCGGGCCTCCCCGGCGACAAGGTGTTCGAGCACGCGGCGCCGCAGGCCGACACGACGCGCGCGAGCAAGCTGGCGGAAGTGCGCCGCGCGATGTGCGCGCAGGGTGCGCAATGGCATTTCGTCTCGACGCTCGACGACCTCGCATGGCTGTTCAACCTGCGCGGCGCCGACGTCAACTTCAATCCCGTATTCGTTGCGCACGCAATGATCGGCGCCGATCGCGCGACGCTGTTCGTCGCCGACGGCAAGGTGTCGCCGGCGCTGGCCGCGTCGCTCGCGAAGGATGGCGTCGACGTTCGCGCCTACGACGCCGCGCGCGCCGCGCTCGCGTCGCTGCCTGACGGCGCGACGCTGCTGATCGACCCGCGCCGCGTGACGTTCGGCACGCTCGAGGCCGTGCCGGCCGGTGTGAAGCTCGTCGAGGCCGTGAATCCGTCGACGTTCGCGAAGTCGCGCAAGACGTCCGCCGAGATCGAGCACGTGCGCGTGACGATGGAGCACGACGGCGCCGCACTCGCGGAATTCTTCACGTGGTTCGAGCAGGCGGTGAACCGCGAGACGATCACCGAGCTGACGATCGAGGAAAAGCTCACGGCCGCCCGCGCCCGGCGCCCCGGCTACGTGTCGGCGAGCTTCGCGACGATTGCGGGCTTCAATGCGAACGGCGCGATGCCGCACTACCACGCGACGCCGGCGTCGCACGCGACGATCGCCGGCGACGGCCTGCTGCTGATCGATTCGGGCGGCCAGTACGTGACGGGCACGACCGACATCACGCGCGTCGTGCCGGTCGGCACCGTCAGCGACCTGCAGCGGCGCGACTTCACGATCGTGCTGAAGTCGATGATGGCGCTGTCGCGTGCCCGCTTCCCGCGCGGTATCCGCTCGCCGATGCTCGACGCGATCGCGCGCGCACCGATGTGGGCGGCCGGGCTCGACTACGGCCACGGCACGGGGCATGGTGTCGGCTACTTCCTGAACGTGCACGAAGGCCCGCAGGTGATCTCGCACTACGCGCCGGCCGAGCCGCACACGGCGATGGAAGAGGGCATGATCACGTCGATCGAGCCGGGCGTGTACCGTCCCGGCCAGTGGGGCATCCGGATCGAGAACCTGGTCGTGAACCGCGCGGCCGGGCAGACGGAATTCGGCGATTTCCTCGCATTCGAGACGCTGACGCTGTGCCCGATCGACACGCGCTGCGTGCTGATCGAGATGCTGCACGACGACGAGCGCGCATGGCTGAACACGTATCACGCGACCGTGCGCGAGCGTGTCGGCCGGCACCTGAGCGGCGATGCCAAGGCATGGCTCGACATGCGCACGCAGCCGATCTGACACAACACGCGATAACGGCCGGACAACGGCCGAACGACACAACCGAGGGCAGGCAATGGCGGACACCGCAGTGATCGTGGTCGACATGCAGCGCGGGCTGGTGGAGCGGGCTCAGCCCGCTTACCGGCTCGACGACGTGGTATCGGGCATCAACCGGCTGACGGCGGCGGCGCGCGCGGCGAACGCGCCCGTGTGCTTCGTGCAGCACGATGGCGATGCGGACGACGACATCGTGCCCGGCACGCCGGGCTGGGAGCTGCATGCGGGGCTGGTCGTCGGGAACGACGACTGGCGCGTGCGCAAGCAGGTGAGCGATTCGTTTCACGACACGCCGCTCGCGGCGCAGCTCGACCGCCACGGCATCCGTTCGGTGCTGATCTGCGGCTATGCGACCGAGTTCTGCGTCGATTCGGCCGCGCGCCGCGCGGCGCTGCTCGGCTATCGGACGACGGTCGTGTCCGACCTGCACACGACGAACGAGCGCACGCACCTGTCGGCCGCGCAGATCGTCGCGCACCATCACTTCGTATGGCAAAACAATTCGCTGGCGGGCAACCCGGTGACGCCACGTCCGCTCGCGGACGTTCTTTCGACGGAGTTCGCATGACGATCAAGGCCGTGGTGTTCGATTTCGGCGGCGTGCTGATCGACTGGAGCCCCGAGTATCTTTACCGGGAGTTGATTCCCGACGACACGGAGCGTCGCTGGTTTCTCACGCACGTGTGCGCGATGGACTGGGTGATCCGCCAGGACGGCGGGCAGACGATCGAGGAAGGCACGGCCGAGCTCGTCGCGAAGTTTCCGGAGCACGAGGCACTGATCCGCGCGTTCTACGCGCGCTGGCACGAGATGATCGGCGGTGTGCTCGACGAAGGCGCCGCACTTGTCGACCGGCTCGACGCGCAGGGGATGCCGCTGTTCGGGCTGACGAACTGGTCCGCGCAGACGTTTCCGTATGCGTGGGACAACTTCCCGGTGCTGCGGCGTTTCAAGGAGATCGTCGTGTCGGGGCGTGTGAAGCTCGTGAAGCCCGATCCGGCGATCTATCGCGAGATGCATGCGCGGATCGAGCCGCACCTGCCGGGCATCGCACCGCACGAACTCGTGTTCATCGACGACAACGCGAAGAACGCCGCGGCCGCGACGGCGCTCGGCTGGCACGGCATTCATCACACGAGCGCGGCGGCCACCGAAGCACGCCTGCGTGAACTGGGCGCGCTGGTGTAAGCGGCGGGGACGCAACGCGGGATAAAAAAAGCGGGCCGTGAGCCCGCTTCTTCGTTGTGCCGTTCCGGAAGCGGCCCGCTTCGGCACCGGCCCCGCGTGATCGCGGTGCCGGGCACCCGGGCCGAGCCGGTCAGCGGCTGATCGGCTTGTAGCGCAGACGCTTCGGCTTCGCGGCTTCCTCGCCGAGGCGTGCACGCTTGTCGGCTTCGTACTCCTGGTAGTTGCCGTCGAAGAACGTGACCTGCGAATCGCCTTCGAACGCGAGAATGTGCGTCGCGATCCGGTCGAGGAACCAGCGATCGTGCGAGATCACCATCACCGAACCCGCGAATTCGAGCAGTGCGTCTTCCAGCGCGCGCAGCGTTTCGACGTCGAGGTCGTTCGACGGTTCGTCCAGCAGCAGCACGTTGCCGCCCGAGATCAGCGTCTTCGCGAGGTGCAGGCGGCCGCGTTCACCGCCGGACAGGTTGCCGACGATCTTCTGCTGGTCGCCGCCCTTGAAGTTGAAGCGGCCGATGTACGCACGCGACGGCGTTTCGTACTTGCCCACCGTCAGCACGTCGGCGCCGCCCGAGATTTCCTCGAACACCGTCTTCGACCCGTCGAGCGCGTCGCGGCTCTGGTCGACGTACGCGAGCTTCACCGTCGGGCCCATCACGACTTCACCCGAATCCGGCTGTTCCTTACCGGTCAGCATCTTGAACAGCGTCGACTTGCCGGCGCCGTTCGGGCCGATGATGCCGACGATCGCGCCGGCCGGGATCTTGAAGCTCAGATTGTCGATCAGCAGGCGGTCGCCGAACGACTTGCTGACGTTCTTGAACTCGATCACTTCATTGCCGAGGCGTTCGCCGGCCGGAATGAAGATTTCCTGCGTTTCGTTGCGCTTCTGGTATTCCTGGCTGCTCAGCTCCTCGAAGCGCGCGATACGCGCCTTCGACTTCGCCTGGCGGCCCTTCGGGTTCTGGCGCACCCACTCCAGTTCCTTCTTGATCGCCTTCTGGCGCGCCGATTCCGACGCTTCTTCCTGCTTCAGGCGCTCTTCCTTCTGGTCGAGCCAGCTGCTGTAGTTGCCCTTCCACGGAATGCCGTGGCCACGGTCGAGTTCGAGAATCCACTCGGCTGCGTTGTCGAGGAAGTAGCGATCGTGGGTGACCGCGACGACGGTGCCCGGGAAGCGCACCAGGAACTGCTCGAGCCAGTCGACCGATTCCGCGTCGAGGTGGTTGGTCGGTTCGTCGAGCAGCAGCATGTCGGGTTTTTCGAGCAGCAGCTTGCACAGCGCGACGCGGCGCTTTTCACCGCCCGACAGGTGTTCGATCTTGGCGTCCCACGCCGGCAGGCGCAGCGCGTCGGCGGCCACTTCGAGCTGCTGCTCGGGGCTGCCGCCGTCGCTCGACGCGAGGATCGCCTCGTACTTCGCCTGCTCGGCTGCGAGCGCGTCGAAGTCGGCGTCCGGCTCCGCGTACGCCGCGTAGATTTCCTCGAGCTTCTTGTTGGCCTGGAACAGGTCGCCGAGGCCTTCCTCGACGGCTTCGCGCACCGTCTTCGTCGGGTCGAGCTGCGGTTCCTGCGGCAGGTAGCCGATGTTCAGGTTCGGCATCGGCGTGGCTTCGCCTTCGATGTCCTTGTCGACGCCCGCCATGATGCGGATCAGCGTCGACTTGCCCGAGCCGTTCAGGCCGAGCACGCCGATCTTCGCGCCGGGAAAGAACGACAGCGAGATGTCCTTCAGGATCTGGCGCTTGGGCGGCACGATCTTGCCGACCCGGTTCATCGTGAAAACGTATTGGGCCATTTGGGTGTGAAATTCAGAAGTGGTTGAGACTGCCGCGCAGCGCGCGGGCGTGGCGGCGTCGGGTGATTCGGTACGGAGCGTGCCGCGCAGGGCGCGGCGGCGTCGCCGCGTGTCGGCGGCGCGAGCGGCTATTGTACTTCGCCGCCGAGTGTCGCAGACAGCGGCGGGTGGCTGCAGCGGTCCGGATTGGCCATTCGGTCGAGGCTACAGCCACGCGGCGACGCCGCCGTGCCCCGAGCACGTGCCGCGCCGGTGACGGCTGAAGCTGTACGTGCCGTCGCGGCAGCGCGCGCTCGCGCCGTCGGGCACGCGGCCCGATTTCGAATGCGCGGGGGCGTGCACGGTTTCGCCGTCGCGGTTGCGATACGTGTCGTGTCGGTCGAGATCGGCTTCGTTGCTGTAGCCGGTCGGTGCGCGGTAGGCATACGCGGAAGGCGTTAACGCGGCACATGCAATGAAGAGTGCGGCGGACAGCGTCGCGATGCGTGTCGCGCGGCGGAGCAGGGCAGGCATGGTCTCTCTCGGTCTGTTGTTATCGGTTTCGGGCCGCATGTTAGCCGATCGGCCGGGGCACCGCACCGTGAGGGGAGAGTGACGCTACGCCGCGCCGGACATCGATGCCGCGCCGTCGGCCAGTGCGGCGTCGAGGATCCATCGGCGAAATGCCGCGACCTTAGGCCGTTCCGCGTGATGCGGCGGATAGACGAGGTAGTACGCGAAATCGTCGAGCCACGCGACGTCGGCGAGCTGCACGAGCCGGCCGCTTGCCAGCTCGCCGCGCACCATCGCGGCCGGCAGCAGCCCGGCGCCCTGGCCGGCGACGATCGCCTGCAGCAACAGGCCCGAGTCGTCGAACGCGGGGCCGCGCGGCGGCCCGAAATCGTCGATCCGCTGCGCGCCGAACCAGATATGCCAGCCCTTGCGCTCGGCGTCGTGCAACTGAGGCCAGCCGACGAGCTCGGCCGGCGTCGCCGGCATGCCGAGCCGCGCGACGAGTTCGGGCGACGCGAGCGCGACGATCTCCACCGTCAGCAGGCGCTCGCTGCACAGCCCGATGTAGCGCCCGAGGCCATGACGGATCGCGACATCGACGCCGTCGCGCGAGAAATCCGCCAGTGCGTGGCTCGTGACGACCTGCAGGTCGACGTCCGGGCACGCCTCGCGGAATTGCGCGAGGCGCGGGACGAGCCACGCGGATGCGAAAAACGGCGTGACGCTCACCGTCAGCACGCCGCTGTCGGCGGCGCCCGACACACGCTGCGACGCATCGGCGATCTGCCGGAACGCGTTGCGCACCGGCGGCAGGTAGTCGCGGCCGGCGGCCGTGAGCAGGATGCCGCGGTTGACGCGCTCGAACAGCTGTACGCCGAGATGCGTCTCGAGCGTGCGGATCATCTGGCTTACCGCGCCGGGAGTGACCGACAGCTCCTCGGCAGCCGCCTTCACCGACAGGTGGCGGGCGGCCGCTTCGAATGCGCGCAGCGGGTTGAGAGGCGGCAAGCGGGAACGATTCATTCAGTTTTTCTAAATCGAAAGTCCGACGAAATATCGTTTGAGACGATGCATGTGCACGAGTACCGTTGACGTATCGGATCGCATGCTTCGCGACTGCCTGTCGGCGGCCGGTGTGATCAACATAGTTCAACTATATCCATGAGGCAATCCGGACGCCGCCCGGCGGCCGGTGGAACCTGAGAGGAGCATCGTCATGAACCGCCCGGGCGCATCGCGCCTTTTCTACGGCTGGTACGTGGTTGCGGCCGCGTTCGCCGTTACGTTCGTCGGTTTCGGCAGCGCCTATACGTTCAGCGCGTTCGTCGAGTCGCTGCAGCGGGATTTCGCCGCATCGCGCGGGCAGATCTCGCTCGTGTTTTCGCTCGCCGGCTTCCTGTATTTCGGCTTCGGAATCGTCAGCGGGCCGCTGGCCGACCGCTTCGGCTCGCGGCGGCTGGCCGTCGCCGGGATGCTGCTGACGGGCATCGGGCTCGCGGCTGCCGGCGTCGCGCATACGCTGTTGCAGGTTTATGTCGCGTACGGGCTCGGTGTCGGGCTCGGCGTCGGCTGCGCGTACGTGCCGGCCGTCGGCGCCGTGCAGCGCTGGTTCGTGCGCCGGCGCGGCTTCGCGTCGGGGCTCGCGGTCGCCGGGATCGGCGTCGGTACGCTGGTGATGCCGCCGCTCGCGTCCGCGCTGATCGCGCATGTCGGCTGGCGCGGCGCGTATATCACGCTGGCCGTGATCGCGGTCGTGATCGGCGCGGGGATGGCGTTGCTGATCGAGAACGATCCGCGCGGGCGAGGGCTGCTGCCGGATGGGGAGGCGGCGCGTGAGCCCGTCGAGGGCGGCGGCGCGAAAGCTGCCGTGCGCGATGCGGGGGCGTCGGTGTCCGGTGCATCCGCGAGTCGCAAGCCGGCTGCCGGCGCGACGGTGCGCGAAGCCGTCACGTCGCGCTCGTTCGCGAGCCTCTACGCGGCATGCCTCATCTGCTCGTTCGGCGTGTTCGTCCCGTTCGTTCATCTCGTGCCGTACGCGCTCGACCATGGCGTCTCGTCATCGACGGCCGTGCTGCTGCTCGGCGCGATCGGCGTCGGCAGTACGGCCGGCCGTTTCTTCCTCGGCGGCCTCGCCGACCGCTTCGGCCGCCGCACATCGCTGCTCGCGATGTTCGCGGGCATGGCCGTCGCGCTCGTCGCGTGGGCCGGCGCCGGCACCGTCGCGACGCTTGCAGCGTTCGCACTCGTGTTCGGCGTGTTCTATGGCGGCTGGGTCGCGGTGCTGCCGGCAGTCGTGATGGACTACTTCGGCGGCCGCAACGTGAGCGGGATCATCGGCGTGCTTTATACGAGCGTCGCATTCGGCACGCTGATCGGGCCGACCGCGGCCGGCTTCATCTACGACGCGGGCCGCGGCTATCTCGTGCCGATCCTGGCCAGCGCCGCCGCGAATGCGATCGCGTTCGCAATCGTCGCGACGACGGGGCGTGTGTCGACGGCCGCACGTGCGGTGCGCGGATAGGCGCGCTTCGGCCGACGCACCATCGCGAATTCCGGTAGGGTGGCCGGATCGTGAACCGAAGGCAGGCAGCCGGGAGGCACCGTGACATTCGATGAAGTCCGGCAGATCGCGCTGGCGTGGCGCGGTGTCGAGGAAGGCACGTCATACGGCACGCCCGCACTCAAGGTGAAGGGCAAGATGCTCGCGCGGCTGCGCGAGGACGGCGACACGCTCGTCGTGAAAGGTGTCGGCCCCGACGAGCGCGCGTGGCTGATCGAATCGGAACCTGACGTGTATTACGTGACGGACCACTACGTCGGCTGGCCGATCGTGCTGGTGCGGCTGTCGGCGGCCCATCCGGACGCCGTGAAAAGCCTGCTTCTGCGAGAATGGCAGGCCGTCGTCCCCGCCAAATGGCGCGACGAGATGGCGAACGGCATGCGCTGACACGCCGCCGGTTGCGACTGGCTGACCCGTTGTCGCCGGGTGCTTTCGGCGCGCTCGCGAGTCGCCACGAACGGTACAAGCGTTGCATCGATCGATGTCGATGCAACAAGTGGTTCCATCGAAATTCTTCAATTGGTTCTTAGTGAAGAACCGTTTGATGCTTACACTCCTTCGCTTCGAAGGCAGCTGACGAAAGCCGACGGAAAGGGCGCACGCGATGCGCCGGCGCCCTGCGCGCCGCATCGCACCCGCAGCTTCGCAGACTGCGTCGCGCACCGTTCCGGAACGGCCCCCGGTCCGGCTGCGCGCCTGCCACCCATGCAGGCGCCGCATCCGGACCGGCTCAAGAACCACAATCCCCCGTGCTGCCTTCACGCGATACCCGGCCATACCGGAACCGTTTTTTGGAGAGAGACAGATGAGTGGAAGCAACACAGGCCTCGGTACGGGCCTGAAGCAGCGGCACGTGACGATGATGTCGATTGCCGGCGTGATCGGCGCGGGCCTGTTCGTCGGCTCCGGCCACGCCATCGCGGAAGCCGGCCCGGCGTCGATCCTCGCGTATGCGATCGCGGGGGTGCTGGTCGTGCTCGTGATGCGCATGCTCGGCGAGATGGCCGTCGCCCATCCGGACAGCGGGTCGTTCTCCACCTATGCCGATCGCGCGATCGGCCACTGGGCCGGTTTCTCGATCGGCTGGCTGTACTGGTGGTTCTGGGTGCTGGTGATTCCGATCGAGGCGACCGCCGCCGCGACCATTCTCAATGCATGGTTCCCCGGCGTTGCAACCTGGATCTTCGCGCTCGGCATCACGCTGGTGCTGACGGTCACCAATCTCTTCTCGGTCGAGAACTACGGCGAATTCGAATTCTGGTTCGCGCTGATCAAGGTCGTCGCGATCGTCGTGTTCCTGTGCATCGGCGGCGCGGCGATCGTGGGCATCATCCCGGCGCCGGCCGTATCGGGCGTGTCGAACCTGTTCGTGCATGACGGCTTCATGCCGCACGGCGCCGGCGCGGTGCTCGCGGCGATGCTGACGACGATGTTCTCGTTCCTCGGCACCGAGATCGTGACGATCGCGGCCGCCGAATCGGACAACCCGCAACGCCAGATCGTGCGCGCGACGAATTCGGTGATCTGGCGTATCACCTTGTTCTATCTCGGCTCGATTCTCGTCGTCGCGGCCATCGTGCCGTGGAACGACCCGCTGCTGCCGAAGCACGGCTCGTATCAGCGCGCGATGGAGCTGATCGGCATCCCGAACGCGAAGGCGATCATCGACGTGATCGTGCTCGTGTCGGTCGCGAGCTGCCTGAATTCGGCGCTGTACACCGCGTCGCGGATGCTGTTCTCGCTGTCCAAGCGCAAGGATGCGCCCGCGTTCCTGCACCGCACCGATGCGACCGGCACGCCGCGCGCGGCCGTGCTCGCGTCGACCGCGTTCGGTTTCGTGACCGTGATCGCGAACTACCTGATGCCGGAACAGGTGTTCGGCTTCCTGCTGGCGACGTCAGGCGCGATCGCGCTGCTCGTGTATCTCGTGATCGCGATCTCGCAGCTGCGGATGCGCAAGACGCTCGAATCGACCGGCGCGGACCTGACGCTGCGGATGTGGTTGTTCCCGTGGCTCACGTGGGCGGTGATCCTGTTCATCTGCGGCACGCTGACCGTGATGCTCGTGAGCGAGGATCACCGGATGGAAGTGGGTGCGACGGCCGTGCTGGCGCTGATCGTGCTGCTGGCGTCGTGGCTGAACAAGCGTGGTCGCGATGCACAGGCGAGTGAAGGGCGGCGCGTGTCGGCGACGTGATGGCGTGAAGTGATGGCGGGCGGAAAGCCCGCGTCACGAAAAATGGCCCGATCGGCGTTTGCCGGTCGGGCCATTTGTTTTTCGTGCCGCAGCACGCGTTGCGCGATGCCATGCATATCGCATGGCATCGGCCAATGCAGCTGTCAGACGTTGAACAGGAAGTTCATCACGTCGCCGTCGTGCACGACATATTCCTTCCCTTCCGCGCGCATCTTGCCGGCTTCCTTCGCGCCTTGCTCGCCCTTGTAGGTGACGTAGTCGTCGAACGCGATCGTCTGCGCGCGGATGAAGCCGCGCTCGAAGTCGGTGTGGATCACGCCGGCTGCCTGCGGCGCCGTGTCGCCGATATGGATCGTCCACGCGCGCACTTCCTTCACGCCGGCGGTGAAGTAAGTTTGCAGGCCGAGTAGCTTGAACCCCGCGCGGATCACGCGGTCGAGGCCCGGCTCTTCCATGCCCATGTCGGCGAGGAACGCTTCCTTGTCCGCATCGTCGAGATCGGCGATTTCGGCTTCGATTGCCGCGCACACGGCCACGACCGGCGCATTCTCGCTTTCCGCGTACTTGCGGACCGCGTCGAGGTGCGGGTTGTTCTCGAAACCGTCGTCCTTCACGTTGGCCACGTACATCGCCGGCTTCGCGGTGATCAGGCAGAACGGCTTCAGCAGCGCCTCTTCGTCATCCGACAGCGCGAGGCCGCGCACGGCCTTGCCCTGGTCGAGCTGCGCGCGCACCTTTTCGAGCACCGAGACGAGCTTCGCCGCTTCCTTGTCGTTGCCCGACTTCGCAGCCTTCGAATAGCGCGTGAGCGCCTTTTCGACGGTGCCGAGGTCGGCGAGGGCGAGTTCGGTGTTGATCACTTCGATGTCGTCGATCGGGCTGACCTTGCCGGCGACGTGAATGACGTTCTCGTCCTCGAAGCAGCGCACGACGTGCGTGATCGCGTCGGTTTCGCGGATGTTCGCGAGGAACTGGTTGCCGAGGCCTTCACCCTTGCTCGCGCCCGCGACGAGGCCCGCGATGTCGACGAATTCGACGACGGCCGGCACGACACGCTCCGGCTTGACGATCTCGGAGAGCGCCTTCAGGCGCGTATCGGGCACTTCGACGATGCCGACGTTCGGCTCGATCGTGCAGAACGGGTAGTTCTCGGCGGCGATGCCGGCCTTGGTCAGCGCATTGAACAGGGTGGACTTGCCGACGTTGGGCAAGCCGACGATGCCGCATTTGAGACTCATGGAATCCTTCGGACGGGTAAGGCGGCGCGGCCGGACAGGGCACGGCGGCGCGGGAAAAAAGGGCGGCCGGCGCTTGAGGCGCGGCGGGCCGACGGTCAAAGGCGCTATTGTACCGTGCCGACGCCCCGGATTCCGGGCTCGCGCCGAATGGCCGCTGCGGCGGGCCGCCGCGCTGCCGCATCGGCCTGCGATTCTGCTGATTTCCCGCAAAGTCCTGCCGCGTAAGGGTTTGGCCCCGCGGCTATAATGCCCGCCATGACTGCCCACCACACCTTCGACGTCGCCGTGGTCGGCGGCGGGCTCGTCGGCAAGACGGCCGCGCTCGCGCTGACCCAGTCCGGCTACAAGACAGCCCTGCTCGCCCAGCCGGCCACGCCGCGCCCCGCCGATCTCGCATTCGACACGCGCGTCTACGCACTGTCCTCCAGTTCGCAGGCCTTGCTCGAGCGGCTGCGGGTCTGGCAGGCGCTCGATCACAGCCGGCTCGCACCGGTCTACGACATGCGCGTGTACGGCGATGCGCACGCGGAACTGCATTTCTCCGCGTACCAGGCGTCCGTGCCGCAACTCGCATGGATCGCCGAATCGTCGCTGGTCGAGGCGTCGCTCGACGCCGCGCTGCGGTTCCAGCCGAATCTGACGTGGTTCGATGCACGCGCACAGGGTTTCGACGTGCGCGACGACGCGGCCGTGCTCACGCTGTCGTCGGGGCAGGTGCTGGAAGCGGACCTCGTCGTCGGCGCGGACGGCGCGCATTCGTGGGTGCGCTCGCAAATGGGGGCCAAGGTCGAGCGGCGCGACTACCGGCAAACCGGCGTCGTCGCGAACTTCAAGGCGTCGCTGCCGCACCGCGAGACCGCTTACCAGTGGTTCCACGAAGGCGAGATCGTCGCGCTGCTGCCACTGCCGGACGGCCATGTATCGCTCGTCTGGTCCGCGCACACCGCGCATGCTGACGAATTGCTCGCACTCGATCCGGCGCAGCTCGCGGCCGAGGTCGAGCGCGTGTCGCACGGCCAGGTCGGCACGCTCGACTGCGTGACGCCGGCTGCCGGCTTCCCGCTGGCGCTGCAGACGGTCGACAAGCTGATCGCACCGCGCGTCGCGCTCGTCGGCGATGCCGCGCACCTGATCCACCCGCTCGCGGGGCAGGGGATGAACCTCGGCTTGCGCGACGTCGCGGCGCTTGCCGACGCGATCGCGGGCAAGGAAAGCTTCCGCAACCTCGGCGATACGGTGCTGCTGCGCCGCTACGAGCGTTCGCGCCGCGAGGACATCCGCGCGCTGATGGTCGCGACCGACGGGCTGCAGCGGCTGTTCGCGGTGCCGGGCTCGCTCGCGAAGGCCGTGCGCAATGCGGGCATGGCCTTCGTCGGCGCGCAGCCGCTGGTAAAGCGCTGGCTCGTGTCGGCCGCGCTCGGCTGATCGATCGAACCTTCGGCCGCTTCGCCGGTCGGACACGGTTCCGTTACGGCGTACACTGTGCCGTGCACACCGATTGAGCTGAAGGAAGATTTCAATGAAAAAAACGATCCGCATCGCGTCGCTGGCGCTGGCCGTCACGATGGCGACGCTTGGCTGCACCGCGCAGGCCGACCAGACCACCGACAAGCTGAAAGCGACGCTGCAGGCCCGCCTCGGCAGCGACGCGCCGATCAAGAGCGTGTCGAAAGCGCCGGTCGCGGGCCTTTACGAAGTGAACCTCGGCTCGCAGATCATCTATAGCGATGCGGCAGGCGACTACGTGCTGCTCGGCGATCTCGTCGACACCAAGACGCACAAGAACCTGACCGACGCGCGCCTGTCCGAAATCAACAAGATCGATTTCGCAAGCCTGCCGTTCGCGAATGCGATCAAGGTCGTCAAGGGCAACGGCGCCCGCAAGATCGCGGTGTTCTCCGATCCGAACTGCCCGTATTGCAAGAAGCTCGAGACGACGCTGCAGTCGGTCGACAACGTGACCGTCTACACGTTCCTGTACCCGGTTCTGTCGCCGGATTCGACCGCGAAGTCGAAGGCGATCTGGTGTGCGACCGACCGCGCGAAAACGTGGGAGGGCTGGATGCTCGACCACCGCGCGCCGTCCGGCGCCGGTACCTGCGATACGACCGCGCTCGACAAGAACCTCGCGCTCGGCCGCGGGATGAACGTCACGGGCACGCCGACGATCTTCCTGCCGGACGGCCGCCGCCTGCCGGGCGCCGTGTCGGCCGACCAGCTCAACCAGGCGCTCGCCTCGAGCAAGTAACCGATCACACGCCGGGCCGCATGACCCGGCCAGCGAGGGGCGCCCGCATGATCTGCCGGCGCCTCTCTTCGTTTTCGCCGCCGTATTCGACCGATTGCCACGATGACCCAGCCGATCCGCTATTCGATTGTCCCGAAAGATCTTGCCGCGCACCTGTTCGAAGTGTCGGTGACGGTCGCCGATCCCGATCCCGAAGGCCAGCGCTTTTCGTTGCCGGTGTGGATTCCGGGCAGCTACCTCGTGCGCGAGTTCGCGCGCAACATCGTGACGCTCGGCGCCTTCAACGACGCAGGCCGCAAGGTGCGGATCGCGAAGACCGACAAGCACACGTGGCAGGCCGCACCCGTGAACGGCGCGCTGACGCTGCGCTACGACGTGTATGCGTGGGACCTGTCGGTGCGCTCCGCGTATCTCGACGAATCGGGCGGCTTCTTCAACGCGACGGCCGTGTTCCTGAGCGTCGCGGGCCACGAGGGCGCGCCGTGTGAAGTCGACATCGCGAAGCCGGCCGGTGCGGCGTTTCGCGCATGGCGCGTCGGTACGTCGCTGCCCGAGGGGCGCGGCACCAAGCGCTACGGGTTCGGCGCGTACCGCGCATCGAACTACGACGAGCTCTCCGACCATCCGGTGACGATCGGCGAATTCGCGCTCGCGACGTTCGACGCGCACGGCGTGCCGCACGACATCGTGATCGCGGGGCGCGTGACGCAGCTCGACCTGGAGCGCCTGCGCACCGACCTGAAGCGCGTGTGCGAAGCGCAGATCGCGCTGTTCGAGCCGAAATCGAAGAAAGCGCCGATGGACCGCTACGTGTTCATGACGCTGGCGGTCAGCGACGGTTACGGCGGCCTCGAGCATCGCGCGTCGACCGCGCTGATCTGCAACCGCACCGACCTGCCGGTGAAGGGGCGGCCCGAAACGACGGAAGGCTATCGCACGTATCTCGGGCTCTGCAGCCACGAGTACTTCCATACGTGGAACGTGAAGCGCATCAAGCCCGCGGCGTTCGTGCCGTACGACCTGTCGAAGGAAAACTACACGTCGCTGCTGTGGCTGTTCGAGGGCTTCACGTCGTATTACGACGACCTGATGCTGGTGCGCAGCGGGCTGATGTCGCAGGACGAATATTTCGCGGCGCTCGGCCGCACCGTCGGCGGCGTGCTGCGCGGCACGGGGCGCCTGAAGCAGAGCGTCGCCGAAAGCTCGTTCGACGCGTGGATCAAGTACTACCGCCAGGACGAGAACGCGACCAACGCGATCGTCAGCTACTACACGAAAGGCTCGCTCGTCGCGCTCGCCTTCGATCTCGCAATCCGCGCGCAGACGCGCAACAAGAAGTCGCTCGACGACGTGATGCGCCTGCTGTGGCAGCGCTACGGCCGCGATTTCTACCGCGGCAAGCAGGCGGGCGTCGAGGAGAACGAAGTCGAGGCGCTGATCGAAGAGGCGACGGGCGTCGCGCTCGGCCGCCTGTTCGCCGATGCCGTGCACGGCACGCGCGACCTGCCGCTCGCCGAACTGCTCGCACCGTTCGGCGTGACGCTCGCGCCCGATGTCGCGAACGGCGCGACCGCGAAGCCGACGATCGGCGCGCGCCTGCGTGGCGGCGCGGACTGCACGTTCGCGGCCGTCTACGAAGGCGGCGCCGCACATCGCGCGGGGCTGTCGGCCGGCGACACGCTGATCGCGGTCGACGGGCTGCGCGTCACGGGCACCAACCTCGATGCGTTGCTCGCGCGCTACCGGCCGGGTGACAAGGTCGAGGTTCACGCCTTCCGGCGCGACGAGCTGCGCACCGCGAAACTGAAGCTCGACGGCCCGGAAGTCACGCGCTACCGGCTGACGGCGGCCGCGAAGCCGGCTGCGGTCTCGAAGGCCCGGGAGGCCTGGCTGAAGGGGTGAGCGGCCTGAATCGGGTATCGGGGCGCGATCAACGATTGTTCTGCTGCTGCAACAATCCGTCGCCCTGAACCCGCTTTTTCGCGGTCATGCGGCCACGCACAATGGCGTCACTCGCGCTACCCAAGCGCAACCCTACTGGAGCCTGACATGACGACCATTCTGCAAATCAATTCCGCCGCGCGTTCGCAAGGTGCGCAATCCACGCTGCTGGCCAACGAACTGACGGCAAAGCTGCAACAATCGAACCCCGGCGCGAACGTCGTGGTTCGCGACCTGCTGGCCGATGCGCTGCCGCACCTCGACGAATCGGTGCTCGGCGCGTTCTTCACGCCGGCCGACAAGCGCACCGCGGAACAGAATGCGATCGTCGCGAAGAGCGATGCACTGATCGCCGAACTGCAAGCTGCCGACATCATCGTGATCGGCGCACCGATGTACAACTTCGGCATCTCGTCGCAACTGAAGACGTACTTCGACTGGATCGCACGTGCAGGCGTCACGTTCCGCTATACCGAGAACGGTCCGGAAGGCCTGATCAAGGGCAAGAAGGTTCACGTGGTGACGGCCCGTGGCGGCAAGTACGCTGGTACGCCGAACGACAGCCAGACCCCGTACCTGCGCACGTTCCTCGGCTTCGTCGGCATGACCGACGTGAACTTCATCTTCGCGGAAGGCCTGAACCTCGGAGCGGATGCGCAAAGCGCAGCGCTGGCCGGCGCACGCGAAGCGATCGCCGCCGCGTAAGGTCGAAGCGGGTGCGCCGCGCCCGCCGCATCGTCCGATAAAAAAAACGCCGCGTCCCGAAAGGGGCGCGGCGTTTTTGCATGCCGGCTGGCGCGGCGGTCAGGCGAGCGTTTCCGCCGCTTCCGGCAGGCGCCAGTCGATCGGTTCGCGGCCTGCCTCGACCAGATAGTCGTTCGCGAGCGCGAAATGGCGGCAGCCGAGGAAGCCGCGGTGCGCGGACAGCGGCGACGGATGCGGCGCCTCGAGCACGCGATGCGCGCTGGCGTCGAACAGTGCACGCTTCGCCTGCGCATGGGCGCCCCACAGCATGAAGACGAGCCCCTGATGGCGGCCGGCGAGTTCGCGGATCAGCGTGTCCGTGCACTGCTCCCAGCCGCGCTTCGCATGGCTCGCGGCAGCCCCGCGCTCGACCGTCAGCACCGTGTTGAGCAGCAGCACGCCCTGGCGCGCCCAGGTGTCGAGACAGCCGTGGCGCGGCGCGTCGTGGCCGAAGTTCGCGGCGATTTCCTTGAAGATGTTGCGCAGCGACGGCGGGGTGCGCACGGCCGGTGGCACCGAGAACGCGAGCCCGTGCGCCTGCGGCGTGCCGCGATCGTCGCCGTGGTACGGATCCTGGCCGAGGATCACGACTTTGACGTCGTCCGGGCTCGTCAGGCGCAGCGCGCGGAATACGTCGGTCGGGTAGACCGTCTTGCCGGCGGCACGCTCGTCATCGACGAAGCGGCACAGCGGCGCGTACGCGTCGCTGTCGGTAAAGGGTTTCAGCACGTCGCGCCAGACGGACGGCAGCGCGTCGAATTGCGCGGCGAGGTGCGGAACGTCGGCGGCAACGGGCTGCGGTGCAGCCGGGACCGCAGCCGGGGCCGCGGCTTTCTTTGCGGGCTTGCGTCCGGCCGCGGCCGCTTCGGGCGCCGGGGACGGAATATCGGCCGGTGCCGTTTCCGGCACGGGATCGTCGAACAGCGACGCCTGTTGCGGCGCGCGGGAAGTCTTGCGGGTTGCCATGCGTGATGCGGGTTATTGCGCGCGCAGCCGGTAGCCGCGCTGCGCCTTGCTGATGTTTTCGGGAACGAGGCCCGGCAGCGCTTGCTGCAATTCGGCGGCGAGCGTTGCAAGCGCCGCCTCCGGGCCGTCGATCAGTTCGAGTTCGATTTCGCTGATCGGTTCGCGGCGCGTTTCGTGTTCCGCCTGGACGACGATCTCGCCGAGGTCCACCGCGGCTTCGACGGTTGCGCCGCCGATTGCGATGCGCCACAGCGTACGCGAAAAATCCGTGCGGAACAGCGCCGACAGCGTGCCGGCCGCGTCATTCAGCGCGGCGGCGGCTTCCGGCACGTCGCAGGCCGCGACGAGCGCATCGATCTCGAGCGCGTCGCCGGCGACCGGCAGCTCCCACTCGTGGCGGCGATGCAGGCCGCCTTCCGCGCTGCCGACCGTCTTGAACGTCTGCAGCCAGCCGTCCGGCGTGCGGCGCACGCGCACCGCGCTCTTCGAGCGGGCCAGCGCGAGATCGGGCGTGTCGTAATAGACGTTCGCGAGCGTGATGTCGCGACCGGGTTCGCCGGTCAGCGTCTCGAAGAAGCGTCGTGCGGCGTCGGCCTGGCCGGCCGGCAGCGCGAGCTTGATTTCCTTTTCGATCGCCATCAGAAGAACATCCGTGCGAGTTCCTCGCCCGGCTGCTCGGCGCGCATGAACGCCTCGCCGACGAGGAACGTGTTCACGTTCGCCGCACGCATCGTGTCGACGTCGGTGCGCGACAGGATGCCCGATTCGGTCACGACGATGCGGTCCGCCGGAATCATGTCGAGCATGTCGAGCGTGGTCTGGATCGACGTCTCGAACGTGCGCAGGTTGCGGTTGTTGATGCCGAGCAGCGGCGTCTTGAGGGTCAGCGCCTGTTCCATCTCGTTGCGGTCGTGTACTTCGACCAGCACTGCGAGACCGAGCGAGTGCGCATACGCTTCGAGATCCTGCATCAGCGGCGTGTCGAGCGCGGCGGCGATCAGCAGGATCGCGTCGGCGCCCATCGCGCGCGCTTCCATGATCTGGTACGCGTCGACGATGAAGTCCTTGCGCAGCACCGGCAGCTCGCAGGCCGCGCGCGCTTCCTGGAGATAGCGGACGCTGCCCTGGAAGAACTGCTCGTCGGTCAGCACCGACAGGCAAGCGGCGCCGTGCGCTGCATACGAACGGGCGATGTCGGCCGGCACGAAATGCTCGCGCAGCACGCCCTTCGACGGGCTGGCCTTCTTGATTTCGGAAATCACGGCCGCGCGGCCGGCCGCATGCTTCGCGCGCAGTGCGCCGACGAAGTCGCGCAGGTCGCGCGCGGAGGCTTCCAGTTTCAGTGCCTCGAGCGGCGCGCTGCGCATGGCCGCCGCGACTTCTTCGCGCTTGACGGCGATGATTCGGTCGAGAATGTCGCTCATGTGGATTCCTGCTTGATTCGTAAGGGGAGTCAGCGCTTGAACTGCTGCGTAAAGCGCACGAGTTCGTCGACTTTCGCGCGGGCCTTGCCGCTCGCGATTGCTTCGCGGGCCAGCTGGATGCCGTCCGCGATCGACTCGGCGACGTTCGCCGCATAGAGCGCGGTGCCGGCGTTCAGCGTGACGATCTCGCGTGCGACGCCCTGCTGGTTGTCCAGCGCGCCGAGCAGCATCGTGCGCGATTCGTCGGCATTTTCCACCTTCAGCGTGCGGTTCGACACCATCTGCAGGCCGAAGTCTTCCGGATGGATCTCGTATTCGTGCACCTTGCCGTCGCGCAGCTCGCCGACGAGCGTCGCCGCGCCGAGCGATACCTCGTCCATCCCGTCCTTGCCGTACACGACCAGCACGTGCTGCGCGCCCAGGCGCTGCATCACGCGCACCTGGATGCCGACGAGGTCGGGGTGGAACACGCCCATCAGCTGGTTCGGCGCGCCGGCCGGGTTGGTCAGCGGGCCGAGGATGTTGAAGATCGTGCGCACGCCGAGTTCGCGGCGCACGGCCGCGATGTTCTTCATCGCCGGGTGATGGTTCGGCGCGAACATGAAGCCCATGCCCGTTTCGGCGATCGACGCGGCAACCTGGTCGGACTGCAGGTCGATGTTCACGCCGAGCGCCTCGAGCACGTCGGCGCTGCCGGACTTGCTCGATACGCCGCGGTTGCCGTGCTTCGCGACTTTCGCGCCGGCCGCGGCCGTGACGAACATCGACGCGGTCGAGATGTTGAACGTGTGCGAGCCGTCGCCGCCGGTGCCGACGATGTCGACGAAGTTCGAGTTGTCCTGCACCTCGACGTGGTTCGCGAATTCGCGCATCACGGTCGCGGCGGCGGCGATCTCGCCGATCGTCTCCTTCTTCACGCGCAGCCCGGTGATGATCGCGGCCGCCATCACGGGCGACATGTCGCCGCGCATGATGAGCCGCATCAGGTGCAGCATCTCGTCGTGGAAGATTTCGCGGTGTTCGATCGTGCGCTGCAGCGCTTCCTGCGGGGTAATCGTCATCGTGAGGCTCCCGTCAGGCGGCTTGCGCGGCCGCGGCGCGCGCCTGCTTCAGGAAATTCTCGAGCAGCGCATGGCCGTGCTCGGACAGGATCGATTCCGGGTGGAACTGCACGCCTTCGATCGGCAGCGTCTTGTGGCGCACGCCCATGATTTCGCCGTCGTCGGTCCACGCGGACACCTCGAGGCAGTCGGGCAGCGATTCGCGCTCGATCGCGAGCGAGTGATAGCGCGTGACGTCGAAGTGCTTCGGCAGGTCGGCGAATACGCCGCGGCAGTCGGTTTCGATCTTGCTCACCTTGCCGTGCATGATGGTCTTCGCGCGCACGACGCGGCCGCCGAAGGCCTCGCCGATCGCCTGATGGCCGAGGCAGACGCCGAGGATCGGCTTCCTGCCCGCGAATTCCTTCAGCACGTCGAGCGTGATGCCCGCGTGCTGCGGGTTGCTCGGGCCGGGCGACAGGCAGATCGCATCGGGATTCAGGCTCGCGATTTCGTCGAGCGTGATTTCGTCGTTGCGGTAGGTGCGCACGTCCTCGCCGAGTTCGCCGAAGTACTGGACCAGGTTGTAGGTAAACGAGTCGTAATTGTCGATCATGAGCAGCATGGTCAGTCTCCGGTCAGAAGTCGCTATCGAGGCCGTCCTGGACCTGTTCGGCCGCACGCAGCACAGCGCGCGCCTTGTTTTCGGTCTCTTGCCATTCGGATTCGGGCACCGAATCCGCGACGACGCCGGCCGCCGCTTGCACGTACAGGTTGCCGTTGTGGATCAGGCCCGTGCGGATCGCGATCGCGAGATCCATCTCGCCCGAGAACGACAGGTAGCCGACGGCGCCGCCGTACAGCCCGCGCTTGACCGGCTCGAGTTCGTCGATCAGTTCCATCGCGCGGACCTTCGGCGCGCCGGACAGTGTGCCGGCCGGGAACGTCGCGCGCAGCACGTCGTAGTTCGTCATGCCGGGCTTCAGCTTGCCTTCGACCGAGCTGACGATGTGCTGCACGTGCGAGTATTTCTCGATGACCATCTGGTCGGTCACGTGCACCGAGCCGATTTCCGCGATGCGGCCGACGTCGTTGCGCGCGAGGTCGATCAGCATCACGTGCTCGGCGATCTCCTTCGGATCGTTGAGCAGCTCGGTCGCGAGTTCCGCATCGCGCTCCGGCGTGTTGCCGCGCGGGCGCGTGCCGGCGAGCGGGCGGATCGTGACGATCTGGTCTTCACCGCGCTTTTCCTGGCGCACGAGGATTTCCGGCGATGCGCCGACCACGTGGAAATCGCCGAAGTTGTAGTAGTACATGTACGGCGACGGGTTCAGCGAACGCAGCGCGCGATACAGCGACAGCGGATTGTCGCGGTACGGTTTCGTCAGACGCTGGCCGACCTGGATCTGCATCAGCTCGCCGGCCGCGATGTATTCCTTCGCCTGGCGTACGGCGGCCAGGTAGTCGTCCTTCTTGAATTCGCGGAACGTCTCGGTGCGCACGCTCGCCGACGTGACCGGCGGCTGCACGGTCGTGCGCAGGCGCTGCTTCAGTTCGCGCAGGCGCTGTTTCGCCTTCGTATAGGCTTCGGCCTGGCTCGGGTCCGCGTAGATGATCAGGTACAGCTTGCCGGCGAGGTTGTCGATGACCGCGACTTCCTCGGTCAGCAGCAACTGGATGTCGGGCAGGCCGAGATCGTCGCGCGGCGCAGTGTTCGCGAGCTTCTTCTCGATGTAGCGCACCGCGTCATAGCCGAAGTAGCCGGCGAGACCGCCGCAGAAGCGCGGCAGGCCCGGGCGCTGCGCCACCTTGAAGCGCGCCTGGAACGATTCGATGAACTGGAACGGGTCGCCGTCGTGCGTCTCGACGACCTGGCCGTCGCGCACGACTTCCGACACGCCGTTGCGGGTCCGCACGAGCGTACGGGCGGGCAGGCCGATGAACGAATAGCGGCCGAAGCGTTCGCCGCCGACCACCGATTCGAGCAGGAACGAGTTGGCGCCCGAGCGTTCGGGCTGGGCCAGCTTCAGGTAGAGGGACAGCGGCGTTTCGAGATCGGCGAGGGCTTCCGCGATCAGCGGGATGCGGTTGTAGCCTTCGTTCGCGAGCGATTGAAATTCGAGTTCGGTCATGTTCCGGTCCTGTTCGGGACGAGCGGCGCGTGCGCCAGGGATCACTTGACGCTGCGCGGGTTGCCGTCGGCGAAAGGGCGGTCGTTCGAGAAGTGCCTGTTGCCGGCCGGCACTCCGGGCGTGAACGTCGCGAGCCTGCGGCCGCACCTGAACGCAAGCGTTCGGACGCGGTAGAACTCGAGGTGGTGCGACGATCGGCGCGCGGATGCGCAGCGAGATAAAAAACGGCGCTGAAGACGTGCTTCAGCGTACCTCATCGAAGAGGTTAGCGCGACCAGCGACGCCAGGGCCAGGCTCCCCGGTCGATGCTGCTCAGACTCCGTTTTTTATTCAGAAACATGCAGATGGAAGAAATAATCAGAGGGTTGGCCGGCCGGCGTTGTGCGCGGAGATCGCGCGAGCTGCGACCAGCAACGAATCGACTATACCATCCGAATTTATCGTTTGTATAGCTTTGCCATGGTTGTAGCCGTACGGCACCGTCAGCGTCGCCATCCCGGCCGCGCGGCCTGCCAGCGCATCGTTTTCCGAGTCGCCGATCGCGACTGCCGCATCCGGTGCGACGCCGAGCGCGTTGCAGGCCGTCAGCATCGGCAGCGGATCCGGCTTCTTGCGCGCGACGCTGTCGCCGCCGAGCACGATGCCGAAGCAATCGGCCAGCCCGTACTGCTCGAGCAGCTCGACCGCGAAGCGATGCGGCTTGTTCGTCACGCACGCGAGCCGGATGCCGGCTGCGCGCAGCGCGTCGAGACCGGCGGCCACGTCCGGGTAGAGGCGCGTGTGGCGGCCGTTGATCTTCGCGTACTCGGTCTGGTAGATCGCTAGCGCGTCGTCGAAGCGGGCGTGCGCCTCGTCGGCCGCGAAGCGCGGCTTCAGCACGCTCTGGATCAGGTGTTCGGAGCCCTTGCCGACATAGCCGATCACCTCGTCGCGTGACGTGGCCGGCGCGCCGAGCTGCGCGAGCATCCCGTTCAGGCCGGCCGTGAAATCGTCGGCCGTATCGACCATGGTGCCGTCGAGATCGATCAGCGCTGCGTCGATGCGCGGCGTGGCGAAGCGGATCGGGGCGCCTTCCGGTGCGGCCCCGGCCGGCGCTTGGCCGGCGAGCGACGAGTCGGCCACGGCGTCAGCTCCGCTCGACGGTAGCGAGCGCGGCGCGCATCTCGTCGATCACCTTGCGGTAGTCCGGCTTGCCGAAGATCGCCGAACCCGCGACGAAGGTGTCGGCGCCGGCCGCCGCGATTTCCGCGATGTTGTCGGTCTTCACGCCGCCGTCGACCTCGAGCAGGATCTCGCGGCCGGTGCGCTCGGTGTACGCGTCGATGCGTGCGCGTGCTTCGCGCAGCTTGTTCAGCGTTTCCGGAATGAACGACTGGCCGCCGAAGCCCGGGTTGACCGACATCAGCAGCACGAAGTCGAGGCGATCCATCACGTGGTCGAGGTAGTTCAGCGGCGTGGCCGGGTTGAACACGAGGCCGGCCTTGCAACCGTGGTCGCGGATCAGCGACAGCGTGCGGTCGATGTGATCGGATCCTTCCGGGTGGAAGCTGATCAGGTTTGCACCGGCCTTCGCAAAATCGGGCACGATCCGGTCGACCGGGCGTACCATCAGGTGCACGTCGATCGGCACCTGTACGTGCGGGCGGATCGCTTCGCACACGAGCGGGCCGATGGTCAGGTTCGGCACGTAATGGTTGTCCATCACGTCGAAGTGGATCCAGTCGGCGCCGGCGGCGACCACGTTGCGGACTTCTTCGCCGAGCCGTGCGAAATCGGCCGACAGGATGCTGGGAGCGATGCGGAATTGGGTCATGGCAGGGGAGCGGGGACGTTGCGGCGCAAAACCGCCATTCTACCGTCCGGCGACCCGGTGCGCGGCGGCAGGTCGTGCGGCCGAGGCCGGATTGCGCATAGAATGCCGAACCAATGCGGCGCGCCCGCGGCCCCGTTGCCCATGCCGGCACGGGCAGTCATTTTCCAGCGGAAACACCATGAGTCAGTATCAGTTCACCGTTTCGGTGAAAACCAGCTACTTGCCGGAACAATCCGACCCCGATCGCCGTCAATACGCATTCGCGTACACGCTGACGATCCGCAACACGGGACAGGTCGCGGCGCAACTGATCGCGCGTCACTGGATCATCACGGACAGCGAGAACCACGTGCAGGAAGTGAAGGGGCTCGGCGTCGTCGGGCACCAGCCGCTGCTGCAGCCGGGCGAACACTTCGAGTACACGAGCTGGGCCGTGATCGCGACGCCTGTCGGCACGATGCGTGGCGCGTACTTCTGCGTGGCGGAGGACGGCGAGCGTTTCGAGGCGCCGGTCGACGAGTTCGCTCTGCACATGCCGCGCACGCTGCATTGAGCGTGCGGAGCGCGTCAGGGTGTTAGCGCGGCTTGCGGGTGTGCTTTTTTCTGCCCGACGACGTCCACACGACGATGAAGATCAGCAGGGCGAGCGCTACGAAGGCTTCGAGCGCGAAGATGAGCATCGGATATTGGTCGAGAAAATCTGACATGGCGGTTTCCATCAAGAACGGACATTGTATGTGGTTTGGGCCCCGGGTGGCCGGGTGGGTTGCGGCTGCTGCGGCAGCGGCGCTCCTTGCGGCGTGCGGTGGCGCGCCGACGCGCACTTCATCGCTGAAGCCGCCGACCGGCGCGGCGATCGTGCCGGGTCAGGTAGCCGCGAAGCGGCTCACGCCGGTCGCGTGGCAGCAGGTGCCAGGCTGGCAGGACGATTCGCTGCTCGGCGCAACCGCCGCGTTGCGGCAGAACTGCGTGCGGCTCGCGCGCCAGCCGGCCTGGGCACGCGCCTGCGCGGCCGCCGACCGGCTCGACGAGCTCGACGTCAGCAGTGCACGCACGTTCTTCGAAACGTATTTCACGCCGTTCCAGCTTGCGAACACCGACGGTACGCTCGACGGGCTCGTGACCGGCTATTACGAGCCGCTGCTGCACGGTTCGCGCGTGCGTCGCGGTCCGTATCAGTACGCGCTCTACCGCTGGCCGGCCGGTTATCGCGCGGGCGCGGCGCTGCCGGCACGCGCGCAGCTCGAACGCGCCGGCATCCTGAACGGCAACGAACTCGTGTGGGTCGACGACCCGATCGAAGCGTTCTTCCTGCAGGTGCAGGGCTCGGGGCGCGTGCTGCTCGACGACGGTTCGGTGATGCGGGTCGGCTTCGGCGGCACCAACAACCAGCCGTACCGCTCGATCGGCAAGTGGCTGCTCGATCGTGGCGAGCTGACGCCCGCCCAGGCGACGATGCAGGGCATCAAGGCGTGGGCGAAGGCGAACCCGACCCGCGTCGACGCGTTGCTCGACACGAACCCGCGGTTCGTGTTCTTCCGCGACATGCCGACCAAGGAAGATGCCCCGCACGGTGGTGCGGATGGCCCGATCGGTGCACTGGGCGTACCGCTGACGCCGGAGCGCTCGATCGCCGTCGATCCGTCGTCGATCCCGCTCGGCACGCCGGTGTTCCTGCAGACCACGCGCCCGCTGACGAATACGCCGATGAACCGGCTCGTGTTCGCGCAGGATACGGGCTCAGCGATCAAGGGGGGCGTGCGGGCCGACTATTTCTGGGGGCTCGGCGACGACGCAGGCGATCAGGCCGGGCGGATGAAGCAGGTCGGCCGGATGTGGCTGCTGTTCCCGAATTCGTGATGTGACGCGGCGCGGGTGCTCGGGGTTTTCTCGGGGCTGCGGCATTCGTGGAAGCGGCGATGTGCGTGGGGCACGTCGCTCTGATCGTGAGGGCGCACGTGCGGTGTCAGCTTTCGTGATGCGCTTGTCGCGTCGGCGGGTGCCTAAAGGCGTCCCGACATGAAACAGCCCGATCGGCATTGGCCGATCGGGCTGTTTCATTTGCAGCCACGGATTCGTCGCGCGTAATTGACGCGCAGCGATTTTCGTCAGCCCTTGCGCTTGTCGACGACGCGTCGCGCCTTGCCGACCGACCGCTCGATCCCGTTCACGGGCAGCACGTTGATCACGGCCGTCACGCCGATCAGCGACTTGATGTCGTAGGCGAGCGCCTGTTTTGCCGCATGGATCGCCGCCGTATCGGGCGCGGTCTCGGGGCAAGGTTCGACGTTGAGCGTCATCACGTCGAGCGGACCTTCCTTCGTCAGCACGATCTGATAGTGCGGGGCGAGCGCGCGCTGCTTGAGCAACTGCTCCTCGATTTGCGTCGGGAACACGTTGACGCCGCGCACGATCATCATGTCGTCCGAGCGCCCGGTGATCTTCTCCATCCGGCGCATCGTTCGGGCAGTACCGGGCAACAGCCGCGTGAGGTCGCGGGTCCGGTAGCGGACGATCGGCAGCGCCTCCTTCGTCAGCGACGTGAATACGAGCTCGCCGAGTTCGCCGTCCGGAAGCACTTCGCCGGTTTCGGGATCGATGATTTCCGGGTAGAAGTGGTCTTCCCAGATGGTCGGACCGTCCTTGGTCTCGACGCATTCGGACGCGACGCCGGGGCCCATTACTTCGGACAGCCCGTAAATGTCGACCGCATCGATGCCCATCCGCTGCTCGATCGCGACGCGCATGTCGTTGGTCCAGGGTTCCGCGCCGAAGATGCCGATGCGCAGCGAACTCTGCACGGGATCGAGACCCTGCCGCTCGATTTCGTCGGCGATCGACAGCATGTAGCTCGGCGTCACCATGATGATGTCGGGCCGGAAATCCTGAATCAGCTGCACCTGCTTCTCGGTCTGGCCGCCACCGAACGGAATCACGGTCAGCCCCGCGCGTTCGGCGCCGTAGTGCGCGCCGAGCCCGCCCGTGAACAGGCCGTAGCCATAGCTGACGTGCACCTTGTCGCCGCGGCGCGCACCGGCGGCGCGGATCGAGCGCGCGACGAGATTCGCCCATGTGTCGATGTCACCGGCCGTATAGCCGACGACCGTCGGCTTGCCGGTCGTGCCTGACGACGCATGAATGCGCGAGATCTGGTCCTGCGGCACCGCGAACATCCCGAACGGGTAACTGTCGCGCAGGTCGCTCTTCGTCGTGAACGGGAAGCGCGACAGGTCGGCGAGCGTCTTCAGGTCGTCCGGATGGACGCCCGCGTCGTCGAACTTGCGACGATAGACGGGGGAGTGGTCATACGCATGCCGGAGCGACCACTTGAGGCGCTCGAGCTGCAGCGCGGTCAGCTCGTCGCGTGAGGCGGTCTCGATCGGCTCGAGCGGTAGCGGGGTAGTCATGCATGTCTCCAGTGTTTGTTATGTGCGAGCCGTCGACGTCAGCGGTCTTCCGGGATGACCGTGCCCTTGATCTGCGCGGATTTGCCGCGAAACATCGCGACGGTTTCGCCGGTCTGGTTCGTGACGCGGATGTCGTAGATGCCTTGGCGGCCGGCGCGCGCCTGCTCGATCGCCTCGGCCGTCAGTACGTCATCGCCGTGCACGGGGCGCAGGAATTCGATCGAGCAGCCGGCCGCGACGGTATTCACGTTGTATGAGTTGCACGCGAACGCGAACGTCGAATCGGCCAGCGTGAAGATGATTCCGCCATGGCAGGTCTGATGCCCGTTCAGGAATTCGGGCCGCACGCGCATCTGCAGGCGCGCGTAGCCGGCGCGGACTTCGGCGATTTCCATCCCGAACGCGCGGCTGCATGCGTCGGCGTCGTACATGGCTCGCGCGGTGGCGCGGGCGAGTGCATCGGGGTCGAGCGTGGCAGTGGCGTTTGTCATGTCAACGCCCCTCGAAGCGCGGCGCGCGCTTCTCGATGAATGCCTTCACGCCTTCTGCGTAGTCGTGCGACTGGCCGAGCGTGCGCTGCAGGTCGCGTTCCATGTCGAGTTGCTGGTCGAGCGTGTTCGTGACGCTGGCACGCATCGACTGCTTGATCGATGCGATCGCGAGCGTCGGCTGCTGTGCGAGCTGGGTGGCAAGCTGGCGGGCTGATGCAGCGAGCGTGTCGTCGTCGACGGCACGCCAGATCAAGCCCCATTGCTCGGCCTGTTCGGCCCCGAGCTTGTCGCCGGTCAGCGCGAGCCCCAGCGCGCGTGCCATGCCGACGCGTTGCGGCAGGAACCACGTACCACCCGAATCGGGTACGAGACCGATCTTGACGAAGGCCTGGATGAAACTGCTCGAACGGGCGGCGAATACGAGATCGCAGGCGAGCGCGAGATTCGCGCCGGCGCCGGCCGCCGTGCCGTTGACGGCGGCGATCACCGGAATCGGCAGACGCTGCAGGCGGCGGATCAGTGGATTGAAGTGCTCGTCGATCAGCGTGCCGAGATCGGTGGACGCGCCCGGCGTGAAGTCGAGATCGGCCAGGTCCTGGCCCGCGCAGAAGCCGCGCCCCGCACCTGTCAGGATCAGCGCGCGCGCGCCGGCCGCCTCGACATCATCGAGTGCCGACTGCAGCTCGCGATGCATCGCCCGCGTAAAGCTGTTCAGCTTGTCGGGGCGGTTGAGGGTAATCGTGGCTACGTTCGAGGCCTGATCGATTTCCAGCTGAATCGCCTGATAGGACATGCAGTGTCTCCTTCATGACTTCGTTATAGGCGCGCGGTGCGTCGGTTACACGCGTTCGATCGCGAGTGCGATGCCCTGGCCGACGCCGATGCACATCGTACAGAGCGCGAAACGGCCGCCCGTACGCTCGAGTTGGTGGAGCGCCGTGGTCACGAGCCGGGCGCCCGATGCGCCGAGCGGATGTCCCAGTGCGATCGCACCGCCGTTCGGGTTCACGCGTGGATCGTCGTCGGCGACGCCGAGCATGCGCAGCACCGCGAGACCTTGGGACGCGAACGCCTCGTTCAGCTCGATTACGTCGAACTGGTCGAGGGTCATGCCGAGCTGGCCCAGCAATTTTTGCGTGGCCGGCGCGGGTCCGATGCCCATCACGCGCGGCGCGACGCCGGCTGTCGCCATGCCGATGACGCGTGCGCGGCGGCGCAGGCCGTACTGGTCGGCTGCCTGCGCATTGGCGAGCAGTAGCGCGCACGCACCGTCGTTGACGCCCGATGCGTTGCCGGCCGTCACCGAGCCGTCCGGGCGCACGACGCCCTTCAGCTTCGCGAGCGCTTCGAGCGATGTCTCGCGCGGATGCTCGTCGCGTGAGACGACCACCGGATCGCCTTTCTTCTGCGGAATCGTGACAGCAACGATTTCGTCGGCGAGCGTACCGTCCTGCTGCGCACGCGCGGCTTTTTGCTGGCTGCGCAGCGCGAACAGATCCTGGTCGGCGCGGCTGACGTTGTAGTCGACCGCGACGTTTTCGGCCGTCTCGGGCATTGAATCGACGCCATACAGCTGTTTCATCAGCGGATTGATGAAGCGCCAGCCGATCGTCGTGTCGAAAATGTCGGCCTGGCGTGCGAACGCGCTCGTGGCCTTGCCCATCACGAACGGCGCACGCGTCATGCTCTCGACGCCGCCTGCGATCATCAGGCGCGCCTCGCCCGCCTTGATCGCGCGCGCGGCTGTGCCGACCGCGTCCATTCCGGAGCCGCACAGCCGGTTCAGCGTCGTGCCGGGCACGTCGGTCGGCAGGCCCGCGAGCAGCGCCGACATGCGCGCGACGTTGCGGTTGTCCTCGCCGGCCTGGTTCGCGCAGCCGTAGATCACGTCGTCGATCGCCGTCCAGTCGACGTCACGGTTGCGCTCGACGAGCGCCTTGAGCGGCACCGCACCGAGGTCGTCGGCACGGACATCTTTCAGGGCGCCGCCGTAGCGGCCGATGGGAGTGCGAATCGCGTCGCAGATATAGGCGTCTGTCATGGGCGTATCGATGAGCAACGAAATCGCCGGGTGGCGACTTCGTTCATGGTAGGGAACGTGGCGGCGTTTGCACGTCGGCCATTCGGGTTATGCCGGTTGGCCGGCTTCCACGGGTGCTGCTTTCGGCGCAACATGGACACGGCTTTGCACCACGCGGAACCGGTTGGCGACGAACGCCGGGTCGGCCAACGCCGCGTTGGCTGCCGGATTCGCGCCCGTGCCGTGGAAATCCGAGAACGCTGCCGACTGGTTCACGAACACACCGCCCGTCAGGTTGATCGACAGCGCGACGCCACCGCGCACCGCCGCATCGTGGGCGGCGTCGACGATCGCGTCGTCGGTGCTGTAGACGGAGAGGGTCAGCGCGCCATGTTCCGCCGCGATTTCCCCGGCGAGGTCGAGCGACTGCGCGGTCGAGTCGGTCGCGATCACGAACGAGATCGGGCCGAACCATTCCTGCGTGAATTTCTCGCGATCGGCCACGTCGAGTTGCAGCACGAGCGGCGTGCGCACTCGGGCATCAGGGAACGCAGGGTGCTGGAGGGTCAGGCTGTCGGCGAGCACGCGGCCGAGCTGGCGGGCATCGTCGATGCGTGCGGTCACGCCGTCGTTCTGGATTGCGCCGATCAGTTCGACCGAGCGTGCCGGGTCGCCGGTGAGTTTTTGCACGGCAATGGCGATGGCCTGTGCGACCTCGTCGAAGCTCGCATGGCCGTCCGCCGTCCGGATGCCGTCGCGCGGCACGTAGATGTTCTGCGGTGCCGTGCACATCTGGCCGGAGTACAGCGCCAGCGAAAACGCGATGTTCTTGGCGGTGGCCTTCAGGTCGTCGGTCGAGTCGATCACGATCTGGTTGACGCCAGCCTTCTCTGTATAGACCTGTGCCTGGTGGGCATGGCGTTCGAGCCACGTGCCGTTTTGCGTGCTGCCGGTGAAGTCGATCAGCTTGATCTCGGGGCGCAGCGCGAGATCCTGGACGAGTGCGCCGTCGTTGGGTTCGGTCGCGAGGAGCGTGACGACGTTCGGATCGAAACCGGCTTCGCGCAGCACGTCGCGAGCGATCCGGACGGTGATGGCGAGCGGCAGGATCGCGCCCGGATGCGGCTTGACGATCACGGTGTTGCCGGTTGCGAGATCGGCGAACAGGCCGGGATAGCCGTTCCAGGTCGGGAAGGTGCAGCAGCCGAGCACGAGCCCGGTGCCGCGCGGGACGATCGTGTAGCGCTTGTGCATCGCGAGCGGCGGGTTCTTGCCTTGCGGCTTTTCCCAGTGCGCGTCGGCCGGGATGCGGCGCAGTTCGTCCCATGCATAGGCGACTGCCTCGAGCGCACGATCTTGGGCGTGCGGGCCGCCGGCCTGGAACGCCATCATGAACGCCTGCCCCGTGGTGTGCATCACGCTGTAGGCGATTTCGAAGCTAGCGCGATTCAGGCGCGCGAGGATTTCGAGGCTGACGCCGATCCAGGCGCTCGGGCCGGCTTCGCGCCACGAGCGTTGTGCTGCGGCAGCGGCAGCGATCAGTTCGTCGGGCGTCGACTTCGGATAGCGGATGCCCAGTGCAATACCGTACGGCGACCGCTCTGCGCCGACCGTTTCTCCGGACGCCGGCTGGTCGAGCGCGAACGTCTTGTCGAGGTGCGACTTGAATGTGGCTTCGCCATCTGCGTTCGCGCTTTCCCCGTACACTTTGGGGCTCGGCATTTCGGCGAACGGGCTCCAGTACCCGCGGCTCTCGATGGCGGCGAGTGCGTGTTTCAGCGTGTCTTCGTGCTTCGTGAACAGTGCATGGGTCATGGCGGCAGCCTGATTGACGTTGAGAGGGGTTGGATCGATTAATTAACCGACCGGTTGGTCGGAGAATGGTAGCATCAAACTATTCGCATGTGCGAGGCGTTTCTCATTTCATTGATCGAGGAGAAATAGATGGCTTACGAGAACATCCTGGTGGAGACCCGGGGGCGTGTCGGGCTGGTTACGCTGAACCGTCCGAAGGCGCTGAATGCGCTGAACGATGCGCTGATGGATGAACTGGGCGCCGCGCTGAAAGCGTTCGATGCGGACGATGGCATTGGTGCGATCGTCGTGACCGGGAGCGAGAAGGCATTCGCGGCCGGCGCGGACATCGGCATGATGGCGACCTACTCCTATATGGATGTCTATCGGGGCGACTACATCACGCGCAACTGGGAGACGGTCCGCGAGATCCGCAAGCCGATCATTGCCGCGGTTTCGGGCTTTGCGTTGGGCGGTGGCTGCGAGCTGGCCATGATGTGCGACATCATCTTCGCGGCGGACACAGCCAAGTTCGGGCAGCCGGAAATCAAGCTGGGCGTCATGCCGGGGGCGGGCGGCACGCAGCGCTTGCCGCGCGCGGTGTCGAAGGCGAAGGCGATGGATATGTGCCTGACGGCTCGCTTCATGGATGCTGCCGAAGCGGAGCGCGCGGGGCTCGTGTCGCGCGTGCTGCCGGCCGACACGCTGCTCGACGAGGCGCTTGCCGCCGCGGCGACGATCGCCGAGTTTTCGCTGCCGGCGGTCATGATGGTCAAGGAGTCGGTGAACCGCGCGTACGAGACGACGCTGGCCGAAGGCGTCCACTTCGAGCGTCGGCTATTCCATTCGCTGTTCGCGACCGAAGACCAGAAGGAGGGGATGGCGGCATTCGTCGAAAAACGGAAGCCGGTATTCAAGCACCGCTGATTGGGCTGCCCGGGTAGCTGGGCAGCGACTGGTCGGTATCGGCTGTTGGCGTGATTGCCCATCCGGTCGTACCCGAGCCCCCGTGCGCGTCAGCGCACGGGGGCTTTTCAAAATATTTTCACAAAGGGCTTGCGTGGATGGGGGCGGGTGCTTAGAATCACGCCTCTTTCGCGCTAACGGAAACACGGCGCGGGAGAAGGGAGGCAGGGTTGGCGATGCGCAGCAGTCTGTAGCGCGCAGCTGGCCTGGAAGTTGAGCCCCGCAGTCGCAACGATGGTGTTAAAAAGTTGTTGACGAGCTGCGAAACACGGTTCATAATCTCGCTTCTCTGCTGCTGAAAACGCAGCGCTGCTGAGAAACACGAAGTTCCTCGCAGAATGCTCTTTAAAAATTAACAGCCGATAAGTGTGGGCGCTTGATGAAAGCGAGCTGATCCTCGGATCAGATAGCGAAAGTATCAAGAGTCTCACACTAAAGTAAGTCAGGTTTATGAAGTGATTCAT
>NZ_NKFH01000005.1:0-1110904 GCF_002223135.1 Burkholderia sp. AU33423
ATGAATCACTTCATAAACCTGACTTACTTTAGTGTGAGACTCTTGATACTTTCGCTATCTGATCCGAGGATCAGCTCGCTTTCATCAAGCGCCCACACTTATCGGCTGTTAATTTTTAAAGAGCATTCTGCGAGGAACTTCGTGTTTCTCAGCAGCGCTGCGTTTTCAGCAGCAGAGAAGCGAGATTATGAACCGTGTTTCGCAGTTCGTCAACAACTTTTTTACTGCATCGTTGCGACTGCGGGGCTCAACTTCCAGGCCAGCTGCGCGCTTCAGACTCCAGCGCACCACCCGCCCTGCTTCCCTTCTCCCGCGCCGCGTTTCCGTTAGCGCGAAAGAGGCGTGATTGTAGGCAGCCTCTTCGATCTGCGCAAGGGGTTTGAAGCAACTTTTTTACAAAAGTGCAATTTGGCCGGTCGGCCATGCGTCGGCACGAGACCGCTTATGGTGCAAAGAACGGACTAGAATGTGAGGTTCTTCGCCTCTTTCTATATACGCCTTTAATATGCGCCAGCGAATCGCCAAACGCCTCCCCCCCGATGCCGACAAACTGGTCGGCCTGTCGCTTGCGCTCTTCGCCTCGGGCAGCCGCATCGAGGACCGCTTCTGGGAAGCGAAGCTCGATGCGCTGCTCGCCAAGATTGTCCGCAACGGCAACCAGACCACGCTCGACGCAGCGCTCGACCATCTGCAGCAGAATCATCCAGACGCCTATGGCGCGCTCGCCGACATGGCCGAGACGCACAGCGAGTCGATGGTGATCGAGCACGACAGCCAACCGTTCGATGCGCTGCTGGTCGCCGTCCCGGTTCTCGCATGGACGCGCTACATGATTCCATCGGGCCCGCTCAAGGGCGACGTTGCCGACGCGCTTCGAACGCACCTGCAAGCGCACGTCCTTGCGACCGGTACCCTCGTCGGGCTTGCCCCGTTCCTCTACAGCATCGACCAGTTGCCGCGACACCACGTCGAGACCTACCGGCTCGCCCAGCAGCTCGCGCATGGGGCGATCAGCCAGCACACGCCCAAGCTCAGCTTCGGCGACCTGCCCGAAACCTCGCCGATCCTGGCCGACCCGCGCTTCCTGCTCGCCGTCGTTGCGGCCCCCGCCGGCGCACCGCTGTTCCGCTGGCAGGAAGAAGAAAATGGCAGCCGGATCGAACGCGGCCAGTGCCTCGAGCAATGGACCACCCAAGGCGGCCCGAACCTGTCGATCGCGCTGCCCGGCTGCGAATTCGAATGCCTGCTTCCGGACGCGTACTATTCGGCATGCCGGGATGCGGACGAACGTATCCGTCCACATACGGTAAGAACGGCCATTCGTTATCTATTCGACACACTTGGTGCAGCACCGCAAGAGCTGCGCGCGGTGGTCGCCGGCTTCGGCGAACGCCGTATCGACGAGTACCGTGTCGGCTTCACACGGCGTGCCAGCAACGACGTAATCTACGGCGTCGTATGGCCGCTCTACGGTCGCGAAAACGGCGACGTGTCGATGGAAAGTGCGACGCTCGAAGGCGAAACGCCGATCGAAGGACCGGTCGAGGAAATCGTGAGCCTGCTGAAGGAATGCGGCGTAACCGACGTCCGGCGGCACGCGGGCCGCTTCGAACCCGAATATTGCGATGACTGCGGCGTGCCGCTCTACGCAGATCCGCTCGGCGAAATCGTCCACGCGGAAATGCCGGAAGACGCGTCACCCGCCCAGCCGCACTTCCACTAATCTGCACCACAGCAGGCCTGACGGCCTGCCCATCTGAAGCCGCTCACGGTTCCCGCCGGAGCGGCTTTTTACTTGTCTGCCTTCCCGCCGCCCGAAATTTCATACTTTTCCTAAGCCTTTCAGCCAAGCAGACATCGTGTAAGGTCTTTGTCATCATCAGACCCAAGACATGCCAGACGGCAGATCAATGGCTCACATAACGGAGGTTGAATATGCGGTTCCTGATGCTCAATTCAGACGCCGAGCGGCGTGACGGACTGAAGGCCCTGTTGCGACAGATCGACCGTCACGCCGGCATCAACGATGCGCCCGACAGTTTTCAGGCGCGCAGGCTGCTGCGCAACCAGCGTTTCGACCTGCTCGCGATCGACTGGCTCGACGTCGGCCGGCTCAGCGAGCTTCAGGCGCTCTGCAGCGCGTGCTCGCCGACACCCGTCGCCGTCCTGGTCGACGAAACATCGCCCGAAGCCATCCAGCGCTTCTTCAACTACGGTGTCGCCGGCGTGATCCCGCATTCCACGCGGCCACACCTGATCGTGCGTGCGCTCGAGATCGTGCTGCTGGGCGGGCATTACATTCCGCCGATTGCGCTCCGCCTGCTACCTTCTACTGCTGCGGCGCGCTACGATGCTCATTTCCAGACGCTCGCCGGGTCGCTTCCCCGCCGGCCACCGAGCAGCCTCCTGTCGCCGCGGCAAGCGCAGATCATGCGCTTCGTCCACATGGGTAGCACCAACAAGATGATCGCCCGCACACTCGGCATCAGCGAAGGCACCGTCAAGATCCACCTCGCCAGCATCTTCCAGCAGCTTGGTGCCGCCAACCGCGCCGCCGCGGTCGCAATCTACAACGGCTGGCTGTCGCCTCACCTTGAGGTGCTGCTGGCGAACCGCAGTCGCGCGCGCAAGCCGACCATCGGCGAACTGGGCCCGGTCCCGCTGCGTACGCAACGGAGTGGCCGCCCGTACCCGTTGCCGGCGGCGATCGACAGCGCTCAGGACCTGCCGATCGCCGCCGAGCCGCCGGCGCGGTTCCGGCGCGAACGCTAGTCAAACAGTCTCGATATTGCGACGGTCGGTGTGTGCTGATTCCCACCTTTGATGCTCAACGAGTAATATGGACGCATGGGTTTTCTTTTCACACCGCTTCCGCTCTGGGTTGGCATCGGTGGCTGGATCGCCGCCGTGGCCCTGCTCGCGCTCGCGATCTGGAATCGTCCCTTCGTGCGCCTGCAGGACGCCACGCTCCAGCACGTGTGGCTCGCGCTCGTCACCGCCATTGCGGTCCTCTGGGCCTCGAATGCGTGGCTCGAAGATGGCATCGTCATGCATCTGCTTGGCGCGACGCTGCTCGTCACGCTGTTCGACTGGACACTCGCACTGATCGCGATGGGCGCCGTCACGGCGGTCGCCGCGATCATCTTCGATGCGCCCTGGCAGGGCATTGGGCTGACCTATCTGATCTACGGCGCGCTGCCGGTCGCCGTGTCGGCATTGCTGCAGCGCGCCGCACTCGCATGGTTGCCGCACAATCTCGCGTCGTTCATTACCGGCCAGGGATTCCTGTCGCCGGCCATCGCGATCATCGCGGTCGCCGCTGCCGCTGCCGGGGTCCAGCTCGCGCTCGCGGATGGCGTTCCCGTCGTGATTCCGGCCGGCTATCTGCTGAACACCGCGCTGCTTGCACTCGGCGAAGCGTGGTTCACCGGCATGGCGACCGCGCTCATCGCCGTCTATCGTCCCGCGTGGGTCACGACCTTCGACGTCCGGCGCTATCGTCTCGGCGGCCCGCGCGCCTGAATTGCCCCTCCGGCGGCGGCGCCGTCGTCACGTGCCGACCGTCCCTCGCTCAGTGCGGCAGAGTGCGACATCTACTGCCGCACAACTTTTTTACGCTAAGATTGAACTCCGGTTCTTCATCGGGCATCTATACGTGCCCGATGTCTCATTCGCTCCTCACCAATAACCAGATGGACAGCTCTCCTGCGTCGCTCCGGATTTTCCGGGCGCTCGGCAAGCTGGCAGCCTGTATTGCGGGCCTGTCGCTTGCACTTCCGACACCGGCATTCGCCGATCTGCTCGACCAGCGCTCCGAACTGATCAACAAATTCGTCAACGAAATGCATGCCGATCCGCTCGCCGCCGATTGTGCAGCGCACGGCAGTTTCATCGCCAGCACGTCGTCGGCCTTCGACCGCGTCGACTTCGCGCCGAACGCATTCGACAGCGGCAACGCGACGATCACGCCATGGAACGACTCGTTCGACCAGGGCAAGCAGCGCGTGAAGGTCGACAATATCGTCACTGTCGACGGCCTCGGCGTCCACAGCGACGGCAGCGACCCGACGCCGCTGAAATTCCGATGCGGCTATGTCGGTCAACAAATGCTCGCGTTCAGCTGGAACGACCCGGTCCCGCCGCTTAAGCCGCGCGTCGAGCGCTCCTCGTCCTCGACGAAGAAATTCAAGGGCAAGTCGCACCGAGGCAAGGGCAAGGCCAAGGCATCGGGCCGTACCGGCAGCAAGAAGGCCGTCGCAACGAAAAAGTCCAGCGGCCAGAAGAAGGTCGTGAAGAAGACCGCGAAGAAGTCCTGATACGACGAAGCGACATCCACAGAAGTAAAAAAGCCGGGGCATCCTGAGATGCCCCGGCTTTTTTCATAAGGCGACGCTACGCTTACGCGAACGTGTCGACGTGCACCAGGATCGCCGCCAGCATCGCCGCGCCAAGCACCGCGCTTCGCTCGCCGTTCCAGCCGACACGTTCGTCGGGCAGGTTCGCGTTGTCCTTGAACGGCATCTCGAGCGTCAGCGACAGACAGCCGAACTGGTGGCCGATGTACTTCGACGCGAGCTTGAGCGCGTCTTCCTTGTACCTGCTCGCGGCATAGCCGTGCTCAGTCTGGAAGTCGGGGCTCGCGACCTTGAACGCTTCGATGAACGCGGTCTGCTCCTTGCCCTGCTGCTCGGTAAAGCTCGGCAGCATCTCGGACCCGGCAACGAACACGTACGGCAGATCCTCGTCGCCGTGAATGTCGAAGAACATGTCGCAGCCGATCGCATGGATTGCATCGCGCACGGCCAGCACCTCGGGGCTGCGCTCGGCATCGGGCGCCATCCACTCGCGGTTCAGGTTCGCGCCTGCCGCATTGGTGCGCAGGTTGCCATGCACGCTGCCGTCCGGGTTCATGTTCGGGACGATATAGAACGTCGCACGATCGTACAGCTTGCGCGCGACCGGATCGCCCGCCCAGTCGCCCCATCCGGCCAGCCGCTTGACGAGGCCTTCGACGAACCATTCGGCCATCGACTCGCCAGGATGCTGGCGCGCGATGATCCACACCTTCTTCTTCGGCGCGCCGTCGGTTTCCGGCGTACCGAGCGTCAGCAGCGACATCGGACGGCCCTCGACCGTGCGGCCGAGTTCGACGACGCTCGCCTGCGGCAACTGCTGGACCGCGCCGAGAAATGCCGCGTGACGTTCTTCCGAGTACGGTTCGAAATACGCGTAGTAGATGCTGTCGAATTCCGGTGTATGGTCGATGGTCATCGTCTTGCCGTCGAACGTCGTCGGCACGCGGAACCAGTCGACCCGGTCGTAGCTCGCCACCGCGCTGTAATTGCGCCAGCCCGACGGATATGCGCATTCAGCCGCATTCTCGAACGTCATCACGCAGCGCTCGCCACGCGCGCCCGTCAAGCGGTAGTAAAACCATTGCGCGAATTCCGAGCGGGTGTCGCCGCGCACGCGCAGCCGAATCGCATCGGGACTGTCGCACGACACGACGTCGATTGCGCCTGCGTCGAAATTGCTGGTGATCGAAAGGGCCATCTGTCTCTCCTTTGTCGACCGGCGTTAGCGCTTTAGCGCTAACGCCGAGCTGGCGACCGGAACAGGCGGTGTAGTGCTTGCCCGGCCTCATGCATGCGCCGGCCGTCTCGTGAACGGCCGGCAGGGTCACTCGCCGACTCGCCGGCGATATACGTAAGTCGAATCGTTCGACGCCGCCGCATCGAACGCATAGCCTTCCGTCGCGAAATCCTTCAGCGCCTTCGGGTCGGTAATACGGTTCTCGACGATAAAGCGCGCCATCAGACCCCGCGCACGCTTCGCATGGAAGCTGATGATCTTGTAGCGGCCGCCCTTCCAGTCCTCGAACACCGGCGTGATGACCGGTGCGGCCAGCAGTTTCGGCTTGACCGACTTGAAGTATTCGGTCGACGCGCAGTTGACCAGCACGCGCGCCGCGCCGCTGCGCGTTTCGAGCTGTTCGTTCAGTGCCCGCGTGATGCGGTCGCCCCAGAACGCGTACAGATCCTTGCCGCGCGCGTTCGCGAAGCGCGTGCCCATCTCGAGCCGGTACGGCTGCAGCAGGTCGAGCGGACGCAGCAGTCCGTACAGGCCCGACAGCACGCGCACGTGCTGCTGCGCATAGTCGAGATCGGCGGACGACAGCGATTTCGCGTCGAAACCTTCATAGACGTCGCCGTTGAACGCGAGCACGGCCTGCTTCGCGTTGGCCGGCGTGAAGGTCGACGACCAGTCGGCGAAGCGCTGGAAATTCAGGCGCGCGAGCGGATCGGAGATATCCATCAGTGTCGCGATGTCCTGCGGCGACAGCTTGCGCAGGCCGTCGATCAGCTCGGACGCGTCGTCGACGAATGCAGGCTTCGTGTAAGACTGGACGTGCGCGGGCGTATCGTAGTCGAGGGATTTGGCTGGAGAGAGAACGATTATCATAGAGGCTCGCTGGCACGCCGTGCCTTGCGGTCAGACGAAAACCACCGATTGTAACGAATGACCCGCTCTCTCGCCCCGCATGCCGCACATCGCGTCGTGCTCGACTCGAACGTCTGGATCGACATCCTCGTATTCGACGACCCCGCTACGCGCCCGATCCGGGCCGCGCTCGAAAGCGGCGCGCTTGCCGCCGTGATCGACGGCCGCTGCCTGACCGAGCTCGAATACGTGCTCGACTATCCGCAATTCCAGTCGCGCGCCATCGACAAGGCGGCCGCACTCGCGACCGTCGCCCGGCTCGCGAGCCTCGTCGAGCCGCCGCCCGTCGACGCCGGTGCGCCGCCGTTGCCGAAATGCAAGGACCGCGACGACCAGAAGTTTCTCGAACTCGCCCGCGCCGCCCAGGTTGAGTGGCTCGTGTCGAAAGACCGCGCGCTGCTGAAGCTCGCGAAGCGCACCGCACGCGACTTCGGCTTCCGGATCGCGCAGCCCGCGCCATTTACCGAGGCCTGCTCGCTCGACGCCGCGCCGGACACGACGACCACGCCGGCCTGACCTACGCCGCACCACCCGATTTCGACCGTATCGATGAACGCTCCTTCAGACATGCCAACGACTCCCGTTTTCCCCTCGCGCCTGCCGAACGTCGGCACGACGATCTTCACGGTCATGAGCGCGCTTGCCGCAGAAAAAGGCGCGGTGAACCTCGGCCAGGGCTTTCCGGATTTCGACTGCGATCCGCGCATCGTCGATGCGGTTGCCGCCGCGATGCGCAACGGGCACAACCAGTATCCGCCGATGGCCGGTGTCGCGCCGCTGCGCGACGCGATCGCCGACAAGATCGCGCAGGTCTACGGCCGGCGTTACGATCCGGCGGCCGAAATCACCGTCACGGCCGGCGCGACGCAGGCGTTGCTGACCGCGATCATGTGCACGGTGCATCCGGGTGATGAAGTGATCGTCGTCGAACCGACCTACGACAGCTACCTGCCGTCGATCGAACTCGCGGGCGGCAAGCCCGTGTTCGTCACGCTGGAAGCGCCCGACTACGCGATCCCGTTCGACCGCCTGGCGGCCGCGATCACGCCGAAAACGCGCATGATCCTGATCAACACGCCCCATAACCCGACGGGTACCGTGTGGCGCGAGTCGGACATGCGCAAGCTCGAGGAGATCGTGCGCGGCACCAACGTGCTGATCCTGTCCGACGAGGTCTACGAGCACATGGTCTATGACGGCGCGCGCCACGAGAGCGTCGCGCGCTATCCGGAACTCGCCGCGCGCAGCTTCATCGTGTCGAGCTTCGGCAAGACCTATCACGTGACGGGTTGGAAGGTCGGCTATGTCGCGGCGCCTGCCGCGCTGACCGCGGAATTCCGCAAGGTCCACCAGTTCAACGTGTTCACGGTGAACACGCCGATGCAGATCGGGCTCGCCGACTACCTGTGCGACCCGGCGCCGTATCTGACGCTTGCCGGCTTCTACCAGAAGAAGCGCGACTTCTTCCGGGCCGGCCTCGAGCGCACCCGCTTCAAGCTGCTGCCCTGCACGGGCACGTACTTCCAGTGCGTCGATTATTCGGCGATCAGCGACCTGCCGGAAGCGGAATTCTCGAAGTGGCTCACGTCGGAGATCGGCGTGGCCGCCATTCCGGTGTCGGCGTTCTATCACGAGCCGCACGAATCGGGCGTCGTCCGATTCTGCTTCGCGAAGCAGGAAAGCACGCTCGCGTCCGCGCTCGAACGGCTCGCCCGCCTGTAAGACCCGCACGGGCGGTCGCACACCGCCCTGCGGGAACCACGCTTACGAACGCGCGACGTTCGTCGCGTCGATATACGCCTTGCGCTCGGCCGCCACGCGCTGTGCGGCTGGGCGCTCGCTCACCTTCTTCGCATGCGCCTTCCAGTCGATGCCTGCATCGAGCAGGAAATCGCGTCCGAATACGGCTTTCGTCGCCATGCCGATGACCGGCAGATGGACCCACGCGGCGATGTCCGCGAGGCCGAACGACTCGCCGAGCACATACGGTGAAAACTGCGTCATCTGCTTGAATCCATCGATCGCGCGCGGCAGGCGCTTCTCGACGTGCGCCTTCATCCCGTCGCTGACCTTGCCGCCAAAAAACGCTTCGGTGTAAACCTCGCGCGCCATCCATTCGAGATACAGTTCGAGCGTCTCGATCAGTTCGCGTACCTTCGCGGCCGCGAACGGGCTCGCCGGGAAAATGCCTTTTTCGGGATAGCGCGCCGCCAGGTACTCGATGATCACCTGCGACTCGAACAGCGCGCCTTCCTCGGTCTTCAGAAAGGGAATCTTGCCGAGCGGCGAATCGGCGAGCTGTGCCGGATCGACGACCGGCAATCCGCATACCGACTCCTCGAACGGAATGTCGTGCTCGATCAGGACGAACTTCACCTTGTTGTAATAGTTGGACAACGGGATACCGCACAGCTGTAGCATCGGAGTCTCCTTCCTTGCTGAAGCGCGGCCGCATCGATGTCGGCCGCATCGGGATTCATCGCGCTGAAAAGCACGTTCGTGCTAGTCTAAAGCAAGTTTTGCGTCCGCCACGACAACAATACCTCTGCTACGACATCGTCCGCATCAGCACGCGCTATGTGTCCGCTGCCGCAGCCCTGCCATCCGATGGAGACACGCTCGCATGAGTGCTGAACTGCTGGCCTCGCGTCCGCCCGAGAGCGAATCGACGCTCGTCCTCACGCTTTCCAACCCCGGCGCGCGCAATGCGCTGCATCCCGACATGTACGCGGCCGGCATCGAAGCGCTCGCCACTGCCGAACGGGATCCCGGGATTCGCGCGGTCATACTCACCGGCGCCGATCGCTTCTTCTGCGCGGGCGGCAATCTGAACCGGCTGCTCGACAACCGCTCGAAGGATCCGTCCTACCAGGCCGACAGCATCGATCAGCTCGCCGCATGGGTAACGGCGATCCACGCTTCGACGAAGCCGGTGATCGCAGCAGTCGAAGGCGCCGCGGCCGGCGCGGGCTTCTCGCTCGCGCTCGCGTGCGACCTGATCGTCGCCGCGCACGATGCGAAGTTCGTGATGTCGTACGCGCGTGTCGGCCTGACGCCCGATGGGGGCGGTTCGTGGTTCATCGCCCGCGCGCTGCCGCGTGCGATCGCAGCCGAGATCCTGTTCGAAGGCAAGCCCGTTGCAGCCGAACGTCTGCACACGCTCGGCGTCGTCAACCGGCTCGCCGTGCCCGGCGCGGCACTGACCGACGCACTGGCATGGGCCGATGCGCTCGCCGGCATCTCACCGAACGCACTCACGCGCATCAAGTCGCTGCTCGACGACGCGACGACGCAACCGCTCGACGCGCATCTCGCCACGGAGCGAGATCATTTCGTCGCATCGCTGCATCATGCGGACGGGCTCGAAGGCATCACCGCATTTCTCGAGAAACGCCCGCCCCGCTACAAGCGCTGAACCGTCGCGCCAGCTATTGAATTGAAGCATCGCCACCGCATCGACCCGGTGCGGCGCGGCGACGCCTCCCTCTCGACGACTCGGGACGATACGCAATCGCCCCCGGCGCCCTGTCATGCAACGCACGCATCGGCACGCACATTTCCGTCGCCGGCAGCCCGCATCGATCCATGCTCTAATAATCGCCTGTCGCGGCGCTGCCTGCGCCGTGTTCGCGCATGCAACCAAGGAGTTCACGATGATCGACGTCTATAGCTGGGCGACCCCGAACGGCCACAAGGTGCACATCATGCTCGAGGAAACGGGCCTCGCTTATCGTGCCCATCCGGTCGATATCGGCGCAGGCGACCAGTTCAAGCCGGAATTCCTGAAGATCAGCCCGAACAACAAGATCCCCGCGATCGTCGATCCGGACGGCCCCGGCGGCACGCCGATCTCGCTGTTCGAATCGGGCGCGATCCTGATCTACCTCGCGGAGAAGACCGGCAAGTTCCTGCCGACCGATCCGGCCGCACGCTACGCGACGCTCGAATGGCTGATGTTCCAGATGGGCGGCGTCGGCCCGATGCTCGGGCAGGCGCACCACTTCCGCCTGTATGCGCCGGAGAAGATCGAGTATGCGGTCAACCGGTACACGAACGAGGCAAAGCGCCTGTACAACGTGATGGACAAGCGCCTCGGCGAATCCGAATATCTCGCAGGCGACGCGTACACGATCGCGGACATTGCGACGTTCCCGTGGACGCGCTCGTGGCAGAACCAGGGCATCGTGCTCGACGAATTGCCGAACGTGAAGCGCTGGTACGACGCGATCGCCGCGCGACCGGCCGTGCAACGCGGTGTCGAAGTGCTCGCGTCGATGCGCAAGGCGCTGCAGGACGACAAGGCACGCGAGGTGCTGTTCGGCGCGACGCAATACGCGAAGCACTGACACGCATGTGACGGGCGGAGCGGCATCCGTGCATGCCGCTCCCCGCTTCAGAAGTAATGCAGCGTGATGAATTCCGCCGCGCAGACTGGCAGCGGCACATCGGGACGCTCGACCTGCACCGTCACCGACCACGTCACCTGCACACCGTCCCGCGCGGCCTCGGCGGTTTCCTTTACCGCAAACAGCGCACGCACACGCGCACCGACTGGCACCGGCTTCAGGAACCGCACGCGGTTCAGTCCGTAGTTCACACCCATCTTCTGCTCGAAACGCATCGCGTCGGCCATCAACGCCGGAATCAGCGACAGCGTCAGGAACCCGTGCGCGATCGGCCCGCCGAATGGCGACTCGCGCCGCGCGCGTTCGGGATCGACGTGAATCCATTGATGATCGCCGGTCGCATCGGCAAAGCCATCGACACGACGCTGGTCGATCGCGATCCAGCCGCTCGCGAGCGGCTCTACGCCGACTCGCGCCTGCAGCGCCTGCGCCGATGCGATCAGCGGCAAGGTCACGTCGGTCATGCGTGCGTGCCTCCCGGATGGCGCAGCCCGAAGATCACCTTGGTATGTACAGTGATCACCGTCTCGCCAGCGCCGTTCACGCCGACCCACTCCGTCGACACGATGCCGCGGTCGGGCTTGCTTTCCGATACGCGCTTGTCGTGGACCTTCTGATACATCGTGATCGTGTCGCCGGCGCGCACCGGCTTGAGCCAACGGATCGAATCGATGCCGGGAGAGCCCATGCTCGTCGAGTCCGACCCGAGCTTCTTGATGAGCAGGCTCATGAACACCGAACACGTATGCCAGCCGCTCGCGACGAGCCCGCCGAAATGCGATGCTTTCCCGGCTTCTTCGTCGAGGTGGAACGGCTGCGGGTCATAGCGTTGCGCGAACGCCTTGATGTCGTCCGGTTCGAACGTGTAGCGGCCCACTTCGGTGGTACTGCCGACCACCAGGTCTTCGTAACTGATGCCCACTAGGTGTCTCCTTCGTTGGTGCACTCGCGCATCGCCGTCATGCCGCGTCGGTCTGCGCGAAATCGGGCAGCGCTGCGATGCGGGCGAGATGATGATCGGTGTCGCCGAGCGTCGTCTCGATGATCGTCAGCCGCTTGAACAGGTGCGCGGCGGCGACCTCGTTGGTCACGCCCATGCCGCCGTGCAATTGGACGGCCTGTTGGCCGACGAAGCGCGCGGCGGCGCCGACACGCGCTTTCGCAGCCGACACCGCCTTGCGCCGCGCATCGGCATCGCCGCTCGCGTAGCGTACGGCTGCCAGATAGGTCAGCGAACGCGCCTGCTCGGCATGGATCAGCATGTCGACCATCCGGTGCTGCAGCGCCTGGAAACGCGCGATCGGCACGCCGAACTGTTCGCGTGTCTTCGTGTATTCGACCGTCGCGCGATTCAGTTCGTCGAGCACGCCGACCGCCTCCGCGCACAGCAGGAACGTCGCGTAATCGGCAACCTGCTCGAGGGCCGCAGCGTCGCGCGCACCGCCCGTCAGCAGTCGCGCCGGCGTTTCATTGAACCCAATCGTCGCGGCGCGCTGGCCGTCGATCGTCCGGTAGTCGACCACCTTCGCGTTCGCGGCGTCCCGCTCGACGACGAAGAGGCCGATGCCGCCTCCGTCGACGCGTGCGGGCACGATCCACGCATCCGCCTGTGCGCCATGCTGAACGACCGACTTCGTGCCGGTCAGCCGGTACGTGCCGCCCTGCTCGCGCGCATGCGTGTCGAGTTCGAACAGGTCGTAGCGCGCATGCGGTTCATGGAACGCGACTGCCACACGCTTGTGCCCCTGCGCGACGGCTTCCAGCAGCGCCGCATCCTCACCCGCGCCGGAACCGGCAACGCGCAAGGCCTCGACACCCACCGCCGTTGCCCAGTACGGCTCGATCACGAGCGCACGGCCGAGTTCCTGCATCACGACCAGCATGTCGACCGGGCCGCCGCCAAAGCCACCCTGCGCGTCCGGCACGGGCAGTGCGGTCAACCCCAGTTCGGCAAACGCGCTCCATTGTGTGTCCGACACGCCCGCATCGCTGCGCACGATTGCCTGGCGCGCTTCGAAGCCGTATTGCTCGCCGAGATAACGGCGCAGCGCGTCGGCAAACTGCTGCTGCTCATCGGTAAAGCTGAAATCCATGGTTGTCTCCGTTCCCTGATCACAGCCCCAGAATCATCTGCGCGATGATGTTCTTCTGGATCTCGTTCGAACCGCCGTAGATCGACGTCTTCCGGTAATTGAAGTAGTACGCGGCAAGGGGTGCCGCATCGTCGTCGCCCGCGATGCTGTGCTCGCGCTGGCCGTCGAGGAACGGTACGTCGAACGGTGCGGCGAGCGGGCCGATCGCGTCGACCATCAGCTCGGTGAGCGCCTGCTGCACTTCGGTGCCCTTGATCTTCAGCATCGACGCCTCGGGGCCCGGCCCCTTGCCGCTCGTCTCGCGGCTGACGACGCGCAGCACCGTCACCTCCAGCGCCATCAGCTCGACCTCGAGCGCCGCGACCTTCGCGGCGAACACGGGATCGGCGAGCAACGGCTTGCCGTTCTTGCGCTGGTTCGACGCCACACGCTTCAGGAACGCGAGCTCGCGCTTCGACGCGCCGACGCGCGCGATGCCGGTGCGCTCATGGCCAAGCAGGTATTTCGCGTAGGTCCAGCCGCGGTTCTCGTCGCCGACGAGATTCTCGACCGGCACCTTCACGTCCTCGAAGAACACCTCGTTGACCTCATGGTCCTCGTCGAGCATGACGATCGGGCGCACCGTGATGCCGGGCGTCTTCATGTCGATCAGCAGGAACGAGATGCCTTCCTGTTTCTTCGCGGCCGGATCGGTGCGCACGAGGCAGAACATCATGTCGGCGTACTGGCCGAGCGTTGTCCAGGTCTTCTGGCCATTGACGACGTAGTGGTCGCCCTGGCGCTCCGCGCGCGTGCGCAACGATGCGAGGTCGGATCCCGAACCCGGCTCCGAATAGCCCTGGCACCACCAGTCCGAGCCGTCGAGAATGCGCGGCAGATAATGACGCTTCTGCGCTTCGCTGCCGTATTTCATCAACACCGGCGCAACCATCGATACGCCGAACGGCAGCACGGTCGGCGCGCCGATCCGCGCGCACTCCTCGTCCCAGATGTGTCGTTGCGTCGCGTTCCAGCCCGGGCCGCCGTATTCGACGGGCCATGCGGGCGCAGACCAGCCGCGCTGACCGAGAATCCGGTGCCAGCTCGCGAAATCCTCGCGATCGAGTCGTTTGTGATCGAGTACTTTGGCGCGCAGTGCGTGAGGCAGGTTGGCCTCAAGCCAGGCGCGGACGTCGACGCGGAACGCGTCGTCCGAGGGGGAATAATCCAGATCCATGCGCAGTGTCTCCTGTCCGCAGCCGTCCGGCCCGGCAAGGACTCACTGCATAGGTCATTGCAGTGGTTCTTTCAGCGCGGCAGGAATCGGCAGCGGCATCACGTCGATGCCTTCTTCGGCCAAGGATTGCGCATCTTCGAGCGTCGTGACGCCACGAATGCTGCGTGCCGGCGCCTCGTTGTAATGGATGCGCCGCGCTTCCTCGGCGAAGCGCTCGCCCACATTCTCGGTTTTCTCCAGCACCTCGCGCAGCGCACGCATTACCTGCGCCTGCAGTGCACGCGAATCGACCGGCTGTGCCTGCGTCGCGCCCGACAGGTTCAGGCGCGGCGCCGACGGCAGACGGTTGACCTCGGTCGTTCCGCACACCGGACATTCGACCAGCTTGCGGGACAACTGCGCTTCGAATTCATCGGCGGAAGCGAACCAGCCTTCGAACCGATGACCGTGCGGGCACTGTAAATCGAGGACCTTCATGCTGAATCAGGGCGTGTGACGAGTGTAGCGCAAAAAGCGGTTTTGTGAACGGTCGTGCTAAATACCGGTCGCGCGACGCGGCGGCGCCGCGTCACCGGATTGTAACGCGGCCCCCAACCCGCCGCTGACGCCGCGCTCAGGGCGTCACGACCGGCCCGAGCGGCCACGTGCCCGACAACACCTTGTCGAGCCACATCGTGCCGATGATCGTCTTCACGTCGGTGATCTGGCCCGTACGCACCCATTCCTGCAGGTCGGCCTGCGTCGCGGTGAAGGTCTCGAGGAATTCGCCGTCATCGAGCTTGCGCTCGCCGGCCGTCAGCCCGCGCGCCAGGTACAGGTCGATGAATTCGGTCGAATAGGAAATGATCGGGTGAATCCGGGCCAGGAACACGTACTCGCGCGCCGTGTAGCCGGTTTCTTCACGCAGTTCGCGCACCGCGCATGCGAGCGCGCCTTCGTTCGGATCGAGCTTGCCGGCCGGGAATTCGGCCATCACCTTGCCGATCGGGTAGCGATACTGGCTTTCCATCAGCACGCGGCCGTCGTCGAACAGCGGGATCACCATCACCGCGCCCGGATGCTGGACGTATTCGCGCGTGGCTTTCTTGCCATCCGGCAGACGGACGGTATCGCGCTTGAGCTTGAGGAACGCGCCTTCGAAGATCGCCTCGCTTTCGAGGCAGGTTTCGGTCAGTGCGGCGTCGTGATTGGGTAGTTCGGCCATCGGCGGCTCCGGGAATGAGCGCGACGGCCGAAGCCGTCAGCGTCGTTTGACGAGATACTGGAACGTGAAGCCGGGAAACGCGAACACGACGAACAAACTGAACGTGATCGCGTAGAACTGCCAGCCCTGTTCGAAGCGGTTGCCGGCGCGCGACTCGAGCCAGAAGCCGAGCGCGCCAACGATGAAGTACAGCACGATCAGCTCGCCGATCCGCACCCACCCGCTCTTCTTCGCCGCGCCGAACGGCACGACGGCGAAGAGGCGTTGGTTCAGGAACGGCAGGTTGGCGCAGACGAGCGCCAACAGCACGATAAACCAGCCGGCTGCCGACATTACAGCGGCAGCGTGTGACGAATTGCCTGCAGGCAGGCCGTCAGCAGCGGGCTCGGGATCAGGCCGAGCGCGACGACCGCCAGGCCGTTCAGCACGAGGATCGTACGCTTGCAGAAATCGCCCGAAATCGGCGTCGTATCCTGCGGTGCATCGAAGTACATCAGCTTCACGATGCGCAGGTAGTAGAACGCGCCGAACAGCGACGTGATCACGGCCAGCACGGCCAGCCACGTGAGGCCCGCGTTGACGGTCGCCTCGAGCACGGCGAGCTTCGCGTAGAAGCCGACGGTCGGCGGAATGCCTGCCAGCGAGAACATCATGACCATCATCACGAACGCGAACACCGGGCTGCGCTTGTTGAGGCCCTTGAAGTCGTCGATCGTTTCGGCTTCGAAATCGCGGCGTGCGAGCAGCATCACCACGCCGAACGAGCCGAGCGTCGTGATCAGGTAGACGATCGCGTAGAACATCGCCGAGCTGTATGCGTTCGCCGGTGCCGTTGCGTCGCCCTTCACGATGCCCGCGAGCAGGCCGAGCAGCACGAAGCCCATGTTCGAGATCGCCGAGTACGCAAGCATCCGCTTGATGTTGCGCTGGACGATACCCGTGATGTTGCCGACGATCAGCGACAGTGCGGCCAGGATCACGAGCGCGGTCTGCCAGTTCTGTGCGAGCGGCAGCAGGCCCATCACCAGGAAGCGCAGGCCCCACGCGAACGCGGCAACCTTCGGGCCACCGCCGACGAACAGCGTCATCGCGGTCGGTGCGCCCTGGTAGACGTCCGGCACCCACATGTGGAACGGCACGGCGCCGAGCTTGAACGCGATACCGGCGACGATGAAGACCACGCCGAACATCAGCACGGCTGCATCGGTGTTGCCGCCGACCGCCTTGTACACCTCGCCCAGCTCGAGCGAGCCGGTCGCGCCGTACAGCATCGAGATGCCGTAGAGCACGAAACCCGATGCGAGCGCGCCCAGCACGTAGTACTTCATCGCGGCTTCGCTCGACTGTGCGGCATCGCGGCGCAGCGCGATGACGGCATACAGCGACAGCGACATCAGTTCGAGACCGAGGTACAGCGTCAGGAAGTTGTTGCCCGACACCATGACCAGCTGACCAAGCAGCGAGAACATGCCGAGCAGGAACACGTCACCGCGGAACATGTCGCGATCTTCGAGGTACTTGCGCGAATAGACGAGCGAGACCGCGAAACCGAACGACACGACAGCCTTCATCATGCTCGCGAACGAGTCGACGACGACCATCTTCGAGAAGAAGTAGTACTGCTGCGGATCGAGTGCCTGCACCGCGAACCACACGCCGGCGACAACCGACGATACGACCGCGATCAGATAAGTCAGGCGGCGGCCGGAAGCACCGGTAAAGGTGTCGTTCAGCCATGCGACGACGATGGCGGCCATCACCAGCGCGTCAGGCAACAGGACATTCATAGGAGCGTTCATGATCTTGAGTTCCTCCGCTCGCGATTACTGGGCCAGCGGCAGCTTCGACTGCGCGACATGGGAGAGGAGGTTTTCCACGGAAACGTGCATCACGTCGGTGAAAGGCTTCGGATACAGGCCCATCAGCATCGTGAACGCGGCGAGCACAGCCAGCATCAGGAATTCGCGACGGCCGATGTCCTTCAGCTTGGCAACGTGATCGTTCGCAACCGCGCCGAAGTACACGCGCTTGTACATCCACAGCGTGTAAGCCGCGCCGAGGATCAGCGTGAATGCCGCGCCGAATGCGATCCAGAAGTTGTACTGGACGGCCGCGAGAATCACCATGAACTCGCCGACGAAACCCGACGTACCCGGCAGGCCGCAGTTGGCCATCGAGAACAGCATCGCGAAGGCCGCGAACTTCGGCATCACGTTGACGACGCCACCGTAATCGGCGATCTGGCGCGAGTGCACGCGGTCGTACAGCACGCCGATGCACAGGAACATCGCGCCCGACACGAAGCCGTGCGAGATCATCTGGATGATCGCGCCTTCGACGCCGAGCTGGTTGAAGATGAAGAAGCCGAGCGTGACGAAGCCCATGTGCGCGATCGACGAATACGCGACCAGCTTCTTCATGTCGGACTGCACCATCGCGACGAGGCCGATGTAGATCACCGCGATCAGCGACAGCGTGATCACGACGGGTGCCAGGAAGTGGCTCGCGTCAGGCGTGATCGGCAGCGAGAAGCGCAGGAAACCGTATGCACCGAGCTTCAGCATGATCGCCGCCAGCACGACCGAGCCGCCCGTCGGCGCTTCCACGTGTGCGTCCGGCAGCCAGGTGTGGACCGGCCACATCGGCACCTTCACTGCAAACGCGAGGAAGAACGCGATGAACAACAGTATCTGCGGCGTCATCGCGATCTTGGCGTTCTGCCACGTCGCGAGGTCGAACGAATGCGTTTCCGTGTACAGGTAGATCAGCGCGACCAGCATCAGCAGCGAGCCGGCCAGCGTGTACAGGAAGAACTTGAATGCCGCATACACGCGGTTCGGGCCACCCCACACGCCGATGATGATGTACATCGGGATCAGGGTCGCTTCGAAGAACACGTAGAACAGCAGGCCGTCGGCCGCCGAGAATACGCCGATCATGATCCCGGACAGGATCAGGAATGCCGCGAGGTACTGCGCGACGTTCTCGGTGATCACTTCCCATGCGGCGATCACGACGATCACCGTGATCAGCGCGGTCAGCACGACGAACCACATCGAGATGCCGTCGACGCCGAGGTGATACGCGATGTCGAAGCGTTCGATCCAGGTCGACTTCTCGACGAACTGCAGTGCAGCCGTGCTCGAGTCGAAGCCCGTGATCAGCGGGATCGTGACCGCCAGGCCGAGCAGCGAACCGATCAGCGCGATCCAGCGGGCCGTCCCCGGATTTTTGTCGTTACCCACCGCAAGCACGAGGAGGCCGAAAACGATCGGCAGCCAGATCGCGGTACTGAGAATCGGAAAAGCGTGCATTAAGTTGTCCCCCGCCTTATTTGCCGCCGAGCGTTACAAACAGGGTCAGGAGCCCCAGCATGCCGATGATCATGGCGAACGCGTAGTGATAGATGTAACCGGATTGGAGGAAGCGGATCACGCCGGCGAACCAGCCGATGAACCGGGCGCTGCCGTTGACGAGGCCGTCGATCACCACGACGTCACCTTCCTTCCACAGGCCGCGGCCGATCGCCACCGAACCACGGGCGAACACCACTTCGTTGATCTTGTCCATGTAGTACTTGTTGTCCAGCAGCGTGTAGATCGGGCCGAACGCGCGGCGGATCGACGCCGGCAGTTCCGGACGCTTCAGGTACAGGAACCATGCGACAACGACACCGGCGAGCGCGAGCCAGACCGGCAGGCCCGACACCGAGTGCAGGCCCATGCCCACCCAGCCGTGGAACTCTTCGGCCATCTCGGCCAGTGCCGGATGGTTTTCGCCGATGAAGATCACCTTGTCGAATGCAACGCCGTGCTGGAAGAAGTCGCCGAACAGCATCGGGCTGATCGCGATCGCGCCGATGATGACCGACGGGATCGCCAGCAGGACCAGCGGCACCCACACGACCCACGGGGTCTCGTGCGGTTCGTGCGCGTGGTCGTCATGACCGTGGCCATGGCCGTGATCGTCGTGGCCGTGCGCGGCCGCCATGCCCATCGGCGATTCCGGATGCTTCGGCTTGCGGAAGCGCTCTTCGCCGTGGAACACCAGGAAGTACATGCGGAACGAGTACAGCGCCGTGACGAACACGCTCGCGACGACCGCGAAGTACGCGAAGCCCGAACCAGGCAGGTGCGACAGCTTCACCGCGTCGATGATCGAGTCCTTCGAGTAGAAGCCCGAGAAGAACGGCGTGCCGATCAGCGCGAGCGAACCGACGAGTGACGTGATCCACGTGATCGGCATGTACTTGCGCAGGCCGCCCATGTTGCGCATGTCCTGGTCGTGGTGCATGCCCATGATGACCGAGCCGGCGCCGAGGAACAGCAGCGCCTTGAAGAACGCGTGCGTCATCAGGTGGAACACGGCGACCGGGTAAGCGGACACGCCGAGCGCGACGGTCATGTAGCCGAGCTGCGACAGCGTCGAGTACGCGACCACGCGCTTGATGTCGTTCTGGACGATGCCGAGGAAGCCCATGAAGAGCGCCGTGATCGCGCCGATCACCGTGATGAACGACAGCGCGGTATCCGACAGCTCGAACAGCGGCGACATGCGCGACACCATGAAGATGCCGGCGGTCACCATCGTCGCCGCGTGAATCAGCGCGGAGATCGGGGTCGGGCCTTCCATCGAGTCCGGCAGCCACACGTGCAGCGGGAACTGTGCCGACTTACCCATCGCGCCGATGAACAGGCAGATACAGGCAACGGTCAGCAGGCCCCAGTCGGTGCCCGGGAAGTGCAGGCTCGCGAGTTCCGCGCGCTTTGCGAACACTTCGCCGTAGTTCATCGAGCCGGCGAATGCGAGCAGCAGGCCGATGCCGAGCAGGAAGCCGAAGTCACCCACGCGGTTCACGAGGAACGCCTTCATGTTCGCGTAGATCGCGCTCTCACGCGTGAAGTAGAAGCCGATCAGCAGGTACGACACCAGACCCACCGCTTCCCAGCCGAAGAACAGCTGCAGGAAGTTGTTGCTCATCACGAGCATCAGCATCGAGAACGTGAACAGCGAGATGTACGAGAAGAAGCGCTGGTAGCCGTCTTCTTCCGCCATGTAGCCGATCGTATATACGTGCACCATCAGCGAGACGAAGGTCACGACGACCATCATCATCGCGGTCAGCGAATCGACGAGGAAGCCGACTTCGAGCTTCAGCGAGCCGACGTTCATCCATTCGTAGACGGTCGCGTTGAAGCTTGCGCCGCCCATCACGTCGAAGAAGACTTTCGCCGACAGGAGGAACGCGATCATTACGCCGAGGATCGTGATCCGGTGTGCGCCCTTGCGCCCGACTGCGTTCCCGAACAGCCCCGCAATCAGCGAGCCGGCCAGCGGAGCGAGCGGAATCGCCAGCAGCAGGTTTTCATTGAGTGTCGTTGACATAACAGCGTTGCCTGAAATTAACCTTTGAGCTGATCGAGATCCTCGACATTGATCGTGTCGAGCTTACGGAACAGGGTCACCAGAATCGCGAGGCCGATCGCGGCTTCCGCTGCGGCGACGGTCAGCACGAAGAACACGAAGATCTGGCCGTGCACATCGCCGAGGTAGTGCGAAAACGCGACGAAGTTGGTGTTCACCGCCAGCAGCATCAGTTCGATCGACATCAGGATGATGATGACGTTGCGGCGGTTCAGGAAAATCCCGACGATCGCGATCGCAAAGAGGATCGCGCCGAGCACGAGGTAATGAGCAAGAGTCAGCATGTTTTCTTTTCCTCCGCTTAGCCGTTGGTGCCCGAACCGGCTTCGCTCTGCGCCGTTTCCGGCTGCGGCTTTTCCGCTTCCATCTTCACGAGGCGCACGCGGTCGTTGCGGCGCACCTTCACCTGATCCGATACACGTTGGCGCTTGCTGTCCTTGCCCTTGCGCTCGGTCAGCCCGATCGCGGCAATGATCGCGACCAGCAGCACGAGGCCGGCGATTTCAAACGCGAAGATGTAGTCGGTGTAGATCACCTTGCCGATCAGGCGCGTGTTCGACCAGTTGGCCATCTCGCCCGTCGCCATCGCGTGCACCGTCTGCGTGTCGCCGTAGCCGCGCCACAGGATCAGCGCGGTTTCGATCACGATGATCGCGCCGACCACGGTCGCCATCGGGACGAAGCGCTTGAAGTCGCGGCGCAGGTAGTCGATGTTGATGTCCAGCATCATCACGACGAACAGGAACAGCACCATCACGGCGCCCACGTAGACCAGCACCAGCAGGATCGCGAGGAACTCCGCTTCCAGCAGCATCCAGATCGCGGCGGCGTTGAAGAACGCCAGCACAAGGAAAAGCGCAGACGCCACCGGGTTGCGCGAAGTGATCACCTTCAGCCCTGATACCACCAGGAGCAGCGCGAAGATGTAGAACAGTACGGTCGTGAATTCCATGATTACCGGTTCATCGTTAGGCCATAGTCAGGCGCGGCTTGCGGGACGCTCTCGCGTGCCGCACCCGTCGCGGCGGCTCGGCCCAGGCTTCGGGCCGGCACTGCAAACACAATCAACGATACGGCGCGTCGGCAGCCTTCGCCGCGGCGATGTCCTTCTCGTAGCGATCGCCCACCGCGAGCAGCATTTCCTTCGTGAAATACAGGTCGCCGCGCTTTTCGCCGTGGTACTCGAGAATCTGCGTCTCGACGATCGAATCGACCGGGCAGCTCTCTTCGCAGAAACCGCAGAAGATGCATTTCGTCAGGTCGATGTCGTAGCGCGTCGTGCGGCGCGTGTTGTCCGCGCGCGTTTCCGACTCGATCGTGATCGCCAGCGCGGGGCACACGGCCTCGCACAGCTTGCACGCGATGCAGCGCTCTTCGCCGTTTTCGTAGCGGCGCAGTGCGTGCAGCCCGCGGAAACGCGGCGAGATCGGCGTCTTTTCTTCCGGGAACTGCACGGTGACCTTGCGCTTGAACGTGTAACGGCCGGTCAGCGCGAGCCCCTGCAGGAGCTCGGTCAGGAAGAAGGTCTTAAAGAAGTGTTGGATTGCGCTCATGATTTCGTCCGATTACTTCACCCAGATGTTGAGCGGCGACATCATCCAGAAGCCGACCACGACCACCCAGACCACCGTGACGGGCAGGAACACCTTCCAGCCCAAGCGCATGATCTGGTCGTAACGGAAACGCGGGAACGTCGCGCGAACCCAGATGAACACCGACAGCAGCGCGAATATCTTCAGCACCAGCCAGAAGATGCCCGGAATGAACGACAGGAATTCGAACGGTGCATCCCAGCCGCCGAGGAACAGCGTCGCGGTCAGTGCCGAGATCACGATCATGTTGATGTACTCGGCGAGGAAGAACAGCGCGAACGCCATACCCGAGTAATCGATCATGTGACCGGCAACGATTTCCGACTCCCCTTCCACCACGTCGAACGGGTGGCGGTTCGTTTCGGCGATGCCCGAGATGAAGTACACGACGAACGCCGGCAGCAGCGGCAGCCAGTTCCACGACAGGAAGTTCACGCCGTGGCCCGCGAAGAAGCCGTGCTGCTGCGAACCGACGATTTCCGACAGGTTCAGGCTGCCGGCCGTCATCAGCACCAGCACCAGCGCGAAGCCCATCGAGATTTCGTACGACACCATCTGTGCCGCGGCGCGCATCGCACCGAGGAACGCGTACTTCGAGTTCGATGCCCAGCCTGCGAGAATCACCGCGTACACGCCGATCGACGAGATCGCCATCGCGTACAGCAGGCCCGCGTTCACGTTCGCGAGGACCGCTTCGGCCTGGAACGGGATCACGGCCCACACGGCGAACGCCGGCACGACGGTCATCACCGGCGCGATCAGGTACAGCCAGCGGCTGGCGGCGCTCGGCTGAATGACTTCCTTCAGCAGCAGCTTCAGCACGTCGGCGATCGGCTGCAGCAAGCCGCCGGGGCCGACGCGGTTCGGGCCGAGACGCACGTGCATCCAGCCGATCAGCTTGCGTTCCCACAGAATCAGGTACGCGACGCACAGCAGGATGACGACGGAGACGACGAGGATGCGCACGATTGCCCACACCGTCGGCCATGCGAAGCCGAGAAGCTGGGACCCGCCCGCGTTGATCGTATCGAACAAGCTCATTTACGCCTTCTCCACCACCAGTTCACCGGACAGGCTGCCGAGCGCTGCGCCGGCAGGCGTTGCCGCCGACACGCGAACGACGGTCTCCGCAAGATTCGCGTCGCGCACGGCCGGCAACTGCACCGCACGCTCGCCCTGGCGCACGCGCACCGCGTCGCCTTCCTTCAAGCCCAGCTTGTCGAACAGCGCGGCCGGCAGGGCTGCGGCATTCGCCGCCTTCGCGGCAGCCGTCAGGTGCAGTGCACCTGCGCGGCGCACGAGTGCGTCGGCGTGATAGATCGGCACATCGGCCAGGCGCTCGAAGCCGCCGTTCGCGGCATTCGCTGCAGCACGAGCCGGTGCGACCGACGTCTGGTTCGACAGGCGGCTCGCGACGCCAGCGTCGCCGAGCGCGGCGAGACGCACTTCTTCCGCGGTCTCGTATTCGAAGTTCGGCAGGCCGAGCAGGCTGCCGAGCACGCGCAGCACCTTCCACCCCGGACGCGTATCGCCGAGCGGGCGCACGACGCCGTTGAAGCTCTGCACGGTGCCTTCGGCGTTGACGAACGTACCGGCCGTTTCCGTGAACGGCGCAACCGGCAGCAGCACGTCGGCGTAGTCGAGGCCATGCTTGAACGGCGACATCACGACGACCATCTCAGCCTGGTTCAGCGCGGCAAGCGCCTGCGCCGGATCGGCGGTGTCGAATTCCGGTTCGACGTTCAGCAGCACGTAGCCCTTGCGCGGCTGCTCGAACGCTTCGCGCGCGTTCAGGCCGCCTTCGCCCGGCAGTGCGCCGACGACGTGCGCGCCGACCGTGTTCGCCGCTTCCGTCAGGAAGCCGAACGTGGCGCCGGTGTTGTCGGCGATCCACTTGGCAACGGCGTGCAGCTTGGCGAATTCCGGATGGCGGACCGCGACGTTGCCGAGCAGCACCGCGCGGCGTTCACCGTTCGCGAGCGACTGGGCGACAGCCTGCGCGGCCGGCGATGCCGTGACGCCCGCGAGCGTGTCGGGCAGTGCGACGCCGCGCAGTTGCGCGACGGCCGCTGCAATGCCGGCCAACTGGTCGAGCCATGCCGACGGTGCAGCAACGATGCGCTGCGCAGTCGGGATCAGGGCGTCGTCACCGGTCGCGTGCAGGAAGTGCAGCTTCGCGCCGTTCTTCGCGGCCTGACGCAGGCGAGCGGCGAACAACGGGTGGTCACGGCGCAGGAACGACCCGACGACGAACGCGGCGTCCACGTTCGACAGGTCGGCGATCGGCATGCCGAGCCACGGTGCGCCCTGGACCGGCGCCGAGAAATCCTGCTGACGCAGACGGAAGTCGACGTTCGGCGTCTTCAGTTCGTTGGCGAGCTGCTTCACGAGGAACAGCTCTTCGGCCGTGCTGTGCGCGCTCGCGAGCATCGCCAGCGCGTTCGCGCCGTGATCCGCGGCGATGCCCTTCAGGCCCTTCGCGACGTATTCGAGTGCGGTCTGCCAGTCGGTTTCGATCCACTGGCCGCCCTGCTTCAGCATCGGCTTCGTCAGGCGCTCTTCGCTGTTGAGGCCTTCATACGAGAAGCGATCCTTGTCCGAGATCCAGCATTCGTTGATGGCTTCGTTCTCGAACGGCAGCACGCGCATCACGCGATTGTTCTTCACTTGAACGACGAGGTTCGCGCCGACGGAATCGTGCGGGCTCACCGACTTGCGGCGCGACAGTTCCCACGTACGGGCGCTGTAGCGGAACGGCTTGCTGGTCAGCGCGCCGACCGGGCACAGGTCGATCATGTTGCCCGACATTTCGGAATCGACCGTCTTGCCGACGAACGTCGTGATTTCCGAGTGCTCGCCGCGGCCCAGCATGCCGAACTCCATCACGCCGGCGATTTCCTGGCCGAAACGGACGCAGCGCGTGCAGTGGATGCAGCGCGACATTTCTTCCATCGAGATCAGCGGGCCCACGTTCTTGTGGAACACCACGCGCTTCTCTTCCGAGTAGCGCGACGACGACTTGCCGTAACCGACCGCCAGATCCTGCAGCTGGCATTCGCCGCCCTGATCGCAGATCGGGCAGTCGAGCGGGTGGTTGATGAGGAGGAATTCCATCACCGACTGCTGCGCCTTCACGGCCTTGTCGGATTGCGTATGGACGATCATGCCGGCCGACACGGGGGTCGCGCACGCAGGCACGGCCTTCGGCATCTTCTCGACTTCGACGAGACACATCCGGCAGTTGGCCGCAACCGACAGTTTCTTGTGATAGCAGAAGTGAGGAATGTACGTATCCGCCTTGTGCGCAGCCTGGATCACCATGCTGCCTTCGGGCACCTCGACCTTCTTGCCGTCTATTTCAAGTTCAACCATGATGGTGAATGGTCCTTAACCTATTTCCGCCCGTTCGCGCCTTCGCCCGACCGTGCGCTCAAATTCCGCAACCGGGTACGCTTCAGGCTGCCGCCGCGTGCGCGTGGCCGCCGACCATGCAGTGCTTGTGCTCGACGTGGTACGCGAATTCGTCCCAGTAGTGCTTGAGCATCCCGCGTACCGGCATCGCCGCCGCATCGCCGAGTGCGCAGATCGTGCGACCCATGATGTTCTCGGCAACCGAGTTCAGCAGGTCCAGATCTTCCTGGCGGCCTTCGCCGTGCTCGATACGGTTCACGACGCGATACAGCCAGCCGGTGCCTTCACGGCACGGCGTGCACTGGCCGCACGATTCCTCGTAGTAGAAGTACGACAGGCGCAGCAGCGAGCGCACCATGCAGCGCGTCTCGTCCATCACGATCACCGCGCCGGAACCGAGCATCGAGCCCGCCTTCGCGATCGAATCGTAGTCGAGATCCGTCTGCATCATGATGTCGCCCGGGATCACCGGCGCCGACGAACCGCCCGGAATCACAGCCTTGATCTTCTTGCCGCCGCGCATCCCGCCGGCGAGCTCCATCAGCGTCGCGAACGGCGTGCCGAGCGGCACTTCGTAGTTGCCCGGACGCTCGACGTCGCCCGACACCGAGAAAATCTTCGTGCCGCCGTTGTTCGGCTTGCCGATCTCGAGGTAATTCTGCGGCCCGATGGACAGCAGGAACGGCACCGCGGCGAACGTCTCGGTGTTGTTGATCGTGGTGGGCTTGCCGTACACGCCGAAGCTCGCCGGGAACGGCGGCTTGAAGCGCGGCTGGCCCTTCTTGCCTTCGAGCGACTCGAGCAGCGCCGTTTCTTCGCCGCAGATGTACGCGCCGTAACCGTGGTGCGCGTGCAGCTGGAACGAGAATTCCGAGCCCATGATGTTGTCGCCGAGGAACCCGGCTGCGCGCGCCTCATCGAGCGCGGCTTCGAAGCGTCGATACACTTCGAAGATTTCGCCGTGGATGTAGTTGTAGCCGACGGTGATGCCCATCGCGTACGCGCCGATGGCCATGCCTTCAATCAGCGCGTGCGGGTTCCAGCGCAGGATGTCGCGATCCTTGAACGTGCCCGGCTCGCCTTCGTCCGAGTTGCAGACGAGGTACTTCTGCCCCGGGAACTGGCGCGGCATGAAGCTCCACTTCAGGCCGGTCGGGAAGCCCGCACCGCCACGGCCACGCAGGCCCGACGCCTTGACGTCGGCGATCACCTGCTCGGGTGGAATCTTTTCTTCGAGAATGCGACGCAGCTGCTTGTAGCCGCCGCGCGCAACGTAATCTTCGAGGTGCCAGTTCTCGCCGTTCAGACCGGCAAGGATCAGCGGTTTGATGTGACGGTCGTGGAGGGACGTCATTTCGAGAGCTCCTCAAGCAGCTGGTCGATCTTCTCGCGGCTCATGAAGCTGCACATTCTGTGATTGTTCACCAGCAGCACCGGCGCATCGCCGCACGAGCCCATGCATTCGCCTTCCTTCAGCGTGAACTTGCCGTCGGGCGTGGTCTCGCCGAAGCCGATGCCCAGCTTCTGTTTCAGGTAGTCGGCGGTCGCTTCCGCGCCACCGTCCGGGCCGAGCTGGCACGGCAGGTTCGTGCAGAGCGTGATCTTGTGCTTGCCGACCGGGTTGAGCTCGTACATCGTGTAGAACGTCGCGACTTCCTGCACGGCAACGGCCGGCATGCCGAGATAGTCCGCGACGAACTGCATCAGTTCGGGCGACAGCCAGCCGTGCTCTTCCTGAGCAACGGCCAACGCCGACATCACGGCGGACTGTTTCTGATCGGCGGGATACTTCGTCAACGCTCGATCGATTTCCTTCAGGCCTTCAGCTGAGATCATTTTCAGACACGACTCTTTCAATTCCTACCGAACGAACAACCTGCCGCACACTGGGGTGCATGGACGGCAGACCTGGCGCTCACTGTTGACAGCTTGCGAAGCTGCGCCGGTTCAGCGCGCATCGCGTGTGACTTGCTGCTCGCCGCCCGCTCGCGCGGGCGGCGCTAACCATTAGCGATCGATTTCGCCGAACACGATGTCCTGCGTACCGATGATCGTGACGGCGTCGGCGATCATGTGACCGCGCGCCATTTCGTCGAGCGACGCCAGGTGCGCGAAACCCGGTGCGCGAATCTTGAGGCGATACGGCTTGTTGGCACCATCCGACACGAGGTAGATGCCGAACTCACCCTTCGGATGCTCGACCGCCGCGTACGCTTCGCCTTCCGGCACATGGAAACCTTCGGTGAAGAGCTTGAAGTGGTGAATCAAGTCTTCCATGTTGGTCTTCATGCCGACCCGCGACGGCGGGGCAACCTTGTGATTGTCCGTCATCACCGGGCCCGGATTCTTGCGGAGCCACTCAATACACTGTTTCGCGATGCGGATCGACTGGCGCATTTCCTCGACGCGCACCAGATAGCGGTCGTAGCAATCGCCGTTCACGCCGACCGGCACGTCGAAATCAAGGCGATCGTACACTTCGTAGGGTTGCTTCTTGCGCAGATCCCAGGCGATACCCGAGCCGCGCAGCATCGGGCCCGTCAGGCCCATCTGCAGCGCACGCTCCGGGCTGACCACGCCGATCCCGACCAGACGCTGTTTCCAGATCCGGTTGTCGGTGAGCAGCGTTTCGTATTCGTCGACGCACTTCGGGAAGCGCGTGAAGAAATCGTCGATGAAGTCGAGCACCGAGCCGCTGCGCGCTTCGTTCATCTTCGCGAGCGCCTTCTCGTTGCGAATCTTCGACGCCTTGTATTGCGGCATTGCGTCAGGCAGGTCGCGATAGACGCCGCCCGGACGGTAGTACGCCGCGTGCATCCGGGCGCCGGACACCGCTTCGTACACGTCCATCAGGTCTTCACGCTCGCGGAACGCGTACAGGAAAACGGCCATCGCGCCAACGTCGAGCGCGTGCGCGCCGATCCACATCAGGTGGTTCAGCACGCGCGTGATTTCGTCGAACAGCACGCGGATGTACTGCGCGCGCTCCGGCACGTCGATGCCGAGCAGCTTTTCGATCGCGAGCACGTAGCCGTGCTCGTTGACCATCATCGACACGTAGTCGAGACGGTCCATGTACGGCACGGACTGGATGAACGTTTTGGATTCCGCGAGTTTTTCCGTCGCGCGGTGCAGCAGGCCGATGTGCGGATCGGCACGCTGGATGACTTCGCCGTCGAGCTCGAGCACGAGGCGCAGCACGCCGTGCGCTGCCGGGTGCTGCGGGCCGAAGTTGAGCGTGTAGTTCTTGATTTCTGCCATGACGCCCCCTTAATGTTTCAGACCGCCATAGCGATCCTCGCGGATCACGCGCGGCGTGATTTCGCGCGGCTCGATCGTCACCGGCTGGTACACGACCCGCTTTTCTTCCGGGTCGTAACGCATTTCGACATAGCCCGACACCGGGAAGTCCTTGCGGAACGGGTGGCCGATGAAGCCGTAGTCGGTGAGGATGCGGCGCAGGTCGGGGTGGCCTTCGAACACGATACCGTACAGGTCGAACGCTTCGCGCTCGTACCAGTTCGCGGAGGTCCAGATGTCGACCAGCGACGCCACGATCGGCAGGTCGTCGTCCGGCGCGAATACGCGCAGGCGCAGGCGCCAGTTGTTCGTGACCGACAGCAGGTGCGACACGGCCGCGAAGCGCGGGCCGTCGTAGGCACCGTCACCGAAGGTCTGGTAGTCGACGCCGCACAGGTCGATCAGTTGCTCGAAACGGAGCTTCGGATCGTCGCGCAGCATCTTTGCGACTTCGAGGTAATCGCTCGCCTTCACGACGAGCGTCAGTTCACCGATCGCTTCGGTGAGGCTCACCACGCGCGCGCCGAGCGCGGCTTCGAGGTTTGCCTTCAGGGTCTCGATTTTGCTTGCCATATTGAGGGGACGCTCGGGGCTTTATTGACGGGCGATGGTATTGGTACGGCGGATCTTCGCCTGAAGCTGGATCACGCCATAGACCAGCGCCTCGGCCGTGGGCGGACAGCCCGGCACATAGACGTCGACCGGGACGATCCGGTCGCAGCCGCGGACCACCGAGTACGAGTAGTGGTAGTAGCCACCGCCGTTCGCGCACGATCCCATCGAGATCACCCAGCGCGGCTCGGCCATCTGGTCGTACACGCGACGCAGCGCGGGCGCCATCTTGTTGCAGAGCGTGCCGGCGACGATCATCACGTCCGACTGGCGCGGGCTCGGGCGAAACACGACGCCGAACCGGTCCAGGTCGTAACGGGCCGCGCCCGCATGCATCATTTCGACGGCGCAACACGCGAGCCCGAACGTCATCGGCCACAGTGAGCCGGTACGCGTCCAGTTGATCAGCTTGTCAGCCGTCGTGGTGACAAACCCTTCCTTCAAGACCCCTTCGATACTCATTTGCTTTCCACTCCAGACGAGCGACCGAGCGTGGCCGCCCATGCAAACCGGCGATTAACCCATCACTCCCAGTCGAGGCCGCCTTTCTTCCAGATATAGGCAAAGCCCAGCAGGAATTCGAGCAGAAAAATCATCATTGCGATGAAACCCGGCCAGCCGATATCCCGGAGCGCGACGCCCCACGGAAACAGGAATGCGGTTTCGAGATCGAAGATGATGAACAGGATGGCGACGAGGTAGTACCGGACGTCGAATTTCATCCGGGCGTCTTCAAAGGCTTCGAAGCCGCACTCGTACGGTGCGTTCTTCTCGACGTCCGGCTTGTTGGGACCAAGGAGCTTGCCGATGCTGACCAGCGCTATACCTAAACCAGTGCCCACGAGGAGGAACAACAAGACGGGGTAATAGGCTGCGAGGTTCAAGGCAATCCTCTATCGGTTGGTTCTGAGCGTCCGGAGAATACCACTTCCGGCGGAAGGAATCATTTCGGAGTGCAGGCGATCGCAAGACAACCGCAAGCACACCCCAGAAATGAAAAATGCCAGCCACTAGAAGCGGCTGGCATTGAGTAACTTTGGTGCCGACGGCGAGACTCGAACTCGCACAGCTTTCGCCACTACCCCCTCAAGATAGCGTGTCTACCAATTTCACCACGTCGGCACTGCATGCAACCGGGGTTGTAACTACTTGTTTCCCGCGAATCGCTTCAAGAATTAAATTCTAACCTGACTTCCAGAATTGTTCAACGCACAAACGCAAAAATTTGAACTTTTTATTTCGGGACGTCCTGGCCCGGCGCGCTTGCGGCCGAACCTGCTGCTGCGGATGCCGCGACAGCCGGTGCCGATGCTGCAGCTGCCGATGCCGGCGCCGGTGCGGTCGCAACCCCACCCAGCACGCCTGCCGACGGCGTCGACTTGTACGAGCCGAGATACGTCAGCGCGAGCGTCGCGACGAAGAAGATCGTCGCGAGAATGCCCGTCGTACGTGACAGGAAGTTCGCCGAGCCCGTTGCACCGAACAGGCTGCCCGACGCGCCGCTGCCGAACGCAGCGCCCATGTCGGCGCCCTTGCCGTGCTGCAACAGCACGAGACCAATCACACCAAGTGCAGACAGCACCTGCACCACAATAATCAGCGTCTTGAATAACAGCATCACACCCACCCGAATGGATCAGGCGACCGGACCGACCGGCCGCCGTCATGGTTCAATTCGATCTCGGACCGCTCAGCGCGCGGCCCGGCAGATCGCCAGGAAATCTTCCGCCTTCAGCGACGCGCCGCCGATCAGGCCACCGTCGATGTCCGGCTGCGCGAACAGCTCTTCCGCGTTGTCCGGCTTCACGCTGCCGCCGTACAGCACGGACACGTCCGCCGCACCCTTTGCCGCGAGACGCGCTCGCAGGAACGCGTGCACGTCCTGTGCCTGCGCCGACGTCGCGCTCTTGCCCGTGCCGATCGCCCAGACCGGCTCGTATGCGACGACGATCCGCGCGGCCTCGTCGGCCGTCAGCACGGCCAGCACCGCATCGAGCTGCGCACCGACCACCTGCTCGGTCGCGCCCGACTCGCGCTCGTCGAGCGTCTCGCCGACGCACACGACAGGCGTGAGCCCCGCTGCGAGCGCGCGTTGCGTCTTCGCCGCGACCGTCTCGTTGCGTTCGCCGTGATACGCGCGGCGCTCCGAGTGACCGACGATTGCATAGCGTGCGCCGAACTCCGCGACCATCGCAGCAGCCACTTCACCGGTGAACGCGCCTTGCTCGTGGGCCGACACGTCCTGCGCGCCCCAGGCGACACGGCCGCCGTCGAGCTGCGCCTGAACCTGCGCGAGATACGGGAACGGCACGCACACGCCGACCGACGTTTCGGCCGCCACCGCGCCCGCGCCCTGCACCACTTCGTTCAGCAACGCCTGGTTGCCGGCCAGCCGGCCGTGCATCTTCCAGTTGCCGATCACACGCTTAGTTCTCTGTTTCGACATCGTGTCTGTCTCGTCACCGCTTGGTCATTAACGCGCCGGAAACCGGCCGTCAGGTTTGATCTGGCGAAGCAAACCGGCGATTTTACTGCGCGCGGCTTGAACCGGTCAAACCGCGCATGTCAAGCCCGGCCACGCGGGCCGTCAGGCGTTCGTACCCCAATCGAGCACGATCTTGCCGGTGTGCTCGCTGCTTTCCATCAACGCATGTGCCTGCGCGGCGTCCGCCGCCGGCAATACGCGATAGATCACCGGCTTGATGCGGCCGTCGGCAAGCAGCGGCCACACGCGCGCCTTCAGCTGCGCGGCGATCTGCGCCTTGAATTCGACCGGACGCGGGCGCAGCGTCGAACCCGTGATGGTCAGCCGGCGACGCAGGATCTCGCCCAGGTTGACGTCGGCCTTCGCGCCGCCGAGCAGCGCGATCAGCACGAGGCGCCCCCCATCCGCGAGCGCGGACAGTTCGCGCGGCACGTACGAGCCGGCCACCATGTCGAGGATCACGTCGACGCCGCGATCGTGCGTCAGCGACTTCACGACCTCGACGAAGTCTTCCGTCTTGTAGTTGATCGCACGCTCCGCGCCGAGCGCCTCGCACGCCCGGCACTTGTCGGCAGTACCGGCCGTCGCGAACACGCGAAAGCCGAGCGCATGCGCGATCTGGATCGCCGTCACGCCGATGCCGCTCGAGCCGCCCTGCACGAGCAGCGTTTCCTGCTCGCCGCCCTCGCCCGCGCCGAGCTGCGCACGGTCGAACACGTTGCTCCACACCGTGAAAAACGTCTCGGGCAGCGACGCGGCCTCGATATCGGTGAGCCCGTCGGGCACCGGCAGGCATTGCAGCAGCGGCGCGACCGCATATTCCGCATAGCCGCCGCCCGCGAGCAGCGCACACACGCGATCGCCGAGCTTCAGGCCGAACGGGTTCTGAGCGGCGTCCGGCAGGTCGCCGCCGACGATCTCGCCCGCGACCTCGAGGCCCGGCAGATCCGATGCACCCGGCGGCGGCGCATACGCACCCTTGCGCTGGAACACGTCGGGCCGGTTCACACCGGAAGCCGCCACCTTGATCAGCACTTCGCCGCGCTTCGGTTCGGGGCGCGGACGCTCCGCAAGCTTCAGCACGTCGGGGGCGCCGAACTCGGTGATTTCGATGGCTTTCATGGTGAGGGTCGCTCCAGGATCGGAATCGGATGGCGCGCCGGCACGCGGCACGGGCGCCTGGCCGGCGCTGCTGCGCCGCACAACGATGCTACAGAAAAAACGGCCGGCACGCTTTCGCACTGCCGGCCGTTGGTCCGCCTATCCGCTTACTGCTGCGGCGGCGTGTCCGACTGCGACGCCGCCGCTGCTTCGTTCAGCAGCGCCTTCGCCGACAGACGTACGCGACCCTTTTCGTCCGTCTGGATGACCTTGACCTTCACTTGCTGGCCTTCCTTCAGGTAGTCGTTGATGTCCTTCACACGCTCGTTGACGATTTCCGAGATGTGCAGCAGGCCATCCTTGCCCGGCAGCAGGTTCACGATCGCGCCGAAATCGAGCAGCTTCAGAACCGTGCCTTCGTACACCTGACCGACTTCGATCTCGGCCGTGATCTGCTCGATGCGCTTCTTCGCTTCGGCCATGCCGTCGCTGTTCGTGCTCGCGATCGTCACGACGCCGTCGTCGGAGATGTCGATGGTCGTGCCGGTTTCTTCCGTCAGCGCGCGGATCACCGAACCGCCCTTGCCGATCACGTCGCGGATCTTTTCCGGGTTGATCTTGATCGTGATCATGCGCGGCGCGAATTCCGACAGTTGCGTGTTCGCACCCGAAACCGCCGACGTCATCTTGCCGAGGATGTGCATGCGGCCTTCCTTCGCCTGCGCGAGCGCGACCTGCATGATTTCCTTCGTGATGCCCTGGATCTTGATGTCCATCTGCAGTGCCGTCACGCCTTGTTCCGTGCCGGCCACCTTGAAGTCCATGTCGCCGAGGTGATCTTCGTCGCCGAGGATGTCGGTCAGCACCGCGAACTTGTTGCCTTCGAGGATCAGGCCCATCGCGATACCCGCGACGTGCGCCTTCATCGGCACGCCGGCGTCCATCAGCGCGAGGCAGCCGCCGCACACCGATGCCATCGACGACGAACCGTTCGATTCGGTGATTTCCGACACGACGCGGATCGAGTAGCCGAATTCGTCGGCGCTCGGCAGGCACTTGACCAGTGCGCGCTTCGCGAGGCGGCCGTGGCCGATTTCGCGGCGCTTCGGCGAGCCGACGCGGCCCGTTTCGCCGGTCGCGAACGGGGGCATGTTGTAATGGAGCATGAAGCGCTCGCGGTACTCGCCTTCGAGCGCGTCGATGATCTGCTCGTCACCCTTCGTGCCGAGCGTCGCGACGACCAGCGCCTGCGTCTCGCCGCGCGTGAACAGCGCCGAGCCGTGGGTACGCGGCAGCACGCCCGTGCGGATTTCGATCGGGCGCACGGTGCGCGTGTCACGGCCATCGATGCGCGGCTCGCCGTTCAGGATCTGCGAACGGACGATCTTCGCCTCGATGTCGAACAGCACGTTGCCGACCGTTGCCTTGTCGGCTGCGACCGTACCGGCTGCCAGCGCATCTTCCTCGAGCTTCGCCGAGGTTGCCGCGTAGACTTCCTTCAGCTTCGTCGAGCGTGCCTGCTTGTCGCGGAGCTGGTAAGCAGCGAGCAGGTCGTTCTGTGCCAGCTCGGTCACGCGCGCGATCAGCGCTTCGTTCTTCGGCGCCGGCTGCCAGTCCCACTCGGGCTTGCCGCCTTCGCGGACCAGTTCGTGGATCGCGTCGATCGCGACCTGCATTTGCTCGTGGCCGAACACCACGGCGCCCAGCATCACTTCTTCCGACAGCTGGTCGGCTTCCGATTCGACCATCAGCACGGCACGTTCCGTACCTGCGACGACGAGGTCGAGGCTCGACGCCTTGATCTGGTCACGCGTCGGATTCAGCACGTACGCGTTGTCGATGTAGGCCACGCGTGCGGCACCGACCGGGCCGTTGAACGGCAGGCCCGACACGGCGAGCGCAGCCGATGCGCCGATCAGCGCGGGGATGTCCGCCGGGATTTCCGGGTTCACGGACAGCACGTGGATCACGACCTGGACTTCGTTGTAGAAGCCTTCCGGGAACAGCGGGCGCAGCGGACGGTCAATCAGGCGCGACGTCAGCGTCTCGTGTTCCGACGGACGGCCTTCGCGACGGAAGAAGCCGCCCGGGATCTTGCCGGCCGAGTAGGTCTTCTCGAGGTAGTCGACGGTCAGCGGGAAGAAATCCTGACCCGGCTTCGCCGACTTCGCGCCGACGACGGTTGCCAGCACGACGGTGTCTTCGACGTCGACGATCACGGCGCCGCTTGCCTGGCGAGCGACTTCACCGGTTTCGAGGCGCACCTTGTGCTGGCCCCACTGGAATTCCTTCACGACCTTGTTGAACATGGACATGGTTGCTCCTTTGAATTCATGCATTTCATTCGCCCCGCCGGCCATCCCGCGCGGCGGCGTCCCGACCGAATCACCCGGAGCAAGGTGTGTTTTTTATGCCATTCCAGCGCGGCGCTCGTACAGCGACGCGCTGGAATGACACAAATCCTGCCCCGGTATCAGTCGTTGCGGCAGTCCCGCACAACCGTGCCGGACAGCCTGCGGTGCGCGTGACGCTACGCACCGCGCAAAAACAAAATGCCTGTATCAGCGCACTGACACAGGCATCTTGCTGGCGGCAATCGCCTCGATTACTTACGCAGACCCAGCTTCTCGATCAGTGCGCGGTAACGGTCGGCATCCTTGCCCTTGAGGTAGTCGAGCAGCTTGCGGCGGCGGCTCACCATGCGCAGCAGGCCGCGGCGGCTGTGGTGATCCTTCGCGTGGGTCTTGAAGTGACCCGTCAGTTCGACGATACGTGCGGTCAGCAGTGCGACCTGGACTTCGGGCGACCCAGTGTCGTTGGTACCGCGGGCGAACTGAGCAACAACTTCCGACTTCTTGATATCTGCAACAGACATGTGATTTCCTTTCTAACTGAACAGGCGGACACGGAAGAATGGCCGTGCCGTGACTTACAACCGGCGCGCATTGTAGCACAACTCCACGCCGTTCTTACCGCCTCCTGTCACGGGCGCGTCATCGAGCAGGTAGACGGCATCTCCGTGCGCGGCGCCGGTACCGCGAGCACCGTCCGGAACCCATAGCCCGAACCCTCGTTGTCGAAGCGCACGCCCGGCGTGCCGACCTTGTCCATCTCCATCACGTAAAGGGGCTGGATCAGCTGGTGATCCTGCGCGCGCATCTTCGATGCGTGGAAGCCGTCGTCGAACGACAGGCCCTCGAGCGCGCGCGCGACCGCGACGGGGTCGGCCGACCCTGCGCGATTCATCGCGGCGGCCAGCATCTCGATCATCAGGCTCATCCGCCGCACCGGATAGTCGTCCTGGGCAGCCGGAAAACGGCTCCGGAACGCGCGGTAGAACGCATCCGATTTCGCGCCGCCCGCGTTCGGGTGCCAGTCCGCCACGGCCACGACGCGCCCGACACCGGCATCGCCGAGCGCCGCCGGCGCGCCGAGGCTGTTGCCGTAGAAGGTATAGAACTTCGCATTCAGCCCCTGCTCGCGCGCCGCCTTCACGAGCAGCGTGAGGTCGTTGCCCCAGTTGCCGGTCACGACGGCGTCGGCGCCGCTCGCACGGATCTTCGCGATGTACGGCGAGAAGTCCTTGATCCGGCCGATCGGGTGGAATTCATCGCCGGCAATCGTCACGTCCGGGCGCCGCGCGGCCAGCGCCTGCCGGGCGAGCGTGCTGACGTCGCGGCCGAAGCTGTAGTCCTGGTTCAGCAGGTAGACCTTGTGGAGCGCGCGGTCGCGCGCCATCACGTCCGCAAGCGCGGCCATCCGCATGCCCGCGTGCGCATCGAAGCGGAAATGCCAGAAACTGCAGCGCGCGCCGGTCAGCGCCGGATCGTCGGCCGAATAGTTGAGGAACAGCATCCGGTTGTCCGGATCGCGCGCGTTCAGCTTGTCGAGCGCCGCGACGAGCGCGGCCGCGACGGCCGAGCTGTTGCCCTGCGTGACGAACCCGATATGACGGTCCGCGGCCGCACGCAACTGCACGAGCGCCTCCTCGGGGCTGCCCTTGCTGTCGAGCACGACGAGTTCGAGCGGATGCGCACCGTCGCGCAGCTTGACGCCGCCCGCCGCGTTGACCTGCTCGACGCCGAAGCGCAGGTTGCGCTCGACCGCCGCGCCCGCATTCGCGAACGGGCCCGACATCCCTTCGATCAGCGCGATCCGCACCGGCTCGCCGCCGGCAAACGCGGACGACACCAGCATCCACCCCGCGCTCAGCGCGAGCGCGCACCGCTTCCACCCCTGCATCGGCCACCTGCCCTTCAATCTGCCCGAGAAGCGCGGATCATAGGCTGGCGCCCCCGCCGCCCGCAAGCGCGACGCGCCCGGCGATCCGCACCGATTTTTTCTGCGCGATGCGCGGTCGCATGCCGTCCGTGATAAAACGAGACTTGTTTCCGTGTTCTGGAGAACCCCCATGCGCATTCGCATTTCCGCGCGCCTGCCGGTGCTGGTCGCCAGCGCCGCCGCGCTGCTGGCCGGTTGCGCGCAACCGTGGCAGCAATACCAGGCCGGCCAGGACGAGTCGGCGATCGTCGCACGCATGGGCCCGCCGCGCGAGATCTACGACCTGCCCGGCGGCGGCAAGCGCCTGATGTGGCCGACCCAGCCGATGGGCGAAATCACCATCGCGGCCGACGTCGACGCGGCCCACAAGATCGTCAATGTGCGTCAGGTCCTGCAACCGAACGAGTTCTATCGCGCAGAGATCGGCAAGTGGACGAAGACCGATGTCCTCGTGAACTTCGGACGCCCCGTCGAGACGTCCTATTTCCCGCTGATGAAGCGCGAGGTGTGGACCTACCGGTATCTCGAGGACAACGTCTGGTACATGATGTACAGCTTCTACTTCGATCCGCAGGGCATCCTGCGCATCACGCAGAAAACGCCCGACCCGCTGCACGACCCCGACCGCCGCAACCTGTTCTGACCGATTACGCATTTACGCGCAATATTCAGCATGGCCATTCACGAATCATTGCGTGAATGGCCATTTCCTTTTTTCCGCTTCCCGATTAATTCGGAAAATGCGACGGAAATCTTTTCCGATCAATGACATTCCGATGGCAACTCGCTGACATCCCCGTCATGCGGGCCTTTGCGCGGAAACAAGCATGCGCAGTGCATGGCATGCGGCGAATTGGTGCACGCAATGCACTACGCCAAATCAATTTGAAACAATTTGTTTCAGTACCCCCGAAGTGCTAGGGCATACCCCTAATATCAGTCGAAAACCAACCTTTCAATTTAGAAAGAATGCCATTGCGACATTTTTGCCGATATTCGTTTGCCTTTATCACAAAGGAGTCCTCATGAATCGCCCCAAGAGCATGCTGGTTGCCAACATCGCCTGGGCCCGCGAAACGCGTGAATACACGCCCGGCTTCTTCGACGCGCTCGCGCGCGGACAGAACCCGCGCGTGCTGTGGATCGGCTGCGCCGACAGCCGCGTGCCGGCCGAGACCATCACGCACTGCGCGCCCGGCGAGCTGTTCGTCCATCGCAACATCGCGAACCTGTTCCATCCCGACGACGACAATTCCGCCAGCGTCCTCGAGTACGCGGTGCGCGTGCTGCAGGTCGACCACGTGATCGTGTGCGGGCACTACGGATGCGGCGGCGTACGCGCGTCGCTACTGCCGCCGCCGTCCGACCTGCCGCACGTCGCACGCCGCATCGCGCCGCTGTGCGCGCTCGCGCGGCGCCACCGCGACGCGCTGGACGGGCTCGACGACACCGCCGCCGCCGACCGCCTCGCCGAACTCAACGTGCTCGAACAGGTGCGGCTGCTGCGCGCGTCCCCGATCGTGCAGGGCCGCGAACGGCCGCCGCTCGTGCACGGCTGGATCTTTTCGCTCGCCGACGGCCGCCTGCAGGAACTCGATTCCGGCTACACCACCCCGTCCGTCGACGTCGAACCCGTGCAGGCCGCGACGGCCGGTGCGCTCGGCTGACCTACCCCGCCCCAAGCCAATGAAATCGCCCCAACCATGAAACTGAACGAGCGCCTGTCCACCCTGCCGCGCGACATCGTCGCCGGCGTCGTCGTGTTCCTCGTCGCGCTGCCGCTGTGTCTCGGCATCGCCAATGCATCCGGCGTCGAACCGTTCGCCGGGCTCGTGTCCGGCATCGTCGGCGGCATCGTCGTCGCGTTGCTGAGCGGCTCGTCGCTGTCCGTCAGCGGGCCGGCCGCCGGTCTCGTCGTGATCGTCGTCGAAGGCATCGCGCAACTCGGCAGCTTCTCCGCGTTCCTGCTCGCGGTGCTGCTGTCCGGCGTACTGCAGTTCGGGTTCGGCATGCTGCGCGCCGGCCGTTTCGCCGCCTATGTGCCGTCGCCCGTCATCAAGGGCATGCTCGCCGCGATCGGCCTCCTGCTGATCGTGAAGCAGATTCCGTTCGCCTTCGGTATCGGCGGCTCGGCCGCGCAATCGTTCGCGAATTGGCCGGGCCTGCCGGTCGCGTGGGCCGCGACGGCCATCGCGCTCGCCTCGCTGGCGCTGCTGGTCGCATGGGATACGCCCGCGCTACGCCGCTTCGCGCTGGTGCGCTCGGTGCCGGCCCCGCTTGCGGTGGTCGTGCTGGGGATCGGCGCCACGCTCGTGCTGAGCGTCGTCGCGCCGTCCGTTGCGCCGGGCGCCGCCCATCGCGTGACGCTGCCCGAACTCGGATCGTTCGCGGCCTTCGCGGCGTCGCTCAAGCATGCGGAGCTCGGCCCGAACTTCGCGCAGCTGGTCAATCCGGACGTGTGGCGCGTCGCGATCACGCTTGCGGTCGTCGCAAGCCTCGAGACGCTGCTGAGCCTCGAAGCCGTCGAGCAGATCGACCCGAAGCGCCGCCCGACCCAGCCCGACCGCGAGCTCAAGGCCCAGGGCGTCGGCAACCTCGTCGCCGGCGCGGTCGGCGGGCTGCCGATCACGTCGGTGATCGTGCGCAGCTCGGTGAACGTCAATGCAGGCGCGCAAAGCCGGATGTCGGCGATCGTGCACGGGATGCTGCTGCTCGCGAGCGTGTTCGCGCTCACCGGCCTGATCAACCTGATCCCGCTCGCGAGCCTGGCCGCGATCCTGATCCACACCGGCTTCAAGCTCGCGAAACCGGCGCTGTTCCGCTCGGTGATGAAACAGGGGCCGGCCGCATTCGTGCCGTTCGCCGCGACGATTGCCGGCGTGCTCGCGGTCGACCTGCTGTTCGGCATCGCGCTCGGCCTTGCCTGCAGCGTGCTGGCGGTCGCCGTCGCGAACCTGAAGAGTCCCGTCACGCTCGCGCAGCACGACGACCACTTCCTGCTGTCGTTCCGCAAGGACGTGTCGTTTCTCGGCAAGGTGCAGGTCAAGCATCACCTGCGGCACATTCCCGACCGGGCCGCGGTGATCATCGACGCGACGCGTGCCGACTACATCGATCACGACGTGCTCGAGCTGCTCGACGCGTTCGTCGCCGATGCACCGCGACGCGGCATCGCGGTCGAGTTCCGGCGGCGCAGCCCGGCGCCGCGCACGGCCGCGCGTCGCTGGCTGTTCCGTGCGCCGGCCGCCGAATGAGCGGTGGATGAGTAGGTGAATGAAAAACGCCCCGGCGGCGCAGGGCCGCAAGGGGCGTTTCGGTGATGCGCAGCGCGCTGCGCTTATGAACGCTGCGGATTGACCTTGTCGTCCTTCGAATGCAGCTTGTTCAGTGCGGAGATGTACGCCTTCGCGGATGCGGCGACGATGTCCGGATCGGTGCCGACCCCGTTGACGATCCGCCCGCTCTTCGACAGACGGACGGTCACTTCGCCCTGCGCCTGCGTGCCGGTCGTGATCGCGTTCACCGAGTACAGCAGCAGCTCGGAACCGCTGCCGACTTCGCTCTCGATCGCATTGAACGTCGCATCGACCGGACCGTTGCCGCGCGCCTCGCCGGTCACTTCCTTGCCCTCGACCCCGAACACGACCTTCGCGTGCGGCTGCTCGCCCGTTTCCGAGTGCTGCGACAGCGACACGAACTTGAAGTGCTCCTGCTCGTGCGCGAGCGCCGACTCCTCGGACACGATCGCGATGATGTCTTCGTCGAAGATCTCGGCCTTGCGGTCGGCCAGATCCTTGAAGCGCATGAACGCGGCATTGAGTTCGCTCTCGCTGTCGAGCGCCACGCCGAGCTCCTGCAGGCGCTGCTTGAACGCGTTACGGCCCGACAGCTTGCCGAGCACGATCTTGTTCGCGGTCCAGCCCACGTCTTCCGCGCGCATGATCTCGTAGGTGTCGCGCGCCTTCAGCACGCCGTCCTGGTGAATGCCCGACGCGTGCGCGAACGCGTTCGCGCCGACCACCGCCTTGTTCGGCTGCACGACGAAGCCGGTGATCTGCGACACGAGCTTCGACGTCGGCACGATCTGCGTCGTGTCGATGCCGACGTCGAGGCCGAAGTAGTCCTTGCGCGTCTTCACGGCCATCACGATTTCTTCGAGCGACGTGTTGCCCGCGCGCTCGCCGAGACCGTTGATCGTGCACTCGATCTGACGTGCGCCGCCGATCTTCACGCCGGCGAGCGAGTTCGCCACCGCCATCCCGAGGTCGTTGTGGCAGTGCACCGAGAAGATCGCCTTGTCCGAGTTCGGGATGCGTTCGCGCAGCGTCTTCACGAGGTTGCCGTACAGCTCCGGCACGCCGTAGCCGACCGTGTCGGCGATGTTGATCGTCGTCGCACCTTCGGCGATCACGGCTTCCAGCACGCGGCACAGGAAATCCATGTCGGAGCGGCTGCCGTCCTCCGGCGAGAATTCGACGTTGTCGGTGAACTTGCGTGCGAAGCGCACGGCGAGGCGGGCCTGCTCGAACACCTGGTCGGGCGTCATCCGCAGCTTCTTCTCCATGTGCAGCGGCGACGTCGCGATGAACGTGTGGATCCGGAAGCTCTCGGCCGGCTTCAGCGCGTCGGCCGCACGCTGGATGTCCTTGTCGTTGGCGCGCGCCAGCGAGCAGATCGTGCTGTCCTTTATGAGACCGGCGATCGTATGGATCGCGTCGAAATCGCCGTTCGAGCTGGCCGCGAAGCCGGCCTCGATCACGTCGACCTTCATCCGCTCGAGGTGCTTCGCAATGCGGATTTTCTCTTCCTTCGTCATCGACGCACCGGGCGACTGTTCGCCGTCACGCAACGTCGTATCGAAAATGATCAGCTTGTCTGTCATGGGGGGCTCCAGGGCTCTTTATACGGAAGTCAAACGTAACGAGATCGCGCCACCGCTGGCGACGCTCAACAACAGACGAGGCTTGACGGGGGGCGAGAACGGTCAGCGCGGCAGGCGCGCCAAAGCTAGCGCGCGTAGCGGCGCACCGGCTAGAAGGAGGGAGAGGCGGGAAAATGCAGTCATGCCGAAGACTATAGCGGCATTCCGTTGGGTGCGCAATCGGACGGCACCCCGGGTTTCCGGCCGCACGGGCCGAACCGGGGACAAATGAAAACGGCGGCCCCGAGGCCGCCGTTTCCGGGCACAGAATGCGCGTGCGTCAGTGATCGCGCTGCGACGAGCGCGCCGGATTCGCGCGCCCGCGGATGGCCATGTAGCCCCAGAACACGTAGCCGGACAGCCCGTACAGCACGAACAGGCAGAACAGCATCAGCGGCGGATCGGACGAGACGAGCACGAACGCGACGACGACCAGCAGGATCGCCGCGAACGGCACGCGGTGCCGCACGTCGAGCGCCTTGCCGCTGTAGAACGGCGCGTTCGACACCATCGTCACGCCCGCGTAGATCGTCAGCACGAACGCGACCCACGGCAGCCAGCCGAGCTTCAACGGCACGCGGTTGTCGGTGGCGAGCCACACGAAGCCCGCGATCAGCGCGGCGGCGGCCGGGCTCGGCAGCCCCTGGAAGAATCGCTTGTCGACGACGCCGATGTTCGTATTGAAGCGCGCGAGGCGCAGCGCGGCGCCCGAGCAGTACACGAACGCGGCGAGCCACCCCCAGCGGCCGAGATCCTTCAGCACCCACTCGTACATCACGAGCGCGGGCGCGACGCCGAACGACACCATGTCCGACAGGCTGTCGAACTGCTCGCCGAACGCGCTCTGCGTATGCGTCATGCGTGCCACGCGCCCGTCCATCCCGTCGAGCACCATCGCGACGAAAATCGCGATCGCGGCGATCTCGAAGCGCACGTTCATCGCCTGCACGACCGCGAAGAAGCCGCAGAACAGCGCGGCAGTCGTGAACGCGTTCGGCAGCAGGTAGATGCCGCGCGTCTTCAGGAACCGCTGGCGCGCGGCGCGGCGGCTCTCGATGGGCCCCGATTCGGGCGCCATCACCTTGTTGCGGCGGAACGGACGTGGCGTCTGGCCGGCGCCGTTGCGCGGCCGACGCGGTTTGAATGCGGCCATCGTGCGCCCCGCCGCTTACTGTTCGAGTTCGGCGAGGATCGTCGACGACGCGTAGACCTTCTCGCCGATCGACACCTTCGCGCGGCTGCCGAGCGGCAGGTACACGTCGACGCGCGAACCGAAGCGGATGAAACCGTAGCGCTGGCCGCGCGACAGCGGTTCGCCCGCGCGCACGTAGCAGAGGATCCGGCGTGCGACGAGGCCGGCGATCTGCACGGCGGTCACGGTCTTGCCGCTCGCCGTCTGGATCACGACCGCATTACGCTCGTTCTCGGTCGACGCCTTGTCGATCGCCGCGTTCAGGAACGCACCCGGGAAGTACTCGACCTTGGAGATCGCGCCATCGACCGGCGAACGCTGCGAATGGACGTTGAAGACATTCATGAACACGCTGATCTTCAGCGCTTCGCGGTTGGCGTACGGGTCCTGCGTGGTCTCGACCGCGACGATGCGGCCGTCCGCCGGGCACAACACCGCGTTCGGCTGCGCCGGGATCGGACGCTGCGGGTCGCGGAAGAACTGGACGACGAAGACGAGCAGCAGCCAGAACGGCCACGCGAAGCCGAAGCCCCCGACAGCATGGATCAACAGCGCGATGACGGCTGCAATCGCGATGAACGGCCAGCCTTCGCGCGCGATGATCGGATGAGGATAGTTCATGGATTCGTTCTGTGTTCGGTGAATTGCAAAGCCCGTAGGATAGCAAAAGCCGCCCGGGGCACTGCTGCCTTCGGGCGGCTTTTTGGTACCGGCCCTCTATTCGAGGGGCCGGAACAGCACGCGGTGCTTAGTTCTTCGACTGGTCGACGAGCTTGTTCTTCGCGATCCACGGCATCATCGCGCGCAGCTTCGAGCCGACTTGCTCGATCTGGTGCTCTGCCGTCAGGCGGCGACGCGACTGCAGCGTCGGCGCGCCGGCCTTGTTCTCAAGAATGAAGCTCTTCGCGTACTCGCCCGTCTGGATGTCGGTCAGGCACTGCTTCATCGCCTTCTTCGTCTCTTCCGTGACGATGCGCGGGCCCGTCACGTACTCGCCGTACTCGGCGTTGTTCGAGATCGAGTAGTTCATGTTCGCGATGCCGCCTTCGTAGATCAGGTCGACGATCAGCTTCAGTTCGTGCAGGCACTCGAAATACGCCATTTCCGGCGCGTAGCCTGCTTCGACCAGCGTCTCGAAGCCGGCCTTGATCAGCTCGACGGTACCGCCGCACAGCACGGCCTGCTCGCCGAACAGGTCGGTTTCGGTTTCTTCGCGGAAGTTGGTTTCGATGATGCCCGCACGGCCGCCGCCGTTCGCTGCCGCATACGACAGCGCGATGTCGCGCGCCGCGCCCGACTTGTTCTGCGCAACCGCGATCAGGTGCGGCACGCCGCCACCTTGCGAGTACGTGCCGCGAACCGTATGGCCCGGTGCCTTCGGCGCGATCATGATCACGTCGAGGTCGGCGCGCGGGATCACCGCACCGTAGTGGACGTTGAAGCCGTGCGCGAATGCCAGCGCTGCGCCCTGCTTGATGTTCGCGTGGACTTCCTTCGCGTACACGTCGGCGATCTGCTCGTCCGGCAGCAGCATCATCACGACGTCGGCGCTCTTTACCGCTTCCGCGACTTCCTTGACCGACAGGCCTGCGTTTTCGGCCTTGCTCCACGACGCGCCGCCCTTGCGCAGGCCGACCGTCACGTTCACGCCGCTGTCCTTCAGGTTCAGCGCGTGTGCATGGCCTTGCGAGCCGTAGCCGATGATCGTGACTTGCTTGCCCTTGATGAGGGAGAGGTCAGCGTCTTTGTCGTAGAAAACGTTCATGATGGTTCCTTCGCTAATTCAAAAATTCAACAATTCGTTCGGATGGAGTACTGCGGGCCGGGACATGACGGCGCACCCGGCGTGCCTGTCTGGCATCACACCTTCAGGATGCGCTCGCCGCGTCCGATGCCGGAGCTGCCGGTGCGCACGGTCTCTAGGATCGCGCCCGCGTCCAGCCCCTGGATGAATGCGTCGAGCTTGTCGCTCGCGCCCGTCAATTCGATCGTGTAGGTCTTTTCGGTCACGTCGATGATGCGGCCGCGGAAAATGTCCGCCATCCGCTTCATTTCTTCGCGCTCCTTGCCCACTGCACGGACCTTGATCAGCATCAGCTCGCGTTCGATGTGTGCACCGTCGGTCAGGTCCACCACTTTCACCACCTCGATCAGGCGGTTCAGATGCTTCGTGATCTGTTCGATCACGTCGTCGGAGCCAATGGAAACGATGGTGAGCCGCGACAGCGATTGGTCTTCGGTCGGCGCCACCGTCAAGGTTTCGATGTTGTAGCCGCGTGCGGAAAACAGACCGACCACGCGCGACAGCGCGCCCGGTTCGTTCTCCAGCAGGACGGAAATGATGTGTCTCATGTTCGCTTCTTCCAGAATGTGTCCGTGTCGATTCACTCGCGCCGCGCGCTGCCGCGTGCCGCGCCGCCCTTCGTGAAGGCGGCCGCATCGGGCTCAGGCGCGCGTCGCGCCGTTACAGATCTTCCGATCCGAGCAGCATCTCGGTGATGCCCTTGCCGGCCTGTACCATCGGCCAGACGTTTTCGGTCGGATCGGTCTGGAAGTCGAGAAACACGGTGCGGTCCTTCAGGCGCAGCGCTTCCTTCAGCGCCGGCTCCACATCCGAGGTCTTTTCGATCCGCATGCCGACATGGCCGTACGCTTCGGCGAGCTTCACGAAATCAGGCAGCGCATCCATGTACGAATGCGAATAGCGCTTGCTGTATTCGATCTGCTGCCACTGGCGAACCATGCCGAGATAGCGGTTGTTCAGCGAAATGATCTTCACGGGCGTGTCGTACTGCAGGCAGGTCGACAGTTCCTGGATGCACATCTGGATCGAGCCTTCGCCCGTGATGCACAGCACGTCGTCGTCCGGGTGCGCCATCTTGACGCCCATCGCTGCCGGCAGGCCGAAGCCCATCGTGCCGAGGCCGCCGGAGTTGATCCAGCGACGCGGCTTGTTGAAACGGTAGAACTGCGCCGCCCACATCTGGTGCTGGCCGACGTCCGAGCACACGAACGCATTTCCGTCCGTCAGCTCCCACGCCTTCTCCACCACGTACTGCGGCTTGATGATCTCGCTTTCGCGGTCGTATTTCAGGCAGTCCTTCGAGCGCCAGCCCTCGATGTCCTTCCACCATTGCGCGAGCGCCTCGGTGTCGGGGCCATGCTCGGCCGTCTGCAGCTGCTCGATCAGCTCCTTCAGCACTTCCTTCACGTCGCCGACGATCGGGATGTCGACCTTCACACGCTTCGAGATCGACGACGGGTCGATGTCGATGTGGATGATCTTGCGCGGACGCGACGCGAAGTGCGCCGGATCGCCGATCACGCGGTCGTCGAAGCGGGCACCGATCGCGATCAGCACGTCGCAGTGCTGCATCGCCATGTTCGCTTCGTAGGTGCCGTGCATGCCGAGCATGCCGAGGAATTTCTTGTCCGACGCGCGATAGCCGCCCAGGCCCATCAGCGTGTTCGTGACCGGGTAGCCGAGCAGGTCCGCGAACTGGTTCAGTTCACGCGACGCGTCGGCGAGGATGATGCCGCCACCCGTGTAGATGTACGGGCGCTTGGCCGTCAGCAGCAGCGACACGGCCTTGCGGATCTGGCCCGAATGGCCCTTCGTGACCGGGTTGTACGAACGCAGCGACACGCTCTTGACGGGCTCGTATTCGCACGGCGTCTTCGAGATGTCCTTCGGGATGTCGATCAGCACCGGGCCCGGACGGCCGGTGCGGGCGATATAGAACGCCTTCTTGACGGTTTCCGCGAGGTCGCGCACGTCCTTCACGAGGAAGTTGTGCTTCACGCACGGGCGCGTGATGCCGACGGTGTCGCACTCCTGGAAGGCATCCTGGCCGATCGCGGCCGTGGGCACCTGGCCGCTGATCACGACCATCGGGATCGAATCCATGTACGCCGTGGCGATGCCGGTCACCGCGTTGGTGACACCGGGGCCCGACGTCACGAGACAGACGCCGACATTGCCGGTGGAACGCGCATACGCATCGGCTGCGTGCACGGCCGCCTGTTCGTGGCGCACCAGCACGTGCTGAATCTTGTCCTGCTTGTAAAGCTCGTCGTAGATGTAGAGTACCGAGCCGCCGGGGTAGCCCCAGATGAATTCGACGTTTTCATCGGCCAGTGCCTTCATGAGCACGGTACCGCCGATGGAGTCGCTATCGGGAGGGGAAAGGGGTTCCGACGTGGAGAATTCCGCGCTGGGCATGTTCATTTTGACCTTTCGAATTTTCGGCAAAAAATTGATCGGGTGCTCTCTGCCGGGCTTGTGGCTCGGGTTCAAGCGGCGCGTCCAGTTTGAAGGGCAGGCTTCTTGGGCCAGCCTCAAATGAGACCATCACTTCATGTTGCGAATCATTGACGATAGCGGGTCGCGATTGGGTCGTCAAGCAAAATATCCCGCAGCGCATCATGGGCGCCGCCCGGCACCCCGCCGCCGCGGCTCGCGCGCAACGTGCGGCGGCCAACCCGGTGCCAAGCGGCGCAAAAATTTGATAGCATCCGCGGGTTTTACGAAATTTTTCGACCTTTTACACCACGCAGCGGCCCGCAGCGCATACCTTCACGGAATGGCATCAGACAAGGAACTCGCCGACTTTCTGGCGGGCGTCGAAAGGCGCGCGTTCAAGCAGGCTGCGTACGCCGTGCGTGACGACGATGCGTCGCTCGACATCGTGCAGGACGCGATGATCAAGCTTGCCGAGAAGTACGGCGACCGGCCGGCGGCCGAGCTGCCGCTGCTTTTTCAGCGGATCCTGCAGAACGCGATCCACGACTGGTTCCGCCGGCAGAAAGTCCGCAACACGTGGGTCACGCTCTTCTCGTCGCTGAACAACAGCGACGACGACGACTTCGACCCGCTCGAAACACTCGAATCCGCGGACGACAACGCGGGCGTCGAGAGCAGCGAGCACCGCCTCGAACGAGAGCAGGTTCTGGCCCTGATCGACGAAGAAATCCAGAAACTTCCGGCGCGTCAACGGGAAGCGTTCCTGATGCGTTATTGGGAAGATATGGATGTCGCCGAGACTGCCGCCGCAATGGGGTGCTCCGAGGGCAGCGTGAAGACGCACTGCTCGCGGGCCACCCACACGCTGGCGCACGCGCTCAAGGCCAAAGGAATCACGCTATGAGCTCCGCTCCCGCAAATCGAGAACACGAATTCGCGTTGAAGGTGCGCCGCGCGCTGGACGAGCGCGCGGCCGACCTGCCAGCCGCGACCACCGACCGTCTGGCTGTCGCCCGCCGGGCTGCGCTCGCGCGCAAGAAGCCCGAAGCCGCGACCGTGCCGGTGTTCGTGCCGGCCTTCGCCGGCGCGGCCGGTGCGTACGGCACGGCGCCCGCGAGCCGCCCGCAGGCGTCGTTCGCGCGCCGCCTGCTGCGCGCGTGGCCGCTGGCCCTGCTGCTCGCCGGGCTCGTCGGCATCGCCTACTGGGAAGACATGCAGCGCACGGCCGAACTCGCCGACATCGACGCGGCGATGCTCAGCGACGACCTGCCGCTCAACGCGTATCTCGATCACGGGTTCAACGCGTATCTGTCGCGCGCTCACTAACAGACAATAACGAGGGGATCGCACGGGTGAGTCAGAAGCGCGGCCTGGCCGTATTTTTCGGATGCGTAATCGCGATCGCCGTTTCCTACGTCGCCACTTATCCACGATTCCACCCGGCCCCCGCGACGACCACCGCCGCGGTCAGCAGCCCTGCCGCGCCCGCATCGGCCGCGACCGGGCTGACCACCGAACTTCCCCCGCTGCCCCTGCCCCTGCCGCTGCCGGCCGCTACCGGCCCGTTGTCGTGGGCGCGCCTCACACCGGCACAGCACGCGGCACTCGCGCCGTTCGCCGACCAATGGGACGGCTTCAGCGACGCCCGCAAGCGTAAATGGCTGAAGATCGCATCGCGTTTCGCGAAGTTGACGCCCGATGACCAGAAGCGCCTGCAGGACCGGATGACCGAATGGGCCAAGATGACGCCCGAACAACGCCGCGTCGCGCGCGAGAACTACCAGAGTGCGAAGGAGCTTTCCGCGCAGGCGCGCGAGCGTGCGTGGAAGGCATACCAGCAACTCCCCGAAGAGCAGAAGGAACGTCTCGCGGCCGCCGAGCGCCGCCGCCGGCCGAGCGTCGTCAGTGCGCCGCCGACCGTCGCCGACCGAGACGTGCGCCGCCTCGTCAATTCGCACGAACACCCGGCAAGCGGCCCCGCCACCGCACCGGCGCCCGTCTCGGCCGCCGTCGCGCCGCCGGTGCCCGCATCGTCGACGGCCGGCACCGCTTCCGCGCCGGCTGCCGTGGCGCCAGTGTCGCCCGCCGACGCGCCCTCGCTGTTCAAGGGCTCCTGAGCGCCCGTGGCGAACGCCCACGCACCTGAAACCCCGGCCGCCGCGCCGTCCGTGCGGCGGCGTCTCGCCGCGCTGCTCTACGAAGGCGTGCTGCTGTTCGGCGTGGTGTTCTTCGCCGGGCTTGCGTTCAGCCTCGCGACGCAGCAACGCAACGGCCTCGTCCATCACAACCTGCTCGCCGCCTGGATCGCGCTCGTGGTCGGCGCGTACTTCGTCTGGTTCTGGACCCACGGCGGCCAGACGCTGCCGATGAAGACGTGGCGGCTGCGGCTTGAATCGTCGAGCGGCCGGCCGCTGAGCACGGGCCACGCGCTCGTCCGCTATGCGCTCGGCTGGCTGTGGTTCCTGCCGCCGCTCGCGCTGCATCCGCTCCTCGGCCTGTCGGTACCCGTCACGCTCGCGCTCACCGCCGCATGGATCGCCGCATGGGCCGGCGCCGCGCGACTGCACGCCGAGCGCCAGTTTCCGCACGACCGGATCGCCCGCACGCGCGTCGTCGCGATACCGCGCTGACGCGTCGCATTCACCAGACGAAAGCACCGCGCCGAAGCGACTCCCGCCCGGCCCGACAGCCTTGCCGGACAATGGTCGGCTGTTCCGTACGGCACGTTACACAACGCCCCGTCATTCACTGCTAAACACCCTGCAGCGGTCGTAATAAGAACGTCTCGTGACTGTCATGGCACAGTCACGCCCGCATGGCGGAATGCCGGTAATGTCAACCGGCGCGAGTCATGCATGGGCCAGAAAACGTCCGCGACCTCCCTGTTCCGTCACCCCATCGGCGCCCGCGCCGCCACAGCTTTCCTGTCCGGTTCTGCCGCAACCGACGGGCTGGTGTCGCAAGACCCGCCTGCCGGGCACGCCACGCAGCATGACGACCCCGACTCGTCGGCCCACCGCTACCGCACCATCTGGCTGTCCGACATCCACCTCGGCTCGAGCGGTTGCCAGGCGCCGTACCTGCTCGACTTCCTGCGCCACAACGATTCGGAGTACCTGTACCTCGTCGGCGACATCATCGACGGCTGGCAGCTGAAGAAGGGCTGGTACTGGCCGCAGGCGCACAACGACGTCGTGCAGAAGATCCTGCGCAAGGCACGCAAGGGGACGCAGGTCGTCTACATCCCCGGCAACCACGACGAAGGCGCGCGGCAGTTCTGCGATCTCGCGTTCGGCGACATCCAGGTGCGCGGCGAGGCGTTCCACACGACGCTCGCGGGCAAACGTTTGTGGATCGTGCACGGCGACCTGTTCGACGGCGTGATCCAGCACGCGAAATGGCTCGCGTACCTCGGCGACACGCTCTACACGCTGATCCTCGTGCTGAACCGCTGGTTCAACCGGATCCGCAGCCGGCTCGGCTTCCAGTACTGGTCGCTGTCGCAGTACCTGAAGCACCAGGTCAAGAACGCCGTCAACTTCATCTCCCAGTTCGAGACCGTGATGACCGACGAGGCGCGCCGCCGCGGCTGCGACGGCGTCGTGTGCGGCCACATCCACAAGGCGGAGATCCGCGACATCGACGGCGTGCTGTACTGCAACGACGGCGACTGGGTCGAAAGCCTGTCCGCACTCGTCGAAACGATGGAAGGCGAACTGAAGATCGTCTACTGGACGGTGATGCGCACCGCACCGACGGAGACCACGTCGCGCAAGGCCAAGGCCACTGCCTGACACACCCCTACTTACAGGACAAAGCCGCGATGAAGATCATGATCGTCACCGACGCGTGGGAACCGCAGGTCAACGGCGTCGTGCGCACGCTGAAGAGCACGTCGCGCGAACTCACCGCGCTCGGCCACCGCGTCGAACTGCTGACGCCGCTGGAATTCCGCACGGTGCCCTGCCCGACCTACCCGGAGATCCGCCTGTCGATCCTGCCGTACCGCAAGCTGCGCGCGCGGATCGATGCGTTCGCACCCGACGCGCTGCACATCGCGACCGAAGGCCCGCTCGGCCTCGCGGCGCGACGCTACGCGCGTTCGCGCAAGCTGCCGTACACGACCGCGTACCACACGCGCTTTCCGGAATACGTGCAGGCGCGCTTCGGCATCCCGCTCGCCGCGACCTACCGCTTCCTGCACTGGTTCCACGGCCCGTCGCTCGCGGTGATGGCGCCGACGCCGGTCGTCAAGCAGGACCTCGAGAAATTCGGCTTCACGAACGTCGTGCTGTGGACGCGCGGCGTCGATCTCGACGTGTTCCGGCCGATGGAATCGAAGGTGCTCAATACCGCGCGGCCGATCTTCCTGTACGTGGGCCGCGTCGCGATCGAGAAGAACGTCGAGGCATTCCTGCGCCTCGACCTGCCCGGCTCGAAGTGGGTCGCGGGCGAAGGCCCCGCGCTCGCGGAGCTGAAGTCGCGCTATCCGGAAGCAAACTATCTCGGCGTGCTATCACAGGCCGAGCTCGCCAAGGTGTATGCTGCGGCCGACGTGTTCGTGTTCCCGAGTCGCACCGACACGTTCGGCCTCGTGCTGCTCGAGGCGCTCGCCTGCGGCACGCCGGTGGCCGCGTATCCCGTCACGGGCCCGATCGACGTGCTCAGCGGCGGCGACGCCGGCGCGATGCACGAGGACCTGCAGGAAGCCTGCCTCGAGGCGCTGAAGATCGAACGCACCACTGCGCGCGCGTGGGCCGAACGCTTCTCGTGGCGCGCGGCATCCGAGCAGTTCGCGTCGCATCTGAAGCCGCTGCCGAAGACCGCGTACTCGCCAGCAGAAGGTGCCGCCGTTTGAAACGAGACCTGAACGACAAAATCCCGCCCCCAGACGCAACGCCGCAACGGCACCGCCCATTCGACGAGGAAGAGCCGCACGCCGACGCGGACGTGCACGCGCACGAGCCGCTCGGCCCCGACGATCGGCTCGCGCCGCTGCCGCCGAACCCGTACAAGCGCCATCGCGGCATCACGCGCGCCTGGTACGCCCTCAAGCATTCGCTGAACGGCTTTCGCGTGGCGATCCGCGAGGAGAGCGCGTTTCGCCAGGAGCTCACGCTCGCCGCGCTGATGCTCCCGGTCGGCGCGTTCGCACCGGTGCCGGCGGCATCGCGCGCGCTGCTGATCGCGTCGGTGCTGCTCGTGCTGATCGTCGAGCTGCTGAACTCGAGCGTCGAGGCCGCGATCGACCGCATCTCGCTCGAGCGTCACGAACTCTCGAAGCGCGCGAAGGACCTCGGCAGCGCAGCCGTGACGGTCGCGCTGTTCGCATGCGTGACGACGTGGGGCTTCGTGCTCGGACCGGTCGTCGCACGCTGGCTCGGCTTCTAGACGGCTGCCCCGCGGGTACCGGGCGCACCACCCGCCTGCGGCGCTGCACCATGCGCCGCGCGGGGCGGCGATCACGAAATGCCCCGATGTGGCGGAACCCCGGTTTATAATCGTCCGCTAGACATAGAACAGCAACCCGCGCCGGACGAATCACGCAGCATCGATTGCAGCGCCCGCCAGTCCGGCACACACAGGGCCGGACGACATGGAAGCGAAACCTCCCCGCCGCACCCGCGAACGGATTCTCGAGTTGTCGTTGAAACTCTTCAACGAGATCGGCGAGCCGAACGTCACCACCACGACGATCGCCGAGGAAATGGAAATCAGTCCAGGCAACCTGTACTACCATTTCCGCAACAAGGACGACATCATCAACAGCATCTTCGCGCAGTTCGAACAGCAGATCGAACGGCGGCTGCGCTTTCCCGAAGATCATCGTCCGACGATCGACGAAACCTGGTCGTACCTGCAGTACATGGCCGATTTCATGTGGACCTACCGGTTCCTGTATCGCGACCTCAACGACCTGCTCGCCCGCAACCGCACGCTCGAGACGCACTTCAAGCAGATCATCAGCCACAAGGTGCGCTTCGCGCGCGATATGTGCGAGCTGCTCGTGTCCGACGCGGAAATGGTCGCCACGCCCGCCGAGATCGAAGTCATTGCCACCAACATGGCAGTGATCTCGACCTACTGGCTGTCGTATCAGTACGTGATGCATCCGCGCAAATACAACGACCAGGACGCGATCCGCGAGGAACTGCACCAGGTCAGCATGCACGTGATCTCCGTGATGGCGCCGTACCTGCGCGGCCGTTCGCGCCAGCTGTTCGACGACCTGGTCTCGGGCAAGCTGCCGAAGCGCCAGTTCACCGACTACCTGCCGCCGCGCGACGGCTCGCCGCGCCCCGCCGACAGCCCCGTCGTCATCGGGCAGGCACCCGCCAAGGATTCCAAGCAATGAAGGCAGTCTGCGTTTACTGCGGCTCGTCGCCCGGCGTGCGGCCCGTCTATGCCGATGCCGCGCGCGCATTCGGTCGCGCACTCGTCGATGCGGGCCTCACGCTCGTCTACGGCGGCGGCCGGGTCGGCCTGATGGGCGTGATCGCCGACGAAGTGATGGCGGCCGGCGGCCGTGCGGTCGGCGTGATCCCCGAACTGCTCGTCGACAAGGAAGTCGGCCATACGGGGCTGTCGGAACTGCACGTCGTGCCCGACATGCACCACCGCAAGAAGATGATGGCCGATCTCTCCGACGCGTTCGTCGCGATGCCCGGCGGCGCCGGCACGCTCGAAGAGCTCTTCGAAGTCTACACGTGGGCGCAGCTCGGCTATCACCGCAAGCCCGTCGCGGTCTACAACATCGATTCGTTCTACGATCCGTTGATCGCGCTGCTGCGCCATACGGTCGACGAAGGCTTCATGCGTCCGGCCTATTTCGATGCCCTGTGCGTCGAATCCGAGCCCGTCGCGCTGATCGAGCGGCTGCGCCGCTACCAGCCGCCCGCCCGCGACAAGTGGGCGCCCGACGCCGCGAAGTAACCGTCACCGGAAACCGCACGCCATGACCGCACCGTCCGATCGCAAGGCCGTCCTCATCACCGGCGCGAGCCGCGGCATCGGCCGCGCGACCGCCGTGCTCGCGGCCGAACGCGGCTGGGACGTCGGCATCAACTACGCGCGCGACGCGGCGGCGGCCGAACTCACCGCGCAGGCCGTGCGCGACGCGGGCGGCCGCGCGTGCATCGTCGCGGGCGATGTCGCGAACGAGGCGGACGTCATCGCGATGTTCGACACCGTGACGGCCGCATTCGGCCGCATCGACGCGCTCGTCAACAACGCCGGCATCGTCGCGCCGTCGATGCCGCTCGCCGACATGCCCGCCGATCGGCTGCGGCGGATGTTCGACACCAACGTGCTCGGCGCGTACCTGTGCGCGCGCGAAGCGGCGCGCCGGCTGTCCACCGACCGCGGCGGCCGCGGCGGCGCGATCGTCAACGTGTCGTCGATCGCCTCCCGGCTCGGCTCGCCGAACGAATACGTCGACTATGCGGGGTCGAAAGGCGCGGTCGACTCGCTGACGATCGGTCTCGCGAAGGAACTCGGCCCGCACGGCGTGCGCGTCAACGCGGTCCGCCCCGGCCTGATCGAGACCGACATTCACGCCAGCGGCGGCCAGCCGGGCCGTGCGGCCCGCCTCGGCGCAACGACCCCGCTCGGCCGCGCGGGCGAAGCGCAGGAGATCGCCGAAGCGATCGTCTGGCTGCTGGGCGACGCGGCGTCCTACACGACCGGCGCCCTGCTCGACGTCGGCGGCGGCCGGTAATTCCGCACTGCGGCGCATCAAAAACCGCCGCCCGAAGCAATCCGTCGTCCCGACACCACAAATCTCCACAATTCCGTGACACGAACGGTAATCCACCGTAACAATTCCGTGGTCTACTAGCGGATATTCAGACAGGTGTCATAAACACCTGCCCATTGGCCCTTGATGTGGCCCCAATCGGTCCTGCCCATGTCGCCGGACCGGCTCGACTCGACCCGAGACTCCTTCCATGCCTGGAACCGCAGCGCCCAGCCGGCGACGCACGTCTGTGCCCGCTCCGGCCCAGCACACCCACTCGACCGCCGACGCCGACCTCACCGCCACGCTCGACGCCGCCGGCACGCCCGTCGTCGCCTCGAGCGCCGCCACCCGCACGACGCGCGAACGCTCGCGCCTGCTCGGCTGGCGCACGTGGCTGTTCGTCGCCGCGCTGATCTGCGCGTATACGCTGCCGGGCGTGCTCGGCCACGATCCGTGGAAGCAGGACGAAACCTACACGTTCGGCATCATCCAGCACATGCTCGAGACCGGCGACTTCGTCGTGCCGACCAATGCCGGCCTGCCGTTCATGGAAAAGCCGCCGCTTTACGCGTGGGTCGCGACCAGCCTCGCATGGCTGCTGCAGCGCGTGATGCCGCTGCACGACGCGGCCCGGCTCGCGAGCGCGCTGTTCGCCGCACTTGCATTCGGCTTCATCGCGCGCGCGGCGCGCGTCGCCAGCCGCGCAGACTCCTGGTTCGACCTGCGCGTGATCGGTCCCGTCGTGCTGAGCGCCGGCACGCTCGTCGTCATCAAGCACGTGCACGACATGATGACCGACGTCGCGCTGTTCGCCGGCACGGCAATCGCGTTCTGCGGGCTGCTCGAACTCGTGATGCAGCACGTCGCGCGCGCGCAGCAGATGCGGCACGGGCTGCCGGTCCGGCCGTCGGGCCGCTGGGCCGCGCCGATCTTCGGCGCGGGCGTCGGCATCGCGCTGATGACGAAGGGGCTGTTCGTGCCGCTCGTGTTTGCAGCCACGCTCGTCGGCGCGCTGGTGCTCTATCCGGCCTGCCGCACCCGCGCGTTCGCGCGCTCGCTCGGTGTCGCCGCACTGGTGTTCGCGCCGTTCGCGCTCGTCTGGCCGACCGCGCTGTTCCTGCGCTCCGAGACACTGTTCATGACGTGGTTCTGGGATAACAACGTCGGCCGCTTCTTTGGTTTCTCCGTCCCCGAACTGGGCGCGGAAAACGACAAGCCGTTCTTCATCCTGCGCGCGTTCCTGCTCGTCGGCTTCCCGGTCGCGCCGCTCGCGATCGTCGCGCTCGCGCGGGGTGCGTGGCGCGACTGGCGCACGCCGCGCATCGCGCTGCCGGTGATGTTCACGGTCATCGGGCTCGTCGTGCTGCAAGTGTCCGCGACGTCGCGCCAGCTGTACATCCTGCCGTTCTTCGCCCCGCTCGCGCTGGTCGCCGCGCAGGCCATCGGCCGCCTGCCGCGCCAGCTGCATCTCGCGTGGGATTACCTGAGCCGCATCCTGTTCGGCACGGCCGCCGCGCTCGCGTGGGCCATCTGGGCGGTGATGGCCGATCCGGCCGCGTCGCGCAAGGATGTCGCGCTGCTCGGCCGCTGGCTGCCGCTCGACTGGACGATGCCGATCGAACCCGCGCTGGTGATCGGTGCGCTCGCGCTGACGGTCGGCTGGCTGACGCTGCTGCCAAAGCTGCGCACGACCGGCGTCTGGCGCGGCGCGCTGTCGTGGGGCGCCGGCGCACTCGTCGCATGGGGGCTCATTTACACGCTGCTGCTGCCGTGGCTCGACGTCGCGAAGAGCTACCGCTCGGTGTTCGACGACCTGAACGCGCACCTCGCGCTCGAATGGAACGACGGCGACTGCATGGCGAGCCTGCACGGGCTCGGCGAATCGGAAGCGCCGATGCTGTACTACTTCTCCGGCATCCAGCACACGCCGATCGCCGACGCGAAGACGACGCGCTGCACCTGGATGATCGTCCAGGGCGTGCGGGCCGTCGATCCGGCGCCCGGCGACGAATGGAAACTGTTCTGGACGGGCGCCCGCCCGGGCGACAACGAGGAACTGCTGCGCGTGTACGTGCGCACGCCCGAACAGCACGCGGAGTAACGCGGGGAGGCCCGGCGCGCCGCCGTGCTTGCCCTCATGCCGGGCGTGGAGCGGTGAGCGCCACCGCCCGAGCAGCGAACCGCCATCCGGAAATACGCGCCGCCGACCGGCGCCCCTTGCCGCCTCCGTGCCCGCGTGACGCCGTGGGCCGCCCTCCTCCCCGCGTCACGCCGCTGCTCGAATCGTCAGAACGAGGAACCGGGCTCGCGAAGAAACGCCGTCTCCTCGTCGCTCGATACCCGACCAAGAATCGCGTTCCGGTGCGGAAAGCGGCCGAAGCGCTCGACGACGGCCGCATGCAGCAACGCGAAGCGGTGATAGCTCTCGCATCCTGCCTCGTCCCGGATGCCCGCGCACAGGCGCACGGCCTCACGCTGGCTCTCGACCGACTCGTCGTGCTCGAACGGCAGATACGCGAACGCGCGGTGATGCCCGCTCGGCAACCGCGCGTCCCAGCCGGCCGCGACGACGCGGCGCGCGAGCGCGAGCGCCTTCGAATCGGCGGCAAACGCGCGCGGCGTGCCGCGATGGATGTTGCGCGAGAACTGGTCGAGCACGACGATCAACGCCAGTGCCCCCAACGGCGAGCCTGCCCAGTGATCGCAAGCGCCGTCGCACGCGGCGTCGAGCAAAGCGCCGTAGCGCGTGCGCAGCACGTCGTCGAACGCCGCGCCACCGTTGAACCAGACCTTGCGGTCCTGCCCGAATTCGGCCGAGCCCGGCTCGCCGAACCAGAAATCCAGAATCTCCCGCGCTTGCGGATCGAGCGCCGCCGCGCCCGCGTGGGTAGTGTCAATCGTCATGCAAACTCCAGTACGAGGCGCCGGGTGCGCGCGCTCTTCTTTTCCAGTTTCGCGACCCGCAGCTCGCCGATTTCGGACGTATTGCGCACATGCGTGCCGCCGCACGGCTGCAGGTCGACCTGCTCGATGCGCAGCAGCCGCACGCGGCCGAGGCCCATCGGTGGCTTCACGCTCATCGTGCGCACGAGATCCGGCCGTGCGGCCATCTCGTCGTCGGTGATCCATTCGGTCGTGACCGGGTGCGCGCCGTCCACCAGGCCGGCGAGGCGCCGCTCGACGTCGTCGCGGTCGATTGCGTCGGACGTCGCGAAATCGAGCCGCACGTAGTCGGCCGTCACGCTGCAGCCGTCGACCGCATACGGCAGCACCGCGCACATCAGGTGTGCCGCGGTATGCAGCCGCATGTGACGATAGCGGCGCAGCCAGTCGATCTCCGCAACCACGCGCGTGCCGGGCTCGAGCGTCGCGACGCTCGCCTCCTGCCCCGGTGCGGGCACGTGCACGGCGTCGTCGGGCGTCGCGCCGTCGAACTTGGCCTTGCGCGTATCGGCAATCGTGATCGTGCTGCCGTCGGGCAGCGTCAGCGTGCCGGTGTCGCCGGCCTGGCCGCCGCCGAGCGGATAGAACACGGTGCGGTCGAGCCGGATGCCGTCGTCGCCGACGGCCAGGACGACCGCATCGCATTGCGTGAGGTACGCGTCTTCGCGAAACAGCGCTTGTGTCGTCATCGGGCGAGCCTCGTATCGATTGGGAAAGCGGCCAGTGTCGCGCCGCGCGGCGCGCGCGCCCAGACGCAGATCGCCCCGCGCGCGGGCGGCGGCGTACCGGTCGATCAACCGGGCCGGTTGCGCATCCAGTCGGCCGTGTCGTAGAACGAATGCATGAGCCGCTCGCGCAGCGGCTCGGGCAGCCCGATGTCCTCCATCGCCCACGCCATGCAGCGCAGCCACTGGTCGCGCTCGACCGACGCGATCGGGAACGGCAGGTGCCGCGCGCGCAGCCGCGGATGGCCGAACCGGCTGATGTAGTGGTCGGGGCCGCCGAGCCACCCGCACAGGAACCAGAAAAACTTGTCGCGTGAACCGTCGAGCGATGCCGGGTGCAGCGCGCGAATCTGCGCGAACTCGGGCTCGAGGTCCATCAGGTCGTAAAAGCGGTCCACCATCTCGCGCACGCGGGCTTCACCACCCACGAGCTCGAACGCCGTCGGTTGCGACGGCGCATCGTCATTCACATCGGTCATACGGATAGTCGGAAAACGGGATCTTCGGGGCTGCCGGCGACGCTCATGCGTCGCGCAGCGACTGCAGCGCGGGGCGCCGCAGCACATTATGCAGGCTCAGCCAGCCGGCCGCACCGGCGCACGCGACGCCGGCCGCAATGCCGGCCGGCACGAGCCACGGATCGACGGCGAGCTGGAAGTCGAACACGCGCGACGCGAGCACCCAGCCGACCGCGATCGCGCCCGCCGATGCCAGCGCACCGGCCAGGGTGCCGACCACGACGAACTCCGCGCGCTGCACCGCGTTGACCTGCGCGCGCGACGCGCCGAGCGCGCGCAGCAGCGCGGCCTCGCGCACCCGCTCGTCGCGCGTGCCGGCAAGCGCCGTGTACAGCACGAGCACGCCGGCCGCGAGCGTGAACATGAACAGGAACTGCACCGCGCCGACCACCTGCAGCATCATCCGCTGCAACTGCGCGAGGATCGGTGCGACGTCGATCGCGGTCAGGTTCGGATAGCGCGCGATCAGCGGATCGAGCAGCGCGGCATTCGATGCCGGCAAATGGAAGCTCGTCAGGTACACGGCCGGGAAATCCTTCAGCACCGGCGGCGGCATCAGCACGAAGAAATTGACGCGGAACGAACCCCAGTCGAGCTTGCGCACGCTGGTGATCGGCGCATCGACCGTCAGCCCCGTCACGTCGAAGCGCAACACGTCGCCCGGCTTCACGTTCAGCGTCTTCGCCAGGCCGGCCTCGATCGAGATCTGCGGCGTCGCCGCGGTGCCGAACCAGTCGCCTTCGATGATCCGGTTGTCGGACGGCAACCGGGTCGTATAGGACAGGTTGAACTCGCGGTCGACGAGCCGGCGCGCCTCCTCGGAAGGGTATGCGTCCGGATTCACCGGCTTGCCGTTGATCGCGACGAGGCGGCCGCGCACCATCGGCTCGGGCACCGCGTCGCGCACGCCGTGCGCGGCCAGATAGGCCGCGACGTCGGCGCGCTGGTCGGGCTGGATGTCGATCAGGAACTGATTCGGCGCATCGGGCGGCGTCGACTGCTGCCAGCCCGCGACGAGGTCGTTGCGCGTGATCGCGATCAGCAGCAGGCACATCAGGCCGAGCGCGAGCGCGGTGATCTGCAGCGCGCTGGCCGTGCCGCGCCGGTGCAGCGACGCGAGCGCGTAACGCCAGCCGACGCCCGCGGCCACGCGCGCGTTGCGCACCGCGCGCGCGGCGGCGAACAGCACGAGCCGCGCGATCAGCGCGAAACCGACCAGCGCGCCGGCGAAACCGCCCGCGACGATCAGCCCGAGTTTCAGGTTGCCGGCGGCGGCAATCAGCAGCCCCGCGAACAGCACGACGCCGATCGCATACGCGGCCCACGCCGTGCGCGACGCATCGCCCCACTCGCGCCGCAGCACGCGCACCGGCGGCACGCGCGTGAGCGGCACGAGCGGCGGCAACGCGAAGCCGAGCAGCAGCACCAGCGCGGCGCCCACGCCGATCAGCGCCGGCCACGGCGTGGGGGGCGGCAGCACCACGTCGATCAGGCCGCCGAGCGCGGCCAGCAATGCCCAGTGGCCGCCGTAGCCGAGCATCGCGCCTGCGGCACCGGACACGATCCCGATGCCCGCGAATTCGAGTGTGAACAGCGCGCCGAGCGTGCGGCGGCTCACGCCGAGGCAGCGCATCGTCGCGCAGCCGTCGAGGTGGCGCCGCATGTAGCGCTGCGCGGCCATCGCGATCGCGACCGCCGCGAGCAGCGCGGTGAGCAATGCGACGAGCGTCAGGAAGTGGCGCGCGCGATCCAGCGTCTGCCGCACCTGCGGCTGGCCTTCCTGCAACGACTCGAGACCGGCGCCGCGCAGTTTCCCGCCGTCGACACGTGCGTGCGCATACGCTTCGAAACGCGCGACGGCCTGCTGGTCGCCGGCGACCAGCAGCCGGTACGTGACACGGCTGCCGTAGCCCGTGAGCCCCGTCGCCGCGAGTTCATCGGCGCGCATCATCAGCCGCGGCGAAAAATTGACGAAGGAAAAACCGCGATCGAGTTCGCGGGAGATCGACGCGGCGACCTTGAACGTGCGCAGCCCGACGCGCACCGTGTCGCCCGCCTTCAGGTGCAGCGCATCGAGCAGCGCCGGATCGGCCCATACGGTGCCGGGAGCGGGAATCGCTGCCGCCTTCTGCGCGGTGGCCGCGCCGGCCGGCAGGATCTCGACCGCGCCGCGCAACGGATAGCCGGGCGACACGGCCTTCACGGCCGCGAGGCGCGAGGGCGCCGCGTCGGTCGCCTGCCCGCCCGCGGCGGACGCGATCATGCTCGGGAAGATGGCGGTCGTCGCGGTACGCAGGCCGAGTGCGCGGGCCTGCTGGTCGAACGACGGATCGACGGGGCGATCGGCCCGCACGACGAAATCGGCGCCAAGCATCTGGCGCGCGTCCCGCTCGAGCCCCTGGCGCAGCCGGTCGGCGAGGAAGCCGACGCTCGTCAGTGCCGCGACCGCGAGCACCAGTGCAAGGACGAGCAGCGTCAGCTCGCCCGCGCGCCAGTCGCGCGCGGTCATGCGGGCGGCTTGGCGGATCAGGTCGCGCAGCCCGAAGCGGCCGGCATGCGCGCTCACCTCATGGCCGGGTTGCCCGGCCGGCGGCTGCGCCGCGTGTTGCCGCCCCTTCAATCGCGCTTCCCCCCGATCGAGTTGAGCCGCGACACCATGTGGTTCGCCATGCCGCGAAAGCCGCCCGAGACACCGCGCCACAGGCGCGGGAGCGCCCATGCGGACGCTGCGATGAACGCGGCAAGCAGCACGAGGAACGCGAGCGGAACGAAGAACGCGAGCACGAGCCCGCCGACCACGAGGCCGTCCTCGGTCGATGAGGCGATCCAGTTCGAAATCGGTTCCGGCGACAGGTTGATCATCGCGCGCGTGCCGGCCTTCGCCACGTGTGCGGCACCGGCGAGCGAGCCGCCCGCGAGCCCCGCGACCGCGAGCATGGTCGGATCGGCATGGCCGAGCGCGCCGGCCGCGAGCACGGCGCCGGCCGGAATGCGGATGAAGGTGTGCACGGCATCCCACAGCGAGTCGAACGCGGGGATCTTGTCGGCAAGGAATTCGGTGACGGTGAGCACGGCCGCGGCACCGATGACCCACGGCGACATCAGGACGGCCAGCGTGTCGGGCAGGTGGAGCCAGCCGAAACGCGCCAGCACGCCGGCGATCAGCACGGTCAGGTACAGGCGCAGGCCGCTCGCCCACGCGAGCCCCGCGCCGAGCGAAATGGCTTCGATCATGGCCCTCTCCTTGCACTTTCCGTGCGATTTGCCGATTGATCGGATCGGGTCGGACAGACTGGCCGCGCGGCGCGTGGCGACCGGCACCGCGTGCTGCGAGAAGCACGACGGTATTCAGGCCCGAATGCGTTCCATTATAGACAGGCTAGACGCACGGCCGGCGCAATTCCGCAGTGCGGCACCGGGCGCGTGCGCACCCGGATGCCGTCGTCAGGCAGCAGACGACAGCTTGAGGCCGATCAGCCCCGCGACGATCAGCACGGCGCTCGCGATGCGCGCGACGGTCAGCGCCTCGCCCATCATCACGATGCCGAACACGAACGCACCGACCGCGCCGATGCCCGTCCACACCGCGTACGCGGTGCCGAGTGGCAGCTGGCGCATCGCGACCGCGAGCAGCCCGAAGCTGGCCAGCGCCGTCACGATCGTAAACACCGACGGACCGAGCTTCGTGAAGCCGTCCGACGATTTCATGCCGGCCGCCCAGGCCACTTCCAGCAACCCGGCAATGAACAACCATACCCACGCCATCTCGACGTACTCCGTATCGGATGGGGCCGTCCCCGTTGAAGCGAATGACTCGGGGTCGTCCCCGGGCGGCGCCGAGTATAACAAGATGCTTACGGACACGGCGCGCGGCCGATCGGGGGCGCGACCGGCCGGGCCCGGTCAGTTCGACGCGCGCTTCGGTGTGACGCCGCCGACGCAGCGGTCGTCGCGGTACAGCGCCCACTCCTCGCACACGCGGCCGTCCTTGAACACGCACATGCCGACCTGCCCGCTCGACAGGCTGCGGATCGTGTGGCGGCCGCCGAGCTTGGCGCAATTGACCGACGCGGGATTGGCCATCGCCTGCTGCTGCGACGACGGTTGCTGCCCGGGCGGCAGCGGTTGGGCGAACGCGCCAGGCGCAGCAAGCGCCAGCGCACAGATGACGACCAGACGGACGGACATTGCACGCTCCTCGTTTTCGCTCGCGGAACGGTCAGGATAACGGGGAATGAGCGCCGGGTGTGCAACGCGCGCGCCGGCCGCGAGACTGTCGCGCCGACGCAACCCTGCCGGCACGCGACGTCACGCGCACGGGTGCCGCTGCGACCCGGCGACGCCCGTCATGCGGCGCCGACCAGCCGGTAACCGACGCCCGTCTCGGTCACGATGTGCTCGGGCTGCGCCGGGTCGCGCTCGAGCTTCTGGCGCAGGTGCGCCATGTAGATACGCAGATAGTGGTGGCTTTCTACGTGCGACGGCCCCCACACGTCGCGCAGCAGCTGGCGGTGCGTCAGCACGCGCCCCGCGTGCCGCACGAGCGTCGCGAGCAGCCGGTATTCGAGCGGCGTCAGGTGCACGATCTCGTTGTCACGCCACACCTGGCGCAGCGCGAGATCGACGGTCACGGTGCCGAAGGTCACTTTCGGCGACTCGTTCGCGCCGCCCTGGTTGCGCCGGCGCAGTTGCGCGCGGATCCGCGCGCGCAGTTCGGACACGCCGAACGGCTTGGTCAGGTAATCGTCGGCGCCCGCGTCGAGCGCCGCGACCTTCTCTTCCTCCTGCGTGCGCGCGGACAGCACGATCACCGGCACCTCGGACCAGCCGCGCAATTCCCGGATCACGTCGAGGCCGTCGGTATCGGGCAGGCCGAGGTCGACGATCACGAGATCGGGCTTGCGGGTCGCCGCGTCGATCAGCCCCTGCTTGCCCGTCTCGGCCTCGAACACCGCGATGTCCTCCTCCTCGAGCGCGGCGCGCACGAAACGGCGGATCTGTTTTTCGTCCTCGATCAGGACGACGGTCAGGCTGGGTTCACTCATGATCTGGCAATGATTCGGATGGGGACGACGCACCCGGCACTTCGGGTTCGTCGTCGGGTACGGCAGGCGCGGCCGGCGGTGTCTCGACCGGCAGCGTGAACCAGAAACGCGCGCCCGTCACGTGGCCGTCGGGTGCCGTCCGGTTGAACGCGCCGATTTTACCGCCGTGCGCTTCGACGATCGCGCGGCAGATCGCGAGGCCGAGGCCGATGCCCGGCGTCGCCGATTCCTTCTCGCCGCGCGTGAACTTGTCGAAGATCCGCGTTTCCATCCCGGCCGGCAGGCCGGGACCGTAATCGTCGACGAGCACGCGCACGAACGGCAGCCCGTCGTCGGTCACGCGCTCGGCGCCGATGTCGAGCGGCGTATCGGCCGGCGTGTACTTCGCCGCGTTCTCGAACAGGTTGGTGAACAGGCGCTCCATCAGCACCGCGTCCATCTGCAGGAGCGGCAGGTCGGCCGGCAGCACGACGCGCGCGGGATGGCGCGCAAGCACGCGCTTGCAGGCGGCGAGTGCGGCACCGACGGCTTCCTCGAGCAGCGACCACTGACGCTTCAACTGCAGGCTGCCGGCCTGCAGCCGCGCCATGTCGAGCAGGTTCGTGACGATGCCCGTCATCCGCAGCGCCTCGTCGTGGATCGCATCGACGAGTTCGCCCTCGCGCTGCGCGAAGCGTTCGGCCGCCGCGGCGTCGCCGCCCTGCGCGGCCGCGCGCCCGTTCGCGAGCATCGACGAGAAGCCGACGATCGTCGTGAGCGGCGTGCGCAGGTCGTGCGAGATCGCCGACAGCAGCGAGTTGCGCAGACGCTCGGATTCCATGTTGACGAGCGCGTCGCGCGCGATCTCCACGTAGTGCACGCGTTCGAGCGCGAGCGCGATCTGCGCGGCGAACGCGTCGAGCATCCGCTGCTGCTCCGGCACCTCGAGTTCACGCGGCTCGCGCGATGCGACCGCGAGCACGCCGCGCGTGCGCATCGGCGCCTTCAGCGGCAGGTACAGCGCGGCCGTCGCGGGCAACGTATCGGTGCCGCGGCCGGCCGGCTTCTGCTGGTCGTACACCCACTGGCCGACGTCGCTGTCGAGATCGGCGCCCGTCAGCGTGACGGCCGCATCCGGCTCCTCGATCTTCTGGCGCACCTTGTCCGCGCTGTCGGGCAGCAGGAAGGCGACGCGCGCGCGGAACACCTCGCCCACGTGACGGCTGCCGATCTCGACGATCTGCTCCGTCGTCAGCGCCGCGCCCAGCTCGCGCGCCATCGCGTAGATCGCGCCAGTGCGGCGCTCGCGGCGCTGCGCGACGCTCGCCTGGCGCGTCAGCGTCGACGTCAGGTGGCTGATCACGAGCGACGTCAGCAGCATCCCGAAGAAGGTCAGCAGGTATTGCGTGTCACTGACCGAAAACGACATGCGCGGCGGTACGAAGAAGTAATCGAACGCGGCCACCGACAGGAACGACTGCAGCACGCCCGGGCCGCGCCCGAGCCGCACCGCCGAAAACACGACGCCGAGCAGGTACAGCATCACGAGGTTCGTGAGGTCGAGCCGCTCGGACACGAGGCTCGCGACGACCGTGATCGCCGCGCAGATCGCGGCCGCATACACGTAATGCCGCGGCGGTGAACGATGCGTGCCGAACTGCGCGAACGCGTCGCGCCAGTCGCGCGCACGCGCGTCGAGGGGTGCCGCGCGCGCCTCGTCGCTCGCGGACGCCCGGATCAGCATCAGGTCGACGTCGCCCGCGCGTTCGGCAAGCTGCTCGCCGAACGGCCGCACGAAGCGGCGCACGAGCCCGACCTTCGGCGAGCCGCCCGCGACGATCTTCGACACGTTGCGCACCTTCGCATAGCCGATCAGCGCGGCAACCGCGTCGGCGCCGGCGAGCGTGGCCGTCTCCGCGCCGAGCTCGGCCGCGAGCTTCAGCGCGTCGAGCGTGCGCTGCCGGCGCGCAGCGGGCAGCCGCTGCAGGCGCGGCGTTTCCACATAAACGGCGATCCAGTCGGCCTTCAGGCTCGCGGCGAGCCGCGCGGCCGCCCGCACGAGCGTCGGCGCTTCAGGGCCCGGGCCGACGCACACGAGCAGCCGCTCGCGTGCCTGCCAGATGCGCTGGATCGAACGATCGGCGCGATACTCGCGCATCTGCGCGTCGACGCGGTCGGCTGTGCGCCGCAGCGCCAGTTCGCGCAGCGCAATCAGGTTGCCCTTGCGGAAGAAGTTGCGCACCGCGCGCTCGGCCTGCTGCGCGAGATAGACCTTGCCGTCGCGCATCCGCTCGAGCAGTTCCTCGGCCGGCAGGTCGACGAGCGTGACTTCGTCGGCCGCGTCGAACACGCGATCGGGCACCGTCTCCCACACGCGGATGCCGGTGATCGCGCCGACCACGTCGTTCAGGCTTTCGAGGTGCTGGACGTTGACGGTCGTGTAGACGTCGATGCCCGCGTCGAGCAGTTCGTACACATCCTGCCAGCGCTTCAGGTGCCGCGCGCCCTGCACGTTCGAATGCGCGAGTTCGTCGACGAGGATCAGTTGCGGCTGGCGCGCGAGCGCGCCGTCGAGATCGAATTCGGCGAGCGTGCGGCCGCGATAGTCGATGCGCGCGAGCGGCAGCACGTCGAGGCCGTCGAGCAGTGCGGCGGTTTCGCTGCGCCCGTGGGTCTCGACGATGCCGACGACGACGTCCACGCCTTCCTGCAGGCGCTGGCGCGCGGCCTGCAGCATCGCGTAGGTCTTGCCGACACCGGCCGATGCGCCGAAGAAGATCTTGAGCTGGCCGCGCCGCTGCTTTTCTTCGTCACGCTGCAGTTTGTCGAGGAGTTGGTCTGGATCGGGACGATTCATGCGTCAGAAAGGCGGAGCGCCCGGATGCGCGCGAGTACGAGCATTGTTGTTCCAAATCGCCGCAAAAGGCAAAGACGGCGCACGCGCCGTCGGGAAAAAACGCGTCCGGCGCGGATCGGGCCGCGCCGGACGCCGGTTGTCGTCGGAAGCCCGGGCGCGCGCTCAGTGCGCGGCCTGCGCCGCGTCGAGCGCGAGGTTCAGCTGCAGCACGTTCACGCGCGGTTCGCCGAGCACGCCGAACTGGCGGCCCTTCGTGTTCGCGGCGACGAGCTGCGCGACCGCGTCGGGCGCCAGGTTGCGCGCCTTCGCGACGCGTTCGACCTGGTATGCGGCGGCGGCCGGCGTGATCTCCGGATCGAGGCCGCTGGCCGACGCCGTCACGAGGTCGACCGGCACGGGCTTCGACATGTCGGTGCCCGCGTCGCGCAGCGCGGCGATGCGCCCCTTCACCTGGTCGGCGAGCGACGGGTTCAGCGGGCCGAGGTTCGAGCCGCCGGAGCCGGTCGCGTTGTACGGCATCGGCGTGGTGGCCGACAGCCGGCCCCAGAAATACTTCGGCGCTTCGAACGGCTGGCCGATCAGTGCGGAGCCGACTGCCTTGCCGTCCTTCTCGATCAGGCTGCCGTTCGCCTGCGACGGGAACACGGCCTGGCCGAACACGGTCATCACGGCCGGGTAGGCGAGCCCCGTCACCGCGGTCAGCACGACAAAGATCACGACGAGCGGACGAATCAACGTTTTCATGATGTTTCCTTCAAATACGGCCGGCTCAGGCCCAGCCGAGTGCAGCGAGCGTCATGTCGATCAGCTTGATGAACGGGAACGGCAGCAGCACGCCGCCGAGGCCGTACACCAGCAGGTTGCGGCGCAGCAGCGATGCGGCGCCGAGCGGCCGGTACGTGACGCCCTTCAGCGCCAGCGGAATCAGCGCGACGATGATCAGCGCGTTGAAGATCACCGCCGACAGGATCGCCGACGCCGGTGACGTCAGGTGCATGATGTCGAGCACGCGCAGCTGCGGGTACGTCGTCACGAACGCGGCCGGGATGATCGCGAAATACTTCGCGATGTCGTTCGCGATCGAGAACGTGGTGAGCGACCCGCGCGTCATCAGCATCTGCTTGCCGATCTCGACGATCTCGATCAGCTTCGTCGGGTTCGAGTCGAGGTCGACCATGTTGCCGGCTTCCTTCGCCGCCTGCGTGCCGGTGTTCATCGCCACGGCGACGTCGGCCTGCGCGAGCGCCGGCGCGTCGTTGGTGCCGTCGCCGGTCATCGCGACGAGGCGCCCTGCGGCCTGGTGTTCGCGGATCGTCGCGAGCTTGGTTTCCGGCGTCGCTTCCGCGAGGAAATCGTCGACGCCCGCTTCCGCCGCGATCGCCGCGGCCGTCAGCCGGTTGTCGCCCGTCACCATCACGGTCTTGATGCCCATCTTGCGCAGTTCCGCGAAGCGCTCCTTGATGCCGCCCTTCACGATGTCCTTCAGCTCGATCACGCCGAGCACGCGCGCCGCGCCTTCATACAGGTCGGCCACGACGAGCGGCGTGCTGCCGCGGCGCGCGACTTCATCGACCGCGCGGCGCACTTCTTCCGGGAAGCGGCTGCCGTGCGTCTCGACGTAATTGCGGATCGCATCGGCCGCGCCTTTGCGGATTTCACGGCCCGGGAGGTCGACGCCGCTCATCCGCGTCTGCGCGGAGAAGCCGATGAACGTCGCGTGCAGTTGCCCCATGTCGCGCTGGCGAATGTTGAAGCGCTCCTTCGCGAGCACGACGATACTGCGGCCTTCCGGCGTTTCGTCGGCGAGCGACGACAGTTGCGCGGCATCGGCCAGCGCTTCCTCGGTCACGCCCGGCGCCGGCACGAACGTCGATGCCTGGCGGTTGCCGAGCGTGATCGTGCCGGTCTTGTCGAGCAGCAGGACGTCGACGTCGCCCGCGGCTTCCACCGCGCGGCCCGACGTCGCGATCACGTTCGCCTGCATCATCCGGCTCATCCCGGCCACGCCGATCGCGGACAAGAGGCCCCCGATCGTCGTCGGGATCAGACACACGAGCAGCGCGACGAGCGCGGTGATCGTCACCACGTGGCCGGCCTTCATCGCTTCGACCGAGAACATCGAGAACGGCAGCAACGTGGCGGTCGCGAGCAGCATCACGATCGTCAGCGCAACGAGCAGGATCGTCAGCGCGATCTCGTTCGGCGTCTTCTTGCGCTTCGCGCCTTCGACCATCGCGATCATCCGGTCGAGGAACGCCTCGCCGGGGTTCGCGGTGACCTTGACGACGATCCAGTCCGACAGCACGCGCGTGCCGCCCGTGACCGACGAGAAGTCGCCGCCCGATTCGCGGATCACCGGCGCGGATTCACCGGTGATCGCCGATTCGTCGACCGACGCGACGCCATCGACCACCTCGCCGTCGGCCGGGATCACGTCGCCGGCCTCGACCAGCACGACGTCGCCCTTGCGCAGCTCGGTCGCGGTCGTGATGCGGATCGGCGACTTCGGATGCGGCTCGTTGAGCTTCTTCGCCATCACGTCTTTCTTCGCGCTGCGCAGCGATGCGGCCTGCGCCTTCGAGCGCCCTTCGGCGAGCGCTTCGGCGAAGTTCGCGAACAGCACGGTGAACCACAGCCACAGCGCGATCGCGAGGATGAAGCCCGCGGGCGCCTCGGCCTGGCCGGCGAGCGCCGCGATCCACAGAATCGTGGTCAGGATGCTGCCGACGTACACGCAGAACATCACCGGATTGCGGAACTGCGTGCGCGGCGTGAGTTTCTTGAACGAGTCCACGATCGCCGGGCGCAGCAGCGCCGGATCGAACATGGACCGTGTTGCGGAATGTTGAGTCATTGCGATCTCTTCAATCTCTTCAGTCTTTTCAATGTGTCGCCATGCGGGCGCGCATCACGCGCCCAGCCACATCATCAGGTGCTCGACGCCCGGGCCGAGCGCAAGCGCCGGCACGTAGGTCAGCGCGCCCACCAGCAGCACGGTGCCGAGCAGCAGCACGACGAACAGCGGACCGTGCGTCGGCAGCGTGCCGCTCGTCGCCGCGATGCGCTTCTTCGCGGCGAGCGAGCCGGCGATCGCCAGCACCGGCACGATCGTGCCGAAGCGGCCGAACCACATCGCAATCGCGGTCGTCCAGTTATAGAACGGCGTGCCGACCGTCAGGCCCGCGAACGCGCTGCCGTTGTTGTTGGCGGCCGAGCTGAACGCGTACAGGATTTCCGAGAAGCCGTGCGGCCCCGGGTTCGCGATGCCGGCCTTGCCTGCATCGGCGAGCACGGCGATCGACGTGCCGACCAGCACCAGCAGCGGCGTGAGCAGCACGACGATCGACACCATCTTCATCTCGTACGATTCGATCTTCTTGCCGACGTATTCCGGCGTGCGGCCGATCATCAGGCCGGCGACGAACACCGCGAGCAGCGCGAACACGAGCATCCCGTAGAGACCCGAGCCGACCCCGCCGTAGATCACTTCGCCCAGCTGCATCAGCAGCAACGGCACGAGGCCGCCGAGCGGCGTCAGCGAATCGTGCATCGTGTCGACCGCGCCGCACGACGCGGCCGTCGTCGCGACCGTGAAGATGCCGGTCTGCGCGATGCCGAAGCGCGTTTCCTTGCCTTCCATGTTGCCGCCAGGCTGCAGCGCGCTCGCCGACTGGTCGACGTGCAGCACGGCGAGCGTCGGGTTGCCGCCCTGCTCGGCGCTCACCTCGAAGCCGATCGCGATCACGAACGCGACCGTCATCGCCGCGAGCACGGCGATGCCCTGCCGGCGGTCGCCGATCATGCGGCCGAACACGAGGCACAACGCGGCCGGGATGATCAGGATCGCGAAGATCTGGATGAAGTTCGCGAACGGCGTCGGGTTCTCGTACGGGTGCGCGGAGTTCGCGTTGAAGAAGCCGCCACCGTTGGTGCCGAGCATCTTGATCGCTTCCTGCGACGCGACCGGGCCCATTGCAAGCGTCTGCTTCGTGAGCGGGGTCGGCACCGTCACCGCGTTGCCCTTGTCGTCCTTCACCGGATTGCCCTGCGCGTCCAGCTTCGGCGCCGCATAGGTGCTCGTCTGCAGCACCGGCACGTCCTGGTACGACTTCATGTTCTGGATCACGCCCTGGCTCATCAGCAGCGCGGCGATGATCACCGACATCGGCACGAGCACGTACATCGTCACGCGCGTGAGGTCGACCCAGAAGTTGCCGATCGTCTGCGCGGTATGACGTGCGAAACCGCGGATCAGCGCGATCACGACGACGATGCCGGTTGCCGCCGACAGGAAGTTCTGCACGGTCAGGCCGAGCATCTGCGTCAGGTAGCTGACGGTCTGCTCCGGCGTGTAGTCCTGCCAGTTCGTGTTGGTGACGAAGCTGACGGCCGTGTTGAACGCGCCGTCGACCGTCATCGCGCCGAACTGCTGCGGGTTGCCGGGCAGGAAGCCCTGCAGGCGCAGGAGGCCGTAGAGGAACAGCGCGCCGAGCGCGTTGAACGCGATCGTCGCGATCGCGTACTGCTTCCAGTTCATCTCGCTGCCGGCATCAACGCCGGCGATGCGGTACAGCGCGCGCTCGAGCGGCCCGAACACGCGCACGACGCGCGAACTGCCGTCCATCACCGCGGACAGATAGCGGGCGACCGGCACGGCCGCCGCCAGCAGCACGACGATGAAGAGCAGCGTCTGAAAGAGATTGTTCGCGTTCATTCAATGTCCTCCGCGCGCAGCAGCGCAAAGACGAGATACGCGAACAGCAGGGCCGTCGAGGCGCCCGCCAGCCAAAGCATCCAGGTCATGCTCGCCCCCCGCGACCGTATTGCACGAGCTTGTCGCAACCGGCAATCAAACCGAGGATCAGCGCGGTGAAGAGCACCAGTGCGCCGATAAATACCCCATCCATTTTTCTGTTCTCCATCGTCGAAATCAGACGACTAGAACCTTATGGGAACGCACGTAAAGGACGGGTCAAAGGTATCGGGGCACGTATAAAAAACGCGTAAACGTGGCATTCGGGGGAGGACGGCAGGAACCGGGAGGCGGGACGGACGGCGCCGTGGCGCCGCCCGGACAAGCGCGTGCCGGCATGGCGCCGGCACGGAGAGACAGGTCAGGGAACGAGGATCGTCGAGCCGGTGGTCTTGCGCGCTTCGAGATCTTCATGCGCGCGGCCGACTTCCGCGAGCGGATAGCGCTGGTTGATGCTCGTCTTCACCTTGCCCGACAGCAGCACGTCGAACAGCTCGGCGGCCGCGGCTTCGAGATCGGCGCGCTTCGCGATGTACGAGAACAGCGTGGGGCGTGTAAAGAACAGCGAGCCGCGCGACGAGAATTCCTTCGAGTCGATCGGCGGCAGCGGGCCCGACGCGTTGCCGAAGCTGACGAAATAGCCGAGCGGCGCGAGGCAGTCGAGCGAGCCGATGTAGGTGTCCTTGCCGATCGAGTCGTAGACGACCGGCACGCCCGCGCCGTTCGTGATCTCCTTCACACGCTGCGTGAAGTTCTCGCGCGTGTAGACGATCGGATGGTCGCAACCGTGCGCCTTCGCGAGCGCGGCTTTCTCGTCGGAGCCGACCGTGCCGATCACGGTCGCGCCGAGCGCCTTCGCCCACTGGCACACGAGCAGGCCGACGCCGCCGGCCGCCGCGTGGATCAGGATCGTGTCGCCGGCCTTCACCGGATACGTGCGGCGCAGCAGGTAGTGCGCGGTCAGGCCCTGCAGCATCACCGACGCCGCGTCGTCGTAGCTGATGCCGTCCGGCAGCTTCACGAGCCGCTCGGCCGGCATCACGCGTTCCTGCGCGTATGCGCCCGGCGGCTGCCCGACGTACGCGACGCGGTCACCCGCCTTGAACGTGGTCACGCCTTCGCCGACGGCCGTCACCTCGCCCGCCGCCTCCATCCCGAGACCGCCCGGCAGCGCTTGCGGGTAAAGGCCGGTACGGAAATAGACGTCGATGTAGTTGAGGCCGACCGCGTGCTGCCGGATGCGGACTTCGCCCGCCTTCGGTTCGCCGACCTCGACATCGACCCACTTCATCACGTCCGGGCCGCCCGGCTGGTCGTATCGGATTGCTTTCGGCATCGTTTCGCTCCTCGTTTCTGATTCTGTCAGGGAAAATCCGGGTCGCCGATCCGCGGAGCCGGCCGGGTCATGCAGGAACCGGGCAGCAGGCGCGTGTCGCGAAGCACGATTCTCGCGCGCCGCGGCCGCCCGTGCATGGCCCTGCCGCCAGCAGGGGCAATCGGGCGCGGGCGGCCCTTAGCAGACGTCCTGCATGTTGCGCGCCAGATCGTCGAGCAGCATCCGCGCGGTGGCGACGTTGGTCGCGACCGGCACGTCGTGCACGTCGCATGCACGCACGAGCGCGGTGATGTCGGGGTCGTGCGGCTGCGCGGTCATCGGGTCGCGCAGGAACACGACGATGTCGATGCGGCCGTCGGCCAGTTCCGCACCGATCTGCAGGTCGCCGCCGAGCGGCCCCGACAGCTTGCGCTCGACCTCGAGCCCGTGCGCGTCCGCGATGCGGCCGCCGGTCGTGCCGGTCGCCACCAGCCGGCATTGCGCAAGCGTCGCGCGGAATTCGCCCGCGAGCGCGACGATCTCGTCCTTCTTCGCGTCGTGCGCAATCAATGCGATGCGGGGTTTGCTCATCTCCAGATCCTTCGTTTCAGGTGGTTATCGTGAAAGGCGGCGCGCGCGTCAGAACGTGCCCGGATACGCACCGCCGTCGAGCAGCCAGTTCTGCCCGGTGATGTAGCCGGCGTGCACGCTGCACAGGAACGCGCACGCCGCGCCGAATTCCGCACGGGTGCCGAGGCGCCCGGCCGGGATGTCCTTCGTGCGACGCGCGCGCATCTCGTCGACGCTCACGCCCTGCGCCTTCGCCGACGCGGCGAGCGTGGTCGCGATCCGGTCGGTGTCGAACAGGCCCGGCAGCAGGTTGTTGATCGTCACGCCCTGCCCCGCGACCTTGCGCGACAGCCCCGCGACGAAGCCGGTCAGCCCCGAGCGCGCGCCGTTCGACAGCGCGAGCACGTCGATCGGCGCCTTCACGGCCGAGCTGGTGATGTTGACGATCCGGCCGAAGCCGCGCGCGATCATCCCGTCGACGGTCGCGCGGATCAGCTCGATCGGCGTCAGCATGTTCGATTCGAGCGCGCGGATCCAGTCGTCGTGGGAGAAGTCGCGGAAGTCGCCGGGCGGCGGGCCGCCGGCATTCGTCACGAGAATGTCCGGCTGCGGGCACGCGGCGAGCGCGGCCGCGCGCCCGTCCGGCGTCGTGATGTCGCAGGCGACTGCGGTCACCGACACGTTCGCGCCGGCCCGGATCTCCTCCGCGGTTTCCTCCAGCGTGTCGCGCGTGCGCGCGACGATCACGAGGTTCACGCCCTCGGCGGCCAGCGCTTCCGCGCAGCCGCGACCGAGCCCCTTGCTTGCCGCGCACACCAGCGCGGTCTTTCCTTCGATGCCGAGATCCATCGTCGATTCCTTGGTGGCGACACGCGCCGGCTCGGCCCCATCGCCCGGCGCATGGACCCCGGGCGGGTCAGGCGGGCAATCGGGCGGGCGCGGGCGCGCGGATTGTCGTGAGACGTCGATATTATCCGGATCATGTGGCGCGCCTTGGTAAAATTGCGGACATAAGCGCGCGGCCGGCTTGCGCCCGCCACCGCCCCCGATCCTCTTTTGCCGCCAAGGCGCCCCCCGTCATGAAACAGGACAGCCGTTTCCCGAATCTCTTCATCACCGATCACCCGCTGATCCAGCACAAGCTCACGCACATGCGCGACAAGGACACGTCCACGCGCACGTTCCGCGAGCTGCTGCGCGAAATCACGCTGCTGATGGGTTACGAGATCACCCGCAACCTGCCGATCACGACCAAGCGGGTCGAAACCCCGCTCGTCGAGGTCGACGCGCCGGTGATCGCGGGCAAGAAGCTGGCGATCGTGCCCGTGCTGCGCGCGGGCATCGGGATGTCGGACGGCCTGCTCGACCTGGTTCCGTCCGCCCGCGTCGGCCACATCGGCGTGTACCGCGCCGACGACCACCGCCCGGTCGAATACCTGGTGCGCCTGCCGGATCTGGAAGACCGCATCTTCATCCTGTGCGACCCGATGGTCGCGACCGGCTACTCGGCCGTGCACGCGGTCGACGTGCTGAAGCGCCGCAACGTGCCGGCCGCGAACATCATGTTCGTCGCGCTGGTCGCCGCCCCCGAAGGCGTGCAGGTGTTCCAGGACGCGCACCCGGACGTGAAGCTGTTCGTCGCGTCGCTCGATTCGCACCTGAACGAGCACGCGTACATCGTGCCGGGCCTCGGCGACGCGGGCGACCGCCTGTTCGGCACCAAGAACTGAGCCCCGGTACGGCCGCGCGGCGCGCGGCCCGGCTCGCGACGGCCCGCCTGGCCGTCCGGCCATGCGCGGCGGCCCCGATCCGGCGGTCGCCGCGTGATAAAATCTCGATCCACTCGACACGCGCGGCCCCGCGGCTTCATGCCCGCCGAAACGGCCGCCGATTCAACGACACATTGAAACAATCGCCCGCGCTGTGCGCCCGGGCACGGAGAAAGGTATGGCTGGTCATTCGAAATGGGCCAACATCAAGCATAAGAAGGCAGCGGCCGACGCGAAGCGCGGCAAGATCTGGACCCGCCTGATCAAGGAAATCCAGGTCGCGGCGCGCCTCGGCGGCGGTGACGTCAACTCGAACCCGCGCCTGCGTCTCGCGGTCGACAAGGCGGCCGACGCGAACATGCCGAAGGACAACGTCAAGCGCGCGATCGATCGCGGCGTCGGCGGCGCGGATGGCGCGAACTACGAGGAAATCCGCTACGAAGGCTACGGCATCAGCGGCGCGGCGATCATCGTCGACACGCTGACCGACAACCGCACCCGTACGGTCGCGGAAGTCCGCCATGCGTTCTCGAAGTTCGGCGGCAACATGGGCACCGACGGCTCGGTCGCGTTCATGTTCGATCACGTCGGCCAGTTCCTGTTCGCACCGGGCACGTCGGAAGACGCGCTGATGGAAGCCGCGCTCGAAGCCGGCGCGAACGACGTGAACACGAACGACGACGGCTCGATCGAAGTGCTGTGCGACTGGCAGGCATTCTCGGCGGTGAAGGACGCGCTCGAAGCCGGCGGCTTCAAGGCCGAGCTCGCCGAAGTGACGATGAAGCCGCAGAACGAAGTCGAATTCACCGGCGACGACGCGGCGAAGATGCAGAAGCTCCTCGACGCGCTCGAGAACCTCGACGACGTGCAGGACGTGTATACGAACGCCGTCATCGTCGAGGAATGATGTGCCGGCCGCCGTGTTCCTGTCGCGGCGGCGGCCCGACCGAATCCGCGGCCGGCGCGCCTGAGCGTGCCGGCCGCCCTGTTTTCTAGTCTGCGGGGAATCCCATGAAACTACTCGTCGTCGGTTCCGGCGGCCGCGAACATGCGCTGGCGTGGAAGCTCGCGCAGTCGCCGCGCGTCCAGATGGTCTACGTCGCGCCCGGCAATGGCGGCACGGCGCAGGACGAGCGCCTGAAGAACGTCGACATCACGGCGCTCGACGAACTCGCCGATTTCGCGGAACGCGAAGGCGTCGCGTTCACGCTCGTCGGGCCGGAAGCACCGCTCGCGGCCGGCATCGTCAACCTGTTCCGCGCGCGCGGCCTGAAGGTCTTCGGCCCGACCCGCGAAGCCGCGCAACTCGAGAGCTCGAAGGATTTCGCGAAGGCGTTCATGAAGCGCCACGGCATCCCGACCGCCGAGTACGAAACGTTCTCCGACGTGGCCGCCGCGCACGCGTACATCGACGCGCAGGGTGCGCCGATCGTCGTGAAGGCCGACGGCCTCGCGGCCGGCAAGGGTGTCGTCGTCGCGATGACGGCGGAAGAAGCGCACGAAGCCGTCGACATGATGCTGTCGGGCAACAAGCTCGGCGACGCCGGCGCGCGTGTCGTGATCGAGGAATTCCTCGATGGCGAGGAAGCGAGCTTCATCGTGATGGTCGACGGCAAGCACGCGCTGGCGCTGGCGTCCAGCCAGGACCACAAGCGCCTGCTGGATGAAGACCGCGGCCCGAACACCGGCGGCATGGGTGCGTATTCGCCCGCGCCGATCGTCACGCCGCAGATGCACGCACGCGTGATGCGCGAGATCATCATGCCGACCGTGCGCGGGATGGAGAAGGACGGCATCCGCTTCACGGGCTTCCTGTATGCGGGCCTGATGATCGACAAGGAAGGCAATCCGCGCACGCTCGAGTTCAACTGCCGGATGGGCGACCCGGAAACGCAGCCGATCATGGCGCGCCTGAAGAGCGATTTCTCGAAGGTCGTCGAGCAGGCGATCGCGGGCACGCTCGACACGGTCGAGCTCGACTGGGACCGCCGCACCGCGCTGGGCGTCGTGCTGGCCGCGCACGGCTATCCGGACGCGCCGCGCAAGGGCGACCGCATCAACGGGATCCCGGCCGAGACCGAACAGGCCGTCACGTTCCATGCGGGCACGACGCTCGACGGCGACAAGCTGACGACGTCCGGCGGCCGCGTGCTGTGCGTGGTCGGCCTCGCCGATTCGGTGCGCGAAGCGCAGCAGCATGCGTACGAGACGATCAACCAGATCAATTTCGAAGGCATGCAGTACCGCCGCGACATCGGCTTCCGCGCGCTCAACCGCAAGAGCGCCTGACGTTGCAATCGCCGCCCCGCCCACGCGCGGCGGCGGCCTCTCTGCCGGGGTTCGTTAGAATGCCCGGCAGAGGCCTTTTTTACGGCCCCCGCTTCGGGCGGGGGCACCCAGTCCAGACATGACCGATTCGACCTACGACGTGGCGCGCGTGCGCACGTACCTCCAGGGCCTGCAGACACGCATCGCCGACGCGCTCGGCGCGCTCGACGGCACGCCGCTCGCGACCGACGCATGGCAGCGCGGGCCCGCCGAACGCCTGCGCGGCGGCGGCTGCACGCGGATTCTCGAAGGCGGCCGCGTGTTCGAACGGGCGGGAATCGGCTTTTCCGACGTCGCGGGCGATGCGCTGCCGCCGTCGGCGAGCGCGGCGCGCCCGCAGCTCGCGGGCCGCGGCTTCGAGGCGCTCGGCGTGTCGCTGGTGCTGCACCCGCGCAATCCGTACTGCCCGACCGTACACATGAACGTGCGGATGCTGATCGCGACGAAACCGGGCGAGGAGCCCGTGTTCTGGTTCGGCGGCGGCATGGATCTGACTCCGGTTTACGGTTTCGAGGACGACGCCCGGCATTTCCACCAGACCTGCAAGGATGCGCTCGACCCGTTCGGCGTCGAGCTCTACCCGCGCTTCAAGAAATGGTGCGACGAGTATTTCTTCCTGAAGCACCGCAACGAGATGCGCGGCATCGGCGGGATCTTCTTCGACGATTTCTCGGAGCCCGGTTTCGAACGCTCGTTTGACATGATGCAAAGCGTCGGCGACGCGTTCCTGCAGGCCTACCTGCCGATCGTCGAACGGCGCACCGAGCTGCCGTATGGCGAGCGCGAGCGCGACTTCCAGGCGTACCGCCGCGGCCGCTACGTCGAATTCAACCTCGTGTTCGATCGCGGCACGCTGTTCGGCCTGCAAAGCGGCGGCCGGACCGAGTCGATCCTGATGTCGATGCCACCGGTCGCGAACTGGCGCTACAACTGGCAGCCCGAGCCGGGTTCGCCGGAGGCGCGCCTGTACAGCGACTTCCTCGTACCGCGCGACTGGGTCTGACCCTGCTTCAAGACAAGGACGCGTTTCTGGACACCACCGCCCGCCCCGCCCCGCTGCCGCGTCGTATCGGCTTGCTGGGCGGCACTTTCGACCCGATCCACGACGGCCATCTCGCGCTCGCGCGCCGGTTCGCCGAACTGCTCGGCCTGACCGAACTCGTGCTGCTGCCCGCCGGGCAGCCGTACCAGAAGCGCGACGTGTCGGCCGCCGAGCATCGGCTCGCGATGACGCGCGCGGCCGCCGGCTCGCTGTCCGTGCCGGGCGTGACCGTGACCGTCGCCACCGACGAGATCGAGCACACCGGCCCGACCTACACGGTCGAGACGCTCGCGCGCTGGCGCGAGCGGATCGGCCCTGACGCGTCGCTGTCGCTGCTGATCGGCGCCGACCAGCTCGTGCGCCTCGATACGTGGCGCGACTGGCGCACGCTGTTCGACTACGCGCACATCTGCGTGTCGACGCGCCCGGGGTTCGACCTCGGCGCGGCGCCGCCGGAGGTCGCGCAGGAAATCGCCGCGCGGCAGGCCGGCGCCGACGTGCTGAAGGCCACGCCGGCAGGCCACTTGCTGATCGATACGACCCTTTCGTTCGACATTGCCGCGACCGACATCCGCGCCCATCTGCGCGAATGCATCGCACGCCATGCGCAAATGCCCGACGCGTCGGCCGAACATGTGCCGGCCGCCGTATGGGCCTATATTCTTCAACATCGCCTCTACCATTCCTGAATCCATGGATATTCGCAAACTGCAGCGCGTGATCGTCGACGCCCTCGAAGACGTCAAGGCGCAAGACATCAAGGTGTTCAACACCAGCCACCTGACCGAACTGTTCGACCGCGTGGTCGTCGCTTCGGGCACCTCCAACCGCCAGACCAAGGCGCTCGCGTCGAGCGTGCGTGACAAGGTCAAGGAAGCCGGCGGCGACATCGTCAGCTCCGAAGGCGAAGACACCGGAGAATGGGTGCTCGTCGACTGCGGCGATGCGATCGTGCACATCCTGCAACCGGCCCTGCGCCAGTACTACAACCTCGAGGAAATCTGGGGCGACAAGCCCGTGCGGATGAAGCTCGGCAGCGGCAAGGGGAACGGCTTCGCCCAGGCCAGCGAAGGCGACGAGGACGAAGAGGAAGCCGCGCCCGCGCGCCCGGCACGCAAGACAGCCGCCCGCCGCCGTTGAGCCCCGATTCGTTACACGTCTTCCGATGAAGCTTTTCATCCTTGCGGTCGGCCACAAGATGCCGGGCTGGATCGCATCCGGCTTCGACGAATACACGAAGCGGATGCCGCCCGAGCTGCGCATCGAGTTGCGCGAGATCAAGCCCGAACTGCGTTCGGGTGGTCGCAGCGCCGAAAGCGTGATGGCGGCCGAGCGGCAGAAGATCGAGGCCGCGTTGCCGAAGGGCGCGCGCCTCGTCGCGCTCGACGAGCGCGGCCGCGACTGGACCACGATGCAGCTCGCGCAGGCGCTGCCCGGCTGGCAGCAGGACGGCCGCGACGTCGCCTTCGTGATCGGCGGTGCCGACGGGCTCGATCCCGAACTGAAAGCGCGTGCCGACACGCTGCTGCGCATCTCGAGCATGACGCTGCCGCACGGAATGGTGCGCGTGCTGCTCGCCGAACAGCTTTACCGGGCGTGGAGCATCACGCAGAATCACCCCTACCACCGCGCATGACGTGTCGTCCTCGAGACGCGCGCCACGCGCGCACACCGAGATATCGACACCATGCCGTCCAGCACGCCCCCCGCGCTTTTCCCGATCCTTTACCTCGCTTCGCAAAGCCCGCGCCGCCAGGAGCTGCTGCAACAGATCGGCGTACGCTTCGAGCTGCTGCTGCCGCGCCCGGACGAGGACGCCGAGGCGCTCGAGGCCGAACTGCCCGGCGAAGCCGCCGATGCCTACGTGCGGCGCGTGACCATCGCCAAGGCCGAGGCAGCGCGTGCACGCCTCGTCGCGAGCGGCAAGCCGGCCTCGCCGGTGCTGGTCGCCGATACGACCGTCACGATTGACGGCGCGATCCTCGGCAAGCCGGCCGACGCCGACGACGCGCTCGCGATGCTGACGCGCCTCGCGGGCCGCGAACATGCGGTGCTGACCGCCGTCGCCGTGATCGATGCCGACGGCGAACTGCTGCCGCCCGCGCTGTCGCGCTCGTCGGTGCGCTTCGCGGCCGCGTCGCGCGACGCGTACGCGCGCTACGTCGAATCGGGCGAGCCGTTCGGCAAGGCCGGCGCGTACGCGATCCAGGGGCGCGCCGCCGAGTTCATCGAGCGAATCGACGGTTCCCATTCAGGTATCATGGGTCTGCCCCTTTTTGAGACTGCCGCGCTGCTACGCACCGCGCGCGTCGCCTTCTGAACCCACCATGAACGAAGAAATCCTGATCAACCTCACGCCGCAGGAAACGCGGGTCGCACTCGTCCAGCAAGGCGCGGTGCAGGAGCTTCACGTCGAGCGCACGCTGTCGCGCGGGCGGGTCGGCAACATCTATCTCGGCAAGGTCGTGCGCGTGCTGCCCGGCATGCAGTCGGCGTTCATCGACATCGGCCTCGAACGCGCGGCGTTCCTGCACGTCGCCGACATCTGGCATCCGCGCCTCGCGGGCGAGCCGCAGTCGGGCACGCCGCACCAGCCGATCGAGAAGATCGTGTTCGAAGGCCAGACGCTGATGGTGCAGGTGATCAAGGATCCGATCGGCACGAAAGGCGCGCGGCTGTCGACGCAGGTCAGCATCGCGGGCCGCACGCTCGTCTACCTGCCGCAGGAGCCGCATATCGGCATCTCGCAGAAGATCGAGAGCGAGGCCGAGCGCGAGGCCGTGCGCGCGCGCCTGACGGCCGTGATCCCGCCGGACGAGAAAGGCGGCTACATCGTGCGCACGATCGCCGAGGATGCCACCTCCGACGAGCTCGCCGGCGACGTCACGTACCTGCGCAAGACGTGGGCGACGATCGTCGCCCAGGCACAGCGGCTGCCGGCGACGAGCCTGCTGTACCAGGATCTCGATCTCGCGCAGCGCGTGCTGCGCGATTTCGCGAACGACGACACGACGCGCATCCAGGTCGATTCGCGCGAGACGTACCAGCGCCTCTCGGAATTCGCGGGCGAATTCACGCCGGCCGTGAGCCCGAAGCTGCACCACTACACGGGCGAGCGTCCGCTGTTCGACCTGTACAACATCGAGACGGAGATCCAGCGTGCGCTGTCGCGCCGCGTCGACCTGAAGTCGGGCGGTTACCTGATGATCGACCAGACCGAGGCGATGACGACGATCGACGTGAACACGGGCGGCTACGTCGGCGCGCGCAACTTCGACGACACGATCTTCAAGACCAACCTCGAGGCCGCGCATACGATCGCGCGGCAGCTGCGGCTGCGCAACCTCGGCGGGATCATCATCATCGACTTCATCGACATGGAGAACGCCGAGCATCGCGACGCGGTGCTGTCCGAGTTGAAGAAGGCGCTGTCGCGCGACCGCACGCGCGTGACGGTCAACGGCTTCTCGCAGCTCGGGCTCGTCGAGATGACGCGCAAGCGCACGCGCGAATCGCTCGCGCACGTGCTGTGCGAGCCGTGCCCGACCTGCCAGGGCAAGGGCCAGGTGAAGACGTCGCGCACCGTATGCTACGACATCCTGCGCGAGATCCTGCGCGAGTCGCGGCAGTTCAACCCGCGCGAATTCCGCGTGATCGCCGCGCAGCAGGTGATCGACCTGTTCCTCGACGAGGAGTCGCAGCATCTCGCCATGCTGATCGACTTCATCGGCAAGCCGGTGTCGCTGCAGGTCGAATCGAACCTGAGCCAGGAGCAGTACGATATCGTGCTGATGTAACGTTCCGTCCATCCGCCGCCGGCATCACCGCGCGGCGCTTCGATGCGGCGCCCGGGCCGCCCGCGCATGTCGCGCCGGCACCCGCCGCCGCCCTTTCACCCTACCCTTTTCGCATTCACCACACACCATGAGCCAAGGCCACAACCGCCGCCAGCGCAAGAAACTCCACATCGGCGAATTCCAGGAACTCGCGTTCAACGCCACCGCGCATTACCGCAACGAAATGACCGACCTCGAGCGCGGCGAACTGATCGACGCGTTCATCGACTTCGTCGAAGCGAACGGGCTGCTGACCGTCGCGTCGGCGGATGAAGGCATCGGCGCTTACGTGATTTCCGGTGCACCGCGCGGCACGACGACCGACGCCGACCGCGAGCTCGTGCGCGGCTGGCTGGCCGCACGGCCGGAACTGTCCGACGTCAAGGTCAGCGAATTCACCGACGCGTGGTACCCGGAAGCCTGAGTTTCCGGCTTCACGCCCCTCGCGCAGCGCCCGCGCCTGCCCGCCGCCACGGCGGGTGAGGCCGGCGCCGCCCCGCTCCCTCTGCCTCGCCTGCGCATCCTCTTCCGCCATCGCGCGACATCCGCGCCACCGGCACCGACTCACACGATTTCCGCCGCGTCGACAGTAATTACCCCGATTTCGGCAGTGAATCGGACGCTTACTTCAATTTAACGTTGCTTAAAAGACGTCTCGCGCCGGCAGACCTACCCTGATCGCCAGGAATCCGATGTTTTCCGGTGCGATCGGCAAGCAAGACGAAAGAATGCAAATCCCTCGCCCGACAGATGCTCCGGATTCCGGTACGGGCGAAAACGCGACGCGGCGACAGGTCAATCAGGGAGACAACCAACGATGCGCCAGCCGCTTCCCCATCGCAGCGACACATTGACGCACGCGAAGGCCGCCTGACCCCACTCTCCAACGAATACGAGGACGACATGGATACGCCGACCACCCATCAGGCAGGACTCCGAATGATCATGATCGCGGCTGGCGTCGCAGCGCTGGTGTCGCTGTCCGCTTGCGGCGGCTCCGGCTCGCTGAGCCAGGGCACCGGCGGCGCAGGATCGGGCTCGGGCGACACGACGGCCACGACCGGCGGCACGAGCAACGGCTCGGGCAGCGGTTCCGGCAGCGGCTCGACCGTCGGCAGCACGGGCAGCGGCTCGGGCACCGGCTCGGCGGGCAGCGGCGCATCCGCCAATGCGCTCGGCCAGACGATCGGCTCGTCGAGCAACATCGTGACGGCCGCGGGCGGCGCGGTATCGAGCGTCGGCACGACGATCGCCGGCCAGTCGCTGCCCGGCACCAATGCGTCGACCACGCAAGGTCTCGGCACGGTCGTGCAGGATGCCGGCGCGGCCGTCACGACGCTCGGCACCGGCCTCGGCTCGGGGCTCGGCCAGCTCGGCGCATCGTCGAACCCGGTCGGCACGACGGTCGCGAGCACCGGCGGCGTGGTCACGAACCTCGGCGACGCGGTCGCGGCGACCGGCGGCGTCGTGTCGAGTCTCGGCGCCAGCGGTTCGGCGCTGGCGCCGCTCGCGCCCGTCACATCGCCGGTCGGCGGCGCGGTCACGATGCTGGGCAATACGATCGCAGGCGGCGGCGCAACGCTCGGCACGCAGTTGTCGACCGGTCCCGTCGCGCAGGTCACGGGCGCCGCCAGCTCGGCGATCACGCCGATCACGACGCAGGTCGGGTCGGTCACGCAGACCGTCGCGTCGAGCACGCCGCTCGGCGCACCGCTCACGAACCTCGTGACGACGGTCGGCAACAGCGTCGCGAACGCCGGCACGACGATCGCGAAAACCGGCGGGAATCCGGTGACGACCGGCATCGGCAACGTCGTCACCGCGACCGGCAACACGGTGGCCACCGCCGGCACGGCGCTGCTGGGCGGTGGCGGCGCCACGACGAGCCCGCTCGCACCGGTCACGGGGCTCTTGTCGACGGGCGCACTCGGCGGCGCAACGGGTGGCAGCAACCCGGCAGGTGCACTCACGTCGGCGGTCGGCACCGTGACGGGAGCGGTGTCGGGCGCAGCCGGCGGCTCGCCCGTCGCGGGGCTGACGGGCGGCAGCGGCACCGGTGCGCTCTCGAAAACGGGCGGCGGCGTGCTCGCCCCCGTGACGACGACGCTCGGCGCGCTGGTCAAGTAAGCAGCAGTCCGGCACGGCGCCCGCATCGTCGCAGACGATCGGGCGCCTTGGCCTTGGCCTTGGCCTTGGCCTCCTTAGCCTTAGCCTTAGCCTTAGCCTTAGCCTTAGCCTTAGCCTTAGCCTTAGCCTTAGCCTTAGCCTTAGCCTTAGCCTTAGCCTTAGCCTTAGCCTTAGCCGAAGCCTTAGCCTTAGCCTTAGCCTTAGCCGAAGCCGAAGCCGAAGCCGGCATCCAACCCCTTCCCCACCCCGCGATCCCTTCCTTTTCCCGACAGTCCGCCTCCAGCCAGCCATCGAAATCGGTCCTGAAAGCAAGACACGTTAAAATCTCACCTCGCGTGGTGCGCCGCCCGCACCCGCCATCCATCGCCAGCCGCGTGCCCTCGGGCCGCCCCCGACCCATGGAGTGAGTGTCAATGAGCGGCGGACTTCCGTTTCCCGCATCCCGCAGCAAGTCGTTGCCGTCCTCGACGGTCTTCCTGATCCTCGCCGCCGCCGCGCTGCTGTCCGGCTGCGGGCTGCTGCCGGTGCAGAATCCGCCCGCGCCGATCAGCGAGGCGCTCGTCGAGCCCGTCGAGGAAACCGCCGGCGAACCGCTGACGATGCCGCCCGTGCCGGCGCCGACGCACCCGGAGGAACCGGAAGCGCCGAAGAAGCCGCACCGCGAAGTCACGCGGCCGAAGCCCGTGCAGCGCCCCGAATCGCCGACACCGCCGCCGCCTCCGCCACCGCCGATCGTCGCGACGCGCCCGCTCGACCGCACCCAGATCCATGCACTGCTCGACAGCGAAGTGGCGCGCCGCAACGGCAAGGTGATCGGCCGCGCGGTCGACATGGTGACCGACGCGAGCGGCAAGCCGCGCGAGATGATCGTGAACCTGCAGGGCTTCATGGGCGTGGGCGACCGCAAGGTCGTCTTCCCGTGGAACGTGTTCCGCTTCACGCCGGGCGGCAAACAGGAGCCGATCGTGCTCGACGTGCCGTCGGGCGACCTGCCGCCGGCCGCGCGGCCCAAGGCCGTGCCGCTGTCCGGTTCGGCCGCCGCCTCGCCCGCGACGCGGCTGCCGATGCTCGACAGCGACGTCGAGCGCCCGAACGGCACGAAGATCGGCCGTATCGTCGACGTGCTGATCGACCGCGCATCGCAGCCGCAGGCGGTCGTGCTCGACCTCGGCGGCCTCGTCAATACCGACCGCCGTTCGATCGCCGCGAGCTGGGGCGCGCTGCGCTTCGTCACGCGCGACAAGGCGCTGCATCCGCAGCTCGACCTGAACGACGCACAGATCAAGGCGTCGCCGCCCTACGCGGCCGACAAGCCGATCGTCGCGGTTTTCCCGCCCGTTGCTCCGGCACCGGCTTCGTCTGCGAGCGCGACCCGATGACGATCAAGCATTCCGTCAGCGCACGCAGTCTCCGGTCCCTTGACTGGCTCAACTTCTTCGTTGCAAACGTTCAAACAGGGTTCGGTCCGTTCATCGCGTCCTACCTCGCGTCGCACAAGTGGACGCAGGGCGAGATCGGGATGGTGCTGTCGATCGGCACGATCAGCGCAATGGTCAGCCAGGTGCCGGGCGGCGCGGCCGTCGATGCGCTGAAGAACAAGAAAGGCGCGGCCGCGTGGGCGATCGCGGCCATCATCCTGTCCGCGGTGCTGCTCGCGTCGAGCCCGACGATCGTGCCGGTGATCGCCGCCGAGGTGTTCCACGGCTTCGCGAGCTGCATGCTCGTGCCGGCCATGGCCGCGATCTCGTTCTCGCTCGTCGGCCGCGCCGACCTCGGCGACCGGCTCGGCCGCAACGCGCGCTGGGCGTCGATCGGCAGCGCGGTCGCGGCGGGCCTGATGGGGCTCACCGGCGAGTACTTCTCCGCACGCGCGGTGTTCTGGCTGACCGCCGTGCTCGCGCTGCCCGCGCTGTTCGCACTCGCGATGATCCAGCCGACGCACGAGGTGATCCCGCAGTCGTCGAAGCCCGACGATCGCGACGAAGCCGGCGAACGCGAAACGCTGCTCGAACTGCTGCGCGACCGCCGGATGCTGATCTTCGCGGCGTGCGTCGTGCTGTTCCACCTGTCGAACGCGGCGATGCTGAACCTCGCGGCCGGCGAAGTCACGGCCGGGATGGGCGAAAACGTGCAGCTCGTGATCGCCGCGTGCATCATCGTGCCGCAGGCGATCGTCGCGATGCTGTCGCCGTGGGTCGGCCGCTCCGCGCAACGCTGGGGGCGCCGGCCGATCCTGCTGCTCGGGTTCTCGGCGCTGCCGGTGCGCGCGCTGCTGTTCGCCGGCGTGAGCAGCCCGTACCTGCTGGTACCGGTGCAGATGCTCGACGGCATCAGCGCGGCCGTATTCGGCGTGATGCTGCCGCTGATCGCGGCCGACGTCGCGGGCGGCAAGGGCCGCTACAACCTGTGCATCGGGCTCTTCGGGCTCGCGGCCGGGATCGGCGCGACACTCAGCACGGCCGCGGCCGGCTACGTCGCCGATCACTTCGGCAACACCGTGAGCTTCTTCGGGCTCGCGGGCGCCGGTGCGCTCGCGGTGCTGCTGGTCTGGCTCGTGATGCCCGAAACGCGCGTCGCGAACGGTGACGCGGCCGCCGACGAACCGGCCGCCGCCTCGCCCGAACAGGCGCGCTGACACCGACGCGCCGCCGTTACCCGCTTCTTGGCCAACGCATGATGGATACGATCAGGACACTCAACGAAGCCCGCCAGCAGATCCAGCAGTCGATCTTCGATCTGTTCAAGGGGCTGTCATTCAGCGAGCGGCTCGCGCAAGGCGGGCTGATGGCGCTGCAGGCCGTGTGCGGCGCAAGCCTCGCGTACGTGATCGGCCGCGCGCTGCACACCGAGCAGGCCGTGTGGTCGGCGATCACCGCGATCGCCGTGACCCAGCACAACTACTCGGACACGATGTCGCTGTCGCGCGACCAGTTCATCGGCGCGATGGTCGGCGGCGTGCTCGGCTTCGCCGGCGCGGCGCTCGGCGGCGACCGCCTCGTCGCGTATGCGATTACCGTCGCGGTCGTGATCGTCTGCTGCTGGTGTCTGAACGTCGGCAGCGCGGCACGGCTCGGCGGCGTGACCGCGACGATCGTGCTGCTGTTTCCGGGCAACGGCCCGCTGTGGGACATTCCGCTGATGCGGCTCGGCGAAGTGACGCTCGGCACCGTGTGTGCGCTGGGCGTGTGCTGGGTGATGTCGAAAATCGAGCGCCGCTGGTTCCGCCACGCGGCGGCAAAGTGACGCGTTGATCCGGTTGCCCGGCGTGCATCGCGGCATCGCGATCCGTGCCGGGCCGTCAGCCATGTCAGTCGCCGATCCGCAGCACGATGCCGGAACCGATCTGCACCAGCAGGTGATCCCCGCCGACGCCGACCCATTGATAGCCGCGCGGCGGCGGGCTCAGGCGATAGCCGCGCCAGTCGTCGATCACGTACTGGCGATCGCGGAACTCGGGCGGAAGCCGGTCGCCCTTGTGCCACTCGCGGCGCGGCTGGTCGGCCCAGCGCGGCGGCACGTCGTCCTCACGGCGCATCTGGCCGGGCGGCATGTGTTTCGGGCCGTGGCCGCGCTGCATGCCGTGGCCGCCCTGGTCGTCGTGGTTGTCGTGGTCCTGCGCCATCGCGGCCAGCGCGGCAAAACCCGCCGCGATCAGCGCAGCCAGCATCATCCCGTGCATCTTCTTCATCGTGCCTTCCCTCCGTGTTGTCACGTCGAACGAAACCACCCGGACTGCCCGATGAAGACTAGCACACGGTATCGCGGGGCCACATGACCGCACATATGACCGCGCGTTACGCCGCCTGCTGCTGGTACTGGATCCGGTGCAGGTGCGCGTAGAGGCCGCCGTGGCGCAGCAATTCGTCGTGGCTGCCCTCCTCGACGATCTTGCCGGCCTCGAGCACGAGAATGCGGTCCGCGCGCTCGATCGTCGACAGCCGGTGCGCGATCACGAGCGTCGTGCGGCCTTCCATCAGCCGCTCGAGCGCGGCCTGCACGTGGCGCTCCGATTCCGAGTCGAGCGCCGACGTCGCTTCGTCGAGGATCAGGATCGGCGCGTCCTTGTAGATCGCACGCGCGATCGCGAGCCGCTGGCGCTGGCCGCCGGACAGCCGCATCCCGTTGCCGCCGACGAGCGTGTCGAGCCCGTCGGGCATCGCGGCGACCGCATCGGCGAGGTTCGCGGCCTCGAGCGCGGCCTGCACGCGCGCGCGGTCGGGCGTCTGCCCGTACGCGACGTTCGCGGCGATCGTGTCGTTGAACAGCACGACGTCCTGGCTGACCATCGCCATCTGGCCGCGCAACGCGTGGAGGTCGTAGTCGGCAACCGGCACGCCGTCGACCAGGATCGCGCCGTCGGTCGGGTCGAAGAAGCGCGGCAGCAGGTTCACGAGCGTCGTCTTGCCGCTGCCGGACGGGCCCGCGAGCGCGATCATTTCACCGGGTGCGACCTTGAAAGAGATGCGGTCGAGCGTCGGCCGCTCGGCCGCGCCGTAGTCGAACGTCACGTCGCGGAACTCGATGTCGCCGCGCGCCTGGGCCAGCGGCCGGCCGCCGCCCTGCGGCTCGGCCGGTTCGTCGATCAGCCCGAAGATCAGCTCGGCGGCCGTCATCCCGCGCTGCAGCGGCTGGTTGACGTCGATCAGGTGCTTGAGCGGCGAGATCACCAGCAGCATCGACGTGACGAACGCGACGAAGCCGCCGACCGTCGTCTGGTCGTTCGACGACTGCACCACCGCGATCGTGATCACGACCGCGAGCGCGATCGACGCGAGGAACTGCGTGAGCGGCTGCGCGAGGCCGCCGGAGATCGTCATGCGCATCGCGTAGCCGCGCAGGCGCTTGCTCATCTGCGTGAAGCGGTCCATCTCGTACGCTTCGCCGTTGTGCACCTTGACGACCTTGTAGCCGCCGACCGTCTCCTCGACGATGTACGACAGCTCGTTGGTCAGCGTCTGGTGCTCGCGGTTCAGGCGGCGCAGGCGGCGGTTGATCTTGCTGACGAGCCAGCCGATGCCCGGCAGGATCACCGCGACGATCAGCGTGAGCCGCCAGTTCAGGTAGAACAGGTAGCCGAGCAGGAAGATCACCGTCAGCGAATCGCGCACGAGCGTGACCATCACGCCGGTCAGCACCGACAGGATCTGGTTGACCTCGAACACTATCGCGTTGATCACCGTGCTCGCCGTCTCGCGCTGGAAGAACGACGCGCCCGTGTGCAGCATCCGCTGGAACATCTCGAGCCGCAGTTGCAGCAGGATGCGGTTCGACACGTAGTTGAGCAGGTAATTCGACGCGTACTGCGACACGCCGCGCACGAGCGCGAGCCCGATCACGGCCATCGGCACGTACCATTTCGCGCGGTCGCTGCCGTGCGAGCCGAAGCCGTGGTCGAGCAGCGGCTTGAGCAGCGCCGGAATACCGGCCTCGGTGGCCGCGACGACGCCCATCGTCATCACGGCGAGCACCACGATGCCGATCAGCGGCCGGATGTACGGCCACAGGCGCTTGAGGACCGTCACGGGCGAGGTGCCCGTGCCGTCCATCGGTTTGCGAAGAGTGTTCTGGGTTTCCAAGGCAATCCTTCTTGAGCCGCGAAGCGGCGCCCGGACGTGGCCGCCCGGAATGTCGCCCTGTCGGGCGGGTGCCGAAAAGGGCTCAACATTATAGCCGCACCGCCCCGGCCGGCTCGGTCATGGCCCCGATGCGGGCGGCGGCCGGGCCGCGGGTATACTGCCGCTCACCGTTTTCTCCGCCTGTTCCGACGATTTCATGGCTGAACCCTCCCTCGGCGTCGCCCTCATCGCCCTCAACGCGTCCGCGCGGCTCGCGCAGTGCCTGGCCGCACTGTCGTTCGCCGACGACGTCGTCGTCATCGACGGCGGCAGCACCGACGATACCGTCGCGATCGCGCAGGCGCACGGTGCGCGCGTGATCGTCGAGCGCGACTGGCCGGGCTTCGGCCCGCAGAAGAACCGCGCGCTCGACGCGCTCGACACCGACTGGATCCTGTCCCTCGATACCGACGAAGTCGTCACCCCCGAGCTCGCGCAGTCGATCCGCGACACGATCCGCGCGCCGGCCGCGCAGGTCTATGCGGTCGACCGGCTGTCGAGCTTCTGCGGCCAGTGGATCCATCACAGCGGCTGGTATCCGGACTGGATCCCGCGCCTGTTCCGGCGCGGCGCCGCGCGCTTCTCGGACGATCTCGTGCACGAACGCCTCGTGTTCGACGGCGCCGCTCAGCGGCTGTCCGGCAAGCTGATGCACTACTCGTACGAGGATTTCGAAACCGTCGTGCGCAAGCTCGACGCGTATTCGACGGCCGGCGCGCGCCAGCGCCGCGCGGCCGGCCAGCGCGGCGGCTTCGGCAAGGCGCTCGCGCGCGGCGCCTGGGCGTTCGTGCGCACCTACATGCTGCGCCGCGGCTTCCTCGATGGCCGCGCCGGTTTCATGATCGCCGTGTTCAACGCGGAAACCGTGTACTACCGCTTCCTGAAGCTCGGCCACGAACGGGGCCGCTGAGCGCCCGGCCGGCATGCAGCCGGCCCGGCGTTACAATGCCGGCCTGCCCGCGCCGCGCGTGCCCGCCCGACCGGCGGCGCCACGCGCCGCCCGCCACGACGACTATCGAATCCGACCGCCATGTTCTCCATCATCATTCCGACCTGGAACAACCTGCCGTACCTCAAGCTCGTCGTCGACAGCCTGCGCCGCCACTCCGCGTACGACCACCAGATCATCGTGCACGTGAACGACGGCTCGGACGGCACGCTCGACTGGGTGCGCAGCGAAGGGATCGAGCACACCGCCTCGCCGACCAACATCGGCATCTGCCACGCGGTGAACTGGGCCGCCGCGCGCGCGACGCGCGACTACGTCGTCTACATGAACGACGACATGTTCTGCTGCCCCGGCTGGGACACGGCGCTGGTGCGCCGCATCGAACAGATGCCGACCGACCTCTTCATGCTGTCGGGCACGATGGTCGAGCCGGTCGACACGCGCAACCCGTGCGTCGTGGTCAGCAATTTCGGCCGCGACGCTGAACATTTCGACGCGGCGGGCCTCGTCGCGGCGGCTCCGAAGCTCGCGCGCGCGGACTGGCTGGGCTCGACCTGGCCGCCGACGCTCGTGCACCGCGACTGGTGGAACCGGATCGGCGGCTACAGCAGCGAGCTGTCGCCCGGCATGAGCAGCGACAACGACTTCTCGATGAAATTCTGGGACGCCGGCTGCCGGATCTTCATCGGGGTCGGCGACAGCCTCGTCTACCACTTCCAGCAGAAGAGCACGGGCAAGATCGTCAAGAACGATGGCCGCCGCCAGTTTCTGAACAAATGGGGCATGACCCAGGCGACGTTCGACCGCCACTACCTGCATCGCGGCGAGCCGGCGGGCACGCGCGTCGCGCTCGACACGCCGGCCGTGGAAGGCAGTCTGAAGCGCGCGCTGCTGCGCTCGCGGATCAAGCGCGCATTCAGCTGATCGCGCCCCGAAAACGACACGGAAACGCGCCCTGCTTCGCGTATACTCTGCGCCGTTCGTCCCGGATCTCCCGCCGGGGCGCGCGGCGCGCAGCACGACGTACGCAAGCCGCATTCGTCCATTCGACAGGTTCCGATGCTTTCGTTTTCCGCTCCCGCCTCGCGGCGCCTGACCGCCGCCCGCGCATTCGCCGTCGCCGCGCTCTGCATGGTGCCCGTCTCGACCGCGCTGACCAACGTGTTCTGCGGGCTGTTCGCCGCCGCGCTCGTGATTTCCCCCGAATTCTGGCGCGACCTGCGCTCGTTCGTCACCGACCCGGCCTCGCTCGCGGCGCTGCTGATCCTGGCCGCGCTGGCCGCCAGCGTCACCTATACGGTCGCGCCGCATAACAAGGCGTGGAACTGGGTCGCCAAGTACGACAAGCTGCTGTTGCTGCCATTCGCCGTGCTCGCCTTCCGCCATTCGAACTGGGCGCCGATCGTGCGGCGTTGCTGGTTCGGCACGCTGTGCGTGATCCTGCTGTTGTCGACCACCAACTATCTCGGCCTGACCGCGATCGGGCCCGCGCACGCGACCGAGCTGCCGCTGTCACGCGCCTGGGTGTTCAAGAACCACATCGCCGCCGGCATGTTCGGCGCGCTGCTGTTCTACCAGGCGGCCGATCTCGCGTTGGCGGCCCGCACGGCGCTGTCGCGTGCCGCGTATGCGGGCGTTGCCGCGTGGTCGCTCGTCAACGTGTTCGTGATGCTGCAGGGACGCACCGGGCAGGTCATCGCGCTGCTGCTGATCCTCGTCGTCGCCGTGCGTTTCGTGCTGTTGCTGCGCCGGCAATCGGCGCTGCGCGCGGGGCTCGCCGCCGGCGTGTTCGTGCTGGCCGGCATCGCGCTCGTGATCGCCGCGTGCACGGTTCACAACGGCCGGCTGACGAAGGTCGTGACGGAAGTGCAGCAATACCGGCAAAGCGATGCGGCCACGTCGACCGGTCTGCGCCTCGAGTGGTACAAGAAGGGGCTCGAACTGTATCGCCAGCACCCGGTGATCGGCTATGGCGCGGGCGGCCTCGAATCCGAATTCGAGAAGCTCACGGCCGGCAAGACGGCGGCCGAAGGCCAGCTCACGTCGAACCCGCACAACGAATACCTGCTGATGGCCGTGCAGCTCGGCACGCTCGGCCTGGTGCTGTTCGTCAACCTAATCGTGCAGATTGCGCGCGGCAGCCGCACGCTCGATCCGCGCTCGCGGCATCTGCTGCTCGGCTGGCTCGCGATCTTCGCGATCGGCAGTCTCGCCAATTCGCTGCTGCTCGATTTCGCCGAAGGGCACCTGATCGTGCTGCTGGCCGGCATCCTGCTCGGCTGCGGCGAGCGCGCCGAGGCGCTGCCGCGCGAAACGTCGGCGATCCGGCGCAGCGCGTAACGCGCAGCGGCGGTACGCCCCGCCGGCGGCCGGCTTCGGCCACCGCGGCGCGTTCACGCTCGATCTTCGACGGAAACGGGCCGGGCGGCTGGCTCGTCGCCAAACAAGCCGCCGGCAACCGGCAGGAAACGCGCGTCGCCCGCGCGTCAGTCGGATCCGGTGCGATGCAGTCGCGACGTATCGACGACGGCTTCGGCCGGGCCCGGCGGATTCAGCCCGAGCATCTCGGCCGCCGCGGCTTTCACGCGCTGCGCACCGAGATTGACGAGGCAGTCGCTGCGGCTGTCGACCTTGCGCTCGCAGCCCTCGTGCCGGCACGGCACGCAATCGCCCTCTCCCTGCAGCAGCCACACGTTCCCGTGCCGCCCCGAACCGCGCAGCGGCCAAGGATTCTCGGTCGCCGGCCAGTGCTGCGGCCACGGCCCCCAGCGCACGGGGTCGGACGGGCCGAACAGCGCGATCGTGTCGGTGCCGGTCGCGGCCGCGACGTGCATCGCGCCGGTGTCGGGCCCGATGAAAAGCCGTGCGCGCCGCACGAGTTCGGCGCTTTCGCCGAACGTCAGGCGACCGACCAGGTTCAGTACATCGCCGCCCGCTTCGGCTGCGACCTGCTCCGCATACTCGCGCTCGCTGTCGGCCGGGCCGCCCGACAGCGCGACCGCAAAGCCGTGCTCGCGCAGCCAGCCGATCATCTCGACCCAGCCGTCGAGCCGCCATTGCTTGTAGCGGAACATCGGATACGGATGCAGGACGACCAGCGGCTTGCCGGCGCGGATCGCCGGCGATTCGGCCAGCCACGCGTCGAAGCGCGCGCGCCGCGCCGGATCGTCGCCGATGCCGGGCGCGACGACCTCGGACACCGGCTCGATGCCGATCACGGGGGCGAGCGCCAGCGTGCTGACGACCGTATGCGCGGATTCGTGGTGATTGATCGCGATCCCGTTCAGCATCATCCGCGTGAGCCACGTCACGCGGTTCGGATCGACGAGGCCGACCCGCTTGCGGCCCGCGAACCAGCTGTAGAAGCGCGGCCGGTCGGAGCTCAGCGCCGCGCACGCGAGATCGTAGCGACGCCACATCGACAGCGCGTCGCGCAGCCGCTCGCGGAATCCCGCGCGTTGCGCGACGACGATCACGCGCCGCACGTCCGGATTGTGCTCGAGCACGCCTTCGGTGCCGCGAAACACCAGCATGTCGATCTGCGCTTCAGGCCAGCGGGCCTTCAGCGAACGGACGAGCGGCGTCGTCAGCAGCACGTCGCCGATACGGCGCGGCGCGGCAACGAGGATGGTTCTGGGCGGGCGGGCAGAAGAAAACAGGGCCACGGCGGGTGTGTCTGGCTGGCTGAACAAGGCTGGCAATGTACAGGATTTTGCAGCAGCCGGCGCGACAGGGCGAATCGGCGGTGCGGTTGCCCTGATACGGCCCCGCTCGCCCGGCCCAACGCGGCAGGCGCACCGCGCGCCGGTGGCGTACGCGGTGCCTGCGATGCCCGTGGCGCTACGAAGCGATGGTCATGATCACCGGCGTCGCAGCCGCAGCCGCCGGCTGCGCGTGTACGGCGTCTGCCAACGGTTCGTCGCGATGGGCGGCCTGCGGCAGCAGGTGATTCACTGCACGCTCGACCGCGTCGACGCCGATCGCGTCGACGGTCGCGCCAGCGCGCAGGATCACGTGCGGCACGCCGAGCGGATGCCAGCGCAGGTATTTCTCGGGACGGTCCTCGAACAGCGCGGCGACGGGCACGCCGAGTGCCGACGCGAGATGCACCGGGGCGCTGTCGGCGGAGACGATCACATCGAGCAGGCTCGCCGCGGCCACCAGCTCGGCGACCGACGACGGCGCAACATGGCGCGCGCACACGTCGCGCCACGAGTCGTCCTCGGGGGCATGGCCGACGGCCGGGTCGCGGAACACGATCACGTCGGCGTACGGCGCGAGCCGCTCGGCGAGGTCGCGCCAACGATCCGCCGGCCAGCGGCGCTCGACCGCCTTGTTCGTGACGAACAGCCCGACGCGCGGCTTCGTGCGCGCGCCGAGCAGCCGGTGCCACGCATCCTGCAGCGCGCGGTCGGGATGAACCGACAACGCGAGGCGGTCGATATCGGCGCGGCCGAGTTCGGGTACGAGCCGGAAACCCGACAACGCCTCGTGGCACATCGGCCGCTCGGCGACATGCTCGGGCTTGCGATCGTCGAATTCGGTCTCGGCATCGTGCCAGCGGCAATCCTTCGCGCCGATCTGGCGCGCGAACTGCACGCTGCTGCGATGCATGCCGCCGTTCGGCACGACCACGAGGTCGAACCGCAAGCGACGCAGGCGGCGCACGAGCCGCAGCCGGTCGAAGAGCGCGCGCATCCGCCCGGGACGGTCGTTGCGCTCGCATTGACGGCTATAGACGTAGGTGTGGATCGTGTCGACGTCCGGGTTTCCCGCCAGCGCGGCCGCGTTGTAGCGGTTCGCGACCACATGGAGTTCCGCGCCGGGCCAGCGCTCCTTCAGCGCGCGGAGAAACGCCGTCGTGCACAGCATGTCGCCCAGAAAATCGATCCGGATCACGAGGATCCGCTGCATCGGGTTCACATTGGCCATGGTCAAGTGGGGACTGTCAGTTTTTTGTCGTCGCGACGAGCCATTTCACGGCGTCCGGTTCCGGGACGGCCTGGTCGCATGTCGCCGCTCGCCGCACGGATCCGCCCCCGCTTATGTGCGCGATACCGGCGCAATCCGCCCGACAAGCGGCGGTCAGCGCCACGTTCGTGCGGCTAGCGCCGGATTGTATAGCGTCCGGATGGCCAGCCCAAGACCCGTTTGCGTGAACATGCAAAAACGGCCCGCGCACCGCACGATGGCGATGCGACGGGCCGCATGGCGCGACAGCCGGTTGGCGAAGGCGCGATCAGTACGTGATTTCGACGACGCTGCCGTCGAACGTCGCACGCAGCTCCGCGAGCAGCACGTCGCTCGGCTTCACGCGCCATGCGTCGCCGAGGCGCATTTCACCCTGTGCCCGCGCGTTGCTGTAGTGGACCTGGACCGCAAGCCCGTTCGGCAGCGGCGCCTGCGGGCGACGACCGCCATCGCGCCCGCCGCCGCGCGGTGCCGGCGCCTCGACCACGTTCGCCGCCGGATCGTCCTTCGACACGTGCGGCTCGAGCACGCGGCGCAGTGCGGCCGCGTCGGCGTTGCCGTTCATCGTCAGCCGGACGGCCTGCGCATAGCGGCTGCGCGCGCGCTCGAGATCCATCACGGTATCGGCCGTGAAGCGGATGCCGCCCGTGAACGCATCGTTGCGCGCCTGCCCTTGCACGATCAGCAGCTCGTCTTCCTTGAACAGCGCCTTGTTCGCCTCGAACTGCTCGTTGAAGATCGTGATCTCGCACTGGCCCGAGCCATCGTCGAGCAGCGCGATCAGCATCTTGCCGCGCTGGGTCATCTGCGTGCGCAGCGACGCGATGATGCCGGCCACGAGCTTGTCGCGCCCTTCCTTCAGGTCGCCGACCTTCTGCCGCACGAAGCGGCGCACCTCGTCGCGATACGCGTCGAACAGGTGGCCGGACAGGTAGAAGCCGAGCGCGCCCTTCTCTTCCTGCAGGCGGCGCTTGTCGTCCCACGCGGGCTCGTCGACGAGCGCATGCGCGTGCGGCGACTCGGCGCCCATGTCGAACAGGCCGGCCTGCATCGCGTTCGCCTCGGCCTGGTCGGCCGCTTCCATCGCCAGCGGCACCGACGCGATCAATTGCGCACGGTTCGGGTTCAGCGAATCGAACGCACCGGCACGGATCAGCGCCTCGACCGTGCGGCGGTTGACGACACGCCGGTCGATCCGCTCGCAGAAGTCGAACAGGTCGGTGAACGCCTTTTCCTCGCGGGCGCGCAGGATTTCCTCGATCGCGTTCTGGCCGCTGCCCTTCACCGCGCCGAGGCCGTAGCGGATCGTGCGCGAGCGCCTGCCGTCGGCTTCGGCGACCGGCTCGAAGCGGTAATGCGACTGGTTGATGTCCGGCGGCAGCACGGCGAGGTTGTTCACGACGCAGTCGTCGAACAGGATCTTCACCTTGTCGGTGTCGTCCATCGCGAGCGTCATGTTGGCCGCCATGAATTCAGCCGGATGGTGCGCCTTCAGCCACGCGGTGTAGTACGCGAGCAGCGCATAGGCGGCCGCGTGCGACTTGTTGAAGCCGTAGCCCGCGAACTTCTCCATCAAGTCGAAGATCTCGTCGGACTTCTCGCGCGTGAGGCCGTTCTTCGCCGCGCCCTCGGCGAAGATCTCGCGGTGCTTGGCCATCTCCTCGGGCTTCTTCTTGCCCATCGCGCGACGCAGCAAGTCCGCGCCGCCGAGCGAGTAGCCGCCGATGATCTGCGCCATCTGCATCACCTGCTCCTGATAGACCATGATGCCGTAGGTCTCTTTCAGGACGGGTTCGACGCGCGGATCCGGATAGTCGACCTTCTCGCGGCCGTGCTTCCGTGCGCAGAAGCTCGGGATCAGGTCCATCGGGCCCGGACGGTACAACGACACGAGCGCGATGATGTCCTCGAAGCGGTCGGGCTGCGCATCCTTCAGCATGCCCTGCATCCCGCGGCTTTCCAGCTGGAACACCGCGACCGTGTTGGCCTTCTTCAGGATCTGGAACGAGGCGGGATCGTCGAGCGGCACCTGCGCGAGCGACCAGTCGGCCTTCGACGGATCGAGGCGGCGGATGTAGCGCTCGGCCCAGTCGAGGATCGTCAGCGTCGTGAGACCCAGAAAGTCGAACTTCACGAGGCCGACGGCTTCGACGTCGTCCTTGTCGTACTGGCTGACCACGCCGCCGTCGTCGCCCTGCGTGTACAGCGGGCAGAAATCGGTCAGCTTGCCGGGCGCGATCAGCACGCCGCCCGCGTGCATCCCGACGTTACGCGTGAGGCCCTCGACGCGCTGCGCGAGATCGAGCAGCTGGTGCACCTCGTCCTCGTGGTCGTAGCGCTCCTGCAACTGCGGCTCTTCCTTCATCGCATCGGCGATCGTCACGTGCTTGCCCGGCTTGAACGGGATCAGCTTCGCGATGCCATCGGTGAACATGTAGCCGAGGTCGAGCACGCGGCCGATATCGCGCACGGCCGCCTTCGCGGCCATCGTGCCGAACGTGGCGATCTGCGACACGGCGTCTGCGCCGTACTTCTCCTTCACGTACTGGATCACGCGGTCGCGGCCGTGCTGGCAGAAGTCGATGTCGAAGTCGGGCATCGACACGCGTTCCGGGTTCAGGAAGCGCTCGAACAGCAGGTTGTAGCGAAGCGGGTCGAGGTCGGTAATGCCGAGCGCGTACGCGACCAGCGAACCGGCGCCCGAGCCGCGGCCCGGGCCGACCGGCACGCCGTTGTTCTTCGCCCAGTTGATGAAGTCCGCGACGATCAGGAAGTAGCCCGGGAAGCCCATCTTCGTGATGGTCCCGCACTCGAATTCGAGGCGCTTGTAATACGTGTCGCGCTGCGCGTCGCGCTCGGCTTCGACCGGATACAGCTGCGCGAGACGGGTCTCGAGCCCTTCCTTCGACAGCTGGACCAGGTAGTCGTCGAGCGACATGCCGTCCGGCGTCGGGAACAGCGGCAGTTTCGGCTTGCCGAGCTCGAGCTTCAGGTTGCAGCGCTTCGCGATTTCGACCGTGTTCGCGATCGCCGACGGCAGGTCGGCGAACAGCGCGACCATGTCGTCCTGCGTGCGGAAGTACTGGTCGGTCGTGAAGCGCTTCTGGCGCCGCGGGTTCGCGAGGATGTCGCCTTCCGAGATACACACGCGCGCCTCGTGCGCGGTGAAATCGTCGTCGGTCATGAACTGCGTCGGGTGCGTCGCGACGACCGGCAGCTTCAGCGCCGCGGCGAGCGTCGCGGCCTGCTGGATGTAAGCCTCGGCGCCCGGCTGGCCGTAACGCTGCAGCTCGATGTAGAAGCCGCCCGGGAACACCTTCGCCCAGCGCTCGGCGTGACGGCGCGCGGCGTCTTCGTTGCCCGCGGCAAGCGCGAGCCCGATATCGCCCTGTTGCGCGCCCGACAGCGCGAGCAGCCCTTGCGAGAGTTCGCCGTCGAGCCAGCTCGCGTCGAGCTCCGCACGGCCGCGGTACTGGTTCGTGAGCCACGCCTTCGACAGCAGCTCGCACAGATTCAGGTAGCCGACCTTGTCCTTGACGAGCAGCAGCAGCCGCGACGGCTTGTCGCGGTCGTCCGGATTGGCGATCCAGACGTCGCAGCCGGCGATCGGCTTGATGCCCTTGCCGCGGGCTTCCTGGTAGAAACGGACGAGGCCGAATGCGTTGCCGAGATCGGTGAGCGCGAGCGCGCCCTGACCGTCCGCGGCCGCCGCCTTGACGATGTCGTCAATGCGCACGATGCCGTCGGCAATCGAGAATTCGGAGTGAACGCGAAGATGGACGAAGCGAGGATCTGACATGGGCGCTATTGTAGCCGCCCCGCCGCGCAGGCTGCCCAAAAAATCCCCGCGCTGGCCGTTCGGCCGATGTGCGCGACCGCCCGTCGCATGGCTGGCCAAACGGCAGGGTGCCGGCCTGAGCGCGGTTTGCGGGATAATACGGTTTTTCGAATCAACGCCCCGGCTTCGCACCCTTTTTTGCGGGCCGCCGTGCGGCCGTTTTCCCGTCGGACCATCATGACCATCGTCAACCTCGCCGCCTACCACTTCGTGTCGCTCGACACGAACGAGCAATGGCGCCCGCTCGTCACCGCCCGCTGCAACGAACTCGGCCTGCGCGGCACGATCCTCCTCGCGCCGGAGGGCATCAACCTGTTCATCGCCGGCACGCGCGAAGCCACCGACGCGTTCATCGCGTACATCCGCCACGATCCGCTGTTCGAAGGCAAGTTCGCGACGCTGCAGTTCAAGGAAAGCCTGTCCGACTCGCAGCCGTTCCGCCGCATGCTCGTGCGCCTGAAGCGCGAGATCATCACGATGAAGAAGCCGGCGATCAAGCCGGAACTCGGCCGCGCGCCGTTCGTCGACGCGAAGACGCTGAAGACGTGGCTCGATCGCGGTCACGACGACACGGGCCGCCCGGTCGTGATGCTCGACACGCGCAACGCGTTCGAAGTCGACGTCGGCACGTTCGACGACGCGCTCGACTACCGGATCGACAAGTTCAGCGAATTCCCCGAAGTGATCGACGCGAACCGCGCCGACCTCGAAGGCAAGACGGTCGTGTCGTTCTGCACGGGCGGCATCCGCTGCGAGAAGGCCGCGATCCACATGAAGGAAATCGGCATCGAGAACGTGTACCAGCTCGAAGGCGGGATCCTGAAGTACTTCGAGGAAGTCGGCGGCGCGCACTATCACGGCGACTGCTTCGTGTTCGACTACCGCACCGCGCTGAACCCGCAGCTCCAGCCCACCGAGAACGTCACGTGCTTCGCGTGCCGCGCGGTCGTCACGCCGGAAGCGCAACAGTCGCCGAACTACGTGCCCGGCAAGTCGTGCCCGGCCTGCGCACCGGCGGCCAGCGCCGCGTAAGCGCGCTGCCCCGCACCCCGATGACCGGCTATCGCGGCCGCTTCGCGCCGTCGCCCACCGGCCCGCTGCATTTCGGCTCTCTGGTCGGCGCACTCGCGAGCTGGCTCGACGCGCGCGCGCACGGCGGCGCATGGCTCGTGCGCATCGAGGATCTCGACGGCCCGCGCACGGTGCCCGGCGCCGCCGACGACATCCTCGCGACGCTCGCGCATTTCGGCATGACGCCCGACGAGCCGCCCGTCTGGCAAAGCACGCGCGATGCCGCGTATACGGCCGCGCTCGAGCGGCTCGTCGCGGCCGGGCTGGTCTATCCGTGCGGCTGCACGCGCAAGGAAATCGCCGATTCGCTGCGCGCCGCGCACGAGCGCCACACGACGCTCGCCTACCCGGGCACCTGCCGCACCGGCCTGCACGGCAAGCCCGCGCGCGCGTGGCGGCTACGCGTGCCGGACGGCGACGACGCGATCGTCACGTTCGACGATCGCTGGCAGCACACGCAATCGCAGAACCTCGCGACCGAAGTCGGCGATTTCGTGCTGAAGCGCGCGGACGGCCAATGGGCCTACCAGCTCGCGGTCGTCGTCGACGATGCCGACGCGCACATCACGCACGTCGTGCGCGGCGCCGACCTGCTCGACTCGACCGCACGCCAGATTCACTTGCAGCGCTGCCTCGGCGTGCCGACGCCGCAATACCTGCATGTGCCCGTCGTCGTCGATGCGAACGGCGAAAAGCTCAGCAAGCAGACGGGCGCGACCGCGCTGGAACGCGACGATCCGCTGCCGGCGCTGCAGGCCGCGGCCGCACACCTGGGCCTCGCCCCCGACGGTGCGCTCGCGGGCACGACGCTCGATACGTTCTACGCCGCCGCCACGGCCGCATGGGCGATGCGCTTCGGGCCGCAGGCCGGCTGACGCACACGGCGCACCGGTTTCGCGGCGATCGGGCGCAAGCCTGATGCCGACTGCATCGCCCGCCGCCGGCGCCCCGCGCCCTCCCCCAAGCAAACCGCAGCCCCAATGAAAAACGGGCACATGCTCATCGCATGCACCCGCTTCTCCTGCAGCGCTCGCGCGCCGCGCCGTCACGTCCGCCCGGCTTACGCCGACGGCTTGCGCGGCATCCCGAACCCGCCGAGCAGCGCGGCGACCTGACGCTTCGGCCCCTTCTTCTCGGGCTGCTGCGCAGGCTGCGCGTCGTCCTGCTGCTTCGCCGGCGCCGACGGCTCGTACGGCTTCAGGAAGAAATCGTCGACCGGCGCTTCGTGGCGACGGTGATGACCGCGCTCGGAACCGCCCGGGCGGCGCCCCGATGCACCGCGATGCTCGTCGCGATCGCGACGGCCGCCTCGTTCACCGCCTCGTTCACCGCCTCGTTCGCCACCGCGCTCGCTGTTGCGATCGCCGCCGCGGTCGTTGCCGCGCTCGTCGTGACGATGGCGCGCCGGCTTGTCGAGCGCGAGCGTCTGCACTTCGAGCGGACGCTTGATCAGCTTCTCGATATCGGCGAGCTGCTTGCGCTCGTTCGGGCTGCACAGCGACAGCGCGTCGCCCGTCGCACCCGCACGGCCGGTACGGCCGATCCGGTGCACGTAGTCTTCCGCGCTGAACGGCAGGTCGAAATTGATCACGGCCGGCAGTTCGGCGATGTCGAGGCCGCGCGCGGCCACGTCGGTCGCGACCAGCGCCTCGATCTCGCCGCGCTTGAACGCGTCGAGCGCCTGCATCCGCTCGATCTGCGTCTTGTCGCCGTGGATCGCCGACGCGACCACGCCGTCGCGCTCGAGATTGCGCGCAAGCCGGCTTGCGCCGATCTTGCTGTTGCAGAACACGATCACCTGCTTGAGGCCGCGATCGCGCAGCAGTTGCACGACGGCCGCCTGCTTGTCGCCTTCGGCGACGTCGTAGACGATCTGCGTGACGTTCGCGTTCGTCGAGTTGCTGCGCGCGACTTCGATCGTCTGCGGGTTGCGCAGGTAGGTCGACGCGAGCTTCTTGATTTCTCCCGAGAAGGTGGCCGAGAACAGCAGCGTCTGGCGCTCCTTCGGCAGCAGGTTCAGGATGCGCTGCAGATCCGGCAGGAAGCCCATGTCGAGCATCCGGTCGGCTTCGTCGAGCACGAGGATCTGCACCTGGCCGAGGTTCGCCGTCTTCTGCTGCACGTGGTCGAGCAGGCGGCCCGGCGTCGCGATCAGGACCTCGACGCCGCGGCGCAGTTCGGCCATCTGCGGGTTCATGTCGACGCCGCCGAACACGACCGCGCTGCGCAGCGGCGTGTGCTTCGCATACGCGTGCACGTTCGCGGCGACCTGGTCGGCGAGTTCGCGGGTCGGCGTGAGGATCAGCGCACGCACCGGGTGGCGCGCCGGAGACGCGCTCGTGTTGGCCTGCGGCAGCAGGCGCTGGATGATCGGCAGCGAGAAACTCGCGGTCTTGCCGGTGCCCGTTTGCGCGGCGCCCATGACGTCGCGGCCGGCGAGCACGACCGGAATGGCCTGCGCCTGGATCGGCGTCGGCGTCGTATAGCCCTGCTCCGCAATGGCTTTCAGGATATCGGCGGCAAGGCCGAATTGATCGAAGGTTGCGTCGACGGGCTTGGCGACAGAATCGGACATGGTGGCGTTTCGCTCAAAAGGCGCGGCGGGGACATCGTGCGTCAGGCCAGCCGGGCCTGCGCTCATCACAATTCGGAAATAGACGGAGCCGCGGCGCGCCGCGCGGCGCCGCTCTGGCGCTTGGGACCGGTTCAATGTGAACGCTGGACGCCAGGCCGTGCGGACTCCGTTCGGCGCGAATGCCGGCGGAAAGGGCCGTATTGTAGCACTGCGCGGCCATCTGTCCGTGACAACGCGGCGAACGGCCACAACGGCGGTTCGCGCGGCAGGCCCGGGCTGACCCGCGCGGTAGACGGCTGACCCGATCGGACTAGCCCGATGGGCCGGCGGATGATTTCAGGGGTCCGATCGTGGATCGCTTGGTCGAATCGTCTGCGGCCAGCCTGCGTACCGGGCCATCAGGCCCGGGAACCGGCCGTCGAGCGGCACCGGCAGCACGATCCACGTTCCCGCCCGGCGCTCAGCCCTTCTTCTTTTTCTTCTCGACCTGTACGCAGTCGCCCAGCAGCGGCGGCGCACTCTGGTCGGCGATCTCGTCGCGCAGCGTCGCTTCCTTGCCCTTCGTCCACCACGTATAGCGGCCGGCCTGGTAACGCGCGCCCGACGCCGACACGGTATCGACGAACAGCATCTGCTTCCCGTTGACCGGCACGAGCGCGAAGCTCTGGCCGTTGCCCGCGAGCCAGTACGACACGCGCACCGGCTGCTTCTGGTTCGCGCACTGGTAGACGGTGAACTGGCGCGAATCGGCGTCGATCTCTTCGACGGTCAGTTGCGCGGCATGCGCGACGGAAACAGCCGTGCCGGCGAGCACGAGCGCGGCGAGGGTTTGGCGAATCATGCAGGTCCTCTCACGAAACAGGTGGAAACGCGCCCTCGCGGGGCGCGTGATTATTGTTGGCGATCGGGTCGGGTAGCGGGATTAGGGATCGATGACGTCGGCACACGCGTCGGTCGGTGCGGCTGCGACATGGCCGACGAGCGGCACGATCTTGAGCCCGGCCGAGGCCACCCGGCACGGTGCGGCCGCGAGCCCGCAACCCGCGAGGTTCACTGCAAGCGCCAGCGCGGCGGCCAGCTTCCCGATACGCAGCCACTTCGGCGTCATCGTCCTCTCCTGATTACGTCAGCGGGTCGACACGGGCCGGACGGCCGCGGCGGCACGCTTCGCGCGTTCGCGGGCTTCGTCGACGGTCGCGCCGGTCGCCAGCGCGACGCCCATGCGCCGCTTCGCGAAACTTTCCGGCTTGCCGAACAGGCGCAGGTCGGTGCCCGGCACCGCGAGCGCGTCGCGCACGCCCTCGAACGCGATCCCGCGCTCGTCGAGCCCGCCGTAGATCACGGCCGACGCGGCCGGCGTACCCAGCGCCGGATCGACCGGCAGGCCGAGAATCGCACGCGCGTGCAGCTCGAATTCCGACTGGCGCTGCGACGCGAGCGTGACGAGGCCCGTATCGTGCGGCCGCGGGCTCACCTCGGAGAACCACACGTCGTCGCCGCGCACGAACAACTCGACGCCGAACATCCCGCGCCCGCCGAGCGCCTCGGTGACCTTGTGCGCGATCTCGCGCGACTTCTCGAGCGCCACCGCGCTCATCGGCTGCGGCTGCCATGACTCGACGTAGTCGCCCGCGACCTGCACGTGGCCGACCGGCTCGCAGAAATAGGTGCGCGTGGCGTTCGTCGCCGGATCGATCGCGCGCACGGTGAGCTGCGTGATCTCGTAGTCGAAATCGACGAAGCCCTCGACGATCACGCGGCCGTGGTTCACGCGTCCGCCCGCCATCGCGTAATCCCACGCCGGCTTCACGTCGGCCTCGGTCTTCACGACCGACTGCCCCTTGCCCGACGACGACATCACGGGCTTGACGACGCACGGCATGCCGATCGTCGCGATCGCCGCGCTGAACGCCTCGAACGAATCCGCGAACGCATACGGCGAGGTCGGCAGGCCGAGCTCCTCGGCCGCGAGCCGGCGGATTCCTTCGCGATTCATCGTGAGCTGCGTCGCGCGCGCGGTCGGGATCACTTCGGCGAGGCCGGCGGCCTCGATCGCCGCGAGCGCGTCGGTCGCGATCGCCTCGATCTCCGGCACGATCAGGTGCGGGCGTTCGGCTTCGACGATCGCGCGCAGCGCGGCGGCGTCCGTCATGTCGATCACGTGCGCGCGATGCGCGACCTGGTGGCCCGGCGCGTCCGGATAGCGGTCGACCGCGACGACTTCGACGCCGAGCCGCTGCAACGCGATGATGACTTCCTTGCCGAGTTCGCCGGCGCCGAGCAGCATGACGCGCGTGGCCGAGGGTGAGAGCGGCGTACCGAGCCGCTGACCGATCTGCATGTGATTACCCGCTTCTGGTGGAGGACGAAAACGGCTCCGATGTTAACACGCGCCACGGCGCCGGTTTTGCGCGTTTCGCCGCGCCGGCGCCCGGCCGCGGGCCGCTCGCAAGCAGGCTGCGAACGTTTTCACGCGTGAAGTGTCGGCTCGCCTGCCGCGGGGCGGGTGCGTTACTCTTACGCCTTGATCAGAATCCGATGAGGAACGAGGCTCATGTCCCACCTGTCCGCCGCCGCACGCGCACGCACCGGCCTGCTTCGCCCGTTGCGCGCGCCGCTCTGCGCGTTGACGCTTGCCACGCTTCTCGCCGCCTGCGCGATGCCGACCCACCCCGATTCCGCCGCCCCCGCACCCGACCCGTACAACCCGGCCGCCGTCCAGCTGCTCGACGACACGAGTTGGGAACTCACCAGCTGGCTGAATGCCGACGGCACGCAACGCGCGATCCCGCACGGCGACAACGGCGAGCCGATCAAGCTCGCGCTGTCGACCGACTCGGGCATCCGGCGCGCCAGCGGGTTCTCGGGCTGCAATCGCTACATGGGCACCTATGCGATCAAGAACGGCCTGTTGAGCTTCGGGCCGCTCGCCGGCACGCGGATGGCCTGCCCGAATACGCTCGGCGGCCAGCTCGAAACCGCGTACCTCGACGCACTGGCCCACGTCGACAAGACCGGCGTGCAGATGCGCGAGCCGCAGCAATTGCAGATCGTGACCACATCCGGCGCAACGCTCACCTTCACGCACCGGAGCCCCTGATGCACGGCGCGCGCGGAGGCCGACCGACCGCCTTCGCGTGGCGCGCACACGCGTCGCGCGGCGTGCATCGGATGCACGCCGCGTTAGAGTCTTGTTCGCCGGCCGGTTAAACTCGGCGGGTCGCGCCCCGCGCGCCCCTCCCCACTCCTGTTTCAAAGCATGCACACGGTTGTCTTCGGCTGGTTCGGCATCTCCGCCGTCTGGTTCCTCCTTCTCTTCTGGCGTCTCGTGCAGGCGATACTGCCTGGCGGTGTCGGGCTTGCCGGCCGCGGCTCGATCCGTCTGTGGCTCGGCTTCGCCGCGGTGTTCGTGGCGAGCTGCACGCTGACGAGCCCGCTGTCGGGCCCCGACACGAACGCGCTCGGTCATGCGTTCTCCGCAGGCTTCGCCCACGTGCTCGGCCCGATCGGCACGCCGGTCGCGATGGTCGTGCTGTTCTTCGCCGGGCTGCCCTGGCTGACCGGCATCGGCTGGCGGCAGTTCGCCGCGTGGGTCGATACGTCGTTCGGCGTCAAGCTGGCGCGCGACGGCGGTGACGACGAAGCGCGCGGCATCGCCGACCTGCCACGCAGCGCATTGCATCGCGACGACGACGTCGTCCAGCCGACCACCGCGCATACCGTCAATTCGATGGCGCCGCGCCAGAACGGCCGGTATTCGCGCCCGACGCTGTGGAAACCCGACCCGCAGGCGCGGCCGAAGCCGCGCAGCAGCACGCCTGCGCGTCCGCACGTGGAACCCGTGGCGCCGTCGGGCTGGTTGAAGCCGGCCGCGCCCCAGCGCAGCCTGCCGACACCGCCCGCGCCGATCACGCCGGCCAGCGCGATGCCGCCGCCGACGACCGGCAGCACCGCCAGCCTCGCGCGCGCAGCAGCGAATTCGCAAGTCCCGCGGCCCGATCCGGCCCCGCTTCCTGCCGGATTCGAACCCGTCCGTCCGCGGCCGACTGGCGCGCGACCGGCCACCGCCGCGTTGAAGCCAACCCCGCCGCGTACCACGGTCACGCCGCGGCCGGCCACCGCGCAGCCGCAGCGCCCGCCCGTGCGCCCCACCGCAGGAGCCGGCTCGTCCGGCCTGACGCCGGATGCGGCACGACGTCGCCCGCCGCAGCCAACGCCGGCGCGTGCACCGCTTTATGCGTGGACGGAAAAAACCGCCGCGCCGATTACGCCGGCGCCGAGCGTGCACGACACGCTGCGCTCGATCGAGGCCAGCACCGCGCAGTGGGCGACGCTGGGCGGTGCGCAGGACGATGCCGGGCACGCGGCGGCGGCAGCAGCAACCGTGGCCGGTGTGGCCGCGGCAGCAGCCGGCATTGCAGCGCCCACCGCAGCGGCCGTGCCGACCGGGATCGCCTCCGCGGCCCACGGCCTCGGGGCGCATGACGCCAGTGCGCCGCTCGCCAGCGATCCGGCGCCGGTGTACGACGACAACGCACCGATCGTGCTCGACGCGTTCAATCCGACAGCCCCCGCTGTCCATGCACCGGTCGCCGATACGGGCGCCGTGACGCTCGACGCCGCCGCACCGCCTGCGTCGTCGAATACCGGCGTCGACGATGCCGCGTTCCCGCATCACGCCAATGACGAGATCCGGCACGCCGACGATGCCGCTGCCGCACCGGCATCGGGCATCTCGCCCGCACCGGCGTCCGACGCGCCCATCGACCTCGCGCCGTGGGAGGACCTCGCCAGCCAACCGGTTCCCGCGTTCGACGCATCCGCCTGGAACCCGGTCGCCGAGTCATCGTCCGATGGGACGGGATCGGAACCGGCCCATGCCGCCTTCGCGCAACCGAGGAGCGAGGCGGTTCAAGACCTCGCCGCGAGCAACCCGCCGGCATCCATCGATGCCGACGACCAGTACGCCGCACAACCGGCTCCTGCAATCGATCGCACGGCATCGGCACGCGTGCCGCAGGGCATCGCCGATGCGCACGCCGACGTGAAGCCCGCCGGGAACATCGCGCCGTTCGCGGCCCTCCCCTCTTCGCCGACCGCCGAAACGACGCCGCGCGCAAGTGCCGAAAGCAGGCCGTTTGCGGCGGCGGCACCGGCCGCATCGGGAGCCGCCAAGCCGGACACGATGGAACCTGCGGCACCGACGACAGCATGGACGTGGACGCCTTCGACGGCGCAACCGGCCACGACGAATACGCCTGTCACCGCGGAGTTGCCGAAATCGCCGGTCGCCGCTCAACCGTTTGCCGCCGCGCAAACGACTTCGGCAAGCACTGCGTCGCCGCTCGTCGGCGCCGCGCACGGTTCGACCGTGCAAGCGCCTGCATCCGCCTCGGGCATTGCGCCTGTCGCCGTTACCGCCTCGTCAGAGGGTGTGATCAACACGGCATCCGGTTCGCTGGCTCGACCGGCTGCGTCGACCGTTGCAGCCGTTCCGTCGGCATCTCCGATCGACGTAACCGGCACTGCGTCGACCTCGCTTTCGCAGCCAGCCGCTTCGGCATCGAACGCTCCACCCGTCGCGCCGGCATCCACGATCGGCATGACCAGCGCTACGTCGGCTTCGATTTCGCAGCCCGCCGCTTCGACATCGAACGCTGCATCCGTCGCGCCGGCATCCCCGATCGGCATGACCGGCGCTACGTCGGCTCCGCTTTCGCAGCCAGCCGCTACGGCGTCGAACGCTGCATCCGTCGCGCCGGCATCCACGATCGGCATGACCAGCGCTACGTCGGCTTCGATTTCGCAGCCCGCCGCTTCGACATCGAACGCTGCATCCGTCGCGCCGGCATCTCCGATCGGCGTGACCGGCGCTACGTCGACCTCGATTTCGCAGCCAGCCACGTCGGCATCGACCGTTGCGGACACGACTTACGGTTCGTTCCCCCGCGCCTCAACACCCGCATCGCCCGTTGCGCCCGCCGTGACACCGTCGACGGCCAGCCCGACGGCCTCGGCATCCGGTTCGAGCGCGCCGACGATCGCTACCACGACGCCCGTGAATATCGTGTCCGGCTCCGTCGCTGCGCCGTCCGCCGCACCTGCCCCGACGCATCCGACCACCCCATCAGCCTCGTCGACCGGTACGACGTTCGGCACTTTCGCCCCCTCCGGCACAATCGCATCGCAGCCGGCCGCAGGCCTGCCCGTGCCGCCGGCCCCTGCCGCCACGACGGCAACGTCCTCCGCCGCAGCCGCCCCGATCACCGCCGCCGCGGCGCCTTCCGCGCAACCGATCTCCAGTTCGCCCGTCGCTCCGGCCGGCTCGCTGACGTCCTTCGGCGCAACCACCGCGGCGCCGGCTCCGTCGATCGCTTCCGCACCTGCGGCCATCGAAGCCACGACGTTCGCCACCCCGGCTACCCCAGCCTCGTCGCCGGCAAGCTGGCCCGTGTCGAATGTCTCTGCGGCACCGTCAGCCGCATCACCCGTGGCACCGCCGCAACCCGCAGCAACGATCCCCGGCGCGAGCCTGTCCGCACCGGCGGCAGTCACGACCGTACCGGCGATCCCCACTGCCCCGCCGGCCGAATCGACCACCCCGGCAACCGAACCGACCGCACCTGCCGCAGCCGGCTCCCCGGCCCCCGACACCCCCGCGCGGCAGCCGCGCCCGAACGCATTCGAATTCCACGCACCCGCGTCGTTCAGCGTCGAACTGCCGACGCTCGATCTGCTCGAGCCCGCGTCCGCGTCCGGCGACATCGAAACGATCACCGACGAACACCTCGCGCAAACAGCGCAGGTGATCGAACAGCGGCTGCAGGAATTCAAGGTGCCGGTGACGGTGGTCGGCGCGTCCGCCGGCCCCGTGATCACGCGCTTCGAGATCGAACCCGCGCTCGGCGTGCGCGGCAGCCAGATCGTCGGGCTGATGAAGGACCTGTCGCGCGGCCTCGGCCTCACATCGATCCGCGTCGTCGAGACGATTCCCGGCAAGACCTGCATGGGCCTCGAACTGCCGAACGCGAAGCGCCAGATGATTCGCCTGTCGGAAATCCTCGAGTCGCGCCAGTACCAGCACTCGGCGTCGCAGCTGACGATCGCGATGGGCAAGGACATCACCGGCCACCCGGTCGTCACCGATCTCGCGAAGGCGCCGCACATGCTCGTCGCCGGCACGACGGGCTCAGGCAAGTCGGTCGCGATCAACGCGATGATCCTGTCGCTGCTGTACAAGGCGACACCCGAGGACGTGCGGCTGATCATGATCGACCCGAAGATGCTGGAGCTGTCGGTCTACGAAGGGATCCCGCACCTGCTCGCGCCGGTCGTCACCGACATGAAGCTCGCGGCGAACGCACTGAACTGGTGCGTCGGCGAGATGGAGAAACGCTATCGGCTGATGTCGGCCGTCGGCGTGCGCAACCTCGCGGGCTTCAACCAGAAGATCCGCGACGCGGAAGCGAAGGAAAAGAAGATCGGCAACCCGTTCTCGCTGACACCCGAGGATCCGGAGCCGCTGTCGACGCTGCCGCTGATCGTCGTCGTGATCGACGAGCTGGCCGACCTGATGATGGTCGCCGGCAAGAAGATCGAGGAACTGATCGCCCGCCTCGCGCAGAAGGCGCGTGCGGCCGGTATCCACCTGATCCTCGCGACGCAGCGTCCGTCCGTCGATGTGATCACGGGCCTGATCAAGGCGAACATCCCGACGCGCGTCGCGTTCCAGGTGTCATCGAAGATCGACTCGCGCACGATTCTCGACCAGATGGGCGCCGAATCGCTGCTCGGGATGGGCGACATGCTGTTCCTGCCACCGGGCACCGGTTACCCGCAGCGCGTGCACGGCGCGTTCGTCGCGGACGAAGAAGTGCACCGGGTCGTCGAGTACCTGAAGCAGTTCGGCGAGCCGCAGTACGAGGAAGGGATCCTCGACGGCCCGGCCGCCGACGGCGCGACGCAGGACCTGTTCGGCGATGCGCCCGACGCGGAAGCCGATCCGCTGTACGACGAAGCCGTCGCGTTCGTCGTGCGCACGCGGCGCGCGTCGATCTCGTCGGTGCAGCGGCAGTTGCGCATCGGCTACAACCGAGCCGCGCGCCTCGTCGAGCAGATGGAGGCGGCCGGGCTCGTGTCGGCGATGGGCATCAACGGCAGCCGCGAGGTGCTCGTGCCGGCCGCGGCCGACTGAACGCGGCGGCCGGGCGGCCGCCGTCAACCGATACGGGCGCGCCGGGAAACCGGCCGCCCCGAAAAACGAAGGGCGCTGCATCGGCAGCGCCCTTTTTCATTTACAGCACCGGCACCAGCTTGAAGTCGACCGGCTTGCCGACCGCCACCTTCTGCGGATTCGGGCCGAGTTGCCCCGTTTCGACATTGCGGCTGAACACGTAGAACGTATCGCTGTCCTGGTTGCCGACGATCAGCCACTTGCCGGTCGGATCGATCAGGAACTCGCGCGGCGTCTTGCCGAGGCTCGACTGGCGGCCGACCTGCTTCAACCGGCCGTCGGCCTGGTTCACCGCGTAGATCACCAGGTCGTTCGCGTCGCCGCGATTGCTCACGTACAGGAAGCGGCCGTCCGGCGACAGGTGGATCGCGCCGCCGCCGACCTTGCCCTTGAAGCCCGGCGCGGTCATCGGCACCGTCTCGACCGGCGTCAGCTTGCCGTCGTGGTAACCGAACACCTCGACCGACGCGTTGAGCTCGCTCGTCACGTACGCATACCGGCCGTCGGCGCCGAACACCATGTGACGCGGGCCCGAACCTGCCTTCACCGGCGTGTAGCGCGTGTCGGTCGGGCTGATCAGCCCGCGGCTGCCGTCCACCGTATAGCGGTAGCCGTAGATCTTGTCCGCGCCGAGATCCTGCACGAACAGGTAACGGCCGTCCGGCGAAAACACCGTCGAATGCACGTGCGCGCCGTCCTGGCGGCCCTTCACGGGCCCCGTGCCTTCATGGTGCACGGTCAGCGCGGCCTGGCCGACCGCGCCATCGTCGCGCAGCGGAAACACCGCGAAGCTGCCGCCCGGATCCTTCGCGACCGAGTAGTTGGCGGTCACGAGGTACTTGCCGTCGGGCGACAGCGCGAGATAGCAAGGATCGTTCCCTTCCGCCGACACGCGGTCGATGAAGCTCAGCGCGCCCGTCTTCGCGTCGAAGCGGAATGCGCTGATGCCGCCGCGCGTCGTCGCCGGCCCGTCGTCGCCGGGCAGTTCGTTGACCGCATAGACGGTGCGACCGTCGCGGCTTGGCAACAGGTACGACGGATTCACGGTCTTCGCCGACGACACGGGCGCGACGCTGCCGGTTTTCGTATCGAAGCGGTAAACATAGATGCCGTCGCTGCCGCCCCCCGTATAGGTGCCGACGAGCAGGTTGTAGACGCCGTCGGCCGGGGCGGGCGATTGCTGCGCAAATGCGTGGGTCGCGGAAAGGGAGAGCACGATCGCGAAACCTTTCATCCAGTGAGCGAGCCTAAGCGGGAACCCTCGTGTCGAAGCGCGTGCGTCACGCTCGCGTAAACGGTTGGGCATTGAATCCTCCTTGCATCGAGTCGCTTCAAGTGTTGAGATAGGACGAAACGCCGGCCGTTCATGCGCTCCGCCGCCCGGCCGAGTATACGGGGCGCGGTGCCAGCGCGTGAAGCCTTGGCCGGCGCCGTCCGCATTGTGAACTCGAATACCCAAGGATCGCCTGCCCATGCCTGCCCTGATCGAAGACTACGCCCTCGTCGGCGACGGCCACACCGCCGCGCTGATCGCTAAAGACGGCTCCGTCGACTGGCTGTGCTGGCCCCGCTTCGATTCGGGCGCCTGTTTCGCGGCGCTACTCGGCACCCCCGAGCACGGCCGCTGGCTGCTCGCGCCGGCCGCCGACGCCGCGATCACGCACACGACGCGCCGCTATCGCGGCGACACGCTGATTCTCGAAACCGACTACGAAAGCGCCAACGGCGCCGTCACCGTGGTCGACTTCATGCCGCCCGGCAACGGCTGGTCCGAACTGGTGCGGATCGTGGTCGGCCGCCACGGCACGATGAAGATGCGCATGGAGCTCGTGTTGCGCTTCGACTACGGCTTCTCGATCCCTTGGGTCACGCAGTTGACCCGCGAGGACGGCATGAAGGCGATCGCGGGCCCCGACACCGTCGTGCTGCGCACGCCGGTGCCGCTCACCGGCCAAAACCTTCATACGCTCGCGGAATTCACGGTGAGCGCGGACGAACGCGTGCCGTTCTCGCTCAGCTATGCGGCATCGCACCTGCGGCTGCCGCCCGCGCGCGATCCGCTGTCGATGCTCGCGCGCACCGAGAACTACTGGCTCGAATGGTCGGGCCGCTGCCAGGTGCAGGGCCGCTACGCGGCCGCCGTGCGCCGCTCGCTGATCACGCTGAAGGCGCTCGCATACGAGCCGACCGGCGGCATCGTCGCCGCGCCGACCACGTCGCTGCCCGAGAAGATCGGCGGCAACCGCAACTGGGACTACCGCTACTGCTGGCTGCGCGACGCGACGATCACGCTGCTCGCGCTGATGCGCGGCGGCTACTACGACGAGGCGCGCGCGTGGCGCACGTGGCTGGGCCGCGTGATGGCCGGCTCGCCCGAGCAGATCCAGATCATGTACGGGATCGCCGGCGAACGCCGGCTGCCGGAAATGGAGCTCGACTGGCTGCCCGGCTACCAGGACTCGCAGCCGGTGCGCATCGGCAATGGCGCCGCGAACCAGCTCCAGCTCGATGTGTTCGGCGAGGTGATGGCCGCGCTGCACCTCGCGCGGGTGGGCGGCCTGCAGGCCGACGACACGGTCTGGTCCGTGCAGTGCGCGCTGCTCGACCATCTCGAGAAGATCTGGCAGGAACCCGACGAAGGCATCTGGGAAACGCGCGGCGGCCGCCGCCATTTCACGTTCTCGAAGGTGATGGCGTGGGTCGCGTTCGACCGCGCGATCAAGTCGGCGGAAATGTTCCGGCTGCCCGGCTCGCTCGACCGCTGGCGCGCGCTGCGCGACCAGATCCATGCCGACGTGTGCACCAACGCGTGGCATGAAAGCAAACAGGCGTTTGCACAGAGCTACGGCAGCGACGAGCTCGACGCCAGCGTGCTGCTGATGCCGCTGCTCGGCTTCCTGCCGCCGGAAGATCCGCGCATCGTCGGCACGGTCGAGGCGATCGAGCGGGAATTGCTGCACGACGGGCTCGTGATGCGCTACCGCACGACCGACTACGACGACGGCCTGCCGCCCGGCGAAGGCACGTTTCTCGCGTGCAGCTTCTGGCTGGTCGACAACTATGCGCTGCTGGGCCGGATCGACGACGCGCACCGCCTGTTCAGCCGGCTGCTCGCGCTGTCGAACGACCTCGGGCTGCTCGCGGAGGAGTACGATCCGGTGGACGGGCGGCTCGTCGGCAACTTCCCGCAGGCGTTCTCGCACGTGGCGCTCGTGCATACCGCGATGAACCTGATGCACCACGAGGACGCAATGGCGCGCGCCGCCGGCCAGCCCGCGCCGGCCGTGGCGACGGGGCGCTGAACGGGGGCGCGAGCGGCTTGGTCAGAGAACGTCAAATCGCAAAACTTTGATGAAAAATCGGGGAAATGTTGCATTGCACCACCCATCGTTGTCCGATATGATCGACGCGATTGTCCGGCTGCAATGCAACATGGCCGGTCGCTGACCCACACGGCACGCCGCGACGCCTCACGCCGCCCTTGCGCACCGTCCCCCACGCGGGAGTAGTCTGCATGCTTTACCAACTGCACGAATTCCAGCGGGCCATGCTGAGCCCGCTCACGGCCTGGGCCCAGGCCGCTTCCAAGTCGTTCGCCAACCCGTCCAGTCCGTTCTCGCTGATGCCCGGTGCGCCGCGGATGGCCGCCGCGTACGAACTGATGTACCGGCTCGGCAAGGATTACGAGAAGCCCGAATTCAACCTTCATCAGATCGTCAAGGACGGCCACAACATCCCGATCGTCGAGCAGACGATCGTCGAGAAACCGTTCTGCCGGCTGCTGCGCTTCAAGCGCTATTCGGACGATGCCGATGCCGTCACGCAGCTGAAGGACGAGCCGGTCGTGCTGGTCTGCGCGCCGCTGTCGGGCCACCACTCGACGCTGCTGCGCGACACCGTGCGCACGCTGCTGCAGGATCACAAGGTCTACATCACCGACTGGATCGACGCGCGGATGGTGCCGGTCGAGACCGGCCCGTTCCACCTGCACGACTACATCGCGTACATCCAGGAATTCATCCGCCATATCGGTGCGCGCAACCTGCACGTGATCTCGGTATGCCAGCCGACGGTGCCGGTGCTCGCGGCGATCTCGCTGATGGCGAGCCGCGGCGAGGACACGCCGCTCACGATGACGATGATGGGCGGCCCGATTGACGCGCGCCGCAGCCCGACGTCGGTGAATTCGCTCGCGACGCAGCACTCGACCGCGTGGTTCGAGAACAACGTGATCCACACGGTGCCGGCGAACTATCCGGGCGAAGGCCGCCAGGTGTATCCGGGCTTCCTGCAGCACACGGGCTTCGTCGCGATGAATCCGGAGCGGCACGCGCAATCGCACTGGGATTTCTACCAGAGCCTGCTGCGCGGCGACGAGGACGACGCCGAAGCGCACCGCCGCTTCTATGACGAATACAACGCGGTGCTCGACATGGCCGCCGAGTATTACCTCGAGACGATCCGCGTCGTGTTCCAGGAATTCCGCCTGGCGGAAGGCACGTGGGATGTCGAAGGCGAGCGCGTGCGCCCGCAGGACATCCAGCACACCGCGCTGATGACGATCGAGGGCGAACTCGACGACATCTCGGGCAGCGGCCAGACGCACGTCGCGCACGAGCTGTGCACGGGCATCCCGCAGGACCAGCGCCGCAGCCTGACCGCCGAGAAGTGCGGTCACTACGGGATTTTCTCGGGCCGCCGCTGGCGCACGATCATCTATCCGCAGCTGCGCGATTTCATCCGCGAGCATGCACCGGAGCCGAAGCACGGTGCGACGAAAGATGTCCCGGAAGCGCCGGCCACCAAGACGCTCTCCGCCGTGCCGGCCGCCGACGCGCCGGCCGAAACGACGCGCGCCACGACAGCGAAGCGCGCGAAGGCGCCGGCGAAGGCCGCCGCCCCCGCCAAGGCCGCACCGGCCGCGAAACGCGCCGCCGCCAGCCCGCGCGCAAAAGCCGTGCGCACGCGCAAGGCCGCCTGACGCACCGCGTTCCGACGAAAAAACGCCGCCGTTGCCTGCGCACGGCGGCGTTTTTACATCGGGCGCCCGCTTCGGCGCGGTCAGTGCGTCAGCGCCGCAGCAGATACGCGAGCAGCACTTCGGTGTTCATCCGGACCATCTCCGCGCGCTCGTCGGCGTCGGTGAAGTCGCGGCCCAGCGTCGCGGCGAGCGTGAAGCGGTTCGACACGATGTAGTAGCCGAGCCCCGACAGCGTCACGTAGAAGCGCAGCGGATCGACGTCGGTGCGGAACAGCCCGGCCTTCTGGCCGCGCGTCAGCACGTTGCCGAGCTTCGCGACGATCGGCGACATCATCTCGCGGATCCGCGTCGACTTGTGCAGGTAGCGCGCTTCGTGCAGGTTCTCGTTGTTGATGAGCCTGAGCAGTTCCGGATGGTCGCGGTAGTAGTCCCAAACGAAATGCGCGAGCCGCGTGACGGCTTCGACCGGCGCGACGCCGTCGAGATCGAGCTCGCGCTCGACCTCGGTCAACGCGGAGAACGCGTGTTCGAGCACCGCCGTGAACAGCTGTTCCTTGCTGCCGAAATAGTAATAGAGCATGCGCTCGTTGGTTTCGGCCCGGCGCGCGATCTGGTCGACACGCGCGCCGAACAGCCCTCCACTCGCGAACTCTTCGGCTGCCGCCATCAGGATGCGGCGGCGCGTACCTTCAGGATCTCTTTTGATTTTTGGCTGATTCATGGTGGCGTTTTGCTATGTGAGCCGCTTGATCCGGACCGGCACCCCCACCGCCTTGGCGCCGGCCGCCCTGGAACGGGCGCGCCGCGGGCGGCCGCCCTCCTGCTGAGCCCCTGCAAAAAAGCGGTTCGATTATGCGCACAGACGGCGTCCAGCGCAATGCGGGAAATCGGCGATAATCAAGCTTTGGCAAACCTTTCCGGCCGCGCCCGACGCGGCCGAGAGCCATTCGGCGCCGCTGCGCCCGTTGTCACCGTGACCGATTCCAAAACACTCGCAGATCGCATCGAAGATCTGCTTCCCCAGACGCAATGCACGAAGTGCGGCTATAACGGCTGCCGTCCGTACGCCGAGGCGATCGCTGCCGGCGACGCGAACTACAACCAGTGCCCGCCCGGCGGCGCCGAAGGCATCGTGCGCCTGTCGAGCCTGCTCGGCAAACCGGTGATTCCGCTGAACCCCGTCAACGGCAGCGAGCATCCGCGCGCGGTCGCCTTCATCGACGAAAACCTGTGCATCGGCTGCACGCTGTGCATGCAGGCGTGCCCGGTCGACGCGATCGTCGGCGCGCCGAAGCAGATGCACACGATCATCGAGTCGCAGTGCACCGGTTGCGACCTGTGCGTGCCGCCCTGCCCGGTCGACTGTATCGCGATGCTGCCGGTGACCGGCGAACGCACCGGCTGGGACGCGTGGTCGCAGGAGCAGGCCGATGCCGCACGCGAGCACCATGACCTGCGGCTCGCGCGCCAGCGCCGCGAACGCGAGGCCGCCGAAGCGCGCGCGGCCGCACGCCGCGCGGCCAGTGCCGCGAAACCGGCTGCGGCACAAGCGGAAACGCCATCCTCCGCACCGGCCGCCGCACCTGCGGACGACGCCGAAGCGAAGAAGCGCGCGATCATCGCCGCCGCGCTCGAACGGGCGCGCAAGAAGAAGGAAGAGCTGTCCGGGCAAGGCGCCGGGCCGAAGAACACCGAAGGCGTGAGCGCGGCCGTCCAGGCGCAGATCGACGCGGCCGAGGCGCGCCGCAAGCGGCTCGCCGAACAGCAGGCCCAACGCGACGCCGAGGCGGCCGCCGCGAGCGGCAACGACGAAGAGAACGACGCAGGCAACGACGGCCCGGGTGGCCCGTCCGCACCGCCCGACCAGAACGCTCCATGAACGCCAGCAAACGACGCGCGATCTACGAAACGCTGCAGAGCCTCAATCCGCATCCGACCACCGAGCTCGAATACTCGACGCCGTTCGAGTTGCTGATCGCCGTGATGCTGTCCGCGCAGGCGACCGACGTGTCGGTCAACAAGGCAATGCGGAAGATGTTTCCGGTCGCGAACACCCCGCGGCAAATCGTCGCACTCGGCGAAGAAGGCGTCACCGAGTACATCAAGACGATCGGCCTGTACCGGACCAAGGCGAAGAACGTGGTCGCGACGTGCCGGATCCTGCTGGACCGCTACGACGGCGAGGTGCCGGCCGATCGCGAAGCGCTCGAAGGGCTGCCGGGTGTGGGCCGCAAGACCGCGAACGTCGTGCTGAACACGGCGTTCGGCCAGCCGACGATCGCGGTCGACACGCATATCTTCCGCGTCGCGAACCGCACCGGGCTCGCGCCGGGCAAGGACGTGCGCGCCGTCGAGGCCGCGCTCGAGAAGTTCACGCCGAAGGAATTCCTGCAGGACGCGCATCACTGGCTGATCCTGCACGGGCGCTACGTGTGCAAGGCCCGCAGGCCCGAATGCTGGCACTGCGCGATCGAGCCGCTGTGCGAATTCCGGCCGAAGACGCCCCCGCCGAACGAGTGACGCGCCACCGCGGCTGACATGCCGCAGGCCGCCCGGCGCCAGGCGGCCGCGCGCATGATGCACGCCGCGCCCGCCGTTAGTCGGCCGTCTAACCGCAGCCGCAGCCGCAGCCACGATAGCGCGTCGCCACCCGCGCCATCGCGCCGCTTCCCCCTTCCCGACTACGCGTTGGACGTCGCCGTCGCGTCGTCTGCCGCCGCGCCGCCCGCGCGCACCAGCGCCAGCACGGCAGCCAGAATCGCGACGCCGCCCGCCCACTGCAGCGGCGACAGCGCTTCGCCGAACAGCAGCGCCGCAAGCGCGACCGTCACGACCGGTTCGAGCGTCGACAGCATCGACGTGCGCGCGGCCCCGAGCCGTTCGAGCCCGGCAAAGAACGCGAGCATCGCCGCCACCGTCGACACCAGCGCGATCGCGAGCATCGACGCCCAGCCGCCGGCCGTCGCGGGCCAGCGCGGCGGCGCGCCGAACGCGGCGGTCCGCACGACGGCGATTGCCACGAGCGTCGCGGTTGCCGACAGGCAGATGATCGCGGTGGTCGCGAGCGGATCGACGCCGCGCGTCGCCTTCGTGCCGCCGACGATGTACAGCGAATAGATCACCGCAGCGGCCAGCGCGAGCGCGATCCCGAGCGGCTCGCCATGCCCGCCGCCGACCATCAGCGCCGAACCCGCGACGCACAGCACGAGCGCGACGGCCTTCGCGCGCGTGAGGCGCTCGCCGAGCCACCATGCGGCCAGCAGCGTGACGAAGGCCGGATACAGGTACAGCAGCAGCGCGACGAGGCTCGCCTGCGCGTGCTGCAGCGCGCTGAAATAGCAGAACGACTGCCCGACGTAGCCGAGCGCGCCCATCGCCACAAGCGGTGCGAGCGCGCGGCCGCGCGGCCACGCGACACGGCGATGCCGTGCGATCGTGGCGAGCACCGCGCCGCCGATCGCGAAGCGTACGATCAGCAGCCCGAGCACGTCGACGCCGGCCGCATACGCGTAGCGGCCGAAGATCGCCATCGCGCCGAACGCGGCGGCAGACAGCGCGACATAGAGCGTGCCCTGCAGGGCGGCGGACGACGTGTGGGTGGTGGCGGTCATGATGGAACGGGGACGATCGGCGTGGCGCCGGAAATCGTCGGAGTGTAACGGCGCGGCGGCGGCGAGCCTAGCCCGCGCTTACCCGTTCCCGGGCGCCGGCTCAGGGCGCCGGCAACCCGCCGGCGCCGCGCGACTGCGCACCTGCTCGCCCGGCAGGCCGCCGCGTAACCCGTTCCCGCCCGCCGCCAGCGCCGTCCGCCGACCCGGCGTACAATGCGCGACGCGGCATCACGCCGTCCGAATCACGACGTTTCCCCACCATGTTCAATCCAAGCCGCGACGAAGTGCGTCGCTTTTTCACCGAGACCTGGCGCAAGCAGCGCGCCGGCGAGATCCTGACGCCGCTGGAAGCGATCGCAGCCGACTGGATCGTCGAGCATCCCGAATACCACGACGAACTCGCCGACGCCGATGGCGCGACCGCACGCGAGTACACGCCCGAGGAAGGCCGCACGAACCCGTTCCTGCACCTGTCGATGCATCTCGCGATCAGCGAGCAGTTGTCGATCGACCAGCCGCCCGGCATCCGCGCCGCGCACGACAAGCTCGCGGCCAAGCTCGACTCGACCCACGACGCGCAGCACGTGATCATGGAATGCCTCGGCGAGACGATCTGGGAAGCCCAGCGCACGAACACGCCGCCCGATACCGACGCGTACCTGCAGCGCATCCTGCGTCGCGCATCGCGCGACTGAGCGCCGCGGCGCCGGCCCACGGGCGCCGGCGCGCGGACAAAAAAATACCCCGCCGAGGCGGGGTATTTTTGCTGCGCGAGCCCGTCGGGCCCGTCGCGCTTACTTCTTGAACACGAGATCGGTTTCTTTCAGCGACTCGATGTAGGCCGCGATGTCCTTCATGTCGCTGACCGAGAGGCTCTGCACCTGCGCCTGCATGATCGCGTTGTTGCGACCGAGCAGCGGATTCGTCAGGCCCATCTGGTACTGGCGCATCGCCCACACGAGGTAGTCGGCGTGCTGGCCGGCGAGGCGCGGATATTCGGCGTTGATCGGCTTGTTCATCTGCGCGCCGTGGCAGGCGGCGCAGTTGTGCGATTCGACCAGTTCCTTGCCCTTCGTGGTGTCCGCCGCGTGCGCGGTACCGATCGCGAGGCCGGCCGCCAGTGCAACCGCCGCCGTCTTGAATGCGTTGTTCATGAATGCTCCTGTCCCGCCGGTCAGATCGGCGGCGCGCGCTTTACTTGTAGGGATTGTCCTTCGTGTCGGCCTTCTGGACGGCGTAGTACGCCGCCAGATCCGCGATGTCCTGGTCCGTCAGCGAACCGGCGATCGCATTCATCGACGGGAAGTGACGATCCTTCTTGCGATAGGCCTTCAGCGCGTTCTCGAGATATTGCTGGTTCTGGCCGCCGAGGACAGGCACCCGGTAGACCTCCGGGTACGCCGCGCGGTAGTCCTGGATGCCGTGGCAACCGATGCACATGGCGGCCTTGCTCGCCCCGTCCTTCGGGTTGCCGACCACACCGGCCGCCTGCGCGCTGCCCGCGAGCGCCACGAGCGCTGCGACAACGACGTGTTTGCCGACGAATTTGTTCATAGCTCTTGTAACCTAGCTTGAGGGGAAACTGGCGCCGAAGCGGCAACGGCCCGCGCCGTTATGCTTATCAGGTCGCCACGCAGGCCAAAAAAACGGCCAGATTGTACCGCGTCGGCGGGGAACGCGTCCACAAGGCACCCCGGTTCTCCCCGCCACAGCCCCGCAACGATACGCGGGCGTGGCCCAACCGGACAGCCCTTCTGACTTATACTGGGTTTTTTTCCCCGATTGAGAAGAGCGCCGCCATGCGTTTCGAAGGGTCCTCGCACTACGTCGCCACCGACGATCTGAAGCTCGCGGTCAATGCCGCGCTGACGCTGCAACGCCCGCTGCTGATCAAGGGCGAGCCCGGCACCGGCAAGACCATGCTCGCCGAGGAAGTGGCCGCCGCGCTAGACATGCCGCTGCTGCAATGGCACATCAAGTCGACCACGAAGGCGCAGCAGGGCCTGTATGAATACGATGCCGTGTCGCGGCTGCGCGATTCGCAGCTCGGCGACGAGCGCGTGAAGGACATCTCGAACTACATCGTCAAGGGCGTGCTGTGGCAGGCGTTCGATGCCGAGCACCCGAGCGTGCTGCTGATCGACGAGATCGACAAGGCCGACATCGAATTCCCGAACGACCTGCTGCGCGAGCTCGACCGGATGGAGTTCCATGTGTATGAAACACGGGAAACGGTCCGCGCGAAGCACCGCCCGCTCGTCATCATCACGTCGAACAACGAGAAGGAGCTGCCCGACGCGTTCCTGCGCCGCTGCTTCTTCCACTACATCCAGTTTCCCGACCCGGCGACGATGCAGAAGATCGTCGCGGTCCATTTCCCGGACATCCGCGAGGAGCTGCTGCGCGCGGCGCTCGAGAGCTTCTTCGAATTGCGCGGCGTGTCGGGCCTGAAGAAGAAGCCGTCGACGTCCGAGCTGCTCGACTGGCTGAAGCTGCTGCTCGCGGACAACATCCCGGCCGACCAACTGCGCGGCGTGGATGCGAAGCAGATCGTCCCGCCGCTCGCGGGCGCGCTGCTGAAGAACGAGCAGGACCTGAGCCTGCTCGAACGGCTCGTCTACATGAACCGGCACAACCGGTAATCCTCTCTCACCCGCGAAGGCCCGGCCATGCTGCTCAATTTCTTCTACGCGCTGCGCGCAGCCAAGCTGCCCGTCTCGGTGAAGGAATACCTGACGCTGCTCGAATCGCTGAAGGCCGGGCTGATCTCGCCGTCGATCGACGCGTTCTACTTCCTCGCGCGGATGACGCTCGTCAAGGACGAGCAGTACTTCGACAAGTTCGACCAGGCGTTCGGCGCGTATTTCCACGGCGTGTCCGCGCTGCCGTCCGAAGCGTTCGACATTCCGCTCGACTGGCTCGAGAAGCGCCTCGAGCGCGAGCTGTCGCCCGAGGAAAAGGCGCAGATCGAGGCGATGGGCGGCCTCGACAAGCTGATGGAGCGCCTGAAGGCACTGCTCGACGAGCAGAAGGAGCGCCACGAAGGCGGCAACAAGTGGATCGGCACCGGCGGCACGTCGCCGTTCGGGCACGGCGGCTACAACCCGGAAGGTGTGCGCATCGGCGGCCCGTCGAACGGCAACCGCACCGCGGTGAAGGTGTGGGAAGCACGCGCGTATCGCGACTACGACGATTCCGTCGAGATCGGCACGCGCAACATCAAGGTCGCGCTGCGGCGGCTGCGCCGCTTCGCGCGCGAAGGCGCCGCCGAGGAGCTCGACCTGCCCGGCACGATCCGCAGCACCGCCGCGAACGCGGGCTGGCTCGACCTGCGGATGGTGCCCGAGCGCCACAACAACGTGAAGGTGCTGATGCTGCTCGATGTCGGCGGCTCGATGGATGATCACATCAAGCGCACCGAAGAACTGTTCTCCGCCGCGAAGGCCGAATTCAAGCACCTGGAGTTCTTCTACTTCCACAACTGCGTGTACGACCACCTGTGGAAGAACAACCGCCGCCGCCACTCGGAACGCACCGCGACGTGGGACGTGCTGCACAAGTTCACGCCCGACTACAAGCTGATCTTCGTCGGCGATGCAACGATGAGCCCGTACGAAGTGCTGCAGCCCGGCGGCTCGGTCGAATACAACAACCCGGAAGCCGGCGCCGTATGGCTGCGCCGCCTCGCCGACCAGTTCCCCCAGCATGCATGGCTGAACCCCGAGCCCGAGCGGCTATGGGAGTATCGCCAGTCCGTCTCGATCATTCGCGACGTGCTAGGCCATCGCATGTATCCGCTCACGCTCGCGGGCCTCGAAACCGCGATGCGCGCACTCAGCAAGTAACGACACCCACCAAGACACGAAGGCCGCGTCCGAGCGGCCTCCCCCCGGAGATAGCATGAACCCCTCGCCCACCGCGAGCGCCAGCCGCGCCGGCGGCCGCCGCTTCTTTGCCGATACGTCCGTGTCCGCGCTCGTCGCCGGCTTCGTCGCGATGATGACCGGCTATACGAGCTCGCTCGTGCTGATGTTCCAGGCCGGCCGCGCGGCCCACCTCACCGATGCGCAGATCTCGTCGTGGATCTGGGCGCTGTCGATCGGCATGGCGCTGACGACGATCGGCCTGTCGCTGCGCTTTCGCGCGCCCGTCGTCGTCGCGTGGTCGACGCCCGGCGCCGCGCTGCTGATCGCATCGCTGCCCGGCGTGCCCTACCCCGAGGCGATCGGTGCGTTCGTCGTCTGCGCGGTGCTGCTGACGGCCGTCGGCGTGAGCGGGCTGTTCGACACGCTGATGCGCAAGATTCCGGCCGGCATCGCCGCCGCGTTGCTCGCGGGCATCCTGTTCGAGATCGGCATCGAGATCTTCCGTGCCGCGCAGTTCCAGACGGCGCTCGTGCTCGCGATGTTCTTCACGTACCTGATCGTCAAGCGGCTCGCGCCGCGCTATGCGATCGTCACGACGCTGATCGTCGGCACGGTAGTCGCCGGCAGTCTCGGCCTGCTCGACTTCAGCGGCTTTCACATCGCGTTCGCGAAGCCCGTATTCACGATGCCCGCATTCTCGATCGCGTCGATCGTCAGCATCGGCATTCCGCTGTTCGTCGTCGCGATGGCGTCGCAGAACGTGCCGGGCATCGCGGTGCTGCGCGCGGACGGCTATCAGACCCCGTCGTCGCCGCTGATCGCGACCACCGGCCTCGCGTCGCTGCTGCTCGCGCCGTTCGGCTCGCACGGCGTCAACCTCGCGGCGATCACGGCCGCGATCTGCACCGGTCCGGAAGCGCACGAGGATCGCGCGAAGCGCTACACGGCCGCCGTGTGGTGCGGCACGTTCTACCTGGTCGCGGGGATCTTCGGCGCGACGATCGCCGCGCTGTTCGCGGCGCTGCCGAAGGCGCTCGTCGTGTCGGTCGCCGCGCTCGCGCTGTTCGGCTCGATCATGAGCGGCCTCGCGAACGCGATGCAGGACGTGAAGCAGCGCGAAGCTGCGCTCGTCACGTTCATGGTCACCGCTTCGGGCCTCACGCTGCTGTCGATCGGCTCGGCATTCTGGGGGCTCGTCGCGGGGATCGTCACGCAGGTGATCCTGAACGCGCGCCGCCCCGCGTGACGCGGCGCGGCCCCCGCCGCTGCGGCCCTCGGACACGCCAGAACGTGCCCGACACGAATCGGGCCTAGAATAGCGGATCGGAGGCGGTGCCCGGCGCCGCCTCGCTTCGCCGCCGCGTTCGCGCGGCCCGTGAGAACCCGGCGCCTTGCGCCCTTCTTCCGAATCGCCATGACTACCGCACTCGACCAGCTGAAGCAGTACACGACCGTCGTCGCCGACACGGGCGATTTCCAGCAGCTTGCGCAATACCAGCCGCAGGACGCGACCACGAACCCGTCGCTGATCCTGAAGGCCGTTCAGAAGGATGCGTACAAGCCGATCCTCGAGAAAACCGTCCGCGATCATCGCAACGAAAGCACCGATTTCATCATCGACCGCCTGCTGATCGCATTCGGCACCGAGATCCTGAAGCTGATTCCCGGCCGCGTGTCGACCGAGGTCGACGCACGCCTATCGTTCGACACGCAGCGCTCGATCGACAAGGGCCGCGAGCTCATCAAGCTGTACGAAGCAGCAGGCATCGGCCGCGAGCGCATCCTGATCAAGCTCGCATCGACGTGGGAAGGCATCCGCGCGGCCGAAGTGCTGCAGAAGGAAGGGATCAAGTGCAACATGACCCTGCTTTTCTCGCTCGTGCAGGCCGCCGCATGCGCGGAAGCCGGTGCGCAGCTGATCTCGCCGTTCGTCGGCCGCATCTACGACTGGTACAAGAAGCAGGCCGGCGCAGCGTGGAATGAAGAGCAGGATGGCGGCGCGAACGATCCGGGCGTGCAGTCGGTTCGCCGCATCTACACGTACTACAAGACGTTCGGCTACACGACCGAAGTGATGGGCGCGAGCTTCCGCACGACCAGCCAGATCACCGAACTCGCCGGCTGCGACCTGCTGACGATCAGTCCCGATTTGCTGCAGAAGCTGCAGGACAGCAACGAGACGGTCGCGCGCAAGCTGTCGCCGGAAGCGCTGCAGGACAAGCCGTCCGAGCGTGTCGCGATCGACGAGGCCGCGTTCCGCTTCCAGCTGAACGACGACGCGATGGCAACCGAAAAGCTCGCCGAAGGTATCCGCGTATTCGCCGCCGATGCGGTGAAGCTCGAGAAGCTGATCGACTCGCTGCGCTGAGCCGCTACAAGCGACAGCGGCTGTCAGCAACACTGGCAACAGCCGTCAGCACGCACGCCGCATACGGCCGCGAACGTCATGTTCGCGGCCGTTTTATTTTTCATTCCATCGTCAAGCACGCGCACTACAATCCACGTCACGGGTGCGTCGGCCGCCTCCCGAGGCCCCCTTTCCCAGTCAGTCTCGCACGACGCCGAACCCGCGCGAATGCGCAGGCCGGCTCCCCACTCCAGGAGACAACGATGCAAGTCCAACCGTACCTGACGTTCTACGGTCGCGCCGACGAAGCCCTTCAGTTCTACGAAAAGGCACTCGGTGCGAAGACGATGTTCAAGATGCACTTCAAGGACGCGCCGCCGAACCCCGACCACCCGATGACGCCGGAGATGGCCGACAAGGTGATGCACGCGAGCTTCACGATCGGCGACTCGATGATCATGTGCTCGGACGGCGACTGCAGCCAGCCGGCCGGCGCGGCGCACGCCGGCTATTCGCTGTCGCTGAACCCGGCAACCGTCGAAGAGGGCCAGAAGCTGTTCAATGCGCTCGCCGACGGCGGCGAAGTGACAATGCCGTTCGGCAAGACGTTCTGGGCGCTCGGCTTCGGGATGGCGAAGGATCGTTTCGGCGTGCACTGGATGGTCAACGTCGAAGACCTGTCGCAACGCGAGGACCTCGCGAAACGCGCGCAGGGATAACACGAACGACAAAGCCCGCCACCTTGCCGGTGGCGGGCTTTTTCATGGCGTGGCCGTGCAGGCAGCGTCAGCCTTCCACCACGTCGAGATAGTCCTCCGGCCGCGTGCGATCCTCAGCATGCGCCATGCCCATCACGCGCACCAGCACGCTCACCACCACCGCCACCACCAGGTTCACGACCAGCGACCACACGGCCGCGTAGCCAGGAATCGCGAGACCGAACAGGTGGATCGTGAAGATCGAGCTGGCCAGCTTCAGCGAGATCGCCATCCACGTGCCGCACACGATGCCTGCCGCCCAGCCGGCCAGCAGGCCGCGATGGTCGAGCACGCGCGTGTACAGGCCGAGCACGATCGCGGGCAGCGTCTGGATGATCCAGATCCCGCCAAGCAGCTGCAGCTGGATCGCGTAGGTCAGCGGCAGCCCGAGGATGAACGCGACGGCGCCGACCTTCACGATCAGCGACACGAGCTTCGCGACGTGCGTTTCCTGGTCGTGCGACATGTTGCGGTTCACGAACTCGCGGTGAATGTTGCGCGTGTACAGGTTCGCGGCCGCGATCGACATGATGGCCGCCGGCACCAGCGCGCCGATGCCGATCGCCGCGAACGCGACGCCGACGAACCACGACGGGAAATACTCGAGGAACAGCGCGGGCACCGCGAAGTTCGGGCCGAACGCCTTGAAGTACGGCGCGTACTGCGGCATGTCCTTCACGCCCGCTGCGAGCGCCATATAGCCGAGCAGCGCCAGCAGGCCGAGCACGAACGAGTACGCGGGCAGCATCGCCATGTTGCGGCGGATCGAGTTGCCGGACGACGACGACAGGATCGCCGTCACCGAGTGCGGATACAGGAACAGCGCGAGCGCCGAGCCGATCGCGAGCGTCGCGTACGCGCTGTAGCCGTTCAGGCTCATCGCGTCGGGCGCTTTCAGCAGCAGCTTCGCGGGCGGCACGCTCGCGAAGATGTGTCCGAAGCCGCCGAGCTTCGCGGGGATCACGATGACCGCCGCGGCGATCGTGATGTAGATCAGGATGTCCTTGACGATCGCGATCATCGCGGGCGCGCGCAGGCCCGACGTATACGTATATGCGGCGAGGATCGCGAACGCGATGATCAGCGGCAGGTCGCCCACGAAGCCGGTCGTGTCGAAGCCAAGCGCGCCGATCACCACCTCGATGCCGACGAGCTGCAGCGCGATATACGGCATCGTCGCGACAATGCCCGTCACCGCGATCGCCAGCGCGAGCATCCGGCTGCCGTAGCGCGCATTGACGAAGTCGGCGGCTGTCACATAGCCGTGCCGCTTCGCGATGCTCCACAGCTTCGGGAACACGACAAACGCGAACGGGTAGATCAGGATCGTATAAGGCAGCGCGAAGAAGCCCATCGCGCCGGCGCCGAACACGAGCGCGGGCACCGCGACGAACGTGTAGGCCGTGTAGAGGTCGCCGCCGAGCAGGAACCACGTGACGATCGTGCCGAAGCGGCGGCCGCCGAGGCCCCATTCGTCGAGATGGGCGAGATCGCCGCGCCGCCAGTTCGCGGCCAGGAAACCGATGATCGTGACGCCGATGAACAGCAGCACGAAGACGAAGGTTGCGCCGAGATTCATCGCGCACCTCCCTGCGGGCCGCTCGCCTTCCACGCGTTCTTGGTCTTGAAGTACACGAACGCGGTGATCACCGCGCTAATGAAGACCCAAAGCAGCTGGTACCAGTAGAAAAACGGAAAACCCAACCATTGCGGTTCGATCTTGCTGTACGACGGTACCCAGACCATCGCAATCAGCGGCAGTACCAGCAGCCAGAGCCAGCGCTTGGCGGCCCGGTTGGCGTCGGCATCGTGAGCCATGACGTCTCCTCATCTTTCCCGGTTATCGATCTTGTTGAGCGGGTACGGCGCCGAGAGGAGCGCAAAACGGGTAGGCTGCGGCTCCCCTGGCTTCGCGCCAGTATAGGAGCCGCCAGCACGCGGTCAAGCAGGGGCGAACCCGAGGTGATCCGCCCCTTGACGCGTGGTTGCACCGGCATGCCGCCGGTGCATGAAGCGTCAGATCGCGAACGCGGTGTCGCGTGCGCCGGTCGTTTCTTTCAAAGCTTTCACCCACTTGCGTGCGGGCAGCTTCAGCGTGTCCTCGATCAGCTTCGCCCGTTCGTCGAGCTGCGCGAACGACACGTCGAGCGCGGGGCCCGAGAACGCGATCGCGATCCGGTTGCCGTCGTGCACTTCCGGCAGCGCGATCACGCGGTGATCGAACGCCGCGTTCAGGTGCTTCATGTTGCGCACGAAACTCGGATGATCGCCGAACAGGTTGATCGTCGCGATGCCCGCGTCGGCGAGGCAGCCGCGCACCGCGCGGTAGAACGCGACGCTGTCGAGCACCGGGCCGCGCGCGGTCGCGTCGTACAGGTCGATCTGGATCGCGCCCGTCGTGCCGCGGTTGGCCGGATCGTTGACGAAATCCCAGGCGTCGGCTTCGTGCACGGCGAGACGTGCATCGTCGGGCGGCAGCGCGAACATCGTGCGCGCGGCGACGATCACCGCCGGGTTCAGCTCGACGGCCTCGACCTTCGCGTGCGGCAGGAAGCGGTGCGAGAACTTGGTCAGCGCGCCGGTGCCGAGCCCGAGCTGGACGACCCGCTCGGGCGTTTCGAGGAACAGCAGCCACGCCATCATCTGCTGCGCGTATTCGAGCTCGATATGCAGCGGCTTCGAGATCCGCATCGCGCCCTGCACCCATTCGGTGCCGAAGTGCAGGAAGCGCACGCCGCCTTCTTCGGAGAACGTAACGGGCGCGAAGCGCGGCTTGCGCGGGGCTTCGAGCACGGGCACGTCGTCGTGCTCGTCGATGTCCGGGCGGCGCTTCACGCGCGGCGGCTGGAGCTTTTCGGAGCCGTTGTAGGCGGACGGCTTGCTGCGCTTGGACGCGCGCGCCTCGGCGGACGCGCGCTTGATCAGTCGGGTCATGTGTGAATCTCGCTGGGTGAAGCTGGTTTTAGCGGACGAGAGGATAGCATTGGTGCGTGGTGACGGCCGCGACGAGCGCCCGACCATGCATGACATCGAATCCCGTTGGCGCTACGCTGCCTCACCGATCGAAGGAGAACATATGAACTCGACCGACAAGAAGATCTGGTTTCCGGCGAAGCGCTACGGCTGGGGATGGGGGTTGCCGGTCGCGTGGCAAGGCTGGGTCGTCCTGCTGCTCTTTGTGATGGGAATCGTGGCGGTCACGACACGCGTCTCGCCCGCCCAGTCACCACTGGCGTTCGCGGCTTGCATCGTGGTGCTGGTGGCTGCGCTCACGATCGTGTGCTGGCTGAAAGGCGAAAAGCCGAAATGGCGCTGGGGCAAGGACGAATAAGCGACGATCCGTCGAATCGTCAGGCACGAATCCCGTGCCACTGCGCGAGCTTCTGCTCGAACGTCAACATCGCATTCGCCGGGCTCGACGAAGGCAGCACGAGCGTGTCGTACCCCGCCGCGCCGATCACCTCCGCAAACCGGCCCGCCGTCTTGCCGTTGAAACACACGCGCTTGAGCAACGGCGCATGCTCGCGCAACGACGCGAAATCGTTCGGCTTCGCATGCCGGATCGCCGAATCGAGGCTGCCCTCGCGATGGCACGCGGCCAATACATCCCAGATACCAATCCCGTGCGACAGCACGCGCTCGAGCCGCGCGTCGTACGCGAGCTCGTGCAGCCCGTGCTCGCCGAGCACCGTGCCGAGCAGGCGCCAGAACTGGTTACGCGGATGCGCGTAATACTGCGCGGCGTCGAGCGACGCCTCGCCCGGAAAACTGCCGAGGATCATCGTATGCGTATGCGCCGCGACGACCGGCGGAAAACCCCGCAACATCACGCGCCTCCGCCCGGCCCGCCCGAGCGCGGCCCGTCGCCGTGCGCATCGAGATGGCGCCACAGCGCCGGCAGCATGCACTCGGTGACCATCAGCGGCTTGCCGTGACGCTGGAACACCGAGCGCCGCGCGGCGAACGAATGCGGTGCACGCACCCCGCCAAGCGCATGCGTCGCCAGCGCATACAGCGGATGGCCGGCGATCACGCGCCGGCTGACGAGCGCCGAACGCTCGACCTGCGGATCGCTGTACAGCAGCTCCGCCAGCGGCCGCGTGCGCAACCGCCGCATCGCCTGCCACACGCCCTTGCTGGCCGCGAGCGGCGCGATGCTGTGCGCGGCGACGAACGGCGTGCCGTCGACCGACAGGATCACCTCGCGCACCCACATCGGTGCGCGCGGCGCACTGGCGAGCGCGACCGGCTCGTCGAACCACGGGCAGTCGACGGCCTCGCGCGTCACGCGCACGTTCACGCGGCCGAGCCGCGCGAGGTGCGCGGTCAGCGATCCGCCGCGCGTCAGCCAGTCACGCTGGTCGAGCGTGCAGCCAGGCCGTGGCGTCTCGCGCCAGCCGGCCTGACCGCCGTCGAATCGCATGCGTGCGTTCACGCGGCGCGCGACAGCAGCAGCGCGTTGGTCCGCTTCACGAAGCTTGCCGGATCGTCGAGCATGCCGCCTTCGGCGAGCAGTGCCTGATCGAACAGCAGATGGCACCAGTCGCCGAAATCGGCGCTGTCGGCATTCAGCTGCTTCACGAGCGCGTGCTCGGGATTGATCTCGAGGATCGGCTGCATCGCCGGCGCGTTCTGGCCGGCCGCCTTCAGCATCCGCTGCAGGTAGCCGCTCATGTCGTTGTCGTCGGCAACGAGGCACGACGGCGAATCGGTCAGACGGAACGTGACGCGCACTTCCTTCACCTTGTCGCCGAGCGCTTCCTTCATCTTCTCGACGACCGGCTTGATCGCCTCGCCCGCCTGCTCCTGCGCCTTCTTCTCCTCGTCGTTCAGCTCGCCGAGATCGAGATCGCCGCGCGCCACGCTCGCGAGCGGCTTGCCGTCGAATTCGTGCAGGAACGACAGCATCCATTCGTCGACGCGGTCGGTCAGCAGCAGCACCTCGACGCCCTTCTTGCGGAACACTTCCAGATGCGGGCTGTTCTTCGCGGCCTGCCACGTATCGGCAGTCACGTAGTAGATCTTGCTCTGCTCGGGCTTCATGCGCGACACGTAGTCGACGAGCGACACGTCCTGCGCGTCGGTGTCGCCGTGCGTCGACGCGAAGCGCAGCAGCTTCGCGATGCGCTCGCGGTTTGCGTGATCCTCGCCGAGGCCTTCCTTCAGCACCTGGCCGAACGCGCCCCAGAACGTCTTGTACTTCTCCTTGCCGGCATCCTCTTCCGCGTTCGCGAGCTCTTCGAGCATCGACAGCGCACGCTTCGTCACGCCTTCGCGGATCGCCTTCACGTCGCGGCTTTCCTGCAGGATTTCACGCGACACGTTCAGCGGCAGGTCGGCCGAATCGACGACGCCCTTCACGAAACGCAGGTATTGCGGCAGCAGCTGCTCGGCGTCGTCCATGATGAACACGCGCTTCACGTACAGCTTCAGGCCGCCGCGATAGTCGCGGTTCCACAGGTCGAACGGCGCGTGCGACGGCACGAACAGCAGTTGCGTGTATTCGCTGCGGCCCTCGACGCGGTTATGCGTCCACGTGAGCGGATCCTGGTGGTCGTGCGCGATGTGCTGGTAGAACTGCGTGTACTGCTCGTCGGTGACGTCGCTCTTCGAACGTGTCCACAGCGCGCTCGCCTGGTTGACGGTCTCGTCCTCGTCCTTCAGGACCATCTCGCCCTTTTCCTGATCCCATTCTTCCTTCTGCATCAGGATCGGCAGCGCGATGTGGTCAGAATACTTCTGGATGATCGACTTCAGCCGGTGCGACGACAGCAGGTCGTCCTCGCCTTCGCGCAGGTGCAGCGTGATCGTCGTGCCGCGCTGCGCGCGCTCGATCGCGTCGATCGTGAAATCGCCCTCGCCCGCGCTTTCCCAGCGCACGGCCTCGTTCGCCGGCAGGCCGGCGCGACGCGTCTCGACGGTGATCTTGTCGGCGACGATGAAGCCCGAGTAGAAACCGACGCCGAACTGGCCGATCAGCGCCGCGTCCTTCTGCTGGTCGCCGGACAGCTTCGTGAAGAACTCCTTGGTGCCCGAACGCGCGATCGTGCCGAGGTTCGCGATCGCCTCGTCGCGGCTCATGCCGATACCGTTGTCGTCGATCGTGATCGTGCGCGCGGCCTTGTCGTAGCCGATGCGGATGCGCAGGTTCGGATCGTTCTCGTACAGCGCGTTGTCCGCGAGCCCTTCGAAACGCAGCTTGTCGGCCGCGTCGGACGCATTCGACACCAGTTCGCGCAGGAAGATTTCCTTGTTGCTGTAGAGCGAATGGATCATCAGGTGGAGGAGTTGCTTGACCTCTGCCTGAAAGCTCATCGTTTCGTGTGCCATGGATGCTGTTTCCTCTTACTTGAACTTGAATGGTATGGCGCGACCGCCCGGCGCGCGATGCCGGCCGGCCCGTAACAGACAACCGCCCGGCGCATGCGGTTTGCGCGCGTATCTGGAGGCGGCACACCCGATTTCAAGGGCGGGCGTGCCGCGCCGCGTCATGATGCGCGGCGCACGGCCGAATCGATATAGCGCGACAGCAGCGCCGGCAGCGCCGGATCGCCGCAGTTCGCGACGTTGAAGCGCATCCACGTGGACGGCGATTGCTGCGGCGAGAACAGGCTGCCCGGCGTCAGCAAAAAGCCGGCCTCGTGCGCGACCGCCGCGAGCGCGTCCGAGTCGACACCCGTGTCGGCCCACAGGAACATCCCGGCTGCCGGCATCGTGAAAAGGCCGAGCCCCGTGCGCTCGAGCATCCGCGCGGTCTTGTCGCGCACCCCGTCGAGCCGCGCGCGCAGCCGCTCGACGTGGCGCCGGTAATGCCCTTCGGTCAGGATCTTGTACAGCACGCGCTCGTTGAGCTCGGGCGTCGTCATCCCGACCAGCATCTTCTGATCGGTGACCGCCTTCGCGATCTCCGGCGCGCACGCGACATAGCCGACCCGCAGGTTCGCCGCGAGCGTCTTCGAATAGCTGCCGAGGTAGATCACGCGCTTCAACTGATCGAGGCTCGCGAGGCGCGTGGCCGGATAGCTCGGCGGGCACAGGTCGCCGTACACGTCGTCCTCGACGACGAGGAAGTCGTATGCCTCCGCGAGCTTCAGGATCCGGAACGCCTGCGCGGCCGATAGCGACGTGCCGGTCGGGTTCTGCAGCACCGAATTGATCACGAGCATCTTCGGCCGCCACATCTGCACGAGCGTCTCGAGCGCGTCGAGATCGGGGCCGTCCGGCGTGTACGGCATCCCGACGAGCTGCGCGCCCTGCGCCGCAAAGCGGCCGAACATCTGGAACCAGGCCGGATCGCCGACGATCACCGCATCGCCGGGCTTCACGTAGATCCGCGAGATCAGGTCGATCGCCTGCGTGATCCCCGACACCAGCACGATCTGTTCGGGCTTCGCGCCGATTTCCACTTCGGCGAGGCGCGTCTGCAGTTGCTGGCGCAGCGGCAGGAAGCCCTGCGCGGTGCCGAAGCCGAGCATCTGCGCACCGGACTGGCGCCCGAGCGCACGCAGCGCACCGGTGATCAGTTCGCCGTCGAGCCAGCGGCCCGGCAAATAGCCGAGACCCGGCCCCTTTTCCGGGCTGACGGTGTGCAGCATGTTGCGCAGCAGCCAGACGACGTCGATCGTGTTGTGCACCGGCGCGGCCTCGGCCACGCGCGCAACGCTGTCGGCCGGCTGCGGGCCGGCAGCCGTGCGCTCGCGCACGTAGAAGCCCGAGCCGCGCCGCGAGTCGAGGTAACCCTGCGCGACGAGGCGCTCGTACGCCTCGACGACGGTGAAGCGCGACACGCTCTTGTCGAGCGCGAGCTTGCGGATCGACGGCATCCGCATGCCGGGCCGGAACACGCGTTCGTCGATGCGCCGTCGCGCCCACTGGACAAGCTGGTCGACGAGCGTGAGCGTGGCCGTGTCGTGCGGCACGGGAATCTGGGCGAGTGGGACGGTGGACATGGGCGGCAGCTCCAACTGTACCGAAGGCTATCGCGCCGATTGTACCGTTACTGTGCCGGTAGCGACGATTACAGTTGACCGGAATGGCGACCGTGCGGCCACCGTTCCGGCCCCGCCGCACTTGGCGCCGCGCCCACCGGCCCGCATCGCGGCCGGTACGCCGGCCGGTCCGGCTACCGCCCGGCGCATCGCCTGCCCACCATGACACTTTCGCTTCCCGACCGACGTTCATGCCAGCCCGCTCCCTGACACTCGACCATCTCGTGATCGCCGCGCGCACGCTCGACGAAGGCGTCCGCCATGTCGCCGACGCGCTCGGCATCGAACCGGCCGGCGGCGGCCGCCACCCGCTGATGCGGACCCACAATGCGCTGTTCGGCGCGTGGGGCGGGCTCTATCTCGAAGTGATCGCGATCGATCCCGATGCGCCTGCGCCGAACGCCGGCGCCGAGCCGCCGCGCGCGCGGCTGTTCGGGCTCGACGAGCCGGCCATGCACGCGCGGCTTGCGCAAGGCCCGTTTCTCGCGCACTGGGTCGCACGCGTCGAGCGTCCGCGCCAGCTCGCGCTGTGGCAAAGCCAGTACCCGGCGCGCATCCCGCCGGTCGTCGCGATGCGGCGCGGCGACCTGAGCTGGGGCCTCACCGTGCCCGACGACGGCACGTTCCCCGCGTGGCAAGGCGCGGGCGACGGCCTCCTGCCGTCGCTGATCCAGTGGGACAGTGCGCGCCACCCGGCCGAATCGCTGCCGGGCGACGGCGTCGCGCTGAAGGCGCTCAAGGGCGTCCACCCGCGTGCGGACACGATCCGCGAGCAGCTCGACTGGCTCGGCGCCGCCCACCTGCTCGAACTCGAAGCCGCCGACGGCCCGCCCGCGCTGGTCGCCGAATTCGACACGCCGCAGGGTGCGCGCACGCTGCGCTGAACGCCCCGCCGCCCCCAACTACACCCATACCGGCAACACGGAGACACCCATTTCATGAATTCGCGCGAAACCCGGGGCATGCTGCTCGGCCTCATCGGCGTGATGATTTTCAGCCTGACGCTGCCGATGACGCGCATCGTCGTCGCCGAACTCCACCCGCTGCTCAACGGGCTCGGCCGCGCGCTCGCCGCCGCGGTACCGGCCGGTTTGCTGCTGTGGTGGCGCCGCGAGCCGCTGCCGACCCGCACGCAGCTGAAAAGCCTCGCGATCACATCGCTCGGCGTGATCATCGCGTACCCGGTGTTCTCCGCATGGGCGATGAAATCGGTACCGGCCTCGCACGGCGCGGTGGTCAACGGCCTGCAGCCGCTGTTCGTCGCGCTGTATGCGGCGTGGCTGTCGCACGAGCGGCCGTCGAAGGCGTTCTGGGCCAGCGCGGTGGCCGGCAGCGCGCTCGTGATCGCGTTCGCGCTGCGCGACGGCGGCGGCACCGTGCAGGCCGGCGACGCGCTGATGCTCGTCGCGGTCGGCATCGGCGCGCTCGGCTATGCGGAAGGCGCGCGCCTCGCGCGCCAGATCGGCGGCTGGCAGGTGATCTGCTGGGCGCTCGTCGTGTCCGCGCCGTTCCTCGTACTGCCGGTCGGCTGGCTCGCGTGGATGCAGCATGCCGCGCATCCGGGCCCGCTTGCGCTGCGCACGTGGCTCGCCTTCGGCTACGTGACCCTCTTTTCGCAATTCATCGGCTTTTTCGCGTGGTACGCGGGGCTTGCGATGGGCGGCATCGCGCGCGTCGGCCAGGTGCAATTGCTGCAGATTTTCTTCACGATTGCCTTTTCCGCGCTGCTGTTCGGCGAAACGGTGACGCCGTCGACATGGCTGTTCGCGGCCGCGGTGATCGCCACCGTGGTGCTCGGGCGCCGCTCGGCGGTCGCCACCGCCGCGCAACCGGCTCGCGCCGGCTGAACAGCTGCGCCATAATGGACGTTTTGCCTGATCGGTTTGCCCACCCGGCCGCGAAGGCTCGATCGCGCTCGTGCCCGCCCACCCGGCGGCGTCGAAGCGATGCGCCCGAACGACCTTTCTTGACTGACCACGATATCCGAACGAGGAGACTATGAATCCGAGCGACCTGCATCCGCCGCACTGGCAGCTTTCCGAACGCGCACGCAAGCTGACGAGCTCTGCCATCCGCGAAATCCTGAAGGTCACGGAACGCCCCGAGGTCATCTCGTTCGCCGGCGGCCTGCCCGCCCCTGCCACGTTCCCGGCCGAACGCATGCGCGCCGCCGCCGATCGCGTGCTGCGCGACGCGCCGGCCGCCGCGCTCCAGTACAGCGCGACCGAAGGCTACCTGCCGCTGCGCGAATGGATCGCCGAACGCTACAGCGTGCGCGTGTCGCAGGTGCTGATCACGACCGGCTCGCAGCAGGCGCTCGACCTGCTCGGCAAGGCGCTCGTCGATCCGGGCAGCCCGATCCTCGTCGAAACCCCGACCTACCTCGGCGCGCTGCAGTCGTTCTCGCTGTACGAGCCGCGCTACGTGCAGGTGCCGACCGACGAGCAGGGCCTGCTGCCGGACGGCCTCACGCCCGCACTCACGCAAGGCGCGCGCCTGCTGTACGCGCAGCCGAACTTCCAGAACCCGACCGGCCGCCGCCTGCCCGTCGAGCGCCGCCGCGCGCTCGCCGCGTTCGCGCAGTCGAGCCCGTTCCCGGTGCTGGAAGACGATCCGTACGGCGCGCTGAACTACCGCGGCGAGCCGCTGCCGACGATGCTGTCGATGGCGCCCGATCACATCGTGCACCTCGGCACGTTCTCGAAGGTGCTCGCACCGGGCCTGCGGATCGGCTACATCATTGCGCCCGAGGAACTCCACTTCAAGCTCGTGCAGGCCAAGCAGGCCACCGACCTGCACACGCCGACGCTCACGCAGCGCATCGCGCACGAAGTGATCAAGGACGGCTTCCTCGACGAGCACATCCCGACGATCCGCGAGCTGTACAGCGCGCAGTGCGACGCGATGCTCGGCGCGCTCGAGCGCCACATGCCGGAAGGCGTCACGTGGAACCGCCCGGAAGGCGGGATGTTCATCTGGGTGAACCTGCCCGCGCAGATCGACACCATGAAGCTGCTCGCCACGGCCGTCGACAATCACGTCGCGTTCGTGCCGGGTGCGCCGTTCTTCGCGGACAACGCGCAGCAGAACACGCTGCGCCTGTCGTTCGTGACGGTGCCGCCCGAGAAGATCGAGGAAGGCGTCGCGCGCCTCGGCAAGCTGCTGCGCGAGCGTCTCTGATCCCCTTTTTCCTGTCACGACTCTCTACGAGGAATCGAATCCATGGCTAACGTCTACGACAAGCTGAAGTCGCTCGGCATCGAGCTCCCGACCGCCGGCGCACCGGCCGCCGCCTACGTGATGAGCGCGCAAACCGGCAACACGGTCTTCCTGTCGGGCCACATCGCGAAGAAGGACGGCAAGGTCTGGGCCGGCAAGCTCGGCGCGGATCTGCAGACGGAAGACGGCAAGGCCGCCGCCCGCTCGATCGCGATCGACCTGCTCGCGACGCTGCACGCACACACCGGCGACCTGAACAAGGTCACGCGCATCGTCAAGCTGATGAGCCTCGTCAACTCGACGCTCGACTTCACCGAACAGCACGTCGTGACGAACGGCGCGTCGGAACTGATCGCGGAAGTGTTCGGCGACGCCGGCAAGCACGCGCGCTCGGCATTCGGCGTGGCGCAGATCCCGCTCGGCGCGTGCGTCGAGATCGAGCTGATCGCCGAAGTTGCGTAACGAACGCAGCACGATGCCCGGCCGTCTCGTCCGTTTCAAGCAGGTCGACGTGTTCACGTCGGTGCCGTTCAAGGGCAACGCGCTCGCCGTGGTGTTCGACGCCGATTCGCTCGGCGACGACGACATGCTCGCGATCGCCCGCTGGACGAACCTGTCGGAAACGACGTTCCTCTGCACGCCGACTGATCCGGAAGCCGACTACCGCGTCCGGATCTTCACGACGGAGGGCGAACTGCCGTTCGCAGGCCACCCGACGCTGGGCACCGCGCATGCGTTTCTGGAAAGCGGCGCGCGGCCGCGCACGCCGGGCCGGCTGATCCAGCAGTGCGGGGTCGGCCGGGTCGCGCTGCGCGAGCAGGCCGACGGCTGGGCGTTCGCCGCGCCGCCGGCACGCGTCACGCCGCTCGACCGTTCAGACTACGCGGCGCTGGCTGCCGCGCTGCGCAGCGACGCGCTCGATCTGGATGCCGAGCCGTGCGCGGTCGACAACGGCGCGCCGTGGCTGGTCGTGCGGCTGAAGTCGGCCGATGCCTGCATCGGCCTGACGCCCGATCCGGCCGCGCTGACGGCGCTCACGCACCGCTACGGCACGGACGGCCTCGCGGTCTACGCGCCGCACGCCGAAGGCGGCCCCGCGACGTTCGAAATCCGCTGCCTGATGACGGGCGGCAATTTCGGCTTCGGCGAGGATCCCGTCACCGGCAGCGCAAACGCCGCGCTCGCCGGGCTGCTGACGCGGCAGGAACGCCGCCCCGGCCAGTCGTATACGGCCCGCCAGGGTACGGCGATCGGCCGCGACGGCCGCATCTTCGTCAGCTATGACGAAGACGGCACCACATGGATCGGCGGCCATGTCGTCACCGTCGTCGACGGCACCTTCCTGTCACCCGCCTGACATTTCGCGATGTGCGATGGCGCCGGCCCGCCCGGCGCCCCCTCCGATTCGCCCAACTATCGCAAAAACGTTCCAACCAGTAATATCGGGCCTAATCCGTTGTTTCGGAGGTCTGTCCATGGTTGCGTGTCCCGCGAACGAACAGACGTCGGGACAATCCCAACCCATAGTCAGCCATCCAGACGGGTGGCGCACGCGAGCAGGACGCCACCCTCTTCGATGAGCTCCGCCCGGTCCAACCACACGCCGCCGACCCGGCCGCTACGCGCGCCGCGCAAATCGCGCCGGCGTGCGCTCTTTGCGATCCCGCTGCTCGGGATGCTGGCGCTCGCGCTGCTGTGGGCCGTGATCATCGCACGTCTGTCGGTGGAGAAGGACAGCGCGTACAAGGAAGCAGCGGCTTCCGCCGCGATCCTGTCCTCCGCGCTCGAGCAGCATACGGTCAAGGCGATCCACCAGGTCGACCAGATCACCCGCTTCGTCAAGTTCGAATTCGAGAAATCGCCCGCCCGCTTCAACCTCGCCAGCGCCGTCGAGAAAGGCGTCGTGCCGAGCGACACGCTGATCCAGGTGTCGCTCGTCAACGCGAAGGGCATCCTGTTCGCGAACACGGCCGAGCTGCATCCGCAGCCGATCAACTTGGCCGACCGCGAGCACTTCAAGGTCCACCTCGCGCACAACGACGACCGCCTGTTCATCAGCAAGCCCGTACTCGGCCGCGTGTCGAGCCACTGGACGCTGCAGATGACCCGGCGCCTGAACAACCCGGACGGCAGCTTCGCGGGCATCGTCGTCGTGTCGGAAGACCCGAGCTACTTCACCAACGACTTCTACAACAACGCGGCGATCGGCAAGGAAGGCGTGATCGCGGTGGTGTCAGATACGGGCGCGGTGCTCGCGCGGCGCACGGGCTCGGTCAGCAACGCGCCCGGCGCGTTTTCCGCGTCGGGTGTTTACCCGATCGCCGAGCGCGTGACGGGCACGATCATCGACCCGATCGACGGCGTGACGCGCATCGTGTCGTACCGCCACCTCGACGGCTACCCGCTCGCGGTGATGGTCGGGCTGTCGCAAACCGAGGAATTCGCGGACTACTACCACACGCGCAACGTCTACCTGCTGATGACGAGCTTCATCACGCTCGCGATGCTCGCGTTCTTCGGCGTCGCGACGGGCCTGATCGGGAAGCTGCTCGGCCGTGAGCGCGAAATGACGCAGCTCGCCGAATACGACCTGCTCACCGGCCTCGCGAACCGCTATGCGACGCTGCGCGGGCTGCGCAACGACGTGTCGATGCCGGCGAGCCTGTCGCGGCTCGGGCTGCTGTTCATCGATCTCGACAACTTCAAGACCGTCAACGATACGCTCGGCCACAACGCCGGCGACATCGTGCTGCAGATGACCGCGTCGCGCCTGGCCGATGCGGTCGGCGACGAAGGCTCGCTCGCGCGCATCGGCGGCGACGAGTTCGTCGTGGTGATGAAGGGCGACGACGTCGAGCGGCGCGCGGTGCGGCTCGCGGAAGCGATCATCCGGATGTTCGGCGAACCGTTCGACGTGCGCGGCAGCTCGTTCGTGCTGCATGCGAGCATCGGCATCGCGCTGCACACGGTGGCGAACGAAAGCGAGATCGACCTGCTGAAGAAGGCCGACCTCGCGATGTACAGCGCGAAGGACGCCGGCAAGAACTGCTACCAGTTCTATGCGCCGCACCTGTCGCACCGCGCCGACCACCTGATGCGCTGGGAACAGCAACTGCGCGTCGCGCTCGCCGAGGGGCAGCTGTTCCTCGCGTACCAGCCGAAGATCGACCTCACGCACCGCCACATCACCGGCTTCGAAGCGCTCGCGCGCTGGGATCACCCCGAGCACGGCGTCATCTCCGCGAACGAATTCATTTCGATTGCCGAATCGACCGGCCTGATCGTGCCGATCGGCGACTTCGTGATCCGCACCGCGTGCGAGCAGATCGCGCGCTGGCGCGACGACGGCCACGACACGCTGACGCTCGCGGTCAACATTTCGCCCGTGCAGTTCTGGCGCGGCGACCTGATCGAGACGATCTCGCAGGCGATACAGGACACCGGCATCGACGCGAACCGGCTCGAGATCGAGATCACCGAGACCGCGATGATGGAATATCCGGAGCTCGTGTCCGAGAAAATCGTCGCGTTGAAGAAGCTCGGCATCCGGATCGCGCTCGACGATTTCGGCACCGGCTATTCGTCGCTGTCGTACCTGCACCGCTTCTCCGTCGACACGCTGAAGGTGGACCGCTCGTTCGTGCAGGCCATCCCGAACGATCGCAGCGTGTGCGTGATGGTGTCGTCGATCGTGCATCTCGCGCGCTCGCTCGGCCTGACCGTCGTCGTCGAAGGCACGGAAACCGAGGAGCAGATCACGTGGCTGGCCGCGCTCGGCGAGATCGAGGCGCAAGGCTTCCTGTTCTCGCGACCGGTGCCCGCCGACGCGATTCCCGCGCTGATCGCACGCTTCGGCGTGCGCGGCGAACATCCGAACGTCGTCGCGCATCGCGCGACCGGCAGCACCGGCGCCTGAGCTCCGCACCGCTGCAGCCTGGACGTGCATTGCGCACTGCCGCAATTATTTCGTTTTCCGATCGAATCGTTTGGTTCATTAACTAGCGTTTTCGCGCATGGCAGTGTCATGATGTGCGGTGGACAATCGGGAGGGCCGACGTGTCGGCGGGCCGCCGGCCTGGTCACATACGAGAGATTTGGCGCTGTGCCATCCACACAATCATGACAACCGTCGAAGTCGAAGCGACCGCTCGTGTCGAAGAGGCACCGGCATCCCTATGGACCTTGTTCAAGGTCGTCGCCAGCATTTCGGCCGTCTCGTGGGGCGGGCTTTCGATGATGGCGCAACTCGAACGCCATTACGTGGAGCGGCTGCGGCGCATCGAGCCGCACGTCTTTGGCGATCTCGTCGCGCTCGCGTGGCTCGTGCCGGGCCCCGTCGGCTGCAACGTCGCGGTGCAGGTCGGCCAGACGCTGCACGGCCGCGCCGGGGCATGGGTCGCCGGCATTGCGAGCGTGCTGCCGTTCTCCATCCTGATGACGCTGTTCGCGATCTTCTATCAGACGCCGCTCGTGCGCTCGCTTGCCGCACCGGTGCTGATCAATCACTTCGGGATGGTGCTCGCCGCGCTGATCGGCGTCACGTGGGTCAAGCAGTTGCGCTCGCTCGCGCGCACGCGGCTCGAACAACTGATCGCCGCGCTGTCGACGATTCTGCTCGGTTTCGCCCATAATCCGGCCGCCTTCGTCGGGATTCTCTTCGCTGCGTTCGCGGCCGGCTGGCTGACGGGGCCGCCGCAACGCGACGCGGTCGATTTCACGTTGTCGACCCGCGACCGCAACCTGCTCGTGCTGCTCGGCGTACTCGTCACGCTGTTCGCGGTGCCGCTGCCCGGCGATTACCAGGCAACGCTGCTGTGGCCGCGTCTCGCCGGCGCCGGCATGACGCTGTTCGGCGGCGGATTTTCCGCGCTGCCCGTGCTCAAGACGCTGTTCGTCACGCCCGCAACGGGCATCTCCGATCACGACTTTACGCTGGCGTTCGCGCTGTCGCCTGTCGCGCCGGGGCCGCTGCTGAACGTCGTCCCGTTTCTCGGCTACCTGACCGACGGCTGGGTCGGCGCGCTGCTCGCCACGGCCGCGCTGTTCATTCCGTCGGGGTGCCTCGTCGTGTTTGCGCAGAACCACCTGTTCCGGCTCAAGCGCCATTCGCGCTTCGAGCACGGGATGCGCCTGCTGCGCGCGGCGACGACGGGCTTTCTCGTTGTCGCCGTCGTGAAGATCCTGCATCGCGAACCGGCCGACCCGGTTTACTGGCTGACGGGCGCCTTCGCGACGCTGTGCTTCACGCGCTTCAAGGTGCCCGTCTATGCCGTGTACGGCACGGTCGCGGTTGCTTGCGGCGTGTGGCTGCTGGCCGCCGCGCGCTGACAGGCGGCGGCCGCCCTCCAGCCGCGCGCTACCGGCATTCGCCGCGCTCGCCCGTCCAGCCCGTCCTCAACCTGCCTGCACCGCGACCCGGCGTGCCATCCAGCGGGCGCGCAACGCGTCGTAAGCGAGGTTGAAGCAGAACGTGTAAGGCAGGAAGAACAGCACGATGCCGAGGTCGAGCAGCAGCGCCTCGACAAGGCTCACGTTCAGCCACCACGCGGCGACCGGCACTACCATCGCGACGAGGCCGAGCTCGAACGTGACCGCATGCGCGATCCGCATGCCGAGCGTGCGGGTCAGCCCCGCGCGACGCTCGAAGCGGTCGAACAGCGTATTGAACGCCATGTTCCACGCCATTGCGATCAGCGACACCATCACCGTCAGCACGCCGACGTGCGACACCGGCATGTCGAGCAGCCACGCGCCGATCGGCGCGCACAGCGCGATCGCGACCAGCTCGAACGTCAGGGCATGCAGCAGCCGTTCCGTCACCGTTTTGTTGACCTGTTTCATGATTCCCTCCGATTCGTCTACTTCGTTCATGGTCGCCATTTTGATCGGCGAAACCGGGTGAATCCAGTTTGATATCATCGGTTTTACCGATATATCGTACTCAGGAGCACCGCATGCGCCATGCCCCCGAAGCCCTGCTCGCCTTCGCCGAAGCCGCGTTGCTCGGCTCGTTCACGGCCGCCGCGCGCAAGCTCGGCAAGCGCCAGTCGACCGTGTCGGAGGCGATCGCGAATCTCGAGATCGATCTCGGCGTGCAGTTGTTCGACCGCTCGACGCGCGCACCGACGCTGACCGATGCAGGGCGCGCGCTGCTGCCGCGGGTGCAGCGCGCGCTCGAGGCCGGCGCGGCGATCGACCGCACGGCCGCGCGGCTCGCGCGTGGCGAGGAAGCGCGGCTGACGCTCGTCGTGTCCGATACGTACCAGTCGAAGCGCTACGAGGAAACGTTGATGGCGCTCGAACGGCGCTTCCCGGCGCTCGAGCTCGAATGCCAGATCGCCGAGCACGAAGACGTGCTCGACCTGATCCAGCAGGGCCGCGCGCAGCTCGGGCTGATGGCCGCGCGCGCGGCCTACCCGGCCGACATCGGCGCGGCGACGATCGCGGAGGAGTCGGAAATCGGGCTGTTCGTCGGCCGCACGCACGCGCTCGCCGAATACGGCGACGCCGACGTGCCGCACGCCGCGCTGCGCGACGTGCGCGAACTGCGCCTCAATACCTATGTGAAAACGGAAGGACGCGGCGCCGACGACCGGATCGTCGTCGGCACGCAGCACTGGCTGGCACCGAGCTACCTGATGCTGCTGGAGATGGCCGTGCTGGGGTTCGGCTGGGCCGAACTGCCGCGCTGGATGGTCGACCACTTCGCGCGCGATCGCCTGTGCGAACTGCGTGCGCGTGGCTGGCCGCGCCGTGTGCGGGTCGATGCGGTCTGGTCGCGCAACCGGCCGCTCGGCCCGGTCGGCTCATGGCTGCTCGATGCGATGCTGGCCGCGTAGCGGTGCTTGCCGGCCCACCCGCGGCTGCGCGCGGGCCGGCCGGCTCCGGTCAATCAGAAACCGCGCGACAACACCGCCGCGCCGATCGTGACGACGCCGAGCACGAGGTTCACGAGGACGAGCAGCCGCACCGTATTCACCGCGCGCGCGCCGTCCGGCCACTTCTGCGCCTGCACCGCACGGCGGATGCGCGGGAACAGCGCGAACCGGATATGCCCGAAGATCAGCATCATCACGACGCCGAGCCCGGCCATCGCGTGCAGCGACCACGTCGCGTGCGCACCGCCGAACTGCACGAGCAGGAAGCCGCCGGTCAGCAGGATCACGATCACGGAACCCGATACCCAGTTGAAGAAGCGGCCGAACACGCCCTCGATCAGCGGCAACCGAAGCTGCGGCGACAGGTCGGACAGCGCCGGACGCAGGCAGAAGTTGGCGAAGACCATCCCGCCCACCCACACGGCGACGGCCAGCAGATGAAGAAACAGCGCGACGGAGATAGCATGGGACATGACGGCAATCCTGTGAGGAGGTGGGTGCGGCGAACGGCCGCGTCGCACGCGGCATCGAGCGACGTTCGACCCGATTGTCGCTGCGCGGTTCAGACCCCAGGCGCGATTTCACACTATTTTGCAAGTTCCGCGTGACAGCGCCACGCTTGCTTACCCGAATCCCCCCTCCAAAAGAAAAAGCCGCACGTCCGCCGGAGCGGAGGTGCGGCCTTCGATCGCGACCGAGCCGGACGATCGAACGTGTGCAGCGTCAGCCGAGCAGCGGACGCAGTTCGCTGACGACCTTGAGCTTCGTGTCCGGCGCGCGGCCCTTGCGCGCGCGCTTGCCGACGTGCGGCGCCAGCCCCGCATACGACAGCGTCTCGTCCATCGCCTTGCCGCCGCGGCCGGTGCCGATCAGCACGACGCCGGCCGGATCGATCGCGAGCGCCTGCACGAGCGTTTCCTTGTCGTCGAGCGCCATCAGGATCACGCCGCGACCGCCGCCGGACAGCGTCTTCATCTCGTCCATCCCGAACACGAGCAGGCGGCCGCCGCTCGACAGGCACGCGACCTGCGTCGCGTTCGGCAGCACCGGCATCGGCGCGAGCGGCACCGCACCTGCGTCGATCGTCATGAACGCCTTGCCGGCCTTCACGCGGCTCACCATGTCGCCGACCTTCGCGAGGAAGCCGAAGCCGTTGCTCGACGCGAGCAGCAGTTGCTGGTCGGCCGGCGCCGCGAAGTAGTGCATCAGGTGCGAGCCCGATTCGAGCTCGATCAGCGACGTGACGGGCACGCCGTCGCCGCGCCCGCCAGGCAGTACCGACACGTCCACCGAGTACACGCGGCCGCTGCTGCCCCATGCGATCAGGCGGTCCGGCGTGCGGCACTGGAACGCCGCGTACAGGTGGTCACCCGCCTTGAACGTGAAGCCGGCCGGATCGAGCCCGTGGCCCTTCAGCGCGCGCACCCAGCCCTTCTGCGACACGACGACCGTGACCGGCTCGTCGACCACCTTCGCCTCGAACGTCGCGCGCTTTTCCTGCTGGATCAGCGTGCGGCGATCGTCGCCGTACTGCTTCGCATCGGCCTCGATCTCCTTGATCATCAGCCGCTTCATCGCGCTTTCGTTCGCGAGCAGTTCCTCGAGCTTCGCCTTCTCGTCGCGCAGCGCTTCGAGTTCCTTCTCGATCTTGATCTTCTCGAGCCGCGCGAGCTGGCGCAGCCGGATTTCGAGAATGTCTTCAGCCTGCCGTTCGCTGAGGCCGAACGCGCTCATCAGCGCGGCCTTCGGCTCGTCCGACTCGCGGATGATGCGGATCACCTCGTCGATGTTCAGGAAGACGATCATCCGCCCTTCGAGGATGTGGATGCGGTCGTCGACCTTCGCGAGGCGATGGCGGCACCGGCGCGTCATCGTCAGCTGGCGGAACTTCACCCATTCGTCGAGGATCGTCAGCAGGCCCTTCTGGCCCGGCCGGCCGTCGGCGCCGATCATCACGAGGTTCAGCGTCGCATTCGATTCGAGGCTCGTGTACGCGAGCAGCGTGTTCACGAATTCCGTCTGGTCGATCGTGCGCGACTTCGGCTCGAACACGAGCCGCACCGCCGCTTCCTTGCCCGACTCGTCGCGCACCGCGTCGAGCAGGTCGAGCATCGCCTTCTTCGTGTTGAGCTGTTCGGGCGTCAGCGTCTTCTTGCCGAGCTTGATCTTCGGGTTCGTCAGCTCCTCGATTTCCTCGAGCACCTTCTGGCCCGACGTGCTCGGCGGCAGCTCGGTTACGACGAGCTGCCACTGGCCGCGCGCGAGATCCTCGATCTTCCAGCGCGCGCGCACCTTCAGGCTGCCGCGGCCGGTTTCATAGGCCGCCGCGATTTCGGCGTCGCTCGAGATGATCTGGCCGCCGCCCGGGAAATCCGGCCCTGGAATCAGGTTCATCAGCTCCGCGTGCGAGAGCTTCGGATTGCGGATCAGCGCGACCGCCGCGCCCGCGACTTCACGCAGGTTATGCGACGGGATTTCGGTCGCGAGACCGACCGCGATGCCCGACGCGCCGTTCAGCAGCACGAACGGCATGCGGCTCGGCAGCGTCTTCGGCTCCTCGAACGAGCCGTCGTAGTTCGGCATGAAGTCGACCGTGCCCTGGTCGATCTCGTCGAGCAGCAGCTTCGCGATCGGCGTGAGGCGGGCTTCGGTGTACCGCATCGCCGCCGCGCCGTCGCCGTCGCGCGAGCCGAAGTTGCCCTGCCCGTCGATCAGCGGGTAGCGCAGCGAGAAGTCCTGCGCGAGACGCACCAGTGCGTCGTATGCCGACTGGTCGCCGTGCGGGTGGTATTTACCGAGCACGTCGCCGACCACGCGTGCCGACTTCACCGGCTTCGCGTCCGGGCCGAGGCCCATTTCGTTCATCGCGAACAGGATCCGGCGCTGCACCGGCTTCTGGCCGTCGCACACGTCGGGCAGCGCGCGGCTCTTCACGACGCTGACCGCGTAGCTGAGATACGCCTGCTCCGCGTAGTTGCCGAGCGTCAGCGCGTCGGCGTCCGGTGCATCGGAGCTGGCGAAGAGATCGGAAGTGTTGTCGTCCATCTGAATTCCGTATTCGTAAGTGGCGTGAGGCCGCGCCGGGCGTCGTGCCCGGCCGCGCAGGTGTTCGGCTTAGATGTCCGCTTCGACGTCGTTGCCCTTTTCCTCGAGCCATCCGCGTCGCGCGGCTGCCTCGCCCTTGCCCATCAGCATCGTCATGCGTGCGACGGTCGCCTCGTAGTCGAGCTCGCCGAGCTTCACCGGCATCAGGCGGCGCGTATCGGGGTTCATCGTCGTATCCCACAGCTGCTCGGCGCTCATTTCGCCGAGACCCTTGAAGCGGCTGATGCTCCATTGCGTCTCGCGCACGCCGTCCTTGCGCAGCTTGTCGAGGATCGCCTCGAGTTCGCCGTCATCCAGCGCATAGAGCTTCTGCGCGGCCTTCTTGCCGCGCGCGGGCGCGTCGACGCGGAACAGCGGCGGGCGCGCGACGCACACATGGCCGCGCTCGATCAGTTGCGGGAAATGCTTGAAGAACAGCGTGAGCAGCAGCACCTGGATGTGCGAGCCGTCGACGTCCGCGTCCGACAGGATGCAGATCTTGCCGTAGCGCAGGTTCGACAGGTCGACGCTTTCATCCGGGCTGTGCGGATCGACGCCGATCGCGACCGAGATGTCGTGCACCTCGTTGTTCGCGAACAGCCGGTCGCGCTCGGTTTCCCACGTGTTCAGCACCTTGCCGCGCAGCGGCAGGATCGCCTGGTACTCCTTGTCGCGACCCATCTTCGCGGAGCCGCCTGCCGAGTCACCCTCGACCAGGAACAGCTCGTTGCGCGCGATATCTTCCGTCTCGCAGTCGGTCAGCTTGCCGGGCAGCACCGCGACGCCCGAGCTCTTGCGCTTCTCGACCTTCTGGCCCGCGCGCGTGCGCGCCTGCGCCTGCTTGATCACGAGTTCGGCGAGCTTCTTGCCGTGCTCGACGTGCTGGTTCAGCCACAGCTCCAGCGCCGGGCGCGAGAACGACGACACGAGCTTCACCGCGTCGCGGCTGTTCAGGCGCTCCTTGATCTGCCCCTGGAACTGCGGATCGAGCACCTTCGCGGACAGCACGAACGACACGCGCGCGAACACGTCTTCCGCGAGCAGCTTCACGCCCTTCGGCTGCAGATTGTGCAGTTCGACGAAGCTTTTCACGGCCTGGTAGAGACCGTCGCGCAGGCCGGATTCGTGCGTGCCGCCGGCCGGCGTCGGGATCAGGTTCACGTACGACTCGCGCACGAGCGAGCCTTCCTCGCTCCATGCGACGACCCACGACGCGCCCTCGCCTTCGGCGAAGGTGTCGTCGCCCGAACGCGAATCAGCAAAGCGCTCGCCTTCGAACAGCGGGATCAGCAGCTCGCTGCCGTTCATTTCGTCGAGCAGGTAGCCGCGCAGGCCGTCTTCATATTTCCACGTCTGGCGTTCGCCCGACTTCTCGTTGACGAGCACGACCTCGACGCCCGGCAGCAGGACGGCCTTCGAGCGCAGCAGGCGCTGCAGTTCGCCAAGCGGCAGGTTCGGCGAATCAAAATACTTCGGATTCGGCCACACCTGTACCCGCGTGCCGGATTTCTTCTCGCCGCGGCCCGCGCCCTGCGTCGCGAGCGGTTTCACGACATCGCCTTCGGCGAAGCCGAGCTCCGCGATCTTGCCGTCGCGCCAGACCGTCACGTCGAGGCGCGTCGCCAGCGCGTTCGTCACCGACACGCCGACGCCGTGCAGGCCGCCCGAGAACGTGTAGGCGCCGCCCGCGGCCTTGTCGAACTTGCCGCCCGCGTGCAGGCGCGTGAACACGATCTCGACGACCGGCACGCCTTCTTCGGGGTGCATGCCGAACGGGATGCCGCGGCCGTCGTCCTCGACCGAGACCGACTGGTCGGCGTGCAGCGTGACGGTGATCTGCTTGCCGTAGCCGCCGAGCGCCTCGTCGGACGCGTTGTCGATGACTTCCTGGATGATGTGCAGCGGATTCTCGGTACGGGTGTACATGCCGGGCCGCTGCTTGACCGGCTCGAGACCCTTGAGCACCTTGATCGATGCTTCGCTATAGGCCGCGCTGGGTTTCTTCGTTGACATAGGCGCTGAATTTCGTCATTCATCGGGACGTTGTCCACACCTCGTGTGGATAACGTCGTGGACAAAACGTTGAGTTCCGTAAAAAAGCGAATCGAAACAACGGTGTGCTTGGACTGCTCCGAAAGCGGGCGCGCGGCGTGCGCTGCGCTGCCCGGGACGCGCGGTATTCTACTGGTTCCGCGTGGCACGCCAATCGCGGAATCGCGCGCAGCGGCCGCCGGCCGCGCGGCGCGTCCGCGTTTTACGCGGGCTTGCGCTTCGCCTCGAGCGTTTCCCACCGTTCGAGCGCTTCGAGCAATTCGTCGTCGATCGCCGCGAACCGCTCGGTCAGGCGCGTGCCTTCCTGCGGATCCTTCGCGAAAATCGAGCCGTCTTCGAGCCGCGCATTGATCGTCTTCTGCTCCTCTTCCAGCGCCGCGATCTTCTCCGGCAGCGCATCGAGCTCGCGCTGCTCGTTGAACGACAGCTTCACCGTGCGTTGCGTGTTGCGGCCCGCGGCGCTTTTCGCCGCCTCTTCCTTGACCGGCGCGGCTTCCTTGACCGCTCGCTTCGCAGCTTCCTGCTGCGCGAGCTGATCCGCGCGCGCGCTCTGGATCTGCCAGTCGCTGAAACCACCGACGTATTCGCGCCACTTGCCGTCACCTTCGGCCGCGATCACCGACGTCACGACGTTGTCGAGGAACGCGCGATCGTGGCTGACGAGCAGCACCGTGCCGTCGTAGTCGGCCAGCAGTTCCTCGAGCAGTTCGAGCGTCTGGATGTCGAGGTCGTTGGTCGGTTCGTCGAGCACCAGCACGTTGGCCGGACGCGCGAACAGGCGCGCCAGCAGCAGCCGGTTGCGCTCGCCGCCCGACAGCGACTTCACCGGCGAACGCGCGCGCTCCGGCGCGAACAGGAAATCGCCGAGATAGCTCATCACGTGCTTGCGCACGCCGCCGATCTCGACCCATTCGCTGCCGGGACTGATCGTATCCGCCAGGCTCTTCTCCTGGTCGAGCTGTGCACGCATCTGGTCGAAATAGGCGACCTGCAGGTTGGTGCCGATGCGCACCGTGCCTTCGTCGGGCTTCAGTTCGCCGAGAATCAGCTTGAGCAGCGTCGTCTTGCCGGCGCCGTTCGGGCCGATGAAGCCGATCTTGTCGCCACGCATCACCGTCGTCGAGAAACGATCGACGACCGCGCGGCCGCCGTAGCGCTTCGTCACGTCGGTCAGTTCCGCGACGATCTTGCCGGACTTCTCGCCCTGCGCGACATCCAGCTTCACGTTACCCAGCGTGTTGCGGCGCTCCGCGCGCTCGTTGCGCATCTGCACGAGCCGCGCGATGCGGCCGACGCTGCGCGTGCGGCGCGCTTCGACGCCCTTGCGGATCCACACTTCTTCCTGCGCGAGCAGCTTGTCGAACTTCTCGTTTTCCACGCGCTCGATTTCGAGCTGCTGTGCCTTGCGCGTCTGGTACGCGGAAAAATTGCCCGGGTACGACAGCAGCCGGCCGCGATCGAGATCGACGATGCGCGTCGCGACGCGGTCGAGGAACGCGCGATCGTGCGTGATGAACAGCAGGCCGGCGCGCTGCGCGACGAGCAGCTCTTCCAGCCAGCGGATGCCGTCGAAGTCGAGGTGGTTGGTCGGTTCGTCGAGCAGCAGCACGTCCGGCTGCAGCACCAGTGCGCGCGCCAGCGCGACGCGCTTCTGCATCCCGCCCGACAAGGCGTCAACAGGTGCATCGACGTCCGCCAGGCCGATCTGCGCGAGCGTCATCGACACGCGCGTGCGCCAGCTCCACGCGTCGTGCGCATCGAGCGACGACTGCAGCGCGTTCATCCGCGCGAGCAGCGCATCATGCTCGGCGCCTTCGGGTATATCCGCGAGGCGATGCGCGATCGAATCGTATTCTTCAAGCAGTTCGCGCGTGTGCGCGAGCCCCGATGCGACTGCATCGAACACCGTCGCGCCCGGCTCGAATTCGGGCTCCTGCGGCACGTAGACGGTCACGAGTTCCTGCTGGCGCGTGACCAGCCCGTCGTCGGGCTTCGCGAGCCCGGCGACGATCTTCAGCAGCGACGACTTGCCCGCGCCGTTGCGGCCGATCAGGCCGACGCGCTCGCCGGCTTCCAGCGAGAAATCCGCGTGATCGAGCAACGCGACGTGACCGAACGCGAGCTGCGCGCCGGAAATGGAATAGAGCGACATGGGGAGACGGCGAAGAGAGAAATCGGAAGCGCCCATTGTACCGGTCGCGGGCGGCGTCACCGGCATGGCCGGACGGATAAGGCCGACAAACGGGTTGGGAGGCGGGTTGGAACCTGCATTTGACGGCTGGCAGGCGGCCATCGACGCGCAGCGACGCGATGCGATGGCGCGCCGGGTGCGGCCGGCTTCCGGCAGCGGACGCCGGCCGCGAATTCCGAGCGAAAGGGCCAACGTCGGCCGGATGCCTGCAGCCGGCCGATCGCCCCTCCCGCGCCGGACGCCTCGGGCGCCCGTACGCGGCACACGCAGTTACTTCACGTTGACCGTGATCGTCGAGCTCAATTCGGGGCCGTACGAGCGGTGGATGCCGTCGCCCAACTGCAGCGTCAGCGTGTGCTGGCCGGGCGGCAGCTTGATGTCGGTTTCGGTCTGGGCCTTGCCGAAGTGCAGCGAACGCTCGCTCGCGGGAATCACATCGCCCTTCGGAATCGGCCGGCCGTCGATCAGCAGGTGATGATGGCCACTGTTCGGCGTGTGGTCGCCGGCCGGTCGAAGCTCCATTCCTTCGAGCCCGAACTTCACATGCACCGGGTTCGACACCGTCGCGCCCTCGCTCGGCGCTTCGAAATACACGCGCGCCTCGGCCCGCGCCATCGTCGACACGGCCATCGCCGCCACACATACCGCACCTGCGATCCACTTTCTGTTCAGCATCGCATTCTCCTTATGATTGGATAGCCCGCGAAGCATACACCGCACGCACGGGATATGTGTTTCGGTTGCGTTGTTCGCGATGCGTACGTTTAAAACGACGTTGCGGAGCCGTTCGACGAAATTCCGGTACCATTGCGCCTTTCGTCCGCCGGCCAGGCCGCGGACGGCATCACCGGATTTCCATTTTCCCGAGCGCTACATGAGTGAAGTAACCGAATACCAGAGCTGGGTCTGCCTGATTTGCGGGTGGGTCTACAACGAAGCGGAAGGGCTGCCCGACGAAGGCATCGCGCCCGGCACCCGCTTCGCCGACATTCCCGCCGACTGGCGCTGCCCGCTGTGCGATGTGGGCAAGGAAGATTTCGTCGTCGTCGATTTCTGATTCGCTGACACGCTGATTTCCGATCGCGGCTGATTGCGCGATCACGCGTGTCGGCATGCATTCCGCCCCGCCGACGCGCCGCGCGTTTGTTATACTCTGCGCGCTGTCCACACTGCCGTCCGGTTCGCGTTTTTTGCGTTTCCCCGGACATGGCTCTCCCCGTAGTTCAATGGATAGAACAAGCGCCTCCTAAGCGCTAGATACAGGTTCGATTCCTGTCGGGGGGACCAGTCATGCCCCAAACCTCCCCCAAGATTCACAAGAAACTCCCCGCTCAAGCCCGTCTGGCGGCCTTCTCGCGCCCATCGTTACCCAACATTGCTCAGTGACAGCCAGAGAAAGTGTTGGTATTTTTGTTGGTATCAGCAGATACCAACAACACAGATACCAACAATGCCTCTCACTGACATACAGGTACGGAACGCAAAGGCCAGCGCCGCACCGTACAAACTCACGGACGGCAACGGGATGTTCTTGCTCGTCCAACCGAACGGCGCGAAGTACTGGCGCTTGTCCTACCGCTTCCTTGGCAAGCAGAAGACGCTCGCCCTCGGCGTGTATCCGGCCGTCACGCTTGCGACGGCACGGAAGAAGCGCGACGAGGCCCGCGAGCAGATCGCGGCCGGCACCGATCCGGGCGAGGCGAAGAAGGACGCAAGACGGGCCGCCGAAATCGCGGCGGCCAACTCGTTCGAAGCGGTAGCCCGCGAGTGGTTCGACTCTCAACGTCCGGGCTGGAGCGACGGCTACGCGGAGAAGGTGTTGAATTCGCTTGAGGTCGACGTGTTTCCGAAGATCGGCCCTCGCCCAATCACGGAGATCGATTCGCCGCAGATGCTCAGCATCGTTCGCGAGGTCGAGGCGCGCGGCGTGCGCGAGACGGCGAAGCGGATTCTCCAGCGCTCGCGCGCGGTCTTCCAGTACGGGATCATGACGGGGCGATGCTCCAGGAATCCAGCGGCCGACATCGATGCGCAGACGGTCTTGAAGAAAGGTCCGGGCGTACAGCACATGGCACGCGTCAAGGCGACGGAGATCCCGCAGCTCATGCGCGACATTGACGCCTACCAAGGCGACCTAGTTACCCGGCTCGCGCTCCGCCTGATGGCGCTGACCTTCGTGCGGACAACGGAAATGATCCGTGCAGAGTGGTCAGAGTTTGACGAAGCCGCCGCAGAATGGCGCGTGCCGCCGGAACGCATGAAGATGCGCGATCCGCACATCGTGCCCCTATCGCGGCAGGCACTCGACGTGCTCGCCCAGCTTCGCGCGCTCAACGGCCAGCATCGATTCGTGTTCTACAGCGTGCAGGGCCGGAGCCACATATCGAACAACACCATGCTTTACGCACTCTATCGCATGGGCTACAAGTCGCGAATGACGGGGCACGGGTTTCGCGGCCTTGCGGCTACGGCTCTGCGTGAACTTGGCTTCGGCCGAGACGTTGTAGAGCGCCAGATGGCACACGCCGAACGCAATCAAGTGACGGCCGCGTACGTTCACGCTGAATACCTACCGGAACGCAGACGAATGATGCAGGTGTGGGGAGATCACCTCGACAAACTTAAAGCCGGGGCGGAAATCATCCCGATCGCGGCGGCAAGATAGAGCCGTGCCGCCGCGCGTATGAGCCTGAGTCAGATCAGGTCCGGAGCCTGTCAGATTTTTAGTGTGCCGAGGTCATGAGACGATAACGGAAATAACGTCCTATGACCGATGTAACAGTGACCAAGAAGAGCAAGAACCCGAAGGCGCCGAAGCTGTTCCCCGATGAGCTAATCGATCAACTGCTTGCCCAGGTACAGAGCAAGGACGCCGAGTCGATCCTGGGCGAATCGGGCCTGGCCGGCCAGCTCAAGAAGCAGCTGGCCGAGCGCATGCTTGCAGCCGAGTTGAGCCACCATCTCGAAGCCGAGGCCGAGCAAGGCAAGGCCGGCAACCACCGCAACGGCACCAGCCCCAAGACGGTCCTGACGCCCAACGGCGAGCTGAAGCTGGATATTCCGCGCGATCGGCAGGCGACGTTCGAGCCGCAATTGGTCGGCAAGTATCAACGCCGGCTGCCTGGCTTCGACGACCACGTCATCAGCATGTATGCGCGCGGCATGAGCGTGCGCGAGATTCAGGGCCATCTGCTGGAACTGTACGGACTGCAGGTGTCGCCCGACCTAATTTCGACAGTCACCGACGAGGTGCTGGCCGACGTCGAGCAATGGCAGCAACGCCCGCTCGAGGCCATGTATCCGATCGTGTACTTTGACGCGCTGCGACTGAAGATACGCGACGAAGGCACGGTCAAGAACAAAGCGGTCTATCTGGCGCTGGGCATCCGCGCCGACGGCCGCAAGGAAGTACTGGGTTTGTGGATCGAGCAAACCGAAGGCGCCAAGTTCTGGCTGAAGGTCTTCAACGAGCTGAAGAACCGCGGTTTGCACGACATCCTGATCGCGGTGGTCGACGGTTTGCGCGGCTTTCCCGAAGCGATCGAGGCGGTCTATCCGGCCGCCCAGATCCAGACCTGCATCGTGCATCTGATCCGCAATTCGCTGAATCTGGCGAGCTGGAAGGACCGCAAGCCATTGGCCGCCGCGATCAAGCCGATCTACCAGGCCGCCACGGCCGAGGCGGCGGCAGCGGCGCTGGATGCCTTTGCGCAAAGCGAGTGGGGCCGCAAATTCCCCACCGTCGCGGCCATGTGGCAGCGCCAATGGGAGCAGGTAATACCCTTCTTCGCCTATCCGCCCGAGGTGCGTCGAATCGTATATACGACCAACGCCATCGAGAGCATGCACATGCAGTTGCGCAAGATCGTAAAGAATCGCGGCCACTTCCCGAGCGACGAAGCCGCCAGCAAACTGCTGTTTCTTGCCTTGCGCAACATCGAAAAGGATTGGAAGATGCCGCCTATCACCTGGCGGCAAGCAGTCAATCAGTTCGCCATTCTGTTCGGCGAGCGATTCACCTCCGCCATCAGCTGAGATTTTTAACCGGCCTCAGCACACGAAATTCCTGACACGTCCCAGGTCCGAGATCGCTTGGGCCGCGATCGACTCTCCGCCGTAATGTTGAAGCACGCTTTAAACGGCGGCCGTCGCTTCACTTCCTCCAAACTGTCGGCCCCAGTTGCAAGGGGAGCGCCTTAACGATCTCAATAAACGCTTCCAATTCCGTCGCGGGCGACTTCCACACATACGACTTCAAGAGCTCCGGCACCTCACCGACCTTTCCCTCACTGTCCGCGAGAACCAACGTAACGATAGAGAATCGATCCCCCTTCCGCCGCTTCTCCTGGATTGCATAGTTGACCTCGCTTGCAAGATATCCGCTATCCGCATAGTTTGGTGTTACGAAGAAAACCGCAGCGCAGGAACTCTTAAAACCAGCCAGCAGCGCCCGTTCAAGCTCGGCACCCGCGACCATGGCTTCCTCGTCCAGCCATGGCTCAAACCCAACCACCTCCAATGCGGCCTTGAATCTCCGAATCACGGGCTTATCGACACCCTTGTGACTCAGGAAGATTTTTCTCTCCATTTTTTCCCTCACAATTTCCGGCGTAATCACGAACTTGACGTACGTCCGATCCTCTTCTCGATCAAACACAGGCACTCGCCTAATATCGTGGTCCATTTCGAGCTCGAAATCCCCACTCAACCAACTTCCAGCTTCGTAGCCGGGGAAGAAGTCTTTGAACTTGTCCGAACGGAACAGCCAAGCCCCTCTGTCGAGGCGAAGCCATTCAACCGAATTTTGTGCGAGCGCCTCTGCAACAATTTTGCTTGCTTCCTTGGTAGTCGCTCTATGAAAGATGGGCAAACTAATCGTTATTCCGTCCTCGGCATATGCGCCGCCCATAGGACCGAGATCCTCCCATTTGATGGCCCCTCCGACAAGAAGGTGACAAACGATGAATTTCATTCGTTCAAGATCCTATCTTCACTGGTGCAGTTATCGGCATTTCATATGATGCCACGCGAGCGGCCGCTGACTGACGCGAAACCGACACCCGAACGTCAGACCCATGCCCGAGTGAAACGACGCGTGATGGCCGAAATGAGTCAAACGATCTAGCGCTACCAGCCCATATGCCCCCCTTGCAGCGCACCTCCCACCGATTTTTCGGAGTTGACACCGCACTGTCGGCTCCCTGCATTTCGGTATGAATATGCCCCCCCTTAGGCGGGCCGGGAGTAGGAAAAACACGCGGGTGTGAGCCCCCGCGTCTTTGCCCTAGACGCAGGGTCCCCCGCTTTCCGGCCGCCTCGACACTTGCGGTCAGCGCAACAATGTCCGATCGAGGCGCATCGCGGACACCCCCTCAAAAACACGCTGTCGACGCCCGTCAAATCCCGGGGAGCCGCGCCCCGCTTGGCTTCGAGATTGATGCAGTCGGTCGACGCCTGCCCGCTCAGTGCAAAACGAGTTGGAGATTTGGAGATAAATGCCCGAATCGGCCGCAAAGCCTTGTGCGGTAAGGCTTCGCGTGTCTCCAAACGATTTGGAGAACGCTGGAGATACTGGAGATAAACCGGGCTGGATTGTTACGGCTACGGCAAGATTCGCGGCAGCCGCCGGCCCGGTTCCATCTGGTGCGGACCGCTCAAAGTAACTTTGACGCGCAGGCCAAAAATGCCGCGCAAAGGAATGCCCGCCACCGCCCTCCCGGACGGCGGCGGTGCATTTCACAGTTCGAGCGTGAAGATGGACGGCAACACGCGATAGACCATGAACTTGCCGTGACCGGGGATGTACTCCTGCCGGTACGGATAGCCGTCGCTACGCGGCATCAGCACGCCCCGCTTCATCAGTGCCTTGGCGACGATCTTGTGATCGAAGCCGGCGCACACGTCCTTGCGGAACACGGCTGCTTCAATCAGGTACTCCGTCTCGACGCTCTCGGCATCGTCGGCGCTCATCTTGCCGCCGAACTCGGCGTAATACTCGCGATCGGAGGCGATGGGCGTGCGCCGCTCGTCGCGCTTCACGTGCTGCTTGAAGCCCGCTCGATGCGGCACGTTCGGCCGGTGGTCGTCCTGCGCACGGTTCATCCACACGAAGCGGTTGTCGCCGTGTGCGGCGAGGAAATGCTGTACCTGCCGCACGGCTTCCGCTTCGTCGGAGTTTCCGGTGCCGCCGCGCAGTTCGAGCCAGCCTTCGAAGCAGCGACGGGCGGCCTCGACCGCTTCGCCCTGTGGCCAGCCGGTCAGCCCGTGCGCCGTAGCAAGCTCGCCGGCCACCGCAACGAGGCAGAACCGTTTGGCGACGCGCGCGACCTGCGAATGCGAGCCGTCCGGCACCCATTGCCCGACCAGCTCGTCGACGCGCATGCGCAGATGCTCGGCCAGCTCGCCGGCCTGCGACGACGCCCACTCGATGAACGCGGGGCCGGCCGTGCCGTAGTGCATGCCGGCGTGCCGCTCTAGATGCTCGATCAGCGCGGCCGGCGTCGGGAAGCCGTGCAGCTTCTCCACGACGCCCATTTCGCCCACCTCGGCCGGGATCGCGGGCAAGCGCACCTCGATACCGCCTTTCATGGGCTTGTTGCCCTCGGCCATCAGCGCCGACACGCTCTTTTCGCCGTTCGACAGGAACAGCAGCCGCCACGTGAGAACCGGCTTTGCCGAGCCGCTACGCGAAGCGCGCGCCTTGCCCGACTCGTTCGCGAGCATGTAGATCACATCGCCGACCAAGCGCGGCTCGACTTGCCCGATTTCATCGAGGATCAGCAGCGCGTCGCTATGCTGCGTGGCGACGGCTTCGAGCGCGTTGTCGGTCGCTTTCCAGCTCCGCACGTAGTCCGGCGAGCCGAACACGGACGCGGCGATGACGCCGCCGGTCGACTTGCCCTTGGACGTCGTGCCGAGCAAGTGGAAGCCGCCCGACTGAAGCCCGGAGAAATGCAGCAGCGGACCAGCGAAGGCGGTTGCGACGCAGAACAGCAGCCGGCTATTGCCAACACAGTAGGTCGCGACCTCGCGTCGCCAGTCGTCCAGCGTGCCGCGCTCCTTGAACTGGCTCTGGATGGGCGTGTCGGCCTGATAGATCAACGCCTCTTTGCCCGTGCCAATCACGCGGTCAGGCAGCACGAACGCGCCGTGATGCCAGCCCACGCGCGGCACGCAGCGCACGCGCTCGTCCGGCTGCGCCATCTGCACATAGTTCGCGATCTGCGTGCGGGCGATCTGCGTCACGCCAAGCTTCACACCCATATCGAGCAGCATGCGCCGCAGCTCCGTGCCGTCCCCGGCAAAGAGGCCGGCCGGCACTGCCCACCGTTTCAGGATGCCGTCGCGATCGGTGAATTCGAGCAGGTAGCCCCACTCGCTGTTCATCTCGTTCCGGGTCTCCGCAATCACGTCGATTCGCGTACTGACCCAATGCGGCGGCAGCGGATCGCCCTGATTGTTGAAGCCGTGAAACCACACGCCCTTGTCGTCGACGACGAACCGCGACTTGCCGTCCTGAGCGCGGGCCGTTTTGGGGCGTTTGGCGGGCTTCGCGGTGACTGGGGCGGCCTTGCCCTTGCCGGCATCCGCCGAGCCGGCCGGTGCGAGCGCAGCGCGCACGGCGGCGGCCACCGCATCCGGGCCGACGTGCGCAGCCAGGTCGTTAAAGTCGGTGCCGGCCGCTGGGCGATTCGGACCGAAGTCGGGCACGGCCACGATGCCGGCGACGGCCTCGGCCGCCGCGCGAGCCTTCGTCACGCCCGGATTGCCCTTCGTCGTGTGGTCGTCGTCGGCGCACACGACGATGCGGGTGTCCGGATACTGGCCGCGCAGCGCCGTCGCGACCGCGTGCAGATTGCCGGCGTCGAACGCGACGGCGGCCGGATAGCCCGTCGCGGCCGCGAGCGTGGCGCACGTGGCGTAGCCCTCGCCAATCAGCAGCGTGGACGGCGCGGAAGATAGCGGGCCGCCAATCAGCGAGAAGCAGCCCGCCTTACGGCCGTTCGGCAGATAGCGCTTCTGGCCGTCCGTCAGGACGAACTCCAGCGTCCACAGCTTGCCGTCCGCGTCACGGGCCGGGATGACGAGTGCGCCGTCGCATGCGGCCGTGCCGATGCACAAGCCGCCGCGATAGACGCGCAGCGCGTCGACCGGGATGCGCTTTCGAACAAGATACGGATGATCGGCCGGTGCCGGCTCGGCCGCCGACCAGATCGATTCGGCGAGCGCCGACGCGGCTTGCTGTTTCTCGGTCAGTTCGGCCAGCTCGGCCGCTTCACGTGCCGCGCGCTCGGCTTTCTGCCGCTCGCGCTCCGCTGGATCGACCGGCTTCGCCCGATGCGCGCGCGGATCGAACCCGCCGAGCTTGGCGAGGTGAAACAGCGTGTTGATGGTGATCTTGCCGCCCTTGAACGACTTCCACACATCGCGCGCGTCCTTGCCGTTGTAGTTCTGCGCGCCTTGGCTCCATTCGTTCCAGAGGGCGAAGCCCTCCTCGCCAAACTCGGCCTTGAGCGCCATTCCCGCCTGACTCCACGTGTCGCGGTCGTCGGGCGGAACATAGCCGAGCGCGACTCTCGCCCGCTCGAATTCGGACATGGGTGCGTTACTCATAGGTTCCCACTGGACGCGCGTCGGCAGGCTTCCGATTAGTAGTCCATATCGGGCAAGCAGCTACCCGACGCGCGAAGAATTGAATGATGCGAAGATGCCTAGCGGCGGAGCGTCAGCCGGCCGCGCGAGGCACCGACAGAACCGCACCGCCGGCCGTGACGTCGTTGCTGTAGACGTAGCGGCCGAGCCGCGACTCGCCGAGTGCGTCGTTCGCCGCCTCCAGCGCTGCGCCGATCGACGGCAGGGACGCGCGGAACAGACTCAGCACAAGCCAGTAGTCGTCATCGGACATGGCCTTGTCGGCCGCCCAATGCAGGCTGTCCAGCAGCTCCATCGCATCGCTGATCCGTGTCCCGATGCGGGTAGGATCGGGGCGGTTCACCTCGGCCACGAAGTGCGACGCGAGCGGCTGCACGGCATTCTTGTTCGTCTTTGCCATGGCCGCCCCTTAGTGCGTCGTGCGCGGTTCGCGCGTGACGAGGCCGAGCGCCGCGAACAGGTGCTGTTGTACGCGCCCCATCAGGCCGGCTGCAAACGCTTGGCGGCTGATCGTCACGCGATGCGCGTCGACGTCGCCCGCGTCCTGCATGGCGGATTCCATGCCACGCGCGAACGCAGCGGCTTGATGTGCCGCGTAGTCGTGCAGCCGCACGTCGCCTTTCAGGTCGAGCCATGCGTCGGCGCAGATCGCGCCCAGGTCGACGGCGAATTGCAGCTCGATCGGTGCGCCCGTATCGAGTGGCGGTGCGTTGTCGAATCCGTCGACAACCGCGGTTCGGATGCGCTGATCAGTCATGGCACACCTCCGGCTGCGCCGTGCGGCGCATTTCGGCCGAATAGCGGCTCGCAACGCTTTGCCCCATGTCGACGAGCGCGCGCTCGTAAGTGCCCTCCGCAAGATGCGAGCGGACGGCATCGAACAGGGCTTCGAGCTGGGCGAACTGATGGGCCGCACACATGGCGATCATCGTGACTTCGTTCGGCAGGCGGTATTTAGACATGGCGCACCTCCAGAATCGACGCGAGGAGTTGCCCGACATCGATCGTGCAATCCAGCTCCGCTTCGCCGCGAATCGGCGTGAGGTTCCAGTCAAAGACGGCCGCGTGCGCGAAATCGCCAGACCGGCGACCGCAGACGCTACGCCCCGAGACGGGGCCGCCCAAGATCCGCACGCGCCAATCGTGATCGGGCGTCGGACGAGCCGATGCCACCTCGACCAGCATGCCGATACGCGAGCGAGCATCGCACTTCGTGACGATCGCCAGATCGCCGATCCTGCAGCGCAGCTCAGCCATGACGCACCTCCGCACGAACGAGCGCGGCGATGGCCGCCAATGCTGCGCCGGTTGCATCGAGCGCGTCTTGGTACGTGTTGGCCGTTGCCGCGTCGCGCAGGGCTGCGCGGACGATGGATTGAATGAGGTGGGATTGCTGCCCGGTATGGGCGTGCGTGGACTGGCGCATTGGCTGCGACCTCCTTTTGCTGGGTTCGGAACCCGGCCCCCGCTGTCAAACGGGGTGGCCGGGCACATGGCGGGGTTGACAGACCGGCGCAAAAGGGAACCGGCGTGCGCGAACGCACCCCCACCAAGGCCCGACCATAGAAGGCGCAAGGTGTACGGACGTAAAAAAACCGCACAGCGGCGGTTGTCCGCCTTTTGCAATTTCCGGCTGTCACCCCGGGCCGCTGTTGTCTCAGCGACGCCCACAGGATACTGCGCACCGCCGCGATGCGCAAATCGAGGAAAGGACAGACCAGCGCAGCTGGCGTAACGTGGCCGACTCCCCGCTACCTTCGCCATTGCAAAGTGACTTTGGCGCGACGTCATGCCGGAGCCTTCGGATCGAGCATAAAAACCGCATGCTTGAGAAGATCGACGGCACGCTTGGCACGAGATGGCATACGTTCAGCGTCACGCTCAAACACCATCGCTGCCGTCGCAATCCAGCACGCAGCTTCGCGTCGCGCTTCGTCCACGCAGCGCCCGTGTGCATCGGAGAAGCGCTCACGCTGGCGCTCCAACTCGCCTTCATAGAAAGCCGCATCCGCTTGCTTCTTTGCGTCACGCGCCGTTGCGCGCGCGTCCGTTACATCCAGGCGGCTCGTCATCACACGCCCTCCGTTACGTCGACTGCACGATAGTTCAGCGGATCAGCGAGATAGCGATGGATTTCGCGATTGCTCCAGACGGTGCAGCGCTGAGTCAGGCGGATCGAGGGTGGAAATCTCCCCTCACGCTCCCGCTGACGGACAGTTTCACGGGACAACTGGATGGACGAACGAAGACTTTCCCAGCGAGAAAGACCATCAAGCGGCAGCGCGGTCGGGCTAGGCAGTGTGGCGGTGTTCTTTACGGGCATATGTGCTCCCTAGGCATGCCTACGTCACCATTGACATAGACGGGAGCAACTATCGCTGCGCGATCAACACCTTTTAAAGTGGAATGTCCCGATTGCAGGAATGTCCTGCAATTTCACGCTGAAATGTCCGTAGCTGAATCGTCGTCGGCAAGTTGTTCGACCAAACGGCGCACGTGGCGCTCTGAAATATCCAGCTTTTTCGCGATTGCTTTTCGCTCGTCGATTCCGATCCGGACGCCACGATTTCGATAGCGTGCAACTTCCGCCTTCACCAGTGCACGCGTTGCCGCGCCCTTTGCGACATTGGCATCCCGACCAACAGATCCGTCTCGCTTCCGCTTCTCGCGGCGCGCCACTTCTGCTTCCAGAGTCGCCGTAGCGGTGGTCAATCGCCGCCGCTGATGAAGCTCAAGCGCAGCGGTAAAAGCATGGGTGATGCCGCAATAGGCAAAGGCGTAGATCCGCCGCTCACGTTGAGTGCTGCTGACATCAGCGGAAACTGCAAATTCAATCGCACGCTCCATATCGGGCCATAGCTTTCGAATCTGTGCATAGACGGCTCTATCCGGCTTCGACAGAGGAGAAAGATCGCCGCCGTCGCGTGCTCGCAGCTTAGCCTCCGCGACTCCGCGCAAATACAGGGCGTACATCCATTCCGCCCGCTCGTACTTCCCGGCGCTTAGACGCGCAACGCGCCCCGCATTCTGTTCCAGCGGATACGGCAATGAATCGCCCAGGGCAAGGCGTCGCGCCCGACGCAAATCGAGGCGTTCCATCTGGAAATGCTCGCGCTCCCACCGCTCATACTCCGCATTGACTAGCTGAATAGCGGCAGCCCGTACCGCAGGGCTATCTCTATCGGCTGGATCGAGACGGGGATAATGGTCGGAGACTTGATTGATTTTGGCGGACGCACCGCTGTCGACAAACGCGGCCAGCTCTTCCCTAGATACCGGTTCCTCGTCGGGATCTATTTCCTCGTGCCCGAGGTTGCGCGACTTTCTCATGTCCACCCTTCGCGTGGACCTTCACGAAGAACGCCGAGCCAGCCGGTGAAGGTGTCCGGTTTTCAGGTGGCCGCCCTAGGCTCGACTGGCTGCATTTTCTCACGACCTGCTACGTGAACGGTTCACGAGCTATGCGCAGGCTGTACGCGAATCGGCTGGCTGTCGGGAGGATGTTGTTACGCCTCATGTCTCAACCAAAGTCTGTCCATGCTACAGCCTGCGGTTCCAACGGCTCCGGCAGCTTATCTAAGTACTCGACGTGGATATGAAACGGCCTGTTCATTAGCGATTTGAGCGTCTCAGCCAGAGTACTATCTGGCGGAAGCTGAAGCCTCATATCGACCAACCTCGACCCATTCTTCTGTAGAGGAGGTCCGAGCAGCGTCCCGGTATTCGCAATACGCAACTGGTCCGCAGTATTCCGAAGGTCAGCCCGAAAGCCTTCCCACCACACGTCGTCCGGGGCACGAAATTTCTTCATCGAGTGCATGTAGTTGCCAAGCTTCTCCCCGCACTTCTGAAGTGATTTTGATACAGGCGTATGGTAAAAAACGATGAACAGCGTCGGCGAGGCATCGCTGTGGATTGCCCACCGTACGACCTTGTTGCCTAGGCGAAACGCCTGTTCGACGTTACGACCAAGCTGGGTAATCTGCCAGCCGGTCTTCTGTTTTTTGCCTATGTGATCCCAAGCACCGAGGTATTCTTCCATACGGGCCTCGATGCCACAGCGGAGCTCAAAGGCAGCGTAAAACAAAGATGCGGGGTCCCGCTCCTTCAGGCGAAGCTCAGCCCGCTTCAGATACTCTACTGACGAGATACCATAGCGTGTGCTCATTCCGCTTGCGTCTTCCCAACCAGAGCCTGTAGTGCCTTGCTTTTCCGCGCCAGCTTGAACTGCACCTTTCCATTTTTTCTCGACCGCAAAGCCGTTATATATCGACTTACCGCCTCATATGCGGCCGGGTCGGCGGCTTCATACCAGCCTGATTTGTAAGTTAGCCGACCAGCGGCGACCATGCTCTCTAGATCGGGGTAGTTGTTGACGTGATCAGCGATTCGCTTTTTCAATTCTTCTTTCGTCGGTAGCATCGGTGCCGTCCTGATGGAGAGAGATTAGCTAACGTTACCGATTATGCCTTGCCTTGTGGTAGCGAATGGCTGTCGGTCTTTAATATCGCCCATCCTACGAACAGCAACCGAATCGCGGCAACGGGTTGAACCGCAGTCGATCGTTATCACTCGACCTGTGGCACCTGTCGACCTGCCCCGGCATCCGCCTGAATGATTGTCAGCTGCTTGGCCGACGCACACGTCCGAAACCGTTCCCTTTCGGACATATGCACTCAACCCTGTCCGAAAATAAGCCAATCCAGCTTTCGTACATGGTGTATTATTCGGACACCCTTTTCGAACACATAAGAGCGCAACATGTCCCGGACTTTCGCATACGCTCGCGTCAGCACAGCCGACCAAACGGTGGCCAACCAACTTCGTGAGATCGAGGCAGCTGGCTTTGCCGTGGACAAGCGTCGAGTCGTTACGGAAAGCATTTCCGGTAGCGTCAGCGCGAACCAACGGCCGGGATTTGCACAACTGCTGCTCAGAATGGAAGAAGGCGATGTATTGATTGTCACTAAGCTTGATCGCCTCGGCCGAAACGCAATGGACGTGCGTGCAACAGTTGAAAATCTGGCCGATCGCGGTATTCGTATTCATTGCCTCGCGCTTGGCGGTGTTGACCTTACGAGCGCTGCCGGTCGAATGACAATGCAGGTCCTAAACGCAGTGGCAGAATTTGAACGCGATCTACTGATCGAGCGAACTCACGCCGGCATCGCGCGAGCGAAGGGGGAGGGAAAGCCAATGGGTCGGCCGCCCGCGCTAACGAAGTCACAACAAGAGGACGTGCGGCGGCTACTGAGTGAGGGTACTCCTATCGCGAGTCTGGCAAAGCAATTCAACACAAGTCGCCAAACGATTATGCGCGTCCGCGCTGGAATGTGATGTTCGACGTTGCTCGAACCAAGAGGCCAGACAAGGTGCAACGAAAGGCTCCATTGCACCTCGATCTCGCGGTTCACATCGTTAGAACGGCAACGATCCCAGCGCCCGTTGCAGTAGTGCTTGAACACGAGGACGCGCACCTGCTCCGGAACCGAGACTCAGCCCGTGACGGTAAATTTCAGGCACATAAAGTCGATCCGCGGCGCTCTTCTCAATGTCTTCATAGATGACGCCGATCTCTTGTAAGTTCTGCCGCAAGCGACCATCAAGACCGAGATCCTCAGCGACAAACGGAATCTTCTTTTTCGATGAGTCAATGTCGGCGAGCCTGTCGACCCATTCTTTGAGGGGGGGATACTCCTTAATGGCCTCCTCGACCTTCTTCTGGCTCGTCGGAAGTAAAGCCCCTCGAATTGCGCTTGGCGGCAATACCCGGTCGCTCCAGGCAGCAAGTCTCTTCGCGCCTGCTTGACGAGCTGCGCTACCAAGAAATCGAACAGCATCGCGCGCCTGAAGGCGACCGCGTAGATCGCTAAGCGCCGCATACACCCACCGTGCGGAGTACGCTTCAGCAGCATCATCGCGACCGAGCTTCTTACCCCATAGCCTTTCAAGTCGCTCGACTATCTTTTCCGTCTCTAGCGAGTCGACCTCTTGCTTGCTTGCCCATTCAATTTCAGCGTCGGCGCAGAGCCATAAGACCAGCTGTAAAAACTCGCGCGGAGACCAATCAAGCCTAAATTTTCCATAGCGCGACTGGAATTGCCCAAAGTTCTGCGTTTTCACTGCTTTCGCGTAGTCTTCACGCACAAACGCAAGAACACCAATCGCTGGCTCCCGCAGTTCACGAATTCGATTTGGAAGCTCAATGATTGCTTCGACCGCAACCCTCTCGATTTCCTCCGTAAGCACGTTTCTCAATACGTCTTCGATGCCGTCGAACAAGTAGACGACGTTCAGCCCCGTCGCCAGCACGTGTTGGTTCAGCTCCGAAAGGCTTACCGCATCCGACCCAACTGCCTTGGCCATGATTGATGTCCAGAACGACACCCAATCCGACAATTGTGTAGAAGCAGCCATACGCTGCTTCTCTACGCGATCTTGAATCTGGCTCAACGTCATCACCGGAGGAGCAACACTAAGCTTGCCGGTCACGGTCGACTGAACCTCTTCAAAATTCCGATTTACGAGATTGGAATTGTCGTTGCCAAGCTCATTCGACCGAAGAAGCGGAAGTACAAGCACCTCTTTTGTCGCGTTGGACTCGACGCCGATCTTCTTAAGAAAATCGGGCCATGTCTTTGCGGACGATATTTGAAGGAAACTGAACGTCTTCCCGCTGCCTTTAGCTCCCAACAAGACAGCGTTCGGCAAGTCTTCGATGAACGAGCGGCCAAGATTCCGCAACGCTTCCGTAATGAGGAGATCGCTCGGCTCTTGATTCTCGGCAAACTCCTTCGCCTCACAAGTTTCGGCAAGCTTTTTCGCCTGAGCGTCAAGCTGATCGATCGTAGTCGGCCCAGCCGAAACGGTGGTCGGTTGCTCAGTTGTCGAGAACCAAGACGATGCGCTTTCAATCAGCGAAGATCGCTTAACCGCCGTCAACGCCTGATCGAAGTTGCTAAAGACCATCAAGTCGGTCGCAAAGTTGCTTTCGAAGAAAGTCAGAAACGACTGAAGTAATTCGTCGGCTTCTGGAGCATCTACTGTGTCCGCATCTGTCTGGTCGATTGCACCATATGCACGCTCCAGTCGTTCGCGAACATCAACGTATTCCGTGCTAGTTTTGAGCGCATCGGTCAACATCGACAAGACAATGTACGGATGCCGCGCACCTTCACTACTCGTCAGTGAATTCCATACCTGACGTAGCGTCTGAAGAAGTAGCTCAGCTCCGCGCATGGACTGCTCGGCCATCGTCGTGACAACAAACCGATGAAACCTCGGGTCAAACAGTATCGGACTCGCTAGCTCGCTTAGGCCAGCACGCAAATCGACAAAAGCTTGCTCAGCGCCAAGCAAGGTAGCCAGCCGGTAAAGGTGGTCGCCAAGTGCCCATGCATCACTAGGTGCACGAACAAGATGCTCAGGCGACACCTTCGCATTGAGAAGGTCTGTCTGATCGACAAACGCGGGAAGCACGAATACTTGTGTACCGTCGACGTCTATAGCGTTCTTCTGAATTTCCTTGGCAAAGTACTGGAGGACATCCTCAACGTTAGTAGGCGGAGAATGCAGCGCCTCTAGAAGTCGCACATAAGAAACACTCCCCCTCTGCGCCCGACTGAGCCAGTACGTCACGCCCGGAGCCTCGGTATCGGCGTCGATGATCAAGATGCGTCCACGCGCTTGTTTCGCGGACACTTGTGCGATCCGAGCAGCTATAAACGCAATGAGACTAGTAGTCCGGCCGACACCACCTTTGAACGAATGGAACGCGATCATTGTCGGGCCAGATTTGAACGCTGAAGGCGCATGGAATGCGGCCTTATCGTTATCGCCCATATAGACTAGCCGTCGCCACAGCGGGACAAGCTGGGGTGCCTTCTTCCAAGCCCCAGCCTCTTCTGACCAATTCACCGGCAGTGCCGAATCAGCCCCAATGCGAAGCAGAATTCGGCAAACAGCACCGCTGTCGTCGAACTCTGCTTCAGTGAACCAATTTCTCACCGCCGCAACGACCTGCTGCCTGTCCGCTCCCTGAGCAACTGCCAACTCAACAGAATCGGAATAAACGGACACGCTCAAAATCGGCGCAGGCAAGTCCGTCAAGCCCTTGGTGCATTGAGCGATCCGACGCTCGACGTCGAACCACGTGAGAAGATCGCTTCTATCGCTATTCTGCATGTCTATTCCTATTGGGCCGCGAGCTGCTCATCTATCCACTGCGCCACCGAGTTCAGTCCGGCCTCGATATCGGCGTCACTTGGCCTGTCCGCGACGCAGCCGTAGCGCCACATTTGATTTATGTCCCCAACGCTACAGTTCCTCGCCACGTTCGCAACGTGATCTCGAATGAGCACGTTACTGGCGAGGCGAAGCTTGGCACCGGCCCCTGCTCGATCGAGCAATCGATTCAGATTGTGTAGTTCACTACTGAAGTCGGCCTCGCCGTCCCGTGTTCGCTCCATCCGCATAATCAGCGCCTTCAGGCCGTTCTCAACAGCATAAAAAAGAAGCAGCCTATGAGCGTTGTTAGTCTGGGCGCCATGAGCAATCGACATGTAGACCGCTCTTGCGCGTGCCCACCCCTTTTCAAATTCTCTGCGTGTGACTTGAATCATCTCGGTTGGCAGGTCCCTTCTGATGAGTGCCGTGCAACGAAATTTTACCCCGTGCGAGTCTCCGACAATACATGCAAGCCGCGCCGGACGGGGCGGCGGGGCGGGGATATTCTTCGCGCGCAGGGCACCAGATGGCGAGCAGCTCATACCCCGGCGGTGACAACCACCAACGCTCGGCAACCTATCTCCAACATTCTCTCCAAGAAAATGTGTACTTTGGAGATAGACTTGGAGATAACCACATCCTTACCAGACAAGGCTTACAGGCCGATACAACCGTCTATCTCCAAATCTCCAAATATTTTTGCTTCCGGCGACACAGCAACGTTGCGTACAGCACCGACCTTCGACCGATCAAGCCTACGCCGATACGCCTGTTGGTATTTCTGTTGGTATCTTCTGAACTACGTCGGCGGAACAGCACACGCAGCATAGCGATATGAATTCTGTCGGGGGACCAGCCATCCTCATGGCCTCATCCACTTTCCCCACGACCAAGTACCGCAACGACGCCGACGAAAAGCGTCTGACGTCGAAGCAGATCGGGAAGCATCGGCAGGCAACCTGCACGCCGGATCGTCGCGCGCAGAGAAGGTGGGCCGCCGATTCCATTCGACGTAATTCACCAATCGATTGACTCTCCACATCAGCCCTAGTACACTTCGCGCCGCGGGGTGGAGCAGTCTGGCAGCTCGTCGGGCTCATAACCCGAAGGTCGTAGGTTCAAATCCTACCCCCGCAACCAATACCGAAGCCCGCTCTGCGAAAGCAAGCGGGCTTCTTGCTTTCCGCGTGCACTGCTGCGTGCTCAAAGCCTGCCAGCATCACATACGGATCGACGAGCATTCAGCCGCCGGCCTCCCTGCGACACACGATCGCATCTCGCCCGATCGCCACGGCCCTGCGCCGCATATTGCGTAGAATTCCGAACCTTCTTCAGCACCCGGACTCACGCAATGATTCGAGCGATCGCGGCACTCGCCGCGCTTTCAGCGATGACCGGCACGGCAAACGCCGCCGACACCCTTACCGCACCCGCGAAGCCGCGCTATGTCAGCCCCGGCGTCGCCAACATCACGAACGCGGCAGCACCGCACGCGGAAAACCCCTCGCCCGACTCACGCTGCCGTGAACTGGCCGCCGGCATCGACGCCGTCACGCACGCCCCCGACCGCGGCCAGAAGGTCGTGCGCGGGATGGGTCCCGACGGCAAGCCACGCAACGAACTGCGCGCTTACGACAAGCGCGCCGATCTCGAAACCGAGCATCACCGGCTCGGCTGCCGATAACGAACGCAACACCGCCCGGTCGAAAACTCACGCCGGGCGTCGGCATTCACGCACTCACGCGTTCGCACCGCCATCGATCGTCAACCCGGTCCCGTTGATCGACCGCCCTTCCGGCCCGACGACGAACGCGACAAGCGCCGCCACGTCGTCGGCCTTGCCGTACTGCGGGATCGCCATCCGCGAACGCTGCGCACCGGCATGTTCGCCGTCGGCCGGGTTCATGTCGGTATCCGTCGACCCCGGATGCACGATATTGACCGTGACGCCGCGCGGGCCGAGATCGCGCGCAAGCCCCTGCGTCCAGCCGATCAGCGCGGCCTTGCTCGCCGCATAGAGGCTCATCCCCGCATCGGGCACGCGCGTGGCGAGGCAACTGCCGGTCGACACGATGCGCCCACCCTCGCCGAGATGCCGCGCCGCCGCCTGCGACGCGACGATCACCGCGCGCACGTTCACGTTCAACGTCGCGTCGATATCGTCGAGCGTGAGGTCGTCCAGCGCACCGGCCCGGAAAATCCCCGCGTTGTTGACGAGAATGTCGAGACCGCCGAACGCCTCCGCCGCACGATCGACCGCGTCGCGCACGGCCACCGGATCGGCGCTGTCCGCCTGGATCGCGACGGCGCGGCGGCCCAGCGCCTCGATGCCGGCGACGACGGCCTGCGCCCGCTCCGCCGATTTCTCGTAGGTAATCGCGACGTCCGCGCCCTCGGCCGCCAGCCGTTTCGCAATTGCCGCACCGATGCCGCGGCTGCCGCCCGTGATGAGTGCACGCTTGCCCTGAAGTCGATTCATGTCTGTTCCTTTCCTCATTTATGTAACGACCGACACAGAATGTGGCAAGTTGCGCGACACAGTCAATTGATTTAATTTATCGATCGACACAGAAATCGACGAAGGGACGGACACAATGGCTGAACGGGGCCGACCGAGAAGCTTCGACAAGGAAGCGGCGCTGGATCGCGCGATGGAGGTGTTCTGGCGCCTCGGCTACGAAGGCGCGTCGATGGCCGACCTGACGGCCGCGATGGGCATCGCGTCGCCGAGCCTGTATGCGGCGTTCGGCAGCAAGGAAGCGTTGTTCCGGCAAGCGCTCGATCACTACGGCGCAACGGAGGGGCGGGAAATCTGGGCGGGCGTCGAACAGGCCGGCAGCGCGCACGACGCCGTACGGAACTACCTGATGGATACCGCACGCGTGTTCACGCGTCGGTCGAAGCCGGCGGGCTGCCTGATCGTGCTGTCGGCACTGCATCCGGCCGAGCGTTCCGATACGGTCCGGCAAACGCTGATCGCGATGCGCGAGCGCACGGTCGAGAACCTGCGCGAGCGCCTCAGGCAAGGCGTCGCGACCGGCGAGATCGCGGCACACGCGAACCTCGACGCAATCGCGCGGTACTACGTGACGGTCCAGCAGGGGATGTCGATCCAGGCGCGCGACGGTGCAAGCCGTCGCGATCTGGAGGCCGTCGCGCAAGCCGCGCTGGCCGCGTGGCCAGCGCTCGTCGGTACGGGCGGCGCGTAGCGCCAGGACGCCGCCGCCACGCGCGGCCGCGCCGTGGCGTTACTGCTTCGCCGCGTGCTGCACGTCCTTCGACGCATGCCACACGCGATAGCGCACCTCGAAGCCGTCCGGCACATAGACGACGAGCGGCAGGCGGCTGTTGTAGCGCAGCAGCTGGCCGTCACCACGCACCTGCACGAATCGTTGCTGCGGCGCCTGCCCCGGGCATGCCATCAGCGTCGATGCCGGCCCCTTCACGTCGGTGAGCCGGTAGTACGTATAGCCCCAGCCCTTCACGTCCTCGGCGGTCAGCTCGCCGCCGAACCACTGCTGGTTGCAGTCGGTCTGCAGCGTCTTGCCGATCATCAGCTCGACGCGCGCATCGCCTTCGCTCTCGAGCGCGGGCAGCGCGATCACGACGCGCTGCTGGCCGGCCGCTGCCTGCGGAAACATCTTGATCGACTCGGCCGTCACGGCGGGCGCCGAAGCGGGCCCCGCCACGCAGGCGGCGGCTGTCGTCACGCAGAAGGCGGCCAGTGCGGCCCGGATCGCGAATTTCATCGATGTGCTCCTGAAAAACAAATGAGCCCCGGATGCTAACACTGTCGCCGCAGGACCTTACGGCATGTAATTTGAAGACACAATTGCAAACAGCTGGCAATTCCCTTGCGCGGTACTTATAGCGAATCAACGGAGAACATCATGCTGAAGCTCATTGCTGCCGCCGGCGTCGCGACCCTGCTGGCCGGCTGCGTCGTCGCCCCGGACGCCGGATACGGGTACGGGCAGCCCTACTATTCCGATCCCGGCTACGGGTACGCGCCGTCGCCCGTGTACGGCACGGTCAATATCTGGGGCGGCGGTGGCGGCGGACGCGACTGGGATCGCGGCCGGCGCGATTACCATCGCTGGGACGGCGATCGCGGCAACCGTGGCGATCGCGGCAACCGCGGCAACGGCTGGGGGCACGGCGACGGGCGCCGCGGCGACTGGAACGATGGCGACGGTGGCGGCGGCCATCGCCACTGACGCATATTTGCAACCGTTTGTATCCGAGCACGGCCCGCCGACGGCCGACCCGTCACGCAGACGAACGGACGGCCGCGCAAAAGACGACGGCCCTCGCATCAAGCGAGGGCCTTTTGTCGTCCACTGCGGCGAAGTGAACGTCGGCGGTGCCGGCCGTCCGGCGCCGACCGATCACACGTCGCGCGGCCGCCCCGCTTACCAGCCTGCCGGCCGCGCGTAGCCGCCCGACACGGGCGCGCCGCACACATACGCGCGCTGGTAGCGGTCGTAGCAATAGCTGGGGCCGTCGTCCTGGTACTGCGCCTGCTGGTAGGTCGGATACGCAGACTGCTGGTACGCGGGCGCCTGGTAGTACGTCGGCGGCTGATAGGCCGGTGCCTGGTACGCGGGCGCCTGATACGCGACGGGCGGATTCATCGCGGACGTCACGATCGCGCCGAGCACCGCGCCGCCGATCAACGCGCCGATGACGGCGCCACCGTCGCGGCCATGCGCGGACGCCGGGCCTGCCACGGCAAGCGAACCGGCGAGGACACACACTGCGGCAATTTTTTTCATGATGGACTCCCACGCGAAGTGGTACTGGATGCGATGCATTGTGGCGGCTCGCGGCCGTAATAGATGCAGCAAGTGGTAACGCGCGATTACCGGTATCACGTCCGTCGAAATGCGCCGTGGCCGTGCTACGATTTTCGACATACAGGAGACGCCGTCATGCAGCCCGAAACCGCCCGCCGTTTCGATACGGAATTCGCCCCGCGCATCGCACAGGCAATCGCCGCCTTCTTCGCCGAACACGTGCTGACCGACGTCGTCCCGTATGGCGGACACGGGCACCCGACGCGCGTGCAGATCCGCAGCGCGCCGCACGAGCACGTCAGCGGCTTCGACCATCCGCTGAACCTCGAACTGACCTGGGACACCGACGAAATCGAGCGGTTGATGGAGTCGGACGGCCCGCAACGCTTCGAGCACTACCTCGCCGCGCTGCCAAAAAAGCTGGGGGCATGGCAGAGCGCGCGCGACATCGATCTCCTGTCGCGCACGCAGGCCGACCCGCTCGTGCGGCTCGGCGGCCTCGACTTCGAAGGCTGAGCGCCGGCGTCGCGCCATGCGGCCCGGTGATACACTCGACCGGCCCCGCTCCGGTGCAGTTGCGCCGGCCGGGCCGCTCATCGCCGCCTCCACCCTTGCACATGGTTGCGCACGCAACCGGCAACCGGGCGCGCGGACAACCACGCCTCTGCTCCCGCCATGAACGCCGATACCGGCCTGCCCCTTCCGCAACGCTACTGGGCGATCGTCTGCGTCGCACTGGGCATCACGCTCGCCGTGCTCGACGGCGCCATCGCGAACGTCGCGCTGCCGACGATCGCGCGCGACCTGCACGCATCCGACGCCGCCTCGATCTGGATCGTCAACGCGTACCAGCTCGCGGTCACGATCACGCTGCTGCCGCTTGCTTCGCTCGGCGAGCGCGTCGGCTACCGCCGCATCTACATCGCGGGGCTCGCGCTGTTCACCGCGGCGTCGCTCGGCTGCGCGCTCGCCGGCTCGCTGCCGATGCTGGCCGTGATGCGCGTGATCCAGGGCTTCGGCGCGGCCGGCATCATGAGCGTCAACGCCGCGCTCGTGCGGATGATCTACCCGTCGTCGATGCTCGGGCGCGGGCTGTCGATCAATGCGATGGTGGTGGCGCTGTCGTCGGCGATCGGGCCGACGGTCGCGTCCGCGATCCTGTCGTTCGCCTCGTGGCCGTGGCTGTTCGCGGTCAACGTGCCGATCGGCATTGCCGCGGTATTCGGCAGCCTGCGCGCGCTGCCGGCCAACCCGCTGCACGACGCGCCGTACGATTTCGCGAGCGCGCTGATGAACGCGTGCGTGTTCGGGCTGCTGATCACGGCCGTGGACGGGCTCGGCCACGGCGAAGGCCATGCGTACGTCGCGGCCGAGCTGGCCGTTGCATTCGTCGTCGGCTACTTCTTCGTGAAGCGCCAGCTGTCGCAGCCGGCGCCGCTGCTGCCGGTCGACCTGATGCGCATCCCGATGTTCGCGCTGTCGGTCTATACGTCGACGGCGTCGTTCACGTCGCAGATGCTCGCGTTCGTCGCGCTGCCGTTCTGGCTGCAGAATTCGCTCGGCTTCTCGCAGGTCGAGACGGGCCTGTACATGACGCCGTGGCCGCTCGTGATCATGTTCGCCGCGCCGCTCGCGGGCGTGCTGTCGGATCGCTATTCGGCCGGCATCCTCGGCGGAATCGGGCTCGCGCTGTTCGCGGCCGGGCTGCTGTCGCTCGCGACGATCGGCGCGCACCCGGGCACCGTCGACATCGTGTGGCGGATGGCGCTGTGCGGTGCGGGCTTCGGGTTGTTCCAGTCGCCGAACAACCGCGCGATGCTGTCGTCGGCGCCGCGCGAACGCAGCGGCGGCGCGGGCGGCATGCTGAGCACCGCGCGGCTGACCGGGCAGACGCTCGGCGCCGCGCTCGTCGCATTGATTTTCGGGCTCGCGCCGGATCGCGGGCCGACGATTGCGCTCTATGTCGCCGCGGCATTCGCGGCGGTGGCCGCGGTCGTCAGCATGCTGCGCATCACGTCGCCACGGCCGGACACGGCGACCTGACGCCACCGCGCACCGCATGCGCGGCCGAGCGTCATGCCACGTCGAGCGCGTCCAGCACGAAGCGCACGCGCGTCTTCACGCTCTCACGCGGCAATTCGATCAGCCGGTAGCCATATGACGTGTAGCAATCGACCATCGCGTCGTAGGTGCGCACGGCTTCCGCGAAGTCCTGCCTGCGTTCGGTGTCCTGCGCATAGATGTCCGGCCACGGCGGCGCGATGAACACGCGCCGGTGGTAGCGGAAACGGCGGGCCGCGGCTTCCGCATGCGCGGGCACCGCGAGCCCTGTCAGCCGTAGATAGCCGACCACGTCCGGCACGCCTCGATCGAAGAACACGGGCCCGCGCGCGTGGCGCGCGAGATCGTACGAGCGCATCTCCCAGCTCAGCATCAGCTCGGCGAACGCCGCCGGGTCACGCCATGGCAACGCGTGACCGTCGATCGCCATCTGGTCGCGGATCACGCCGCGACCGGCTTCCTGCGAGCGCGCGAAACCGGCGTGCTCGAGCGCGTCGAGCAACGTGCTCTTGCCCGAGCCCGGGCCACCGGTGACGATAAAGAAGCGGCGTGCGGCTTCTTCGCTCGCATCGTCGGCGACGCCGGGCACGTGCACGACCTCACGCATGCGCAACGCGCCGGCCCGCGCGCCGCGTGACCGACGCGGCCGCCGCGACACTGCGCAAGTCGGCAACGAACGTATCGCGCCAGACCGACAGGTCGTTCGCGCGCAGCCGCGCGAGGTTCTCCTCGTGACGCGCCTGCCGCTCCGCGAGCGGCATCGACAGCGCGCGCTCGAGCGCCTCGGCCATCTGCGACAGGTCGTACGGATTGACGAGGAGCGCGCCGGTCAGCTCGGCTGCCGCGCCCGCGAACTCCGACAGCACGAGCACGCCGGGATCGGCCGGATCCTGCGACGCAACGTACTCCTTCGCGACGAGATTCATCCCGTCGCGCAGCGGCGTCACGTAGCCCACCTGCGACATCCGGAAGAACGCCATCAGCAGGTTGCGCTCGTACTTGCGGTTCAGGTACTGGATCGGCGTCCAGTCGAGCTGCGAGAAGCGGCCGTTGATGCGGCCGGCCTCACCCTCGAGCGTTTCACGGATGTCCTGATAGGTCTTCACGTCGGAACGCGTCGGCGGCGCGATCTGCAGGAGCGACACGCGCCCCTGCCAGCCCGGCGCGTTCGCGAGCATCCGCTCGAACGACTGGAAGCGCTCGACGAGCCCCTTCGAATAATCGAGGCGGTCGACGCTCATCACCAGCTTGCGCCCGTCGAGCGCCTCGCGCAGCCTCTTCACCGGCTTGCGCGTGCCGTACTGGACGGCCGCCTGCGCGATCGCGTCGGGATGCACGCCGATCGGATAGGCGGCGACCTTCACGACGCGGCCATGCGCGTGCAGCATCCCGTCGTCGCTCGCCGCGCCGATCCCGCGCCGCTCGATGTAGTCGGTAAACGCCTGCTTGTCTGATTCGGTCTGGAAGCCCGCGACGTCGTACGCGCACATGAATTTCACGAGCTCCTCGTGCGGCGGCACGAGACGCAGCATGTCGGGCGACGGAAACGGAATGTGCAGGAAGAAGCCGATCGGGTTCTTCACGCCGAGTTCGCGCAGGTAATGCGCGAACGGCAACAGGTGATAGTCGTGCACCCAGATCAGGTCGTCGGGGCGCAGCAATGCGGCGAGCTGCTTCGCGAGCATCGCGTTCACACGCAGATAGCCCGCGTACTCCTGGCGGTCGAAGCGCGCGAGATCGCCGCGGTAATGGAACACCGGCCACAGCGTCGCATTCGAGAAACCGCGGTAGTACTGGTCGTAGTCGCGCCGGGTCAGCCCGACCGTCGCGTAGGTGACGTTGCCGTCCCGCTGGATCGCGGGCGCGGTGTCGGGTGCGTCGACGATCTCGCCGTTCCAGCCGAACCAGACGCCGCCCGTTTCCTTCAGCGCGTCCATCACGCCGACCGCCAGGCCACCCGCGCTCGGGCGCGTGTCCTCACCGGCGGCGACACGGTTCGATACCACGATCAATCTGCTCATGCGGCTTCCCCTCCTCGATTCGATTGGCTGGCGCGCGGCGCGCGCCAAGGCGGACACGGCGGCCCGAAGGCGGCCGTGCGGCGATTCAGATGTGAGCAATGCAGGTGTGAATGACAGCGGCGGAATACGGCGGCAACGGCATCAGGCGTCCTGCTCCTGGCCGAGATCCCGCTGATAGTCGAGCCCTTCCGGGCGCGCGCCACCCTGGTTGTGATCGCCGTCGGCCGGCGTCTCGCCGGGCGCGCCGGCGGGCGGTGCCGGCGGCGCGTCGGTCGGCGGACGCGGGCGGTCCGTCTCCGGATGGCCGGTCCCGGCTTCGGGCGGCCGGGGCGAAAGCCGTTTCGAACGGCGCATGGCTGGGTGTCTCATGTGGGTCGCGGCCCGAGGCCGTCGTAGAAACATTCCATAACTCAAAAGTCTAGGTCGCTTCCCTGCATGCCAAGGTAACAATTGCCTTCAATTTGTAACGTTTCGACCCCTCTCGATTCATCTGTTCGACAATGGCCACGCGCGCACGCGCGCGGCCTGCCGTCCGGCGATTTGTCAAAGCTTTGCAGTTTTCCTATGACAATTGCGAAACAATGACGCGGCATGACGGCGTGCATGCGACGCCGCTCACCCAGACAGGACTTGCACTCAGGGATGAACATTCGTTTCGAATCGACGCGCCGGGCCATGCCGGCGCGCGTCGTGCTGGCCGCGTTCGCCACGGCCGCACTGCTGTCCGGCTGCAACTCGCTGTACAGCGAGGGCGCGACAGCCGGCGCCGGTATCGCGGGCGCCGCGATCGCCTCCAAGGTCACCAACAACGCCGCCGTCGCGACGGGCATCGGCCTCGGCGCCGTCGCCGGTGCGCGGGCGGGCGTCCAGTACTCGCAGCGGGTCGCACACCGTTACACCCAGGAACAGATCGCGAAGGCTGCGGGCCCGCTCGATGTGGGCGGCGTTGCGCCGTGGTCGACGCACCACTCGTTCCCGATCGAGGACGACGAGCAGGGGCGTGTGACGGTCAGCCGGATGATCAGCATCGGTCCGCTCGACTGCAAGGAAATCGTGTTCGCGGTCGATACGCCCGCGAAACCCGACAAAGCCGCGCAATCGGCCTTCTACGTCGCCACGATCTGCCGCGACGGCCCCGTGTGGAAATGGGCATCGGCCGAACCGGCGACCGAACGCTGGGGCGCGCTGCAATGAGCGTCGCACTCCGTATCGCGGCCATCGGCGCGCTGTGCGCGGCGATGGCCACGCTGTCGGGCTGCGGATCGGTCGGCGCGGCGAGCGGCGCCCTCGCCGGCGCGGCGACGGGCCTCGTCACCGCGAACCCGGCGGTCGGCGTCGGCGTCGGGATTGCCGTGCAGGCCGCGACCGACGAAGCCGTCAACCGCACGATGAAGCAGCTCCATCAGAACCAGCAGGACGCGATCGCGAAGACGGCCGGCAGCCTGGCCGTCGGCGAAGTGAAGCCGTGGAAGGTGAAGAACACGCTGCCGCTCGAAAACGGCGAAGGCGAAGTGCGCGTCACGCGTGCGTACGCATCGGCGCTCGCGATCTGCAAGGAATTCGCGTTCTCGGTGAAGGATGGCGACAAGGCCGACTGGTATTTCGCGAATGCCTGCCAGCAAGGCGCGCACTGGAAGTGGGCGTCGGCGGAACCGGCGGTCGACCGGTGGGGGAACCTGCAGTAACCGCGCGACACGCCGCGCATGATGCGCGGCGCACACGCATGCCGGGCCGCACGGCCCGGCACGTCGATCACGACTCGACGTCCTCGAGACTGAAAATCTCGGTCTGGTCGTTGTACGAGAAGATCTCGCCGTAACGGCCCCAGTCGATCACCGCGTCGAGCGTCTCCTCGGCGGCGCCGTCCGACAGGAAATCCTCCAGCTCCTGCTCGAAGCGCACGCGCGGCGCACGATGGCCCGGGCGCTCGTTCAGCACCTTCTTGATCCGCGCGGCGAGCGGCACGTGCTTCAGCAGGTGATCCGCGAACATCAGCTTGCGCTCCTGCGTACCGAATTCCGCGAACACGCGCCCCGGCGGCGTCAGGAACACGTCCCCTTCCCGCACGTCCGCGAAGCCGAGGTACTGCAGCACTTCGGCGATCGGGAACAGATCGTCGACTTCCAGATGCAGCGTACGCGCGATTTCCGGCATGTCCGCGCGGCCGTGGTACGGCGCCATCGCGAGCGTCTCGATCAGGCCGGCCATCAGGTTGGTCGACACCTGCGGCAGCCAGCTGCCGAGCTCCAGCCCCTTCTTCGTCGCCTCGCCGGTCTGGCGGGCCGTCATCTTCGCGTAGATGTCGTCGACGAGCTTGCGGAACGCCGGGTCGAGCCGGTTGCGCGGATGCTTGAACGGCACCTTGATCTCGGCGATCACGCGGCCCGGGTTCGACGACAGCACGAGGATCCGGTCGCACATGAACACCGCTTCCTCGATGTTGTGCGTGACGATCAGCACCGACTTGATCGGCATCCGGCCCTGCGTCCACAGATCGAGCAGGTCGGTACGCAGCGTCTCGGCCGTCAGCACGTCGAGCGCGGAGAACGGTTCGTCCATCAGCAGGATCGTCGGATCGACGACGAGCGCGCGCGCAAAACCCACGCGCTGGCGCATGCCGCCCGACAATTCGCGCGGGTACGCGTTCTCGAAGCCGTCGAGACCGATCAGGTCGATCGCGGCCAGCGCACGCTCGCGCCGCTCGCGTGCGCCGACGCCGAGCGCCTCGAGGCCGGCTTCCACGTTCTGCAGCACGGTGAGCCACGGGAACAGCGCGAAGGTCTGGAACACCATCGCGACGCCTTCGGCCGGCCCGCGCAGCGGCTGGCCGAGATAGGTCACTTCACCGCCGGTCGGCTCGATCAGCCCGGCGATGATGCGCAGCAGCGTCGACTTGCCCGAGCCGGAACGGCCGAGCAGCCCGACGATCTCGCCTTCGCGCAGCGCCAGGTTCGCATCGTCGAGCACGAGCAGTTCGCCCTGCGTCTTGTTGAAGCCGCGACAGACGTGATCGACGCGCAGGATTTCCTCACCGAGGCGCGGCGGCTGGTTCGTCTGGACGGGGGCGTTTACAGCATTCGGATTGTGCATCGCGTTTCGCTCTCAATCGGTCTCAGTCGAGCCGCAGCTTCGCTTCGGCGAAGGCATACAGCGGACGCCACAACAGGCGGTTGAACAGGGTAACGAACAGGGACATCACGGCGATGCCCAGGATGATCTTCGGAAAATCGCCGGCGGCGGTGGTCTGCGCGATATAGGCACCGAGGCCGTGCGCCTCGATCTTGGTATTGCCCCACTGGACGGCTTCCGACACGATGCTCGCGTTCCACGCGCCGCCCGATGCGGTGATCGCACCGGTCACGTAGTACGGGAAGATGCCGGGCAGGATCGCCTGCCGCCACCACTGCCAGCCACGGATGCGGAAGTTCGTCGCCGCTTCGCGATAGTCGTTCGGGTAGGACGTCGCGCCGGCGATCACGTTGAACAGGATATACCACTGGGTGCCGAGCACGATCAGCGGCGACAGCCAGATATCGGCGTTCAGGTGGAAGCGCGCGATCACGATCACGAACACCGGGAACAGCAGGTTCGCCGGGAACGCGGCGAGGAACTGCGCGAGCGGCTGCAGCTTTTCGGCGAGCTTCGGGCGCAGCCCGACCCACACGCCGATCGGCACCCAGATCACTGATGCGATGGAGATCAGCACGACCACGCGCAGCAGCGTGATGAGCCCCAGCACCAGCACGTGGCCGACCTCGGCCATCGTCACGCCGGTCGACACGAAGCTGATGACGCGCCACACGATATAGGCCGTGCCGAGCAGCACGAGGGTCGCCCACGCGATGTCGACCGTGCGTGACGCCTTCTTCTCGACTTTCGGCAGCGAGAAGCGCATCGCCCCCGACAGCGGCAGCCGCAGCGGAATCCGCGCGGCCTTCGCGAAGAACCAGCCGGCCGGCACGAGCAGTTGATGAATCAGGCGCGTGCGGCGCACGAGGTCGAGCAGCCAGGATTGCGGCGCATCGCCCGACGCGGTGTTCTCCATCCGGAACTTGTCGGCCCACGCGATCAGCGGGCGGAACAGCAGTTGGTCGTACGCGACGATCACGACCGTCATCGTGAGGATCACCCAGCCGATCGCACCGAGATTCTTGTCCGAGATCGCCTGCGCGAGATACGCGCCGACGCCCGGCAGCGTGATGGTCTGGTTGCCGACGGTGATTGCCTCCGACGCGACGACGAAGAACCAGCCGCCCGACATCGACATCATCATGTTCCAGATCAGGCCCGGCATCGAGAACGGCACTTCGAGCTTCCAGAAGCGCTGCCACGACGTCAGGTGGAAACCCCGCGACACTTCGTCCAGGTCGCGCGGCACCGTACGCAGCGACTGGTAGAAGCTGAACGTCATGTTCCACGCCTGGCTCGTGAAGATCGCGAAGATCGCCGCGAGCTCGGCGCCGAGCACGCGGCTCGGGAACAGCGCGAGGAAGAACGTGACCGTAAACGAGATGAAGCCGAGCACCGGCACCGACTGCAGGATGTCGAGGATCGGGATCAGCACCATGCCGGCACGCCGGCTTTTCGCGGCGAGCGTGCCGTAGATCAGCGTGAACGCAAGCGACGCGACCATCGCGGCGAGCATCCGCAGCGTGGTGCGCAACGCGTATTCGGGCAGGTTCGACGGGTCGAGCGAGATCTTCTGCGTCTGCAGGGTACCGATCGGCGCCATCGTTTCGTGGAAACCGACGATCGCCATCGCGAGCAGGCAGATGATCAGCGGAAACGCGATGAAATCCCACCGGTTCGGCAGGACGCGCCACGCGGACGCGTTGGCGGTCCGGTTCGGATTGAAGAATCCGACGTCCATCAGGCGCCCTCCCCGGTAAGGCCGAACGAAGCCGGCAGTCGATGTTGATTCATGGCAAAGCGCACGGGTGCGGTAATTCGATTGACTGACGATCGCGCGCGAGCGCGGTGCGCCGTGCGTGCACGCGCTGCCGCGCCCCGGACGAGTCGGCCGCGACGGCACGACACTACACCAACCTGTATTTCAGGTACAACCGTCCCGTCCGGGAACGGCGCAGGCGGCGCACGGATCATGCCTGGCGCGTGGGCGGATGGCGGGTGCGCGGGTCGGCAGCCCCGGCCGCAGTCTTTCGGCCGGCATGCAGGCCCGAATTATGCCGTGATCCGGCTCGCCCGGGAACCCGCCAGCCGCACGTACGCGACAAACCATGTCGCGCGTCACCAGCCGGATACGACTAAGCGGGTATGATCAGGGCTGGCCCTCGGGATCTGTTGCGGACGGTCCGATGGCAACGCATGCGCGTGCCCGATGTCAACAGGCCCCGGGGATCGATCGACGAGCGGGAGGAAAGGGAATGGCAGGAAACTTGGTGATCGTCTGCCGCGATCAGGATGCCGACGCGTTCTACGAACTGATGCAGGAGTACGGGTCGTTCCAGACGCGGCTGTCGTCGACGGCGTGGTACCTGAACATGAACGTCGTGCCTGAATCGCTGCAGGAGGAAATCCTGGAGCGCCTCGGCCGGTACACGACCGTCTACATCTTCGAGGCCACCACCGTGACCTACAACACCATCGACAGCAACGCGGCCGAGACGCTCGGCACGCTGTTCGGCGAATGACGGCACGCGGCGCCAGCCCGGACGGGCCGGCGCCGCAGCCGCTCATGCGGCTTGTGCGTGGGGTTCGTCCTTCGGCACGACCTCGAACGGGAACGTCATCGCGACGCGCAGGCCGCCTTCGGGGCGGTTGCCGATGTCGCACGCCCCGCCCAGCCTGAGTACGAGCCGCTCGACGATCGCGAGCCCGAGCCCGCTGTGGCCGTTGCCGCCTCGCGCGGGGTCGAGCCGCACGAACGGCCGCGTGGCCGCCGCGAGGTCGCGCGGTGCGATCCCGCCGCCGCTGTCGCTCACCGACAGCACGTAGCCGGTCGGCGTGCGCGCCGTCTCGATGAGCACGGGCGGCGCACCGTACGCATGCGCGTTGTCCAGCAGGTTCGACAGGATCCGGTCGAGCGTCGCCGTCGGCAGCCGGAAGCCCGGATCGGCGTCGAGCCGGGTCTGGACCGTCGGCGCGTTCGGCGCGACCGCGCGATAGCTGCGCGCGATCCGCTCGCACGCCTGATCGACCGGCACCGGCTCGCTGCGATCGGACCCGCCGTGCGCAAACACCAGGAATTGATCGACGATGTGCGACATCGAATCGACGTCGCGCACGACGCCGTCACGCAGCCGGGCGTCGTCCATCATTTCCGCCCGCAGCCGCATCCGCGCAAGCGGCGTGCGCAGGTCGTGCGCCACGCCCGCGAGCATCACCGCGCGGTCGCTCTCGGCCTGCGACACCTGTTCCACCATCTGGTTGAAGCCATGCGTGAGCTGGCGCAGCTCGCGCGGGCCGCGCTCACGCAGCGGCGGCACCGGCTGGCCGCGACCGAAGCGCGCGACCGCGCGCGCGAGCGAGCGCAGCGGCTGCTGCAGCTGCCAGGCCGCGAACAGCGCGGCGATCACGCCGGCCGAGAATATCGTGCCGAGCCACAGCAGCATCCGGTCGAGCGAGCGCGGCGGCCGCAGCGGCTGCACGGGCACCACGATCCAGTTGCGGTCGGCCGGCTCCTTCACCCACAGCACGGGCGGATGGCCGGGCGTGCCGATCTCGACCTGCGTGCCGGGCGGCATGCGGTCGCTCACGTCGTCGCGGAACCGCTTCAGCGGCGGCGGCAGCCCTGCATCGCCGCCCTTCGGCACGTCGGCGCTGTCCGGCGACACGAGCCGCACGCGCGACGGCAGCGGCTGGTCGGGCGTGCGCGCGACGTGCTGGCGCACCGCGTCGACGAGGAACGCGGCCTCCTCGACCGCATAACGCGTCTGCATCTGGTTGCGCTCGAGCCGCATCGCGAAAAACCACGCGAAGTGCGACAGGAGCAGGACGCCGACGACGAGCAGCGCCAGCCGCCCGAACAGTGAATCAATGGGTTTGCGCATGGGCCTCGCCGTCGGGCACGAACACGTAGCCGCGCCCGCGAACCGTCTGGATGAAGCGCGGCGTCGACGGATCCGTTTCGAGGATGCGGCGCAGGCGCCACACCTGGACGTCGATGCCGCGGTCGGTGCCGTCGTACTCGGGCCCGTGCAGCAGCTCGAGCAGCCGCTCGCGCGTGAGCGTGCGCAGCGCATGGTTCACGAAGATCTTCAGCAGCGCGAATTCACTGCTCGACAGCGTAGCCGGCTTGCCGTCGACCGACAGCGTGCGCGCCTGGAAGTCGAGCACGAAGCGGCCGAACGCGAACGGCTCGCGCTGTTCGGGCGCCGCGGCCGACGGCGTCGCGCGGCGGCGGCGCAGTACGGCCTGCACGCGCGCGAGCAGCTCGCGCGGGTTGAACGGCTTGCCGAGGTAGTCGTCCGCGCCGAGCTCGAGCCCGACGATGCGGTCGACGTCGTCCGCACGCGCGGTCAGCATGATCACGGGGATGTCGTCGCCGGCCGCGCGCAACTGGCGCAGCGCGGTCAGGCCGTCGACGCCCGGCATCATCAGGTCCAGCACGATCAGGTCGGGCCGCTCGCGCTCGAGGCGCTTCTCGAGCGTCGCCGCGTCGTGCAGCACGGACACTTCCATCCCCTGGCGCACGAGGTAGTCGCGCAGCAGGTCTCGGAGTTCTTGGTCGTCGTCGACGATGAGGATCTGGGTAGTCATGGTTCGAAGTTTACCGCGCGAGGGCGGAGTCGAAGAACGAAACAAAGGGACGAAAGGGTTACTGCGGGTTACCGCGCAAGGGAACTGTAATGCGCGGTAACCCGGCCACCGCCCCACGTAACACCGGCCGCAGCCTGCATCGCTAACCTGCGTCTTACCGGATGCGGCACCCGGTTTTCCCGGTACCGCATCGCCGGACCCTTTGGATACAAGGAGTTTCTGAAATGTATAAGAAGACTTCCCGCGTGGCCATCGCGGCCGCCACCCTGCTCGCTCTCGCATTCGGCACCGCGCATGCCGCGCAGCCCGACGACATGCCGCCTCCGGGCGGCCCTGGCGCCCACCAGATGCACGGCGGGCACGAAGGCGGCCCGTTCGGCGCGATCATGAAACTGCACGACCAGCTGAAGCTCAACGCGTCGCAGGAACAGCAATGGCAGGCGGCCGTCAACACGATGAAGCAGAACCGTGACGCGATGCGCAAGAGCCACGAGCAGATGCGCGACCAGTTCAAGGCGCAGCAGAACCAGCCGATCCTCGACCTGAGCGCAATGCACTCGGCACGCCAGCAGGCCGAGGCGCAGAACGCGCAACTGCGCGAGCAGACGTCCGCCGCGTGGCTCACGTTCTACAACGGGCTGAACGACCAGCAGAAGACGATGGTCAGCACGGCGCTCAAGCAGCAGTTCGCGAAGATGGAACAGCGCCACGAGAAGATGAAGGAGCGCTGGGAGCAGCATCGCGCGGCCAAGGCCGCGTCGGCGCCGGCGCAGTAAGCCGGCGGGCCGCTCCGCGGAGCGGCATCGAAGGGGACGCGGGCACCGGCCCGCGTCCCCTTTTTGCAGTCAGGCGACGTCGAACAGCAGCACCTCGGCCGCCTGGCCGCGCGCGAACGCCACCGCGTCCACGCCGCCGATCCGCACGCCGTCGCCCGCGGCCAGCGCACAGCCGTTCACCTCGAGGTCGCCGCGTACCACGTGCACGTACGCGCGACGCCCGGCCGGCACGTCGAACGCCGCCGCCTCGTCGCCGTCGATCAGCCCCGCGAAGATGCGGGCGTCCGCACCGATCGGCAGCGCACCGTCGCCACCGTCCGGCGCCGCCACTATCCGCAGCCGGCCGCGTTTCTCGTCATCGGCAAAGCGCGTCTGCACGTAGCCGGGCCGGCCGCCTGCCCCGGCCGGCGCGAGCCAGATCCGCAGCAGGCGCAGCGGCTCGTCACGCGACGCGTTGGTTTCGCTCAGCATCACGCCGGTGCCGGCGCTCATGCGCTGCACGCCGCCCGCACGGACGATCGCCCCGTTGCCGAGGCTGTCGCGATGCGCGAGCGCGCCGTCGAGCACGTAGGTGACGATTTCCGCGTCGCGGTACGGCCGCATCCCGTAGCCGCGGGTCGGCGCGATGCATTCCTCATTCAGTTCGCGCAACGCGCCGAACGCCGGCGGTCCGCTCCGGCCGGACGCCCAAGGAAAGCTGTGAAGGAATTCGTGCCAGCCATGGCTGCGCTGGTCGCGATCGGCGGCGCGGCGGATCTGGAACATGGGACGGACACTCCGTGAGATGCGTGGTTCTGCCATGCCATCACTGTATGAGTGTGCCAATCGCGCCACAATCCGCCGCCTGCGCACCGCATCGTTGCACCTGCGGATGCAATCGACGCAATGGTCATTGCGAATACGACGATTATCGCAACAGCGGGATCAATGCGTCGAAGAATCGATCGGTCGGCCCGGATTGCCGGTTTCCGGGTATCGCGTTCGGGTAAAATACCGGCCTTTTGGCGTTCGCCGTTCCGGCGGCCGCCATTGCCAGAGCGCCGTTCGGCGATTTTTGGCCGTCTAGAATACGCCGCGGCGCCCGTTCCGACCGGCCGCGAGCGCTCCCGGAAAGTCAGCAACAGAAGGATGGAAATGAAGAAGGCCGCCCTGTGCGCCGCCCTCGCCCTCATGGCGGGCAGCGCCTTCGCGAAGGAGTGGAAGACCGTGCGGATCGGCGTCGACGCCAGCTACCCGCCGTTCGAGTCGACCGCGCCGAGCGGCGAGATCGTCGGTTTCGACGTCGATCTCACCAAGGAAATCTGCAAGCGAATCAACGTGAAATGCGTGTGGGTGGCGCAGGATCTCGACGGGATCATCCCGGCGCTGAAGGCGAAGAAGTACGACGTCATCGTGTCGTCGCTGACCGTCACGGACAAGCGCCGCGAACAGATCGACTTCTCCGACAAGGTATATGACGCGCCGGCGCGGATGATCGCGAAGACCGGCTCGCCGCTGCTGCCGACGATCGTGTCGCTGAAGGGCAAGCGCGTGGGCGTCGAGCAGGGCTCGACGCAGGAAACCTACGCGAAGGCGTACTGGGAACCGCAGGGCGTGACGATCATTCCTTACCAGAACCAGGACCAGGTCTATGCCGATCTCGGCTCGGGCCGTCTCGACGCGACGCTGCAGGACGAGCTGCAGGCCGACTACGGCTTCCTGCGCACGCCGCGCGGCAAGGGTTTCGCGTTTGCCGGGCCGGAAGTGAAGGATCCGAAGACGATCGGCGACGGCACCGCGATCGGCCTGCGCAAGGAAGATACGGACCTGAAGCTCAAGATCAACAAGGCGCTGGCCGACATGCACAAGGACGGCACGTACGACCGGCTGTCGCACAAGTATTTCGCGTTCAGCGTCTATTCGGCTTCGGCCCGCTGAGCAACGAAAAGAAGAGACGACGGATGCGGGGGCGGCCTCGTATCCGGGCAGTACAGGCAGTCAACCACGCGCCGCCCGCCCCCTTGCCCGTCGTTCGCGCGACAGGCAGGCCCGGCACCGATGCCGGGGCGGACGGTCATGATACGCACGGGGCGTTCCGCGCAGCTTGGGCGGAACGCGTCTTTCGCGGCGCACCGCGTGCGCCCTAAGGGACCACACCAGGGACCACTCAATGTTTCTACAAGGTTACGGCCCGCTGATCCTCGCTGGCACCTGGCAAACCGTCAAACTGGCGGTGCTTTCGCTTGCGCTGTCGTTCCTGCTGGGCCTGCTCGGCGCGGGCGCGAAACTGTCGCGCAACCGCTTCACGAACGGCGTCGGCACCGTCTACACGACGCTGATCCGCGGCGTGCCCGACCTCGTGCTGATGCTGCTGCTGTTCTACAGCCTGCAGATCTGGCTGAACATGGCGACCGACGCGCTCGGCTGGGACCAGATCGACATCGACCCGTTCCTCGCCGGCGTGCTCGTGCTCGGCTTCATCTACGGCGCGTACTTCACCGAGACGTTCCGCGGCGCGTTCCTGTCGGTCCCGCGCGGCCAGCTCGAGGCCGGCAGCGCGTACGGGATGACGAACTGGCAGGTGTTCACGCGGATCATGTTCCCGCAGATGATGCGCTTCGCGCTGCCGGGCATCGGCAACAACTGGCAGGTGCTCGTGAAGTCGACCGCGCTCGTGTCGATCATCGGCCTCGCCGACGTCGTGAAGGCGTCGCAGGATGCCGGCAAGGGCACGCTGCGGTTCTTCTTCTTCACGCTGATCGCGGGTGCCGTCTACCTCGCGATCACGACGATCTCGAACTTCGTGCTGATGTGGCTCGAAAAGCGCTACTCGACCGGCGTCCGCAAGGCTGACCTATGATCGAACTCATCCAAGAATACTGGCGCAACTATCTCTACACCGACGGCTATCGCATCACCGGTGTCGCGATCACGTTGTGGCTGCTGGTCGTGTCGATCGGCCTCGGCTTCTGCCTGTCGATACCGCTCGCGGTCGCACGCGTATCGAAGAAGAAGTGGCTGTCGAGCGCCGTGTGGCTCTACACGTACGTGTTCCGCGGCACGCCGCTCTACGTGCAGCTGCTGCTCTGCTACACGGGCCTCTACAGCCTGCAGGCCGTGCGCGGCACGCCGATGCTCGACGCGTTCTTTCGCGACGGGATGCACTGCACGCTGCTCGCGTTCACGCTGAATACCTGCGCGTACACCACCGAGATCTTCGCGGGCGCGATCAAGGCGACGTCGTACGGCGAGATCGAAGCCGCGCGGGCGTACGGGATGTCGACGTTCACGATGTATCGCCGCGTGATCCTGCCGTCGGCGCTGCGCCGCGCGCTGCCGCTGTACAGCAACGAAGTGATCCTGATGCTGCACGCGACCACCGTCGCCTTCACCGCGACGGTGCCGGACATCCTGAAGATCGCCCGTGACGTCAACTCGGCGACCTACATGTCGTTCCATGCGTTCGGCATCGCCGCCCTGCTCTATCTCGTGATCTCGTTCACGCTCGTCTGGCTGTTCCGCCAGGCCGAGCGCCGCTGGCTCGCGTATCTGCGCCCGCAAGGCAAGTAAGTTTTCGCAGGACTATTGATGAATTCCCAGACTCAGAAGCTTTTCGTCGACGATCTGCACAAGCGGTACGGCGACAACGAGGTGCTCAAGGGCGTGTCGCTGAAGGCGAACTCGGGCGACGTGATCAGCGTGATCGGCTCGTCCGGCTCCGGCAAGAGCACGATGCTCCGCTGCATCAACTTCCTCGAGCAGCCGAACGCGGGCCGCATCTTCGTCGACGGCGAGGAAGTGCGCACCGCGCTCGACAAGACGGGCGCGCTGCGCGCGGCCGATTCGAAGCAGCTGCAGCGCGTGCGCACCAAGCTGTCGATGGTGTTCCAGCACTTCAACCTCTGGTCGCACATGAACGTGATCGAGAACGTGATGGAAGCGCCGGTGAACGTGCTCGGCATCCCCAAGAAGGAGGCCGAGGAGCGCGCACGCGAGTATCTCGAGAAAGTCGGCCTCGCGCCGCGTGTCGAGAAGCAGTATCCGTCGCACCTGTCGGGCGGCCAGCAGCAGCGCGTGGCGATCGCACGCGCGCTGGCGATGCATCCGGACGTGATGCTGTTCGACGAGCCGACGTCGGCGCTCGACCCGGAGCTGGTGGGCGAAGTGCTGAAGGTGATGCAGAAGCTCGCCGAGGAAGGCCGCACGATGATCGTCGTCACGCACGAGATGGGCTTTGCGCGCAACGTGTCGAACCACGTGATGTTCCTGCACCAGGGCCGCGTCGAGGAGGAAGGTGTGCCGTCCGAGGTGTTCGCCCACCCGAAGAGCGAACGCCTGCGCGGGTTCCTGTCCGGCAGCCTCAAGTAACGCACGCTGGTCGAGCGGGCGCCCGCGGTTCGCCGCGCGGCGCCCGTTTTGCGTTTACGCGGCGCTCACCGGCGCGCTGTCGGCAAACGCACGCAGTTCGTCGCCCGCGAGCCGGTAGCGCACCCATTCGCTCTGCGGCGCCGCGCCGACGCTCTCGTAGAAGCGGATCGCCGGCTCGTTCCAGTCGAGCACGCTCCACTCGAAACGCCCGCAGCCCGACTCGACCGCGATCCGCGCGAGCGCCTTCAGGAGCCGCAGCCCGGCGCCCGCGCCGCGAAAACGCGGCGATACGTACAGATCCTCGAGATACAGCCCCTGCCGGGCAAGCCACGTCGAATACGAGAAGAAATACACGGCGAAGCCGGCCGGCTCGCCGTCGACCTCGCACATCAGCGCGCGCGCCGGCGATCCGTCGCCGAACAGGCTGCGCTCGAGCGACGCGGGCGTCGCGATCACTTCGTGTTCCGCCTTCTCGTAGATGGCCAGCTCGGTAATGAAACGCAGGATCTGCGGCACGTCGGCGACGGTGGCGGAACGGATGTCGATTTGCACGGGTTGAGCCCTCCTCCGGCCCGGGTGTGAAACGGGAAACGGCGCCGCGCAGCCGCGCTGGCACCCATCAGAGCGTCATGCTACGTTCATGCAGCCCCTGCAGGAAGTGCAGTTTCTTCATCCGGACCTGAACATGATGCATCCCGATCTGCGCCGCCTCGACCTGAACCTGCTCCTCGTGTTCGATGCGCTGTACCGCCACCGGTCCGTCGCCGCGGCCGCGCACGAGCTCGCGTTGAGCCCGTCCGCGTTGAGCCACGCGCTCGCGCGGCTGCGCGACGCGATCGGCGACGCGCTGTTCGTGCGCCTCGGCAACGAGATGCAGCCGACCGTGCGCGCCGACGACATCGCCACGTGGGCCGGCGACGCGCTCGACACGATGTCGAAGGGGCTCGCCCGCGCACGCCGCTTCGATCCCGCACAAAGCGACCGCACGTTCGTGTTCGCGGCGACCGACTACACGGCATTCGCCGTGCTGCCGGCGTTTCTCGCCCGCATCCAGCATGTCGCGCCGCAACTACGGATCCGCGTCGTGCATTCCGACCGGAAGATCTCCGTCGACGAACTCGCGGCCGGCCGCATCGATTTCGCGCTCGGCTACCACGAGGAATCGGCGGCCGACGCGCCGGGCATCGAGGACTTCGACTGGTTCTCCGACGACTACGTCGTGATCGCGAGCGCCACGCATCCGGAGATTCGCCGGCGCCTGACGCTCGACCAGTACCTGGCGGCACGCCACGTGGTCGTCACGCCGTGGAACGAGTCGCGCGGTGTCGTCGACCATGTGCTCGACCGGCTCGGCCTCGCGCGGCAGGTCGCCGTGCAGTTGCCGACCGTGCTGGCCGCGCCGTTCGTGATCGCGGAATCCGCGCTGCTGATGACGGTGCCGAACCGTGCCGCGCAGGCACTGCGGCATGCGGCGCCGATCCGCCTCTTTCCGGCGCCGTTCGAGATCCCGCGCTACACCGTGAAGGTCTACTCGCATGCGAAGCATGCACGCACCGATGCGCATCGCTGGATTCGCGCACAGTTGCTCGACGCAAGGCCCGCCGCTGCCTGACCGACACAGGTTGTACATCGCGCCGAGCGTTGCCAGACAAGCGTTTCAGGCACCCGCCGGCCCTATCCGGCAGCCTTCCATTCATTACGAAATACTTACCAATTTCTCGTATCCGACGCCTACGCCCGCGCCCTCTCAGCGTCAATAGTGGCAATCCTTGACCCCTGTTTGCAAAATTCGTGTCTCCCTTGCAGGACAAGGGTTTTCCGTTAATTGCAAACCCTTGGCACCCCTATTGCCCACCGTGTTGCATGGCAATTTGGCGACACGTGTTAGTCAAACAACGATTTCCATCGCCACAAAATTGTATTTTTGCTAAATTAGTAACCAAAGTAGCAAAACGAAGTTCGTGAAATGTAGTTTAGCTTCACGACACTACAAGGAGACCCCGCAGGCCGACCTGGCTGCGCGGGACCGCTCAACGGTTTTCCGTCCGCTTGCCCGCGTGCTGCGCTTACCGGCCCTGCACGAGGTCTCCCTGGTTATCCCGCTTTTGCCCGGCGCTCGCGCTCCGGGCATCTCGTGCAGTCTGGGTTGACTTTTTGACAGGGTATGGAGGAGATGATGAAGAAAGCTTTGGTCGCGGCCGCGCTGATGGCTGCTGGGGTGGTGACGGCGCACGCGCAGAGCAGCGTCACGCTGTATGGCCGCCTGGATGCCGGCATCGAATACCTGAACGGCCTGCAAAACGGCCACCAAGTGCGCGCGGAAAGCGGCGACTGGGGCACGAGCCTGTGGGGCTTGAAGGGTAGCGAGGACATCGGCGGCGGCAACAAGGTCCTGTTCCACCTCGAAGGCGCGTTCAACACGATGACCGGCGGCTTCAGCGGCTCGATCTGGGATCGTTTCGCGACCGTCGGTATCTCGAACGACCAATACGGTACGCTGCTGTTGGGTCGCGAGCTCGCGATCGCCAACGGCGTGTGGGACTTCGACCCGTTCGGCCAGTCGGCCTGGTCGACGGCATCGCTGGTGCGCGGCCGCAACTGGAACAAGACCAGCAACAACGTGTCGTACCAGTCGCCGTCGCTCTACGGCCTCGACTTCTACGGCCAGTTCTCGTTCTCGAACTCGACCAGCTTCAACGGCAACACGACGGCCGGCCAACCGGGCCGTGCAATGGGCGGTCAGGTCACCTACACGAACTCGCTGTTCCAGTTGCGCGGCATCTACGACGAAACGCGCGACAGCAACGGTCGCTTCTCGGACGTGTTCAACTACTCGCGTGAATACTTCGCGGGCGTGAACGTGTTCCTCGGCCAGTTCAAGGTTCAGGCGGCCTACCAGGCATCGCGCGCCGACGGCAGCGGCGGTCCGGCAGTGAACGCCGGCGTGACCGGTACCCAACAAGTGTGGGGCGGCGTGACGTGGCAGGCAACGCCGGCAGCGGCGCTGATCGCGGCCGTGTATCACGTGAACGCGAACCACGGCGGCGGCAACGCGAACATCTACACGATCGGCGGTTCGTACAACATCTCGAAGCGCACGCTGTTCGACCTGCAGGCCGCGACGGTGCGCAACAGCTCGTCGGCCAACTTCGGTCTGAACGCGAACGGTGCAGGCACCGCCGTGTCGACCGGCAACCCGCATCCGGGCGGCAGCCAGACCGGCGTCTACGCCGGCATCCAGCACCTGTTCTGATCAGGCGCCGTCAAAGAACGATTCGACAACACTTTCCACGCTGCTGCGAGAGGCGCGTATCGGTGCGGTACCCAACCGGGTATCCGCACCGTTTTTTCTTGGGCGGCGAGTTCTTGCGACCCGTGGCCCGATCGGCCGAAGCGGCCGGGAAGTGATCGAATGGCGCGGACGCGGCGCTCAGACGGCCGCTTCGTTCTCTTCGCCGGTGCGGATGCGGATCACGCGCTCGACGTCCGACACGAAGATCTTGCCGTCGCCGATCTTGCCGGTGCGCGCCGCGCCGATCACCGCATCGATCACCTGGTCGACCTGCGCTTCCGCAACGACCACCTCGATCTTCATCTTCGGCAGGAAGTCGACGACGTATTCGGCGCCGCGATACAGCTCGGTATGGCCCTTCTGGCGGCCGAAGCCCTTCACTTCCGTCACGGTCAGGCCCGTGAGACCCACTTCGGCGAGCGCTTCGCGGACTTCGTCCAGCTTGAACGGCTTGATGATGGCAGTGATGCGTTTCATGGTGGTTGTCCCCCAATGCTCGTTTGGATGAAAAATCGCGACCCCGATTGTAAGCCTGCGGGCCGCATGCGGCCCAGCACCGCTCAATCGAGACGTTCGGTGAAACGTGACGTGATCGGATAGCGCCAGTCGCGCCCGAACGCGCGATGCGTGACGCGAATGCCGATCGGCGCCTGGCGGCGCTTGTATTCGTTGATCTTGATGAGCCGCGTCACGCGTTCAACGTCGGCCTGCGCATAACCGGCCGCGACGATCTCGGCGAGCGGCCGGTCCTCTTCCATGTACATCCGCATGATCGCGTCGAGCACGTCGTACGGCGGCAGGCTGTCCTGGTCGGTCTGGTTCTCGCGCAGTTCGGCCGACGGCGCGCGGGTGAGAATCCGCTCGGGAATCACGTCGCGCAGCGGGTAGTCGGCCGTTTCGTTACGATAGCGGCACAGCCGGTACACGAGCGTCTTCGCGATGTCCTTGATCACCGCGAACCCGCCGGCCATGTCGCCGTACAGCGTGCAGTAGCCGACCGCCATCTCGCTCTTGTTGCCCGTCGTCAGCACGATCGAGCCGAACTTGTTCGACAGCGCCATCAGCAGCGTGCCGCGAATGCGCGCCTGGATGTTCTCCTCGGTCGCGTCTTCCGCCCGGCCCGCGAACTCGCCCGCGAGCGATGCGCGGAACGCATCGAACATCGGCGCGATCGCGATCTCGTCGTAGCGCACGCCGACCCGCCGCGCCATTTCCGCCGCGTCGGTGGTCGAGATGTCAGCCGTGAAGCGCGACGGCATCATCACTGCGCGCACGCGCTCCGGCCCGAGCGCATCGCATGCGACGGCCAACACCAGCGCCGAATCGACGCCGCCCGACAGCCCGATCAGCACGCCCGGAAACCCGTTCTTGCCGATGTAGTCGCGCACGCCCGTCACGAGCGCGCGGTACACCTGCGCGTCCGTCGACAGCTCGGGCGCGATCGGGCCCGGCAGCGGCCGCGCGCCGTCGAATTCGACGATTGCGTGCCCTTCGTCGAACTGCGGCATCTTCGCGACGAGCGCGCCCTGCGCGTCGAGCACGAACGAGCCGCCGTCGAACACGAGCTCGTCCTGGCCGCCGACGAGGTTCACGTACACCATCGGCAACCCGGTTTCGCGAATCCGCGCGCGCAGGATGTCGATGCGCACCGCTTCCTTGTTCATGTGGTACGGCGAGCCGTTCGGGATCAGCAGCACCTGCGCGCCGGCCGCCTTGGCAATCTGCGCGGCCGATGCGTGCCACGCATCCTCGCAGATGATCACGCCGTATTTCACGCCGTTCAGCTCGAACACGAGCGGCTCGGCGTCCGTCGCGAAATAGCGCTTCTCGTCGAACACCTCGGCGTTGGGCAAATCCTGCTTGCGATAGGTGCAGAGGATCTCGCCGCCGACGATCAGCGATACCGCGTTGTAGGTATCGGTGGGCGGCACGCCGCGCTCGATCGGTCGGTTTGCATTACCATCGACGGCTGGCGCGTGCGCGCCTTCGCCCATGCCTCGCAACGGATGGCCGACCAGCACCGCGAGCCCGTCGAACGCTTTCAATGCGTCGGCGAGCGCGTCGAGTGCCGAGGCCGCCGCCGCGTAGAACGCGGGCCGCAGCAGCAGGTCTTCCGGTGGATAGCCGGACAGCGCGAGTTCCGGCGCGACCATCAGCTGCGCACCATCGTTGTGCGCGGCGCGTGCGGCCGCGACGATCCGCGCGACGTTGCCGGCGAAGTCGCCGACGGTGACGTTGATTTGGGCGAGAGCGAGTCGGGTCTTCATGGCGGGATCGGCGCAGCCCGGCGGCGCGCCCTGAACGGCTGACGAAATCGTCCCGGTGCGGGCCGCGCAGGCCCGCGCATCCGGCGACACAGAACGGTACGGATTCACGCTTGAAACACGAACGCATCGATTATCGCACGGGCATCCTGTCGTCCCCCGCGGAGGTGCCGGCCGAAGAATGGAACGCGCTGCTCGCCCGCGACGCGCAGCCGACGCCCTTCCTGCGCCACGAATTCCTCGACGCGCTGCACGTCGCGCGCTGCGCGGTCGACGATACAGGCTGGTCGCCGCACTTCGTCACGCTGACCGACGAGCGCACCGGCCGCCTCGCGGCCGCCGCGCCGGTCTACGCGAAGCAGCATTCGTACGGCGAATACGTGTTCGACTGGGCGTGGGCCGACGCGTACCAGCGCAACGACCTGCCCTACTACCCGAAGCTGCTGTGCGCGGTGCCGTTCACGCCCGTGCAGGGCACGCGCCTGCTCGCGGCCGACGATGACGCGCGCCGCCGGCTCGCGGCCACGCTGCTCGCGTTCGCCGAGCAGAGCGACGTGTCGTCGCTGCACGTGCTGTTCCCGACCGGCGACGAAGCGGCGCTCCTCGAATCGATGGGGATGATGCTGCGCGAAGGCGTGCAGTTCCACTGGATCAACGACGGCTACCGCCACTTCGACGATTTCCTCGGCACGCTCGAGCAGAAGAAGCGCAAGAACATCCGTGCCGAGCGGCGCAAGGTGCACGACGCGGGCGTGACGTTCCGGCGGCTCACCGGCGACCAGATCACCGACGCCGACTGGCGCTTCTTCTCGCGCTGCTACCGGCAGACCTATCGCGAACACTATTCGAGCCCGTACCTGAATCTCGACTTCTTCCGCACGATCGGCGCGACGATGCCCGAGAACCTGCTGCTCGTGATCGCGGAAGCCGGCGGGCAGCCGATCGCGAGTGCGCTCGCCGTCTACCGGCGCGGCGAAAAGGGCGGCGGCACGCTGTATGGCCGCTATTGGGGCGCGCTCGAACACGTGCCCTGCCTGCATTTCGAAACGGCCTACTACCAGTTGCTCGAATTCTGCATCGAGGCCGGGCTCGATACGTTCGAAGGCGGCGCACAGGGCGAACACAAGCTCGCGCGCGGCTTCCTGCCGACCGTCACGCACTCCGCGCACTGGCTCGCGCACCCGGCGTTCTCGGACGCAGTCGCACGCTTTCTCGAACGCGAGACCGAGCATATCCACGCGTACGTCGACGAACTGCGCGAACACGATCCGTTCCGGCGCGGCAGCGAGTAACTTCGTCAAGGGTCCCGGCATGCGACGAAGCCACGGCCGGCTTCGCTGCATGCCACACGGCTCCTTCGGCTCGGTGCGCGGCGAGCGTCACCGTCATCGGCAGCGCCTCGATCACCCACGCGACGCAATCGTCGAACGCCGGAACAGCGAAGTTTTCATTGATCCGCCTGAATCGATCTGTTGTACTTGTCACCACACTCCAGCGTCCCGGTTTAAAAAATCGACCGGTCACCATGCTTGACCGGCAGGAGCAGTACCTGACCTCTCGCAGCGGGGGCAACCCGAAGGTCATGGAGAGAGACATGGAGTTACGACAGAAATCGGTATCCGTCCGGGTCTACCGACAGGCGCTCGACGACATGCGCCGCAACGGCTTCGACGTCGCGCCGCTGTATGCGACGCTCGGCATCGGCGCGGCCGATCTCGCCGACGACGCGCGGCGCATCCCCGGCGATCGGCACGTCGCCGCGATGCGGCTGATGAGCGATTGGCCGTTGTCCTGGCATCGGCCGCCGCCGCAGGTCGTGCCGTGGCTCGCACCGTTCCCCGAGCTCGCGGGCATCACCTGCAACGCCGCGACGCTGCGCGACGCGCTGCACGGCTACCTGCGCTACCGCGAGCTGATCGGCAACGTCGACTGGCTTTTCGCGCATGAAACGGGCGACGCGATCGCACTCGAGTACGTGAACGAGGGTGACGGCCGGCCCGCCAGCAGCGCGTTCGCGAATTTCGCGATCCTCGTCGCGCTCGCGCGCCTGTACGATCCGCACGTGCGGATCGACGAAGCCGCGTTCGCGGGCCGCGCGTTCGCGCCGACGGCCGCGTTGCGCGACCTCCTCGGCGCGGCGGTGTCGTTCGATGCCGCATGCAACCGCGTCGTGCTGCGCTCAGCGCGCTTCGACACACCGTTCGAGCGCTACAACGCGCCGCTCGCGGACATCCAGCGCCATGCGGCCGACGCCGCGCGCGAGCGCGTGCGCGCCCGCTCGACGTTCGGCTCGTCGGTCGAGCAATGCGTGCGCGACTGGCTGCGCACGTCCGACGACGCCGACGTGCCGGCCGACACATTGATGGAGCACGTCTGCGCGCGCTTTGCGATGTCGCGCTGGACACTGCGCCGGCGGCTGCATCGCGAAGCGGTCGGGTTTCACGCGCTCGTCGCGCAGGCGCGGCTCGGTGAAGCGCGCGACCTGCTGCTGAATACGCAACTGCCGATCGGCGAGATCGGCGCGCGGGTCGGCTTCCGTTCGACGAGCGCATTCACACGCTTCTTCACGCGCGAACTCGGCGCGGCGCCGAGCCGCTTCCGCGACGGGCACGGTGATCGGTGGCGTTGACGGGCGCTTTTTCTGAGACACTGGCGGCTTCGCATCCCGCCGCCCTGCCATGTCCTGGTTTCTGTATCTAATCGAATGCTCCGACGACAGCGTCTATACGGGCATCACGACCGACGTTGCCGCGCGCTTCGACGAGCACGCATCGGGCAAGGGCGCGCGCTATACGCGCTCGCGCAAGCCGCGCGCGGTGCTCGCGTCGTTTCCGCTGCCCGACCGGTCGAGCGCGTCCCGCGCCGAATACTGGGTGAAACGGCTCACGGCGGTGCAGAAGCGGGAACTGGCGGCCGGGCTGCGGACACTGGAGTCGGTACTGCCGGCCATGGTGGCCGTCGATACGAGCGGTGACGCGGCCGGGTCGAAGGCCGGTGCGCGCGGGCGGAAGAAGGCGAAGAACGTCGATAGTGCGGAGAAGACGATCGAGACGGGCAAAAACCCGAAGAAGGCCGGGAAAGCCGAAAAGGTCGACAAGCCTGCAAAAGCCGCCAAGCCTCCCAAGGCGACAAAGGCCACACCGGTCGCGAAACGCAAGAAGCCCGACAGCGATGCGGTCGCAAGAAAGACTTCATCGTGCGACACCCCGGTAAAAAAGGACAAACCGGCCGCGCCTTCTTCGTCGAAAATAAAAACGCAGACAGCCAGCGGCAAACCCGTTACGAACGGACGCGAAAACACCGCGCCCGCACCGGCCCGCCGCCGCCCGCCTGCTACCCAAGCCGCCGAAGCGCCCGCGGCTCCCGTTGCCCCTCCCCGCGCGAAGCGCACGAAGGACGCGCCGTCCACCGCCACGTCGCCTGCGGCCGTACCCGTCTCCGTGCGCAAACGACCCGAACGCACAAAACAAAACCGCGCGGCCTCCTGAGGAGACACGCGCGGTTTGCGTTTCGCACGAACCGGCCGTCGGCCGGTACGCCGCTTACTTCTTGTAGTTCGCTGCGCCGTCGGTGATTTCCTTGTGCGCGGCTTCGATGCCGGCCCAGCCTTCGACCTTCACCCACTTGCCCTTCTCGAGCGCCTTGTATTGCTCGAAGAAGTGCTTGATCTGGTCCTTCAGGTACTCGGGCACGTCGTCGATCGACTTCAGGTTTGCCGTCATCGGGCAGATCTTGTCGTGCGGCACGGCGACCAGCTTCGCGTCGACGCCCGACTCGTCGGTCATCTGCAGCATGCCGAGCACGCGCGAGCGCACGATCGAGCCGGCCAGCAGCGGGAACGGCGTGATCACGAGCACGTCGACCGGATCGCCGTCGCCCGACAGCGTCTGCGGGATGTAGCCGTAGTTCACTGGATAGCGCATGCCCGTGCCGATGAAGCGGTCGACGACGAGAAGGCCCAGTTCCTTGTCCGCCTCGTACTTCACCGGATCGCTTTGCGCGGGAATCTCGATGATCACGTTGAAATCTTGCGGCAGGTCCTTGCCGGCCGGAACATGATTGAAGCTCATGAGCACTCTCTGTAGGTCGATGGGAATTCGGGACAGGGCGCCGCGGCCGATGCATCGCCGCAGGCGTCCCGCAAGGGAATGCGCCATTATAGCCAATCGACCGGTGGCGTCCGGATGACGATCGGCCGATAATCGTTCCGGATGCCCGGCCGTCGAACCACCGGCGGCGTTACATGGAATCGGCGTCGGCGGCTGAGGCGCTGCCGCCGGCCGACCGCGAAACATGGGGCCTGGGTGAGCGCTGAAGCGCCAACTCGGGTCGACCGCGAAGCATGGGGCCTGGGTGGGCGCTGAAGCGCTAACTCGGATCGACCGCGAAGCATGGGACCCGAGTAAGCGCCGAAGCGCCAACTCGGGTCGACAGGAGGAGGCATGGAAGAGGCGAAGCACTTCATCGCGGGCGAATGGACGTTGCCCGCGCAACTGGAAACCATCGCGGTCGTCGATCCCTCCGACGGCCAGCCATTCGCGTCGATCGCCCGCGGCACGGCGCCCGACATCGAGCGCGCGGTCGCCGCGGCCCGCGACGCATTCGCGGGCCCGTGGGGCGCCGCCAGCGCCGCCGAGCGCGGCCGCGTACTGATGCGGCTGTCGGCGCGTGTCGCCGCCTCGATCGAGGAACTCGCCGCGATCGAAGCGCGCGACACCGGCAAGCCGCTGAAACAGGCACGCGCCGACGCAGCCGCGCTCGCGCGCTACTTCGAGTTCTATGCAGGCGCCGCCGACAAGCTGCACGGTGAAACCCTCCCCTATCAAGCCGGCTACACGGTGCTGACGGTGCGCGAGCCGCACGGTGTCACGGGCCACATCGTGCCGTGGAACTACCCGATGCAGATCTTCGGGCGCAGCGTCGGCGCCGCGCTCGCGGCCGGCAATGCCTGTGTCGTCAAGCCGGCCGAGGATGCGTGCCTGTCGTTGCTGCGCGTCGCCGAGCTGGCCGTCGAGGCCGGGCTGCCGGCCGGTGCGCTCAACATCGTCACCGGCTACGGCCATGAAGCCGGCGCCGCACTCGCGCGCCATCCCGGCATCGACCACATCTCGTTCACGGGTTCGCCGGCCACCGGCAAGCTGGTCACGCAGATGGCGGCCGAGAACCACGTACCCGTCACGCTCGAACTCGGCGGCAAGTCGCCGCAGATCGTGTTCGCCGACGCCGATCTCGAAGCGGCGCTGCCCGTGCTCGTGTCCGCGATCGTGCAGAACGGCGGGCAGACCTGCTCGGCCGGCAGCCGCGTGCTGATCGAGCGCGCGGTGTACGAGCCGCTCGTCGAGCGCCTCGCCACCGCGTTCAACGGGCTGCGCGTCGGCCCGAGCCGCGCCGACCTCGACTGCGGCCCGCTGATCAACGCCAAGCAGCAGCAGCGCGTGTGGGATTTCCTGTCCGATGCACAGCACGACGGCATTCCGATGGCCGCGCACGGGCAAGTCGTCGCCGACGCGCCCGAAAGCGGCTTCTACCAGGCGCCCGCGCTGTTGCGCGACGTGCCGCCGTCGCACCGGCTCGCGCAGGAGGAGGTGTTCGGCCCCGTGCTCGCCGCGATGCGTTTCGTCGACGAAGACGAAGCCGTCGCGCTGGCGAACGGCACGCCGTACGGCCTCGTCGCGGGCATATGGACGCGCGACGGCGCGCGCCAGATGCGTCTCGCACGGCGCCTGCGGGCGGGCCAGGTGTTCATCAACAACTACGGCGCGGGCGGCGGCGTCGAGCTGCCGTTCGGCGGCGTCGGCCACTCGGGGCATGGCCGCGAGAAAGGCTTCGAGGCACTGTACGGCTTCACCGCACTGAAAACGATCGCGATCCGGCACGGCTGACCGCGCCGCAAACAGCACTTGGCACGCGGCCGGCAGCGCCCGGCCGCGTGCCGAAGCACGACGACACTCATATCCAGCACAGGAGACACACCATGCGGTTGAGCGGCAAGACGGCAATCGTCACGGGCGGCGGCTCGGGATTCGGCGAAGGCATCGCGAAGACCTATGCGCGCGAAGGCGCGAACGTCGTCGTCAACGACCTGAACGGCGCGGCCGCCGAGCGCGTCGCGAGCGAAATCGCGCTCGCGGGCGGCAAGGCCATCGCGGTGGCCGGCGACGTGTCGAGGCAGGACGACTGGCACGCGCTGCTGCAAGCCGCGCTCGACGATTTCCATGCGGTGCAGATCGTCGTGAACAACGCAGGCACCACGCACCGCAACAAGCCGGTGCTCGATGTAACGGAAGCCGAATTCGACCGCGTGTACGCGGTCAACATGAAAAGCCTGTTCTGGTGCGTGCAGACCTTCGTGCCGTACTTCCGCGAACAGGGCGGCGGCGTGTTCGTGAACGTCGCGTCGACGGCCGGCGTGCGCCCGCGCCCCGGCCTCGTCTGGTACAACAGCACGAAGGGCGCGATGATCACCGCAAGCAAGTCGCTCGCGGCCGAACTCGGCGCCGACCGCATCCGCGTGAACTGCATCAACCCCGTGCTCGGCGAAACGGCGTTGATGACCGAATTCATGGGCTGCGAGGACACCCCCGAGAACCGCAGCCGGTTCCTCGCGACGATCCCGCTCGGCCGCTTCTCGACGCCGCAGGACATCGCGAACGCGGCGCTTTACCTTGCCTCCGACGAAGCTGAATTCATCACGGGCGTTTGTCTCGAAGTCGACGGCGGACGCTGCATCTAGCCGCTCCTGTCGCGCCGGAATACACCCATCGGCCGACACCCAAGCATTGCTTCGCACGAAACCGGGCCTGGCATCGATACGCCGGCCCCGGCCAACTACAAGGACAGCGGTGCATGGGATCCAAGTAACCGCTAAAGCGCTAACTTTGATCGACAGGAGACAACATGGCAACATCGACGCAGTCGCTGCCGGGCTCGTCCGGCGCATTCGAGGAAGCAACCTATCGCAAGGTGTCGTGGCGGCTCGTGCCGCTCCTGCTGCTGTGCTACGTGGTCGCGTATCTCGACCGCGTGAACGTCGGGTTCGCGAAGCTGCAGATGGCGACCGACCTGAACCTCAGCGACACCGTCTACGGGCTCGGCGCCGGGATCTTCTTCTTCGGCTATTTCCTCTTCGAAGTGCCGAGCAACATCATCCTGCACAGAGTCGGCGCACGCGTGTGGATCGCGCGGATCATGGCGACGTGGGGCGTGATCTCGATCCTGACGATGTTCGTCACGACGCCCGCGATGTTCTACGTGATGCGCTTCCTGCTCGGCGTCGCCGAGGCGGGCTTCTTCCCCGGCGTGATCCTCTACCTCACCTACTGGTATCCCGCGCACCGGCGCGGCCGGATGACGACGTTCTTCATGACGGCCGTCGCGCTGTCCGGCGTGATCGGCGGGCCGCTCTCGGGCTTCATCCTGAAGGCGTTCGACGGCATCAGCGGATGGCACGGCTGGCAATGGCTGTTCCTGCTCGAGGGTATCCCGTCGGTGCTGGTCGGCGTGGTCGTGTTCCTCAAGCTGGACGAGCGGATCGAGAAAGCGAACTGGCTGACCGACGACGAAAAGGCGCTGCTCACGCGCAACGTCGATGCTGAAGAAGCCACCAAGGAAGACCCGCCGCTCGGCGCCGTGATGTCGAGCCCGCGCGTGTGGCTGATGGCGCTGATCTACTTCTCGTTCGTGATGGGGCTCTACGGCGTCGGCTTCTGGCTGCCCACCATCATCAAGGCCACCGGCGTGACCGACACGTTCATGATCGGCCTGCTGTCGGCGATTCCGTATGCGGCCGCCGTGGTCGCGATGATCCTGATCGCACGCAGCGCGGACCGGCACCGCGAGCGCCGCTGGCACGTCGCGATTCCGGCCGCGATCGGCGCGCTCGGGCTCGTGCTGTCGGTGATCTGGGCGCACCAGACCGCGCTCGCGATGCTTGGCCTCACGCTCGCGACGATCGGCATCCTGACGACGCTGCCGCTGTTCTGGAGCCTGCCGACCGCGTTCCTCGGCGGCACCGCGGCCGCGGCCGGCATCGCGATGATCAACTCGATCGGCAACCTCGCCGGCTTCCTGAGCCCGTACATGATGGGCTGGCTCAAGCAGGCAACGGGCGCCAACGATTCGGGCATGTACATGCTCGCCGGGTTCCTCGTGCTCGGCGGGCTGCTGGCGCTGTCGGTGCCGAAGCGGCTGGTCGACAAGTGATGCGCGGCGCGTAACTGCGCATTTGCCCCCGCGAACAACCGAACACGCCGGTCGATCGCCGGCCCCACGCAGCGCCCCGACGTCCGGCATTGCCCGGCCGCTGGGGCGTTTTCGATTCCGGACAGGCAAAACCCGTACCGGCCGGATGCTTCGCCGGCCAGATGACTGCATCGCGCGCTGCCGCTGCCTCGCGACGGACGCAAAAAGCCCCGAAGGCCGATCGGCGTTCGGGGCTTTTACGGCAGCGCCGCGTCAGACCACGGTGATCACCAGCGCGCTTTCGCGGTAGTGCTTCGCAGCCTTGTCGGTTTCGCCGAGGTGCTCGAAGCGCGTCAGACCACCGTAATCGCCAGCGCGCTTTCGCGGTAATGCTTCGCCGCCTTGTCGGTTTCGCCGAGATGCTCGAACAGGCGCGCGAGCGCGCGATGCGCACGCACCTTCAGCGCCTCGTTGTCGGCCAGCTTCAGTGCCGATTCGAGGAACGACTGCGCCTTGCCCCACAGCTGCTGCTGCTGGCACAGGCGACCGAGCGCGAACAGCAGGTCGGCATCCTCCGGATGATCCTTCTTCCACCCTTCCGCCTTCTGGATCAGCGGCAGCGCATCGGCACCGGCCGTGTCCGGATAACGGCGCAGCAGGCGCGCATCCCAGTTGTGCGCGAGCGCGTCCTCGACGATGCGGCGCGCTTCGTTGCGGCGCTCGAGCGGGACGAGCAGATCGGCGGCGAGATCGGCGAGACGTGGCGACTGGCGCTCGACCGGCGACAGCGACTGCCACACCTCGAGCAGCGCGTCCGGGTCGTGCCGGCGTTCGCGCAGCAGGTTTTCCGCGGCCTGCTGGCGCAGCCGCACGGCCGCAGCTGGATGCAGCGCCTCGCGCTTCTCGAGCGCCTTCGCAAGCTTCAGCACCTCGGCCCAGTTCTTCAACTGCTGCTGCGCGCGCAGCGCGACCTGCTGTGCATGGATGCGCTTGCCGCCCGCCTGCAGGTCGGCCAGCGCGGCCAGCGCGCCGTCGGCATCACGCGCATCCGCGCGCATGTCGGCCGCGGCGAGCAGCCGCGCGTCCTGCCATTCCGGCGCGTCGACCTTCGACAGCCAGTCGTCGCGGCGCGTGTACTCGTGCATCCGGTGCGCGGCAGTGGCCGCGACGAGACTCGCGGCGCCCAGGTTCGCATCGACCGACAGTGCTTCACGCGCGGCCTTCTCCGCGCGCGAGAAGCGGCCCGCGTACAGGTTCGCGATCGCGTCGCGCAGCGATGCCTGTGCCTTCTCGTTGCGCGAACGCGCCCGATACGCGGCGACCCGCTGCGGCATGCGCCAGATGTTGCGCACGATGCGCAGCAGCGCATACACGACGATGAACAGCACGACGATGGCGATCACGAACAGGTTCAGCGACACGTCGATCCGGTACGGCGGATAGACGAGCAGCACCTGCCCCGCATCGAAGCGGCCGACGGTGGCAAGCGCAGCGGCGATCGCGAACAGGACCGCGAGCCAGACGATTCCTCGAAGCGTCATCGTTACCCCCGGCTCTTGAACTGCTGAACGGCGTTCAGGCTCGTGTTCAGGTTCGGCACCGCAACCGTCAGCGATGCGCCGTCAACCTGCTTGAGCAGATCCTCGACGGTCTGCGTGTCCTTCGATGCCTGGTCGAAATACTTCCCGAGCGACGCCTGTGCGGCGTGCAGGTCGGCCTTCATCGCGCTGTCGTTGCGCGCGAGCAGCGACAGGCGGGCGGTCAACAGGCGCAGCTTCACGTTCTCGCGCACGAAGTAGCCCTGGTCGGGCGACGCGAGCATCGCGTCCGCGTTGTCGATGCGGCGCACCTGCACGAGCCCCTTCAACTGCTGGCCGAGGCCGGCCGAGAAGTCGTGCCACCACACCTTCCAGCGCGGCTCGCCGGCCACGGCCGACGACGCGGCGTCGGCCGGCGCGGCCTTCGGCGCCTCGTGCGGGACGATCGCCTCGCCGGACAGCGGCAGCGCGTCGATCTTCGCGATCGCATCGTCGAGCTTGATCGCCAGGCCCGTGAGGTCGGCGGCCGGTGCGGCCTTCAGCTTCTCGATGTCCAGCGCGAGCGCCTTGCGGACCGTGACGGCCTGCGCGCTCTGCGACGTTGCGAGGCGCGCGTCGGCGTTCTGCAGCGCGATCAGCGCGAGCTGCGTGTTGCCGGTCAACTGAAGCTGCTGGCTCGCGCTCGACAGCATCTGGTCGATTTCCTCGAGCATCCACGCATCGCGGTTGCGCGACAGGTCCTGGTATTGCTGCTGCAGCGCCTGCTGTGCGCTCTGCGCGTCGGCGAGCTTGCCGTCGAGCTGCGCAAGCTGCGTGTCGACCTGGTGCGTGCTCGCGAGCGCCTGCTCGGTCTTCATGCGCGTCTCGGCCGTCTGCGCGTCGAGCGCCTTCTGGCGCGTGACGAACGTGCCATCGAGCCGGTCGATCTTGCGGTTCAGCGCGTAGCCGCCGACGCCCGCCGCGCAGCCGAGCACGACGACGACGAACCACAGCACCGCGCTGCCGCCGCGGCGCGCGGGCGGTTCGGCGCCCATGTAGGCAGGACGGGACGGCGGTGCGGATGCAGCGGCCGGCTGGGAAGCGACGCTTTTGGAATCGTTGGTATCTGTCATGCGTTTAGTCACCGGTGCGGCTGTCGCCGGTTGGACGGCCTCGTCGGCCATCGTTCGAAACGCGCGGACGATGCGCTCATCGCCCGCGCCGGTCAGCGTAATCCTATCAAAACCCAATGAACGCGCGGTCTGCTCGATCCGCGGATGCGGCGTCACGAGCGGCGCGTGCTTCAGCGCGTCGATCTCGGCATCGTTCAGATGCGCCCGCGCGAGTTCGTGCAGGTTGCGCACGCCTTCCGAGCTCGTGACGAGCCACGCATGCGGTTCGCCGTGGAGCAGCGCATGCACGCGCTCCCACGCGCCGACGCGCGGCTCGGGCACGACGCGCCGGTACGCGGCGACGAGCGTGACGTCCGCACCGGCCTCGCGCAATCGTTCGGCGAGCCATTCGCGCCCGCCGTCGCCACGCACGATCAGCACGCGCTTGCCCGCCAGCGCCTGCGCGCCGCCGAACGCGGCCTCGATGCACGCGAACAGGCTTTCCGAATCGTAATGGGGTACACCACCGTCGGCCGGCGCCTGCGGCGCGATCACGCGATGCGCGGGCGCCGCGATGCCATGGCGCTCGAGCGCCGCGACGCTGCCGGGCCCGACCACGCCGACCGGCAGCGCGTTCGGCCAGATCGCGCCGTACTGCGCGAGCGCGCGGTCGATCGCGTTCGGCGATACGAAAATCACCAGCGCGTAGTCGGCGAGCGCCACGAATGCCGCGTCGAGCGGCGCCGGATCGTCGACCGGCGCAATGTCGATCAACGGAAATTCGAGCACGTCGCAGCCGGCCTCGGCCAGTTGCGACGCAAGCGCGCCGGACTGGCCGTCCGGGCGCGTCAGGACAGCGGTGAACGCGCGCGCGCCGCCCGCCATCAGGCGTCGCCCTTGCCGGCCGCCTGCGAGCCCGCGAGCAGCGCCCGGACGATGTCGAGCGCACCTTGCGCCTCGAGTTCGTCGGATACCGCGCGGCCGAGCGCGAGCGCATCGGCGACGGTCATCACGGCCCCGCACTCCTCGGCCGTCAGCACGCGCTTGCCGTCGGTCGTCGATACGCGGCCCGTCAGGTACAGTTCGCCCGCGCGCCACACCGCGTGCGCGGCGAGCGGCACCTCGCAGCTGCCGCCGAGCGCGCGCGACACCATCCGCTCGGCCTCGACCGCGAGCGCGGTCTGCGGGTCGTGCAGCGGCGCGAGCCATGCGGCGACGTCGTGGCGATGCGAGGCGATCTCGATGCCGAGCGCACCCTGGCCCGCCGCGGGCGGGCTCGCTTCGACGTCGATCAGCGTGCGAATGCGCGCTTCCAGGCCGAGGCGTTTCAGGCCGGCGGCCGCGAGGATGATCGCCGCGTAGTCGCCGCGATCGAGTTTCGACAGGCGCGTGTCGAGGTTGCCGCGCAGCGGCAGCACGTCCAGGTGCGGGTAGCGCGAGCGCAGCATCGCTTCGCGGCGCAGGCTCGACGTGCCGACCACGGCGCCGGCCGGCAGCGCGTCGAGCGACGCGTAGTCGTTCGACACGAATGCGTCGCGCGGGTCCTCGCGCTCCATGATCGCGGCGAGCGAGAACCCGTCGGGCAGCGCCATCGGCACGTCCTTCAGCGAATGCACGGCGAGATCGGCGCGGCCGTCGGCCAACGCGGCCTCCAGTTCCTTCACGAACAGGCCCTTGCCGCCGACCTTCGACAGCGTGCGATCGAGAATCTGGTCGCCGCGCGTCGTCATCCCGAGGATTTTCACGTCACAAGCTGGATATAATTTGCGCAGCGCATCACGCACATGTTCGGCTTGCCACATCGCCAGGCGGCTTTCGCGCGAAGCAATCGTCAACGTCGCGGGCGGCTGTGCCTGTTGCGGCCCGGCCGCAGGGGTCTCGGAATTCATTGCTGGAACATCGAAGGACGGGATTGAAGATCGAACAATGGTAGCACGCACGCCCCTGCCCGCCCGGGCCCGGAGCCTGCGCCCGGCCTGCCGCCGAGCGGGTCGCCGCGCCGATGTGCGGATGTGCCGCACGTAGCTGGTTGCTTGACCGCAGTTTCGCAGTTTCCGCAGTTCCTTTTGACTCGAGCTTTCCCAAGGAAACCCATCGTGAAGTCTTCCGGATCGGCGCGCACGGCGCGCCGCAATGCTGCCCTGTCCTCCTCCGACGCCTCGACGGACACCGTCGCCACCGCCGCGAACGGCCGTGCGAAAACGGCAACGAAACCGAAAGACCCGATACGTCAGACAAAACGCGCGACGAAAGCCGCCGGCCCGGCTGCCCGCACCGCGGCCCGCGCGGCCGGTGCGCCGAAGTCCGGCACGCGCACGCGCGAGGACAAGGACGGCCCGCTGTTCGAAGACATCCGCTTCCTCGGCCGCCTGCTCGGCGACGTCGTGCGCGAGCAGGAAGGCGACACCGTGTTCGACGTCGTCGAGACGATTCGCCAGACGGCCGTCAAGTTCCGCCGTGAGGACGACAGCGAAGCCGCGCAGACGCTCGAGAAGAAGCTGCGCAAGCTGACGCCGGAACAGACGGTGAGCGTCGTGCGTGCGTTCAGCTATTTCTCGCATCTCGCGAACATCGCGGAAGACCGCCACCACAACCGCCGCCGCCGCATCCACGCGCTGGCCGGCTCCGCGTCGCAGCCCGGCACGGTCGCGTACGCACTCGAACAACTGAAGACGACCGGCAACGCGTCGAAGCGCCTGCTGCAACGCTTCTTCGACGATGCGCTGATCGTGCCGGTGCTGACCGCGCACCCGACCGAAGTGCAGCGCAAGAGCATCCTCGACGCCCAGCACGACATCGCGCGCCTGCTCGCCGAACGCGATCAGGAACTGACGAGCCGTGAGCGCCAGCACAACGAATCGATGCTGCGCGCGCGCGTCACCGCGCTGTGGCAGACCCGCATGCTGCGCGACTCGCGCCTGACGGTCGGCGACGAGATCGAGAACGCGCTGTCGTACTACCGCGCGACGTTCCTCGACGAACTGCCCGCGCTGTACGGCGACATCGAGGCCGCACTCGCCGAGCACGGCCTGTCCGCGCGCGTACCCGCGTTCTTCCAGATGGGCAGCTGGATCGGCGGCGACCGCGACGGCAACCCGAACGTGACCGCGCCGACGCTCGAGGAAGCGATCAACCGCCAGGCCGCGGTGATCCTCGAGCACTATCTGGAACAGGTGCACAAGCTCGGCGCCGAGCTGTCGGTGTCGAACCTGCTCGTCGGTGCGAACGACGCCGTGAAGGCGCTCGCGGCAGCTTCGCCCGACCAGTCGCCGCACCGCGTCGACGAACCGTATCGCCGCGCACTGATTGGCATCTACACGCGCCTCGCCGCAAGCGCGCGCGTGCGGCTCGGCGAAGGCACGGTGCCGGTGCGCAGCGCAGGCCGCGGCGCGCCGCCCGTGCGTGCGGTCCCGTACGCGGATTCCGAAGCGTTCGTCGCCGACCTGAAGGTGCTGACCGCGTCGCTCGACGAACACCATGGCACGTCGCTCGCCGCGCCGCGCCTCGCGCCGCTCGTGCGCGCGGCCGAAGTGTTCGGCTTCCATCTCGCGAGCATCGACCTGCGCCAGAGCTCCGACATCCACGAAGCCGTGGTCGCCGAACTGTTCGCCCGCGCGGGCGTCGAGGCCGACTACGCGGCGCTCGCCGAGGAAGACAAGCTGCGCGTGCTGCTCGCCGCCCTGGCCGACCCGCGTCCGCTGCGCTCGCCGTACTTCGAATACTCGGCGCTCGCGCAGAGCGAGCTCGGCGTGTTCGAGAAGGCGCGCGAAGTCCGCGCGCAATTCGGCGCACGTGCGGTACGCAACTACATCATTTCGCATACGGAAACCGTCAGCGACCTCGTCGAGGTGCTGCTGCTTCAGAAAGAGACGGGCCTGCTCGAAGGCGCGCTCGGCGTCCCGGACGGCGATGCGAAGAACAGCCTGATGGTGATCCCGCTGTTCGAGACGATTCCCGACCTGCGCGACGCCGCGCGCATCATGCGCGAGTACTTCGCACTGCCGGGCATCGACGCGCTGATCGCGCACCAGGGCGCCGAGCAGGAAGTGATGCTCGGCTACTCGGACAGCAACAAGGACGGCGGCTTCCTGACGTCGAACTGGGAGCTGTATCGTGCGGAGCTCGCGCTCGTCGACCTGTTCCGTGACCGCAAGATCACGCTGCGCCTGTTCCACGGCCGCGGCGGCACGGTCGGCCGCGGCGGCGGCCCGACCTACCAGGCAATCCTGTCGCAGCCGCCGGGTACCGTGAACGGCCAGATCCGCCTGACCGAACAGGGCGAGGTGATCGCGAGCAAGTTCGCGAACCCGGAGATCGGCCGCCGGAACCTCGAGACGGTCGTCGCCGCGACGCTCGAAGCCACGCTCCTGCCGCAGAACAACGCGCCCGCACAGTTGCCGGCGTTCGAGGCCGCGATGCAGACGCTGTCCGATTCGGCGATGGCCGCGTACCGCGCGCTCGTCTATGAAACCCCGGGCTTCACCGACTACTTCTTCTCGTCGACGCCGATCACCGAGATCGCCGAGCTGAACATCGGCAGCCGCCCGGCTTCGCGCAAGCTGCAGGATCCGAAGCAGCGCAAGATCGAGGACCTGCGTGCGATTCCGTGGGGCTTCTCGTGGGGCCAGTGCCGACTGCTGCTGACGGGCTGGTACGGCTTCGGCAGCGCGGTGAGTGCGTACCTCGACGGCGCGCAGGACGACGCCGAGCGCACGAAGCGCGTCGCGCTGCTGAAGAAGATGAACAAGACCTGGCCGTTCTTCTCGAACCTGCTGTCGAACATGGACATGGTGCTCGCGAAGACCGACCTCGCGGTGGCGTCGCGCTACGCGCAGCTCGTTTCCGACCGCAAGCTGCGCAAGCACGTGTTCGAGCGGATCGTCGCGGAATGGGAGCGCACGTCGCAGGCGCTGGCGGAAATCACCGGTCACGAAGGCCGCCTCGCGACCAACCCGCTGCTCGCGCGCTCGATCAAGAACCGCTTCCCGTATCTCGATCCGCTGAACCACCTGCAGGTCGAGCTGATCAAGCGCCACCGTGCGGGCGACACGAACGCGCGGCTGCGCCGCGGGATTCACCTGACGATCAACGGGATCGCGGCCGGCCTGCGCAATACGGGCTGATCCGCCTGCGGCGCGGTGCGATTCCGCGCCGACTGACGTCTTGAAAGCCGCGATACGCGATGGGGCGTATCGCGGCTTTTTTCATGCGCGGGCACAAGCGCAGCGACACACCTCGCGCTCAGTGCGCGTCGATCAGCAACGCGTCGTGTTCGAACGAACCGTCGGGCTGCACCGCGTAGTAGCCGCGCACCTCGTCCGGCGCATGCGCCCACAGCGCGCGAATGCCGGCGACGCTGTCGGCCGGCGTGCGAATGCGCGCGACCCACGTATCGAAATCGATCGGCAACCGCCAGCGGCTGTGCACGTGCGCGTCGAAGCCGGCTTCGCGGAACATCGCGAGCCATTCGTCCGCGCGGTAGTCGCGCACGTGCGACGCGTCGCGCAGCACTTCCGCGGCCTGCAGGTACGTATCGAGAAGCGGATGGTCGTTGCCGGCGATATCGATCATCAGCACGCGGCCGCCCGGTTTCAGCACGCGGTGCACCTCGGCGAGCGCCGCGCGCATGTCGTGCCAGTGGTGCGCGCTCATCCGGCTCACGACCCAGTCGAACGTCGCCGTGTCGAACGGCAGTTGCTCGGCCGGGCCCTGCTGCGTGCGGATGTTCGCGAGCCCGCGTTCGCGCGCGGCGGCGTCGACGGTCGCGAGCATCTGCGCGGCGAGATCGTAGGCGACCACGTCGCGCACGTGCGGCGCGACGGCGAAGCTCGCGTGGCCGGCGCCACAGCCGAGATCGAGCACCGCGGCATCGGGCGTCGCGCGCACCGCGTCGGCGAGCGTCTGCAGATCGGCGCCCGTCGCGTGGACCGTGCTCGTCAGATAGGCGGCAGCCGTCGTGCCGAATGCGTCGGCGACCTGGTCGTGGTGTTTCATCGTTCGCTCCTTTGTACTGTTGCCGGTGCGCCAGACGCCTCAGCACCTGCTCCGGCCCCATGCAACGCGTTTTGTGGGACGCTCGCTGCCTTGCCAGCGCGCGAGCCGCTACAATAGGCCGGCGCTTGTACCAGTACAAGTTAAGCAGTTATTCTGGTATTCGATACACCTGTCTGCCCGTTGCCGCGCCTCCGTTTCCATTTCGCCGTTTCCGCATGAACCACCCGTCCTCCGTCTCCGTCCCGCCGCTCGACGCCACGCCCGCCCGCGCACTCGGCGAATTCATCCGCGCCCACCGCGAGCGGCTGTCGCCGCAGGCCGTTGGCCTGCCGCCCGGCCCGCGCCGCCGCACGCCGGGGCTGCGGCGCGAGGAAGTCGCGCAACTGTGCGGCGTCAGCCCGACCTGGTACACGTGGATCGAACAGGGCCGCCCGGTGTCGGCGTCGGCCGACGCGCTCGCGCGGATCGCCGTCGCGCTGCAGCTGTCGAAGGCCGAGCGCGCATACCTGTTCGAACTGGCCGCGCAGCGCGACCCGGCCGAGCCCGACGTCGCGGGCGGCGACCTGCCGCCGACGCTCGCCGCGACCGTCACGGCAATCGCGACGCCCGCGTACGTGCTCGACCGGCAATGGAACGCCCTCGCATGGAACGCGCCGGCCGCCGCGCTCTTTTCCGGCTGGCTCGACGGCGAGCACGACCGCAACCTGCTGCGCTTCACGTTCATGTCGCCGGCCGCACGCACGCTGATCGTCGACTGGGAAACCCGCGCGCGGCGGCTCGCGGCCGAATTCCGCGCCGATTCGATCCGTCACCTGACCGACGCGCCCACGCGCGCGCTGATCGACGCGCTGACCGCCGGCAGCGACGCTTTCGCGCAGTACTGGGCATCGCAGGACGTGTTCGAACGCGAAGGCGGCCTGCGCGAATTCGACCATCCGGCCGACGGCCGCCTCGTGTACCAGCAGATCACGCTGAAGCCCGCGCACCGCGAGGACCTGAAGCTGGTCGTGCTGGTGCGCGACTGAACGGGCCGGCCTGCGCCAGCCACGGTCGGCAGGCCGCCGCGAACGGCTGCGCGCCGCGGCGGGCAGTCCCGCGAATGTTAGAATCGCGGGATTCCCTCGGCGGCGCACGCCGCCCAAACATCCCCTTCGAAGAATCGCCATGACGTCCCAACTGCACAAAAAGGGCGAGGCCTGGTCGGCCCGCTTCTCGGAACCGATGTCCGAGCTGGTCAAGCGCTACACGTCGTCGGTATTTTTCGACAAGCGCCTCGCGCTCGTCGACATCGCCGGCTCGCTCGCGCACGCGAACATGCTCGCCGCGCAGAAGATCATCAGCGCCGACGACCTGGCCGCGATCGAACGCGGGATGACGCAGATCAAGGGTGAAATCGAGCGCGGCGAATTCGAATGGCAGCTCGACCTGGAAGACGTCCACCTGAACATCGAGGCGCGCCTGACCGCGCTGATCGGCGACGCCGGCAAGCGCCTGCACACGGGCCGCTCGCGCAACGACCAGGTCGCGACCGACATCCGCCTGTGGCTGCGCGGCGAGATCGACCGCATCGGCGGCCTGCTGAACGACCTGCGCGGCGCGCTGCTCGACCTCGCGGAACAGAACGCCGACACGATCATGCCGGGCTTCACGCACCTGCAGGTTGCCCAGCCCGTCACGTTCGGCCACCACCTGCTCGCGTACGTCGAGATGTTCTCGCGCGATGCAGAACGCATGCGCGACTGCCGCACCCGCGTGAACCGCCTGCCGCTCGGCGCAGCCGCACTCGCCGGCACGAGCTACCCGATCGATCGTCACGCCGTGGCGAAGACGCTCGGCTTCGACGGTATCTGCGCGAACTCGCTCGACGCGGTGTCGGATCGCGACTTCGCGATCGAATTCACGGCTGCCTCCGCGCTCGTGATGACGCACGTGTCGCGCTTCTCCGAGGAACTCGTGCTGTGGATGAGCCCGCGCGTCGGCTTCATCGACATCGCCGACCGCTTCTGCACCGGCAGCTCGATCATGCCGCAGAAGAAGAACCCGGACGTGCCGGAACTCGCGCGCGGCAAGACGGGCCGCGTGAACGGCCACCTGATGGCGCTGCTGACGCTGATGAAGGGCCAGCCGCTCGCGTACAACAAGGACAACCAGGAAGACAAGGAACCGCTGTTCGACACGGTCGACACCGTCGCCGACACGCTGCGGATCTTCGCCGAGATGGTTGCCGGCATCACCGTGAAGCCGGACGCGATGCGCGCGGCCGCGCTGCAGGGCTTCTCGACCGCCACCGACCTCGCCGACTACCTCGTGAAGCGCGGCCTGCCGTTCCGCGATGCGCACGAAGCCGTCGCGCACGCCGTGAAGATCTGCGACGACCGCGGCATCGACCTGGCCGACCTGACGCTCGACGAGATGAAGCAGGAACTGCCGAACGTCGCGCACCTGATCGGCGAAGACGTGTTCGGCTACCTGACGCTCGAAGGTTCGGTCGCCAGCCGCAACCATCCGGGCGGCACGGCGCCCGACCAGGTACGTGCGGCGGTCAAGGCTGCGCGCGCCGCGCTCGACCAGTAAGCCTGCTGCTCCGGACGGACGCCTTCGGCGTCCGTTTTTCATTCGGGCGGCCGTCGCGCCGCCCATCGCCTTCCCTGCTTCCCGAATGCCGCCGATGACCTTTTCCGCCGCGCTCTTCGACATGGACGGCCTGCTCGTCGATTCCGAGCGGACCATCATGAACACGTGGATCGACGTGTCGAATGCGCACGGCGTCACGCTGACCACCACCGACTACCTGCAGATCGTCGGCCGTTCGTTCGCCGAGGGCCAGGTCATCCTGGCGCGGCTGATCGGCAACCCCGATACGTTCGACGCGGTGCGCATCCGCGTGCGCGAGCAGCTCGCGGCGCCCGAGCCGCACCCGAAGTTTCCGCTGAAGCCCGGCGCGTTCGCGCTGCTCGACGCACTCGCGCAGGCCGGCATTCCGTGCGCGGTCGCGTCGTCGTCCGCGTGCGAGGTCATCCGCGCACGGCTCGACGCGGTCGGCGTGCTGCCGTTCTTCCGTGCGATCGCGGGCGGCGACGAAGTCGCGCGGGGCAAGCCCGACCCGGCCGTCTACCGGCTCGCGGCCGAGCGGCTCGGCGTGCCGGCCCACGCCTGCGTCGCGTTCGAGGACAGCGACTTCGGTGCGCAATCAGCCGCCGGTGCGGGCGCATCGGTCGTCACCGTGCCCGACCTGAAGGCGCCGACGCCCGAAATCGTCGCGCTGAGCCTGCACGTGCTCGCGTCGCTCGACGATGCGGTCGCGCTCGTGCCGTCGTGGTTCGGCCTGCAGGGCACGTCGGCGTCCGCATAGGCGGCACAGGCAGCCCGCCACATGCAAAACGGGCACCCCAAGGTGCCCGTTTTGCCGTATCGCCGAACAAACGGCATCGCAATTGCGCTTACTTGTTGCCGGCCGTCTCCGACAGCCGCTTCATCGTCGCGATGCGCGCGCCGATCAGGTCGACGCGGCCGTCCTCGCCGACGAGCGGCGCCGTCGCATCGCGGAACCCGACCCACGCGCGCTGCGCGCGGACGAGCGTCGCGGCCGAATGCGCGGGCATCTTGCGGCGCAGCTTCTGGTAATAGCGGTTCAGGTCGAACAGCGCATGCTCGCACGCGGCGTCCTGTTCGCACGGCCGCACGCGGCGCACGGCGGGGTCGCGCGGCGCGTTCGCCGGCCTGGCGTTCGGTTTGACCGCGCTCGGCGCATCACTCGTGCCGCCCTGCGCGCCGCTCGTGGCCGCGACCGGCACGGCGGCGGGCGGCGGCGCATAGCGATCGGCCGCACCGCGCAGCGCCAGCGCGCGATCGCGCACCGGCTGCAGTTGCAGGTCGGCACTCGACATCGCGTACGACGTCCCGCGCGTGGTGTCGTACACGGCCTTCAGCAGATTCACTTCGTCCTTGCGCCACGTGAGCCAATGGCGCTGGCTGTCCTGCCAGCCGCGCCTCGCGTCGGCCGGCGCATCCTTCAACAGGCGCTGGTACGCGCCGTCCATCACGGCCTGCCACTGCTGCTGCGCCTCGCCCATGCACTGGATCTGGCCGGCCGGCGAAGACCGGTCGCGCCGCGCGAGACACTGCCGCATCGCGACGTCGATCGGGTCGGCCGCCGCGACTTCCGCGTGCGCGACCCCGACTCCCGCCAGCCCTGCCGACCCTGCCGCCCAGACGACGAGCGCGGCCAGCGCCGCACGCATCGCCTGGATTCGTCCATGCGTCGCCATCAGTCGCGCACGCAGTCGACGAAGTACTCGACGCGGCCGTTCACCTCTTCCGCGACGAGGCCGTGGATGTCGGTGTGGAAGCCCGGGAAGCGTTCGTTGAAGTCGCGCGCGAACCGCAGGTAGTTCACGATCGTCTTGTTGAAGCGCTCGCCCGGGATCAGCAGCGGAATGCCCGGCGGGTACGGCGTGAGCAGGATGCTGGTCACGCGGCCTTCGAGCTCGTCGAGCGGCACGCGGTCGATCTTGCGGTGCGCGAGCTTCGCGAACGCGTCCGACGGCTTCATCGCCGGTTCCATGTCCGACAGATACATCTCGGTCGTCAGGCGGGCGATGTCGTTCGCGCGGTACACGTCGTGGATCTGCGTGCACAGGTCGCGCAGGCCGACGCGCTCGTAGCGCGGATGCTGCGCGACGAATTCCGGCAGCACGCGCCACAGCGGCTGGTTGTTGTCGTAGTCGTCCTTGAACTGCTGCAGCTCGGTCACCATCGAGTTCCAGCGGCCCTTCGTGATGCCGATCGTGAACATGATGAAGAACGAGTACAGGCCGGTCTTCTCGACGATGATCCCGTGCTCGGCCAGATACTTCGTGACGATCGCGGCCGGAATGCCGGTCTCGCCGAACTCGCCGTCGACGTCGAGCCCCGGCGTGATGATCGTCGCCTTGATCGGGTCGAGCATGTTGAAGCCTTCCGCCAGCGGGCCGAAGCCGTGCCAGTGGTCGTTCGGCTTCAGCATCCAGTCCTCGCGCGAACCGATGCCTTCCTCGGACAGGTTGTCCGGGCCCCACACGCTGAAGAACCAATCGTCGCCGTATTCGGCGTCGACCTTGCGCATCGCGCGGCGGAAGTCGATCGCCTCGGCGATCGATTCCTCGACGAGCGCGGTGCCGCCCGGCGGCTCCATCATCGCGGCCGCGACGTCGCACGATGCGATGATCGCGTACTGCGGGCTCGTCGACGTGTGCATCAGGTACGCCTCGTTGAAGCGGTGCTTGTCGAACGTGCGGTTCTCCGAATCCTGCACGACGATCTGCGATGCCTGCGAGATGCCCGCGAGCAGCTTGTGCGTCGAGTGCGTCGCGAACACGAGCGCGCCGGTGCGCGGACGGCCGTCGCCGATCGCGTGCATGTCGCGGTAGAAATCGTGGAACGTCGCGTGCGGCAGCCACGCTTCGTCGAAGTGCAGCGTGTCGAGCAGGTCGCCGAGCAGGTCCTTGATCATCTCGACGTTGTAGACGACGCCGTCGTACGTGCTCTGCGTGATCGTCAGGATGCGCGGCTTCATGTCCGGGTTCTCGCGCATCGCTTCGCGCGCGAACGGGTTCGCCTCGATCTTCTTGCGGATGTTCTCCGGCTTGAATTCGTCGCGCGGGATCGGCCCGATGATGCCGAAATGGTTGCGCGTCGGCGTGAGGAACACCGGAATCGCGCCCGTCATCGTGATCGCGTGCAGGATCGACTTGTGGCAGTTGCGGTCGACCAGCACGATGTCGCCCGGGGCGACCGTCGCGTGCCAGACGATCTTGTTCGACGTCGACGTGCCGTTGGTCACGAAGAACAGGTGGTCCGCGCTGAAGATGCGCGCCGCGTTGCGCTCGGACGCCGCGACCGGGCCCGTGTGGTCGAGCAGCTGGCCGAGTTCGTCCACTGCGTTGCAGACGTCCGCGCGCAGCATGTTCTCGCCGAAGAACTGGTGGAACATCTGGCCGAGCGGGTTCTTCAGGAACGCGACGCCGCCCGAGTGGCCCGGGCAGTGCCACGAGTACGAGCCTTCGTCCGCGTACTTGACGAGTTCCTTGAAGAACGGCGGCGCGAGCGAGTCGAGATAGACCTTCGCCTCGCGGATGATGTGGCGCGCGACGAACTCCGGCGTGTCCTCGAACATGTGGATGAAGCCGTGCAGCTCGCGCAGGATGTCGTTCGGCAGGTGGCGCGACGTGCGCGTCTCGCCGTACAGGAAGATCGGGATGTCCGCGTTGCGGCGGCGCACTTCGGTGACGAACGCGCGCAGCTCGATGATCGCGGTCGCGAGCTCGGGCAGCTCGCCGTCCGAACCGGTTTCGCCGAGCATGAGTTCGTCGTCGTCGATCGACAGGATGAAGCACGACGCGCGGCTCGATTGCTGCGCGAACGACGTCAGATCGCCGTAGCTCGTGAGACCGAGGACTTCGACGCCCTCCTTCTCGATCGCTTCGGCCAACGCCCGGATGCCGGAGCCCGAGATGTTCTCGGAGCGGAAATCTTCGTCGATGATGACGACGGGGAAACGAAACTTCATGGGCGATTCTCCAAAAAGAACGACCGCGGCGCGTCACGCGCAGCGGTCACCCGGAAACTGGTGAGACGTTATGCAACCAGATCAGGTTTTCGGCAGCGTGACACCACGCTGCCCCTGATACTTGCCACCGCGATCCGCGTACGACACGTCGCACACTTCGTCGCTCTCGAAGAAGAGCACCTGGGCGACGCCTTCGTTCGCGTAGATCTTCGCGGGCAGCGGCGTGGTGTTCGAGAATTCCAGCGTGACGTAGCCTTCCCACTCGGGTTCGAACGGCGTCACGTTGACGATGATCCCGCAGCGCGCATAGGTCGACTTGCCGAGGCAGACGGTGAGCACGGTGCGCGGAATGCGGAAATATTCGACGGTGCGGGCCAGCGCGAACGAGTTCGGCGGGATGATGCACACGTCGCCCTTGAAATCGACAAACGAACCCTCGTCGAAGTTCTTCGGATCGACGATCGTCGAGTTGATGTTCGTGAAGATCTTGAATTCGTCCGCGCAGCGGATGTCGTAGCCGTAGCTCGACGTGCCGTAGCTGACGATCCGGCGGCCGTCCTCGGACGCGCGAACCTGATCGGGCACGAACGGCTCGATCATCTTGTGCTCTTCGGCCATGCGCCGAATCCATTTGTCGGACTTGATACTCATATCGGGGCGCCAGGAAACGCTGCGTGACAGTCAGGGAGGGCCGCTCGCGCGAGGCAGCGGCCGGGAAAGGCGCACATTTTACGCGATCATCGGCCCGCGCACGCGGCGGCCGTCAACGGATCACGCCGCAGGCGAGCGCGGGCCCCGCGCCGTGCTGCGGAAACGCGGGATCGCTCGGGTCGCGGTGCACCAGCGCCGCGCGGTTCATCGCCGAGCGCACGCCATCGAGGGCCAGATCGGGGGCGACGATGAAGCCGGCCGCGACGCCGTTCGCGTCCGCGTGGATGTTGCCGAGATCGCCGGCGACGCGGGCGCCCGCGCGCAGCCGGTCGGCCGCCGGGGCGAACACCTGGCCGGCGCTCGAGCCGTCGCCCGCGTTGCAGTCGCCGCGATCGTGTACCTGTAAAGCGTGATCGCTGTTCGGCGGCAGCCCGGCCAGGTTATAGGTCACCTGCACGCCGTCCGGACGCTCGACGAACGTCACCGCGCCGCGCGCCTGCGAGCCGACCGTCGGCTGCAGCTGTGCGTCGGCCCGTTTTTCGTGCGACGAGGAAAAGGAGGTGCAGCCGGCCAGCAGGCCCAGCGCGGCGGCGGCCAGCAGCGCGCACCGCACGCGGCCGGCGTACACGCCGTGATGTCGTTGTTTCATTCGATCCTCATGCCGGCTGGCGGCCGTTTGACACGACGGCCGCGCCGGGCGGGTAAAGGGACCCGGGAAAAGTCGCCATGATACCGCGCCTCGCGGCGCCGTAAACAGCGTGAGCCCCCGCCCCGCAAGGGTTTTACGTATTTTGAACAACGATCGACGGGAACTTCGACGTCATGTCGCGCGATCGCTCGGCAATCGCCAGCGCGACGCCGCGCGCGATTTCACGATAGCGACGCGCCAGCGCGCCTTCGGAATCGGCCACGACCGTCGGCGTGCCGCTGTCGGCGCGCTCGCGGATCGCGATGTCGAGCGGCAGGCTGCCGAGCACGTTCACGCCGTACTCCTTCGCCATCCGCTCGGCCCCGCCGGCGCCGAAGATGTGCTCCTCGTGCCCGCAGTTCGAGCAGATGTGGATGCTCATGTTCTCGACGATGCCGAGGATCGGAATCCCGACCTTCTCGAACATCTTCAGGCCCTTCTTCGCGTCGAGCAGCGCGATGTCCTGCGGGGTCGTGACGATCACCGCGCCCGTGACGGGCACGCGCTGCGCGAGCGTGAGCTGGATGTCGCCCGTGCCGGGCGGCATGTCGACGATCAAGTAGTCGAGCTCGCGCCAGTTGGTCTGGCGCAGCAGCTGCTCGAGCGCGGAAGTCGCCATCGGGCCGCGCCACACCATCGGGTTGTCTTCCTCGATCAGGAAGCCGATCGAGTTCGCCTGCAGCCCGTGGCCGACCAGCGGGTTCATCGACTGGTTGTCGGGCGACTCGGGACGCTGGCCGTGGATGCCGAGCATCGTCGGCAGCGACGGGCCGTAGATGTCGGCGTCGAGGATACCGACCGACGCGCCTTCGGCCGCGAGCGCGAGCGCGAGGTTGACGGCCGTCGTGCTCTTGCCGACACCGCCCTTGCCCGACGCAACCGCGACGATGTTCTTCACATTCGGCAGCAATTTCACGCCACGCTGCACCGTGTGCGCGACGATCTCCTGCGAGACCGCGACGCGCGCGTCGCGCACGCCGGCCACGGCCTGCAGCGCCGCGGTGATGCGGGCGCGCACGTCGCCGTGCTGGCTGCGCGCGGGATAACCGAGCACCACGTCGAGCGCCACGACGTCGCCGTCGATCGCGACGTTGCGCACGCCCTTGTTCGCCGCATACGGACGGCCGGTATTGGGGTCGACGACAGCCGCCAAAGCGGCGTCGACTTGTGCCCGGTCAATGCTCATCGAAACTCCGTGAAAACGTTTTTCTCGCGCGCAAACGTCAAAAAATATCAAATTACGGCGCGAAATTCGGGAAAAGTGAAAGAATCTGTTGCACGCCATTGCGCGAACGCGCGACCCGGCGCACTCTTCGCCTGCGGCATGCTATGGGGCCAAATCGGCCACTTACCGCCTATATTGTAGAGGCTGACGCGTCGCACTGTCCGAACAGCCACGCTGACGGGCAGGGCATGCAGCCACCTCGGCGGCTGCCGCGAGCACAGGCCTGCCCTCCTTTTTCGGGCGGCCCGCGCAGGGAGCCGTAACTGTTGTCGTCGTTGTCGACTCGTTCAACCAAGAGAGGAATTCAAGATGAACATGAAAATCGCGACTCGCTTGTCCGTCTTCGCATTGGCCGGCGCACTGCTGGCAGGCTGCGCCACGCAGCAAGGCAACAACGCGGCCGTCGGTACCGGCACGGGTGCGGCGCTGGGCGCAGGCATCGGCGCGCTGGCAGGCGGCGGCAAGGGCGCGGCGATCGGCGCAGGCGTCGGCGCACTGGTCGGCGGCGTGACGGGTTACAACTGGCAGGCGATCAAGAACAAGCTCGCACCGTCGGCAGCGCAAACGGGTACGCAAGTGACCGAGCAGCCGGACGGCTCGCTGAAGCTGAACGTGCCGAGCTCGGTGACGTTCGCGACGAACCAGTACGCGATCACGCCGGCCTTCACGCCGCTGCTGAACGACCTGGCGACGACGCTGAACCAGAACCCGCAAGTGACGGCATCGATCGTCGGCTACACGGACAGCACGGGCTCGGCCCAGCTGAACCAGACGCTGTCGCAGAACCGCGCGCAAAGCGTCGTGAACGCACTCGCCCAGCGCGGCGTGAACGGCGGCCGCCTGTCGGCGCAAGGCATGGGCGCATCGAACCCGATCGCGGACAACGCGACCGAAGCCGGCCGCGCACAGAACCGCCGCGTCGAAATCTACCTGCGCGCAGCGCAGGCGCAGTAAGCGCACGACGAGGGGAAGGCGCGGGCTCGTCGCCCGCGCAGCCCCGCCGGACAAGGCTGCCGTCGGGGCCGGTAACGAATCGAAAAAATTTTCGAACTTCTGTCGCAGGCCGTGGTCAGTATTTACGGTACGCGGCTGGTATTGCCGGCCCGTCACCATTCTCCTCTTGTCGTTGTTGCTCCGGGGCCGTATCCGCCCCGGTTTTTTTTGCCCGCAGAAATCGTGCTGCATCGCAGCACACTACTGTCGGGCACGCCGCTTGCGCGGCCGCGCCCGTTTCGGCGCCCGGTCAAGGGCGCCTGCCCGCGTCGCTGACGCGCGCCCCTGCTAGAATCGCAGTTTCCCGTCGTTTTTCCGCTGTTCCTCTACAGACCCTATGTCCGCATCCGACCTCACTTCCGTGCAGGCTGCGGCGCCGCAAGGTGGCCGCCAGATCCTCGTTACGTCCGCACTGCCCTATGCCAACGGGCAGATCCACATCGGCCACCTGGTCGAGTACATCCAGACCGACATCTGGGTGCGGACGCTGCGAATGCATGGCCATGAGGTCTACTACATCGGTGCCGACGACACGCACGGCACGCCGATCATGCTGCGCGCGGAGAAGGAAGGCCTGACCCCGAAGCAGCTGATCGATCGCGTGTGGACCGAACACAAGCGCGACTTCGACAGCTTCGGCGTGTCGTTCGACAACTTCTACTCGACCGATTCGGACGAGAACCGCGTGCTGAGCGAGAAGATCTACGTCGCGCTGCAGGACGCCGGCTTCATCGCCGAGCGCGAGATCGAGCAGGCGTACGATCCCGTCAAGGAAATGTTCCTGCCGGATCGCTTCATCAAGGGCGAGTGCCCGAAGTGCCACGCGAAGGACCAGTACGGCGACAACTGCGAAGTGTGCGGCTCGACCTACCTGCCGACCGAACTGCTGAACCCGTATTCGGTCGTGTCGGGCGCGACGCCGGTGCGCAAGACCTCGAAGCACTACTTCTTCCGCCTGTCCGATCCGCGCTGCGAAACGTTCCTGCGCGAATGGGTGAGCGGTCTCGCGCAGCCCGAAGCGACCAACAAGATGCGCGAATGGCTCGGCGACGCCGGCGAGGCCAAGCTCGCCGACTGGGACATCTCGCGTGACGCGCCGTACTTCGGCTTCGAGATCCCGGGCGCGCCCGGCAAGTATTTCTACGTGTGGCTCGACGCGCCGGTCGGCTACTACGCGAGCTTCAAGAACCTGTGCGACCGCAACGGCATCGACTTCGATGCATGGGTCCGCCCGGGCTCGACCACCGAGCAGTACCACTTCATCGGCAAGGACATCCTGTACTTCCACACGCTGTTCTGGCCCGCGATGCTCGAGTTCTCGGGCCACCGCACGCCGACCAACGTGTTCGCGCACGGGTTCCTGACGGTCGACGGCGCGAAGATGTCGAAGTCGCGCGGCACGTTCATCACCGCGCAGAGCTACATCGACACGGGCCTGAACCCCGAATGGCTGCGCTACTACTTCGCCGCGAAGCTGAACGCGACGATGGAAGACATCGACCTGAACCTCGACGACTTCCAGGCACGCGTGAACAGCGACCTCGTCGGCAAGTACGTGAACATCGCGAGCCGCGCGGCAGGCTTCCTGATCAAGCGCTTCGACGGCCGTGTGCAGGACAGCGCGATGAACCACCCGCTCGTCGCGAAGCTGCGCGAGGCAATCCCGCAGATCGCCGCGCACTACGAAGCACGCGAGTACGGCCGCGCGCTGCGCCACACGATGGAGCTCGCGGACGAAGTGAACGCGTACGTCGACGGCGCGAAGCCGTGGGATCTCGCAAAGGATCCGGCCAACGCCGTCGCGCTGCACGAAACCTGCAGCGTGAGCCTCGAGTCGTTCCGCCTGCTGTCGCTCGCGCTGAAGCCGGTGATGCCGCGCGTCGCCGTTGCCGTCGAATCGTTCTTCGGGATCGCGCCGCTCGCATGGGCCGATGCCGCGAAGCCGCTGTCGTCGGCGCAGCCGATCAAGGCGTACCAGCACCTGATGACGCGCGTCGACCCGAAGCAGATCGAAGCGCTGCTCGCCGCGAACCGCGACTCGCTGCAGGCCGAAGCCACCGGCGCGGCTGTCGCAAGCGCGAACGCCGCGAAGGATGCGAAGAACAACGCGAAGGCGAACGCGAAGCAGGCTGTCGTGAACGGCGCGGACGACGCACCGATCTCGATCGACGATTTCGCGAAGATCGACCTGCGCATCGCGAAGATCGTCGCGTGCCAGGCCGTCGAAGGCTCGGACAAGCTGCTGCAGCTCACGCTCGACGTCGGCGAGGAAAAGACCCGCAACGTGTTCTCGGGCATCAAGTCCGCGTATCAGCCCGAGCAGCTCGTCGGCAAGCTGACCGTAATGGTCGCGAACCTCGCGCCGCGCAAGATGAAGTTCGGCCTCTCCGAAGGAATGGTGCTCGCCGCGTCGGCCACCGACGAGAAAGCCGAGCCGGGCCTCTACATCCTCGAGCCGCACAGCGGCGCGAAGCCCGGCATGCGCGTGAAGTAAGCCGAACGCGCTGCCGCTTGCGCGAAAGGAAGCCCCGCACGATGTGCGGGGCTTTTTTCATGGCTGCTCGGCGCGCCGCCCGCGCCCGCCGTCACTGCTGAACCAGCGATCAAAACGCCGCGTGTAGTTCAGGTCGACGCCCTGGAACGTGCCGCCGTACGCGGATACCGACCAGAAGCGCGTCAGGTTGATCGTCGCCTTGAACGCGTTGGCTGCCGATTGCAGGCCCTGCTCGAAGCCGAGCACGAAGCGCTCGTTGATCGCCTTCGACACCAGCACGACCTGCGGATCGGTCAGGCCGACTTCGCTGCGGCCGACCGAAACCTCGTCGAGACCGAAGGTCTGCGCGACGCGCTTGCCGGTCACGCTGCCGAGCAGCCCGAGCGCCGCCGTCATCGCCCCCTGCTGGCCGACGTTGTTGCCCTGGTCGGTGCCGTGGCCGAACAGCAGCCACGACAGCTTTTCGTTTTCCGTGACGTTCGGCTCCGACACGAGCTTGACCGTCAGCGACTGGATCGTGCCCGTGACCTGCACGCCGGCCTCGACTTCCTGGTTGCGCCGCATCGCGAGGATGTTGACGCCCGGGTTCGACACGGGGCCGTTGAATGTGAAGAAGCCGTTCTCGACCGCGAGCTTGCGGCCGAACGACGTGTACGTCGACCCCTCGGTCACGCGCACGTTGCCGACCGCGCGCAGCGGCACGCCCGGCGCGCTCATCACGGTGATCGTGCCGCGCAACCCGAGATCCGCGCCGTGCCCCTTGAAGCGGAAGTTGTTGCCGAGGCCGATGTCGATGTTCGCGCGCGGCGCGAGCGACGGTGCCGGCTTGTCCTCGACCGGCTTCGGCTTCGCGACCGCGGAACCGGTCGGCGTCTCGCCGCGCACCGTGCCGCCCGGCTGCATGATCACCACGTCGTCCGACAGGTGCGGCGCAGACTCCTCGGGCAGGTCGAACAATGCGCGGTCGACGACGAACTTGCCATCGATCGACAGCGCGCCGCGCGGCCCGTCGTTTGCGACCGTCGCCTTGCCCGACAGCGACAGCTTGCGATCCGGCGCCGCGAACAGTTCGAGCTTGTCCGCGACGATGCTCGCGGTCAGGTCGGGCGCCTCGCCGTCGAGGCGCACGCGGCCGAGTGCGCGCAACGTACCGTCGCCGCCGTGGAACTCGACCTGCTGGAATTCGACGAGGTTTTCCGACAGCTTCACGCGCACGACGCCGTCCTTCAGCTGCACGCCCTGGTCGATGAGCGTCGCGGACAAATCGTCACCCGTCAGCATCCCCGACAGGCTCGGCTTCACCGGCGTGCCCGCGACCGTCAGCTTCAGCGCCGCGCGGCCGCCGAGTAGATAGCTCGGCCCGAACAGGTTGCCGGTCGTCTTCAGCGCGGGGATGTCGGCGTCGATGCGGCCCGACAGCGGGCCGTCGTTGACCACGCCGAACATGCCGTCGCGCAGCGCGAACGGCACGATGACGTTCGCGTCGAGCGTACCGACCCGGTTCGCCTTCGCGAGCGCCGTCACGTTGAGCCGGTTGCCGGGCATGAAGCTCGCGCGCGCGGACAGGTCGGTCAGCCCCAGCGATGCGATGCCGCGCCCGCTCTCGATCGTCACGTCGCCGCCGCGGCGCTTCACCTGCACGTAGCCCGTCGCGTTCGCGCCGAGCGAGAAATCCCAGTCGGCATCGAGCACGACGTCGGTACGCACCGGCGGCCGCTGGCCCGTCAGCTCCTGGCGGACCTCGAGGAAACGCGCGACCGACGCACCGGTCACCGAGCCCGCCGAGCGCATCTGGCCGTGATCGAACACGAACGATTTCAGGTCGATCGCCGCGCCTTCGAGCGTGAGCCGCGTCGCGCCGAGCGTCACGCGGCCGGCGCCGGCCGACACGGTCAGCGGCGACTGCAGCGCGATGTTCGGCGTGCCGCGGTTTGCAAGACGCGTGACGGTGCCGTCCCAGCGCATCCCGTCGCGATTCTCGACCACGCCGCCATTCGCCGCGAGCGTCATGTCGATCACGCGGCCGCCGGCCGCCCCGAGCGCCGACGCGTCGAGCGTGTGCTTCGCGCGCGTGCCGTCGAGGTTCGCACGCAGCGATTTCAGCTTCAGCGAGCCGAGCGCAATGTCGGACGCGTCGGCCGTGAACACGAGCGCACCGTGCGCGCCGTCGCGGATGTCCGCGCGGCCCTGCGCGGCACCGATCCGGTTCGAGCCGACGACGACGTGCTCGGCCTTGTAGGTCGCCGTCACGTTCGGGTGCGCGAAGCTGCCGGTCAGGTCGCCCTGCGCCTGCACGAGCCCTTCCACGCCGAAGCCGAGCCGGTCGAGCTGCGGCGCGTCGACGACGAAGCGCAGCCGGTCGCCGGGCGCGCCGAAGCTGCCGCGCAGGTCGACATGATTCCCCGCGATCGACAGGTTCGCGTTGCTCGGCAAGATGCGCGAGCCGGCGAGCTGCACGACGCCGGCGCCGGTCAGCGGCACGCCGTCGTACAGGCTGTCGCCGAGCTTGAAGGTCGCCTTCGTCGACACCTGCGGCGCGAATGCACCCGACGCCGTCAGCGTGCCCGACACGCGCGTCTCGCCGCGCTGGGCCGGCGCCTTCGCCGCCTTGGCGGGCGCCTTGCCGCCACCCGCCTTCGGCGCGCTCGCCGCGGCGAGCAGCAGCGGATCGAATGCCGTCAGCGTCGCCTTCGCGTCGTAGCTCGAATGCGCGTCGTGGCGGAACACGCCCGTCAGGTCGATCCGGCCCTTGCCCGCCGTCACGCGCGCGTCGGTCAGCACGGTCTGCTGCGGCGTCAACGCGACCTTCGCGCGTGCGCCGAGCGCGAGCTTCGGATCGTTCAGGTTGAAATCGACGGTCGTCACGTCGCCCGCGAGCGTCACGCCGAGCGGGCCGGCGAGGCGCATCGGCCGCAGCTCGGCGACGAACGCATTCAGGTCGAGGTTCGCGACCTTCAGGTCGAAGCGGCCCTTGCCGCCCGTCAGCGTGCCGTTGCCCGTCACACTGCCGTCGCGGATCAGCTTCAGCGCGAGATCGTCGATCCGCTGCGCGTGCGCATCGAGATGCACGTTCGCGTGCGCGTCGATCACCGGCAGCATGTGGTCGCCGAGCGTACCGGGCTTCGCGTTGACGATCGACACCGGGCCCGTCACCGCAAAACCCTTCGCGGGTTCGGCCCCGGCCGGCGCCGTCACCGGCGCGAGTTCCGCGCGCACCGCGAGATCGGCGGCCGGTGCGCCGGGCGAGAGCGCCTGCGGGTTCACGTGATCGAACGCGAGCGATGCGCGCGTGAGCGGCACTGCGCCGAACGGCGCGGCCTCGACATGCGCGCGCCCGTTCAGCTTCATCCCGCTTGCGTCGACTTCGGCGACGAGCGCTTCGAGCGAGCCCGACACGCGCGCGCGCGCGTCGACCGGCTCGTCCGACAGCTTGCCTGCATACGTGGCGTCACCCGTCAGCGCGAACGGCTTGACGCCGTCGAGCTTCGCGCGTGCGGTCAGCGCGCCGTACGGCGTATCGACGCCGTCGAGCACGAGTTCATGGTGACGGCCGTCGCTGCGGCCGTTCAGCGCGATATGGTCGAGCTGCGTCGTCGAGCCGCCGTCGTGGATCGCGAGGTGATCGACGCGCAGGTCGTCGATCCGCAACTGCAGCGGCAGGCTCAGGTCCTGCGGCGTCGTGCTCGGCGTCGACGGCCCCGGCGCGATCCGCACGTCGATCGTGCCGGCGCGAAGATACGCGATGGACAGCCGCCACGGCGCGCGGGTCAGGGCCCAGCGGCCGTCGAGCCGGTCGATGCGGATTTCGGTGCCGGTGCCGTCGGGGCTCGTCCACGCGAACCCGCGCAACCGCACGCCAGTCACGAGCGCGCCGCCGTCGAGCGTGCCCGCGAGCCGCGCGCCGAGTACGCGACCGGCCACCTGCCACGCGAGCCGCGTGCCGTGCTCGGTCGTCGCCGCGGCCAGCACGAGGCCGACCGCCAGCACGACGAGCAGCACGACCGTCGCGAGCGTCCACGCGACGAACCGCCCGATCCGCGCGACGGGCCCGCGGCGCGGCGCGCGCGGCGGCGCGTCGGGCGCGCCGTCGGGCGAGTCCGGATCGTGAGGCGGCGGCGTGTCGTTCGGGTCCTTCGTCATGCGGTTCGTCGTCGGTGAAGCGGTGCGGTCAGAAAGCGATGCCGAGCGTCAGGTACGGGCGCACGCTATGGTTGCGCAACCCGTACGCGACGTCGACGTTGATCGGGCCGACGGGGCTGCGCCAGCGCGCGCCGATGCCGACACCCGGGTAGAACACGCGCTCGCCCCACGCATCGGTGGCGGTGCCGATGTCGAAGAACGTCGCCGCGCCCCAGTCGCGGTTGAACCAGTGCTGGTATTCGGCGGTGCCCGTCATCAGGTACTTGGTCGGCAGCACGGAACCGTCGACGCTGTTACCGATGCTCTGGTAGCCGTAGCCGCGCACCGAGTTCGAGCCGCCCGCGCGGAACAGCAGCGACGCCGGCACGCCGGTCGAGCTGCCGCTCGTGAACACGCCGCCGAGCTCCGCGCGGAACACGAACAGGTCGCGCTTGCCGATCGGCAGGTACTGCTGGCCGCGCGCGTAGCCGCGGATGAAGGACTGGTCGGTCAGCACACCCTTGACCGCGAAGCCGGCCTCCGCGTGGATCAGGTTGCCCGAACGCGGAAACAGCGGATCGTCGACGTTGCGGCGCGTCCACGCCCATTGCGGCACGAGCGCGCGGCTCGTGGTCGGACCCGCGCCGTTCTGGTCGAGCCGGTCCTGGTAGTACATCAGCGAATACGAATAGTCGATGAACTGGCCGGTGCGCGTGCGCTGCACGCCGACCCGCGCGCTATAGATGCGCGTGTCCGACACGTTGGTGTTCGTGTACGACGCGAGCACGCTGTTGGTCCAGCCCTTCTCGCCCGGCGGCATCGACAGCTGGACCTGCCCGTATTGCTGGATCTGGTCGAGCCGGCCCGACACGGTCAGCGGCCACGCGGCACCGAACGTGTCGAGATACGTATAGGAGCCCTGCACGTGCGGCCCGGTATCGGTGGCAAAGCCGACGCCGCCGCGGATGTTGTTGTACGGGAACTCGCTGACCTTCACGTGCACGGGCGTGCGCTCGGGCTTCGCCGTATCGTCGCCGACGTCGATCGCGACGCTCGCGTAATACGGTGTGTTCTGCAACTGCCGCTGCAGTTCGGTGATCCGCCGCACGTCGTAGATCTCGCCTTCCGACAGCGGATTGACGTTCGTGACGATCTTTTCCGGATAGCGCCGCACGCCGTCGACGTCGACCTTGCCGATCGTGAACGTCGGGCCGCTTTCGAACGTGACCGCGAGCATCGCGCGCTGCGTGCGCGGGTCGATGCGCGCTTCGGACGACGCGATCTTCCCGCCGAGATAGCGGTGCGACTGCAGCTGCCTGAGCGCCGCGCCCTTCGCGCCGTCCCAGTCGGACTGTGTGAACGGATCGCCCGGCTTCAGCGAGAACGCGAAACGGGTCGCGGCTTCCTGCTTCGGATCCTCGGTGTCGATGGGCCCCTTGAAGGTCAGGTCGACGCTCGACACGATCGTCTGCTTCCCCGGATCGACCGCGATGCGCACGTCGCGCTTGCCGTCGCGCGTGCGCACGTCGGTGCGCACGACCGGCGAGAAATAGCCGGCCGTCGCGGTCAGGTCGCGCACCTGCTGCGGCGTGGCGGTCACGAGGAAGTCGAACTGGTCGTCGCTGATGTCGTCGCGCTTCGCGAAGCGGGCGATATCGAGATGCGTCTTCAGGAGCTTGCGGATCGAACGCGGCGCGTCGATGTCGACGTCGTACTTCGCGTAGGCCGGCAGCGCGAAGCACGCGGCCAGGCAACCCGCGAGGGCCGCCCGCGCGACGCGGGCCGCGGCGCCGGCGCGCTCGCGTGCCGCGCGCCGGCTCGCGTCATGCGCCGTGTGTGCTTGCTGGTTCGACTGCCCCGCCAAATATGACCTCGCCGTCTCGGAGTGTTACGGTTTCGTGGAAAACCCTGTATTTGACCACAGGGCGCCGACGTCACCGCCAAACGATTGTGAAAGAGTGCCAAGGCACCGGAAGGGCCACGGCACGATGTCCGCCGGTACCGGCCCGCGGTTTCGACGCGCGATTGGCGCCGGCTGTTCCCCGCGATGCGGTAAAATCCCGCCATCGAGAATCCGGCGCATCGTGCGCCGCCCGAAACGGAAGATCCAGCCATGCCGTACCAGTCCGACGTCACGCAGTTCCTGAACCAGCTCAAGCAGCAGAAGCCGACGCTCGAGGAAGAGCAGCGCAAGGGCCGCTCCCTGCTGTGGGACAAGCAGCCGATCGACCTCGAAGAACGCGCCGAGCAGCAGGAATCGCGCGTGAAGCAAACGTCGTACGTCTACTACCAGAACTTCTGACGACGTGAGCGCCGCCGACGAGGCCAGCGCCGCCCGGCAGGACGACGCGATCGCCGCGCCCGCGGGCGCCGATTCGACGCCCGACACGGTCGACGGCGTCGCGGCATTCGCTCGCCTGTACGGCGAGCCGCTCTTCAAGCTGCCGCAGGATCTCTACATCCCGCCCGATGCGCTCGAGGTCTTCCTCGAGACCTTCGAAGGCCCGCTCGACCTGCTGCTCTACCTGATCCGCAAGCAGAACTTCAACGTGCTCGACATCCCGATGGCGCAGGTCACCGCGCAATACCTGGGCTACGTCGACCAGATCCGCACGTCGAACCTCGAGCTGGCGGCCGAGTACCTGCTGATGGCCGCGATGCTGATCGAGATCAAGTCGCGGATGCTGCTGCCGGTCAAGAAGGCCGACACCGGCGAGGAAGCCGAGGATCCGCGCGCCGAACTCGTGCGCCGCCTGCTCGAATACGAGCAGATGAAGCTCGCCGCGCAGCGGCTCGACCAGCTGCCGCAGCTCGGCCGCGACTTCCTGCGCGCCGAGGTCTACATCGAGCAGAGCGTCACGCCGCGCTTCCCCGACGTGAATTCGGACGACCTGCGCGCCGCATGGGCCGACGTGCTCAAGCGCGCGAAGCTCGTCCAGCACCACAAGATCTCGCGCGAGGAGCTGTCGGTGCGCGAACACATGAGCCTGATCCTGCGCCGGCTGCAGAACGCGCGCTTCATGGAGTTCGCCGAGCTGTTCGACACGTCGCGCGGCGTGCCGGTCGTCGTCGTGAATTTCATCGCGATGCTCGAACTCGCGCGCGAGTCGCTCCTCGAAATCACGCAGGCCGAGCCGTTCGCGCCGATCTACGTGCGTCTCGCGTACCTGCCGGCGTAACACCCGCGCCCGCCCTTCCCGTTCTCCCGATTCCTCCCCGCACGCTCGCCGCTACGCCGCGGCCCGGCGCGGCCGCGCGAGCGGTTGCCGGCACGCCCGATTAAAAAGTGAACGACCGTTCTCTTTTCGATGCGTTTGGCGGCCAAATCCTCTACAATCCGCCGACGCCCGATGCGCCGCCCGCGCGCCGGCGTTCTCCGCTTCGACCCCGACGCCGCTGCTGCGGCGCCAACGCGCGCCAGCGCGAGGAACTCGCTACCCGATCATGAAAGTCATCAGCTCGATCCATGAACTGCGCGACCAGCTGCGCGGACAGAACCGCACGGCGTTCGTGCCGACGATGGGCAACCTGCACGAAGGGCACCTGTCGCTGATGCGCCTCGCGCGCCAGCACGGCGACCCGGTCGTGGCGAGCATCTTCGTCAACCGGCTGCAGTTCGGCCCGAACGAGGATTTCGACAAGTATCCGCGCACGCTCCAGGACGATATCGAGAAGCTGCAGAAGGAAAACGTCTACGTGCTGTTCGCGCCGACCGAGCGCGACATGTACCCGGAACCGCAGGAATACCGCGTGCTGCCGCCGGACGATCTCGGCGGGATCCTCGAAGGGGAATTCCGGCCCGGCTTCTTCACCGGCGTGTGCACGGTCGTGGCGAAACTGATGGCCTGCGTGCAGCCGCGCGTCGCCGTGTTCGGCAAGAAGGACTACCAGCAGCTGATGATCGTGCGCCGCATGTGCCAGCAGCTCGCGCTGCCGGTCGACATCATCGCCGCCGAAACCGTGCGCGACGAGGACGGCCTCGCGCTGTCGTCGCGCAATCGCTACCTGTCGACCGACGAGCGCAGCGAAGCGCCGGAACTCGCGAAGACGCTGCAGCGCATCCGCGAAAGCGTGCTCGGCGGCGAGCGCGACCTCGGCAAGCTCGAGGAACTGGCCCGCACGCATCTGGCCGGCCGCGGCTGGGCGCCCGACTACATCTCGATCCGCCGCCGCGCGAACCTGATCGCGCCGGACGCGGCCCAGCTCGAAGCCGGCGAACCGCTCGTCGTCGTCGCCGCCGCGAAGCTCGGCGCGACGCGCCTCATCGACAACCTGGAAATCTGACGGGCCGCCCCGCCCGCGCCTCTCACGCATCACGGAGACACCATGCAGCGCCACATGCTCAAATCGAAGATCCACCGTGCGGCCGTCACGCACTGCGAGCTGCACTACGAAGGCTCGTGCGCGATCGACGAAGACCTGCTCGACGCCTCGGGCATCATCGAGAACGAACGGATCGACATCTGGAACATCAACAACGGCGAGCGCTTCTCGACGTACGCGATCAAGGGTGAGCGCGGCAGCGGGATGATCTCGCTGAACGGCTCGGCCGCGCGTCGCGCGCAACTCGGCGACCTCGTGATCATCGCGGCCTTCGCGATGGTCGACGAAGCCGAGCTGCAGGCCGGCTGGAAGCCGAAGCTCGTGTTCATCGACGACGGCAACAAGATCAAGGGCCATCGCGATCACGTGCCGACGCAGAACTGGACCTGACCTGACCATCTGCCCGCGTGCCGTGGCGCGCGGGAGCGGCGGTGCCGCTGGTGGTCGAAGGGCCGGATGCCGTACTCGACGGCATCCGGCCCTTTCTCATTTCATCGCGCACCGGCCCAGCGGCCGCGCGATCAGGACGCCTTGGCGGCCTTCTCCGTCTTCGCTGCCTTCGGCGCCCGGCGTTCGGCCCATTCGACGATCGGCCGCCACTGTTCGAGATCCTTCTCGACGCGGCTCTTCGCGACGTCCCACAGCGTCAGGCCGTGCGCGGCGATCTGCACGTAGTTCTGTGTGTCGCGCACGTAGCCGAGCACCGGCAGGCCGAGCCCTTCGACGAACCGGTGAAGCTGGTCGGACGAGCGCGTGCGCACATCGACCCGCATCCCGACGATCCCGACCTCGACGTTGCCTTTGCGCACGGCCTTCTCGGCGGCGAGGCGCTCCAGAAACTGCTGCGTGGCCAGAATATCGAACATCGACGGCTGCAGCGGCACGATCACCTTGTCGGCCAGTTGCAGCGCGACGTTGAGCCGGTTGCCATGCAGGCCGGCCGGCGTATCGATCACCGCATATTCGAGGCCGCGCGGCGGCTTCGTCGGCGCGTCCGGGTCGAGTTCCCATGCCTCGATCGGCGGCAATCCGGCCGGCCGCAGGTCGAGCCACGCATGCGCGGACTGCTGCCGGTCCAGGTCGGCGAGCGCGACCCACGCGCCCTGCGCCGCGAAAAAGCCGGCAAGATTGGTGGACAGCGTGCTCTTCCCCACGCCGCCCTTCGGATTCGCCACCACGATCACCGTCATGAATTCCCCCGAAAAAGCCGCGCGGCGCCCGCCGCATGGCAGGCGCCGCTCGATTGCGGATACAGGGAGCGATGATATCGGCAAACGGGGTGTCACCGGAACGGGTTGCGCCGCCCCGGGTACGCTTACTTACCCCCTTACACACGCTGAACCGCGGCTTCCCGTGCGCCGAGCGCGAACGCGCCGCCGCCCAGCAGCGCCTGCACGGCGAGCGTGACGGCCCAGAACGCCGGATATTCCCAGCCGCCGTGCGGCGACGCGAAACCCCAGCCGTTCGGCAGATGCGCGGCAACCGCGCCGAGCATGAACGGCAGCAGCACGAGCGCGGCGACGCGCACGCGGAAGCCCGCGAGCAGCGCCAGGCCGCCGGCCAGTTCGACGAACGTCGTCAGGTACGCGAGCCAGCCCGGCAGGCCGATCGACACAAAGAACTGCGCGGTGCCGGGCAGCGTGAAGACGAACACCTTCTGCGCGACGTGCGCAAGGTACAGCACGCCGAGCGCGACGCGCAGCAGGGTCGCGGCGAAATCGTTGAGGCGATTGGGGTTCATGGCGAATTCCTTCGTTGAGTGGGTGAATGGATCGCACTCTATTCGAATCAATTCGACCGATAAACGCGCCAATTCGCTTTAACTGATTCCCAAATGGAGTTAATCGGGGCGTAAAAAGGGGCATGACCGATCATGCCCCCGCAACCTGCTTCAGTAACCGCTCTTGCCTTGTGTGGCGTCGCCGGAACCGGACTGGCTGCCGCCCGGTGTGTACGAATCGCACGCGTGCGCAACCGCCGACGCGCCCAGCAGCGCCGCGAGCAGCACGCTCCACCACCATCGAGCCTTCATCGTCGCACTCCTCCAGGCGGACCTCCGCCCTTCTGTGTTGTATGCGATCCGGCGGAAAAAGCGAGCACGGCCCAACCCGCGTCAACGAAACTCGGCGTACAGCGCGTCGAGGTCGAGATGGTTGGCGAACGTGTCGGCCAGCCGTTCGAGCGATGCCTCGCGCAGCGCCGGATAGTCGATGCGCTCCGCGCCGTCGAGCCCGGCCCACGCGAGCAGCGCCGTGCACGCGTCGGGCGAGTCGAACAGCCCGTGCACGTAGGTCGCGAGGATCTGGCCGTCGCCGGACACCGCGCCGTCGGGGCGTGTGCCGTCCTGCGCGGCGTCGGCTGCCAGCGCCAGCGCGGGAGAAGCAAGCGCGGGCCCGTGCGTGTCGCCCATGTGGATCTCGTAGCCGCGCACCGCGGCCCCGCCCGGCAGCGCGAGATGCCCCGTCACGTTCTTCAGCGTCTTGTCGGGCTGCAGCGTCGTGGCGAAATCGAGCAGCCCGAGCCCCGGCACGCTGCCGGGTGCGCCTTCGAGGCCGAGCGGATCGTCGAGCGTGCGGCCGAGCATCTGCATCCCGCCGCAGATGCCGATCACCTTGCCTCCGTAGCGCAGGTGGCGACGGATCAGCGTGTCCCAGCCCGCGTCGCGCAGCCACGCGAGATCGCGCTGCACGCTCTTCGAACCGGGCAGGATCAACAGGTCGGCGTCCGGCACGGGGCCGCTCTTCCAGTACGTGAATTCGACCTGCGGATGCGCACGCAGCGGATCGAAATCGGTGTGGTTGCTGATGCGCGGCAACGCCGGCACGACCACGCGCAGCACGCCGGCGTCGCCCCGTGCGGCGGCGCTGCGCGCCTGTGCGGGCAGCATGTCCTCGGCGTCGAGCAGCAGCCCGTGCAGGTACGGCAGCACGCCGAACACGGGCTTGCCCGTCTGCGCGCGCAGCCAGTCGAGCCCCGGTTCGAGCAGCTTGAAATCGCCGCGGAAGCGGTTGATCACGAAGCCGCGCACGCGCGCGCGCTCGCTGTCCGACAGGCACGCGAGCGTGCCGACCAGGTGCGCGAACACGCCGCCGCGGTCGATGTCGGCGACGAGCACGACCGGGCAGTCGACGCGTTCGGCAAATCCCATGTTCGCGATGTCGCCGTCGCGCAGGTTGATCTCGGCCGGGCTGCCTGCCCCCTCGACGATCACCGTGTCGTAGCCGGCACGAAGGCGCGCGTACGACTCGAGCACCGCGTCGAACGCGACCGGCTTGTAGTCGTGATACGCACGCGCATTGAGGTTCATGCGCGCCTTGCCGTGGATGATCACTTGCGCGCCGCGATCGCTCGTCGGCTTCAGCAGCACGGGGTTGAAATCCGTATGCGGCGCGACGCCCGCGGCCAGGGCCTGCAGCGCCTGCGCGCGGCCGATCTCGCCGCCGTCGGCCGTCACCGCGCTGTTGAGCGCCATGTTCTGCGGCTTGAACGGCGCAACGCGCGCGCCGGCGCGGCGGGCGAGCCGGCACAGGCCCGCGACCAGCGTGCTCTTGCCCGCGTCGGACGTCGTGCCCTGGATCATCAGCGTGCCGCGCGGCCGCGGCTCGGGTGCATTCATCGTGTAAAGGTCGTCGCGAAGCAAAGGCCGCATTATCCCCCGCGCCGCCCTGCCCGCGCCGTTACAATCACGCGATGATTCCGCACGACCTCACCTTCGTCCTCGGCGGCGCGCGCTCGGGCAAGAGCGCGCATGCCGAGCGGCTCGCCGCCGACAGCGGCCTCCCCGTCACCTACATCGCGACCGCGACCGCCGCCGATGCCGAATTCGCGCAGCGCATCGCGCACCATCGCGCGCGCCGGCCGGCCGACTGGGGTTTCGCCGACGCGCCCGTCGATCTCGCCGGCACGCTCGCGCGGCTCGACGATCCGCACGCGTGCCTGCTCGTCGACTGCCTGACGCTGTGGCTCACGAACCTGCTGTGTCCCGCCGACGGTGAACCGCTCGACGACGCGCAGTACGCGGCGCAGGTCGACCGGCTCGAGCACGCGTTGCGCGGCGCGCGCGCGAAGGTGATCGTCGTCAGTAACGAAATCGGGCTCGGCGTCGTGCCGCTCGGGTCGGTCACGCGCCGCTACGTCGACGAACTCGGGCGCCTGAACCAGCGCGTCGCCGCGCTCGCGACGCGAGTCACGCTGCTCGTCGCCGGGCTGCCGCTCGATCTCAAGACGGGCGCACCGTCATGCTGATGCTGTCGCTGCCCGTCGTCGCGATGTTCGCGGTCGCGGCCGCGATCATCGACCGCGCGATCGGCGAACCGGCCGGCTGGCACCCGCTCGTTGCATTCGGCCGCCTCGCCGCGCGTATCGAAGGCGCGCTGAACACGGGCCGGCGCGGCCGCGTGGTCGGCGTCGCCGCGTGGGTCGCGGCGGTCGTGCCGCCGGTCGCCATCGCCGCGTGGCTCACGACCGTGCTGCCGTGGCCGCTCGCGGCCGCGCTGCATATCGCGCTGCTGTGGTTCGCGCTCGGCGCGAAAAGCCTCGCCGACCACGTCGCACCGATCGCTGCCGCCTTGCTGCGGCATGACCTCGGCGCCGCCCGCACGCTGACCGCGCGCATCGTGTCGCGCGACACGAGCGACGCGGACGAAGGCGCGCTGTCGCGCGCGGCCGTCGAATCCGCGCTCGAGAACGGCAACGACGCGATCTTCGGCGCGCTGTTCTGGTTCGTCGTCGCAGGCGGCCCCGGCGCGCTGCTGTTCCGGCTCGCGAACACGCTCGACGCGATGTGGGGCTACCGCACGCCGCGCTTCCTGACCTTCGGCTGGGCCGCCGCGCGCCTCGACGACGCGCTGAACTGGATTCCCGCGCGCCTCACGGCCGCGAGCTACGCACTGCTCGGCGACACGGCCGCCGCATGGCGCTGCTGGCGCACGCAGGCGCGCCACTGGGACAGCCCGAACGCGGGCCCGGTGATGGCCGCCGGCGCCGGCAGCCTGAACGTGCAGCTCGGCGGCCCGGCCATCTATCACGGCGAGATCGAGGACCGTCCCGCGCTCGGCACCGGCGCCACGGCGACCGCCGTCCACATCGTCGCCGCGCTGTCGCTCGTCACGCGCACGCTTGCCCTGTGGCTCGCGCTGCTGGTCGCGAGCGGCGCACTCGCCATGGCCACCCATCATGTCTGACACCCACATCGCTCACGGCGGCAACCTGCATGAAGCCGCGCGCCGCCACGGCATTCCGTACGACACGTGGCTCGACTTGTCGACCGGCATCAACCCGGTCGGCTATCCGGTCCCGCCCGTCCCGGCCGACGCATGGCGCCGGCTGCCCGACGACGGCGACGGCCTCGCGGCCTGCGCCGCGCAGTACTACCATGCGCCCGATTCCGCACACGTGCTGCCGGTTGCCGGCAGCCAGGCGGCCATCCGCGCATTGCCCGCGTTGCTGCCGACCGGCGACGCCGGCGTCGCGGCGCTCGCGTACGGCGAATACGCGCCCGCCTTCGCGCGCCACGGCCATCGCGTCGTCGCGCTCGACATCGACGCGGATACACTGCCTCAAACGCTGCGTCACGTCATCGTCGGGAATCCGAACAATCCGACCGCCGAGTTCGTGCCGGCCGAGCGCCTGCTCGATTGGCACGCGCAACTGGCCGCGCGTGGCGGCACGCTGATCGTCGACGAGGCATTCGCCGATACGGGCGCGACGCGGTCGCTCGCGCCGCACGTCGATCGTCCCGGGCTCATCGTGCTGCGTTCGGTCGGCAAGTTCTTCGGGCTCGCCGGCATCCGCGCAGGCTTCGTGCTCGCCTGTCCTGACCGGATCGTCGCGCTGCGCGACCTGCTCGGCGCATGGACGGTGAGCGGCCCCGCCCGCCACGCGGTCGCCGCGGCGTTCGCCGACCGCGCATGGCAGGCCGCCGCCCGCGACAGGCTCGCGGCCGACGGCGAGCGGCTGGCCGCCTTGCTGCGCGTGCACGGCTTCGCGGTTCGCGCGACCCCGCTCTTCAGCTGGACCGACGATCCGCGCGCTGCAGCACTGCATGCAGCACTCGCGGCGCGCGGGGTCTGGACCCGGCATTTCCCGATACCGTCGAGCGTACGCATCGGTCTGCCGGGGAGCGAAGCGGAATGGCAGCGCCTCGGCGACGCGCTCGCACACTGCGTACCGGCGCTGCAACGGGAATCCGCATGAATCCGTCCATGTTTCGCCGGCGCGCGCCCGTCGCGTTACTGGCCGCGCTCGCTTACGCGCCACTCGTCCACGCCGATGTCACGACACGCGACGACGCCGGCAATACCGTCACGCTGCCGGCGCCCGCGCAGCGGGTAATCAGTCTCGCACCGCACGCCACCGAACTCGTGTACGCGGCCGGCGGCGGAACGAAGCTCGTCGGCACCGTCACGTACAGCGACTATCCACCCGCCGCGCAAGCGATACCGCGCGTCGGCGACAACAAGGCGCTCGATCTCGAGCGAATCGCCGCGCTGAAGCCCGACCTGATCGTCGTCTGGCGGCACGGCAATGCCGAGCGGCAGACCGATGCGCTGCGCGCGCTGCACATCCCGCTGTTCGTCAGCGAACCGAAGCATCTCGACGACGTCTCGTCGTCGCTGCGCCGGCTCGGCACGCTGCTCGGCACGCAAGCGGCTGCCGATGCGGCCGCGGCCGCCTATACGCGCGACATCGCGGCGCTGCGCACGCGTTACTCGGCGCAAGCGCCTGTCACGATGTTCTTCCAGGTGTGGGATCGGCCGTTGATGACGCTCAATGGTGCGCACCTGATCAACGACGTGATCGAGCTGTGCGGCGGCCGCAACGTGTTCGCATCGCTCAAGCCGCTCGTGCCGACCGTCACCGACGAGGCCGTGCTCGCGGCGAATCCGGAGGCGATCGTGACGACCAGTGCGGGTACGACGCGCTCCGACGAACCGCTGCCGAGCCTGGCGCGCTGGCGCACGTGGCCCGCACTGACAGCCGTGGCACGCAACAACCTGTTCGCGATCGACGGCGATCTGCTGACGCGGCCGTCGCCGCGGATCGCGCAGGGCGCGGCCGCGCTGTGCACGGATCTCGATGCCGCGCGTGCGCGGCGGCCGCGCTGATTGCCGGCGACTTGCGCGTTCATCGCGTGCCAGATGCCTGAGACGAGTTGACCGCGCGCTGCATCGTTCACATGCAGTGGCCAGCGCGACTATTCGTCCCAGTGCATCACGTCCCACGTTCGCGTGGCAGCATCCGCGCGCAGCCAGACGACACCCCCAGTCGGTACGGGTCGCGTCAGCAATGTATCGAGCGGCACGCGCAATACATGCGATGCAAACGCACGGATCACGCCCGCATGCGTGACGACCCACTGCGGCCTATCGAACTGCGCCACTGCGTCGACCCGCCCCGCGACCCGCGCGGCAAACCGCGCAACGCTTTCGCCGCCATGTGCACACGCATGCATCAGATCCGCCGCCCACGCATCGAGCGCCGCGCGATCGATATCGTCCCAGCGTCGCATTTCCCACGTGCCGAAATCCATTTCCTGCCAGCCGGCATCGCGCCGCAGCGGCACGTCGCATGCCTGCGCGAGCCGTTCGGCAACCGACGCGCAGCGCGTCAGCGGGCTCGTCCAGACCTGTTCGGGAAGCGGCGCGCGGAGTGCCGACAGATGCGCACGCACGGCCTGCGCGCCGGCGTCGGCAGATGCAGCGAGCGGCACGTCGGTGCGTCCGTAGCAGATGCCCGACTCGACGCCGACGGCCGGATGACGGATCAGGACGACGTCCATCCGAGCACCACGAGATAGATCGCCAGTTCGCACAGTTGCTGCGTGAAGCCGAGACAGTCGCCCGTATAGCCGCCGATCCGCTTCACGAAATAGCGGGCGGCCCACGCGCGCACGAGCACGAGCGCCACGCATGCGGCGACGCCCATGCGCCAGTCGGGCCAGAACAGCCAGGGCAATCCGAACAGCGCCGCGACGCATGCCGCGCGTGCGCCCATTCGTTGCGCGACCGGCTTCGCCTTGCCTTCGGGCCGCACGTAGTCGAGCGTCATCAGCAAGCTCACCGCTGCCGCTCGGCTCGCCGCGTGCGCGGCGATCATCGTCCACGCGGCACGCAACGGCAGCATGGACGCGAGCGCCTGCCATTTCACGCCGAGCGAGATCACGAGCGCGACCGCACCGAACGTGCCGATCCGCGAGTCGTGCATGATGCGCAGCACGTCGTCGCGCGTATAGCCGCCGCCGAACGCATCGCAGCTGTCGGCCAGGCCGTCCTCGTGGAAGGCGCCCGTTGCGAGCAGTGTCGCGGCCATCGACAACCCGACCGCGATCGACGGGGGCAGCGCGCGCAGCGCGGCGAGATAGACGAGCGCACCCCACGCGCCGACACATGCGCCGACGAGCGGGAAATAGCGCGCGGCCTGGTCGAGATCGCCGGCCACGTAGCCGATCGAGCGCGGCACCGGCACACGCGTGAAATAGCCGAGCGCGACGAAGAAGTAACGCAGTTCGGCCTGCACGCCGCGCGCGCGATCAGGCGTCACGATTGTCGACGCCGGCGGATTCGAAGCTCGCCATCTCCGTGAGGAATGCGGCTGCCGCCCGCACGAGTGGCAGCGCGAGCGCGGCGCCCGTGCCTTCGCCGAGCCGCAGGTCCAGCGCGAGCAGCGGCTTCGCGCCGAAATGCTCGAGCATGCGCCGGTGCCCGGCCTCGTGCGACGTATGCGAGAACACGCAGTAGTCGCGCACGCCGGGCGCGATCCGTTCGGCAACCAGCAGCGCGGCCGTCGCGATGAAGCCGTCGACGAGGATCGTCATCCGCTCGCTCGCGGCCGCGAGATACGCGCCCGTCATCATCGCGATCTCGAAGCCGCCGAACGTCGCGAGCACATCGAGCGGCGCAATCGCGTGCGAGTGCTTGACGAGCGCACGGCCGAGCACCGCGCGCTTGTGCGCGAGGCCCTGGTCGTCGAGGCCCGTGCCACGCCCGACGCACGCGTCGATCGGCACGCCGAGCAGGCGGCTCATCAGGCACGCGGCCGACGACGTGTTCGCGATCCCCATCTCGCCGAAACCGATCACGTTCGTGCCGAGCGACGCATGCAAGCGCACGCGCGCCGCGCCGGCCGCGAGCGCCGTCATCGCCTCGTCGCGCGTCATCGCCGGCTCCGCCGCGAAGTTGCGCGTCCCGCGCGCGACCGGCAGCGACACCAGCCGGTCGGACAGTGGCAGCGGCGACGCAACACCCGCATCGACGATCTCGAGCGTGCTCTGCGCGACGCCGGAGAACGCGTTGATCGCCGCGCCGCCGGCGAGGAAGTTCGCGACCATCTGCGCGGTCACCGCTTGCGGATAAGGACTCACGCCCTCGGCGGCGATCCCGTGATCGCCGGCAAATACGATCATCACGGGACGCTGCACGACCGGCCGCTCGGTGTGCTGGATCAGGCCGACCTGCAACGCGATCGCCTCGAGCTGGCCGAGGCTGCCGGGCGGCTTGGTCTTGTGGTCGATCACGTGCTGCAGGCGCTTGCGCAACACATCGTCGAGCGGCGCGATCGCGGGCGGGAAGGGGGTCGGGGTCGTCATCGAAAAGCCGTATCGTTGGCGCGGTATGCGCCGCGCATCGGAAAAGGAAAGATCATTGTCGCTCGGGCCACGCCGGCAGCAGCGCATCGCGGCCGTTCTCGCGGATCAGCACGAGCGGATAACCGAACGCATCGGTCGCGCGCTCGGGCGTCAGCACGTCGTGCACGGGGCCGGCCCACGCGTGGCCGCGGCCGTCGAGCAACAGCGCATGCGTCGCGAAACGCCGCGCGAGATTCAGATCATGGCACGAGAACAGCACCGTGCGCGGGCCCGCGTCGAGCCAAGCGGCCAGCGCGGTCAGGCAATCGATCTGGTGATGCAGGTCGAGATGGGCGAGCGGCTCGTCGAGCAGCATCGACGGCGCGTCCTGGCACAGCGTCGCGGCCAGCGCGACGCGCTGCCGCTCGCCGCCCGACAGCGACAGCACGTCACGCGACGCGAGCGCGGTCAGGTCGAATGTCGCCAGCGCATCGCGCGCGGCCGCGCGGTCGCCGTCGCGCTCCCAGCCCCAGCCGCCGAGATACGGAAAGCGGTTGAGCAGCGCCGTGTCGAACACTGTCGCGCTGAATGCGTCGTGCAGTTGCTGCGGCATCAGCGCGCGACGCTGCGCAAGCTGCTCGGGTGGCCACGCGGCAAGCGGCCGGCCGTCGACCTCGACGTGTCCGCCGGCCGGCGGCTGCAGCCCCGCGAGGGTCGCGAGCAGCGTCGTCTTGCCCGCGCCGTTCGGCCCGGCGACACACCAGATCTCGCCGGGACGAAACACCTGGGTGAAGCCGTCGAGCAGCGTACGCGCGCCGGCCTTCAGCGTCAGGCCGACGGCCGCGTAGTTCATGTCGCCGGCCGTGGCGTGCAGTGCGGCCCCCGTCATCGCATCGGCCTCCTCAACAACATCCACAGGAACACCGGCACGCCGATCAGCGCGGTCATCACGCCGACCGGCAGTTGCGCGGGCGCGATCACCGTGCGTGCGAGCAGGTCGGCCGCCATCACGCCGCCGCCGCCCGCGAGCATCGCGGCCGGCAGCAGCATTCGCTGGTCATTGCCGAAGGCGAGCCGCAGCGCGTGCGGCACGACGAGGCCGACGAAGCCGATCGTGCCGGCCGTCGTCACCGCTGCCGCGGCGGCCAGCGACGCGACGAGATAGATCCGCACGCGCAGGCGCGCAACGGGCACGCCGAGCGCGAGCGCGGTCGCGTCGCCGCGCAGCAGCACGTTCAGTTGCGGCGCGGCCGGCAGCGCGACGCAGGCGGCCACCAACAGCGCCCCCCACGCGAACCACGGCGCAGTCACGCCGTTCAGGTCGCCGGTCAGCCAGAAGATGATCCCGCGCAGCCGTGCATCGGGCGCGAGCGACAGCAGCAGCGTGACGAGTGCGCCCCACCCTGCCGCGATCACGACGCCCGTGAGCAGCAACCGCGGCGACGCATCGCGCGATTCGCCGCGCCACAGCTCGCGGCGCGCGAGACCGAGCACGAGCGCGACCGACACGAGCGAGCCGGCGAACGCCGACGCATCGACGAGCCACCACGCGCCACCCGCGATCATCGCGACGAGCGCGAAGCCGGCCGCGCCACCCGACACGCCGAGCACGTACGGCTCCGCGAGCGGATTGCGCAACAGTACCTGCAACAGTGCACCGGCCAGCGCGAGCAGCGCGCCGCACGCGAAGCCCGCGAGCGCGCGCGGCAGGCGCAGCGTGCGGACGATATCGGCGAACAGCGCGTCGCCGCCATGCGGCACGAGCGACGCGAGCGCCTGCCATGGCGACATCGGCACGCTGCCGATCGACAGCGACGCGACGAACAGCAACGCGACCGCCGCAGCCAGCGCGGTCCAGATCGCGGTGGCGCGCGCGGCGCTCATGCCGCGCACGGCGCCGCACACGACGTGCGGCGCACCCGCTTGCGGCAGCGGGCCGGTCGTGACGTGAGCGCCGCGCGGACGATTGGGGTCAGCATCGAAGAAGATTCCGTGAAGCATTGCGCGCCCCGCCTCCCCGCAGGCCGCGCGTCACGAAGCCCGTGCGGGCTCCCCGTCTCGGCCGGTATCCGGGCTGGCGGCGGTCCGGCTCGCCTTCCCGCGCGATCACGCGCAGTGGCCCGCGTCCGCATGCAGGACCTGCACGCGAAACGCGCCCGAGCCGGCCTGCGTCACGAGACGCGGCCGCTTACCGTTGCGGGGGCAGCGCAGGTTGGCGGGCTTCCGGCGCCCGCGCCCTGCTTCCCGTTTAACCGCGCGTTCCACGCGCGAGCACCGAGGCGGCGCCAGTTTAGGAGCGGGTCGCGCGAGCGTCAAGGAAGCGTCCGGACACGCACGGGACGCGCTGATTCGCGGCAAGAAGCAGGGGTGTTACGACTGGAAACGTTACAGATGTCGGATTGCGCGTTATTCCGCGCTAAAATGCTGGGTCTTTAGAGGACGCAGCAAATGCTCAACGAACTCGAAACCCTATCTCAAAATATTGGCCGTCTGATTTCGCTGAACAAGCGCTATCACTCGGAACGGCTCGCGCTCGAGGAGCAGGTCGCGCAATTGCGCGCGGATGCGGACACTGTCCGCGCGGAACTCGCGCAACTGCGCGACGAACGCGATGCACTTGCGGCCGAGCGTGACACGCTGTCGGCAAAGATCGACGACGCCCAGGTGAAACTGAACGCGATTCTCGAAAAGCTGCCGCGCTCGAAAAGTGTGGAGCAAGCCGACAACCAGCTCGACCTGCTGGATGCGCAGGCGCGTACGGATGGCGATGACGCGGCCAGCCACGGAGAACATGCATGAGCACCAAGCAGATCGAAGTCTCGATTCTCGGTCAGGCCTATCGGCTCGCCTGCTCGGCCGAGACCGAAGCGGCGCTGCTCGAAGCGGTCGCGCGCGTCGACGCCGAAATGTCGAAAATCCGCTCGAACAGCTCGGTACGCGGCACCGATCGCATCGCCGTGATGGCGGCGCTGTCGCTGGCGTCCGAATTGCTGCGACTGCAAACGAGCGTGCGGCACGGTGAAGCATTTCCGGCGGAGGAAATCCGTCGTACAATGCACCAGATGAACGAACAGCTCGGCGCGGTGCTCGCACAGCACGAGACGCAGTAACGTTTTAATCGATGCGTCGATTCCCCTTGATCTCGGCGATCAACGGTGGTCAAATTGGCGCATCGAATCACAGTTCAGTCAGCTTCCCTGCCTGGTTCGCCAAGGTCATATATTCCTTGAACCAATGCCATGTGCACGGTTGCGGAAATTTGTAGCACGGGCGCGCGCGTCACTCTGTCTGATGTACCCGAAGTGCTGCTAACTGCGACCAATTCTGAACCTCAGGTTCAGGATGCCGGCCTAGCGGCCAAGGCGGGGGCCTATCCAACGGCATCGGGAACTCCCGATGCCGTTTCCTTTTGCAACAGCCCTTTCTGCGTCGATCACGATCCATGCAATACTGGCTGATGAAGTCCGAACCGGACGAAGCAAGCATCGACGATCTCGCCAACGCACCGCAGCGCTCGCTGCCGTGGACCGGCGTGCGCAACTATCAGGCGCGCAATTTCATGCGCGACACGATGAAGATCGGCGACGGCGTGCTGTTCTATCACTCGAGCTGCCCCGAGCCGGGCATCGCGGGTCTCGCCGAAGTGTCGTCGACGCCCTACCCCGACCCCACGCAGTTCGATCCGAAAAGCCCCTATTACGACCCGAAGTCGACTCAGGAAGCACCGCGCTGGCTGCTCGTCGACGTGCGCTTCGTGAAGAAGTCGCCGCTCGTGCCGCTCGCGGCGCTGCGCGAACACGACGAACTCGCCGACATGCGCGTGCTCGCGCGCGGCAATCGGCTGTCGATCACGCCGGTCACGCGCGCCGAATGGCGCTTCATCACCGAAAAGCTGATGAAGTAGGCGCGCGCCAAAGGTCAAATCTGGTCAGTACGCGCCGCCGGCACGGAACTCGCGGCACTGTCGCGCGGCCTAAGCAACCGCTGTCGGCCGATCAGGCCGGCTGTCGTTTTTTCGTCGCGCGGTACGCCCGCGTCGTGCACGCGCAATCCGCGTGCACGCCCTCGCACAAGGAGTCCAACAATGACCAAGAAATCCGCACTCGCGCTGTCGCTCGCCCTTGCCGCCGCCGTTCCCGTCGCGCTGACGCTCGCGTCGACCGCCGCGCACGCGCAAACCGCGAACCCGCACTTTCCGGAGCCGGCAGGCGTGCTGTCGCTGTCGTCGCAGGCCAGCGCGGACGTGCCGCAGGACATCATCCACATCACGCTGTTCTACGAGCAGCAGGCCAAGGATCCGGGCAGCCTCACCGCGCAATTGAACCAGCGCGCCGATGCAGCGCTGTCGCAGGCAAAGGGCATATCGGGCGTCACCGCGCACACGGGCGCATTCTCCGTGTACCCGAGCACCGATCGTGACGGCAAGATCTCCGCATGGCGCGGTCGTACTGAAGTGGCGCTCGAATCACGCGATTTCGCTGCCGCGTCGAAGCTTGCGGGCCAGTTGTCGAACCTGATGCAGGTCGCGAACGTCGAGTTCTCGCTGTCGCCCGAAGCGCAGCGCGCGGCCGAGCAAAAGCTGACGACCGAAGCGATCAAGTCGTTCCGCGCCCGGGCCGATGAAGCCGCGAAAGCATTCGGTTACGGCAGCTACACGATCCGCGACGTGAACGTCGGCGGCGGCCGCAACGTACAGCCGTACCCGCGCATGATGGCGATGGCCGCGGCGCCGATGGACAGCGCGAAGATGAGCGCACCGATCGCGGTCGAAGGCGGCAAGGCCACCGTGTCGGTCACCGTCAACGGCTCCGTGCAGATGAAGTAACGCGCAGCGCACGGCAGTCCGAAATGAAAAACGCCGGCCCGAGGGCCGGCGTTTTGTTTACCTGCATGGTCCCGATGCACGCGCCGATCGCACGTGCATCGGCATCGCATCACGCCGCGGCATTCGCCGCGCGGCGGCGATACGCCCAGACCATCAGCGCGACGCCCGCGAGGATCATCGGCAGCGACAGCCACTGCCCCATCGACAGGCCGAGCGCGAGCAGGCCGAGGAAGTCGTCGGGCTCGCGCGCGAACTCGACCGTGAAGCGTGCGAGGCCATAGCCGATCAGGAACAGCGCGGACACGGCACCCATCGGCCGCGACTTGCGCGCGAAGAAGAACAGCGCGAAGAACAGCGCGATGCCTTCGAGCGCGATTTCATAGAGCTGCGACGGATGGCGCGGCAGCATCTGGTATTGCATGAACACGTCGGCAAGATGCCACTTCTCGACGAGCTCCGGATGCTTCGGCAACCATGCCGCATCGTCGCGCATCGCGCCCGGGAACAGCATCGCCCACGGTGCCGAAGGATCGGTCACGCGGCCCCACAGCTCACCGTTGATGAAGTTGCCGAGCCGGCCGGCCGCGAGCCCGGTCGGCACCATCGGCGCGACGAAATCGGTGACCTGCAGCCAGTGACGCTTGCGCTGCCACGCGAACAGCATCATCGCGAGCGTCACGCCGAGGAAACCGCCGTGAAACGACATGCCGCCCTCCCACACCTTGAATACGTCGAGCGGATGCGAGAAGTAGAAATCGGCCTTGTAGAACAGCACATAGCCGAGCCGGCCGCCGAGCACGGTGCCGAGCACACCGTAGAACATCATGTCGTCGATGTCCTTCGCGGTCCAGCCTTGCGCCGCGACGTGCGGCAGCTTCAGCCGGATCCGGCCGACGACGATCGCCGCGATGAAGCCGACGAGATACATGAGCCCGTACCAGCGCACGGCCAGCGGCCCGAGATGGATCGCAACGGGGTCGAAATTCGGGTGAATGATCATGGGTTAGCGAAGAAGTTTTCGAATGCGGTACGGCCGTCGCAAACGCGCAGCACCGCGCGTTGGACGACACCGGCGCGTCATCGTTCACGTCACGTGGCGAGGCCCTGCGCGCGCACGACGTCGATGAAGCCGGCCAGCACAGGGCTCACGTCACCGGTGCGCCACACGAGGCCGGTCTCGACGACCGGTGCGTGATCGGCAAGCGGCCGGTAGACCACGCCGGTGCGCCGCAGGTTACGCAGCGATTGCGGCACCAGTGCGACGCCCATGCCGGCCGACACGAGGCTGACGATCGTCTGCATCTGGATCGCCTCCTGGCCGATATGCGGCGTTTCCCCCGCCGCGCCGTAGCAGCCCGTAATGATGTCATAAAAGCCGGGCGCCAAACGACGCGGAAAGATCACGAGCGGCAACGCGGCAACCTCGGCGAGACGGACGGGCTCGTCTTCCGGTGCATCGCTCGCTGCCGCCGGCATCGCCACCATCAGCGGCTCGCGCATGACGGGCAGGTACGACAGCCCGGCCGCGTGGCGCGGCGGCACGGGCGGAATGACGAGCCCCGCGTCGATGCGGCCCGCGACGAGCTCGTCGATCTGCACGTCGCTCGTCGCCTCCGTGAGTTGCAGCCGCACCTGCGGATAGCGCGCGCCGAACGCACGCAGCAGCGTAGGCAGCAGCCCGTAATCGGCGGTCGACACGAACGCGAGCGACAGCGAGCCAGCCTCGCCGCGCGCGAGCCGTCGCGCAAGCGGCGGCAACGCATCGGCCGATGCGAGCAGCCGGCGCACGTCGGGCAGCAGCGCCGCCCCGACTGCCGTCAACGCCACCGAGCGCTTGGTGCGCGCGAACAGCGCGACGCCGAGCGCATCCTCGAGCGCACGGATCGCCTGCGACAGCGGCGGCTGCGTCATCGACAGGCGTTCGGCCGCGCGGCCGAAATGGCGCTCGTCGGCGACGGTCACGAAATAGCGCCACTGGCGCAGGTCGGGAGTCGGATCGGCCATGGCTCTCTCATTCGAAAAACGACTTAATTAGCGACAAATAATATATTGGACATCCCAATCCGGACACTCCATCCTTGATTGATCCGAACCGGCTCGCCGCTCGACGGCGTTGCCCAGACAACGATGGAGTCCCCCATGGCTTACAACCGTCGCTCGAAGCACATCACGCAAGGCGTGGCCCGCTCGCCGAACCGCTCGATGTATTACGCCCTCGGCTACCAGAAGGACGATTTCGACAAGCCGATGATCGGCATCGCGAACGGCCATTCGACGATCACGCCGTGCAATTCCGGCCTGCAACGCCTGTCGGACGCGGCCGTCGCGGCCGTGAAGGCGGCCGACGCGAACCCGCAGATCTTCGGCACGCCGACGATTTCGGACGGCATGTCGATGGGCACCGAAGGCATGAAGTACTCGCTCGTGTCGCGCGAGGTGATCGCCGACTGCATCGAGACCTGCGTGCAGGGGCAATGGATGGACGGCGTGGTGGTCGTCGGCGGCTGCGACAAGAACATGCCGGGCGGGATGATCGCGCTCGCGCGCCTGAACGTGCCGGGCATCTACGTGTACGGCGGCACGATCCGCCCCGGCAACTGGAAAGGCCGGGACCTGACGATCGTGTCGTCGTTCGAGGCCGTCGGCGAATTCACCGCGGGCCGCATGTCGCAGGAGGATTTCGAAGGCGTCGAGCAGAACGCCTGCCCGACGTCGGGGTCGTGCGGCGGGATGTACACCGCGAACACGATGAGCTCGTCGTTCGAGGCGCTCGGGATGTCGCTGCTGTACTCGTCGACGATGGCGAACCCCGACCAGGAGAAGGTCGATTCGGCCGCCGAATCGGCACGCGTGCTCGTCGAGGCCGTGAAGCGCGACCTGAAGCCGCGCGACATCATCACGAAGGAAGCGATCGAGAATGCAGTGTCGGTGATCATGGCGACGGGCGGCTCGACCAATGCGGTGCTGCACTATCTCGCGATCGCGCACGCGGCCGAGGTCGACTGGACGATCGAGGACTTCGAGCGCATCCGCAAGCGCGTGCCCGTGATCTGCGACCTGAAGCCGTCGGGGAAGTACGTCGCGACCGACCTGCACCGGGCCGGCGGGATTCCGCAGGTGTTGAAGATCCTGCTCGACGCGGGGCTGCTGCATGGCGACTGCATGACGATCACCGGCCGCACGATCGCCGACGAACTGAAGGACGTGCCGAGCGTGCCGCGCGCGGACCAGGACGTGATCTTTCCGATCGACCGCGCGCTGTACAAGGAAGGCCACCTCGCCATCCTGAAGGGCAATCTCGCGGAAGACGGCGCGGTCGCGAAGATCACCGGCCTGAAGAACCCGGTGATCACGGGCCCGGCACGTGTGTTCGACGATGAGCAGAGCGCGATGGATGCGATTCTCGGCGACCGGATCCGTGCCGGCGACATCCTCGTGCTGCGCTACCTCGGCCCGAAGGGCGGCCCCGGCATGCCGGAAATGCTCGCGCCGACGTCGGCGATCATCGGCAAGGGGCTCGGCGAATCGGTCGGCTTCATCACGGACGGCCGCTTCTCGGGCGGGACCTGGGGGATGGTGGTCGGCCACGTCGCGCCCGAGGCGTTCGTCGGCGGCACGATCGCGCTCGTGCAGGAAGGCGACTCGATCACGATCGACGCGCACCGGCTGCTGCTGCAGTTGAACGTCGACGACGCGGAACTCGCGCGCCGCCGCGCCGCATGGCAACAGCCGGCGCCGCGCTACACGCGCGGCGTGCTCGCGAAATTCGCGGCGCTCGCCCGCCCGGCGAACAAGGGCGCCGTCACGGGTTGATCCGGGCACGTCAAGACATGCGACCCCGATAAACATGGCCGCCGGGGGGAACGCGCAAAACGCGCTTTCCCTTTGCTTCTATAATGCGCGGACCATGTAGCCGGCCGTCCCCGCCGGCGGAGAACCGCATGAAACACTCGATATTGCGCGTCCTGCTCGCCACACTGCTGATCGGCAGCGGGCCAGCGGCGCGCGCCGACCAGGCCGACGGGCTCGCGCTGGCTCAGCGCAAGAACTGCATGGCCTGCCACGCGATCGGCAAGCCGCTGATGGGCCCGTCGTTCCGCGACGTCGCCGGCAAGTATGCGGCGCGCGGAGACGCCGTCGACTACCTTGCCCAATCGATCGTGAAAGGCAGCGTCGGCGTATGGAGCAGCGTGCCGATGCCCGCCAATACGCAACTGACGAATACCGAAGCCCACACGCTCGCGCAATGGGTGCTGTCGGTGCGCTGAACCGGGCGCCCCGGGCGGAATCGCCCACCTGCCGGATTCCACCGACTGGCGGACATGCCCCGGCTTAACGGTGCAATGCCTCGCCGGCAGCTTCACCGGCTTTTACTGGAATCGCACCCCGTTTTCACCGGAATGCCCATTGTGCTTAGCCGGAATGACCGGCGCGGCGGCGGGCGATCTCTTCGTCGACCGCGTCGCGAACCCAGTCCATCACCTCGGTTTCCAGCGCCAGCGCCACTTCGCGCGTGATCTGGCCGACCAGCCAGGCCGAATGCTCATGCAACGCGTCGCGACAGCGGGCTTCGATCGCGTCGCGCCCTTCCCCCGTCAGATAGTTCGTCAGGCGATTGCGCAGACGCTCGGCGATGTGCTGCGCATCTTCCGGTGTCAGCCCGGCTGCGGCCTGCGCTTCCGGCTGCAGCGCGGCGGCCGGTACGACGGCCTCCGGCATGTGCGCTTCACGCGCGTGCCCCACCGCCTCATGCGCCACCGCTGCGAACGCGGGTAGCGGCACTTCGTCGTCGGCCAGCGACGATTGCAGCGGCGCACTCATTGCCGTCGAATCTTCGGCGACCACGTGCTCCACGGCGCCGGGTTGGGCCGGCGCATCGGTCTCGCCCATCGCGGCCGCGGCAGCCGTTGCCACGTCGCCCGGCAGTTCGACCGCCGGCACGTGCGGCGTCGGCACGCATTCGACCACGACGGAATCGGGGTCAAATTCACTTTGCCTGGAATCGGCCGGTGCCGCCTCTGCGGCGTGCGGCGCGACCACATCGGTGAGCACCGGAATCGCCGCGCCGGCGGGCGGCTGCGGCGCGTCGGGCGCAGACGCGGGCGAGCGCGCCGGCACCGGCTTGCCCGGCACCAGCACGTCGGTCAGCGTCGGGATCGAGGATGAATCGGCTTCGGTCACGGGAACACTCCGTTGACGGTTGCGGCTAGCTGCCCTGCTTGTAGTTGTTCAGTGCATAGCCGCGGTCGCGGTAGAACCGGTAGCGGTCGCGGCCCGCGGCCAGCTCGTCCGGCGCATTGCCGACCACTTCGAGCAGGCGCTCGAAGCGGGCGAACTGCGCGGGCACGGCTGCGCCGAGGTTCAGCAGCACGTGATGATGCGGCGCGCGGTCGAGATCCGCGGCCAGCACGATCGGCGTGCCGGCTGCGTGCTCGCTGTCGACACCGCAATGCGGGATGAAATCGAGCGGCGAGAACGTCCAGAGCCGCTCGTCGAGCGCGCGCAGGCGCGCGGGCTCGGCGAGCACGACGACCGGCTGCCCGGCCAGGTAAGCCTTGCGCAGCAGCCGGCACGCGTACGCGAGCGAATCGCCGACGTTCGAGTGGAAATCGATCCGCGTCATTGCCCGCGCACCCGCAGCGTCGTCCACACCGCCATCACTGGCCGGCGCGGTCGATCAGGAACTGCGCGAGCAACGGCACCGGACGGCCCGTCGCACCCTTCGCCGCACCACCCTTCCATGCGGTGCCCGCGATGTCGAGGTGGGCCCACGGATAGCTCTCGGTGAAGCGCGACAGGAAGCACGCGGCCGTCACGGCGCCGGCCGGGCGCCCGCCGATGTTCGCGAGATCCGCGAAATTCGACTTCAGCTGGTCCTGGTACTCGTCGTCGAGCGGCATGCGCCATGCCGGGTCGTTCGCTTCGCGCGACGCGTCGAGCAGTTCGCCCGCGAGCGCGTCGTTGCTCGAGAACAGGCCGCTGTTGTGGCCGCCCAGCGCGATCACGCACGCGCCCGTCAGCGTGGCAACGTCGATCACGGCGGCCGGCTTGAATCGTTCGGCATACGTGAGCGCATCGCACAGGATCAGACGGCCTTCGGCGTCGGTGTTCAGCACCTCGATCGTCAGGCCCTTCATGCTGGTGACGATGTCGCCCGGTTTCGTCGCGTTGCCGCCCGGCATGTTCTCGCAGGTCGGCACGATCGCGACGACGTTGATCTTCAGGCCCATCTCGGCGACCGCACGCATCGTGCCCAGCACGGAACCCGCGCCGCACATGTCGTACTTCATCTCGTCCATGCCCTCGCCCGGCTTCAGCGAGATGCCGCCCGTGTCGAACGTGATGCCCTTGCCGACCAGCACGACCGGCGCGGCCTTCGCGGCGGCGCCCTGGTAGTGCAACACGATGAACTGCGGCGGCTCGACCGACGCGCGCGCGACCGACAGGAACGAGCCCATCTTCAGCGCCTGGATCTGCTTGAGCCCGAGCACTTCGGCCTTCAGGCCCCAATCCTTCGCGATCTTCTTCGCGGTGTTGCCGAGGTAGGTCGGCGTGCAGACGTTGCCCGGCAGGTTGCCGAGGTCGCGGGTGAGATCCATCCCGTTCGCGAGCGCGACGGCCTGCTTGACCGCGACCTTCGCGGCCTTTTCGTCGGACGGATCGACGCTGAACACGACGCGCTTGAGCGTGTGCGACGCCGGCTCCGGCTTGCTCTTCATCTGCGTGAAGCGGTAGGTCTCGTTGCGCAGCGCGAGGATTGCCGCGCGCACGCCCCAGTCGGAGCTGCGCTCGTCGACCGGCAGTTGCGCGAGCGTGAACGTGACCTGGACGACCTTGGTCGCCAGCAGCGCGCGCCATGCGGCCGTCACGGCATCGTTATAGGCTTTCTGATTGAAAGCATCCTGCTTGCCGAGGCCGACGAGCAGCACGCGCGACGCGCCGATGCCCGACACTTCGTGCAGGAACAGCGTCTTGCCGCGCTTGCCGTCCATGTCGCCGGCCTTGATCACGCGCGAAATCAGCCCCTTGGTGGCCGTGTCGATGTCGAGCGCCGCGCCCGACAGGGTCTGCGCCTCGAAGACGCCGAGCACGATGCAATCGGACTTCCCGGTCAGGAACCCCTTCGCCTCGCCTTTGCTCCAATCACAGCCTTTTATGCTAAAGTCCATCGCGCTTGTCCTCGGATAAAATCTGGGCTAAGGATGAAAGCCGCAATTATCCGCTATTTTTCCCGTGGCGGCGCGAGCGCTCCACCACGCGTGCGCAGCCTCCCGCCCTCTTCTCATCAAGAATGATCTTCGAACGCTCCCTCCAGCGCGAGCTTGCGTATACGGCTGGCGCCGTGTTCATGGTGCTGCTCACGATCATGCTCACGACGATGATGATCCGCATCGTCGGCTACGCCGCGTCCGGTGAAATCGATCCGCGGGACGTCCTCGTGCTGATCGGCCTCACCGTGATCGGCTACCTCGCCGTGATGCTCGTCGTCACGCTGTTCGTGTCAATCCTGTTCGTGCTGACCCGGTGGTACCGGGACTCCGAAATGGTCGTGTGGCTCGCGTCGGGCGTGAGCCTCACGCGCCTCATCAAGCCGATCGGCGTGTTCGCCACGCCGATCATCCTGCTGATCGCCTTCTTCGCGTTCGTTGGGTGGCCGTGGTCGAACCAGCAAAGCAAGATGATCAAGGCGCGCTTCCAGCAGCGCGACGAGATCTCGCTGCTCGCGCCGGGCCAGTTCCGCGAATCGGCCTCGAACCACCGCGTGTTCTTCATCGAGAAGATGACGCCCGACCAGAGCAAGGTGCAGAACGTGTTCGTGACCTCGACCGAGAACGGCAAGGTCAACGTGGTCGTGTCGCAGACGGGGCACACGGAAACGCGCGACGGCAGCCGCTTCGTCGTCCTGGAGGACGGCCGCCGCTACGACGGCACGCCCGGCCAGCCGAACTTCAAGATCATGGAGTTCGAGCGCTACGGCGTGAAGATCACGAGCACCCCGGTCACCAACGTGCAGACCACCAACAGCACGCCGACGCCGGACCTGCTGCGCACCCCGACGAAAGACAACCTCGCGGAATTCGCGTGGCGCGCGGGGCTGCCGCTGATCGCGATCAACCTGATGGTGCTCGGCATTCCGCTGTCGTACCAGAACCCGCGCCGCAGCCGCACGATCAACCTCGTGATGGCCGTGCTGATCTACCTCACGTACTCGAACCTGCTGAACGTGGTGCAGTCGCAGATCGAGCAGGGCAAGATGTCGTTCGGCGTCGGGCTCGTTGGCCTGCATCTGGTCGTCGCGGTGATCGTCGCGTTCATCTTCTGGTTGCGCGTGCGCAATCGTCCGCTGTTTACACGCGCGCTGTTCGGCCGCTCGGGAGCATGATCGATGCGGCTCTATGAAAAGTACTTCGCGCGACAGATCTACGTCACGTTCGTCTTCATCCTGTTCGCGTTCTCGGGCCTGTTCTTCTTCTTCGACCTGATCAGCGAACTGAACTCGGTCGGGCACGGCAACTACAAGTTCGGCTACGCGGTGCTGCGCGTCGCGCTGCAGACTCCGTCGCGCTTCTACGAAATCATCCCGGTCGCCGCGCTGATCAGCGCGATCTACGTGTTCGCGCAGATGGCCGCGAACTCGGAATTCACGATCTTCCGCGTGTCGGGCCTCGCGACCAACCAGGCGCTGCGCTCGCTGCTGAAGATCGGCGTGCCGCTCGTGATCGTCACCTACCTGATCGGCGAATTCGTCGGCCCGTACGCCGACCAGCTGTCCGAACGCGTGCGGCTGCAGGCGCTCGGCGCGTCGGTGTCGTCGAACTTCCAGTCGGGCGTGTGGGTGAAGGACACGCTCGCGGCCCGTGAAAACGGCGAGCAGGTCACGCGCTTCGTCAACGTCGGCAGCCTGTCGCCCGACTCGACGATCAGCAACGTGCGCATCTACGAATTCGATTCGAAATTCCAGCTGCGCAACGTGCGGATCGCGCAGACGGGCCGCTACGAGCCGCCCGGCCACTGGCTGCTGAAGGGCGTCAACGAAACCGAGCTGACGCCGATCAAGCCGATCAGCGGCCAGCCGGCCGACGCACTGAACCCCGTTTACCGGTCGCAGCAGGTCTCGCTGCCCGAATACCGGCTGCGCTCGGACCTGACGCCGCAGATCCTGTCGGTGCTGCTCGTGTCGCCGGATCGCATGTCGATCATCAACCTGTTCCGCTACATCCAGCATTTGCACGAGAACCAGCAGGACACGCAGCGCTACGACATCGCCTTGTGGCGCAAACTGCTGTATCCGTTCGCGGTGTTCGTGATGCTCGTGCTGTCGCTGCCGTTCGCGTACCTGCACACGCGTGCGGGCGTGGTCGGCGTGAAAGTGTTCGGCGGTATCATGCTCGGCATGAGCTTCCAGCTCCTCAATACGCTGTTCTCGCACATCGGCACGCTGAACACGTGGCCCGCGCCGCTCACCGCGGCGACGCCGGGCCTGATCTATCTCGCGCTCGGCCTGTTCGCGCTCAAGTGGGTCGACCGGCACTGAGCGCCGCGTCACGACGGAGGCTTCGACATGAGTTCGCACGGCATCGTCCTGTTCGGCCACGGCGCCCGTGACCCGCGCTGGGCCGAGCCGTTCGAGCGGCTCGCCGCGCGGCTGCGCGGCGCCCCCTCCTCCGCTGCACACGTGTCGCTCGCGTTCCTCGAACTGATGACGCCGTCGCTCGGCGACGCCGTCGCCGAGCAGGTCGCGGCCGGCTGCACGCACATCACCGTGGTGCCCGTGTTCTTCGGCCAGGGCGGCCATGTCCGCCGCGACCTGCCGCAGCTCGTCGACGCATGCCGGGCCGTGCATCCGGGTGTCGAGATCCGCTGCGCGACGGCCGTCGGCGAAGACGACGGCGTGCTCGACGCGATCGCGCGCTACTGCATCGACCAGATCGGCGACGGCGCGTAAATCACGAGTCACGGCCCACAAAGAAAAAGCGCCGGCTTCCGCCAGCGCTTTTTTCGTTTGGGACTCCAGCCGGATTCCGCTCAGGCCGCATTTCGCATCGGATCGCCCGCTTTCGCCTGCCCGGCGCGCTCGGCGAATGCATCGCCGATCATCAGCAAGCTCGGTTCCGCGGGATCGAGCCACGCCTGTGCGTCACCCGCCGCCATCTGTGCGAGCGTCAACGTCAGCGTGCGCTCGCGCGCGGTGCTGCACGCCTCGACGATCGCCACGGGCGTTGTTGGCGCACGGCCCGCGTCGATCAGTTCCTGCGCGATGCCGGGCGCGCTGTCGCGGCCCATGTAATAGACCATCGAATCGGCGCGCGCGGCTTCGCGAATCTCGTCGCTGCCCGGCGCGCGGCTGTGGGTCGCGAACGCGACGCTGCGCGACACGCCGCGCAACGTCAGCGAACGCTTCAGCGTCGCCGCCCCGGCCAGCGCCGCGGTGATGCCCGGCACGACCTCGTAGTCGATGCCGGCCGCTTCCAGCGCGCGCATCTCCTCTTCGGCACGACCGAACAACATCGGGTCGCCACCCTTCAGCCGGACGACACACGCATGCTCGCGTGCCGCATCGACGATCTGCTTGTTGATGAAGTGCTGCGCGGTCGAGCGCTGCCCGCAGCGCTTGCCGACGGCGATCCGGTGCGCATTCGGCGCGTAGTCGAGCATCGCGGGCTCGACGAGCGCGTCGTGCAGCACGACGTCCGCCTGCTCGAGCAGCCGCGCGCCGCGCACCGTGATGAGGTCGGCCGCGCCCGGCCCTGCTCCAATCAGATACACCTTGCCCATGTTTGTCGCTTCGCCTTCCAGCGGGCGTCGGCTCCGGCCCGCGCCGCCGCGAAGCGGCGCGGTTGCCCGGTTACGCCGAGAACGCCCGGATCATCCCAGCGGCGACCGTGTGATGCGTCGCCTCGTCGATCAGCACGAACGCACCGGTACCCGGATGCGCGTCGTACGTGTCGCACACGATCGGCTTCTGCAGCGTCAGCGCGACGCGACCGATGTCGTTCATCTTCAGATCGTGACGGTCGGTCGCGTGCGACAGCGTGTGCACGTCGAGCACCTGCTTGACGCCGCCGATCTTCGCGAACACCGTGCTGGTGGTCTGCTTCAGCAGGTACTTGCGCTGTGGCGACAGCGGCGTCTCGTCGAACCAGCACAGATCGGCTTCGAGCTTCTTCGCCGGCTCGACCGGCTCGGCGGACGTGACGAACATGTCGCCGCGCGACACGTCGACGTCTTCCGCGAGGCGGATCGTCACGGTCTGGCCCGCGGACGCGTGCGGCACGGACGCGGTGCCGCCCGGCACCGGCGCGACGATCTCGGCGATCGTGGCCGTGCGGTTCGACGGCAGCACGACGATCTCGTCGCCGACCTTCACTTCGCCCGACTCGATACGGCCCATGTAGCCGCGGAAATCGTCGGCCGAACTGCCGTCCTGGCGCGCGACCCACTGCACCGGGAAGCGCAGCGCGTCATGCGCCTGCGTCTCGACCGGCAGCGATTCGAGCACGTCGAGCAGCGGTTCGCCCGCGTACCACGGCATGCGCTCGCTCGCGCCGACGATGTTGTCGCCCTTCAGCGCCGACACCGGCACGAAGCGCACGTCGCTCAGGCCGAGCTGCTTCGCCAGCGTGACGTAGGCGTCGCGGATCTCGTTGAAGCGCGCTTCGCTGTAGTCGACCAGGTCCATCTTGTTGATCGCGACGATCACGTGCTGCAGCCCGAGCAGCTTCACGATCGCGCTGTGGCGCTTGGTCTGCGGCAGGAGTTGCACGACGCCGTTCTCGACCGAGATGCGCGTCGCGTCGATCAACACGATCGCCGCGTGCGCGGTCGATGCGCCCGTCACCATGTTGCGCGTGTACTGCTCGTGGCCCGGCGTATCGGCGATGATGAACTTGCGCTTCGCGGTCGCGAAGTAGCGGTACGCGACGTCGATCGTGATGCCCTGTTCGCGCTCGGCTTCGAGGCCATCGGTCAGCAGCGCGAGGTCGAGCTCGTCGCCGACCGTGCGCTTGTTCTTCGCACGCGACAGCGCGGACAGCTGGTCGGACAGCACGGCCTTGCTGTCGTACAGCAGGCGGCCGATCAGCGTGCTCTTGCCGTCGTCGACGCTGCCTGCGGTAATGAAGCGCAGCACGCCGAGGTCTTCGGTGTTCTCGATGATGCTCATGATGTGAATGTCCTCGTGTGCTTCAGAAATAACCTTGCTTCTTGCGCTGTTCCATCGCGGCTTCGGAGGCCTGGTCGTCCATCCGGGTCGCGCCGCGCTCGGTGATCTCGGTCACCGCCGTCTCGGCGATGATCTTCTCGACGTCGTCCGCGTCGCTCTCGACCGGGCACGTGCAGGAAATGTCGCCGACCGTGCGGAAGCGCACCTGCGCGAGCTCGCTCGTCTCGCCGTCACGCATCGGCGTGAGCGGCGTGACGGGCACGAGCAGCCCGTTGCGGCGCACGATCTCGCGCTGGTGCGCGTAATAGATCGACGGCAGTTCGAGGTTTTCGCGCGCGATGTACTGCCACACGTCGAGCTCGGTCCAGTTCGAGATCGGGAACACGCGCAGGTGCTCGCCCTTGTGCAGGCGCGCGTTGTACAGGCTCCACAGTTCCGGGCGCTGCGCCTTCGGATCCCACTGGCCGAATTCGTCGCGGAACGAGAAGATGCGTTCCTTCGCACGCGCCTTCTCTTCGTCGCGACGCGCGCCGCCGATCAGCGCCGTGTAGCCGTGCTGCTCGATCGTCTCGAGCAGCGTGACGGCCTGCGCGGCATTGCGCGAATCGGTTTCGCGGCGCAGCACGACCGTACCGCGCTTGATCGAATCCTCGACGTGGCCGACGACCAGCTCGGCGCCGAGTTCTTGCGCGCGGCGATCGCGGAAGTCGATCACTTCTTCGTAGTTGTGGCCCGTGTCGATGTGCACGAGCGGGAACGGCAGCGTCGTCTTGCGGTTCGCGCCGAGGCCGAATGCTTTCAGTGCCAGATGCAGCACGACGACCGAATCCTTGCCGCCCGAGAACAACAGCGCCGGCTTGCTGCATTCGGCGACCAGCTCGCGCAGGATGTGGATCGACTCGGCTTCGAGCCAGTCGAGGTGGCCCATGCGGCTGTCGGCACCGGCGGGCGGGGCAAAGGCGGATTGCTCGAGCGTCGTGCTCATGATTTCAGTCCTTCTCTTCTGGGTTCGTGCCGCCCGCTGTCGCAGGCGGCGCAATATTCAGTTTCTTGTCAGGCTTTCAGTGCGTGGCGCCGGCTTCGGCATCCGCGGGAATCGGCGTGATCGTCGTGATGTGCAGCCCGCATTCCTTCGTATCGCGCGACTCCCACCACCAGCGGCCCGCACGGCTGTCCTCGCCGGGACGGATCGCCCGCGTACACGGCTCGCAGCCGATGCTCGGGTAGCCGCGCGCATGCAGCGGGTTCACCGGCACGTCAAACGCCTTAAGGTACGCCCACACGTCGGCTTCCGTCCAGTCGGCGAGCGGGTTGTACTTCGCGATCCCGCGCGCTTCGTCCTGCTCTTCCTCGTGCAGCTCGGCACGCGTGACCGACTGCTCGCGGCGCTGGCCGGTGACCCATGCGCCGACGTCCGCGAGCGCACGATTCAGCGGCTCGACCTTGCGGATGTGACAGCACGACTTGCGCAGCTCGACGCTCTCGTAGAACGCATTCAGGCCATGCTCGGCGACATACTGGTCGACCGCGTCCTGCTGCGGATGGAACTGCTCGATCTCGTAGCCGTAGCGCTCGCGCACACGGTCGATCATGCCGAGCGTTTCCGCGTGCAGGCGGCCCGTGTTCAGCGAGAAGATGCCAATCCGCACGCCCTTCGACAGGATCGCATGCGTCAGCAGCATGTCTTCCGCCGCGAGGCTGCTCGCGAACTTCACCTTCTCGTGACGGGCGCCGATCTGCGCGAGCAGCGCGTCGAGGCGCTCGACCTTCGCGGCGAGTTCAGGCGTCAGCGCGGTGGCGGTCGCGGTGCTCATGCGCCCACCTTCGCGTCGGGCGTCGCTACGCCTGCCGACGCGGCGCGGCGGCGGAACAACGGCTCGGGCTGGTCGAACGCGCCCTGGTAACGCTGCGTGAATTCCGTGAACGCATTCAGCGCGTCGTGGATGTCCTTGTCGGCGCGCACCGCGTATGCGTCGAAGCCGCAACGCGACATGTACAGCAACTGGTCGCGCAGCACGTCGCCGATCGCGCGCAGTTCGCCCGTCCAGCCATGGCGCTCGCGCAGCAGGCGCGCGATGCTGTAGCCGCGGCCGTCCGCGAAGCGCGGGAAGTCGACCGCGATCAGCGAAATCGCGCCGAAGTCGGCCACGAGATCGGCCGGCTCGCTGTCCGGTGCGAGCCACACGCCGAGCGCGTCCTTCGTCTTCGCGGCGACGAGCGCCGCGCGCTCGGCCTGCCACAATGCGAACGGCACCAGCACCTTGCCGGCCGGCAATGCGTCGACCGCGGGCAGTGCACCGTCTTCCGCCGCGCGCACGACCTGCCATGCATCGTCGATCACTGCGCGGTTCTTGATAATCGAAGCCATCTGCTAATTCCTTCTACCCGGTTGGTTACGCGTTCACTGCCTGGCGCGCCGCATACACGCGCTCCTTGAACGGCGCGATGCCGATGCGATCGTACGTGTCGACGAAGCGCTCGCCGTCGATGCGCGATTCGACGAACGTGTCGATCAGCTTCGCGATCACGTCAGGCACTTCTTCCGCCGAGAACGACGGCCCGATCACGCGGCCGAGGCGCGCGCCGTTCCGGCCCGTGCCCTGCTCGCCGCCGAGCGACACCTGGTACCACTCGGCGCCGTCCTTGTCGACGCCGAGGATGCCGATGTTGCCGACGTGGTGGTGACCGCACGAGTTCATGCAACCGGAAATGTTCAGCGACAGGTCGCCGAGGTCGTACACATAGTCGAGATCGTCGAAACGCTGCTGGATCGCCAGCGCGATCGGGATCGACTTCGCGTTCGCGAGCGAGCAGAAGTCGCCGCCCGGGCACGCGATGATGTCGGTCAGCAGGCCGATGTTCGGCGTCGCGAAACCGGCTGCCTTCGCCTTTTCCCACACGGCAAACAGGTCGCGCTTCTTCACGTTCGCGAGAATCAGGTTCTGCTCGTGCGACACGCGCAACTCGCCGAACGAGTACGCGTCGGCCCAGTCGGCCACCAGATCCATCTGCTGGTCGGTCGCATCGCCCGGTGCGACACGGTGATCCTTCAGCGACAGCGTGACGGCGGCATAGCCGGCCACCTTGTGCGGGGCAACGTTACGCTCGACCCAGCGCGCGAACGCCTTGTTCTCGAGCAGATGCTGTTCAAACGATGCGTCGGTGTCGGCCAGCTTCTCGTAGACGGGCGGCTGGAAGTACTGCGACACGCGATCGACTTCCGCCTGCGTGAGCGTCGACGGGCCGTCCTTCAGGTGCTGCCACTCTTCCTCGACCTGCTGCGCGAACTTCGCGGGCGACAGCGCCTTCACGAGGATCTTGATGCGCGCCTTGTACAGGTTGTCGCGGCGGCCGTAACGGTTGTACACGCGCAGCACGGCTTCGCAGTAGGTGAGCAGGTGCTGCCACGGCAGGTCTTCCTTGATCACCGCGCCGATGATAGGCGTCCGGCCGAGGCCGCCGCCCGCGAGGATGCTCGCGACCACTTCGCCCTGCGCGTTCTTCTTCAGGTACACACCGAGGTCGTGGATCTGCACGGCCGCGCGGTCGTCCTTCGAGCCCGACACCGCGATCTTGAACTTGCGCGGCAGCCATGCGAATTCGGGATGGAACGTCGACCATTGACGCAGGATTTCCGACCACGGACGCGGATCGATCTCTTCGTCCTGCGCGACGCCGGCGAACTGGTCGGCCGTGATGTTGCGGATGCAGTTGCCCGACGTCTGGATACCGTGCATCTGTACCGATGCGAGCTTCGCGAGGATCTCGGGCGTTTCTTCCAGCTTGATCCAGTTGAACTGGATGTTCGAGCGGGTCGAGAAGTGGCCGTAGCCGCGGTCGTGTTCGCGGGCGATGCGCGCCAGCATCCGGAGCTGGTCGCTGCGCAGGTTGCCGTACGGAATCGCGATGCGGTGCATGTACGCGTGGCGCTGCATGTACAGGCCGTTCTGCAGGCGCAGCGGACGGAACTCTTCTTCGCTCAACTCGCCCGACAGCCGGCGGCGCACCTGATCGCGGTACTGCGCGACACGCTCGTCGACGATCGTCTGGTCGTATTGGTCGTACTGATACATTCGGGGACCCCAGGGTTTTCGTGGTGACCGCGCGACGTCCTAGCCACGTCGCGCCCGAATCTCCGTTCCGCCGCTATCGCCGGCCTTCCGCTGCCCGGCTGGATTGCTAATGACGAAAACAGATATCCATATTTGAAAAACTCCGGTGAATCGTAATAAACTCGCCTTATATTTCAAACGACTAAAAAATTCTGTTGATATGCGGAAGGGTTATAAATGAACCTGCACCAATTTCGCTTCGTGCGCGAGGCCGTCCGGCAGAATTTCAACCTCACCGAGGCCGCCAAGGCGCTCTACACGTCGCAACCGGGGGTATCGAAGGCGATCATCGAGCTCGAGGACGAGCTCGGCGTGGAGATCTTCACGCGGCACGGCAAGCGCGTGCGCTCGCTCACCGAGCCGGGCAGGATTATCCTCGCGTCGGTCGAGCGGATTCTTCAGGAGGTTGAAAGCCTTAAAAGGGTCGGGAAGGATTATGCCGCGCAGGATCAGGGCAACCTGACCATCGCCGCGACCCACACGCAGGCCCGCTACTCGCTGCCGGCCGCGATCGCCGAGTTCAAGAAGCGCTTCCCGAAGGTCCATCTGTCGATCCTGCAGGGCAGCCCGACGCAGGTGGCCGAGATGGTGATCCACGACCAGGCCGATCTCGCGATCGCGACCGAGGCGATCTCCAACTACAAGGAACTCGTGTCGCTGCCCTGCTTCCAGTGGCACCACGCGGCCGTCGTGCCGGCCGACCATCCGCTGCTCGAACGCAAGCCGGTCACGCTCGACGACCTCGCGCAGTACCCGCTGATCACGTACGACGATGCGTTCGCGGGACGCAAGAAGATCAACCATGCGTTCGCACTGCGCGGGCTGTCGCCGGACATCGTGCTCGAGGCGATCGACGCCGACGTGATCAAGACCTACGTCGAGCTCGGTCTCGGCGTCGGCATCATGGCCGATATCGCGTTCAATCCCGAGCGTGACCGCAACCTGCGGCTGATCCCGGTCGGCCACCTGTTCGGCAGCAACGTGACGCGCGTCGCGCTCAAGCAGGGCGCCTACCTGCGCAGCTATGTGTATACGCTGGTCGAACTGCTGTCGCCTACGCTGAACCGCAAGCTGATCGAACAGGCGCTCAAGGGCGAATCCGAATCGTACGAACTCTGAGCGGCGTGTATAAACACGGGGGCGCACATCGCGCCCCTTTTTGCTGTCCGACGGAGAATTCCGCATGACGCTTCCCGCCCTCCTGCGCCACGCCGCCGGCGCCGCCCTCGTACTGGCCTGCGCCGCCGCGCATGCCGACCTGAAGGTCGGTGTCGACCTGTCGTCGACCGGCCCGGCCGCCGCGATCGGCATCACGAGCAAGAACGCGATCCTGATGTGGCCGAAGACGATCGCCGGGCAACCGGTGCAGGTGACGGTGCTCGACGATGCGTCCGACCCGGGCACCGCGGTGCGCAACATCCGCAAGCTGGTCGACGAGGATCACGTCGACGTCGTGGTCGGGCCGAACATCACGCCGGCCGCGCTCGCGGCGCTCGATGCGGTGGCCGCCGGGCAGACACCGATGATCACGCTGGTCGGCTCCGGTGCGATCGTCGAGCCGCAGGAAGGCGCGCGGACCTGGGCGTTCAAGATGGCGCAGAGCGACCGCGCGATGGCCGACGTGATGACGCGCCATATGGCGAATCACGGCGTGAAGACGGTCGGCTTCATCGGCTTCGCCGACAGCTACGGCGACAGCTGGCTGAACGAGTTCACGCGCTTCGCGGACCTGCGCAAGATCCGCGTCATCGCGACCGAGCGCTTCAACCGCACCGACGCGAGCGTCACGGGCCAGGCGCTGAAACTGATCGCGGCGAAGCCCGACGCGATCCTGATCGCGGGCTCCGGCACGCCGGCCGTGCTGCCGCAGCGCACGCTGATCGAACGCGGCTACAAGGGCCCGATCTATCAGACGCACGGAATCGCGACGCCGGAATTCATCAAGCTGGGCGGCAAGGACGTCGACGGGACGCTGTTCCCGACCCAGCCGGTGGTCGTCGCGCGCACGCTGCCGGCCGATCATCCGGCCCGCAAGGCCGCACTCGCGTTCGTCGACGCGTACGAGGCGAAGTACGGCGCCGGTACGGTCACGCAGTTCGCGGGCGACGCGGCGGGCGTCTACCCGCGCCTCGCCGACGCGGTCGGCCGCGCGCTGAAGGCCGCGCAGCCCGGCACGCCCGCGTTCCGCGCGGCGCTGCGACGCGAGCTGGAGCGCGCGCACGAGCTCGTCGTGCCGAACGGCGTCGTCAACACGAGCGACAAGGATCATGTGGGACTCGACCAGCGCGCGAGCGTGATGGGGATCGTCAAGCAGGGCCGGTTCGTCTACCTGAGTCAGTGACGAGCACGACCCGCAACCGGGCAGCTTGCCCGGCGGCGGGATTTCGGACATAATCCGCGTTTCGCCGCGCACGATCACATGCGCGGCCAGGATCAAGCCCAGGTGGTGAAATTGGTAGACGCAGGGGACTCAAAATCCCCCGCCGCAAGGCGTGCCGGTTCGATTCCGGCCCTGGGCACCATGACATAGTTCCGGGAAATTCCCGGAAGTCCCAAAACCCGCGACAGCACAAGGCTTCGCGGGTTTTTTCATTCCGGCAAAGTGCCGTGTGGTGCGTAGACAGCCGGGGGCAAGCGGGGGCAACATTGGGGGCAACCCATCCGAAATTGCCTTACCTGTCAGGAGTTGCCCCCGTGCCATTAACCGATACAGCCATCCGGAACGCCAAGCCTGCCGACAAGCCCGTGCGCCTGTTCGACGGAGGCGGCCTTTATCTGGAAATCGCCCCGAGCGGGGGCAAGTGGTGGCGCCTCAAATACCGATTTGGGGGCAAGGAAAAGCGCTACTCGCTCGGCGTCTACCCGGAAGTTACATTGGCGACCGCGCGGAAGAAGCGCGACGAAGCCCGCGAAAAGCTCGCTGCCGGCATCGATCCGGGTGAAGCGAAGAAGGCGGAAAAAAGGGCCAGCCTGCTCGCGGCCGCCCATTCGTTTGAGGTTGTCGCCCGTGGCTGGATGGCCGAGCGCAAGACGACCGTGGAGCCAGCGCAGCATGCCAAGACGCTCGCCCGCATGGAGAACGATGTATTCCCATGGCTCGGCAAGCGCCCTATCGCTGAAATCGACGCCCCGGAGATACTGGCCGTGCTGAAGCGCGTAGACGGGCGTGGAGCCAGATTTACCGCCCATCGCATCCGCAGCGAGATTAGCCGGGTATTCCGCTACGGCATCAAAGAGGGGCACTGCAAGGCCGATCCGGCCCGCGATCTGGTAGATGCAATCCCGCCCGCGCAGACAACACACTTTGCCTCGATCACTGAGCCGGAGAAAGTGGGCGAGATGCTTCGCGCGTTCGACGGCTTCACCGGCACGTTCCCGGTTCTCTGCGCGCTCAAGCTAGCCCCGATGCTGTTCGTTAGGCCGGGCGAGTTGCGGAAGGCAGAATGGGCGCAATTCGACCTCGACAAAGGCGAATGGCGCTATTTCGTCAACAAAACGAAAACGGATCACCTTGTTCCGCTGGCCGCGCAGGCTGTCACGATTTTGCGCGAGCTTCACGCCCTGACTGGCGAAGGCGTCTACGTGTTCCCCGGTGCTCGCGACCGAAATCGGCCGATGAGCGAGGCCGCTATCAATGCAGCCCTTCGTCGGCTCGGCTACGACACTCGCACCGAGATTACGGGTCACGGCTTCCGGGCAATGGCACGGACGATCCTGCATGAAGAGTTGGAGGAAAAGCCGGAAGTGATCGAGCACCAACTAGCGCATACCGTCCCTGACAGCCTTGGGCGGGCGTACAACCGAACAAAATTCATCAAGGCACGACGTTCGATGATGCAACAGTGGGCGGACTACCTCGACAAGCTCAAAGCCGGGGCGGAAATCATCCCGATCGCGGCGGCAAGATAGACCCGTGCCGCCACGCGTATGACCCCCTTGCGGCGCGCCTCCCACCGATTTTTCAGAGTTGGCACCGCACTGTCGGTCCCCTGCATGTCGGTATGAATATGACCCCCCTTAGGCGCGCCGAGAGTAGGAAAAACACGCGGGTGTGAGCCCCCGCGTCTTTGCCCTAGACGCAGGGTCCCCCGCTTTCCGGCCGCCCCGACACTTGCGGCCGGCGCAACAATGCCCGATCGGGGCGCATCGCGGACACCCCCCTCCAAAACACGCTTTTGATGCCCTTCAAATCCCGGAGAGCCGCGCCCCGTCTGGCTTTATGGTCGACGCAGACCGTCGGCGTCTGTCCGCTCAGTGCAAAACGAGTTGGAGATTTGGAGATAAACGCCTGAATCGGCCGCAAAGCCTTGTGGGGTAAGGCTTCGTGTGTCTCCAAACGATTTGGAGAACGCTGGAGATACTGGAGATAAACGAGCCCGGATTGTTACGGTAGCGGCAAGATTCGAGGCAACCGCCCGCCCGGTTCCGTCTGGAGCGGATCGCTCAAAGTAACTTTGACGCACGGGCCAAAAAAAGCCGCGCAAAGGAATGCCCGCCACCGCCCTCCCGGACGGCGGCGGCGTCTTTCACAGTTCGAGCGTGAAGATCGACGGCAGCACGCGATAGACCATGAACTTGCCGTGACCGGGGATGTACTCCTGCCGGTACGGGTAGCCGTCGCTACGCGGCATCAGCACGCCCCGCTTCATCAGTGCCTTGGCGACGATCTTGTGATCGAAGCCTGCGCACACGTCCTTGCGGAACACGGCCGCTTCGATCAGGTATTCCGTCTCGACGCTTTCGGCATCGTCGGCGCTCATCTTGCCGCCGAATTCGGCGTAATACTCGCGATCGGACGCGATGGGCGTGCGGCGCTCGTCGCGCTTCACGTGCTGCTTGAACCCCGCTCGATGCGGCACGTTCGGCCGATGGTCGTCCTGCGCCCGGTTCATCCACACAAAACGGTTGTCGCCGTGTGCGGCGAGGAAATGCTGTACCTGCCGCACGGCTTCGGCCTCGTCCGAATTGCCGGTGCCGCCGCGCAGTTCGAGCCAGCCTTCGAAGCAGCGACGCGCGGCTTCGACCGCTTCGCCCTGCGGCCAGCCGGTCAGTCCGTGCGCCGTCGCCAGCTCGCCGGCCACCGCAACAAGGCAGAACCGCTTCGCCACGCGTGCAACCTGCGAATGCGAGCCGTCCGGCACCCATTGCCCGACCAGCTCGTCGACGCGCATGCGCAGATGCTCGGCCAGCTCGCCGGCCTGCGACGACGCCCACTCGATGAACGCGGGGCCGGCCGTGCCGTAGTGCATGCCGGCGTGCCGCTCTAGATGCTCGATCAACGCGGCCGGCGTCGGGAAGCCGTGCAGTTTCTCCACGACGCCCATTTCGCCAACCTCGGCCGGGATCGCGGGCAAGCGCACCTCGATACCGCCTTTCATGGGCTTGTTGCCCTCGGCCATCAGCGCGGACACGCTCTTTTCGCCGTTCGACAGGAACAGCAGCCGCCACGTGAGCACGGGCTTGGCCGAGCCGCTACGCGACGCGCGGGCCTTGCCCGACTCGTTCGCGAGCATGTAGATCACATCTCCAACCAAGCGCGGCTCGACCTGCCCGATTTCATCGAGGATCAGTAGCGCGTCGCTATGCTGCGTGGCTACGGCTTCGAGGGCGTTGTCGGTTGCCTTCCAGCTCCGCACATAGTCCGGCGAGCCGAACACGGACGCGGCGATGACGCCGCCCGTCGACTTGCCTTTCGACGTCGTGCCGAGCAGGTGGAAGCCGCCCGACTGGAGCCCGGAGAAGTGCAGCAGCGGACCAGCGAAGGCGGTAGCGACGCAGAACAGCAGCCGGCTATTGCCGACGCAGTAGGCCGCGACCTCGCGTTGCCAGTCGTCCAGCGTCCCGCGCTCCTTGAACTGGCTCTGGATGGGCGTGTCGGCCTGATAGATCAACGCCTCTTTGCCCGTGCCAATCACGCGGTCAGGCAGCACGAACGCGCCGTGATGCCAGCCCACGCGCGGCACGCAGCGCACGCGCTCGTCCGGCTGCGCCATCTGCACATAGTTCGCGATCTGCGTGCGGGCGATCTGCGTCACGCCAAGCTTCACACCCATATCGAGCAGCATGCGCCGCAGCTCCGTGCCGTCCCCGGCAAAGAGGCCGGCCGGCACTGCCCACCGTTTCAGGATGCCGTCGCGATCGGTGAATTCGAGCAGGTAGCCCCACTCGCTGTTCATCTCGTTCCGGGTCTCCGCAATCACGTCGATTCGCGTACTGACCCAATGCGGCGGCAGCGGATCGCCCTGATTGTTGAAGCCGTGAAACCACACGCCCTTGTCGTCGACGACGAACCGCGACTTGCCGTCCTGAGCGCGGGCCGTTTTGGGGCGTTTGGCGGGCTTCGCGGTGACTGGGGCGGCCTTGCCCTTGCCGGCATCCGCCGAGCCGGCCGGTGCGAGCGCAGCGCGCACGGCGGCGGCCACCGCATCCGGGCCGACGTGCGCAGCCAGGTCGTTAAAGTCGGTGCCGGCCGCTGGGCGATTCGGACCGAAGTCGGGCACGGCCACGATGCCGGCGACGGCCTCGGCCGCCGCGCGAGCCTTCGTCACGCCCGGATTGCCCTTCGTCGTGTGGTCGTCGTCGGCGCACACGACGATGCGGGTGTCCGGATACTGGCCGCGCAGCGCCGTCGCGACCGCGTGCAGATTGCCGGCGTCGAACGCGACGGCGGCCGGATAGCCCGTCGCGGCCGCGAGCGTGGCGCACGTGGCGTAGCCCTCGCCAATCAGCAGCGTGGACGGCGCGGAAGATAGCGGGCCGCCAATCAGCGAGAAGCAGCCCGCCTTACGGCCGTTCGGCAGATAGCGCTTCTGGCCGTCCGTCAGGACGAACTCCAGCGTCCACAGCTTGCCGTCCGCGTCACGGGCCGGGATGACGAGTGCGCCGTCGCATGCGGCCGTGCCGATGCACAAGCCGCCGCGATAGACGCGCAGCGCGTCGACCGGGATGCGCTTTCGAACAAGATACGGATGATCGGCCGGTGCCGGCTCGGCCGCCGACCAGATCGATTCGGCGAGCGCCGACGCGGCTTGCTGTTTCTCGGTCAGTTCGGCCAGCTCGGCCGCTTCACGTGCCGCGCGCTCGGCTTTCTGCCGCTCGCGCTCCGCTGGATCGACCGGCTTCGCCCGATGCGCGCGCGGATCGAACCCGCCGAGCTTGGCGAGGTGAAACAGCGTGTTGATGGTGATCTTGCCGCCCTTGAACGACTTCCACACATCGCGCGCGTCCTTGCCGTTGTAGTTCTGCGCGCCTTGGCTCCATTCGTTCCAGAGGGCGAAGCCCTCCTCGCCAAACTCGGCCTTGAGCGCCATTCCCGCCTGACTCCACGTGTCGCGGTCGTCGGGCGGAACATAGCCGAGCGCGACTCTCGCCCGCTCGAATTCGGACATGGGTGCGTTACTCATAGGTTCCCACTGGACGCGCGTCGGCAGGCTTCCGATTAGTAGTCCATATCGGGCAAGCAGCTACCCGACGCGCGAAGAATTGAATGATGCGAAGATGCCTAGCGGCGGAGCGTCAGCCGGCCGCGCGAGGCACCGACAGAACCGCACCGCCGGCCGTGACGTCGTTGCTGTAGACGTAGCGGCCGAGCCGCGACTCGCCCGAAGAATTGAATGATGCGAAGATGCCTAGCGGCGGAGCGTCAGCCGGCCGCGCGAGGCACCGACAGAACCGCACCGCCGGCCGTGACGTCGTTGCTGTAGACGTAGCGGCCGAGCCGCGACTCGCCAAGGGCGTCGTTGGCCGCCTCCAGCGCCGCGCCTATCGACGGCAGGGACGCCCGGAACAGGCTCAGCACAAGCCAGTAGTCGTCATCGGACATGGCCTTGTCGGCCGCCCAATGCAGGCTGTCCAGCAGCTCCATGGCGTCACTGATCCGCGTGCCGATGCGGTCGCGGTCGGGGCGGTTCACCTCGGCCACGAAGTGCGACGCGAGCGGTTGCAAGGCATTCTTGTTCGTCTTTGCCATGGCCGGTCCCTCAGTGTGTCGTGCGCGGTTCGCGCGTGACGAGGCCGAGGGCCGCGAACAGGTGCTGTTGCACGCGGCCCATCAGGCCGGCCGCGAACGCTTGACGGCTGATCGTCACGCGGTGCGCGTCGACGTCGCCCGCGTCCTGCATGGCGGATTCCATGCCGCGCGCGAACGCAGCGGCTTGATGCGCCGCGTAGTCGTGCAGCCGCACGTCGCCTTTCAGGTCGAGCCATGCGTCGGCGCAGATCGCGCCAAGGTCGACGGCGAATTGCAGCTCGATCGGAGCGCCGGTATCGAGCGGCGGCGCATTGTCGAAGCCATTGATAACCGCGGTTCGGATGCGCTGATCAGTCATGGCACACCTCCGGTTGCGCGGTACGGCGCATTTCGGCCGAATACCGGCTCGCAACACCTTGCCCCATGTCGACGAGCGCTCGCTCGTAGGTGCCCTCCTCAAGATGCGAGCGGACAGCATCGAACAGCGCTTCGAGGTGGGCGAACTGATGGGCCGCACACATGGCGATCATCTTGACTTCGTTCGGCAGGCGGAATTCAGACATGGCGCACCTCCAGAATCGACGCGAGCAGTTGCCCGACGTCGATCGTGCAATCCAGCTCCGCTTCGCCGCGAATCGGCGTGAGGTTCCAGTCGTGGACGGCTGCATGCGTGAACTCGCCGAACCGCCGATCGTAGACACTGCGGCCCTTGACGGGGCCGCCCAAGATCCGCACGCGCCAATCGTGATCGGGCGTCGGACGAGCCGATGCCACTTCAACGAGCATGCCGATGCGTGAACGCGCATCGCATTGCGTGACGATCGCCAGATCGCCAATCTTGCAGCGCAGGTCAGCCATGACGCACCTCCGCACGGACGAGCGCCGCGATGGCGGCCAGTGCCGCGCCGGTTGCGTCGAGTGCGTCTTGATACGTGCTGGCGGTTGCTGCGTCGCGCAGTGCTGCGCGGACAATGGATTGAATGAGGTGGGATTGCTGCCCGGTATGGGCGTGCATGGACTGGCGCATGGATTGCGACCTCCTCTGGTGGGTTGAACCACCCGGACCTCAACGCCAATTGAGGTGGCCGGGCGCATGGCGGCGTTGGCGTACCGGACCCAGAGGAAACCGGCGAGCGCGAGCGCTCCACCACCAAGGCCCGACCGTAGAAGGCGCTTAGTGTGCGGACGTAAAAAAACCGCGCTGAGGCGGTCATCCGCCTCTGGAGATTGCCGGACGCCAATCCGGGTCGCTGTTGTCTCAGCGACGCGCACAGGATACCGCGCGATGCTGGACGACGCAAATCGCGACGCCCACGCCGTGTATTGCTTAGTGCAAAGTGACTTTGGGGGAGCATCAGGCGGCCTCCCCCTTGAGCACAGCGGTCGCCAGCTTGAGCTGTTCGATATCCAGTCGCGAGCTGCCCTGCGCCAGTGATTGGCCGAGCGCGACGCCTCGCAGCAGGGCGCTAACTTGCAAACGGCGCGTCCCGTCCGTGCACTGCGCATCGATGTCGTTGTAAAGCGCACGATAGGCTTTCCGCAGCTGTCGATACTGTCGACGACGATAGTTCGCCGAATCCTGTTCAGCAGCGGCGATCGCCTGGACGAACTTCTCGCAGGCGGTGCCAAGTTGCTTTGTCGTCAGATGCGGAGCTTCGAGCGCGAGCGTCGAGGCGAGCGTGACGGCGATCGCTACGAGCTTCCCGGTGTCGTCGCCACGGTTCCAGAAGCAACCCTCGATGTCATCGAGGATTCCTGCGAGCTTGCGGAGTCGGGCGTCACGGCAACGCACGAACGCGGCGTCGCGCGCCGTGACGGCCGCGCCCATCGCGCGACCATACGGGCCGCCGCGAGTGATCAGCGGGGCATGCGCGCTCATGCTTGCCCCCGCGTGGACTGACGGGATTCGACCCAATGCTGGACGTCTGTGGCGCGCCAGCCGACGCTCCTGGCACCCAACTGGACCGGCGCTGGAAACTTGCCTTCACGAATCCAGCGATACAGCGTTGTTTTCTTGACGCCGACGCAATCCAGCACACCAATAAGTCGAAGAATCTTAAGAGCCATTTTCTGTTCAGAAATGGCCTGTTCCGCAAGAAGGAGGAAAGCGGCGGCAATAAACCACGCCGTACTATCAAAGTACGGGCGCAATGAAGTTTGCGGAAGACGCACAAAGTAATCTTGCAAAGTTACTTTGCACGGCGCGCCGTGCGCGGTATCATTCGTCCTAACAAGAGCTATGCGTTTCCTAGGCGCGGTGGCTCTTGTCGTTCCTCCAATTATGGAACAGGCAGCCAAGCCAAAAAATCGCCGGCGGGATGTGTTGGTAGCACATCCCCCGGCACCCTCTCGTCAGCTCGGCGAATATGCTCAACGACTGAGCATTTCCCGCCTTTTTCCCTTGCATCGCCCACAGATTCTTAGAGCCGTGTTCGATTAGGTGCCAACAAGTACCGCAATTATATCGAAAGGTCTGCCCCCATAAAAGATTTGTCTCGGATTATCTAAGACCGCAATACATGGCGTCACTGTTCGGCCAAGGAGCTGCGTTTTTTGTCGTCCGCTGAGCCAGGACGTTGAGTGACAGCTTTCCTCAAAGCTCAGCGGCTGCAACGGGTCGATCCGCGCCGGTCGTGCGTCACAGAGCGGCGGTCAGCCGCGTTCGGCCATGAAGCGACGTTCGTTCTCCCACTTATCGAAACGTTCGAACGGCCGCTTTCCCTGGTAACCGACGTAAGTTCAGGCCGATAGATGTTGCATTATCCACGGTGTCGCGCCGCATCAATCGCCCGCTCCATTGCTGCGAAGATGTTTTCTTCAAAGCCGTCTGGAAGGGTGAGCACAAGCTGTAAGTGATGGGGTTCATCTTTAGAATTTTTCTTAAGGACATTTTCAATAAACTCTGGAATCCTCCGCGCTTGTTCGAATAAATCGCTCGCGACACCACTGAGCAATCCGTGTACCTCGGTGAAAGGCTCGTCAACTCGCGAGAAGCGCACTTGCTCTTCCCACGCAAGAGTACTAGCGCATACCTCGGCGAAAAGTCGACATACCGTAACGATTTCAGTATCAGAACCAGCAACGCCTAAATCTCCCCATGCGTGAGTGAACTCCGAATTTGCCAACGCAGAGAATGCTGTGATGATTTGCATGATTGCGTGCATACGGTCAGATAGCCATGGAACGAATTCGGATGGATCAATGCGCATCACGGGCTTAACGTATAGCCCTCGCTGGAGAGCTGACCAACGTTGAAAAATGGGAGCCATCTCATAACGCAACATTTCGACCGTCAGGCGAAATTCCCATGATTCTCCTTTTTCGAGAATAATTCGCTCAGCCAGATAGCTCAATCGCCCGAATTCTTCCAGATGCCGTTTCTCGTATCGCTGCCTAGCCTCAGCACCTGTTTTTCCCACCTGCTCCGCAATCCGACGCTCGTGCGCTCGCTGCCATTCAAAGAGAAGGCCGGCTGGGTACCTATTCGGATCGTCATCGACCATCTTATGACAATTGCCACACAGCCAGATCGCGTTCGTAATGGCGCTACGTTCCGTGGACGTCATACTCGGTTCGTAGCGAGCCGAACCGGGGTTGGCACCGTAAATGTGCGCAGCCTCACCTACGTTTACAGCATCATTCGGGTCGGCAGTGGGGCCACTCGTGATTGCCCCGCAGTCCGGATTGGAGCAGCGATTCGCTGCTCGCTTTACTAGTATTGCGATTACAGGCTGTTTGAATCTATCCTCAATCGACATTTACGCATCCCCTATGGTTAGGTTGTCCGATCTAAGCCCGTTTTGGCCTATAGAGGCTGTCCAATTGATTGCACTGAGGCGGCTGGGGGTACCAGCCTTACCGAAGGGCGGGGAGTGAAAACCAACAAGGCCCCACGTTGCCAATCTTATCCAAGTCGAAACCAAGGTACTTGAAGTTCATAGCGGTGGCATTCTCAATGCTGCCGTCAGGTGCCTCCAAGTCCATGAACTGGCGTAAGCCACCGGCATGGGCATGGGCCAGTTGTACGGTCCCGCTGATCCCCGAATAGCACTCTTCCTTTATTACCTCACGAATAACGTTACGAGGGGCATATTCACGCAATGAAGACCCGCGCGGCAGGCTCTGTCGTGCCGCCACAATTCTTTCACGTATTTCCACTTGATGCTCCCCGAGCAAGTGGAAGTGCTCGGGCATAGAAAAGTCAATTTCCTCGATGCTTATCACCTGTTTGAGGTTTCCACTACAGTCCTTTTGGGACGTTGGCGTCAAAACAAACACGCGGCGCGCGCGTTCCACCTTGCAGTAACCAAAGAGCGCGACTTCTACGCGCGCGAGTTTCCCGTACCGTTCTCCGTACGTTTGTCCGAACTCCAGCAAGAACACTTTGGCGAGATCGGCCACGTTGCGAATTGACACGTTTGCGCCGTGGCTGCCTCGCAGATTAGAAAGGATCGGCGTAAGCGCAGCATAGAGGTTGACAGCGAACAGGCTGCTTCCCGCATAGGCAAGGCCTATCGTGTGCTGAAAAGCTGCGACCTCCGGCACCGGGCCGTGCTCGATACAAGTGATTTGAAGCGGAAAGATTTTGGGACTGTGCCGAAGAAGTGGTAACGGTTCTGACTCGCTGTGCGTCGGAGGGTCGGAAATGCAGGAATCTGAACAGGCCCAGACAGACTCGTAGGGTTCGCGGTCCTGATACCAGATGGCAACGGTTGTCATTGTGGGCTCGTAGGGCAATCGGGGCGAGCGCTCATGATATGTCTAAAGGGCGTGGCCGTCGCACACACGATTCGCAAAGTGAATTGCGAAGTGCAATTAAGTATGATCTCATGGTGCTCGAACTAGGCTCACGGACGAATACGACACCATGACAAAGAACAAATACGTCCTCGCCGTGTTGCTGATCCTAGCTGCTGTGTTCGGTTTTTTTGTGGCGATGGTTTATCAAACCGGAACCTTTCTCACGGTAACCGACGCCGTTCAAAGGTGGTCGCTGTGGGGGGCAGTTGCCACCTGCGCAAGCGCCCTAATTGCGGCAGGCGCTATATGTGTCGCAGTGTGGAGTTACCGCGCTCAGGTACAACAAAGCAAAATTACGCTGGCCGTCCAGGTGTTAATGAAGCTTGAAGATGACTTTGACAGCCCGCGTATGCGGGCTAAACGTAAGCGCGTCACCAGCACCGTCGTGACGGAGTTATCGATTACCCCATCGATTGGTCGCGAGTCGCATCAACGCGGCGTTGGCAGCACGCAAATCGAATAGCTCCGGGTCGAATCCTGGGCCGACCCATTGACGATAGTTATCCGCTTCTTCGCTGTCAGGCCTGTCGCGCAACGTGGTCAGGAACGTTTCATACCCTGGCGCACCGCCGACGTCTTCCGGTGGGCAAGCGCGAGCACCATCGATCACCCTGGACTCGCCCCACGACTCGTCTGCAATCGTCTCAACGCTTTCGACCACGATCTGGTGATCCCAGCCGTCTCCGAAGTCATAGCGGTAGAGAATGCGCGAGTCAGGTCGCAGGACTTTGTTCAGTTTGGTTTTCCGGTCGTCGAATGTCTTCGATCGATCCATGAACTCTAGTGCCGCATCGACATCGAACATGGCGTAGGTTTTGCCGTCGATCAGGAAGTCGTGCATGTGTGTGCTTTCCCATCCGAAGGCTGCTTGCAGAATGTGGTGTAACTTGCGCAGCGAGTCGGGTCCTTCGACTGTGATCCGGCGCCAGATAGGCGGTTGGATATACAGTAATTGCACGTGCAAGGTATAGCGCTGAAACGACTTGGCCATCTGATCTCCGAGGTCTGGGCATCAGTGGCATTATCCCTTCACGGCGTGGGAAGGGGCACCGTCCAGGGCAGCAGTTCGTCGATTCGGTTGATCGGGTGATCGGCGATGCGCGCCAGGACATGACGCAGGTACGCCTCGGGATCGATACCATTGAGCTTGGCCGTGCCGATCAGGCTGTAAATCGCGGCCGCACGTTCACCGCCGGAATCCGCGCCGGCGAACAGGTAGTTTCGTCGGCCCAGGGCAACGCCGCGCAGTGCCCGCTCGACCGGCAGATTGTCGATTTCCAATTGTCCGTCGTCACAGTAGCGCGTCAATGCTTCCCACCGGTTCAGGGCATAGAGGATGGCCTGACTCGTGTCCGATTTGCGCGAGAGTGTTGCCAGCGCGGCGTTCAGCCACACATGGAACTGTTCGAGCAATGGTTTGGCGTTCGTCTGCCGGTGCGCTTGCCGCTCGTCTGGCGGTTTGCCCCGGATCGCTTCTTCGACCTCGTAGAGCGCGCCGATGCGTTCCAGCGCCTCCTTGTTCAGCGCGTTGGGCCGCGCCGCATACAGATCGTAGAACTTGCGCCGGGCATGCGCCCAGCAAGCCGCCTCAAGTACCTTGCCGGTCTCGTAGATCTTCTGATAGCCGCCATAGGCATCGGCCTGCAGCGTCCCCTTGAACTTGGCCAGATGCTGTTGCGGATGCTCGCCACGGCGATCGGGGGTGTAGGCGAACCAGACTGCCGGTGGCGCCTTGTCGCCCGAGTTCCGGTCATCGCGCATATAGACCCATAGCCGCCCGGTTTTCGTCTTGCCATTGCCCGGCGCGAGCACCGGAACTGGCGTATCGTCGGCGTGCAGCTTCGTGGCTGCCATCACATGCAGGCGCAGCGCATTGACCAGCGGTTGCAGTAGCTTGGCACTGTGCCCCACCCATTTCGCCAGCAACGAGCGATCCAGTTCCACGCCTTCTCGGGCGTAGATCGCCGACTGGCGGTACAACGGCAGGTGATCGTTGAACTTCGCCACGAGCACATGCGCAAGTAGTCCCGGGCCGGCCTGACCCCGTTCGATGGGGCGGCTTGGCGCTGCCGCCTGTGCGATCTGATCGCAACAGGTGCAGGCCAGTTTCGGTCGAACATGGCGAATCACACGGAAGCTGGCCGCCACGTATTCCAGTTGCTCGGACACGTCTTCGCCGAGCGGCTTCATCTCGCCACCGCACGCCGTGCAGGTTTCGTCGGACTCCGGCAGGTACATTCGTATGTCGCGCGGCAGATACTCCGGCAGCGGCTTGCGTTGTATCTGTTCCGGTACCGTGCGCGGTGCCTTGGGAATCTCGATGGGCGCAGCGCCTTCGTCGGCTTCGAGATCTTCCAGTTTCAGTTCGAGCTGCTCGATCTGGCGATCCAGTTTCTCGGAACTGCGCCCGAATGCCATACGGCGCAGCTTCGCGATCAACAGCTTCAGGTGCTCGATCTCGGCCTTGCCCGTGGCCACCACGGCTTCGTGTGATTCGACCAGATCTTCCAGATGACCGATGCGCGCATCGCGCTCAAGCAACAAGGCTTTGAGCGCTTCGATGTCATCCGGATAGGCGTTGGCCGTGGTCATGCCCACAGTTTACGCGGGCGCCGGTAGGTTTACAACGCCGAACTCGGCTCGGTCGTACGCACCGGCTGCCGCCAGTCGATGCCTTCGAGCAGCATCGATAACTGGGCCTGACTCAGGCAGACCACGCCGCCATCGGCGCGCGGCCAGATGAAGCGCCCACGCTCCAGGCGTTTCATCAGCACACACATGCCGTCGCCGCTCCACCATAGCACTTTGACCAGATCGCCCCGCCGGCCACGAAACACGAACACGTGCCCGCTGAACGGATCTCGCTCCAGCACGGTCTGGACCTTAGCCGCCAGGGTGTTGAACCCGCAGCGCATGTCGGTCACGCCTGCAGCCAACCAGACGCGAGTTCGACTCGGCAAACCGATCACGCTGCCATCCCCGGCATGCCGCGCAACATGTGCAGCACCAGCGTCAACGTACTCTCGTCCGGAGCGCCTTCGATGCGGACATGGGCGTTGCCTACGTTGATCTCAATCGCGCCGGTCGGTATCGTGGTCGGCGCCGACACCGGCACCAGCGGCGTAGTCTCGGCAAGCGGCGTCTCCACTTTCACCGGTAGCAGTCCAGCCGAATCGTATTCGCCGGCCCGCAACGAACGGCGCCATTTGAACACCAGATTCGCATTCAGGCCGTGCTCCATTGCCAGGCGCGCGACCGACACGCCGGGCTCGCATGCCAGCCTGGCCATCTCGCGCCGGAATTCGAGTGGGTGATTCGGGATGCCTTTGCGGCCAATCCTCTTTGGTGCTTCTGTTGTCAAAGTAGTCCCCGCTACTTGAAGTGGTGGGCACTACTCTGGCAACTTCCGGTCACGCCGTCGAGACGGTGCTGGAGACTCGCTTACGGCTAAACGGGCGCGTGCTGCCAAAGCGTTGCAAACCCAACCTCGCGAAGGGACCGCGGATATCGACGCAATACTGGATTTCTTCGAGGGGGTCGCGCTTTATGAGCGGAGCGGTGCAATCGAAACCGAATTCGTGTGGCACGGGTTTTACATGTGGTTTTCCTACTACTACCACCTGACGAAGTCGTACCGTACGGAAGTCCGTCAAGACGACTCAGAGACATGGGCTGATCTGGAAAGCCTGTACCAGCGGCTAAGCGCGTTCGAAGGCACTGCTCAACCACAGTACCCTACGCCCGCAGAGATGGCAGAATTTCTTAACGATGAGACTGCGCTGGCAGATTGAGGCAAGGCACTCCCGCAAACAACTGAGGCAACAAAGGAGACAGAAAAAGACCGCGCGTGCTGAGCAGAGCTTCCGCTAGACGTACTCATTAAGTGCTTTCTATCACTTGATACCGTAATGTGCGCCAAGAGCATCCGCAAGCAGCTTGCCCCCTGCTGACAGGCCGATACTCCATGTGCCGTCAATGGCCTTGCCGGTCATCTTCGCCATCCACGCCCTGACCTTTGGCCCGAACTGGCTATCCTTGGCAACGGTGGCGACGTCGTCGTGCTGTATAGCTGTCTTCAATTCATCCACGTCTGCATCATCAACCCCAGCTTTCTTCAGTGTATCCGCCAGTGAGTTGAAATCGCCTTTGGTGACCTTGTTGACGACAGTGGCTACGTTGTGCTGACCTACTATAACCGTAGTGTTGTCCCCGAAAACTGCCGACGCGAACATCCCTTCGGCGTCGACCCCCTTTGCAGCTTCCTTCATTTGATCCTCCGGAACATCACCGAGCTTTTCCTGAAGGCTCAGCACAAAATCCAGCAACCGCGAGCGCACCTGAGCAAGTCCGTTCATGATCTGGGTGGGCTCCATTTGAGTCCATGCGTTATCGACCCAGAATCCGTCGAGCGCTTCGCCAAGCTTTGCGTACAGTTCCGGAGCCACGGGATGAATCAAATGCCCGTCGGACCGCGACGCAAGTTCTTCGAGCACATGGATGGACTGCCGCAGTTCGTCACGCGAAAATTCCTTTTGGAGCTTTTCCGACAGATGAGCGGTGGGAAGCGTTTGATTCGAATAAACGTAAGCGATATTTCGCAGATTGCCGACAAGACGCACCGGAATCACGCGATACTCGGGAACGGTCTTCTCTTTGCTGTATCCATCCAGTTCGTCGTTCAGCCAGGCCGCCACCTCTTTGTGGCCGATCTTATGCATAAGGACTTTGGTCTTCAGCATAGCATCGGTAAGCGAACCGGCCTTGTCGCTGAGTAGATCAACGATGTCGTTGAATAGCATCATGCTTCCCCCGCAAATACTTTTGATGATGTGCCCCGGACCAATTCTAGGGGATTACGCGGGCCGACACCGAAAACTGAGGATTTCCCCCGACCACGCCAGAAACCCTTCGGAGCTTCGGCGACCTCTGGCTACGGTCGGGTTCAGGCAACGTAGCAACGCCACCCTGAGCCCTGGCTGTCTAATGACAGCAATGGCCGATGACTTGCCGACTAACCCGGCGCAGCGAGCTTCCGCTGCACCCATAAAGCTGTCATAGCGGCATCCGGAGTCTGAACGGCAACTCAGGGTCGGTTGTCGTCGTTCGAATAGGCACCTTCTGGTCTGTCCCTGCGACCGACCAGAAGGCAATCGGCCTCCAATCAAATGCGCCTGTCCAAAACCGATCCCTTTCGGACAACCCCTTTCCCCCTGTCCAAAAATAAGGGTTGAAGTATTTTGGACAGGCGTCTATATTCGGACATCTATTTCGTACAGATCGAGTGCCCGATATGTCCCGAACCTTCGCTTATGCCCGCGTCAGCACGTCCGACCAGACCACCGCGAACCAGTTACGCGAGATCGAGGCGGCCGGCTTCTCCGTCGACAAGCGCCGCGTCGTATCGGAAAGCATCTCAGGTAGCGTGAGCGCCGATCAGCGGCCGGGCTTCGCAAAGTTACTTGACCGGATGGAAGAAGGCGATGTGCTGATCGTGACGAAGCTCGATCGGCTCGGCCGCAATGCAATGGACGTGCGGGCCACGGTCGAGGGTTTGGCCGAGCGCGGTATCCGGGTTCATTGTCTCGCCTTGGGCGGCGTCGATCTGACGAGTGCGGCCGGCCGGATGACGATGCAGGTGTTGAACGCGGTGGCCGAGTTCGAACGCGATCTGCTGATCGAACGAACGCATGCCGGCATCGCTCGCGCTAAAGCAGAAGGCAAGGCGATGGGACGGCCGTCCGCCCTGTCGGACCAACAGCGGGCGGAGGTGCTGCGCGAGCTGGACGCGGGGGCGAGCGTGGCCGCGCTCGCCCGACAATTCGGCACGAGCCGCCAGACAATCATGCGGGTACGCGACGCGGCGTAACGCCTCTCCTACCAAATTCACTTTTCACGGGCCGCAAGGCCCGTTTCTGTTTCTGCGCGCGGAGGAGTGGCGGCACGGGAGATTCTTTGCGCGCAGCGTCCCAGACGGCGGGGCAATTCCCGAGCTGGTCGACGTGGCTCGATGCATTCGACGCTTATCTCCAAACTTATCTCCAGAAAAATAGGTGTCTTGGAGATACACTTGGAGATGACCAAAGCCCCGCCAGATAAGGCAGACAAGCCGAGTTGAGCCGTTATCTCCAACTCTCCAGAAAATTTCGCGTCTGGCGAGGCAAGAATGGACCTTGATCTCTTCGTATAGTGGCTGCGCCGGCAGCGCGGGGGCAACTCCGGGGGCAACTCCACAACGCCCTCCAAGCAATCCCCTTACAATACGGGCCTCACAACGAATAATTTCATTCCGGCCCTGGCACCAGCATTCTCGCAGCGTGACGCGCTGCGCCTCCCGAAACCCGCGCAAGCTCGCCGCTTCGCGGGTTTTTTGTTTTTGCCGTGCGCGCCGCAACGCGTGCCCCCGCGCAACAGTCCAAGCATCATGAGGATGCGCGGCACGGAGGCACGCCATGTCCATGCGCACGATTTCATCTCCGCTCTGCCGCCGCGCGCTCGCCGTGGCGCTGTCGCTCATGCTGGCCGGCTGCGACATACTGACCGCGCCGCCGGTGCCTGACTGGCCGGGCCCGCACGCGCCCTACCCGTTCCCGGACAGCATTCCGCATCGCACCGAATGAATGGACGGGAGGGCCGCCGGCGGCACGTCGTCGAGCTCAGGCTCAGGCCATCAACGCCCGCACGAAATCGAGAAACACTCGCACCTTCGCGGAAACGAGGTTGGACGCGTGGTGATACGCGTAGAGCGGAAACGTCTCGTCCGCCCATTCCGGCAGCAGCAGCACCAGCCGCCCGTCGGCGAGGATGTCGCGCGCATAGAGTTCCAGCAGCTGGGCAATCCCCGCGCCGCCCAGGCACGCGCCGAGCAGCATGCCCGTGTCGTTGACCATCAGCCGGCCGGCGGCATCGAACGGCACCACCTCCTTGCCGCGATGAAACTCCCATTCGAACGGCCGCCCCGTCACCGGATCGCGGATCAGCACGCAGCGATGCCCGCTCGCGAGATCCCGCGGGTGCCGCGGTTCGCCGTGACGCGCGACATAGGCCGCCGACGCGCAGGTGAGCACGCGCGTTTCCAGCAGCAGGCGCGCACGGTATGACGACGATTCCGGGATGCCGAACCGCACCGCCACGTCGAACCCGTCGGCAACGAGGTCGCCCATCCGGTCGCGCACGCTGATCTCGACAGACAGATCGGGAAAGCGGTCGAGAAACTCCGCCAACTTCGGCGCCAGCACGTAGTGGCCGAAAGTCGCGTCGACATTGACGCGCAGCCGCCCCCTGACACGCGCCTTCGACTGTCCGGCGTCGATCGCCGCGTCCTCGATGCCGGCCAGCAGCGGCGCGACCGCTTCATAGAAACGCCGCCCTTCGTCGGTCAACGTGATCGCACGGGCCGTGCGGTTGAAGATCCGGATGCCGACGCGCTCTTCCAGCCGGGCGACGGCACGGCTCACCGCGGGCTGCGTCAACCCCATCGCCTCGCCGGCGCGCGCGAAGGTACCGGCCTCGATCACCGCCGAGAGCACGCCGATCCCGCTCAAAAGCCTGCTGTCGAATGCCATGAGACATACTTTTAGTCATTCTTGAGCTGATCATTATTCATTATTTTTATTGATCGAGGAAGCCTACATTAGTCCTGTCGCCGGATCGCACGGCACTCAACCCCTACCAGGAGCAGGACATGAACACATCTGAACAGGTCGCACTCGTCACGGGTTCGTCGCGCGGCATTGGCGCGGAAATCGCCCGCCATCTCGCCCGGGACGGCTTCCGGGTCGTCGTCAACTATGCCGGCGGCGCCGGGCCGGCGCGCGAAGTCGTCGATGCGATCATCGGCGACGGAGGCCACGCCGTCGCAGTGCAAGCGAACGTCGCCGATCCCGTCGCCGTGGCCGCGCTGTTCGATACGGCGCGCGACACGTTCGGCGGACTCGACGTGGTGGTCAATTCAGCGGGCGTCATGAAGCTCGCCGCGATCGCCGAGTTCGATGACGCGGTGCTCGACGAAACGCTCGCCATCAACGTGAAAGGCACGTTCAACGTCTGTCGCGAAGCGGCGAAGCACGTGCGCGACGGCGGATGCATCATCAATCTGTCGACCAGCGTGATCGGCATGCGCATGCCGTCTTACGGCCTGTACGTCGCGAGCAAGGCGGCGGTCGAAAGCCTGACGCAGGTGCTCGCGCAGGAAATGCGCGGGCGAGGCGTCCGCGTGAATGCCGTCGCGCCGGGACCGGTCGCGACCGAGCTGTTCCTCGCGGGCAAGAGCCCCGAACTCGTTGACCGGCTCGCGAAGCTCAATCCGCTCGAGCGGCTCGGCCAGCCCGACGATATTGCGCGCGTCGTCGCCTTCCTCGCCGGCCCGGACGGCGCGTGGATCAACGGCCAGATCCTGCGCGCCAACGGCGGCATGTGCTGACGGACCGCTCGCTGCCGCCCCCATCTTTCCGCCAGGAGATCGATCATGAAGGAAGTCATTCTCGTCACGGGCGCGTCCAGCGGCTTCGGCCTGCTGACGGCCCAGGCGCTCGCCCGCGCCGGTCATACCGTCTACGCGTCGATGCGCGAAAGTACCGGCCGCAACGCGCCGCGCGTCGCCGCCATCGCCGCCTACGCGCAGGAACACGGCGTCGACCTGCGCACCGTCGAGCTCGACGTAGGCGACGACGCGTCCGTCGGTGCCGCCATCGATCGCGTGATCGCGGACAACGGCCGCCTCGACGTCATCGTCCACAACGCCGGCCACATGGTGTTCGGCCCGGCCGAAGCGTTCACGCCCGAGCAGATCGCCCAGCTCTACGACATCAACGTCGTGTCGACCCAGCGCGTCAACCGCGCGGCGCTGCCGCACTTGCGCCGCCAGGGGCGCGGGCTGCTCGTCTGGGTGTCGTCGTCGTCCGCGCGCGGCGGTACGCCGCCGTTCCTCGCGCCCTACTTCGCCGCGAAAGCTGCGATGGATTCGCTCGCGGTGTCCTATGCGGCCGAACTGACCCGCTGGGGGATCGAGACGTCGATCGTCGTGCCGGGCGCCTTCACCCAGCGCACGAATCACTTCGCCCACGCAGGCAAGCCGGCCGACACGGCCATTCAGGCCGCCTACGTCGACGGCCCCTATGCGGGTGTCGCCGAGCAGGCGCTTCAAGGCCTCGCCGCGCTCGAACCGGCGGACGCCAATGCCGGCACCGTCGCGACGGCGATTGCCGACATCGTCGCCGCCCCAGCCGGCAAGCGCCCGTACCGCGTGTTCGTCGATCCGTCGCAGGACGGCGCGGAGGAGGTGTTCCGCGTCGGCGATCGGATTCGCCGCGAGATGTTCAGGAACATCGGCCTCGCCGACCTGCTCGCGGCCCGCATCGGCGGCTGATCCACCGTGCGCCGGCCACGCCGGCGCGCCTCAGCCTGGCTCGCAGAACCCGAGGATCGCGTCGGCGACCGCCGCCGGCGCCTCACGCTGCGGAAAGTGGCCGACGCCGTCCAGCACCTGCCGCGCGTAGCGCCCTGCAAAGAACCGCTCGCGCCCGGCCGAGCTGTCCGGATGATTGCAGGTGTCCGCGCCGCCGTGCAGCACGAGCGTCGGCAACGCCAGCACCGGCGCGGGATTCAGCCGCGCATCGTCGTCGGCATAGGCCGGCGTGCCCGGTACGAATCCCCATCGATGCCGGTACGAATGCAGCACGACGTCGATCCAGTCGGGCCCGTCGAACGCGGCGGCGGCCGCCTCGAAATCGCTGTCGCGATACCAGCCCGGCGGCGACCACGTGTCCCACATCAAGCGGGCAAACGCGCGGCGATCGTCGCGCAACGCCTGTTCGCCACGCGGCGTCGCCATGAACCAGTGATACCAGTAGTTGCGTGCCTGCTGCAGCGACAGCGGCTGCCCCGGATCGTTGGTGCCGTACCCGACCGACAGCATCACGAGATGCGATGCGGCGCCGTCGCGCAGCCCGCACGCGTTCGCGGCCGCCCGCGCACCCCAGTCGTGCCCGACCAGCACGGGCCGCTCGATGCCGAGCGCATCGACGAAGTCGAGCAGGTCGCGCCCGAGCGCCGCGAGCTGGCCGCTGCGCGGCACGGACGCATCGCGAAAGCGGGTCGGCGCAAAACCGCGCAGCGCGGGCGCGAGCACGCGGTAGCCGCGCGCGGCGAGCATCGCCGCCACCGCGTCCCAGCCGACCGGGCTGTCCGGCCAGCCGTGCAGCAGCACGGCCACGCGCTCGCCGCGCGGGTTCCACTCGAGATAGGCAATGTCGAGCGACGCGGTCGTCGCATGCGCATAGGTCGTCATCGTGCACTCCGTCAGATCGATCCGAATGCACGATGGTAGGCCGGCCTTTCATCACGATTCACGGAGTATCATTGTTCATTCTTCGAGTATCGCGTTGAATTAATCCATGGAACCGCTGACCGATCCCGCGTCGACCTCGCTCGACATCACGCTGCTGCGCACCTTCCTCGAAGTCGTCGACAGCCGTGGGTTCGCGCCGGCCGCGGAACGGCTCGCGCTGACGCCGTCCGCCGTCAGCGGCCACATCAAGCGGCTCGAACAGGCGGCCGGCACGGTGCTGCTCGCGCGCACCACCCGTCGCATCGCGCTCACGCCGGCCGGCGACACGCTGTACGCGTACGCGCGCAACATCGTCGACATGGAGCGCGAAGTGCGTGCGAGGCTGCGCGGCGCGCCGGCGCACGGGCCGCTGCGGGTCGGCGCATCGGAAGATTTCGCGGGTGCGTGGCTGCCGCACGTGCTGCGCACGTTCCGCGATCGCCACCCGCGCACGTCGATCGAGTTGAAGGTGGGGATCACCGCGTCGCTGCTGCGCGAGCAGACGCTCGGCCGGCTCGACGTCGTGTTCGGCAAGCAGTGCCGGCAGGTCGACACGCCGGGCGAACTGCTGTGGGAAGAACCGCTCGTGTGGGCGTTCGCGTCGGATCGCACGCTCGACGCCGGCGGCGACGTGCCGCTCGCGCTGTTTCCGCAGCCATGCGTCTATCGCGAAGCCGCCGTCGCGGCACTCGCCGCTGCGCTGCGGCCGTTTCGCGTGCTGTTCGAGAGCAGCAGCATGGCCGGCTGCGTGTCAGCCGCGCTCGCGGGCTTCGCGGTCACCGCGCTGGCGCGCAGCCAGCTGCGCGACGGCCTGCGCGAATGCGGCCCGCAGGACGGCCTGCCGGCGCTGCCGGCCGCGCGTTTCTACGCGTTCACGGCGAAACCGGACGGCGCCGGCGCGGCGCTGATCGATGCGGTGCGGGAAACCGGCCGCAGCCGCCAGTTCGCGGTGCTGCCCGGCTGAAACAGGCACGACGGCACGTGACGCGATCCGGCCGTGGCGGTCAGTCGCCCTCCGCCCCCTCCGTGCCATGCGTCAGCGCGCTCGCCATCAGTTCGCCGAACCATTCGATGAAGGCATTGAGCCGGCGCGAACGATGGCGCCGGTGCGGGTACACGGCCGACACGTCCATCGGCGCGGCGCGGTGGCCGGGCATCACGTCGACGAGCGCGCCGCTGTCGAGCAGATGCTGGACGTCGAAGCGCGGAATCTGGATCAGCCCCATCCCGGCGATGCAGCTGGCGATATAGGCTTCGGCATTGTTGACGATCACCCGGCTCGGCAGCATGAGCGTGTGCCGCTGGCCGTCCACGCAGTATTCCCAGTCGAGTTCGCGCCCGGTCGTCGGCGACGCATAGCCGATCGCCCAGTGTCCGTGTGCGAGCGCATCCGGATGCTCGGGCACGCCGCATGCGCGCAGGTAGTCGGGGCTCGCGCAGTTGATCAGCGTGAACTGCCCGAGCGGCCGCACGACGAGGCTGCTGTCCGCGAGCCGCCCCACGCGGATCGCGCAGTCGACGCCCTCCTGCACCAGGTCGATCGAACGATCGGTCGAGCCGAGCGACAGTTGCAGCTTCGGGTAACGGTGAAACAGCGACGGCAGCGCGGGCGCCACCATGCGGCGCGCGATCCGGCTCGGCACGTCGACGTTCAGCCGGCCGATCACGTCGCGGTCGCGCCGGCGGAACAGGCGGTCGAGTTCGTCGGCCTCCGCGAGCAGGCGCCGGCCGCGTTCGAGCAGCAGCGCGCCGTCGGCGGTCAGCTGCACCTGGCGTGTGGTGCGGTGCAGGAGACGCGTGCCGAGCCCCGTCTCCAGTTGCTGGACGGCCGCCGACACGGTCGCGCGCGGCACGTCGAGCGCATGTGCGGCCTTGATGAAGCTGCCCATCTCGGCAACCTGCAGGAAGATTCTGACCTGATCCAGCTTGTCCATCGGCAGGGAACGTGGGTTCGGACGAACGCCGCCGCCGGCCGTCGCGCGTCACGGCCAGGTCCGGCGGCACAGAAAAAACGGGCACGCAGCCGCGAGGCCGCGCGCCCGTCCATTGTCCACGCAAACGCGCCATTGCAGTGCGCCGCGCGGCCCGTTGCCGGGTCGGTTACTTGGTCGTGTAGCCGCCGTTGATCAGGATCGTCTGGCCCGTGATCCACCAGCCGTCGGTGACGAGATGGCGGATGAACGGCACGACGTCCTCGATGTCGGTCAGGCCCGTCTTGCTGAACGGCGACAGCGCGGCCGCCGTCTTGTGATACGCGACCGCATCGGCGCCTTCGGCCGGATAGAAGAACGGCGTGTCCATCGGGCCCGGCCCGACGGCCGTCACCGAGATCCCGCGCGCGCCGTATTCCTTCGACGCCGCGCGCGTGAAATGCTCGACCGGCGCCTTCGACCCTTCGTACGCCGCATAGAACGGCGTGAACGCGCCGAGCAGCGACGTCACGAGCGTGACGAGCTTGCCGTGATCCTCGAGGTGCCGCCCCGCTTCCTTGATGAAGAAGAACGCCGACTTGCTGTTGACCGCGAACATCTCGTCGTACTCGGCCTCGCTGATCTCGGTGAACGGCTTCTTCAGCACCTTGCCGACCGTGTTGATCGCGATGTCGATCTTGCCGAAGCGCTGCTTCGCGTCGTCGAACAGCTTCTCGACCGCAGCGGCCGTCGTCAGGTCGCCCTGGAACGTAGCCGCTTCCGCGCCGGCCGCACGCACCGCGGCGGCCGTCTCCTCGGCCTGCGCCTGCGATGCGGCGCTGTTGTAGTGAATCGCCACGGCCTTCGCACCGTGGCTCGCCAGATCCCGCGCGATCAGGCCGCCGAGATTCTTTGCGCCGCCTGCGATCAGGACGACCTTGTCTGCGAGCGTATGAGTTGCCACGGTTGACTCCTTGTCTCGTTGAACGAAGCTTGGAGTGTAGGCACGCGCGACGCACCGGTCAGCCGGGCGGAGCTGGATGGATTATCCAGAAAAACGATCCAATCGAAGCGCGGCAGTGCTGCCTGCCGCACCGACAACCGCGCCGGAATCTGTCCTCGATTGATGGGCGCCGATGCCGGCGCCGGCTCAGCGCGCGTACAGCGTCGCGTCGATCCTGCCGAGCAGCCACTGCATGCCGGCCAGATGCTGCTGGTCGTGGCTGCACAGGTAGTGGACGAGCCCGCGCACGGTCAGCGACCCGTAGCCGTCGAAATCCCCGGTGCGCGCGAACTGTTCGGGCGTGAGGCGCGACACGAGGTCCAGCGTCTCGCGCCGCGCGTCGCGGATCGCCGCGAGCACGTCGGACGCATACGCGTCGTTGTAGCGGCGCTCGATCGCGAGCGCGTCGCCGTCGATCGACACGAGCAGCGGCCGGTCTTCGTCGAGCATCCGCCGCAGCCGCACGTGATAGCCGTCGATCTCGATGTCACGCACGTGGCAGAGCTGCCCGAGCGGCGAAAAGTGCTCGCTCGGCATCCCGGCCCAGTCGTCGGGCGTCCAGCGCGCGTAGCCGTCGGGGACGGCCGCGAAATGGGCTTCGAGCTGACGGGGGAAATCGGCGAGTGCGTCGAGCGTCGTCGGATTCATGCGGTACTCCCTGTCGGATAAGAGCGGCGGCAGCCCTGGCACGGGCCTGCCGCCGCCGTTGCGTCACTTCACGCTGAAGCCGTACGCGCCCTGCGTGCGGTGCCCGTCGGTCGCGACGGCCACCCATTTCACCGTATAGGCGCCGGTGCCGACCGCCATGAGCGGCACCGACATCCGCTTGCGGTTCGACGCGTCGATGCGCGCACGGCCGTCCGACACCGTCTTGCCGTCGCCGTCGACGACGACGATCGAGCTGAACGCCGGCTCCAGCGGCTCGGTGAAGTCGATCGTGACGGCGGCCGGGGCGGCAGCCACCGCCGCGCCCGCCGCCGGATCGCTCTTCGCGAGGTGCGCGTGCGCGAACGCCGCCGACGAGACGGTCGCGGCAACAATGACGGCAGCGGCGTTGCGGCCGAACGGGAACGAAGCAAAAGGCATGGACTTTCCGTGAAGAATGAACGGGCGCCGCGCCCCGCGCGGCGTACCGGCAGCTTACCAGCGCATGCGCGTTCATGCCGGTCGCGCGCCATCGCTTGATAGAATGCGCGCGCTATGGATCTCGAAAGCATTCTCTACACCCAGGGCTTCGGCTCGCGCCGCCAGTGCCGCGGCCTGATCGAAGCGGGCCGCGTCAGCGTGGCGGGCGCACGCGCGACCGACCCCGACGCCGCGTTCGATACCGACGGCCTCGTGTTCTCGGTCGACGATACGGCGTGGCCGTTCCACGCACGCGCCTATCTCGCGCTCAACAAGCCGGCCGGCTACGAGTGTTCGCGCGATCCGCAACACCACGCGAGCGTGTTCAGCCTGCTGCCTGCGCCGCTCGTCGCACGCGGCGTGCAGTGCGTCGGGCGTCTCGACCAGGACACGACGGGCCTGCTGCTGCTGTCCGACGACGGCCAGTTCGTGCACGCGTACACGTCGCCGAAGCGCAAGGTGCCGAAGACCTACGTGGCAACCGTGCGCCACCCGCTCGACGACACGCAGCTGAACGCGCTGCGCACCGGCGTGCAGTTGCACGGCGAGCCGAAGCCGATCGCGGCGGTGGCCGCCGACGCGCGCGACCCGCACACACTCGCGCTGACCGTCCTCGAAGGCAAGTATCACCAGGTCAAGCGCATGGTCGCGGCGGCGAGCAATCGCGTCGAAGCGCTGCATCGCGAAAGCATCGGCGGCTTCGCGCTGCCGGCCGACCTCGCGCCGGGCGCGTGGCGCTGGCTCGATGACGCCGACCTTTCAGCGCTGCGCAATCCGGTCAAAACCCTGTAGGGGAAAATCCGCACGACCGTTCGACGTCCAGCCGCATCTCGACCCCATCTTCCCCCGCTATACTGAAATCACAAGCTGTACGAGCAGCGATGCAGGGGGAGACATCATGAACATCAACCATACTTTCGAACTGTCGTCCGTGATGATCGCGTTCGCGGTCATCGGTGTCATCGTGATCGGCGGGCTGCTGGCCGCGATGCACATGAAGCACAAATATCATCCGAACCTGATTGGTGCGCTGATCGGCGCGTTGCTGTGTTTCCTGCTGATCGAGGCGTTACCGGCGCTCACCTGACGCGCTGCCCGGCGCGAGCGTTTGAAGGAAATCATCTACGGTCGGATAGCGCAACGTCACGCACAATTCGGCCTTGAGCCGTGCGTTGGACAGGCGCCGCGACTCGCGCATGAACGACAGCAGCGTCGGTTCGAGCTGACGCTCGGCGTCCGCGCGGCTCACGCGTGGCGGCTTCGGCAGGCCGAGCACCTGCGCGACCCGGTCGAAATATTCCCCCATCCGCAGTTCGCTGTCGTCCGACGCATGCACGGCGCGCGCCGGCTTGCCACGCTCGGCCGCACGGCGCAGGATCGCCGCGAGATCGTCCGCGTGGATGTGGTTCGTGTAGACGTCGTCGGCCGGTTCGAGCGCCGGCGTGCCGCGCTCGAGCCGTGCGACCGGCAGACGGTTCGCCGCGTAGATCCCGGGAATCCGCACGATGCGCGCGGACAGCACGCCGCGCACCGTCGCCGCACGCAGTTGCCGCTCGGCCGACACGCGCCGGAACGCGCGCGGATTCGCGGGGCGCAGCGGGTGCGTTTCGTCGATGCGCGCGCCGCCGCAATCGCCGTAAACGCCCGTCGTACTGGCGTAGACGAGCCTCGGCGCACGAAGGCCGTCGGGTACAATACGCGCTGCCCGAACGGGCGCGCCGGCCTGTCGGGTCGCGGTGCGCAGGGTTCGGAGCCGGCCCACCGCCGATGCCGGCGGCACCGGTGGCCGTCGCGCAGGCACGGTCGTTGCGGCGATCAGCGCACGCGTGCGCCGGTCGTCGCGGCCATCGGACTGCGGCGGTGCGAGATGCAGGATCGTGCGGGCCAGACCCGCGAGGCGGCCGAGTGTCGCCCGGCGATCGAGGTCGCCGACGATCGGCGTTGCACCCGCGGCGCGCAGTTCGTCGCGGCGGCCCGGATGGCTCGTCAGCGCGAAGATCCGCAGGTTGCGGCGCGTGTCGCGCCATTGCGCGACGCAGCGCATGCCGACGTCGCCGCAGCCGACGATCAGTGCGCGCGGCCGGCGCAGGATTCGAGTCGCGATCATGTTGGTTGCGAAATCAGTAGCCACCGTTGCGCGACGCGCAACGGGTTTGCATTGTAGCTGCCGTGCCCGACATGCACGGTCCCCACATTTTGTTCTAGTTTGGTTCTATGGCATTCAACGTCACTCTCAAGCAAAGCGGCCGGCAATTCCAGGTCGAGTCGGATGAAACCGTGCTGGCGGCCGCGCTGCGCCAGAATGTCCATCTGCCGTACGGCTGCAAGAACGGCGCGTGCGGCTCCTGCAAGGGCCAGATCGTGTCGGGCCAGATCGAACAGGGCCCGCACGCCGCGTCGGCGCTGTCCAACGACGAGCGCACGCGCGGCCTCGCGCTGCTGTGCTGCTCGAAGGCGCAGTGCGACCTCGAAATCGACGTGCGTGAAATCGCCGGCGTCGACGGCGTGCAGGTCAAGAAGCTACCGTGCCGCATCGCCGCGCTCGAGCGCAAGGCCGACGACGTGATGGTCGTGAAGCTCCAGTTGCCTGCCAACGAACGCCTGCAGTATCTCGCGGGCCAGTACGTCGAGTTCATCCTGAAGGACGGCTCGCGCCGCAGCTACTCGATGGCGAACGCGCCGCACGAGGAAGGCCCGATCGAGCTGCACATCCGCCACATGCCGGGCGGCAAGTTCACCGACCACGTGTTCGGCGCGATGAAGGAGCGCGACATCCTGCGCTTCGAAGGCCCGCTCGGCACGTTCTTCCTGCGTGAAGATTCCGACAAGCCGATCGTGCTGCTCGCATCGGGCACCGGCTTCGCGCCGATCAAGGCGATCATCGAGCACGTGAAGCACACGGGCATCACGCGCCCGATGACGCTCTACTGGGGCGCGCGCCGCAAGAAGGACATCTACCTCGGCGAACTCGCCGAGCAGTGGGCACGCGAGATCCCGAACTTCAAGTACGTGCCGGTGCTCTCCGAGCCGGACGCCGGCGATCAGTGGACGGGCCGCACCGGCTTCGTCCACCGCGCGGTGATCGAGGATCTGCCCGATCTGTCGGGCCATCAGGTGTATGCATGCGGCGCGCCGGTGATGGTCGAGTCCGCGCAGCGCGACTTCACGCAGCACCACGCGCTGCCGGCCGACGAGTTCTACGCGGACTCGTTCACGAGCGCCGCCGATCTCGCGCATCCGGTCTGAGGCCGGCGCACCCGCGTACGGCACTGCGCGCCGCGATGTCACATCCGTGGCATCGCGGCGGTTTACAGTGTGGCGCGGGATGCCTTATGCTTGCGCACATGAACTGCTTCCTGTCCGCCCTTCGACGTCGCCGCTCGCCGCTCCGCCCGGATGCCGCAGGCTCGTCACGGACTCGCGCGTAACCCCCGCACTGCTTCACCGGTTACGCACAAGCTGTTCGACCCACCAGCCACGGCCTTCCGTGGCTTTTTTATTGCCTGTTTCCCTTTCAACGTCCGCTGGAGTCTGCTGCCATGCCCCTGAACGATTATCCGATCGACTCGCTGATGTACATCACGAACCGCCCCGACATCGTGTTTACGCACGGCAAGGGTTCGTGGCTCTACGATCACACGGGCAAGCGCTATCTGGACTTCATCCAGGGCTGGGCCGTCAACAGCCTCGGCCATTGCAACGAAGGCATCGTCGACGCGCTGAAGACGCAGGCGGAAAAGCTGCTGAACCCGTCGCCCGCGTTCTACAACGAACCGATGGCGAAGCTCGCGGGCCTGCTCACGCAGCACAGCGTGTTCGACAAGGTGTTCTTCACGAACAGCGGCGCGGAAGCGAACGAAGGCGCGATCAAGCTCGCGCGCAAGTGGGGCCGCAAGTTCAAGAACGGCGCGTACGAGATCATCACGTTCGACCACAGCTTCCACGGCCGCACGCTCGCGACGATGTCGGCCAGCGGCAAGCCGGGCTGGGACACGATCTACGCACCGCAGGTGCCGGGCTTCCCGAAGGCCGAGCTGAACGACATCAACTCGGTCGAGAAGCTGATCACCGACAAGACCGTCGCGGTGATGCTCGAACCGATCCAGGGCGAAGGCGGCGTGATTCCGGCCACGCGTGAATTCATGCAGGCGCTGCGCGCGCTGACGAAGCAGCACGACCTGCTGCTGATCGTCGACGAAGTGCAAAGCGGCTGCGGCCGCGCGGGCACGCTGTTCGCGTACGAGCTGTCCGGGATCGAGCCGGACGTCATGACGCTCGCGAAAGGCATCGGCGGCGGCGCCCCGCTCGGCGCGCTGCTGTCGAAGGCCGAGTTCGCGGTGTTCGAGGCCGGCGACCAGGGCGGCACGTACAACGGCAACCCGCTGATGACGGCGGTCGGCTATTCGGTGATCTCGCAGCTCGTCGCACCGGGCTTCCTCGAAGGTGTGCGTGCGCGCAGCGAATACCTGAAGCGCAAGCTGCTCGAGCTGTCGGAAGAGCGCGGCTTCGAAGGCGAACGCGGCGAAGGCCTGCTGCGCGCATTGCTGCTCGGCAAGGACATCGGCCCGCAGATCGTCGAGAAGGCCCGCGACATGCAGCCCGACGGCCTGCTGCTGAACGCCGCGCGGCCGAACCTGCTGCGCTTCATGCCCGCACTGAACGTGACGACCGAGGAAATCGACCAGATGATGGCGATGCTGCGGTCGGTGCTCGACACGCTCTAAGGAGAACCCGCCGATGGATGCCGCCGCCGATGCTGTTGCAATCCGCCCGTTCGAACGCGCCGACACCGATGCCGTGCTCGCGGTATGGCGCGACGCGTTCCCGCAGTATGAAGACGCGGATGCGCCGCCGCACCGAGATCCGCTGCGATCGATCGAGCTGAAGCTCGCGACGCAGCCGGAACTGTTCTTCGTCGCGACCAGCGGCGCGCGCGTGGTCGGCACGCTGATGGCGGGTTTCGACGGGCATCGCGGCTGGCTCTACTCGTTCGGCGTATCGAACGACGCACGCCGGCTCGGCATCGGCCGCGCGCTGATCGCGCATGCGGAACGCGCGCTCGCCGCGCGCGGCTGCCTGAAGATCAACCTGCAGGTGCTGCCTGGCAACGACGATGCGTGCCGCTTCTACGCGGCGCTCGGCTATCGCGTCGAGGAACGCATCTCGTTCGGCAAGACGCTGCCGGCCGCGTGAAGCAGAGGCCGGCAGCCCGCCACGTCAGCGCGTGATCGGCCCCGCGCCCGGCAGCGGATTGCCGAGCGCGTCGGTCGGCACGGCCTGCTGCTCGAACGCGGCGAAATACGCGGCCCACTGGGTATCGCTCACGCGCACGATCAGCGCGCCGTCCTGCCAGATGTCGTTGTGATCGTTGTGGTCGTCGCCCGCGCGGTGCAGGTAGTTCGAGCCGGTCGAGCCCTGGTTCATGTGCGTGTCGTGGATGCCGTTGCCTTCCGAATACGAACGGCCGAACACGACGACGTCGAGCCCCTGCGACTGCGCGGCGTTCACCAGCCGCAGCAGCGACGGGATCGGCTCCTGATTCTCCGTGCCGTCCATCACGGCGCTCGGGCGCCATGCGCCCGTTTCGTTCAGGATGTCGCTGCGCAGATAGTCGAGCGCGGGCAATGCCGCCTGCCCCGTCAGGTCCGTATAGCCTTCGGCGGCGGCCTCGAGCGTCTGCGTGATCGGGTGGTGGAAATCGTAGACGAGCTTGTAGTTCAGCAGGTCGTCCGCGTCGTTGGTGCCGACGTTGATCGCGACGTCCCAGTCGCCGCCGGGCAACGCCAGCGTCAGGTGGATGTGATACTGGATCTCGCTGCCGTGCGGCGAGCCTTTCAGCTTCGCCACCGATGTCACCTTCGCCTTCACGAAACCGTAGTCCAGACTCATGCGTGCTCTCCGTGTCCCGATGGGCCGCCGATGCTACGCGACCCGTGTGACGGTTGGCAGGCGACCGGCAACGGGCGGCCGCCCCATCGTTCCCGCGCCGCGTGCGCGGCGCAACAGTCGAATGGAGTCGCGCCCGCACGAACAAGTTCGACCGGAATCGCATGACACGAAAAAAAAGGCTGTCACGGCATCCCGTGACAGCCTTTCGAAAGCCCGTGTGCGACGCGGCCGGCCTCTGCCGTCGCGCGCCACCGGGCCCGCTCATTCACTCACTCATTCACCCAGGTACGCGGCACGCACCTTCGGATCGTCGAGCATCTGCTTCGCATCGCCTTCCATCGTGACCGTGCCCGAGTCCATCACGTAGCCACGGTCGGCCGCCTGCAGCGCGAGGCGCGCGTTCTGCTCGACGAGCAGCACCGTGATGCCCTCCTTCGAGATTTCACGCACCACTTCGAAGATCTTCTCGACCATGATCGGCGACAGGCCCATCGACGGTTCGTCGAGCAGCAGCAACTTCGGCTTCGAGAGAATCGCGCGCGACATCGCCAGCATCTGCTGCTCGCCGCCCGACAGCGTGCCCGCGAGCTGCGTCGCCCGCTCCTTCAGGCGCGGGAAGAAGCCGAACATGCGGTCGACGTCCTTCTTGATCTGCTCGTTGTCGTTGCGCAGGTACGCGCCCATCTGCATGTTCTCGACGATCGACATCCGCGCGAAGATCCCGCGGCCTTCCGGCACCATCGCGAGGCCGCGCTTGAGCAGCTCGTGCGACGGGATGCCCTTGATCGACTTGCCTTCGTACTCGATGTCGCCTGCCGAATACGCCTTGAGACCCGTGATCGCCTTCATCGTCGTGGTCTTGCCTGCGCCGTTCGCGCCGATCAGCGTCACGAGCTCGCCCTGACGGACTTCCATGTCAACGCCCTTGACGGCCTGGATGCCGCCGTAGTTGACCTGCAAGCCCTTGATTTTCAACATTGCCGCTGCCATCAGTGCACCCCTGCGCCGAGATATGCCTCAATCACCTTCGGATTCTTCTGCACGTCCTGCGGCAGACCTTCGGCGATCACCTTGCCGTAATCGAGCACCGTCATCCGGTTGCACAGCCCCATCACGAGCTTCACGTCGTGCTCGATCAGGAGAATCGTGCGGCCGTCCGAGCGGATCTTGTCGAGCAGGCGCGTGAGTTCGACCTTCTCGGTCGCGTTCATCCCGGCCGCCGGCTCGTCGAGCGCGAGCAGCTTCGGGTCGGTGGCCAGCGCGCGCGCGATCTCGAGACGGCGCTGGTGGCCGTACGACAGGTTGCGCGACGTATAGTCCGCGTACTGCAGCACGCCGACGTATTCGAGCAGCTCGATCGCGCGTTCCTTGATCTCGCGCTCCTCCTGGCGTTCGGCCGGCGTCTGGAACACCGCGCCGAGCAGCCCGTGCTTGGTACGCACGTGGCGGCCCACCATCACGTTCTCGAGGGCCGTCATCCCGCCGAACAGGCGGATGTTCTGGAACGTGCGCGCGATGCCCGTCTTCGCGACCTGATGCACCGCGGTCGGCTTGTATTCCGTGCCGTCGAGCTTGAACTCGCCGGAGTCCGGCGTGTAGAGGCCCGTGATCACGTTGAAGAACGTCGTCTTGCCGGCGCCGTTCGGGCCGATCAGGCCGTAGATCTCGCCTTCCCTGATCTGCAGACCGACGTCGGACAGCGCCTGCAGGCCGCCGAAGCGTTTGTTCACGCCCTGCACGGACAGTCGGATTTGTTTGTCGCTCATGTGTGTATCCCCTCGTCCGTAGGTTAAGCGCGCACCGGCTTCTTGCTGGCGCGCTTCGCCAGTTTCGCGATCTTGTCCTCATGCTTCGGCGCGGGCCACAGGCCTTCCGAGCGATACAGCATGATGACGACCATCGCGAGGCCGTACAGCGCCTGACGGATCACTTCCGTATCGACGATGTCATGACCGAACAGCGCGTGCTGCAGCGGGCTCATCGTCGAGCGCAGGAATTCCGGGAAGATCGCGAGCAGCACCGCGCCCAGGATCACGCCCGGGATGTGGCCCATGCCGCCAAGCACCACGCAGGCCAGCACGACGATCGATTCCCAGAACGTGAACGATTCCGGCGACACGAAGCCCTGGAACGAACCGAACATCGCACCCGACAGGCCGCCGAACGACGCGCCCATCGCGAATGCGAGCAGCTTCACGTTGCGGGTGTTGATGCCCATCGCCTTCGCCGCGATCTCGTCTTCACGGATCGCTGCCCATGCGCGGCCGATACGCGAGTGCTGCAGGCGCGTACACACCCAGATCACCAGCAGCGAGCACAGCACGAACAGGTAGTAGTACATGTAGACCGACGGCAGCTGGATCCCGAACAGCGAGTGCGTCTGCGCGAGGCTGAAGTCGCCGACGTGCACCGGATCGATGCCCGTGATCCCCTTCGGGCCGTTGGTGATGTTCACCGGACGGTCGAGGTTGTTCATGAAGATCCGGACGATTTCACCGAAACCGAGCGTCACGATCGCCAGGTAGTCGCCGCGCAGGCGCAGCGTCGGCGCGCCGAGCAGGATCCCGAAGGTCGCCGCCAGCGCCATCGCGATCGGCACGATGATCAGGAACGGGATGTGCAACCCGTTCGGCGCGAGCGCCGCGATCCACTCGAACTGCGAGGTCAGGTGCGGCGAGCTCAACAATGCCGCGGTGTACGCGCCCACCGCGTAGAACGCGATGTAACCCAGGTCGAGCAGGCCGGCGAAGCCGACCACCACGTTCAGGCCCAGCGCGAGCATCACGTACAGCATCGCGAAGTCGAGCACGCGGACCCAGTAGTTGCCGCCGGCCGAGCCGATGATGATCGGCGCCGCGATCACGAAGACCGCGGTCAGGAGGCCGATGATGACGGTCTTGGTGGTGTTGCGCTCTTCGACGAGCGACGTCGAGGATTCGATCGGTTGAATGGATGTCATGTTGTTTGCTCCCTTCCGTTACGCGCGATCCGCGACACGTTCACCCAGCAGGCCGGACGGACGGAACACCAGCACGATGATCAGCACGATGAAGGCGAACACGTCCTGGTAGTTACTGCCGAATACGCCGCCCGTGAGGTTGCCGATGTAGCCGGCCCCGAGCTGCTCGATCAGGCCGAGCAGCACGCCGCCGACCATCGCACCGCCGAGGTTGCCGATCCCGCCCAGCACCGCAGCGGTGAATGCCTTCATGCCGGGGATGAAGCCCATGTAGAAGTGCACGTTGCCGTATTCGGATGCGATCATCACGCCGGCCAGTGCGGCGAGCGCGGAGCCGATCATGAACGTCGCGGAGATCACGAAGTTCGGGTTCACGCCCATCAGGCTCGCGGTGTTCGGGCTTTCGGCGATCGCGCGCATCGCGCGGCCGAGCTTGGTCTTGTGCACGAGCAGCAGCAGGCCGCCCATCACGATGAACGCGACCGCGATGATCACGATTTCAGTCACCGAGATCACGGCGCCGGGCGTCGTATCGGTGGCCTTGATCACGTTGATCGGATCGGTCGGCAGCAATTGCGGGAACGGCAGCGGGTTGCGCGACCAGATGATCATCGCGGCGGTCTGCAGCAGGATCGACACGCCGATCGCGGTAATCAGCGGGGCGAGGCGCGGTGCGCGACGCAGCGGCCGGTAGGCGACCCGTTCGATCGTGAAGCCGACGAATGCACAGACGACTGCGGCGATGCCCAGGCCGATCGTCAGCGTCGCGACGTTGCCGAGTCCGGGGAAATGGTTCTGCAGCACGGTGATGGCCGACAGGGCGACCATCGCGCCGATCATCAGCACGTCGCCATGCGCGAAGTTGATGATGCCGAGAATGCCGTACACCATCGTGTAGCCCAACGCGATGATGGCGTAGACACTGCCGAGCACCAGCCCGTTGAGAACCTGCTGGACGAAAATATCCATTTAAAGCTCCTTGGCCCGTGCTGCCGGAGGACGTTGCGCCCCGCGGGTAAGCGAGGAATCGCGCCTTCTCGGCGACACTGCGGGTACTAGTCGATACCGGTAAGGGTGGATCGTCCCGGCGCGCGCCGCCCGGCCTGTACGGCCGGACCTGCCGCCGGAGCGGATACAAAAACGGCACCGCACTGTTCCGGTGCCGTCATGAGTCCCGTCGCTAAATCGTCACGACATCGAGGACGGTGTTCGTGGCCTCCTTGAAGTCGTAGGGCAGCATGCCGAGACGGCCATCGTCCGGTTGCCCGGCATCCGTGCCTTTTCCCGTCCGGTGCGAGGCAAGCCCCGCACCCGGGCGGATCGGATTCCGTGCCACGCTGCCTCGCAAGGCACCGCGAACGCCGCGCCCGACATTCGTCAGGACTGCGTCGGAATCCATCGTACGAACCAGACCGCGCGCCGCGACATCATTGCTCGCGGCAACGCGCTGTTTCGTCGAATCGAAATGAAAGGGGACCGGCGACATCGGCACGCTGCCCGCATCGCCGGGCACCCTGGCCGGCCTGCGTCGATCGGCGCGCACGGTCGCTGTCACGCCACGACCGGCGGCCTGCTGTGCTGCAACCTGCGTGCCCGCTGCCTGGCCGTTCGCCAGGCCAAGCGCGTTGATTTCCTCGATCGCCAAACGTGCCCCGTTTTCCTTGTCCTTGCCCAATTGCGCGGTGCGGCCCACGATCGGTGCCGCACGACCGGTTCCGGCGACGCGCACGCCGCTGGCCGGCGGTGCCGCGAACGCCGCAGCCTCCCTCCCCGCCTCGTCGTCGCTCTTTTTGCTGCAGCCGGCAAGCATTGCAACCGGTGCGGCGACGGACATGGCGTAAGCCAACTTCACATGCATTGAGTGGTCTCCCGCGCCTTGCCAAAATCCGATTTCAAAGCCATTCAGGCCTGAAAACGGGCGCATTGTAACTCCATTTATAGGACGCCAATAATCCTGATTCGATGGGGTTTTCCTGCATTGCAACCAATTTTGAGAGACGCTTGGAAGCGCGCAGAGCAACCTGGTTGCACAATTGATCCGAATAATGGTTGCGATTGCGATTTCGACAGGCAAAAAAAAGCGCGCCGCAAGGCGCGCTTCGGTGTTCCGCAGGTGCGATGCGGCAATCAGGCAGCGGGCGGCAGGTTCAACCCGCGCGGCAGCGGAAACGACACGTTTTCCTCGATGCCGTCGAGCGCGCGCACATTGCGCACACCGAGTTCGCGCAGTCGCGCGATCACGGCCTGGGCGAGCACTTCGGGGGCCGACGCGCCGGCCGTCACGCCGATGCGACGCTTGCCTGCGACCCATGCCGGATCGATCTGGTCGGGTGCATCGACCATGTACGCGTCCACGCCGCGCTTCTCGGCCACTTCACGCAGGCGGCTCGAATTCGAGCTGTTCGGGCTGCCGACGACGATCACGACATCGCACTGCGGCGCCATGAACTTCACGGCGTCCTGGCGGTTCTGCGTCGCGTAGCAGATGTCCTGCTTCTTCGGCTCGCGGATCTTCGGATACTTGGCCTTCAACGCGCCGATGATCTCCGCTGCGTCGTCGACGGACAGCGTCGTCTGCGTGACGAGCGCGATGCGTTCGGGATCGGCGAGCTCGAGCTTCTGCACGTCCTCGACGCTCTCGACGAGATGCATGCCGCGCTCGACCTGCCCCATCGTGCCTTCGACTTCCGGATGGCCCTTGTGCCCGATCATGACGATGTCGACGCCGTCCTGGCGCATCTTCGCCACTTCGACGTGCACCTTCGTGACGAGCGGGCAGGTTGCGTCGTAAATGCGCAACCCGCGCACGTCGGCCTCGTCGCGCACGGCCTTCGACACGCCGTGCGCGCTGAAGATCACGGTATTGCCGGCCGGCACTTCCTCGAGTTCCTCGACGAAGATCGCGCCTTTCTTCTTCAGATCCTCGACCACGTACTTGTTGTGGACGATCTCGTGACGGACGTAGATCGGCGCACCGTGCATCGCGATGGCGCGCTCGACGATCTCGATCGCGCGATCAACGCCCGCGCAGAAACCGCGCGGCTGGGCCAGCAGGATTTCGGCATCGGCGGCGACGGTCTGCCCGGACAGTGTATCGGTGGTGCTCATGATTACAGGATTCCGATGATTTTCACTTCGAACGTGAGCGCTTGGCCCGCGAGCGGATGATTGAAGTCGAACAGTGCCGAGGTTTCGCTGACTTCCTTCAGCACCCCCGCGTATCGGCCGCCGTCCGGTGCGTTGAACTCGATCAGTTCGCCCGGCGTGAAATCGTCGCCGACCATCCCGTTCTCGCGCAGCGTCGACAGCGTCACGCGCTGGAGCATGTCGGGATTGCGGGGACCGAACCCCTGCTCGGGGGCTAGCTGAAAAGTCGAATGGTCGCCGACCCTGAGGCCGATCAGAATCTGTTCCAGCGACGGCGCCAGTTGCCCCGCGCCGAGCAGCAGCGTGGCCGGCTTGTCGGTGAAGGTGTTGACGATATCGGCGCCGTCGGCCAGTGCCAGCCGGTAATGCAACGTGACGTGGGAACCGGGCTTCACTTCGGATAGATCGATGAGGCTCATGAATTACTCGTTCAGTCGGCGCCCGATACGGCCGAACGGCCCGGCGCAAAACCAATATTGTAAGTCACCTGAGCGCGCAAGGCGGAAAGTGCGACGACGTCGCGCACACCGCCCGCCGCCAATGGAGTTTCAAGCATGCTGTCACCCTGCCCAGCCTTGCCGTCCGTCGAATGCCGCGACAGCACCGATCTGCCGGCCGATCCGCCCGGCCGCGTCATCCCGATCCACCGGCGCAAGCGCCGCCTGCGCGGCTGGCGGCCCGAGCGGCCACGCGAGCGATTGCTGGAGCGCGGGCCGGCGGCGCTGACCGACGACGAACTGGTCGCCCTGCTGCTCGGCACGGGCAAGCCCGGGCACGACGTGTTCACCACCGCCCGCGCACTGGTCAAGCAGTTCAAGTCGTTGCACGGACTGCTCGAGGCGACCACCGACGATTTCGAGGCGCACCCCGGCATCGGCCCCGCGCGCTCCGCGCGGCTGGTTGCCGTCATCGAGATCGCGCGTCGCATGCTGAAGGAGAAAGCGCACGAGAAGAAGCCGATCGATTCACCCAGCGCGGTCGAGGACTATCTGCGGCTGAAGATCGGCGCGCGTCCGTACGAAGTGTTCGCCGCGGTCTACCTCGACGCGCGCCACGGCCTGATCGACATGGAGGAAATCACCCGCGGCTCGCTGACGCGCATGGCCGTCTACCCGCGCGAGATCGTGCGCCGCGCGATGGCATACAACGCCGCGGCCCTGATCGTCGCCCACAATCATCCGTCGGGCGCGGTGCAGCCGAGCGCGGAAGATCGCCGCCTGACCCGCGTGCTGCACGACGCGCTCGCGCTCGTCGATGTCAGGCTGCTCGATCACGTCGTGATCGGCACCAGTGATACTTTTTCGTTCGCACGGGCCGGTTGGATGTAGACTGTGCGGTTGCGGCCCGCCCAAGGGCGCCGCAACGGTGATGCGAAATTAGGTTTGATTTTTCTGAACTTTTTCTGCTAGAATCGCCGTCTGTCTTTTTTCCAACCAGTTCTAGCCATCGAAGGGCCTTGTCTGTAAGGGCTTCGGCGTTCTGAGTGCAGCCATGGATCACGTGGCGGTACGATGGAACCTTCATCGGCGATCGAACCCCGAATTTAGCGTATTAGGAGTGCTCTCATGGCACGCGTATGCCAAGTAACTGGGAAAGCGCCGATGAGCGGCAACAACGTTTCCCACGCCAACAACAAGACCAAGCGTCGCTTCCTGCCGAACCTGCAAAACCGCCGGTTCTGGGTTGAGAGCGAAAACCGCTGGGTGCGCCTGCGCGTCTCGAACGCCGGCCTGCGCCTGATCGACAAGAACGGCATCGATTCCGTGCTCGCTGACCTGCGCGCACGCGGCGAAGCCTAAGCCCAAGGAGCACAATCATGGCAAAAGGCGCACGCGACAAGATCAAGCTTGAGTCGACCGCTGGTACGGGTCACTTCTACACGACCACGAAGAACAAGCGCAACATGCCGGAAAAGATGGCGATCAAGAAGTTCGATCCCGTCGTCCGCAAGCATGTGGAATACAAAGAAACCAAGATCAAGTAATCTCCGGTTTCTGCCAGCCTGACGGCGACCGAAAAGCCCCGCACATGCGGGGCTTTTTGTTTTGCGCGCACGCTCCGGCGCGACGCGGTATGCTCTCCCCTTTCCGCGGCCACGGCCGCCGGAACGCACAAGATCAAAAGCGTAACGATGGAGATGCAGCATGAAATTCGACGTGGCGATCGTCGGCAGCGGCCTGGCAGGGCTGTCGGTCGCACTCAACCTGGCCAGCACGCGACGTGTCGCGCTGATCGCGAAACGGTCGATGATGGAGGGCGCGAGCGATAACGCGCAAGGCGGCATCGCGGCAGTCCTCGATTCGGCGGACAGCATCGAGAACCACGTCGACGACACGCTGGTCGCCGGTGGCGGCTTGTGCGACGAAGGCGCGACGCGCTATATCGTCGAGCACGGCCGCGAAGCAATCGAATGGCTGATCTCGCAGGGCGTGCCGTTCACGAAGGACGACGCGGCCGAGCTCGGCTTCCATCTCACGCGTGAAGGCGGCCACAGCCACCGCCGGATCATCCACGCGGCCGACGCGACCGGCCATGCGGTGCTCGCCACGCTGTCGGCGCGTGCGCGCCAGCATCCGAACATCACGTTCTTCGAAAACCACCACGCGATCGACCTGATCACGTCGGACCGGCTCGGCCTGCCCGGCCGCCGCTGTCACGGCCTGTACGCGCTCGACGTCGACAACGACCGCACGATCACGATCGAGGCGCCGCATACGGTGCTCGCAACGGGCGGCGCCGGCAAGGTCTACCTGTACACGACGAACCCCGACACCGCGACCGGCGACGGCATCGCGATGGCGTGGCGTGCGGGCTGCCGCGTGTCGAACATGGAATTCATCCAGTTCCACCCGACCTGCCTGTTCCATCCGTACGCGAAGTCGTTCCTGATTTCCGAAGCCGTGCGCGGCGAAGGCGGCCTGTTGAAGCTGCCCGACGGCACGCGCTTCATGCCCGCACACGATCCGCGCGCCGAACTCGCGCCGCGCGACATCGTTGCGCGCGCGATCGACTTCGAGATCAAGAAGCGCGGGATCGACTGCGTGTATCTCGACATCAGCCACCAGCCGGAAGCGTTCCTGCGCGAACACTTCCCGACGATCCACGCGCGCTGCCTCGAATTCGGCATCGACATCGCGAAAGAGCCGATTCCCGTCGTGCCAGCCGCACACTACACGTGCGGCGGCGTCGTCACCGATCTCGCCGGGCGCACCGATCTCGCGGGCCTGTATGCGGTCGGCGAAACGTCGTACACGGGGCTTCACGGCGCGAACCGGCTCGCGAGCAACTCGCTGCTCGAATGTCTCGTGATCGGTCGTGCCGCGGCCGAAGCGATCGAGGCAGCCGGCTTCGATGCCGAAACGCCGGCCACGCTACCCGCATGGGATGAAAGCCGCGTATCGGATGCGGACGAGGAAGTCGTCGTTGCGCACAACTGGGACGAGCTGCGCCGCCTGATGTGGAACTACGTCGGCATCGTGCGCACCGACAAGCGCCTCGAACGCGCGAAGCACCGGCTGTCGCTGCTGCGTGACGAGATCCAGGAGTACTACGCGAACTTCCGCGTGACGCGCGACCTGCTCGAACTGCGCAACCTCGTCGACGTGGCGACGCTGATCGTGAAGAGCGCGCACTCGCGCCGCGAAAGCCGCGGGCTGCACTACAGCCGCGACTGGCCGAACTCGCTGCCGAAGGCGCTGCCGAGCGTGCTCACGCCGCGCGCGCGTCGCTGAGCGGCACGCCCTTCCCGGCTGCGGTCGCACAGGAAAAAAGCCGTTGGCGTTTGCGCGCCAACGGCTTTTTTGTCTGATCGAACGCGTTCGGTCAGTCGACGATCCGCATCGAATAGTCCGTCGCGCGCACGTCCTTCGTCAGCGCGCCGATCGAGATACGGTCGACCCCCGTTTCCGCGAACGCACGCACTGTCTCGAAATTGACGCCGCCCGACACTTCGAGCACGGCCTTGCCGTTCGCCACACGCACCGCTTCACGCATCATGTCGAGCGTGAAGTTGTCGAGCAGCACCGACTGCGCGCGATGTGCGAGCGCCGTATCGAGTTGTGCAAGCGTCTCGACTTCGACCTGCACGGGCACGCCCGACTCCAGCGCAAATGCCGCGTCGAGCGCCTCGCCGACACCGCCTGCCGCCGCGATGTGGTTTTCCTTGATCAGGATACCGTCGTACAACGCGAGACGCTGGTTCTCGCCGCCGCCGACACGCACCGCGTACTTCTGCGCGAGCCGCAGGCCCGGCAGCGTCTTGCGCGTATCGAGGATCTTCGCGCGCGTGCCTTCGACGCGATCGACGTAACGACGCGTCGCGGTCGCGACGCCCGACAGCAACTGCAGGAAGTTCAGCCCGTTGCGCTCGGCCGTCAGCAGCGCGCGCGCCGGCCCTTGGAGTTCGCAGACGGTCGAATCGGGCGACATCCGGTCACCTTCGCGATAGCGCCATTGCACGACGATCGACGGATCGATCCGGGCAATCACGGCCTCGAACCACGGCACGCCGCACAGCACGGCTTCCTCGCGCACGATGATGCGTGCACGGCGACGTCCGCCGGCCGGTACGAGCCGCCCGGTCTGGTCGCCGGTGCCGACGTCTTCCGCGATCGCATCGGCCACGTTGCGCGCGATCGCATCGTCGAATGCCGTGCCGTATTGCTCGCGGACGATGTTGAACAGCGGGGATACTGCGGAACTGGTCATGCAGCCCCCACGTTCGCGAACAGTTGCTGGTCACGCTGCAGATCGCCGCTCGCCTGCACGCGCTTCTTGTGCGCGGCCGCGAAATCGAGCATCCGGTCGATCGGAAGGCGTGCGCGCTCGCCGATCGCGGGATCGACGAAGATCTCGTTGTGACCGCGCTCGAGCACGTCGGCGAGGTTCGCGAGGCCGTTCATTGCCATCCACGGGCAGTGAGCGCAACTCTTGCAGGTAGCGCTGTTGCCGGCCGTCGGCGCGGCGATGAAGGTCTTGCCGGGCGCCGCAAGCTGCATCTTGTGCAGGATGCCGAGATCGGTCGCGACGATGAAGTGCGTCGCGTCGAACTTGACCGCCGCATCGATCAGCTGCGTGGTCGAGCCGACCACATCGGCCTGCGCGACGACGTTTTCCGGCGATTCGGGGTGGACGAGCACCTTCGCGTCCGGATACTCGGCGCGCAGCAGGTCGAGCTCGATGCCCTTGAATTCGTCGTGAACGAGGCACGAGCCTTGCCACAGCAGCATGTCCGCGCCGGTTTTCTTCTGGATGTAGCTGCCAAGATGGCGATCCGGCGCCCAGATGATCTTCTCGCCGCGTGCATGCAGGTCGGCCACGATCTCGAGGCCGATCGACGACGTGACCATCCAGTCCGCGCGCGCCTTCACGGCAGCGCTGGTATTTGCGTAGACGACGACGGTACGGTCGGGATGTGCATCGCAGAACGCCGAGAATTCGTCGACGGGGCAGCCGAGGTCAAGCGAGCAGGTCGCATCGAGATCGGGCATCAGGATGCGTTTGTTCGGGCTCAGGATCTTCGCGGTCTCGCCCATGAAGCGCACGCCGGCGACGACCAGCGTCTGCGCGTCGTGGTCACGGCCGAAGCGGGCCATTTCGAGCGAATCGGCGACACAGCCGCCGGTTTCGTCGGCGAGCTCCTGCAGCTCGGCGTCGACGTAGTAGTGCGCGACCAGCACGGCCTTTTCACGCACGAGCAATGCCTTGATGCGCGCTTTCAGCGCGGCCCGCTCTTCGGCGGACGGTGCATCGGGCACCTTGGCCCATGCCTGCCCCACGCCGCATACGGTCCCTGCTGCAACGGGCCGGTCGTACTCGACGGGTTTGATCGTCGATTGCATCTCCATATCTCCTGTCGATCAGAGTTAGCGCTTTAGCGCTTACTCTGATCCCATGCTTCGCGGTCGACCAGCGTTAGCGCTTCAGCACTTACGCTGATCCTATGCTTCGCGGTCAACCAGCGTTAGCGCTTCAGCACTTACGCTGATCCCATGCTTTGCGGTCGATCAGCGTTAGCGCTTCGGCGCCCACTCCGATCCTAGCCCTGGAACAACACTTCCACGCTGCCCCAAGCCTCATACCAATCCGGCCCTGCCGAACACCGTTCAAAAACTGCCGGACCAAATAAAAAACCCCGCCAACGCGGGGTTTTTGACGTCCTTAGATTCTAATCGATTTCGAATCAGGCGTAGCGGCGCAGGCGCGTCGCGAATTCCTGCAGCGCCTTGATGCCGCTTTGTTCTGCGCGATGGCACCAATCCTGCAATTGCGCGAGAAGCTGTTCGCGCGATGCGGTCGAACGATCCCAGATCGCAGCGAGATCCTGGCGCAGCTGGAAATAGGTTTGCAGCTTCTGGCTGTTCGCGAAGATTTCCGGCAGCAGCTTCTTCTGCGGCTCGTCGAGGCCGTCGGCGTCCTTGTGGAACCACTTGCGCGCGCCGCGCATCATCTGGTACTTCTCGCCGCCGATTTCCTTCAGGTGCGCGAGCTCCTGGCGGTACGCACGCTTCACGGCCTTGCCGTAGCGCGCCATCACCTCGTAGCGGTTCGACAGCACGGCCTGCAGCGTTTCCTGGTCGAGCACCGTCTTCGGCTTGTTCAGGCGCGGCGTCGGCGCGACCTTCTTCACCTTCGCGAGACCGAATGCCGACATGATGCGGATGTACATCCAGCCGATGTCGAACTCGTACCACTTGTTCGACAGCTTCGCCGACGTCGCGAACGTGTGGTGGTTGTTATGCAGCTCTTCGCCGCCGATCACGATGCCCCACGGGAACAGGTTCGTGCTCGCGTCGGCCGAGTTGAAGTTGCGATAGCCCCAGAAGTGACCGAAGCCGTTGACGACGCCAGCCGCCCAGAACGGAATCCAGACCATCTGCACGGCCCACACGGTCAGGCCGAGCACGCCGAACAGCGCGACGTCGATCACCATCATCATGCTGATGCCGAGGATCGGGTACTTCGAGTAGACGTTGCGCTCGAGCCAGTCGTTCGGCGTGCCGTGGCTGAACTTGCGCATCGTCTCTTCGTTCTTCGCTTCCGCGCGATACAGCTCGGCGCCCTCGAGGAATACCTTCCAGATGCCGCGCGTCTGCGGGCTGTGCGGATCTTCCTCGGTCTCGCACTTCGCGTGGTGCTTGCGGTGAATCGCCGCCCACTGGCCGGTCAGCATGCCGGTGGTCATCCACAGCCAGAAGCGGAAGAAGTGGCTCGCGATCGGATGCAGCTCCAGTGCGCGGTGCGCCTGGCAGCGGTGCAGGTAGACGGTCACGCCGATGATCGTGACGTGCGTGACGGCGAGCGCGAACAATGCGACTTGCCACCACGAAAAATGCAGGAGCCCGTGGGAAAGAAAATCGAGCACAGAATTCAACAAGGCAGTTACCCGTGATGAGAGCGACGCCACGCTGGCGTCAGAAGAATGAAAGCATACCGCGTGTAGACCAGAATTTTACTTCAACCGTTCCAAGTCTTTGTAAAAAATGAATATTTTCTTGCCCTGACGCAATCCGCGCGGTCCATGCGCGGACTGGGAAAGGCCCGCGATCCGGTTTCGACCGCGGGATCGGTACGAATGACCGCCCGCGCCCGCTACGCCGCCGGCGCGTGCCCGTCCAGCGCACCGTTGGCCGCTGCCGCGTCCGCCGCGGGAAACCCGTCCGGCAACCCGACCACGCGCACTTCGCGCTGCGGGAACGGAATCGAGATCCCGTGCTCACTGAACAGGCGCCAGATGTTGCGGTTCACGCTCGAACGCACGCCGGACGTGCCTTTCGCCGAATCCTCGATCCAGAAGCCGAGCTCCAGGTCGATCCCGTCCGCGCCGAAACTCACGAGGTACGGAGTCGGCGCGGGCTCGGCCAGCACGCGCGGCACACCCTTGGCCGCATCGGCGAGCAGCGCGAGCGCCTGCTCGACATCACTCGTGTAGGCGACCTGCACGGCGACCTTCGCATAGCCGCGCGTCAGGTACGACGACTGGTTCTGCACGACGTCGGTGATCAGCTTTTCGTTCGGGATCAGCGTCTCGTTGCCGTCGAGGCCGCGCACGACCGTGTAGCGCGTGCGGATCTGCGTGACGACGCCTTGCAGGCCGCCGACGCTGATCGCATCGCCGAGCCGCAGCGAGCGGTCGAGCAGGATGATGAAGCCCGACACGTAGTTGCTGGCGATCTTCTGCAGCCCGAAACCGAGGCCGACACCCACCGCGCCGCCGAACACGCCGAGCACGGTCACGTCGATGCCGACCAGCGACAGCCCGATCAGGATCGCCGCGAACACGAGCAACGCGCGGCCGACCCGCGACAGCACGACCTTCAGGTTCGCGTCGAGCGCGGTCGCGCGCGTGAGGCGATCCTCGAGCACCGAGCCGAGCCACATCGCGACCATCAGCGTCACGCACACCCACAGCGCGCCGGAGATCACCGACAGCAGCGTGAGATGCGCATTGGCGACACGGAACTGCACGCTGTCGAGCCAGCCGAGCACGTCACGCTGAATGCCGAGCACGGTCAGCACCATCGCGGCCCACACGACGGTCGACACGATTTTCTCGACGATCGACAGCCATGCATGCGTGTGGCCGTCGCGCGCAAATACGCGCCGCGCAAAGAAGAACAGCACGTAGATCAGCCCGATGCCGAACAGCGGCACGAGCGCGAGCGACAGCAGCGACGTCGACATGAACGGGTCGAACGCGAGCTGCGCGCCGCCCACGAACACGCTGCCGAACAACGGGAACAACGCGCGCTTCAGGCTTTGCGCGCCCGCGCCGGGCGCACGTCCGGCCGCCCGGCGGCGCGCGTCGATCCGGCCGTGCACGACGCGCGCGGCCACCCATGCGAAGCACAGCGCGCCGATGAGGATCGCCGCCTGCCAGATCATCACCGGCTGGTGGAAATCGTCGATGACCGATGCCAGCCGGTGCGACAGCAAGCGGCTCTGCAGATTCTCCATCGTCCGTCCGGCCCGCCGTTACTGCGCAGCGCGCCGTTCGAGCACCGCGGCGAAGAAGCCGTCGGTCGCGTGACGGTGCGGCCACAGCGACAGGTAGTCGCCCGTCTCGAGCTCGATGCGCTGGTCGTCCAGCACCTTCTGCGCCGGGACCAGCACGAAGTCGGGATGGTCGGCCAGGAACTGTTCGACGATGCGTTCGTTCTCGGCGTCGAGCACGCTGCAGGTCGCGTAGACGAGCCGGCCGCCCTTCTTCACCAGGCGCGCGGCGCTCGCGAGGATTGACGCCTGCTTCGGCGTCAGCTCGTCGATCGCGGTACGCGTCTGGCGCCACTTCAGGTCCGGATTGCGGCGCAGCGTGCCGAGGCCGCTGCACGGCGCATCGACCAGCACGCGGTCGATCTTGCCGGCGAGCCGCTTGATCTTCGCGTCGTGTTCGCTGTCGATCAGCACGGGGTTCACGTTCGACAGCCCGCTGCGCGCGAGGCGCGGCTTCAGCTTCGCCAGGCGCTTTTCCGACACGTCGAACGCGTAGAGGCGCCCGGTCGAGCGCATCATCGCGCCCAGCGCGAGCGTCTTGCCGCCCGCGCCCGCGCAGAAATCGACGACCATCTCGCCGCGGCGCGGCGCGACCAGCGAGCACAGCAGCTGGCTGCCTTCGTCCTGCACCTCGATCGCGCCTTCCTCGAACAGCTTCAGGCGCGTCAGCGCCGGCTTGCCGACCACGCGCACGCCGAACGGCGCGAACGGCGTCGCGCCCGCATCGATGCCTTCCGCGCGCAACCCGTCGATGACCTGATCACGGCTGGCCTTCTGCGCATTGGCACGCAGGTCGAGCGGCGCCGGGTAGTTCAGCGCGGCCGCGAGCTGCGCGAGCTCGTCGGCGTCGAAACGGGCCGACAATGCCTGGTGGATCCAGTCGGGCAGGTTCGTGCGGATGCGCACCGGCAGGCTCGCCGGATCGATCTTCGACACGTGCTCGAGCCATGCGGACTCGGTGTCGGACAGGAACGGCTTCAGCGCATTGCGGCCAGCCGTCTGCATCAGGCCGAGCAGCGTGAGGCGCCGCGCAGGCGTGCCCGTGCCGCTCTCGGCGAGGTGCGAAAACTCCATCTTGCGGCGCAGCACCGCGAACACGGCCTCGGCGATCACGCCGCGCTCGGCATGCCCGAGCTTCGGATGCGCGCGGAAGAACCGGCTCGTCGTCGCATCGGCGGGGCCGGCGAACTTCAGCACCTCGGCCAGCAAAGTCTCGGTCTGGCCGATCAGGAATCCGTGCAGTTTCATACGCCCTCACTCGTTTCGGTATGCGGTTGATCCGCGAAAATCCAGCGCGCCTCTTCCGGCGCCACCACTGCACGGCCGTTCTCGAGGCGCAGGCGCCCCTCGATGAACCAGCGCACCGCGCGCGGATACAGCACATGCTCGACCGTCAGCACACGCTGCGCGAGCGCGGCCGCGTCGTCGCCCGCGCGCACGGGCACCGCACCCTGCGCGACGATCGCGCCGCTGTCCAGCTCGGGAATCACGAAGTGCACGCTCGCGCCATGCAGCGCGACACCCGCGTCGAGCGCCTGCTGGTGCGTGTGGATGCCCTTGAAGCTCGGCAGCAGCGACGGATGGATGTTCAGCAGCCGGCCTTCGTATCGTCTGACGAATGTGGGCGTGAGGATGCGCATGAAGCCGGCGAGGACCACGAGATCGGGCGCGAATCGGTCGATCTCGGCGGCGAGCGCCGCGTCGAAGCTGTCGCGGCCGTCGAACGACCGGTGGTCGACCACCGCCGTCGCCACCCCGTGCGACGCGGCAAATGCCAGGCCGGCCGCGTCGGGCCGGTTGGCGATCACGGCCGCAACTTCGGCCGGCCAGCGTTCCTGCGCGCACGCGCGGACGATGGCCTCCATGTTGCTGCCGCGACCGGAAATCAGGATCACGAGTTTTTTCATCCGCGAATTTTACCATTCGCCCCCGCGTTTCCCCCCCTTCTCGGCCGCCGGCCCGCCCGAACGTTTATAATCTTCTGCTTTGCGGCATCCCACCGCCCATTCCCCGACGCTGCATCCGCTATCGTGAAAGTCTTCCGCGGCCTGCCCAACGCCGAGAGCCGCGCCCCGTGCGCGCTGACGATCGGCAACTTCGACGGTGTCCATCGCGGCCACCAGGCCCTGCTCGCGCGCGTGCGCGCGGCAGCGGACGCGCGCGGCCTGCCCGTGTGCGTGATGACGTTCGAACCGCACCCGCGCGAATTCTTCAACCCGGCCGGCGCGCCGCCGCGCATCGCGATGCTGCGCGACAAGCTCGAGGCGCTGCGCGATCACGGCGTCGACCGCGTGGTCGTCGAGCACTTCAACCACACGTTCGCGAGCCAGTCGCCGCAGGCGTTCGTCGAACGCACGCTGGTGAACGGGCTGCACACGCGCTGGATGATGGTCGGCGACGATTTCTGCTACGGCGCGAAACGCGCGGGCACCTTCGACACGCTGCAGGCGGCCGGCGCGCAGTACGGCTTCGAGGTCGAGCAGATGGGTACCGTGGCCGGCAGCGACGGCACACGCATCTCGAGCTCGGGCGTGCGCGCCGCGCTCGCGGCCGGCGATCTCGATGCGGCCGCGCAAGCGCTCGGCCATGGCTATGCGATCAGCGGCCACGTCGCGCACGGGCTGAAGCTCGGCCGCGACCTCGGCTTCCCGACGCTGAACCTGCCGATCGCACACAAGCGGCCGGCGCTCGCGGGCATCTTCGTCGTGCAGGTGCACGGCCTCGGCCCCGCCCCGCTGCCGGGCGTCGCGAGCCTCGGCCTGCGCCCGACCGTCGACGATTCGGGCCGCGTGCTGCTCGAAGTCCACCTGCTCGACTGGCACGGCGACGCGTACGGCAAGCTCATCCGCGTCGAATTCCTGCAGAAGCTGCGCGACGAGGCGAAATTCGACGATCTCGAGGCGCTGTCGCGCGCGATCGCGCTGGACGTCGCGAATGCGCGTGCGTACTTCATCGAGCGCGACCGCGCGCCGGGCAGCCGCGCCACGGGCTTCGCGACGTCGGCCACCGACCGAATTAGCTGATCCGGACGGCGGCGCCCCGCGCCGCACCCTCGCGCCGCTCAGTCGCGCGCATACCCGATTCACGACGCTCGCGCGTCCCCCGAGATTTAGATAGCGATCCCATCATGAGCAACAAGAAAGCCGATTCGAAACCGCAGGCCAAGTATCCGGTCAACCTGCTCGACACGCCGTTCCCGATGCGCGGCGACCTGCCCAAGCGCGAGCCGCAGTGGGTCAAGGAATGGGAAGAGCGCGGCATCTACGAGAAGATCCGCGCGGCCAGCGCCGGCCGGCCGAAGTTCATCCTGCACGACGGCCCGCCGTACGCGAACGGCGACATCCACCTCGGCCACGCCGTCAACAAGATCCTGAAGGACATCGTCGTCAAGTCGCGCAACATGGCCGGCTTCGACGCGCCGTACGTGCCGGGCTGGGATTGCCACGGGATGCCGATCGAAATCCAGATCGAGAAGCAGTTCGGCAAGTCGCTGCCGGCGGCCGACGTGATGAGCAAGGCGCGCACGTACGCGACCGAGCAGATCGAGAAGCAGAAGGTCGGCTTCAAGCGCCTCGGCGTGCTCGGCGACTGGGCCAACCCGTACAAGACGATGAACTTCGTCAACGAGGCGGAAGAGATCCGCGCGCTCGGCAAGATCATCGAGAAGGGCTACGTGTATCGCGGGCTGAAGCCGGTGAACTGGTGCTTCGACTGCGGCTCGGCGCTCGCGGAAGCGGAAGTCGAGTACAAGGACCGCACCGATCCGACGATCGACGTGATGTTCGCGTTCGCGGAACCGGAAAAGACCGCGCAGGCGTTCGGCCTGCCGGCCCTGCCGCGCGCGGAAGGCGGCATCGTGATCTGGACCACCACGCCGTGGACGATCCCCGCGAACCAGGCGCTGAACCTCCATCCGGAAATCGTCTACGCGCTGGTCGACACCGAGCGCGGGCTGCTGATCATCGCGGAAGAGCGCGTCGAAGCCTGCATGACCGACTTCAAGCTGACCGGCCGCGTCGTGGCGACCGCGCCGGGCGTGAAGCTCGCGGGCCTGCGCTTCCACCACCCGCTCGCGTCGGCTCACCCCGGCTACAAGCGCACCGCACCCGTGTACCTCGGCGACTACGTGACGACCGACACGGGTACCGGCGTCGTGCACTCGTCACCCGCGTACGGTATCGAGGACTTCGTGTCGTGCAAGGCGCACGGGATGACCGACTCGGACATCATCAACCCGGTGATGGGCGACGGCCGCTACATCGAATCGCTGCCGCTGTTCGGCGGCCTGTCGATCTGGGACGCAAACCCGAAGGTCGTCGACGCGCTGAACGCGGCCGGCTCGCTGCTGCGCAGCGAGCACTACAAGCACAGCTACATGCACTGCTGGCGCCACAAGACGGCGATCATCTACCGCGCGACGTCGCAGTGGTTCGCCGGCATGGACGTGACGCCGCGCGACGGCGGCAAGACGCTGCGCGAAACCGCGCTAGAAGGCATCGACGCCACCGCGTTCTACCCGTCGTGGGGCAAGCAGCGCCTGTTCAGCATGATCGCGAACCGTCCCGACTGGACGCTGTCGCGCCAGCGCCAGTGGGGCGTGCCGATGGCGTTCTTCGTGCACAAGGAAACCGGCGAGCTGCATCCGCGCACGCTCGAGCTGCTCGAGGAAGTCGCGAAACGCGTCGAGCAGTCGGGCATCGAGGCGTGGCAGACGCTCGATCCGCGCGAGCTGATCGGCGACGACGCGAACCTGTACGAAAAGAACCGCGACACGCTCGACGTGTGGTTCGATTCGGGCACGACGCACTGGCACGTGCTGCGCGGCTCGCACAAGGATCAGCTGCAGTTCCCGGCCGACCTCTACCTCGAAGGCTCGGACCAGCACCGCGGCTGGTTCCACTCGTCGCTGCTCACGGCGTCGATGATCGACGGCCGCGCGCCGTACAAGGGCCTGCTCACGCACGGCTTCACGGTCGACGGCGAAGGCCGCAAGATGAGCAAGTCGCTCGGCAACGGCATCGACCCGCACGAAGTCGCGAACCGTCTCGGCGCGGAAATCATCCGTCTGTGGATCGCCTCGACCGACTACTCGGGCGAGCTCGCGATCTCCGAGGAAATCCTGAAGCGCGTGACCGAAGGCTATCGCCGCATCCGCAACACGCTGCGCTTCCTGCTCGCGAACCTGTCAGACTTCGACTTCGCGCAGCACGCCGTGCCGGTCGACGAATGGCTCGAGATCGACCGCTATGCGGTCGCGTTCTCGCAGCAGCTGCAGACGGAGCTGCTCGGCCACTACGAGAAGTACGAATTCCACCCGGTCGTCGCGAAGCTGCAGACGTACTGCTCGGAAGATCTCGGCGGCTTCTACCTCGACGTGCTGAAGGACCGCCTGTACACGAGCGCGGCCGATTCGCGCGCACGCCGCTCCGCGCAGACGGCGCTGTACCACCTGACGCACGGCCTGCTGCGCGTGCTCGCACCGTTCCTGTCGTTCACGGCGGAAGAAGCGTGGAAGGTGTTCCAGCCGGCCAGCGACACGATCTTCACGGAAACCTACTACGCGTATCCGGAAGTCGACGGCTCGGCCGCGCTGATCGAGAAGTGGGCGCTGCTGCGCGAGGTGCGCGGCAACGTGACGAAGGCGCTCGAGGAGGCACGCACCGCGAACCGCATCGGTTCGTCGCTGCAGGCCGAAGTCGCGGTGCACGCGAGCGGCGCGCGCTACGACGCGCTCACGAGCCTCGGCGACGATCTGAAGTTCGTGCTGATCACGTCGGCCGCGACGGTCGTCAAGGTCGACGACGAAGCGCAGGAAAGCGTCGACGTGGCTGCGTCGAAGTACCAGAAGTGCGAGCGCTGCTGGCACTACCGTGAAGATGTCGGCGCGCATGCCGATCATCCGACGCTGTGCGGCCGCTGCTTCTCCAACCTGTTCGAAAACGGCGAAATCCGGAGCGCTGCTTAACTATGGCGAAAACCCTGTCGAAACCGGCCAGCGGCGCGCTCGCGCCCTGGCTCGGCATTTCGCTGATCGTGATCCTGTTCGACCAGCTGTCGAAGATCGCGATCCTGAAGACGTTCGCGTACGGCGCGCAGCACGAGCTGACGTCGTTCTTCAACCTCGTGCTGGTGTACAACCGCGGCGCCGCGTTCGGCTTCCTGTCGACCGCCGGCGGCTGGCAGCGCTGGGCGTTCACCGCGCTCGGCATCGCCGCGACGCTCGTGATCTGCTTCCTGCTGAAGCGTCACGGCCAGCAGCGGCTGTTCAGCCTGTCGCTCGCCATGATCCTCGGCGGCGCACTCGGCAACGTGATCGACCGGCTCGTCTACGGCCACGTGATCGACTTCCTCGATTTCCATCTCGGCGCCTGGCACTTCCCGGCGTTCAACCTCGCCGATTCCGCGATCACGGTCGGCGCGGTGCTGCTGATCTACGACGAACTGCGTCGCGTGCGCGGCTCGCGCTAAGCGCGCATACTCGGCGTCGACGGCCGGCTTCGCGCCGGCCGTTCCGTTTGACCCTTGGAGGCCTGAGTTGGCACACGCAGAACTCGCAGGAAAACACCTCGTTCTCGGCCTGACGGGCGGCATCGCCTGCTACAAGATCGCCGAGCTCACGCGGCTGCTCGTGAAGGCCGGCGCGACCGTGCAGGTCGCGATGACCGAAGCCGCCACCCAGTTCATCACGCCCGTCACGATGCAGGCGCTGTCAGGCCGGCCCGTCTACACGAGCCAGTGGGACGCGCGCGTCGACAACAACATGGCGCACATCGACCTGTCGCGCGAAGCCGATGCGATCGTGATCGCACCCGCGTCGACGGACTTCCTCGCGAAGCTCGCACACGGGTTCGCGGACGACCTGCTGTCGACGCTGTGCGTCGCGCGCGATTGCCCGCTGCTCGTCGTGCCCGCCATGAACCGCCAGATGTGGCAGAACCCGGCCACGCAGCGCAACGCCGCGCAACTGCGCGCGGACGGCGTGTCGGTGCTCGGCCCGGATTCGGGTGCGCAGGCGTGCGGCGAAGTCGGCGACGGCCGCATGCTCGAGCCCGAGGCGATCTACGAAGCGATCGTCGCGCACTTCGCGCCGAAGGTGCTCGCGCACCGGCGCGTGCTGATCACGGCCGGCCCGACGTTCGAACCGCTCGACCCGGTGCGCGGCCTCACGAACCGCTCGAGCGGCAAGATGGGCTTCGCGCTCGCGCGCGCCGCGCAGCAGGCCGGCGCCGACGTGCATCTCGTCGCGGGGCCGGTGGCGCTCGACACGCCGTGGGGCGTCTACCGTCAGGACGTGCAGACTGCGCAGCAGATGTACGACGCGGTCATGCATGCGGTCGCCGATGCCGACATCTTCATCGCGGTCGCTGCGGTCGCCGACTGGCGCGTCGCCCAGCCTGCCGAGCACAAGATGAAGAAGACGGCCGACCACAAGGTGCCCGCGCTCGCGTTCGTCGAGAACCCCGACATCCTCGCGTCGGTCGCGGCGCTGCCCGATCCGCCGTTCTGCGTCGGCTTCGCGGCCGAAAGCGGCGACCTCGACGTGCACGGCGACGAGAAGCGCAAGCGCAAGAACGTGCCGCTGCTGGTCGGCAACCTCGGCCCGCTGACGTTCGGTCGCGACGACAACGAAGTCGTGCTGTTCGAGGCCGCCGGCCTCACGCGGCTGCCGCGCGCACCGAAGGACGAACTCGCGCACACGCTCGTCGCGGAAATCGCGAAGCGCCTGCCCGACAATCGCCTGATCTGATCTCCCGCGCGGCGGCCATCGCTGCTGCGCCCTTCCCGACCCATCCGACGACCGCATGAAACTCGACCTGAAGATTCTCGACGCGCGCATGCGCGACTACCTGCCCGCCTACGCGACCACCGGCAGCGCGGGCCTCGACCTGCGTGCGTGCCTCGATGCACCGGTCACGCTGCAGCCGGGCGAAACGACGCTCGTGCCGACCGGCCTCGCGATCCATCTCGCCGATCCCGGCTACGCGGCACTGATCCTGCCGCGCTCGGGCCTCGGCCACAAGCACGGCATCGTGCTCGGCAACCTCGTCGGCCTGATCGATTCCGACTACCAGGGCCAGCTGATGGTCTCGACTTGGAACCGCGGCCAGACCGAGTTCGTGCTGAATCCGTTCGAGCGGCTCGCCCAGCTCGTGATCGTGCCGGTCGTGCAGGCGCAGTTCAACATCGTCGACGACTTCGCCGAAAGCGATCGTGGCGAGGGCGGCTTCGGCAGCACCGGCCGTCACTGAACGACGCAACGAAAAAAGGGGCCTCGCGGCCCCTTTTTTTCATTCCTTCGCCGTCACTCCTCGACGGCTTGCGCGATCCGCGCGGGCGCCAGGTCGCGCTGCCGCGATTGAGCCACGATCGCGTAGATCACCATCGCGACCAGCACGCCGAGCAGCACCGCCGACGAGCCGATCGTGCCGAGCGCGAGGCCGCCCTTCGCAACCGGCTTCGTCAGCAGGTCGCCGACCGTCGCACCGAACGGACGCGTGAGCACGAACGCGGCCCAGAACAGCAGCACGCCGGAGATACGCGTGAAATAGTGCGCCAGCACGATCACCGCGAGCAGCCCGCCGATCAGCAGCGCACCGCCACCGAAGCCGAGCCCCGAGCTGTCCGCGAGGAAATCACCGAGCGCGGTGCCGAGCGTGTTGGAGAACAGGATCGCGATCCAGTACAGCAGCTCGACCTTGCGCGTGCGGATCAGGTCGACCGACAGCGATTCGCCGCTGAGTCGCCACACCGCGAAGATCGCCAGCAGGATCGCGACGAGAATCGACGAGCCGGCCGCATAGCCGAGGCCGAGCGTGCGGTCCATGAAGTCGGACATCGTCGTGCCGGCCGTGCTCGTCGCGACGATCACGGCCCAGTAGATTGCCGGGCGATAGCGCGTCGTCCTGAGCTGCGCGCCCAACGTCACGAGAAAGAAGCCGAACAGCAGGATGGAGCTTACCGCGTAGCCGACGTTCAGCGTCATCGACAGCAGGTCGCCACCGGTTTCTCCGAGCGTCGTCGCGCAGATCTTCATGATCCAGAACGCGAGCGTGATTTCGGGAAGTTTGTTCATTCGAACCCCTTTTTGCAGGAAAGCGGCGGGCCAGCGCATGCCGGCCTGCCTTGCAGACAGGATCGAATGTAGTCGCCGCAGGCTTAACGGAACCTTAGCGAGCGGCGAATCGGCGCGTGCGGGCCGCGCCGTGACCCTCAACGTGCGTGTTGGTGCCGGTAATGCAGCGCGTATGCGAGGGTGAGCAGCACGACGAACACGACGCCGACCACCATCGTCATCCGGAATTCGCGCGTGAACGCGGTCGTGAACAGGATCGCCGCGACGAGGCCCGCACCGAGCAGGCTGCCGAACGGGTGCCCCCACATCCGGAATGCGAGCGCGGGGCCGCGATAGCGCGAACGGAAGCGCAGGTGCGTGACGAAGATCATCAGCCACGTGAACAGGGCACCGAACATCGCGATCGCCATCATCACGGTGAACGCGGTGTCGGGCGCCAGCGCGACCAGCACGGCCGCAACCGCGACACCGCTCGTCGAGATCCACAGCGCCGCGCGCGGCACGCCGTTCGTGCCGAGCCGGCCGAACACCGCGGGCGCGAGCCGCGCACGCGACAGGCTGAACATCATCCGCGTCGTCACGTAAAGCTGGCTGTTCATCGCCGACAGCGCCGCGATCAACAGCACGAAGTTGATCACGCCTGCCGCGTACGGCACATGCGTCGCGGCCATCACCTTCACGAACGGGCTTTCGTCGGTGCCGGCCTGCGTCCACGGCACGATTGCGAGCATCAGCGACAGCGTCAGCAGGTAGAACAGCACGAGCCGGAACACCGTCGAGCGGAACGCGCGCGTGACCGCGTGCTGCGGATCGCGCGCCTCGCCGGCCGCAATTGCGACAGCTTCGATGCTCATGTAGCTGAAGATCGCGACGATCACCGCGACCCAGGTGCCCCACGGCCCCTTCGGCATGAAGCCGCCGTGCGCGGTGTAGTTCGCGAAACCGATGCCCGACGCGGCCGGCGCCGACCACACGAGATAGGCGCCGAGCACGATGAACACGACGATCGCCGCGATCTTCAGCAGCGAGAACGCGTATTCGACCGTGCCGTACAGCGTGACGCTCGCGAGATTCACGGCGATCAGCAGCGCGGAGAAGCCGATCACCCAGTACCAGCCGGGCACCGCCGGGAACCAGTACTTCATGAACACGGCGATCGCGCTGATCTCGGTGCCGATCGCGAACACGACCGCGAACCAGTACGCATAGCGCACCAGGAAACCCGCCAGCGGGCCGACATAGTGCTCGGCGTACGCGCCGAACGAGCCGGCCGTCGGATGGGCGACCGTCATTTCCGCGAGCGCGCCCATCAGCAGCAGCGCGATCAGCGCGCCGATCGCATACGAGACCAGCACGCTCGGGCCGGCGAGCCCGATCGCGAACCCGCTGCCGAGGAACAGCCCCGTACCGATCGCGCCGCCGATCGCGATCATCGCCATCTGCCCAGACGTCAGCGCATGGCGCAAACCCTGTTCGCGCGCGACGATGTCGTCGAACGTCCGTTGTTGTTGTGTCACTGCGTTGCCACTCCCCTGCACCACCATCGCGCCGCCGGCGCCAGATAAAACGAAACGGCGCGGAAAACATCCCGCGCCGTTCGCATGAACTACCCGATTATCGCTTACTCGACTTCGACCGCCTCTTCGTTCGGCTTGTGCGGCGGGTTCCCGAGCTTGTCGAACGACAACTGCACCTTGTCGCCTTCGTCGACGTCGACCGTCACGTGACCGCCGTTCAGCAGCTTGCCGAACAGCAGTTCGTCGGCCAGCGCACGGCGGATCGTGTCCTGGATCAGCCGCTGCATCGGCCGCGCGCCCATCAGCGGGTCGAAGCCGTGCTTCGCGAGATGCTTGCGCAACGCGTCGGTGAAGAGCGCGTCGACCTTCTTCTCGTGCAGCTGTTCCTCGAGCTGGATCAGGAACTTGTCGACCACACGCATGATGATTTCCTCATCGAGCGAGCGGAAGCTGATGATCGAATCCAGACGGTTGCGGAACTCCGGCGTGAACAGGCGCTTGATGTCGGTCATCTCGTCGCCCGTTTCACGGCGCGTCGTGAAGCCGATCGTCGCCTTCTGCATCGACTCGGCGCCCGCGTTCGTCGTCATGATGATGATGACGTTGCGGAAATCCGCCTTGCGGCCGTTGTTGTCCGTCAGCGTGCCGTGGTCCATCACCTGCAGCAGCACGTTGAAGATGTCCGGATGCGCCTTCTCGATTTCGTCGAGCAGCAGCACGCAGTGCGGCTTCTTCGTGACGGCTTCGGTCAGCAGGCCGCCCTGGTCGAACCCGACGTAGCCCGGCGGCGCGCCGATCAGGCGGCTCACCGCGTGACGCTCCATGTATTCCGACATGTCGAAGCGGATCAGCTCGATGCCGAGCGTGAACGCGAGCTGGCGCGCCACTTCGGTCTTGCCGACGCCCGTCGGGCCGGAGAACAGGAACGCGCCGATCGGCTTGTCCATCTTGCCGAGGCCCGCGCGCGCCATCTTGATCGACGCAGCCAGCGCGTCGATCGCCGGATCCTGGCCGAACACGACGCTCTTCAGGTCGCGGTCGAGCGTCTGCAGCTTGCTGCGGTCGTCCTGCGATACGCTCTGCGGCGGCACGCGTGCGATCTTCGAGATGATTTCCTCGATCTCGCTCTTGCCGATCGTCTTCTTCTGCTTCGACTTCGGCAGGATGCGCTGGGCGGCACCCGCTTCGTCGATCACGTCGATCGCCTTGTCCGGCAGGTGACGGTCGGTGATGAAGCGCGCCGACAGTTCGGCCGCGGCCGACAGCGCACCCGACGAATACTTGACGCCGTGATGCTCCTCGAAGCGCGACTTCAGCCCGCGCAGGATCGCGACCGTCTGCTCGACGGTCGGCTCTGTCACGTCGACCTTCTGGAAGCGCCGCGACAGGGCCGCGTCCTTCTCGAAGATGCCGCGATATTCGGTGAACGTGGTCGCGCCGATGCACTTGAGCACGCCCGACGACAACGCCGGCTTCAGCAGGTTCGACGCATCGAGCGTGCCGCCCGACGCGGCGCCCGCGCCGATCAGCGTGTGGATCTCGTCGATGAACAGGATCGCGTGCGGACGCTCCTTCAGCTCCTTCAGCACCGTCTTCAGACGCTGCTCGAAGTCGCCGCGGTACTTGGTGCCCGCGAGCAACGCGCCCATGTCGAGCGAATAGACCTGCGCGTTCGCGAGGATGTCCGGCACTTCGCCGCGCGTGATGCGATAGGCGAGCCCTTCCGCGATCGCGGTCTTGCCGACGCCGGCCTCGCCGACGAGCAGCGGATTGTTCTTGCGGCGGCGGCACAGCACCTGGACCACGCGCTCGACCTCGGGCTCGCGACCGATCAGCGGATCGATGCGGCCGTCCTTCGCCATCTGGTTCAGGTTCTGCGTGAATTGCGCGAGCGGCGTTTCCTTCTGCGCATTCGCGTCTTCGCTTTCCGCGTTCGCGTCAGCCGACTTCGCGGCTTCGCCGCTGCTCGTCTTCGCGATGCCGTGCGAAATGAAGTTCACGACGTCGAGGCGCGTGACGCCCTGCTGCTGCAGGTAGTACACGGCGTGCGAATCCTTCTCGCCGAAGATCGCGACCAGCACGTTCGCGCCGGTCACTTCCTTCTTGCCGTTCGACGTCGACTGGACGTGCATGATCGCGCGCTGGATCACGCGCTGGAAACCGAGCGTCGGCTGGGTATCGACATCGTCGGTACCCGGGACGGTAGGTGTGTTGTCGTGGATGAAATTGCGCAGGTTCTGACGCAAGTCCTCGATGTTTGCCGCGCACGCGCGCAACACCTCGGCTGCCGTCGGATTATCCAGCAGAGCCAGCAGCAAATGCTCGACCGTAATGAACTCATGGCGCGCCTGGCGTGCTTCCATGAACGCCATGTGCAGGCTGACTTCCAATTCCTGGGCAATCATGCTTCCTCCATCACGCACTGCAGCGGATGCCCGGCCTGCCGCGCATGGGTAACGACTTGCTCAACCTTGGTCGACGCGATGTCCCGCGTATAGACCCCACATACCCCTCGCCCTTCGCGATGGACCTTCAGCATGATCTGCGTGGCCGTCTCGCGATCCTTCTTGAAATACTCCTGGACCACCATCACGACGAATTCCATCGGCGTGAAGTCGTCGTTGAGCAGCACCACCTTGTACATCGAAGGCGGCTTGAGCTTCTGCTGCTTGCGTTCCAGGACGGTGCTGTCCTGCTTGTCCGGGATAATCGCCATACACCCATTCTAAACAACTCGGACAGGCCCGCAATCCTGCCATTACCCGACCGACCGGCCGGCGCCCTCCCCGGAATCCCGGAACACGCGATCTTCTTCGCGCCATACGAAAGCCGGCTGCGGTGCCGGCTTTCACGCGTGGCGCGGAACACGAACCGTCAGGGGAACCGCACCGGAACGTCGTGTCCGCACCCAGTATCCCACAAGCCGGGACGACTCGAACGCGTGTCACTCGAGCCTGGTATATGAGCCGATTATGCGGCTTTTCAAGACCTCGCGCTCGGCCGCGTGCTGCTAAGCAAAGCCGGAAAAACCCTGAAAATGGGTTCTTTACAACGTCCCTCTAAACGTCTAAAAATTCCACTTGACACTCCAATAAAGAGCGCCAACAATCAAGCTGGCACTTTTTTCAATTTGCCGGTTGGCAAAATGAAAGAGGCCGAGGTGAGCTTGTGAGGGGGGAACGGCTGCGTTTTCAGGTCGTTTAGCTTTTCGAGCGTGCTCGTGGTAAGTAGCAGCGACTGTGTGACAGGGGAAGTAGGAAATGGCAACTGGTATCGTTAAGTGGTTCAACGACGCGAAGGGCTTCGGTTTCATCACTCCCGATGAGGGCGGTGAGGATCTGTTTGCGCACTTCTCGGCTATCACCATGAATGGCTTCAAGACGCTGAAGGAAGGCCAGAAGGTGAGCTTTGACGTCGTTCAAGGACCGAAGGGCAAGCAAGCGTCGAACATCCAGGCCGCATAAGGCACCGGATATCAGACGAAGAAACCCGGCGCATGTATTGCGCCGGGTTTCTTTATTTGAGGCCGGCCAATCGATTATCGATTGGCCGGCCTTTTCGTTCAATCCCGATAATTGAACACACATTGTCTTGTCACACGCGCAGATCGGATACTCATCCCGCGCGTGAAACATAATCACCACTCGTTACACGACCTTCAGCGTGCCCATCATGCCGAGATCCTCGTGTTCGAGAATGTGGCAATGAAACATGCGCTCTCCGGGCATGTCTTGCGTGACGAGAATCGTCACGGTTTCGCCGCTGCGCACGTTCACCGTATCGCGCCACGCGCGGAACGGTTCGCTCGTGCGTGAACCGCCCGACGCGCGCTCGATCACCTGGAACTGCGTGCCGTGCAGGTGGAACGGGTGATCCATGTCGGTGCCGTTGCGGATCGTCCAGCGCTCGACGTCGCCACGGCGGCTCGTCAGCGTCGCGCGGTGCGGCGCGTAGATGTCGCCGTTGATCGTGAAGCGCATGCCCGCCGGGCGGCCGTGCGCCGCGCCCTTCATCATCGCGTCCATGTCCATCTCTTCGCCGAACGCGACCGCCTTGTGCGCGACCGGCTCGCCCAGCGGCGGCACCGCGCGCAGGGTCGTCGGCAGCGCGCGTGCGGCGGCCGGCGCGAATGCGACGTCGGCCAGGGCCAGCGCCGGATCGGGCGGCAGGCTGCCGTGCCCGTCATCATGCGACATCGACATCTTGCGGCGGTCGTATTCGGCCGCCTGCAGCACGGCGCGCGACGCCCGGTCGCCGGCGCGGACCAGCAGCTCTGCACGCTCACCCGGTGCAATCAGCAGCGACGTGACGCGGCGCGGCGCGTCGAACAGCCCGCCGTCGGTGCCCGCGTGCTCGAACGCGCGGCCGTCGTCGAACGCGACGCGCAGGTAGCGCGCGCTGCACGCGTTCCACACGCGCCAGCGCTCGTCGCCCGCGACATCGATCCGCGGCCGGCGGGCGCCGTTGACCAGCACGAACTGGCCCTCGCGGCCGTTCATCCAGTCCATCATGTCGTTCGGTGCAATCGTGCCGTCGCGCGCAAGCTTGAGGTCCGACACGAACAGGTTGCGCTCGGGCCAGCCCGCCAGCGGATCGTCCGCGGCGCGCACGACGAACGGGCCGGCCAGCCCGCGGAAGACCTGCTCGGCCGTCATCATGTGCGGATGCGGGTGGTACCAGTAGGTGCCGGCACTCCCCTTCGGCAGCGTGAAGCGGTACACGCGCGACGCGCCGGGCGCGACGGGATCGGAAGGATTGCCGTCCTGGTCTGGCGGCACCGGCAGGCCGTGCCAGTGAATCGTCGACGGCTGCGGCAGCTTGTTCACGAACTTGATCTCGACCGTGTCGCCCTCACGCACGTCGATCAGCGGACCGACCACGGGGCCCTGCGTGCCCGCGCCGAACTGCCAGAACGTGGTCGGCCGTGCACCGTGCAGCATCGGGCGCGCCACGGGCTGCGCCACCAGCGTGGCCCGGAACATGCCGGGCTCGCGGCTTTCGTTCGCGAGCGTGCGCAGCGCCGCGAGCGGCGCGCCGGCCGGCAGCGCGTCGGCGGCCGCGAGCGCGGCCGGTGCGGACTTGCCGTGCTGCCCGTGACTCGCCATCCCTGACATGCCCGACATGCCGGGCATGTCGTCCATCGAGTCCATGCCGGCCATGCCAGCGTGACCGGCATGCTGCGCCCACGCGGCGCGCCCAAACAGCGACGCGGCCGCGACACCGATGGCGCGCGACAGGAAGGTTCTCCGTATCATCAATCGTTCCTCGTTATCCATGCTGGGTCGCGCGGCCGCGGCCGCCGCGACGCCCGCGCCGGCCGGCCGAAGCGCCGATACGCGACGCAAACCCTGATGCCCGCGTCATCATAACCGCAGGCCCGAATCGAGACGCGCCGCGGCCGGCCGGGCGGCGATACGCCGCAGGGTTCGACAACCCCGCACCCGATTCGGCATGCACCGGCCCGCATCGTCGATCGGCGATGCACGGCGCTTCGCTCACGGCCGAAGTGCCACGCCACCCTACCCCGGGCAGTTCCCAGGCGGTCGCCTCGCGCCTGCCGTTCGGCCCCACCACGGCGCCGGTCACTTCACCGATTCGCAAATCAGCCAATATTTCACGATGTGGAACAAGTCTCTGCGTTATAAAAATTCGTGGTGCAGGGCACAAAATCCCCGTTTCGCGATGCCAAAAAACGTTCCGCAATACAAAACGACAGAAATAATTATTTGTTTTTAAAAGAGAATTTTTGTTTAGTGAAGCCGTTCTACCTGCACCATCCGATCGGGCCGCGGACGTAGACTTTGTTCCATGCACTGACGCTTCGCCACGACGTTCGATACGGAACCCGGCGCAAGCAGCCAGTCGGGCCACAGCCGGCCAAGCCGGCAGGCGGCACACCAGAATCGCTTGAGATCAGAAAGGGAGAACGGAAATGAAGGGATTTCGCTTTGGTTCAGCGCTCGGGTCGTTCTACATCCTGCCGGCAAACGGCGGCTGGGAAGCGACGTTCGGCAACGCCTCGCTCGGCGCATTCTCGTGCCCTGAAGTGGCAGCCGACCACATCTCCCGCGGCGACTGCGCGCAACCGTCCGAACTGGACACGGCGACGCTCGAAGTGCCGGACGAAATCGCCGAATGGGAAATCGTTCACGTCTGAATGGTACATCTGCAACGAAAAACGCCCCGGGCGTCCGGGGCGTTTTTCTTTTGCGGCCGGCGTCAGGCGGCAATGCCCGCCGCACCGGCACACGCATCGGCCCGCGCGATCGCGCGGCCTGCGTCAGGCAACCGCGTCGACGATGCCGTTCAGCGTCGCGCTCGGGCGCATGGCCTGGCTCGTCAGGTCGACGTTCGGACGGTAGTAGCCGCCGATAGCTTGCGCGTTGCCCTGCGCGGCCGCCAGCTCTTCCAGGATGCGCGCTTCGCTGTCGGACAGCGCCTTCGCCACGCCTTCGAACTGTGCCTTCAGCGCCGCGTCCTCGGTCTGCTCGGCCAGCGCCTGCGCCCAGTACAGGCACAGATAGAAGTGGCTGCCGCGGTTGTCGAGGCCGCCGACCTTGCGCGCCGGCGACTTGTTCTCGTCCAGGAACTTGCCGGTCGCCTGGTCGAGCGTCTTCGCGAGCACGACCGCCTTCGGGTTCTGGTACGCGTTGCCGAGGTGTTCGAGCGACGCGGCCAGCGCGAGGAATTCGCCGAGCGAATCCCAGCGCAGGAAGCCTTCCTCGACGAACTGCTGCACGTGCTTCGGCGCGGAACCGCCGGCACCCGTCTCGAACATCCCGCCGCCGGCCATCAGCGGCACGATCGACAGCATCTTCGCGCTGGTGCCGAGTTCCATGATCGGGAACAGGTCGGTCAGGTAGTCGCGCAGCACGTTGCCGGTGACCGAAATCGTGTCCTTGCCCGCGCGGATGCGCTCGAGCGAGAAACGCGTGGCTTCGACCGGCGTCATGATGCGGATGTCGAGGCCGTTCGTGTCGTGATCCTTCAGGTAGCGTTCGACCTTCGCGATGATCTGCGCGTCGTGCGCACGCGCCGGATCGAGCCAGAACACGGCCGGGGCGCCGGTCGCGCGTGCGCGGTTGACCGCGAGCTTGACCCAGTCCTGCACCGGTGCGTCCTTCGTCTGGCACATGCGCCAGATGTCGCCCGCTTCCACGGCATGCTCGAGCAGCACGTTGCCCGCTTCGTCGGTGACGCGCACGACGCCGTCCGCCGGGATCTGGAACGTCTTGTCGTGCGAACCGTATTCTTCAGCCGCCTGCGCCATCAGGCCGACGTTCGGCACGCTGCCCATCGTGACCGGATCGAACGCGCCATGCTGCTTGCAATCCTCGATCACGGCCTGGTAGACCCCTGCGTAGCAGCGGTCCGGAATCACGGCCTTCGCGTCGTACAGCTGGCCGTCCGGGCCCCACATGCCGCCCGAATCGCGGATCATCGCCGGCATCGATGCGTCGACGATCACGTCGCTCGGCACGTGCAGGTTCGTGATGCCCTTGTCCGAGTTGACCATCGCCAGGCGCGGACGCACTGCGTACTCAGCCTTGACGTCGGCTTCGATCGCTTCGCGCGTATCGGCCGGCAGGTCCTTCAGGCGCGCGTACAGGTCGCCGATGCCGTTGTTCGGGTTGAAGCCGACCTTCGCCAGCACGTCCGCGTGCTTCGCGAGCGCGTCGCGGTAGAACACCGACACGAAGTGACCGAACAGGATCGGGTCCGAGACCTTCATCATGGTCGCCTTCAGGTGCACCGAGAACAGCACGTCCTGTGCCTTCGCGTCGGCGATCTGCGCTTCGATGAAGCTGCGCAGCGCGTTGCGGCTCATCACCGACGCGTCGATCACTTCACCGGCCTTCACGGCCGTCTTTTCCTTCAGCACCTTCTTCGCGCCGTCGGTCGTCATGAGTTCGATCTTCACGCTGCCGGCATCGGCGATCAGCGCCGACTTCTCGCTGCCGTAGAAATCGCCTTCGCTCATGTGCGCGACGTGAGCCTTCGACGTCGCCTTCCACGCGCCCATCTTGTGCGGATGCTTGCGTGCGTAGTTCTTGACCGACAGCGGCGCGCGGCGGTCGGAATTGCCTTCGCGCAGCACCGGGTTCACCGCGCTGCCCTTGATCTTGTCGTAGCGGGCCTTGACCGCCTTCTCTTCGTCCGTCGACGGATCTTCCGGGTAGGCCGGCAGCTTGTAGCCCTGCGCCTGCAGTTCGGCGATCGCGGCCTTGAGCTGCGGCACCGATGCGCTGATGTTCGGCAGCTTGATGATGTTCGCTTCCGGCTTCAGCGTGAGCTGGCCCAGTTCGGCCAGATCGTCGGAACCCTTCTGCTCGGGCGGCAGGACGTCCGCGAATGCGGCGATGATGCGGCCGGCGAGCGAGATGTCGCGCGTTTCGACGGCGACGCCGGACGAGCGCGTGAAGGCCTTGACGATCGGCAGCAGCGAATAGGTCGCGAGCGCGGGCGCTTCGTCGGTGAGGGTGTAGATGATCTTGGGCGAAGTGGACATGGTCGATGCGTTGCTACGTGATTGTTGAACAGGGAGCGCCGGCGGGTAACCGGCGGGGAGCGACCGGGTCGGTCGCGAAAGGGGCGCGCCGGCTCAGCCGGGCGGTGGTGTTGCGAGGGCCGTCATGTTCTACCTTGCAGGGGCTCCGGGCCGCATCGCGGCGCCGCGGCCCGCATGCCGGACCGCCCTGCCAACAAACCTGCCATCCACGAAACGCTCCGGCGCCGGCAGTAGGCGCCGGGGCGGCCGGCAACCTGCCGGCCCACCCCGGAAGGGGTCTTACATGTTCTCGATCAGCACTTCACCGAAGCCCGAGCACGACACCTGCGTCGCCCCTTCCATCAGCCGCGCGAAGTCGTACGTGACGCGCTTCTGCAGGATCGACTTCTCCATCGCGGCGATGATCGTGTCGGCTGCTTCCGTCCAGCCGAGGTGGCGCAGCATCATTTCCGCCGACAGGATCTCGGAACCGGGGTTCACGTAATCCTTGCCCGCGTACTTCGGTGCGGTACCGTGCGTCGCTTCGAACATCGCGACCGAATCCGACAGGTTCGCGCCCGGCGCGATCCCGATGCCGCCGACCTGCGCGGCCAGCGCGTCGGAGATGTAGTCGCCGTTCAGGTTCAGCGTGGCGATCACGTCGTATTCGGCCGGGCGCAGCAGGATCTGCTGCAGAAACGCATCGGCGATCGAATCCTTGATCACGATCTCGTTGCCCGTCTTCGGGTTCTTCACGCGCATCCACGGGCCGCCGTCGATCAGCTCGCCGCCGAATTCCTTCTGCGCAAGCGCGTAGCCGGCGTCACGGAACAGGCCTTCCGTGAACTTCATGATGTTGCCCTTGTGCACCAGCGTGACCGACTTGCGATCGTTGTCGATCGCGTACTGGATCGCCTTGCGCACGAGACGCTCGGTGCCTTCCGTCGACACGGGCTTGACGCCGATCCCCGAGGTTTCCGGGAAGCGGATCTTCTTCACGCCCATCTCGTCCTGCAGGAACTTGATCACCTTCTTCGCCTGCTCGGAGCCCGCGGCCCATTCGATGCCTGCGTAGATGTCTTCCGAGTTCTCGCGGAAGATCACCATGTCGATCTTCTGCGGCTCGCGCACCGGCGACGGCACGCCCTTGAAGTACTGCACCGGGCGCAGGCACACGTACAGGTCGAGTTCCTGGCGCAGCGCGACGTTCAGCGAACGGATGCCGCCGCCGACCGGGGTCGTGAGCGGCCCCTTGATCGACACCACGTATTCCTTCAGCACCTGCAGCGTCTCGTCCGGGAGCCACACGTCCGGACCGTACACCTTCGTCGCCTTCTCGCCCGCGAAAATCTCCATCCAGTGGATCTTGCGCTTGCCCTTGTAGGCATGCGCGACCGCAGCGTCGACGACCTTGATCATGACCGGCGTGATATCGAAGCCCGTACCGTCGCCTTCGATATAGGGAATGATCGGCTGATCGGAAACGTTGAGCGAGAAGTCCTTGTTGACGGTGATCTTGTCACCGCCTTCCGGAACCTTGATGTGCTGATACGGCATGATCGACTCCAGTGACGTGGCTGAGCAGGTGATGCTGGTCGAAGCTGCGCGCGCGGCGGGGGCGCGGCATGGCCACCCCGTGACGGCAACAGCGAGCCGCTATTCTAGCGCCCCAACCGGGCACTTCGGCATGAAGCGCGGCACTGCGTATCAAGACCCCACTTATGTCTTATATAAGACAGAGGACTTGCCGTTCCGTATTATGCATTAAGATTCCGCCATTTGCCATAGACCGCCCGCCCCCGCTTCCCGCGGCGCGCCGGGCGGACGCCTCGCCATGAACCTGATCGCCCTCAACAAGCCGTTCGGCACGATTTGCCAGTTTTCCGCGCACGAGACGCGCCCGTCGCTCGGCGACTGGGTAAAAACGCCCGGCGTCTACGCGGCCGGCCGGCTGGACGCGGACAGCGAGGGGCTGCTGCTGCTCACCGACGACGGCGCGCTGCAGGCGCGCATCGCCGAGCCGCGCCACAAGCTCGTCAAGCGCTACTGGGCGCAGGTCGAGGGCGCGCCCGGCCCCGCCGACCTGAAGGCGCTCGCGCGCGGCGTCGACCTCGGCGACTACGTGACGCGTCCGTGCCGTGCCGAGTTCATCGAGCCGCCCGACACGCTGTGGCCGCGCAATCCGCCGATCCGCTACCGCGCCGCGATCCCGACGACGTGGATCGAGCTTGCGATCACCGAGGGCAAGAACCGGCAGGTGCGCCGGATGACGGCGGCTGTCGGCTTCCCGACGTTGCGCCTGGTGCGCGTCGGCATCGGCGCACTGGATATATTCGCGCTCGGCATTGCACCGGGAGAAACAATCGCGCTGCCGCCGCGCGCGCCGTGGGACGGTTTCGCGCCCGCCGGATGACGAATTCGGGACGCGCGAATTTTTCGTCATCTTTTTCGTCAACCGGCTGCGAAGATCGCGCGTTAAACCACGCAGATGCCAACCTTAGCTATCCGGCATTGGCAGCCGAACCCGTGTTTGCGTCACGAAAGCGACGTTTTTATCGAATACGATTCGGCGCCCGCAGCGCAATGAGAAATTTCTCGAAGCGTCTGTCAACCGAAAGGTGGATGGCACCGTTAGACGACATGACTCCTATTGCCGGGTCATTTGGTTAATTAACTAAAGCTGAGGAACACAACATGAACAAACTGATCGCTGCTCTGGTCGCTGGTCTCTTCGCAACGGCTGCATTCGCACAAGCATCGGCTCCGGAAGCTGCTCCGGCTGCTGCTGAAGCTGCTTCGGCACCGGCTAAGCACGCTGCCAAGAAGCACCACGCAGCTAAGAAGCACCACAAGGCATCGAAGAAGGCTGCAGCGAGCGACGCAGCAGCACCGGCAGCTGCTTCGAACTAAGTAAGCTTGCTGTAATAAATAACGCAGTCAAGAACACGCAGTCTTGCCGTTCTTACGGCGTTGAAAGGCAGATCACCGCAAGGCGATCTGCCTTTTTCTTTTTGTGCCCGACGACACGCATCGCGTACCATGCGGGTCTCGTTTTCCAGATAGGAGCCTTGCTGTGCAATTCTCCCTGCGCTCGTCGCTCGGCCGCCTTGCGCGCGCCGCCGTGTTTCCCGCCGCGCTCGCCGTCATGGCGTTCGGCATGCAGGCCGCCAGCGCGCAAGTGCCGCCCGGCGCCAAGCAGCCGAGCGAATTCCCGCGCGTGAAGCTGCGCGCCGGCATGTACGTGATCGACGCGGCCGTCGCCGCGAACGACCCCGACCGCGAACAGGGGCTGATGTACCGTTCGCAGCTCGCGCCGAACGAAGGCATGCTGTTCGTGTTCAACGAGAACGCGGTGCATTGCTTCTGGATGAAGAACACGCTGATTCCGCTGTCGATCGCGTTCGTCCGCGCGGACGGCACGATCACCGACATCGACGAGATGAAGGCCGAGACGACCGACAACCACTGCCCGCGCAACAACGGCGTCTATGCGCTCGAAATGAGCAAGGGCTGGTTCGCCGCGAAGGGCATCAAGCCCGGCATGAAGCTCGAAGGCCTGCCGAAGGCCCAGTAACGGCCATTGCCGCGGCGCCGTGCCGCGCACCGACCGAAGCCGGCCGCCCGTTGCGCGCCGGCTTTTTTTCGCCCGCCGGCGGTGGCGCCCGGCTTGATTCCGCCGCTGCCGGCCGCATCTGCAAAAGCCACGCGCAAGCGCTATGCTTTAAGTCTCGCTTGTCCAGCCCGGGCCGCCACTGTCGGCCCGCTTACATCCGAACCTAAGGAGGTTCACGTGCCCCGCAAAACCCCCATCGAGCGCTATCGAAATATCGGGATCAGCGCTCACATCGATGCCGGCAAAACCACGACGACCGAGCGCATCCTGTTTTACACCGGCGTGAGCCACAAGATCGGTGAAGTGCACGACGGCGCGGCCACGATGGACTGGATGGAGCAGGAGCAGGAACGCGGCATCACGATCACGTCGGCCGCGACCACGGCCTTCTGGAAGGGCATGGCCGGCAACTATCCGGAGCACCGGATCAACATCATCGACACCCCGGGCCACGTCGACTTCACCATTGAAGTCGAACGCTCGATGCGTGTGCTCGACGGCGCGTGCATGGTCTACGACTCGGTCGGCGGCGTGCAGCCGCAGTCCGAGACCGTCTGGCGCCAGGCCAACAAGTACAAGGTGCCGCGTATCGCGTTCGTCAACAAGATGGACCGCATCGGCGCCGATTTCTTCCGCGTGCAGAAGCAGATCGGCGAGCGCCTGAAGGGCGTCGCCGTGCCGATCCAGATTCCGATCGGCGCGGAAGATCATTTCCAGGGCGTCGTCGATCTCGTGAAGATGAAGGCGATCGTGTGGGACGACGAAAGCCAGGGCGTGAAGTTCTCGTACGAGGACATCCCGGCGAATCTCGTCGAGCTCGCACACGAATGGCGCGAAAAGATGGTCGAGGCCGCGGCGGAAGCGAGCGAGGAACTGCTCGAGAAATACCTGCACGACCATGAATCGCTGACCGAGGACGAGATCAAGGCCGCGCTGCGCAAGCGCACGATCGCGAACGAGATCGTGCCGATGCTGTGCGGCAGTGCGTTCAAGAACAAGGGCGTGCAGGCGATGCTCGACGCGGTGATCGACTACCTGCCGTCGCCGGTCGACGTGCCGGCGATCCTCGGCCACGACTTCGCCGATCCGGAAAAGCCGGCGGAACGCCATCCGAGCGATGACGAGCCGTTCTCGTCGCTCGCGTTCAAGATCATGACCGACCCGTTCGTCGGCCAGCTGATCTTCTTCCGCGTGTATTCGGGTGTCGTCGAATCCGGCGACACGGTGCTCAACGCGACCAAGGACAAGAAGGAACGGCTCGGCCGGATCCTGCAGATGCATGCGAACGAGCGCAAGGAAATCAAGGAAGTGCGCGCGGGCGACATCGCGGCGGCCGTCGGCCTGAAGGAAGCGACCACCGGCGACACGCTGTGCGATCCGGCGAAGCCGATCATCCTCGAGAAGATGGAATTCCCGGAGCCGGTGATCTCGCAGGCCGTCGAGCCGAAGACGAAGGCCGACCAGGAAAAGATGGGCCTGGCGCTGAACCGCCTCGCGCAGGAAGATCCGTCGTTCCGCGTGCAGACCGACGAAGAATCCGGCCAGACGATCATTTCGGGGATGGGCGAGCTTCACCTCGAAATCCTGGTCGACCGGATGAAGCGCGAATTCGGCGTCGAGGCGACGGTCGGCAAGCCGCAGGTCGCGTATCGCGAGACGGTGCGCACGACGGCGTCCGACGTCGAGGGCAAGTTCGTCAAGCAGTCGGGTGGTCGCGGCCAGTACGGCCACGCGGTGATCACGCTCGAGCCGAACCCCGGCAAGGGCTACGAGTTCCTCGACGAGATCAAGGGCGGCGTGATTCCGCGCGAATTCATCCCGGCCGTCGACAAGGGCATCACCGAGACGCTGAAGAGCGGCGTGCTCGCGGGCTACCCGGTCGTCGACGTGAAAGTGCACCTGACGTTCGGCTCGTACCACGACGTCGACTCGAACGAAAACGCGTTCCGGATGGCCGGCTCGATGGCGTTCAAGGAAGCGATGCGCAAGGCAAAGCCCGTGCTGCTCGAGCCGATGATGGCCGTCGAGGTCGAGACGCCCGAGGACTTCATGGGCAACGTGATGGGCGACTTGTCGAGCCGGCGCGGCATCGTGCAGGGGATGGAGGACATCGCGGGCGGCGGCGGCAAGCTGGTGCGTGCCGAGGTGCCGCTCGCGGAGATGTTCGGCTATTCGACGTCGCTGCGCTCGGCCACGCAGGGCCGTGCGACGTACACGATGGAGTTCAAGCACTACGCGGAAACGCCGGCGAACGTGTCGGAAGCCGTGATCAACGCGAAAGTGAAGTAAGCGCCGCTCGCCCGCGCTCCGGCGCATGCGCGCAAAGCCCGTCCGGTTCCGGACGGGCTTTTTTTCATCCGGCGCGCATCGCGTTCGCGGCTTGTTGATCGGCGCGCCGAGCTTTTTTTCGCGTGCCACAATGGATGGCGATTCGTCAGATGGAACCCGCCCGATGCCGCCCACCCCTGCCCTGCGCCGCCTGCTGACCCTCTATGCCGGCCTGATCGCCGCGAACGTCGCCGTCTGGCTGTGGGCATTCGCGGTGCTGCGCGACCATCCGCTGCTGCTCGGCACCGCGGCGATCGCGTACGGGCTCGGGCTGCGTCATGCGGTCGACGCGGATCACATCGCCGCGATCGACGTTGCGACGCGCAAGCTGATGCAGGAAGGCCAGCGTCCGGTGAGCGTCGGCCTGTTCTTCTCGCTCGGCCATTCGACGATCGTGATCGCCGCGACGCTCGGCATCGCGCTGACCGCGTTCGCGCTGCGCGACCGGTTCGATGCATTCCGCGAGATCGGCGGCACGATCGGCACGGCGGTGTCGGCCACCTTCCTGCTCGTGCTCGCGTGCGTGAACCTGGTGATCCTGCGCGACGTGTGGCGGCGCTATCGCGGCACGCACGGGCATGCACACGATGCCGCGCATGTGCACCGCCCTGCCGGGCTCGTGTCCCGGCTGCTGCGTCCGCTGTTCCGGTTCGTGTCGAAGAGCTGGCACATGTACCCGGTCGGCGTGTTGTTCGGACTAGGTTTCGATACTGCAACCGAAATCGGCCTGCTCGCGATCGCCGCGGCGCAGGCGAGCCAGGGGCTGCCGGTCTATACGGTCATGCTGTTTCCCGCGCTTTTCACCGCCGGCATGACGCTGATCGACTCGACCGACAACGTGCTGATGATTCACGCGTACGGCTGGGCGATGGACGATCCGCAGCGCAAGCTGCTCTACAACGCGAGCATCACGTTCGTGTCCGCGGCCGTCGCGCTGGCGATCGGCGGGATCGAGGCGGCCGGCCTGCTGGCCGACAAGCTGTCTCTGACAGGCCCCGTGCGCGACGCGCTCGATGCGCTCGGCGAACGCTTCGGCTCGATCGGCTACGGCATCGTCGCCCTGTTCCTCGTCTGCTGGATCGCGTCGATCCTGTTCCACCGCTGGCAGCGCGCGGCCGATGCGCCTGCGCGCTGAACATAGCTCAGACGTTTCATTCCGGAAACAAAACTCCCCCCAAAGACGTTGCAGGCGCCGTCGCGCGCTCGCGTGCGCCTTGCGCGACGGGCGCAGGCGGCCGGTGGCACGAATCTCGCAGATAGGGATTCGCACGGCGGGCCCGCATACCGTTCCGCGCTCGCGGCTGGCGTCCAGCGCCCGCCCGAAAGCGATCGGCTTCCGATAGGACTACGAACCTTTACCGGCTCCCTGCACCACACCTAGGTAACCGCGCGGCGACGAGGCATCGCGCGCATGGGGAGGCCATGATGCTCAAGAAGAAACAACCGTTCCGTACGCCGGGACGGCGCTATCGCGCAACCTTGTTCGCCGCAGCCGCGTTCGCGTGCTGCTGCTCGTATGCCGTCGCACAGGATGCGACACCGGACGCCGCGGCCAATGCAGTAGCCAGCGCGGACGCCATCATGACGCTGGTCGACGACGCTTCGCCGTGCAAAGCCAATCCGGCTGCGTGCGCGGTGCACGTTTTCGCCGGCGGGCGCGTTGGCGGAAATGGCGCAGGCTCGGGCGGCAATGGCAGCGGCGGCAGCCCCGGTACCGGAAATGGCAACGCTAGCGGTAGCGGCAACAACGGGAACGGTACCGTCGGGCCTGCTGGTGTCGGCGGAACGACAAGCGGAACATCCGGTGGCACGAGTGGTACGGGCGGCTCGGGCCGCGGAGGCAATGCGTCTGGCAGCGGGGGTTCGGGTGGAGGTTCTTCCGGGGGTGGTTCTTCGGGGGGCGGCACTTCGGGTGGCGGTACTTCCGGTGGCGGCACTTCCGGTGGCGGCACTTCCGGTGGCGGCACTTCCGGTGGCGGCACTTCGGGTGGCGGTACTTCCGGTGGCGGTACTTCGGGAGGCGGTACTTCGGGAGGCGGTACTTCGGGTGGCGGTACTTCCGGTGGCGGTACTTCGGGAGGCGGTACTTCGGGAGGCGGTACTTCGGGAGGCGGTACTTCGGGTGGCGGTACTTCCGGTGGCGGTACTTCCGGTGGCGGTACTTCGGGAGGCGGGACTTCCGGTGGTGGTACTTCCGGTGGTGGTACTTCCGGTGGCGGAGGCCATGGCGGACACGGAGGCGGTGGCGACGGTGACGGCGGTGGCCATGGCGACGGCGGTGGTCACGGCAACGGTGGTGGCCACGGCGACGGCGGTGGTCACGGCGACGGTGGTGGTCACGGCGACGGTGGTGGCCACGGCGACGGCGGTGGTCACGGCGACGGCGGTGGTCACGGCGACGGCGGTGGTCACGGCGACGGTGGTGGCCATGGCGACGGCGGTGGTCACGGCGACGGCGGTGGTCACGGTGACGGCGGTGGTCACGGCGACGGTGGTGGCCATGGCAACGGTGGTGGCCATGGCGACGGCGGGGGTCACGGCGACGGTGGTGGCCATGGCAACGGCGGCGGCCATGGCGACGGCGGTGGTCACGGCGACGGTGGTGGCCACGGCGACGGTGGTGGCCATGGCAACGGTGGTGGCCATGGCGACGGCGGTGGTCACGGCAACGGTGGTGGCCACGGCAACGGTGGTGGCCACGGCAACGGTGGTGGCCACGGCGACGGTGGTGGCCATGGCGACGGCGGTGGTCACGGCGACGGTGGTGGCCATGGCAACGGTGGTGGCCACGGCGACGGCGGTGGTCACGGCGACGGTGGTGGCCACGGCAACGGTGGCGGCCATGGCGACGGCGGTGGCCACGGCAACGGTGGCGGCCATGGCGACGGCGGTGGTCACGGCGACGGTGGTGGCCACGGCAACGGTGGCGGCCATGGCGACGGCGGTGGTCACGGCGACGGTGGTGGCCACGGCAACGGTGGTGGCCATGGCGACGGCGGTGGTCACGGCAACGGTGACGGCGGCGGCCATGGCACCGGTGGTCACGGCAATGGCGGTGGCAATGGCAATGGCAACGGCAGTGGTGGCGCTGGCAATGGTGGTGCCAATGGCGTTGGCAACGGCAACGGCGGCTCAGGCAACGGTGCTGGCGGCAACGGTGGCAACGGCAATGGCGGCGGTCACGGCAACGGCGGCTCGTCCGGCGGCAACCACTGACCGGACGCGTTGCCCGACCGGGTATCGTCAGAGCATCTCGAGCGCGCGCTTGCTGCGCGGCGGACGGAAATATGCGTCAAGCTGCGCGCGCTCGTCATCGCTCAATTCGAAATCGAGCGCGGCCCGGTTGTCGCGCACGTGTTCGAGCCGCGACGCCTTCGGGATCGCGAGCACCCCCGGCTGCGCGAGCACCCACGCGAGCGCGACGCGCATCACCGACACGCCGCGCTGCCGCGCGATCTCGTCGAGCGGCGAGTGCTTCGGCAACCGCCCGTGATCGACCGGACTGTAGGCCATCGCCGGCATCCGGTGCTCGGCAAGCCACGGCAGCAGGTCGAACTCGGGGCCGCGCCGCGCGATGTTGTAAAGGATCTGGTTGGTCGCGCACGCGCCGCCACCGGCATCATCGACGAGCTCGGCCATGTCGGCCGTATCGAAGTTGCTCACGCCCCAGTGGCGGATCTTGCCCGCGCGCTGCAGCGCCTCGAAGCCTTCGACCGTCTCCTCGAGCGGCACCGAGCCGCGCCAGTGCAGCAGGTACAGGTCGAGCCGATCCGTACGCAAGCGCTTGAGGCTCGCGTCGCATGCGGCGACGACGCCGCGCCGGCTCGCATGGTGCGGATAGACCTTGCTGACGAGGAACACGTCGTCGCGCAAGCCCGCGAGTGCTTCTCCGACCAGCTCCTCGGTCGCGCCGTCACCGTACATCTCGGCCGTATCGACCAGCGTCATCCCGAGCGCGACGCCTTCGCGCAGCGCGGCGATCTCGTCCGCGCGCCGGGCGGGCCGTTCGCCCATTTCCCACGTGCCCAGGCCAAGCTTCGGAATCGTCTCGCCATCCGGCAGGACGACCGTGGCGATCGTGTCTGTCATGCGTTCCTCGTTGCGGATTCGTGGCCGCGCACCGCGGCCCAGCCATGGAATACGACGCATCAGTGTAGTCAATCGGCGCGCCATTCACCTATTGCACGGCAAAAACCGGCTATAACGGCGCCACGTGATGACTTAGAATGGCCGCAATCAGATCGATACCCACTCCATGAAGGCATCCACGGACGACCGCTGGCAGGACCTGCGCCCCGACCCCGACAACGACACGCCGCTCTACCTGCAGCTCGCCCGCAAGCTCGGCGACGCGATCCACGACAACCGCTGGACGGCCGGCGAGGCATTGCCCTCCGAGCGCGTGCTGTCCGATGCGCTCGGCGTCTCGCGCATCACCGCGCGCAAGGCGATCGCGCTGCTCGTCGAACAAGGCCTGATTCGCCGCACGCAGGGCGCCGGCAACTTCATCCAGCCGCGCTACGAAGATCCGCTGTCGCGGCTGTCGAGCTTCAGCGAAATGCTCGAACGGCGCGGCTTCAAGCCGAGCTCGCAATGGCTCGCGCGCGAGATCCAGCCGGCGAACCGCGACGAAGTGATCCAGCTCGGGCTGTCGCCGGCCGCATCGGTTACGCGCCTGAAACGCCTGCGCCTCGCCGACGGCATCGTGATGGCCGTCGAGAATTCGACGTTCCCCGCGACGCTGATCCCCGATCCGCAGGCGATCGGCGGCTCGCTGTACAGCTATCTCGAAGCGCGCGGCACGCCGATCGTGCGCGCACTGCAGCATTTCCGCGCGGTCAACGCGACCGACGAGATCGCCGAGCAGATGGGCATCGCGCCGCACGACGCGCTGCTGCTGATCACACGAATCGGCTATACGTCGGACCAGCGCGCGATCGAACTGACCGATACCTACTGCCGCAACGACTACTACGACTTCGTCGTCGAGCTGCGCAAGTAACGCCCGCCGCGCGGCCGGCCCTCACAGCCAGCGCGCGTCGTCGGTGCCGAGCGGCACGGGCGGGCGCGCAAGCGACGGCGGGGTCGCCGACAACCGCTCGGCCGGCCGCACCGCGTCGAGCGTGCCGAACGGCGACGCGATGCGCTCGATCCGGTCGCTCACGTCGGTGCGCGCGAAATCGGGTGCCTGCAGGCCGTCCGGCACGATGCCGAACGACTGCAGCCAGCGTCCCGTCTGCGCGAGCGACAGCCGCACGTGCCAGCTTCCCCCTTCGCGCGCCCGGCGCGCGAGCGCGATCATCGCGCCGAACGCCGCGAGATAGCCCGTTGCATGATCGAGCGCCTGGCACGGCAGGTGGCGCGGCCCGTCCGCGTGCGCAGCCTGCTGCTCCTGCCATGCGATCCCGCTCGCCGACTGCACGAGGCTGTCGAAGCCGCGCCGCTGCGCCCACGGCCCCGCATGCCCGTACGCGGATATCGATACGTACACGATGCCGGGCCGCCGCATCGCCAGCGCGTGCGGCGCGAAGCCGCGCGCCGCGAGCGCGCCGGGCCGGTACGACTGCAGGAACACATCCGCGTCGTGTGCGAGCGCGTGCAGCGTATCGATGCCCGCCGCATCGCGCAGGTCGATCCACGTCGAACGCTTGCCGCGCCCGTTGTCGATCACGAGCGGCGCGATGTTCGGCAGGTGCGGGCCGTTGACGAGCAGCGTCTGCGCGCCGTGCGACGCCAGCGTGCGGCCCGCGACCGGCCCCGCGATGATGCGCGTGAGATCGAGCACGCGCACTCCCGTGAGCGGCTGGCCGGCTTCGCCGCGGCCGATCGGCTCGACCGGCGCGTCGCCGATCCGCTCGATCTCGAACAGCGTCAGCGACGCGATCGCGCGCGCCTGCTCGAGTGACGCCCACTCGTCAGGTGTTCTGATCAATGCCGCGCACATCCCGGCCTCGGCCAGCGCAGTATCGAGTGCCGCGCCGTCCCGCGTGCGGATCGCCGCGGCGACATCGTCCCGCTGCGCGCTGCAGCCAAGTACGTCGAGAATTCCATTCAGGTGATGCGGGAAGTTCGCGTGCAGCTGGATCCAGCGGCCGTCGCCCGTCTCGAAGAAGCCCGTCACCGGATGACGCAACTCCGGCGGCGGACCATCGTCCACGCGCAGGTAGCGTTCGCTGCGGAATGCGATGAGCGCGTCGCGCACCGACACGTCGACGGATTGCGCGACGCCCGTGCGAAGCCGGTGGCATTCGGCCGCCGCGAGCCCGGCTGCCGCGATCGTCGCCGCGGCCAGCGTGCCGACGCGGAAGGTCGACGGCAGCGTCGGGTCCTGCCCCGTCACGGTCGCACGGGCCAGCGCGCCGGGGCCGCCGTGTGCGAGCCGCCACAGATGCGCCAGCGCGAGTTCGGGTGTCATGGCGGAATGGGCGATGAGGAAGACAAGATCGAGTCTAGGATCGGCGGCGGTCGCGAGCAATCCTCATTGCGCGAATCCGAACATCGCGCGGTCGTATCCCCTGCGTTCCGGCAGAAGCGGCCGACCTCGCACCTTCGAGTGCGCAGGAAGCCTGCCAGTATCCGCGATACCGGCGTGCCCCCTGCGCAGGTGAAACGCGACCTGCTGCGCTTACGACCGGATCACGCAACCGGGCACTGCTAACATCCCGCGGACAGCGTGCGGCTGCCCGCACGCTGCCGTGCCGACGCGAAATGCTCGCGCGACCGAGACGTACCGGAGCCGGACTCGCCGATCGCGCAGATCGCTGCATGACCACACGGCCGGCTGAATCACGCATGCGCTCGAACGATGCATGGACGGAGCACTGATCCAGCCCCGGGCGCGCTACGTCGGCAGCGATACGGGCGCATGACGCCGGCCGTCGCGCCACGCGACGAGCGGCCGCCACCACGCCTGCGCGGCGCGATTCGCCGGCACCTCGAGCGGACCGAACGCGAACGTCGCACGCTGCGACCCCGCGCTGACCCATACGCGCATGCCGGGCATCAGCATCAACGAATCCCCGGCACCGAGCCAGTGATCGTCGTGCCGCCCCTCGACCGTCACCCAGACATCACCGTCGGCCACCTCCAGCGAGGTGCGATCGACGATCCGCCACCGACCGGCCGGCTCGTCGCCATCGATCACATAAAGTCGCAGTTCGCGCATGGCAGCCTCCTGGTCGCACGGGTCCGATGGCATCAGTATTTCGGACAGCGGCAGCACACGGACAGATACGGCTGCAGACACTTTTGGCTGAACTGTACTGGTCATTCAACGGGGACGGCACCCGCCGGCGGGACTGCGCACCGCCCTTGCGCCGAAGCTGCACGGCGCAATGGCTTTCCCTACAATGTCGGCTGTCCCGCGCCACCATCCCGCCCCCATGTTCCAGCGCCCGCCTGCCGCCGCTCCCGGCGAAAAGAACCTCACCGTGATGCTCTGGCTCGTCGCAACGGGCTTCTTCATGCAGACGCTCGATTCGACGATCGTCAACACGGCGCTGCCGTCGATGGCCGCGAGCCTCGGCGAATCGCCGCTGCGCATGCAGTCGGTCGTGATCGCGTACTCGCTGACGATGGCGGTGATGATCCCCGTGTCGGGCTGGCTCGCTGACACCTTCGGCACTCGGCGGGTGTTCTTCAGCGCGATCCTGGTGTTCTCGCTCGGCTCGCTGCTGTGCGCAAACGCGCATACGCTGACGCAGTTGGTCGCGTTCCGCGTCGTGCAGGGCGTCGGCGGCGCGATGCTGCTGCCGGTCGGACGGCTCGCGGTGCTGCGCACGTTCCCGGCCGAACGCTACCTGCCCGCGCTGTCGTTCGTCGCGATTCCGGGCCTGATCGGCCCGCTGATCGGGCCGACGCTCGGCGGCTGGCTCGTGAAGATCGCGTCGTGGCACTGGATCTTCCTGATCAACGTGCCGGTCGGCGTCGCGGGCTGCATCGCAACCTTCTATTCGATGCCCGATTCGCGCAACCCGGCCGTCGGCCGCTTCGACCTGAAGGGCTATCTGCTGCTGACGATCGGCATGGTCGCGATTTCGCTGTCGCTCGACGGGCTCGCCGATCTCGGAATGCAGCACGCGGCCGTGCTCGTGCTGCTGATCCTGAGCCTCGCGTGCTTCGTCGCGTACGGGCTGTATGCGGTGCGCGCGCCGCAACCGATCTTCTCGCTCGACCTGTTCCGGATCCACACGTTCAGCGTCGGGCTGCTCGGCAACCTGTTCGCGCGGATCGGCAGCGGCGCGATGCCGTACCTGATTCCGCTGCTGCTGCAGGTGAGCCTCGGCTACTCGGCCTTCGAGGCCGGGCTGATGATGCTGCCGGTGGCCGCCGCCGGAATGTTCTCGAAGCGGATCATCACGCGCCTGATCACGCGGCACGGCTACCGCAAGGTGCTGCTCGCGAACACGATCATGGTCGGCGTGATGATGGCGAGCTTCGCGCTGATGCGCGACACGGTGCCCGTCTGTGTGAAGGTCGTGCATCTCGCGCTGTTCGGCGGCTTCAACTCGATGCAGTTCACCGCGATGAACACGCTGACGCTGAAAGATCTCGGCACGGGCGGTGCGAGCAGCGGCAACAGCCTGTTCTCGCTCGTGCAGATGCTGTCGATGAGCCTCGGCGTCACGGTGGCAGGCGCGCTGCTCGCGACGTTCACGGGCATGCTGCGCACCGTGACGCCGAGCAACACGCTGCCGGCGTTCCATGCGACGTTCATCTGCGTCGGGATCATCACGGCGGCTTCCGCGTGGATCTTCGCGCAGCTCGCGCCCGAGATCCGCAGTACCGCGCGCAAGACCGACCCGTCCGAACGCGCGTGATGCGTGGCGCGCGCCGAACCGGATCGGCGCGCACCATCACGGTGCAGCGCGGCCCCGCGATGTGCATTTGAAACGCCGACGATGCCCCGCGGCTCGGCCGCGCGACGCGTCGCCGCACGCGATACGACGCCGTGCACGCTTCTTGCTCGCCTATTCTCTAGGTAAACTGGCAGTCTTCCTTCGGCCGACATCATGAGCATGATCGAAATCGATCCCCCCGGCTTTCAGCCGCCCCGCCCCGTCGCGGGCGACGACGGGAACCGGCGCACCGTGCTGTACGGCGGCTACACCGTGTTCAGCGTGTTCCAGCCCGTTTTCTCGGTGTCGCACCGCCGCGCGATCGGCTATCACGCGTCGCTGCGTGCGCACGACGAGGAAAGCCGCCAGGTGGCGTCGCACGAGGTGTTCACGCAGGCGGCGCGGCGCGGCGACCTGCTCGAGCTCGGCCGGCTCGCCGAATCGCTGCATCTCGGCAACTTCCACGCCTTCGACAGCCATGACGAATGGCTCTTCCTGAGCCTGCATCCGGCCGCGCTGATGGACACCATCTACAGCGACGCGCTGCTCGCGAACCTGAAGGCGCTCGGGCTGCCGCCGCACCGCGTGGTGCTCGAGGTGCCCGAACAGGCAGGCGGCGAGACGCCGCGCTACGCGGCGATCGTCGACGGGCTGCGCAAGGCCGGCTTCCTGATCGCACTGGTCGGATTCGGCGCGAAGCATTCGAACATTGACCGCGTGTGGCACCTGCATCCCGACATCGTCACGCTCGACCGCGGCATTCTCGCGCAGGCGAGCGAGCACTCACATCTCGAACGCGTGCTCCCGGGGCTCGTGTCGCTGCTGCACGAATCCGGGCAGCTCGTGCTGATGGGCGGGCTCGCGACCGAGCGCGACGCGCTGATCGCACTGGAGTGCGACGTCGATTTCGTGCAGGGCCAGTACTTCGCGGGGCCGAGCGTCGAACCGGTGCAGCCGCAGGCCGCCGCGGGCTGCATGGACACGCTGTCGGCCGCGTTGCGGCTGCGCGTCGCGGAACGCGAGCGCACGCAGGCGGAACGGCTCGCACCGTACGTCGCGGCGCTCGAGGAAGCGAGCCGCAAGCTCGGCGCGGGCGAGCCGCTCACCGACGCGGCAGCCGTCGTACTCGGGCTGCCCGAGACCGCGCGCTGCTTCCTGCTCGATGCATCGGGACGCCAGATCGGCGACAACGTGCTCGCCCGCGGCAGCGTCTCGCAGCGCGCGAAGCGCTTCCGGCCGCTGCTGCACTCCGAAGGCGCGAGCTGGGAACGTCGCCCGTACTTCATCGACGCGATGCGCGCACCGGGCCGCGTGCACCTGACGTCGCCCTACCTGTCGATCAACGAGGCGCACCTGTGCGTGACCGCGTCGATCGCCGCGCCGGTCGCGACCGGCATGCAGGTGCTCTGCGTCGACATCAACTGGGAAGCGGCACTCAACCGCGAATGAACGTGCCGCCGCACCGCCTTACCTAGGCGGCGACGGTCTTGCGTACGATCAGCCGGTGCACGCGCTTGCCGGACGATGCGCTGACGACCTCGTGCTCGTCGATCACCTGCGTGCCGGCGCCCAGCGCCGCCCGCATCCGCGCCGAATCGAGCGGCGTGTAGAGGCGGCCGCGCTCGTCGCGCAGCGCGCCGGTTCCGGCCACCCGCCAGCTCATGTACAACGTGCCGCCCGGCATCAGCAGGTCGGCCAGCCGCGCGGCGGCGGCGGCCGCTTCCGCCTGTTCGAGATGCATGACGACCGTTTCGCACAGCACGTTGCGAAACGCGCCGGACGGCACGCCGGCCAGCACCGGCAGGGCGGCCAGCTCGAAGGTGAGATCCGGATGGCGGCGTCGCGCCTCGTCGAGCAGCGCGGCGCTCGCGTCGTAGCCGCGCACGTCGAAGCCGCGCGACGCGAGCCAGGCCGTATCGCGCCCGGCCCCGCAGCCGACGTCCGCGGTCGGCCCCGGCGAGAAATGCTGCTCCAGCAGCGCGTACATGTCGTCGGGCGCAGCCTGGTCGAGCCAGTCCTGCGCGTATTGCGCGGCATGGGCGTCGTAGGCATCGAGAGTCGGGCGATCCACCATGGTGACGGCTCCGCATAGGCGTCGTATGACGCACCCCGCATCTTAGCCGTTGCGCCCCCCGTGCGGCACCTCGCGCGACGGGCTGCGTCGCCCCTACGCGGCCCGCACGTCGCCCGCGCGCGGCGCCTGCGCGGTCAGTTCGGCCCACAGCGCATCGCCGCGCCAGGCCGGGCGCGCCGCCGCACGTTCCGTGTCGTGCACGAGCGCGCACAGTCGCGCATTGACGGGCGCGTGCCCGCCGAAGTGCGCGGCCAGCCGCACGACCTCGCCGTTGATCCACTCGACTTCCGTCGCCCGCCCCGCCGCAAGATCGTCGGACATCGACGAACGCGCGAGCGGGTCGATCGCGAGCATCCGGCCGCCGAGCACGCGAAACGCCGGATCGGGCAAGTCGAGCACGGCCGGGAGCCACCCGGCCGGCAACGGCGTCAGCCGCGCGGGCCGGATCGCGGCCCGCGCCAGCCAGTGCAGCGCTTCGCGCTGCGCAAGCGCAACACAGCGCCGGTACGCACGTTGCGCGAGTTCGTCGCGCAGCGGCAGGTTCGCGAGCGCGTTGACCGCGTTGTTCAGGTTGAGCAGCAGCTTCGCCCATTGCACGGCCCGCATGTCGCGGTGCAGCACGAGCGGCAGCCCGGCGCGCGCGAATGCGTCGGCGAACGGCGTCAGCGCGGGGGAGGCTTCGGCCGCCAGCGCACCGGCCGAACCCTGGTGAAACGCACCGGGCTCGCGCTCGATCACGTTGAACGGCACCATGCCGGCCAGCACGGTGGCATGCGGCAGGGCTTCGCGCAGCACGTCGGCGTTGTGCAGGCCGTTCTGGAAACTGATCACGACCGTGCCGGGCCGCAGCACGCCGGCAAGCTGCACCGCGGCCTCACGCGTCGCGGCCGATTTCACCGCCACGAGCACGAGCCGCGCGGCGGCCGCAGCCGCCGGATCGGTCTCGAACACGACGTCGGCCGGCGCGAGCGTCGCGCGATAGCCGCGCTGGTCAGTCAGCGTCAACCCGTGCCGATGAATCGCGTCACCGATCCGTGCGCGGCCGACGAGCGTCACATGCGTGCCGGCCGCCGCAAGCCGGCCACCGAGATAGCAGCCGACGGCGCCCGCGCCGAACACGCAAACCGGGGTGTCAGACATGCGAATGCGCGCCGCCGTGCACGGGGCCGGCCCGACGCTCGACTTCGCGGCGCACGTCACCGCGCAGCCCCGCGAAGAACGCGACCTCGGCAACGACGAACAGCGGCCCGACCATCAGGCCGACCAGATCGTCGACGAACGCGGGCTTGCGCCCCTCGAACCAGTGCCCGACGAACTGCACGATCCAGCCGACGACGAACGCGCCGATGCCGATCGCGAGCCATTGCGCGGTCGGCAGCGACGCGAGCGCCTGTGCGGCCCACAGGCCGAGCGCGAACAGTGCGGTCATCACTATCCCGAACCGCAGGTCGAGACGCAGGTAGAACACCGCGAACGCGACGGCCAGCAGCAGCGCCGGCGACAGCGCGATGCCGGCCAGCATCCCGAGCGCCGGCCTCGACAGCAGCACCTCGACCGCGAACACGATCATCGGAATGCCGACCAGATGCGTCGCGATGTTGCGCGCGTCGCGATGGTAGGCCGCATACTGGGAAAGATGGTCTTCGAGGGTCTTCATCGCGTCTCCTGATCGGTTATTGAGCGCTATGATGCGCGTCACGCCCGAGAACCTCTGTCAGCTACCCGACATCGCGTGCCCATGCCTGCCTCGCTCGCCCCGTACCTGCCGCAGATCGAAGCGAACCCGTGGTTCGCCGCGCTGCCGCCCGCGCTGCGCGCCGACCTGATCGCGCACGCGACGCTGCGCCGTCTGCCGGCCGGCCATGCGTTGTTCCGGCGCGGCGACCCGCCATGCGGGCTGTACGCGGTACTGGCCGGTTCACTCACGATAGGTGCGGTCGACCCGCAGGGCAAGGAAGCGCTGCTGACGGTGGCCGAGCCCGTCACCTGGTTCGGCGAAATCGCGCTGTTCGACGGCCAGCCGCGCACGCACGACGCGATCGCCCTCGACGACGCGCTCCTGCTGCGCGTCCCGCAGGCCGCGCTGCTCGCGATCCTCGATGCGACGCCGCAATACTGGCGGCAATTCGCGCTGCTGATGGCGCAGAAACTGCGCCTGAGCTTCCTGACCGTCGAATCGATGAGCGTGATGCCGGCCGCGCAGCGGCTCGCCGCCCGGCTGCTGATGATCGCCGACGGCTACGGCGGAATCAGCGCCGGCCGCACCCGCATCCGGCTGTCGCAGGAAAAACTCGCGGCGATGCTGTCGCTGACGCGGCAGACCACCAACCAGTTGCTGAAGGCGCTGCAGGCCGACGGCGTCGTGCGGCTGCACGTCGGCGCGATCGAGCTCGTCGACGTCGCTGCGCTGCGGCGCGCGAGCGGGTTGCCCGACGGCATGCGCTGAGGTTCAGCACCACCGCCACGCGGCCTCCTCGCCGTCACCGCGATGCGCTATCGTGGCGGCTCGTCCGTTCTTCCGCCCGCACCGCCTTGAGCACGTCGACCGCCTCCGCTCCCTCCCGCCATCCGTGGCCGGTGTTCATCGCGTTCCTGCGGCTCGGCCTCACGTCGTTCGGCGGCCCGGTCGCGCATCTCGGCTACTTCCGCACCGAATTCGTCACGCGGCGCGGCTGGCTCACCGAGCGCACGTACGCGGATCTCGTCGGGCTGTGCCAGTTCCTGCCGGGGCCCGCGAGCAGCCAGGTCGGGATGGCGATCGGCCTCGCGCGCGCCGGCTACGCGGGCATGTTCGCCGCATGGCTCGGCTTCACGCTGCCGTCGGCGCTGCTGATGATGCTGTTCGCGCTCGGCGTGCATGCAACGGGCGCGCCGATCGAAGCCGGCGCACTGCACGGGCTGCGCATCGTGTCGGTCGCCGTGATCGCGCAAGCCGTATGGGGCATGGCGCGCACGCTGTGCCCGGATGCGCGCCGCGTCACGCTGATGGCCGCGGCCGCCTGCGTTGCGCTGCTCGCACCGGCCGCGTGGACCCAGGTTGCGGTGATCGTCGCGGCCGGGTTGGCCGGCCTCGTGTTGCTGCCGCAGCCGGCACGCGGCGCGCACGACCCGTTGCCGCTGCACGTGTCGCCTCGCGCGGGCGTGCTGTGGCTCGCGCTGTTCGCGGCGCTCCTCGTCGTCCTGCCGTTCGCTGCCCGCGCGCTGCGCTCCGACACGCTTGCCGTCGTCGATGCGTTCTTCCGCACGGGTGCGCTCGTGTTCGGCGGCGGCCACGTGGTGCTGCCGCTGCTGCAGGCGGCCGTGGTCGCACCCGGCTGGGTCGGCGATGCGGCGTTCCTGGCCGGATATGGCGTCGCGCAGGCCGTGCCGGGGCCGCTGTTCACGTTCTCGGCGTTCCTCGGCGCGTCGCTGCGCCACGCGCCGAACGGCTGGCTCGGCGGCACGATCGCGCTGGTGTCGATCTTCGCGCCGTCGTTCCTGCTGGTGGCCGGCACCGCGCCGTTCTGGGAGCGCCTGCGCCGCAGCACGCGGATGCAGGCCGCGCTCGCAGGCGTGAACGCGGCCGTCGTCGGGCTGCTGGTCGCCGCGCTCTATCACCCGGTCTGGACCGACACGATCGTGGCGCCGCGCGATCTGGCCGCCGCGCTCGTCGCATTCGTCGCGCTGGTGTTCTGGCGCGTGCCGCCGTGGGCCGTCGTGATCGCGAGCGCCGGGCTCGGGTGGGGGTTCGGCCTGCTGGCCTGATCGGGCACGCGCGGCACGTTCGCAGGCGACAAAAAACAAAAAGCCCTCGTTTCGAGGGCTTTTTGCTGGGTGCCGCGCGCCGTAGCGGCGCGCAGGCGCCGGACCTTACGCGAAGTTCTTCGCTGCGAAGTCCCAGTTCACGATGTTCCAGAACGCTTCGACGAACTTCGGACGTGCGTTGCGGTAGTCGATGTAGTACGCGTGTTCCCACACGTCGATCGTCAGCAGTGCCTTGTCGGCGGTCGTCAGCGGCGTTGCTGCGTTGCTCGTCGACACGATGTCGAGCGAACCGTCAGCCTTCTTCACGAGCCATGCCCAGCCCGAGCCGAACGTGCCGACTGCAGCCTTCGTGAAAGCTTCCTTGAATGCGTCGTACGAACCCCACTTCGCGTTGATCGCGTCGCCCAGCGCGCCCGTCGGTGCGCCGCCGCCGTTCGGCGACAGGCTGTTCCAGAAGAACGTGTGGTTCCAGATTTGCGCGGCGTTGTTGAAGATGCCGCCCGACGACTTCTTCACGATCTCTTCCAGCGACAGGTTTTCGAATTCCGTGCCCGGGATCAGATTGTTCAGGTTCGTCACATAAGCCTGATGGTGCTTGCCGTAGTGGTACTGGATCGTCTCGAGCGAGATGGTCGGCGCGAGTGCGTCTTCAGCGTACGGGAGCGGCGGGAGCGTATGAGCCATGGCGATTCCTTCGTTGAGTATGTAGGGAGGCTGTGTTGAATGCTGCCGAGCGTCCGATTGTAGGCGAGGACGAATAACCCCGCAAACTCACGGGCCATTTATCCGCGGTATGCGGAAAAGCGATGTTTGCGCAACGTCCGGCAGGACGAACCCGACGATGCGCAGCATCCGTTCCCGCCACGATGCATGTGCTGCGACGACGCTCGTTTCGCTCGCGCCGCTTCGCTTAAGTCAGATCGTATCCGTCAGCCGCGGCTGCACGTCGGCGATCGACACGTCGGCCGAGCCTTCCGCGAGATGCACGGTCAGGCGGCGCTGCGGCTTCAGCGCGTTCGGCGTGCGCACCGCGCGGCCCGTCTGCGCATCGATCAGCGCCGCATAACCGCGCTCGAGCGTGCGCTGCGGGCTCAATACCTCGAGCCTTGCCGCACAGGCTGACACGCGAGCCGTGTCGCGTTCGTGACGGCGCTGCAAGGCCAGCGCAAGACGCTGCGACAGCCCCGCGAGCACCTGGCGCGCCTGCGACGGATCGGGGCGTGCGCGCTGCCAGCGCAACTGCGCGAGCGCGAACCGCGCGCGCGCGTCGCGCACCGGCCGCGACGCCGCCGACGCCAGCCGCACCGCGAGCTGCTCGACGTGCGTGCGCTGCCGCTGCAGCCGCTCGGCCGGGCTCACCAGCCGGCGCGCGAGCCAGTCGAGCTGCTGCGCGCGCTGTTCGAGCCGGCGCTCCATGCCCCGCGCGAGCGCGCGCTGGCGCTCGCCGACCTCGCGCAGCAGCAGCGCGCGCTGCGGGCTCGCCAGCTCGGCGGCACCGGTCGGCGTCGGTGCACGCACGTCGGCCGCGAAGTCCGCGATCGTGAAATCGGTTTCGTGCCCGACGCCGCTGACGACCGGCAGCTCGCTCGCCGCGATCGCACGCGCCAGCGCCTCGTCGTTGAACGACCACAGATCCTCGATCGAGCCGCCGCCGCGACAGACCAGCAGCACGTCGACCTCGCGGCGCGCATTCGCGGTCTCGACGGCGGCGACGAGCTTTTCGGCGGAACCCGCACCCTGCACGGGCGCCGGATAGACGATCACCGGAATGTGCGGCGCGCGACGGGCGAGCGTGGTCAGCACGTCGCGCAGCGCCGCCGCCTGCAGCGACGTGACGATGCCGATCGCGCGCGGATGGGCCGGCAGCGGCCGCTTGCGCTCAGGCGCGAACAGCCCTTCGCTTTCGAGCTGCGCCTTCAGCCGCAGGAACGCCTCGTACAGGCGCCCCTGCCCGGTGCGCCGCACGGCCTCGACGTTGAGCTGCACTTCGCCGCGCGGCTCGTACATCGTGACGACCGCGCGCACCTCGATCCGGTCACCTTCGCGCGGCGTGAACTCCGCGTATTGCGCGCGGCCGCGGAACATCACGCAGCGCATCTGCGCCTGCTGGTCCTTGATCGAGAAATACCAGTGGCCGCTTGCGGCGCGCGTGAAATTCGACACTTCGCCCGAAATCCACAGCAGCGGAAACGAGCGCTCGAGCATCGTCGAAATCGCGCGATTGAGCGCCGAAACGGGAATCACTTCGTCGCCGCCGCGGGTCGCGCCCGGTGCGGCAAATGGGGAGTCGGAAGGCATGGACGATCGGATGAATGCTGGCGGCGACACGATAGTCCGACACGCGCGCGACGTCCAGCGCCGGGCGCATGTCCCGTGACGTTCGGAAGGTGTCCACACTTTGGCAATCATCGGCCCAAAACGCGTGAAAACCGCTGAAAAATCCAGACAATTCTCTCCAACACATTGATTTTTATACATTTTTAAATCTTTCTGAATGATTCTCATCCGATTCGAGGCCCACCCGGCGGGCGTTTGACGCCATCGAACGAGGAGTTTTTCACAGAGTTATCCACAAGCCGCCACGATCCGGCCCCGCAGGCTGCGGCTGCCGGTCGCGCTTGCCGCGCCCGCCTGCGGCGCGCTAGAGTGCCGCCTTCCGCAGACCCCGCGGCATGCGCCGCCCAACGGAGAATCCGCCTTGACGAATCCGTCCCACGACGCGGCGCACGAGATGCCGCGCCCGGCCCGATGAGCGCGCCCGACGGCCCGCTCGCCCGGCTCGAAGCCCGCCTGACGCGCGAATGGCAGCGCCGCGGCGCGCTCGCGTGGGCGCTCACGCCGTTCGCCTGCGTGTTCGGCCTGTGCGCGGCGCTGCGGCGCACCGCCTACGCGCAGGGCTGGAAGAAACCGGTCGACGTCGGCGTGCCCGTCGTCGTGGTCGGCAACGTGACCGTCGGCGGCACCGGCAAGACGCCGACCGTGATCGCACTCGTCGACGCGTTGCGCGCGGCCGGCTTCACGCCCGGCATCGTGTCGCGCGGCTACGGTGCGAACGTGAAGGCGCCGACCGCCGTCACGCCCGCGTCGCGCGCCAGCGCGGGCGGCGACGAACCGCTCCTGATCGCACGCCGCACCGGCGCACCCGTCTGGGTCTGCCCGGATCGCGTCGCGGCCGCGCAGGCGCTGCGCGCCGCGCATCCGGACGTCGACGTGATCGTCAGCGACGACGGCCTGCAGCACTACCGCCTCGCGCGCACGGTCGAGCTCGTCGTGTTCGACCACCGGCTCGGCGGCAACGGCTTCCTGCTGCCGGCCGGGCCGTTGCGCGAACCGCTGTCGCGGCACCGCGACGCCACGCTCGTCAACGATCCGTACAGCGGCGCGCTGCCGCCGTGGCCCGACACCTATTCGCTCGCGCTCACACCGGGCGCCGCGTGGCACCTCGACCAGCCCGCGCTGCGCCGCCCGCTGTCGCAATTCGCGCACGAGCGCGTGCTCGCCGCGGCCGGCATCGGCGCGCCGGAACGCTTCTTCGCGACGCTGCGCGCGGCCGGTCTCGCGCCGGCCACGCGCGCGCTGCCCGACCACTACGCGTTCGCCGACAATCCATTCGTCGACGACGCCGTCGATGCGATCCTGATCACCGAGAAGGATGCAGTAAAATTGGGCGCTTCCTGGCGCGACGCCCGACTGTGGGTGGTCCCCGTCGAAGCCGCGCTCGACCCTCGCCTCATTGCCCTCGTTGTGGAGAAACTCCGTGGACGCTCGCCTGCTTGAAATCCTTGTGTGCCCTATCTGCAAAGGCCCGCTCCACTATGACCGTGCCGCGCAGGAGCTGATCTGCAATGCGGACAAGCTCGCCTACCCGATCCGCGACGGCATCCCCGTGATGCTGGTCGACGAGGCGCGCCAGACCGTCGAAGGCACGCCGGTCGACCCGGCCGGCCGCTAAGCCGCCCGACCCGGCCCTCGCCGCGGCGTATCCGCTGCGAGGGCGCCGAACCCGCCGGGCGGCCCGCACCCGACGCGCCGCCCGCTCCGTTCTTCTCACCGCCTCCCCGATGACTCAACCCTTCATCGCCGTCATTCCCGCCCGGCTCGCGTCGACGCGGCTCCCCAACAAGCCGCTCGCCGATCTCGGCGGCAAGCCGATGGTCGTGCGCGTCGCCGAGCGCGCGCGCGAAGCAGGCGCGCAGCAGGTGCTGGTTGCGTCCGACGCACAGAGCGTGCTCGATGCGGCCCGCGATCACGGCTTCGAAGCGGTGCTGACACGCGCCGACCATCCGTCCGGCACCGACCGGCTCGCGGAAGTCGCGGCGACGTTCGGGTGGAGCGACGACACCGTCGTCGTCAACGTACAGGGCGACGAGCCGCTGATCGACCCCGTGCTCGTGCGCGACGTAGCGTCGCACCTCGCCGCGCATCCGGCCTGCGCGATTGCGACGGCCGCCCACCCGATCCACGATGCGGCCGACGTGTTCAACCCGAACGTGGTGAAGGTCGCGCTCGACGCGCAGAGCGTCGCGCTGTACTTCTCGCGCGCGCCGATTCCGTGGAGCCGGGATGCGTACCAGCCGCACTGGCCCGACGTCGCGGCCCTGCCTGCACCGGCCTTCCCGGTCTACCGGCACATCGGCCTCTATGCCTATCGCGCGCGTTTCCTGCGCACCTATCCGACGCTCGCGCAGGCGCCGATCGAACAGGCCGAGCAGCTCGAACAGCTGCGCGCGCTCTGGCACGGCGAGCGCATTGCCGTGCTGATCACCGAGTCCGCGCCGGAAGCCGGAATCGACACGCCGGCCGATCTCGCACGCGTGCAGGCCCTTTTTCAGCCGTCATCAAAATAACCCGTGGCATAATCAGGCGATTGTGCGAGCCGTCCGCGACCAGCGCGTCCTCGCTTGACCCCGCCCGCGGCCCGCCGGCAGCCGCGCGTCGCCCAACCCGACGCGCCGCATCAGACCGGTCCGCCACGCGCCAGGCAAGCCCCGCGCACACCGTCGCCGGCGCTTTTTTTCGTCTCGCCACACGAATCTACATACTGGAGATATCACCATGCGTTTGATCCTGTTGGGCGCGCCCGGCGCGGGAAAGGGCACCCAGGCAAACTTCATCAAGGAAAAATTCGGCATCCCGCAAATCTCGACGGGCGACATGCTGCGCGCGGCCGTGAAGGCCGGCACGCCGCTCGGCGTCGAGGCGAAGGGCTACATGGACGCCGGCAAGCTCGTACCGGACGCGCTGATCATCGGCCTCGTCAAGGAGCGCCTGAAGGAATCCGACTGCGCGAACGGCTATCTGTTCGACGGTTTCCCGCGCACGATCGCGCAGGCTGACGCGATGAAGGAAGCCGGCGTCGCGATCGACTACGTGCTCGAGATCGACGTGCCGTTCTCGGAAATCATCGAGCGCATGAGCGGTCGCCGCACGCACCCGGCATCGGGCCGCACATACCACGTCAAGTTCAACCCGCCGAAGGTCGAAGGCCACGACGACGTGACGGGCGAACCGCTGATCCAGCGCGACGACGACAAGGAAGAAACCGTCAAGAAGCGCCTCGAAGTGTACGAAGCGCAGACCAAGCCGCTGATCACGTACTACGGCGACTGGGCGCAGCGGGGCGAGGAAAACGGCCTGAAGGCACCGCAGTATCGCAAGATCTCGGGCCTCGGCAGCGTCGAGGAAATCCGCGAACGCGCGTTTGGCGCACTGAAGTAAGCAGCGCATCGCGCACCCGCAAGCCGCCCTTTCCGGGCGGCTTTTTTTTTTGGTTCATCGCAGGAAACCGAGGAGGGTTCGAGAGCGCCCCGTACAATCGGTCGGGTGCGGGCGCTCCCTTTACCCGGGCGCCGGCATTTCAACCGATCGCACGACATCGAACCATACAACCGCTTTGCGCGGCACCGCAGCCAGCGCCGCAACGCCAACAGCGCTCGACCACTTTGGATGGGCCCGCCCCTGAGCACTGAAGCGTCAGGGGCGCTCAACAACGGAGACAGTCATGGATATTCGCGGCAACGTGTTTCTGATCACGGGCGGCGCATCGGGCCTCGGCGCCGGCACGGCGCGGATGCTTGCGCAGGCAGGCGGCACGGTCGTGCTCGCCGACCTGAACGACGCGGCGGGCACCGCGCTCGCGACCGAGCTGGGCGGCATCTTCGTGCACTGCGACGTGTCGAGCGAAGCCGACGCGCAGGCGGCCGTCGGCGCGGCGACGCAAGCCGGCACGCTGCGCGGCCTCGTGAATTGCGCAGGCATCGCGCCCGCCGCGAAGACCGTCGGCAAGGACGGCGCGCATCCGCTCGACGTGTTCGTGAAGACGATCAACGTGAACCTCGTGGGCACGTTCAACATGATCCGGCTCGCGGCCGCCGCGATGGCTGCCACCGCGCCGACCGCGGACGGGGAGCGCGGCGTGATCGTCAGCACCGCGTCGGTTGCCGCGTTCGACGGGCAGATCGGCCACGCCGCGTACGCGGCGTCGAAAGCCGGCGTCGCGGGCATGACGCTGCCGATCGCGCGCGACCTGTCGCGCAGCGGCATCCGCGTGATGACGATCGCGCCCGGCCTGTTCGAGACGCCGATGCTGCTCGGCATGCCGCAGGACGTGCAGGACGCGCTCGGCGCGATGGTGCCGTTCCCGCCGCGGCTCGGCAAACCGGCCGAATACGCGCTGCTGGTACGCCAGATCGTCGAGAACCCGATGCTCAACGGCGAAGTGATCCGCCTCGACGGCGCGATCCGGATGCAGCCGAAATAGGCACAAAAAAACGCCCGCGATGCGGGCGTCTTTTCATTCAGGGTTCCGGCAGCGTGGCGATGGCTCAGTCCTCGCCGTCGCGCTGCATCCGCTGCCGCAATTCGGTCACCTGCGACTCGACGACGGTGGCGTCGTCCGCGTCCGGCCGCTCGCCGAGATACTGCTCGAGATCCTCCAGCGCGGGGCGCAGGTAATCGAGCCGCGCATACGCGAATCCGCGGTCGCGGACTTCATCGACGTGCTCGGGCAACAGGATCACGAGCCGCTGCTGTACCGCGAGCAGGCGCTGCCAGCGTTCCGTCTGAAGATAGATCGTCTTCAGGTTGCGCAGCATCCGCGCGATGATCTCGCGGCTCGTCGCCGGCTGCAGCAGCGCGCGCAACGCGCTGTCGACCGCACCGGCCGCACGCGCGACATACGGCTCGAGCATCTCGACCATCTCGGCTTCGGACAGCGAATGGCCGTTGGCCGGATCGATGATCAGGTCGCCGTCCGGCAGCGTGACGCGCAACAGGAAGTGGCCGGGGAACGACACGCCGCGCGCCGGCACGCCGATCTGCTCGGCGAGCTCCAGGTACAGCACCGACAGCGAGATCGGGATCCCGCGCCGCCGCTTCAGCACGGCGTTCAGGTGGCTGTTATCGGGGTCGTAGTAGTCGTTGTGATTGCACGCGAAGCCGAGCTCGCGGAAGAAGAAATCGTTCAGTGCGGCGACGCGGCCCTTCAGGTCCGCATCGTCCGTGAGCCGCCGGCGCAGCCGCGCGGCCAGCATGTCGAGTTCGGCCAGCGTGCCCTGCAGGTCGAGGTCGGGATACGCGTCCTGCGCCAGCGACAGCGCCGCTTCCGTGACGGGCAGGCTGTCGTCGTCTGCCACGAGCGTGCTGAAGTAGTCGAGGACGCGGGTCATTGCGGTCGTCACTTGGCGCGCCTTCTGAAATAAGCGTATTTGAAGCCCATCACCCACAACATACCGAAATATAGTGCAGCGAACAGCACGAGGCACGCGGCCATCAGCGCAATGCGATCGAGCGGCTGCGCACGCATCCCGGTCCAGTCGAAGCTGATCGACAGCCAGTGCATCAGGCCGGCGAGCACGAGCGCCGCGCCGATCAGCTGCACGAAGAAGCGCAGCCAGCCCGGCGACGGCTGGTAGATGCCGCGCTTGCGCAGCCCGATGAACAGCAGCAGCGAGTTCAGGCACGCGCCGACGCCGATGCTCAGCGTCAGGCCCGCGTGGCCGATCAGCGGCACAAACACGTAGTTCGAGATCTGCGTGACGATCAGTACGCCGATCGCGATCTTCACGGGCGTCTTGATGTCCTGCTTCGCATAGAAGCCCGGCGCGAGGATCTTAATCAGGATGATGCCGACGAGGCCGATCCCGTAGGTCGCCAGCGCGCGCGCGACCATCGTGACGGTGTGCGCGTCGAACTTGCCGTAGTTGAACAGGGTCGCGGTGAGCGGCGTCGCGAAGAAGAACAGCGCGAGCGCACTCGGCGCCGCGAGCAGGAACGTGACGCGCAGGCCCCAGTCGAGCAGCGCCGAATACTCGTGCGAATCGGCATCGACGTGCGCCTTCGACAGGCTCGGCAGCAGGATCGTGCCGAGCGCGACGCCGAGCAGCGCCGTCGGGAATTCCATCAGGCGGTCGGCGTAGTTGATCCACGACACGGCGCCCTGCCCGAGCCGCGACGCGATGTTGGTGTTGATGATCAGCGACAGTTGCGCGACCGACACCGCGAACGTCGCGGGCACCATCTTCGCGAGCACGCGCTTCACGCCCGGGTGGCGCAACGCACGCAGCGGGTTGAGGCCGATCAGCGGCACCATGTCGATCTTCTTCAGGCCCGGCAACTGCACGAGGAACTGCAGCACGCCGCCGACGATGACGGCCCACGCGAGCGCGAACACCGGCACCTTCAGGTGCGGCGCGACGAACACGGCCGCGGCGATGAACGCGACGTTGAGCAGCACCGGCGCGAACGCGGGCAGCGAGAAGCTCTTGTACGTGTTCAGCACGCCGGAGGCGAGCGTCGTCAGCGAGATGAACACGATGTACGGGAACATGATCCGCGTCATCGTGACCGCGAGCGGGAACGCCTGCCCGTCGGTGTGCAGGCCGGACGCGACGGCGAACACGACCCACGATGCGCCGGCGATCCCGACCACCGACAGCGCGGCAAGCGCCCACGCAAGCACGGTGGACATCGCGTCGACGAGCGCTTTCGTCGCGTCATGCCCCTGCTGGTTCTTGAACTCGGCAAGGATCGGCACGAACGCCTGCGAGAACGCGCCTTCGGCAGACAGGCGGCGCAGCAGGTTCGGGATACGGAAGGCGACGTAGAACGCGTCGGTGTATTGACTGGCGCCGAACGCACGGGCGATCAGCGTCTCGCGGGCCAGTCCGGTCACGCGCGACAGCAGCGTGAAGCCGCTGACCGTCAGCAGGGCTCGGAATAGATTCATGGGGCGCTTATTATACGGACGTTGCGTGGCCCGGCCAGCGGCCGATGCCGAAAAGCGCGCACGCGTCCGGCGCCCTCCTCGGCGGGTGTCACGTTGAACTTGCCACGCGCTTGATTTTGTTGCTATAATCGCCGGTTTCTGGGCTCGTACATGCACGGCAACTGCCGTTTTCATGTCCCTGCCTCGGTTAAAATCACCGTTTTTTTATGCGCCCCTGGGCAATCGTTCTCAGGGGACGGATCGAAAAGCAGCGCTTGGCCGTCAGGCTCCAAGCTCTGGAAACAGGACAGGATAAGGAACCGTCATGGCTAACTCCGCACAAGCACGCAAGCGCGCCCGCCAGGCCGCGAAGGCAAACTCGCACAACTCGGCGCTGCGCTCGAAATTCCGTACCGCGATCAAGTCGGTTCGCAAGGCTGTTGAAGCCGGCGACCAGGCAAAGGCTGCCGAGCTGTTCAAGGCTGCCGTGAAGACGATCGACACGATCGCCGACAAGAAGATCGTTCACAAGAACAAGGCCGCTCGCAGCAAGAGCCGCCTGGCCGCAGCCGTCAAGGGTCTGCAGGCAGCAGCGTAAATCCGGTGCGCCCGCTCACGCGGGCGTTCCTGTTTCCTGCGATCGCAAAAAAGCCCGCCTAGGCGGGCTTAATAGGATGGTCAGCCCGATCCTCACTCAGTGGACTACGCTGAGTGAGGATTTTGTCCTTCTGGAGGGCCATCATGGACACGGTATCGCTGATCGGAATCGATCTCGGCAAGCACTGCTTCCACCTGCATGGACAGGATGCGTCAGGCAGGATGGTGTTCCGTAAAAAGCTCACGCGTAGCCAGATGTTCACGCTGCTGGGCAATTTTCCGCGTTGTATTGTGGTCATGGAGGCCTGCGCCGGTGCTCACTGGATCGCACGTCGACTTCAAGCGCTGGGCCATGAGGCCAAGCTGATTTCTCCGCAATTCGTCAAACCGTTCCGGCAAGGCAACAAGAACGATTTCGCGGACGCCCAGGCGATCTGCGAAGCAGCCGCTCGTTCGAGCATGCGTTTCGTGAGCCCGCACAACGAAGCCCAGCAGATCGTTTCAGCCTTGCACCGTGTGCGCGAGCGGCTGGTGCGTGACCGCACCGGCACGATCAATCAGATTCATGCGTTTCTGTTGGAGTTCGGTATCAGCTTGCCGCGCGGCATGGCAGTGATCCGGCGACTGCCTGCCGTGCTCGAGGCAGAATCGTTGCCGCCGAGGCTGGTGGTCGTGCTCGAACGTTTGCAGGCGCACTTCAGGTATCTGGACGAGCAGATCCACCAGCTCGAACGTGAGTTGCTTACCCAGCTACACGAGGATGAACGCAGCGAACGACTGCTCGAGATTCCTGGCATTGGCCCGATGACCGCCAGCGTGTTGATGTCAGAGTTGGGCGATGCCCAGCAATATGGCTCAGCAAGGCAGTTTGCAGCTTCGGTCGGTCTGGTGCCGCGGCAGTACAGCACCGGCGGCAAACCAACGCTACTGGGCATCAGCAAGCGTGGCGACAAGGAACTGCGACGGCTGCTGGTGCAATGTGCGCGGGCCATCATGCAGCGCATCGAGCACCGCACGGATGCATTGGGCGTCTGGATTCGCAGCCTGTTGGCGCGACGACACTCGAACGTGGTGGCCTGTGCCCTGGCCAACAAACTGGCGAGGATCGCCTGGGCCATCCTCGCCAAAGGGACACACTACCGGAGCATCGAGGCTGTTCCCTCAGTCTGACGCTTCCTATCGCTTACGGCTTCAGCTTCAGTAGTCACCTCTGGTTTTGCGACGCGAGATACGTGAAGGCATAAACGACTCAACGGCCGGGCAAGTAACCTGACACAAAAAACAGCACCTCAATGCTGTGGGCTTTTTGAGGTTTGCCCGGCGCGGCTCCCATCATGGGGCGGGATCTTTCCCATCCGCGACCCCGGATAGATTCGAGCAAGTCCACTTTAGGTCAACACTGCCTCGCTTGCAAAAATCGGGCTGACCATAGATTTTTGTTGCCTGTCGCCGGCGCATCCTGCCAGCCGACGACAGTTGCCACGAGGGCGGGCGCGGCAAGCGCCCTCGCCCGCGCCGGCATCACTTCTTCGCGTCGTAGTCCGGCAGTTCGCACGCCTCGGTCACGACGAGGTTGTTGTCCTTCGCGAAATTCAGCACGAAATCGAACGCCATCGGCTCGACGTCGCGCAGCCGGGAATCGAGGATCACGCATTTCAGGTCGCCGAGCATCGTCGGACGCACGTAGAGCGAATACTGGAGACGCGCGTTCCGCCCGCTCGCCCCCGGCCCGAAGCAGGCCATCACACCGGCCAGACGTTCCGACCAGTCGCTCGGGCGAAACTTTTTCCCGTCTTTCGTGATGCCCTGGATGAAGAATTCGGTCGGAGGGGTTTCAGCCATGTGGGTACCCAAGTGACGGCCCGGCGATGTCCAGACAACGGCGCCTGGATACGCGAACACAAAGCTGAAACGGACGGCGGCACAAGCAGTCCGATATCCCGAAAACGGGACGTCGGTGCGCGCCACCGGCGGACTGCACCGGATTTGTGCAGCGCACGGCTTGTGTCCGGCAGAGCGCTAAAAGGCTTGCCTGCCGGGCTGGAGAAAACTTTTGGATTATACCGCAGCGCGCCATCGCGCGCCGTCCCGACACCCCTCCTCCTGCGTCGCTTGCCGCGCGCGGCGATCGAGCCCCGGTTCTTTCCGCGGCTCGTCAAAGCACAGAAAATCCTTTATGCTGCTTTGAGTTATCCACACCCGACGGCGGCGCCGTCCGGCCTTGCTGCCGGGTGCAACCCGCCGCATTTCGCTTCATGACCGCCAAAACCATTCGTCACTACCTGCAGTTCAAGGATTTCTCGCTGGAAGACTACGAGTACGTGCTCGAACGCACGGGTATCCTGAAGCGCAAGTTCAAGAACTACGAGACCTATCACCCGCTGCACGACCGCACGCTCGCGATGATCTTCGAGAAGAGCTCGACGCGCACGCGCCTGTCGTTCGAAGCCGGGATCTTCCAGCTCGGCGGCCATGCCGTCTTCATGAGCACGCGCGACACGCAGCTCGGCCGCGGCGAGCCCGTCGAGGATTCCGCGCAGGTCATCTCGCGGATGGTCGACATCATCATGATCCGCACGTTCGAGCAGGACGTCATCAAGCGCTTCGCGGACAATTCCCGCGTGCCGGTGATCAACGGCCTGACGAACGAGTACCACCCGTGCCAGGTGCTCGCCGACATCTTCACGTATTACGAGCACCGCGGCCCGATCGCCGGCAAGACCGTCGCGTGGGTCGGCGATGCGAACAACATGCTCTACACGTGGATCGAAGCCGCGCAGATCCTCGGCTTCAAGCTGCGCCTGTCCACGCCGCCCGGCTACGCGCTCGACATGAAGCTCGTATCGCCCGACAGCGCGCCGTTCTACGAAGTGTTCGACGATCCGAACGAAGCGTGCAAGGGCGCCGATCTCGTCACCACCGACGTATGGACGAGCATGGGCTTCGAGGCCGAGAACGAGGCCCGCATGCAGGCGTTCGCCGACTGGTGCGTCGACGAGGAAATGATGGGGCACGCGAACCCGGACGCCCTCTTCATGCACTGCCTGCCCGCGCACCGCGGCGAGGAAGTGACGGCCGGCGTGATCGACGGCCCGCAAAGCGTCGTGTGGGACGAAGCGGAAAACCGCCTGCACGTGCAGAAGGCACTGATGGAGTTCCTGCTGCTCGGCCGCCTCAAGCACTGACGCGCCGGCAACGGGCCATCCATGAAAAAAGCGCCGATCGACGATCGGCGCTTTTTGTTTGGGCGCGAGAAAAGCTGCGCCAAACCCGCGTTACAGGCAGACCGGTTCGGGCTCGAGTTCGACGCCGAAACGTGCGCGTACGTCGGCCTGGATCGCCTGCGCCAGCGCGAGCACGTCGGCACCCGTCGCGCCGCCGCGATTGACGAGCACGAGCGCCTGGCGGTCGTGCACGGCCGCCGCGCCCAGCGCGCGCCCCTTCCAGCCGCAGCGGTCGATCAGCCAGCCGGCCGCGAGCTTGACCTGCCCGTCCGGCTGCGGATACGACACGACTTCCGGCGCGCGGGCGCGCAGCGCATCGAATTGCGCGGCATCGATCACCGGATTCTTGAAGAAACTGCCCGCGTTGCCGAGGACGAGCGGATCGGGCAGCTTCGCGCGGCGGATCGCGACGACCGCGTCGAACACGTCGCGCGCCGTGGCCGCGTCGGCTGCCATGCCGCGTGCGTCGAGTTCGCGCGTGACGTCCGCGTAGCCGAGCCGCGGCGCCCATTGCTTCGGCAACCGGAACGTCACCGACACGATCGCGAACCGGCCGCGCCCTTCCCGCTTGAAGAAGCTGTCGCGATAGCCGAACGCGCAGCGCGCGGCATCGAAGCGCTCGCTACGTCCCGTCGCCAGCTCGACCGCGACCAGCGAGTCGAAATACGCCTTCATCTCGAGGCCGTACGCACCGATGTTCTGGATCGGCGCGGCGCCGACCGTGCCGGGAATCAGCGCGAGGTTCTCGAGGCCCGCCATCCCGTGCTCGAGCGTCCATGCGACGAATGCGTGCCAGTTCTCGCCGCCGCCGGCCTCGACGTACCACGCGTCGTCGTCCTCGCGCACGACGCGGCGGCCCGCGATCTCGTCGAGCAGCACGACGCCGTCGAAGTCGCGCGTGAACACGACGTTGCTGCCGCCGCCGAGCACCAGCTGCGGCAGGTTCGCGACGCGCGGGTCGCGATGGAGCGCCTCGAACTGCGACGCGTGCGTAATGCGCGCGGCAAAGCGCGCGGTCGCGGCGATGCCGAACGTGTTGTGCGCGGCGAGCGGATGGTCGGGAAGCAGCGACAGGGTGGAATCGTCAGGAGGCATCGGCATTCGCGGTCACGTCCGCCCGGGCGGCGCATGGCCGGCCTTGGGCAAACGGAGGGGCATCGGTAAAATGGCAAACAGTCCGCAATTATAGCGAGTGCCCGCGCGCGAGCCGGGTGCCCGCATCTCAAGGGAGGAATGCCATGCCATCGTTCGACGTCGTTTCCGAAGCGAACATGATCGAAGTGAAGAACGCCATCGAGCAGTCGAACAAGGAAATTTCGACGCGCTTCGACTTCAAGGGCTCCGACGCGCGCGTCGAGCAGAAGGAACGCGAGCTGACGCTGTTCGCCGATGACGATTTCAAGCTCGGCCAGGTCAAGGACGTGCTGATCGGCAAGCTGGCCAAGCGCAACGTCGACGTGCGCTTCCTCGACTACGGCAAGGTCGAGAAGATCGGCGGCGACAAGGTCAAGCAGATCGTCACCGTGAAGAAAGGCGTGACCGGCGATCTCGCGAAGAAAATCGTGCGCCTCGTGAAGGACAGCAAGATCAAGGTGCAGGCGAGCATCCAGGGCGACGCAGTGCGCGTGAACGGCACGAAGCGCGACGACCTGCAGAGCGTGATCGCGATGCTGCGCAAGGACGTGACCGACACGCCGCTCGACTTCAACAACTTCCGCGACTGATCGCCGGGCGATCCGTCACGTCATCCCGCCGGGCCCCGCACACGCGGCGCGCCCGGCTGCGGCCAAGCGCCGCGCTTCCTCAGGCTTTCCCGCCGTCCTGCGCGCCGCCATCCGCGGCCGCCTTCTTCTTGTCGCCGATCCGGCTTTCCTGCCCCGCCAGCAGCTTCGAAATGTTGCCGCGGTGGCGCCACACGAGCAGCACGCTCATTGCGAGCACGGCCCACGCGACCGGGTTGTGGCCCGTGCCGAACAGGAACACGTCGAACACCGGCGCGAACACGGCCGCCACCAGCGCCGCGAGCGACGAATAGCGGAAGAAGAACGCGATGATCAGCCAGGTCAGCGCGGTCGCGAGCCCGAGCACCGGGTGCACCGCGAGCAGCACGCCGGCCGCGGTCGCGACGCCCTTGCCGCCCTGGAAGCGGAAGAACACCGGATACAGGTGGCCGAGGAACACGGCGATCGCGACCCATGCGACCGCGACGTCGGGCAGGCCGAAGCGCCGGGCGAGCCAGACGGCAATCCAGCCCTTGAATGCATCGCCCACGAGCGTCAGGATCGCGGCCTTCTTGTTGCCGCTGCGCAGCACGTTGGTCGCGCCGGGATTCTTCGACCCGTACGAACGCGGGTCGGCCAGGCCCATCGCGCCACTGACGACGACGGCGAATGACACCGAACCGATCAGGTAGGCAACGAGGGCGGCGAGCAGGATCTGCATGCGGAGGACTCTTCTTTCAACGTATCGGTAAAGGGACGGCTGTGCGCGGCACGCCGAAACGGCGCCCATTCTACCGAACGCGCGCGGCCTGCCACGAAGGTGAAACCCTCAGTCGACACTGGCGCACTGCACGGGTTGCGCGCCGAGCAGCGACGTGAGCACGGCCGGCGCGAGGCTGACGAGGTAGCCGCGACGCCCGCCGTTCAGGTAGATCGTCGGTAGCTCGAGGATCGTCGCCTCGACGTAGACGGGCATCGTCTTGCGCGTGCCGAACGGCGACGTGCCGCCGACGAGATAGCCCGAATGGCGGTTCGCGACCTCGGGCTTGCACGGCTCGACGCGCTTCGCGCCGATCTGCCGCGCGAGGTTCTTCGTCGACACGGTGCGGTCGCCGTGCATCAGCACGATCAGCGGCTTCGCGTGCTCGTCTTCCATCACGAGTGTCTTCACGACGCTGTGCTCGTCGACGCCGAGCTGGCGCGCCGATTCGCCGGTGCCGCCGTGCTCGACGTAGTCGTACGGATGCTCGCCGAACGCAACGCCGTGGCGGCGCAGCAACTGGGTCGCGGGGGTTTCGGACACATGCCTGGATTTGCTCATGGCGGCATTTTAATGGTGAACGACCGGCACGCGCGCGATAACGCCCTCGCGCCGGCCCGGCGGTATACTCGCGGCCCGTTTTTTCGCCGGGCGGCCTGCTGCGGCGCCGCAACGATTCCGTCCATCATCATTGCGGACATCGCGAAGCGCTATTGCCCGAATGGCCGATTGTGGCGCGCGCGCCGTCATGGCACGATCGTTCGCCAACCTCGTCAGCCGCCGCCCGCCCTTTTTCTGGAGACGCCATGCTCTCGTCCCTCCGTTCTTCCGAGCCGCTCGACGTCGACGCCCTGCTCGCCGCGCTGCCTCGCCGCATCGCCGACGTGCCCGCACGCTGGGCCGCGCAGGCGCCCGCGCATCCGGCGCTGATCGAGGACGCGCGCCGCCTGTCGTACGGCGACCTGTCGCGGGCCGTCGATGCGGCCGCCGCGCTGCTTGCCAACCTCGGCGTGCAAGGCGGCGATCGCGTGATGATCGTCGCCGAAAACTGCATCGCGCAGATCGTGCTGCTGTTCGCAGTCGCCCGCCTCGACGCGTGGGCACTCGTGTCGAACGCGCGGTTGTCCGCCGGCGAGCTCGACGCGATCGCCGCGCATGCGCGGCCTAAGCTGATCGCGTTCACCACCGACGCATCGCCCGACGCGCGCACGCATGCCGCGCGGTACGCCGCAACGCCCGCCGGCGCACTGCCGGTCGACATCGGCGCATGGTCGTACCACGTCGACGCGAGCGCGCGGAGCGAACCGGTCGCCGCCGACGGCGCCGCGCAATGCGCGGCGCTGATCTACACGACCGGCACGACCGGCACGCCGAAAGGCGTGATGCTGTCGCATCGCAACCTGCTGTTCATCGCGGCGACGTCGAGCACGCTGCGCCGCGTGTCGCCCGACGACGTCGTCTACACGGTGCTGCCCGTGTCGCACGTGTACGGGCTCGCGTCGGTCTGCCTCGGCAGCCTGTACGCGGGCGCGACGCTGCGGCTCGCGCCGCGCTTCTCGCCCGAAGCCGTGCGCGTCGCGCTCGCCGACGAAGGCGTCACGATCTTCCAGGGCGTACCCGCGATGCACGCCAAGCTGCTCGAACACCTGCACACGCACGGCCATGCGTGGCGCGCACCGCGCCTGCGCTTCGCGTATTCGGGCGGCTCGCCGCTCGACGCGAACCTGAAGGCGCGTGTCGAGCGCCTGTACGGCGTGCCGCTGCACAACGGCTACGGGATGACCGAAAGCAGCCCGACGATCACGCAGACGCCGCTCGACGCGCCGCGCACCGACAGCTCGGTCGGCGTGCCGATTCCCGGCGTGGAGATGCGGATCGTCGCGCCGGACGGCACCGACGTACCGCCGGGTGAAGTCGGCGAGATCCGCGTGCGCGGGCCGAACGTGATGCTCGGCTACTACCGCAACGCGGACGCCACGCGCGCGGCCGTGTCGCCGGACGGCTGGCTCAGCACCGGCGATCTCGCGCGGCAGGAGGCGGACGGCGCGGTGACGATCGCGGGCCGCAGCAAGGAGCTGATCATCCGGTCGGGCTTCAACGTCTATCCGGTCGAAGTCGAGCAGGTACTGAACGCGCATCCGGACGTCGTGCAGGCGGCCGTCATCGGCCGCGCGATCGAAGGCAACGAGGAAGTGCTCGCGTTCGTCGAGCTCGTGCCCGGCGCGACGGCGGACGAAGCGGCATTGCACGCCTGGTGTGCGGAGCGGCTCGCGCCTTACAAACGCCCCGCACATATCCGCGTACTCGACGCGCTGCCGGCCGCATCGACCGGCAAGGTGCTGAAGCACAAGTTGCGCGAGCTGGTCTGAATTGGGCAGGCCGTCGCACGTGGCGCGGGCGGCGCCGCGCCGGATGCGCTAACCGCGCGGGTGGTGTTCCGCGTGCAACGTCTTCAACCGCTCGCGCGCGACGTGCGTATAGATCTGCGTGGTCGAGATATCGCTGTGGCCGAGCAGCAGCTGCACGACACGCAGGTCGGCGCCATGGTTCAGCAGGTGCGTCGCGAACGCGTGCCGCAGCGTGTGCGGCGACAGGTGCGCGCGCACGTCCGCGTGCTGCGCGTGGCGCTTGATGATGTTCCAGAACTGCTGGCGCGTCATCCCGTCGCCGCGCGCGGTCACGAACAGCGCGTCGGCCGCGCGCGCACCGAGCAGCGCCGGCCGCGCCTCGCGCAGGTAGCGCTCGATCCACCCTTGCGCGACTTCGCCGAACGGCACGAGCCGCTCCTTCGAGCCCTTGCCCATCACGCGCACGACGCCCTCGTTGAGCCCGACCTCGACGGTCTTCAGCATCACGAGCTCGCTCACGCGCAGCCCGCTCGCATACATCAGCTCGAGCATCGTACGATCGCGCAGGCCGAGCGGCGTGCCGACGTCGGGTGCACCGAGCAGCGCCTCGACCTGCGCCTCCGACAGCGTCGACGGAAACCGGGCGGCCTGTTTCGCGGACAGGATCCGCAGCGTCGGGTCGGCGCTCGCGCGATGCTCGCGCACGGCCCAGCCGTAATAGCGCCGGAACACGGAAAGCCGCCGGTTCGACGACGTCGCCTTGCCGTCGCTGCGCGCGGCGATGTAGCCCGTCACCATCGCTTCGTCGACCGAATCGAGCGACGCGTCGTGCGTCTCCGCCAGCCATTGTGAAAACAGCACCAGATCGCGCCGATACGCATCGAGCGTGTTGCGCGCAAGCCCGTGCTCGAGCCACAGCGCATCGCAAAACACGTCGATCGACGCGCGGCTCGCGAGCAACGCGGGCGACATCTCGACGGCATCGCCGTCGGCTTCGGGGGACATCAGCGATTCACTCATCAGTACGGCACGCCTTCGTGCGCCAGCAGCCAGCGCTTCACTTTCTGGTAATAACCGTTGTCGTCGTGGTTCGCGAAGCCGCCGAGTCCACCCGCCGCGACGACGCGATGGCACGGGATCACGAGCGGGAAGTAGTTCGCGCCGCATGCCTGGCCGACCGCGCGCGGCGCGCTGCCGATCCGCTTCGCGACCTGCCCGTAGGTCAGCACCGTGCCGGGCGGAATATCGCTGATCACGTCCCACACGCGGTGCTGGAACGCGCTGCCGACTTCGGCGAGCGGCAGGTCGAAGCGCGCCGACGCACGCTCGAAATAACGTTCGATCTGCTTGACCGCGCGCTTCGCGAGCGGCGAATCCGGATCGACCGACTTCACCGATTCGGGCAGATAGACGATCTCGCGCACCACCGCGGCATCCGTGCGGATGCCGACCTTGCCGAACGGCGCGTCGATGACTGCATTGAACATGGCCCTCTCCTGACCGATGGATGCGCGCGGCACCCCCGCGCGCCGACGACACTTTACGCCGCCTTCACGCAGCACGCAGCGCCCATTCGACGTGCTCGCGCACGACCGGCGACGGATCGTCGGCCCGCGCACGCAACGCGGCGACGATCGCATCGCGCGCCTGCGGCGTGAGCCGGCCCGCGTCCGCGCGCAGCGCATTGCCGAGCCCGACCGCGAGATTGCGCAGCCAGCTTTCGTAGCCGATGCGCCGGATCGCACTGCCCTGCATCCGCGTATCGAACGCGTCCGCATCCCACGCAAACAGCTCGACGAGCGTCGCGCGATCGAGGCCGTGCCGCACGTCGAAATCGGCGACGGGCGCGGCCTGCGCGAACTTGTTCCACGGGCACACGAGCTGGCAGTCGTCACAGCCGTACACGCGATTGCCGATCATCGGCCGCAGCGGCTCGGGGATACTGCCTTTCAGTTCGATCGTCAGGTACGAGATGCAGCGGCGCGCATCGACGCGGTACGGCTCGACGATCGCACCGGTCGGGCAGGCGTCGATGCAGCGCGTGCAGCTGCCGCAGTGCGCGCCGGGCGTCTCGGGCGCGGTGTCGGGGGACGTGTGCGCGTCGGTCGGCAGCGGAACGTCGACGTAGATCTCGCCGAGGAAGAACAGCGAGCCCGCATCGCGCTGCAGCAGCAACGTGTGCTTGCCGCGCCAGCCGACGCCGGCCTTCTGCGCGAGCTCGACCTCGAGCACGGGTGCCGAATCGGTGAACACGCGGTAGCCGAACGCGCCGATCTCCTGCTCGATGCGCTCGGCGAGCGTCTGCAGGCGGTTGCGCAGCACCTTGTGATAGTCGCGGCCGCGCGCATAGATCGACACGACGGCCGCCTGCGGATCGTCGAGCCGCGCCCGTTCGCGTGCGCGCCAGTCGTGCAGTACGAGCGCGCCCGGCGCGCTTTCAGCCACGTCGGCGGCGAGCGTTTCGGCCGGTAAATAGGCGAGCCGGGCGGAGATCACGCGTCGCGTACCGGCCACAAGTTCGGCCGGACGCGCGCGTTTCATCCCATGTTTCGCCATATAATCCATTTCGCCGTGGTATCCGGCTTCCAGCCAGGCGGCGAGGCCTGCTTCGGCATCCGAGAGATCGGTATCGCTGATGCCGATCGCCCCGAAACCCAATTCGCGCCCCCACGCCCTGATGCGCGCGGCGAGCGCAGTCAACGCCGCATCGTCGAGCGCGCACGGTGCCGCGCCTTCGGCACGAGTCGAAGGTCTGTCGGATGCGGCGAGTTCCGGTAATCGGTTCATCGCACTATTTTACGAGAATGCCAGCCACGCCCAGCCATCCGCCTCACGACGCCATGCTGCCCGCCCTGCTCGCGGAGCGCGTGATCGCGCTCGCCGACGAAGCGGCGACCGAGGCCTTCGGCATCCGCTTCGCGCACGCGCTCGACGCGGCGCGCACCGAGCTCGCCCGCGCGCATGCGTTCGACGGGCTGCAGATCCAGCTGGTCGGCGATCTCGGCGCGGGCAAGACGTCCCTCGTGCGCGCGATCCTGCGCGGCCTCGGCCACACGGGGCGCGTGCGCAGCCCGACCTATACGCTCGTCGAGCCGTACGCGCTCGAACGCGACGATGGGGAACTCGAGGTCTATCACTTCGATCTGTATCGTTTCAACGATCCGGCCGAATGGTCCGACGCGGGCTTTCGCGAATATTTCAATTCCAGCGCGATCTGCCTCGTCGAATGGCCACAACAGGCAGGCACGCTGCTCGGCGTACCCGATCTGGTTTTCTCGCTCGACGTGGACGGCGACGGCCGCTCCCTCACCGTCCGGGCGTACAGCGCTTCAGGAAAGGCATGTCTCGAAAGATGTTGATCAAACCGTTCCGCTCGATCGAATCGGCGGCCACCGCGACGCACAACTGGCGGCGCCGCCAGATCCTGTGCGCGGGCGCGTCGACGCTGGTGCTCGGTCTCGTCGCACCGCGGCTCGCACGCGCGTCGTCGGTGCTCGGCGTGCGCGTGTGGCCCGCTCGCGATTACACGCGCGTGACGATCGAATCCGACCAGCCGCTGCAGAATAGCCAACAGCTGCTGCAGGGTCCCGACCGTCTCGTCGTCGACCTGACCGGCCTCGACCTCGACCAGGCGCTGCGCGACCTCGTGTCGAAGATCGCGCCGAACGATCCGCAGATCCAGTCGGTGCGCGTCGGCCAGTATCAGCCGCACGTCGTGCGGATGGTGTTCGACCTGAAAGGCTCGGTGAAGCCGCAAGTGTTCACGCTGCCGCCGGTCGGCACCTACAAGTACCGGCTCGTGTTCGACCTGTATCCGGCCGTCGCGCCCGATCCGCTGTCCGACCTGATCGCGCAGACGGAACGCAAGGAACAGGCGCTCAACGACAACGCGCGCGCGCAGCAGATGCAGCCGCCGACCACGCTGTCCGGCCCGGGTACCCCGCCGCCCGCCGCGGGCGACAACAGCGACGCGTTCTTCCAGCGCTTCGCGCAGAACACGCCGGCCACGCCGCACACGCCGCCCGCCACGCCTTCGACGCCCGCGAAGCCGGCCGTCAAGCCGCCGCCCGTCATCGCACGCCGCGACGACAGCGACGACGATGGCGACACCTACAAGTTCACCGCGCCGAAATCCGGCAAGGGCAGCACCGTTCGCCTGCTGACGGTGGCGATCGATCCGGGCCACGGCGGCGAGGATCCGGGCGCGATCGGCGGCGGCGGCACGTACGAGAAGCATATCGCGCTCGACATCGCGAAGAAGCTGCGCGCGAAGATCGACGGCGCGCCGAACATGCGCGCGATGATGACGCGCGACGCCGACTTCTTCGTGCCGCTGAACGTGCGCGTGCAGAAGGCGCGCCGCGTGGGCGCCGACCTGTTCGTGTCGATCCACGCCGATGCATTCACGACGCCGTCCGCACGCGGCTCGTCGGTGTTCGCGCTGTCCGACCACGGCGCGACGAGCGCCGCGGCGCGCTGGATGGCGAACAAGGAGAATTCGTCCGACCTGATCGGCGGCATCAACATCAAGACGGCGGACGCGGCCGTGAACCGCGCGCTGTTCGACATGTCGACGACCGCGCAGATCCGCGATTCGCTGCGCTACGGCAACTACGTGCTGAAGGAAGTCGGCGGCATCAACAAGCTGCACAAGGGCTCGGTCGAGCAGGCCGGGTTCGCGGTGCTGAAGGCGCCCGACATTCCGTCGATCCTCGTCGAGACGGCCTTCATCAGCAACCCGGAAGAAGAGAGCCGGCTGAACGACGACGGCTATCGCGACCAGATGGCCGACGCGATCTTCCGCGGTATCAAGCGCTATTTCGCCGCGAATCCGCCGCTCGCGAAGAGCCGGATGGCCTGACGGCCATACCCGCCCCGCCGCCGGCACGCAGTGCGTGCCGGCGCGTCACGACGCCGCGAAGCGGCGCATCAGTTTCCCGCCGAACACGTTCACCGCGAGCCCGCCCATCACGAGCGCGGTGCCGATCAGTTGCGTGTGCGTCAGATGCTCGTCGAGCAGCAGCGACGACGACGCGAGGCCGACGATCGGCACCAGCAGCGAGAACTGCGCGACCTGCGCGGCCGGATAGCGCGACAGCAGGCGGCTCCACAGCCCGTAGCCGAGCAGCGTCGCGACGAACGCAAGATAGACGACCGCGAAGATCGACGCACCGTTCAGCCCGGCGAGCGCGGTCGCGATCCGCTGCGGCCCTTCGAACCACAGCGACAGCAGGAAGAACGGCACGGGCGGCACGAGGCTGGCCCACACCACGAGCGACACGAGGTTCGCACGGCCGACCTTCTTCGTGACGATGTTGCCGAACGCCCACATCGCGGCCGAGCAGATCGTCAGCAGGAAGCCCGCGAGCGTCATCGCGCGGCCGCCCTGCGCCGCGATCACGACGAGCCCGCCCGCGGCGATCGCGAGCCCGAGCAGGTTCTGCATGCGCAGCCGCTCGCCGAGGAACAGCATCGCGAACACGAGCGTGAAGAACGCCTGCGACTGCAGCACGAGCGACGCGAGGCCGGCCGGCATGCCGACGTACATGCCGGTGAACAGGAACACGAACTGGCCGAGCTGGATCGTCGCGCCGTACAGCACCAGCAGGCGCCACGGAATCTGCGGCCGGCGCACGAAGAACACCGCGGGCACGGCCGCGAGCGTGAAGCGCAGCGCGCCGAGCAACATCGGCGGCATCCCGTGCAGGCCGACCTTGATCACGACGAAGTTCACGCCCCACGCCAGGATCACGACCAGCGCAAGCAGCAAGTCCTTCGGGGCCATCATCGGCGTCTCCTCGATTGTCGAATGGTCGTGCAAGGTGCACTCAGGCCCTGTCGCGTTGCGCCGGGCGCCCCGAGAAGACTGCCTTCGAGGCGGAAAACCCGGGGCGGCCCGGCATTTTCCTCTGAGAAGCCGGTCAGTCTACCGGGTTTCAGCCCCCGGCCCGATACCCGCGCGGCCCACATGGAATCGGCGGCGGAGGCCAGTACAATGACCGGCATCCCCCGCCGCCCCCACAGGATCCGTCATGACCGCTCCGATCAAAGCCCTGCTGAAGCCGCACGTGCGCGACATCGGCAACCTGCAGGTGCGCCGCACGCTGCCCGCACTCGCCGCTCGCCTCGTCGGCCCGTTCATCTTCTTCGATCACATGGGGCCCGCCACGCTGCCGCCGGGCACGGGGCTCGACGTGCGCCCGCACCCGCATATCGGCCTCGCCACCGTCACCTACCTGTTCGACGGCGCGATCCTGCACCGCGACAGCCTCGGTTCGCTGCAGGAGATCGTGCCGGGCGACGTGAACTGGATGACGGCCGGCCGCGGGATCGTCCACTCCGAACGCACGCCCGACGCGCAGCGCGAACACGGCCACACCGTGCACGGGATTCAGACCTGGGTCGCACTGCCGCGCGCGCACGAGACGACCGAGCCGTCGTTCGAGCACCATGCGGCCGACACGCTGCCGAAGCGCAACGAGGACGGCGTATCGCTGACGGTGATCGCCGGCGACGCGTTCGGGCTGCGCTCGCCGGTCACGACGTTCTCGCGCACGCTGTACGTCGCGGCTGAATTCGCGGCCGGCGGCCGTCTCGCACTCGACGCGTCGCACGAGGAGCGCGCGGTCTACGTGGTCGATGGCGAGCTCGCGATCGACGGCACGCCCGTGCCGGCCGAGCAGATGGCCGTGCTCGCCCCCGGCGCCGCGGTCACGCTGACGAGCGGCAGCGGCGCGCGTGCGATGCTGCTCGGCGGCGACAAGATCGACGGCGAGCGCTTCATCGAATGGAATTTCGTCGCCAGCAGCCGCGAGGCGATCGAGCGCGCGAAAGAAGCCTGGACGCGCCAGGAAATGGGCAAGGTGCCGGGCGAGACGGAGTGGATTCCGCTGCCCGAGTCGAAGCCGCGTTGAAAAAGGGGCGCGCCGCCCCCATCCTGACGACATTCGAACGGAAGAGAACGACATGGACACCACGCTTGCCACATTCGAGAAAGACGTCATCGAGGCGTCGCTGGACGCACCCGTGCTGGTCGACTTCTGGGCGCCGTGGTGCGGCCCCTGCAAGACGCTCGGCCCGCTGCTGGAAAAGCTCGAAGGCGACTACGAAGGCCGCTGGAAGCTCGTGAAGGTCAACGTCGACGAGAACCAGGAACTGGCCGCGCACTTCCAGACGCGCAGCATCCCGCACGTGATCGCGTTCGCCGACGGGCGCCCGGTCGACCAGTTCGTCGGCGTGCTGCCCGAAGGCCAGCTGCGCGCCTTCCTCGACCGGCTGCTGCCGGCACCCGAGGAAGCCGAACGGCGTGCCGCGCAGTACGCGATGGCCGAGGCGCGCTACGACGACGCGCTCACGCACCTCGAGGCGGCGCTCGCGCTGAACCCCGGCTTCGACGACGCCCGCCTCGATTTGATCGAACTGCTGCTCGCGAACAACCAGGTCGACGCCGCACGCGCCGAGACCGAGCGCCTGTCGCCGCAGACCGTGCAGAACGGCGATCCGCGCTACCAGGCGATCAAGACCCGTTTCGACGCACTCGACGCCACGGCCGACCTGCCGCCGACCGATGCGCTCGAAGCGCGCATCGCGGCGAACCCGGCCGACCTCGACGCGCGCTTCGATCTCGCGCAGAGCCTGATCGCGCGGCGCGCGTACGAAGGCGCGGTGGAGCAGTTGCTGGAAATCGTCACGCGCGACCGCGCGTACGGCGACGATCTCGGCCGCCGCACGCTGATCTCGGTGTTCGAGCTGGCCGGCGATCGCCCGGATCTCGTCGCCGGGTGGCGGCGCAGGCTGAGCATGGCGCTCAACTGAACGGATGTGTGACCGGCCGGGCCGCAACGGCCCGGCTGCGGGATCGCCCCGCATGACGGACGACGGCGCGCGTCACGTGCCGCAACGCCTCGACGACCGCGATTCTCAGCGGCTCAGCCGGCAGCCTGCGCCGCGATCGCGCGCAACGCATGCGCGGCGGCCGCGAAGCCGAAGCTCGCGGTCACGCACACGCTCGAACCGAACCCCGCACAGTTGAGCCCCGCGACGTGCGCGGCCGCGGACGGCTCAGTGCCGTCCTCGAGGTCGCACGCGGCTGCTTCCGGATAGATCAGCGGCTCGTCCGAATACACGGCGCTGACCTTGAAACGCGCCTTCGGCCCGCGCGGAAAGCCGTGCTGCTTGCGCAATTGCGCGCGCACTTTCGACAGCAGCGGATCCTGGATCGTCAGCGCGAGATCGTCGATCCGGATGCGCGTCGGGTCGAGCTGGCCGCCCGCGCCGCCGACCACGACGAGCGGCTGGCGCTTCGCGACGCACCATGCGATCAGCGCGACCTTCGTGCGCACGCTGTCGATCGCGTCGATCACGTAGTCGAAGCCGCCGCCGAGCAGCGCGTCGAAGTTGTCGGGCTCGACGAAATCCTCGATCCGGTTCACGCGGCACGCGGGATCGATCAGCGCGATCCGCTCGGCCATCGCGTCGACCTTCGGCTTGCCGTAATTGCCGTCGAGCGCATGGATCTGCCGGTTCGTATTGCTTTCGGCAACGTTGTCGAGATCGATCAGCGTCAGCGTGCCGACCGCGTTGCGCGCGAGCGCCTCGGCCACCCACGAGCCGACGCCGCCGATCCCGATCACCGCGACGTGCGCGCGCTCGAACGCGGCGGCGGCCGGCGCGCCGTACAGGCGCGCAACGCCGCCGAAACGCCGCGCGCGATCCACGTCAAGCTGGATTTCCGGGGTCGGGGTAAGATCAGAGGAACTGGGCGGGGCAGCGTCGGCGACGGACATGGCAGCAAGGAAAACGTAAGTCGTGCAGCCCTCTATTTTGCCTGAACTCCCCGCTCGCACGCGCCACTCGCGTTGGCTACAATGGTTCCAGATTGAAGCGTTTGCATAACATGACGACTCTCGCCGATCTCCGCATCAATTACTCACGTGCTTCGCTCGACGAGGCCGACGTCGCCCACGACCCGTTCGCCCAGTTCGACCGCTGGTTCAAGGAGGCGCTCGCCGCCAAGCTGCCCGAGCCGAACACGATGACGCTCGCGACCGTCGGCGCCGACGGCCGGCCATCGGCACGCATCGTGCTCATCAAGGGCGTCGACGAGCGCGGGTTCGTCTTCTTTACCAATTACGAAAGCCGCAAGGGGCGCGATCTCGCCGCGCATCCGCAGGCCGCGCTGCTGTTCTACTGGATCGAGCTCGAACGCCAGGTGCGCATCGAAGGCCGGATCGAGAAAACCAGCGCAGAAGAAAGCGACCGCTATTTCGCATCGCGCCCGCTCGGCTCGCGCATCGGCGCCTGGGCATCCGCGCAGAGCGCGGTGATCGACAGCCGCGCGACGCTCGAAGCGCAGGAAAAGGCCGTCAGCGAACGCTACGGCGACAACCCGCCGCGCCCGCCGCACTGGGGCGGCTACCGCCTCGTGCCCGACTCGATCGAGTTCTGGCAGGGCCGCCCGTCGCGGCTGCACGACCGCCTGCTGTACACGCGCGACGCCGGCACGTCGACGGGCTGGTCGATTTCGCGCCTGTCGCCTTAAGCGCGGCGCCGGCGCACGCCGGTCGTGTCTCGTGTTGCATTCGGGCGCCCGCCTCGCAAGCGGCGGGCGCCGGTCAAGATACTTGGCTGTATTCGATTCAACGAACAAACGGAGAATCCAAATGTTCTGGGAAAAGAAGCTGGCACAGTGGGCGGACGAAGTACGGGCGAAGGCGAACATACCGGCGCGCCTCGTGCTGTGGAACGGCGACCAACTCGATTTCGGCACCTTCAGCGCGCCGCAGGTCACGCTGAAGGTCAACAGCGCGTCGGCGTTGCCGCTCCTGCTCGAACCGAGCCTCGACAATCTCGGCGAGGCGTACGTGAAGGGCAAGATCGACATCGAAGGCAAGCTGTCGGACATCATCAACATCGGCTACTCGCTCGCGCGCAGCACGGTGACGAGCGCGAGCAAGCTGGCGCGCGTGAAGCGCTACTTCAATCACTCGAAGAGCACCGACAAGAAGGCGATCCAGTATCACTACGACGTCTCGAACGAGTTCTACAAACTGTGGCTCGACGAGAACATGGTGTACTCGTGCGCGTACTTCGAGAACGGCGACGAGGATCTCGCCACCGCGCAGATCAAGAAGATCGACCACATCCTGACGAAGATCCGGCTCCAACCCGGCCAGCGCCTGCTCGACATCGGCTGCGGCTGGGGCGCGCTCGTGCTGCGCGCCGCGCAGAAGTTCGGCGCGCAGTGCCTCGGCGTCACGCTGTCGCAGAACCAGTTCGACCTCGCGACCGCGCGCGTGAAGGCCGCCGGGCTGGAAGACAGGATCGAGATCCGGCTGCAGGACTACCGCGAGATCGACGGGCAATTCGACCGCATCACGAGCGTCGGGATGTTCGAGCACGTCGGGCGCAAGAACCTGCCGCTCTATTTCTCGCGAATCCATGACCTGCTCACCGACGACGGCATCGCGATGAACCACGGGATCACGTCGACCGACGCGGAAAGCGGCGAGACGGCGCTCGGCGGCGGCGAGTTCATCGACCGCTACGTGTTCCCGGACGGCGAACTGCCGCACATCAGCCTCGCGCTGGAAGCCGCACAGCGCGGCGGGCTCGAAGCGATTGACGTCGAAAGCCTGCGCCGGCACTATGCGCGCACGCTCGACATCTGGACGGAAAACTTCGAGGCGAAGGCCGACGCCGCGCGACAACTCGTCGACGACGAAAAATTCCGCATCTGGCGCGTGTATCTGGCCGGCTGCGCGTATGCGTTCGAGCACGACGACGTGTCGATCTTCCAGATCGTGTGCCGCAAGGCCGGGCAGAGCGCGAAAACGCTGCCGTGGTCGCGGCGCTATATGTACGAACACGCGCTGCCGCGCTAGGCGGCGCTTCACGCTGGGCATGCATGGGTGACGGCAGGACGCGGCGCAAGGCGCCGCCGGAACGACAGCAGCACGACGACGCCAACTCGCCGCACGCCGACGGGCAATTCGACCTGTTCGGCGTGCCGGCCGACGCCGCACGCGCGTCGCCCGAGAACGATGGCGCGCCTGACGACGCGCAGCCGGCACCGCGCACCCGCCCCGCCCCCCGATCTTCGGACGAAACACCGCCCGCCGCTTCCGGCCTGCTGTGGGACGAGCCGTCCCCGCCCGCTGAGCCGCCGACGAAAGGCCGGCGCCGGCGCGGCGTGCTGCCCGCACCGATCGCGCCGGATGTGGCCGACGCAGCGGCCGGCCTGCCGCCGAACGTCCGGCTCGGCACGTCGTCGTGGTATTTCCCGGGCTGGGACGGCATCGTCTACGACGGCGATTTTGCTCAGACGAAACTCTCGCGCGAAGGGCTCGAAGCGTATGGCGCGCATCCGCTGCTGAAGAGCGTGAGCCTCGACCGGTCGTTCTACGGCCCGCTGTCGGTGGCCGACTACCTGCGTTATGCGCAGCAGGTACCCGACGATTTCCGCTTCGTCGTGAAGGCGCCGGCCTCCGTGACCGACGCGGTGATCCGCGGCCGGCGCGGCGAACCGTCGGGACCGAACCCGACCTTCCTCGACGCGGATCTCGCCACCCGGGAATTCGTGCAGCCGTGCCTCGACGGGCTCGGCCGGAAAGCCGGCGTGCTCGTGTTCCAGTTCTCGCCGTTGCCCGACCAGATGCTTGCCCAGCCCGCTGCGCTGATCGACCGGCTGGCCGCGTTCTTCGCGGCGCTGCCGCCGCTGCCGCCGGAAGCCGACGGCACCCGCTACGCGATCGAGATTCGCGACGCGAGCCTGCTCACGCCGCGCTTCATCCGCGCGCTCGCCGCGCTCGGCGTGCGCTACTGCGTCGGCCTGCACGCGCGGATGCCCGACCCGCTGCGCCAGGCGGCCGCGCTCGCGCTGCTCGACGGCGACGCGCCGGGCCCGCTGATCGTGCGCTGGAGCCTGCACGGCGGCTTCAAGTATGAACAGGCGAAAGCGAAGTACGAGCCGTTCGACAAGCTCGTCGACGAGGATCCGGCCACGCGCTCGGCGCTCGCCGAGCTGGCCGCGCGCTATGCGCTGGCCGGGCAGCCGGTGATCATCACGATCAACAACAAGGCGGAAGGCTCCGCGCCGCTGTCGTGCATCGCGCTTGCGCGCGAGATCGCCGCCGCGTGCGCGCAGTGGCGCAACGAGGCGGCTTGATATCCGCTTGATACCGGCTTGCGCCGGCCGCGGTCACGACGCTTACGCGCCGCGCAGCGACTTCAGCCGGTGCGAGAACTTCTGCCGGAATTTCGCGAGCTTCGGCCCGATCACGACCGAGCAATAGCCCTGCCCCGGGTTACGCGCGTAATAGTTCTGGTGATAGTCCTCGGCCGGCCAGTAGTTGTCGTCGAGCGGCACGACCTGCGTGACGATCGGCTGCCCGAACACCTGCTCGCGCTCCAGTTCGCGGATCACGTCGAGCGCCGTGTCGCGCTGCGCGTCCGAATGGGTGAACACGACCGAACGGTACTGCGTGCCGACGTCGTTGCCCTGCCGGTTCAACTGGGTCGGATCGTGCGTCGCGAAGAAGATCTCGAGGATCTCGCGATAGCCGATGCGCGCCGGATCGAACGTCACGTTGACGACTTCCGCGTGGCCCGTGTCGCCCTCGCAGATGTCGCGATAGCCGGGATTGCGCGTATGGCCGCCCGCGTAGCCCGACTGGACGGCCGTCACGCCGTCGACGTCGAGAAACACCGCCTCCGTGCACCAGAAACACCCGCCTCCCAATGTCGCGGTTTCAAGCATCTCGTTCACCATGAAATCAGTCCCTCGTTGATGTCGGCAGCCGGCACGCATGCGCCGGCGCCACCGTTCCGTCTCGCCGCTGCCCACCCGCACGCGGGTCGCAACGGCACGTCGGCAAGTATCTCACTCGCGCGCGAACCTGACAGAGTGCACAGGTGCCGCGCACGACCGGCCGCCCGTTTTCTCGACTACACTTAGGCACGCGCGGGCGCGGCGGCAAACCCGCTGTCTCGCGCAAAGCGCCCGATGCATGCCCGACCCTGATGCAAACATCATCTGCCGGAACATCGCTATGCATGCCTTAACAGACATCACCCGCGTCACGCGTCCGGCCGTCGCCGCGTCGCGGGCCGCGGCTTCGATTGCATCACCCCCTGGCCGCGCATCCGCCTCGCCCCGCGGGCGGCGATCCGGAACACCGCCTTTATCCGCTTTCACGATCTGATGCACGGCGTCGCACGCGCGCCGACGCGTGCGTCCGCCTGCCGATCGCTCCCGCCGGCGTGATGCGCGCCGTGCGGCAACCCCGACTCGCACGCCCGCAACGAACGGCCGTGCGACCACGATCCGACACCATCGAGAGGGCATCACCATGAGCATGCGGCCTGACCCGACGTTTCACGCTTCGCCGGAACTTGCGATGCAGGCGCCGCCGGAAGCGTTTGCCTATACGTTGTTGCTGAGCCCCGATTTTTCCAGACCCGACGCGCTCGCCGTGATCGACGTGAAGCCTGGTTCGCCGACCTACGGAAAGATCGTGCATACGGTGACGATGCCGAACACCGGCGACGAGTTTCACCACTTCGGCTGGAATGCGTGCTCGTCGTCGCTGTCGCCGCTGACCGGCCATGCGTTCCTCGAACGTCGCTTCCTGATCATCCCGGGCCTGCGCTCGTCGCGCATCTACGTGATCGACACGAAGCCGCATCCGACGCAGGCGCGCATCCACAAGATCATCGAGCCCGACGAGATCTTCTCGAAGACCGGCTATTCGCGGCCGCACACCGTGCACTGCGGGCCCGAGGGCATTTACGTGAGCACGCTCGGCGGCGCAGGCAAGGACGGCACCGACGGTGCGCCCGGCATCTTCATCATGGATTGCGAGACCTTCGACGTGCTCGGCCGCTGGGAGATCGACCGCGGCCCGCAGGACAAGCATTACGACTTCTGGTGGAACCTGCCGCGCGACTACATGGTGTCGAGCGAATGGGCGCTGCCGCCGCAATTCGAGAACGGGATCGTGCCCGAGGACCTGCTCGCGAACAAATACGGGCATCGCCTGCATTTCTGGGACCTGCGCGCGCGGCGCAACGTGCAGACGATCGATCTCGGCGCGCAGCACCAGATGGCGCTCGAGGTGCGGCCCGCGCACGACCCGGCGCGCGAATACGGGTTCGTCGGCGTCGTGGTCGACACGACCAATCTCGAAGGCTCGATCTGGACCTGGTGGCGCGAAGGCGGCAAGTTCCATGTGAAGAAGACGGCGACGATCCCGGCCGAGCCGGCCTCGGCCGACGAACTGCCGCCGCTGCTGCAAGGATTCGGTGCGGTGCCGCCGCTCGTGACCGACATCGACCTGTCGCTCGACGATCGCTTCCTCTACGTGTCCTGCTGGGGCACCGGCGAGATGCGCCAGTACGACGTGTCGGACCCGCACAACCCGGTGCTCGCGGGGTCGGTCCGGATCGGCGGCATCGCACGCCGCGCGCCGCACTCGAACGGCCGCACGTTCGCGGGCGGCCCGCAGATGGTCGAGATCAGCCGCGACGGGAAGCGCGTGTACTGGACCAACTCGCTGTATTCGACGTGGGACGACCAGTTCTATCCGGACGGGGTGCCGGGCGCGCAGGTGCTCGCGCACGTGGGGCCGGAAGGCGGGCTGACGCTCGCCGACGATTACTGGGTCGAGTTCCCCGACGGCTATCGCGCGCACCAGATCCGGCTCGAAGGCGGCGACTGCTCGACCGACTCGTTCTGCTATCCGTCGGTCAAGCGTTGAACGCCGTGGTTCACGCCCCGTTCGCGCTGTGGGCGGCCGTACTCGCGAGCGGGGTGTATCACGGGCTCAACCCCGCGATGGGCTGGCCGCTCGCGGTGTCGAACGCGCTGATGACGCGCCGCGGCGGCGCGCTCGTCGCGGCGCTCGGCTATCTCGCGCTCGGCCATGCGCTCGCCGTGTTCGCGGTGATGCTGCCGTTCGGGCTGCTCGCCGCGCTGCTCGCGTGGCAAACGGCGATCCGGATCGGCGCGAGCGCGCTCGTGATCGGCTTCGGCGCCGTGCTGCTGATCCGGCGCCGGCATCCGCGGGCGCTTGCGCGGATCCCGCCCGCGCGGCTCGGCCTGTGGTCGTTCGCGGTCGCGATCGCGCATGGCGCGGGGCTGATGCTGGTACCGATCTACCTCGGGCTGTGCGGGCTCGACCAGGACGCCGGCCATCGCGCGGCGGCCACGCTCGTCGATGCGCATCTCGGGATGGCGCTCGTCGTCGCGGCCGTGCATGCCATCGCGATGATCGGCGCCGGCGGCGGACTCGCCTGGCTCGTGTACCGCTATCTCGGGCTGAAGTTCGTATCGCGGAGCTGGTTCAATCTCGACGCGGTGTGGGCGTCGAGCCTGATCGTGACGGGCGCGTTGTCGCTCGGGCTGGCGGCGGCGCGATAGTGCGGGGGGACCTGCGGCCGATGTCGAGCAAGGGTGCCGGGCGGAGCGGCGATGCCGCACGAAAAACGCGACAGAACGGCCGTGCCGGCAGCGTGCAATCGCGCATCCGGCAGCGCGCCGCAGTGTTCGCTACGTCACCCTGCTCCCGCAATGCGCCGTCCGGCCGGGCCCGGCGGCCCCGATTCCGCTAAAATCGGGCCATGCGCACCCCTTCCCCCTCGACCGCCTTGTCGCCTTTCGTCCGCCGTGCCCGCCCCATCCGCGTCGCGCCGCGCCCGCCCGTCTCGTTCCGGATGGCCGCGCGATGAGCCACGCCAATCCTCCGGATTTCGACTCGGCCGCCTTCCGGCAAGCCCTCGGCCAGTTCGCCACGGGCGTGACGGTGATCACGACGCGCGCGCCGTCCGGCCAGCTGATCGGCATCACCGCCAGCTCGTTCAACTCGGTCTCGCTGGATCCGCCGCTCGTGCTGTGGAGCCTCGCGCACAAATCGGCGTCGACGCCCGTGTTCCGCGGCAACAGCCACTACGTGGTGAACGTGCTCGCGGCCTCGCAGCTCGACCTGTGCAAGCGCTTCTCGACCTACAAGGGCGACCGCTTCGAAGGGATCGCGCATGCGGCCGGCAACTCGGGGATGCCCGTGCTCGACGGCGCGCTCGCGTGGTTCGAATGCCACAACCGCAGCCGCTACGATGAAGGCGACCACGTGATCTTCGTCGGCGAAGTGGAGCGCTGCGGCGTGCGCACGGAATCGGACACGGCACCGCCGCTCGTGTTCCACGGCGGCGGCTTCCACGGCCTTACACCGCTTTGATCGCCCCCGTGCGCGCCAGCCCGACCGGCGCGCCGGCTTCATCCTTCAGCGTCTGCAGCACGATGTTGGACCGGATGTCCATCACGCCCGGCGCCTTGTAGAGCCGGTTCAGCACGAAATCCGAATAGTGCTTGAGGTTGTGCGCGAGCACGCGCAGCAGATAGTGGCTCTCGCCCGTCACGACGAACGCGCCGACTACCTCCGGCCATTCGCGCAGCGCTTCCGCGAAGCGCTCGTGCCATTGATTCTCTTCGTTGCGCATCGACACCTGAACGAACGCCTCGAGCTCGAAGCCGAGCTTCTCGCGGCTCAGGCACGCGCGATAGTGCTCGATCACGCCCTGCTCCTCGAGCAGGCGCATGCGGCGCAGACAGGCGGATGGCGAAAGCGAAATCCGTTCCGCCAGGTCGAGATTGCTGATTCTGCCCTCCTCCTGCAGTACCGCCAGAATCCGGCAGTCGGTGGCATCGAGCGTGATCGCGTGCATTTTTGGTCCCCGTTTTCCCTCTGAGTCGAATTATCTGCCAATCCGGCGGATTGTCCATGTTTATTTCGCAAGCACTTTCTGCGAGCGTCCACCTATCATTCGAAGGATCGAGTCACCGAATCGTCATGCCATGGACACCCTCTGGGACATCTCGCCGCCTGTCAGCCCCGCCACCCCCGTGTGGCCGGGCGATACGCCGGTTTCCGTCGAACGCGTGTGGCGGATGGAGGCCGGCTCGCCGGTCAACGTCGCACGCCTGACGCTGTCGCCGCATACGGGCGCGCACTGCGACGCGCCGCTGCACTATGACGCCGACGGCGCGCCGATCGGCGCCGTGCCGCTCGACACTTACCTCGGCCCGTGCCGCGTGATCCATTGCATCGGCGCATCGCCGGTCGTGCGGCCGGCCGATGTCGCGGCCGCGCTCGACGGCGTACCGCCGCGCGTGCTGCTTCGCACCTGTGCACGCGCCAGCGTCGAGCAGTGGGACAGCAACTTCTGCGCGGTCGCGCCCGAGACCGTCGACCTGCTCGCCGCGCACGGCGTGAAGCTGATCGGCATCGACACGCCGTCGCTCGACCCGCAGGAGTCGAAGACGATGGATGCGCATCACCGCGTGCGCGCGCACCGGATGGCAATCCTCGAAGGCATCGTGCTCGACGACGTGCCGCCCGGCGACTATGAACTGATCGCACTGCCGCTGAAGTTCGCGACGCTCGACGCGAGCCCCGTGCGCGCAGTGCTGCGCGCGCTGCCCGCGCGTGCCGCCTGATTACCCCGACTGACGACCCCACATCATGATCAAGACCCGTGAAGACGCGCTCGCGCTCGACCGCGACGACCCGCTCGCCCCGCTGCGCGACCAGTTCTCCCTGCCCGACGGCGTGATCTACCTCGACGGCAACTCGCTCGGCGCGCAGCCGCGCGCCTCGGCCGCCCGCGCGCAGCAGGTGATCGGCGCCGAATGGGGCGAAGGCCTGATCCGCAGCTGGAACACGGCCGGCTGGTTCGCGCTGCCGCGCCGTCTCGGCGACAAGCTCGCGACGCTGATCGGCGGCGCCCCCGGCGAGACGGTCGTGACCGACACGATCTCGATCAACCTGTTCAAGCTGCTGTCGGCGATGGTGCGCCACCAGGCCGGGCGCGCGCCCGAACGCCGCGTGATCGTGTCGGAACGCTCGAACTTCCCGACCGACCTGTATATCGCGCAAGGGCTGATCGAGCAGCTCGGCGGCGACTACGAACTGCGCCTGATCGACGACCCGGCCGACCTGCCCGGCGCGCTCGGCGCGGACACGGCCGTCGCGATGATCACGCACGTGAACTACCGCACCGGCTACATGCACGACATGCCGGCCGTCACGCAGCTCGTGCACGACGCAGGCGGTCTGATGCTGTGGGATCTCGCGCACTCGGCCGGCGCGGTGCCGGTCGACCTGAACGGCGCACGCGCGGACGGCGCAGTCGGCTGCACGTACAAGTACCTGAACGGCGGCCCCGGTTCGCCCGCCTTCGTGTGGGTGCCGCAGCGCCATCACGCGCACTTCTCGCAGCCGCTGTCCGGCTGGTGGGGCCACCGCGCACCGTTCGCGATGCAGCCGGGCTTCGCGCCCGATCCGGGCATCGCCCGCTTCCTGTGCGGCACGCAGCCGATCGTGTCGATGTCGATGGTCGAATGCGGGCTCGACGTGTTCCTGCAGACCGACATGCACGCGATCCGCCGCAAGTCGCTCGCGCTGACCGATGCGTTCATCGCGCTCGTCGAGGCACGCTGCGCAGGCCTGTCGCTGAAGCTCGTCACGCCGCGCGCGCATCACCAGCGCGGCTCGCAGGCGAGCTTCGAGCATCCGCACGGCTATGAAGTGATGCAGGCGCTGATCGCACGCGGCGTGATCGGCGACTACCGCGAGCCGTACGTGCTGCGCTTCGGCTTCACACCGCTCTATACGCGCTTCGTCGACGTGTGGGACGCCGTCGAGACGCTGCGCGACATCCTCGCCACCGACGCGTGGAAGGCGCCCGAGTTCGCCGAACGCGGCGCGGTGACCTGATCGGCCTTGCCCGGTGCGCGACAGCCGCGCGCCGCGCCCCGTCATTCAAATCTGGAGAGAGTCGTGAATTCTGGTCATATGCAGCCACCCGGCGACGACGCGCCGGCGGGCTGCCCGTTCTCGGGCGCACGCGCCACTCATTCGGCACCAGCGGCCCAGGTGGCGCACGAAGCGTCGCACGTGCCCGGCGATGCCGGCTGGCACAACGCGCAACTCGACTTCTCGAAGTCGATGAGCTACGGCGACTACCTGTCGCTGAATTCGATCCTCGACGCGCAGCATCCGCTGTCGCCCGATCACAACGAAATGCTGTTCATCATCCAGCATCAGACGAGCGAGCTGTGGATGAAGCTCGCGCTGTTCGAACTGCGCGGCGCCCTCGACGCGGTGCGCACCGACGCGCTGCCGCCGGCGTTCAAGATGCTCGCGCGTGTGTCGCGCATCCTCGAGCAACTGGTACAGGCGTGGAACGTGCTGTCGACGATGACGCCGTCCGAGTATTCGGCGATGCGGCCGTATCTCGGGCAGTCGTCGGGTTTCCAGTCGTACCAGTACCGGCAGCTCGAATTCCTGCTCGGCAACAAGAACGTGCAGATGCTGCAGCCACATGCGCACCGGCCCGACATCCTCGAACAGGTGCGTGCGACGCTCGAGGCGCCGTCGTTCTACGACGAAGTCGTGCGCCTGCTCGCGCGGCGCGGCTTCCCGATCGCGGCGGAGCGGCTCGAGCGCGACTGGACGCAGCCGACCCGGCACGACGAGACGGTCGAAGCCGCGTGGCTCGAGGTGTACCGTCACCCGCAGCAGCACTGGGAGCTCTACGAGATGGCCGAGGAACTCGTCGATCTCGAGGATGCGTTCCGCCAGTGGCGCTTCCGTCACGTGACGACCGTCGAGCGCATCATCGGCTTCAAGCAGGGTACGGGCGGCACCAGCGGCGCGCCGTACCTGCGCAAGATGCTCGACGTCGTGCTGTTCCCTGAACTCTGGCACGTACGCACCACGCTGTAACGTGCGACGCACCCCCGGGCCCGCCCGCCGTCACGACGACGTGCGGGCCAGCTCCTCCCCGTCGCGCGGCTGCACCGCCGCGCGCGACAGTCGCGGAATATGCCGTCGCACGACGAGCAGCGCGACGCAGACAATCCCCATCGCAATCGCCAGCATCGTCAGATAGGCCGTGGCGCCGCCCGTGGTGATCACGATCGCGCCCGCGAACGCGCTGAGGATCGCGCCGAGCCGGCCGAACGCAAGCGCGCTCGCGGTGCCGGTCGCGCGCACGGCCGTCGGGTAGATGTACGCGCAGAGCGCATACATCGTCGACTGCACCGCGTTGACGAACAACCCGTGCAGGCCGAGCCCGACGATCAGCCAGCCCGTGTGGCGGCTCGCGTCGACACCCATCAGCCACACCGCACTCGCCGCGCCGCCGATACTGCACAGCACGAGCGGCCAGCGCGACCCGGCATGCGCGATCGTCCACGCACAAAACAGCGCGCCGATCACGCCGCCGAGGTTGTACGCGGTGAGCCCCGTCCCCGCGACCGACACGCTCAGCCCGCTCGCCGCCAGCATCGTCGGCAGCCAGCTGAACGCCGCATACACGGCGAGCAGGCACATGAAGAACGCACACCACAGCGCGATCGTGTCGCGCGCCTGGCCGCTCGCGAACAGCGCGCCGAAGCCGCCGCGACCGCCTGCCGCGCGTGCGTCCCTCAGGTCGGTGAAGGCGGTGCCCGGCGCGACGGGCCGCTCCATCCGCGCGAGCAGCGCGCCGAGTTCCGGCCAGCGCGCGAGGCGCCGCGCGAGATAGCGCGGCGATTCGGGCAGCGCACGCACGAGCACGAAGCCGAGCACGAGCGGCAACGCACCGCCCGCGAAGAACAGCCCGCGCCAGCCATAGCGCGGCAGCACCTCGTGCGCGAACAGGCCGGCCAGCATTCCGCCGAGCGGCACGCAGACGATCGTCGCGGTCACCATCATCGTGCGACGCCGCGCGGGCGTATATTCGGCCGTCATCGTCGTGGCGGTCGGCAATGCGCCGCCGATCCCGAGGCCCGCGACAAAACGCAGCACCGCGATCGCCGTGACGTCCGGTGCGAAGCCGATCGCACAGGTCGCGATGCCGAACAGGAACACGCTGCCGATCACGGCCTGGCGGCGGCCGAAGCGGTCCGCGACGATCCCCGCGCACGCACTGCCGATGCCCATCCCGACCAGCCCGGCCGCCACCGCCGGCGCGAACGCACCACGCGTGATGCCCCATTCGCGGATCAGCACCGGGATCGCGAAGCCGATCAGCTGGCCGTCGAAGCCGTCGAGCACGATCGCGAGCGCGGCGAGCAGCACCACGCAGCGCTGCATCGTCGTGAACGGCCCGTCGTCGAGCGTCGCGCCGATGTCGACGGACGGCGGCAACAATCCGTCGCGCGTGCTCATGCGACCTCCCGTGCGCCGCGCTCGGGCGGCAACATGCGCAAGCGGCGCGCGGCAAGACAACGGCATTCGATGGCGTTCATGGCGTCTCCGGTTGCCCGGGCTGGCGCAGCGGCGCGTGCCCGGATCTCGTGCTGCGCAGGCGGCCGGCGTCGACGCATCGGCGCCGCCTCCGGTGTCTCGTCCAACCTGTCCCGATCCGGCGCCGTCGCCTGCGCGCGACGCGCTCGTCTCGTCGTGCGACGCAAGCCGCGCCGCACGCCTGATGCTCAGTTCACCCGCGCGTCGATCAGCCTGACCAGCGCGAGCAGCGTCTCCGCATGCGGCACCGCGACGCCTGCTTCACGCGCTGCCGCGACGACCTTGCCGCTGATCGCGTCGATTTCCGTGCGACGGCCCGCGAGCACGTCCTGCAGCATCGACGGGCGATGACCGCGATGCGCGCGGATCGCATGCTCGACGTTGCGCGCGATGCGTTCGCCGTCGACCGCGATGCCCTTCGCGCGCGCGACCGCCGCCGTCTCGGCGGCGATCGCCTGCGCAAGCCGCGGCCCGTCGTGATGTTCGCCGAGCTGGTCGACCGTGCAGCCCGTCACCGCGCACAGCGTGTTGAGCGCCGCATTGAACGCGACCTTCTCCCAGATCGCGGCCCACACGTCTTCATCGAGCGAGCAAGCCAGCCCCGCGCGCGACAGCGCGTCGGCGACGGCTGCCGCGAACGAGCGCTCCGCGCCGTCGGCCGTCATCATCCTGACGACGCCCGCGCCGTGCGAATGCACATGGCCAGGCCCGGCGAGATCGGCCGGCCAGGTCGTGACGCCGACGAGAATGCGCTCGATCGGCACGAACGCATTCAGCGTCTCGACGTTGCCGAGCCCGTTCTGCAGCGTCAGCACGTACGTGAAGGGGCTCAGCAGCGCGCGCACGCCGTCCAGCGCGTGGCGCGTGTGCAGCGACTTCGTGAAGACGATCAGCAGGTCGAATGGTGTGTCGGGCGACGCCTGCGCGTTCGCAGCTTCCGGCCGGAGCACGTGCAGCGCGCGGAGGGTACGTTCACCACGATCGTCGTCGATGCGCAGCCCGTCGCGGCGAATCGCGTCGAGATGCGCGTCGTTCACGTCGATCAGCGTGACGGCCTCGCCGCTTTCGGCCAGCAGCCCGCCGAACAGCGAGCCCATCGCGCCGGCGCCCAGAATCGCAATCCTCATCGTCGTCGGCCTCGTCAGAACGGATAGTGGCGCGGTGCGGTCTGCACCGTGATCCAGCGCAGGTCCGTGAACGCCGCGATGCCGGCCTTGCCGCCGAAGTGGCCGAAGCCGCTGTCCTTCACGCCGCCGAACGGCATCTGCGCCTCGTCGTGCACGGTCGGACCGTTCACGTGGCAGATGCCCGATTCGATGCGCGCCGCGACGCGCATCGCACGCGCGACATCACGGCTGAACACGGCCGACGACAGCCCGAACGCGTTGTCGTTCGCGCAACGGATCGCGGCGTCCTCGCCATCGACGCGCACGATGCCCTTCACCGGGCCGAACGACTCCTCGGCATAGATGCGCATCGCCGGCGTCACATGGTCGAGCAGCGTGGCCGGGAACAGCGTGCTGTCGGCCTTGCCGCCGCACACGAGCGTCGCGCCGTGCGCGAGCGCGTCGTCGATCAGCGCGTTGCAGCGCTCGACGGCCTTCATGTCGATCAGCGAACCGAGCACGACCGGCCCGTTGCGAGGATCGCCGAGCGGCAGCGACGCGGCCTTGTCGGCAAGCTTCGCGACGAACGCATCGGCGATCGAGGCGTCGACGACGATGCGCTCGGTCGACATGCAGATCTGCCCGGAATTCGCAAACGCGCCGAACGCGGCCGCCGCGACCGCCGCGTCGAGATCGGCATCGTCGAGCACGACGAACGGCGCCTTGCCGCCGAGCTCCAGCACCGACGGCTTCAGATGGCGCGCGCAGGCTTCGGCGACGATCCTGCCGACTCGCGTCGAGCCCGTGAAATTCACGCGGCGCACGGCCGGATGTGCGATCAGTGCATCGACGATGGCGCCCGCATCCTCGGGCGCGTTCGTCACGAAATTGACGACGCCCGCCGGCAGCCCGGCTTCCTGCAGCGCCTCGACGATCAGACCGTGCGTGACGGGACACAGCTCCGAGCCCTTCAGCACGACCGTGTTGCCGCACGCGAGCGGCAGCGCGAGCGCGCGCGTCGCAAGGATCACCGGCGCATTCCACGGCGCGATGCCGAGCACGACGCCGGCCGGCTGCCGTACGCCCATCGCGAGCGACCCGGGCACGTCGGACGGGATCAGCTCGCCGCCGACCTGCGTGGTCAGCGACGCGGCCTCGACGAGCCCGCTCGCGGCAAGCTGCACGTTGAAGCCGGCCCACAGCGCGGACGCGCCCGTCTCCGCCGCCATCGCGGCGACGAACTGTTCGTGCTTCGCTTCGAGCGCGGCGGCCGCTTTCAGCAACAGCGCGCGCCGTGCGCCGGGGCCGAGCGCGGCCCAACCAGGAAATGCGCGGGCGGCCGCGTCGGCCGCCGCGCGCGCATCGTCGACGGTGCACGCGGGCGCTGCGGACGCGACTTCGCCATCAAGCGGGTTGCGGCGCACGAAGGTCGCGCCGCTGGATGAATGACGGCGTTCGCCGCCGATCAGCATCGATACGGTTTGCATGGAATCTCCGGAAGGACGCGCGCTGCGCATCACGTAATTCAGGCAATCTCGACTTCGACTACGACCGGCGTCGCGGCACGCAGTGCGTCGGCCAGCGTGTCGCGCAGGTGCGCGGCGGCGGTCACGCGCACGCCACGGCAGCCCATCCCTTGCGCGAGCGCGACGAAATCCAGGTTCGGCAGATCGGTGCCCTGCACGGGATCGTCCGGGCCGAAGCCGAACACGGGTGCGAAATCCTGCAGCGCCGCGTAGCGCCGGTTGTTCAGGATCACGAACGTGATCGGCAGCTTCAACTGCGCGGCGCTCCACAACGCCTGGATCGAATACAGGCTCGACCCGTCGCCGATCAGCCCGATCACGCGCCGGCCCGGCTGCGCGAGCGCGACGCCGACGGCGGCCGGCATCCCGTAGCCGAGCCCGCCACTGTCCATCGTGTAGAACGTGCCGCTGCGCGTGAACGGCAGGTGCTCCTGCATCACGGGCCGTGCACTCGGCGCTTCCTCGACGACGATGTCGTGCGCGTCGCGCACGTCCGCGAGCGTCTGCAGCGCGAACGCAACCGACATGCGCTCGCCGGCGGCGGGTGGCTCGACGCGCGCACGCGGCGGCCGCGGCGCGGGCATCGGCCGCTCGGGCGGTGCCGGGCGCGCGAGCAGGTCGCGCGCGGCGAGCCGCAGGTTGCCGACGACCGCATCGCCCGACGGCGTCCACGCGGCGATGCCCGGATCATCGACGAGCTGCACGAGCGTCGCGCCCGGCGGCACGTGCGGGCCGAAGCCCTCGATGTGATAGGTGAACGCGGGCGCGCCGAACGCGAACACGAGGTCGTGCCCGTCGAGCCGCGCGACGATCTTCTCGCGGATCGCGGGCAGGAAGCCGGCGAACAGCGGATGGTCCTCGGGGAAACTGCAGCGCCCCGACATCGGTGCGACGTACACGCGCGCACGATGCCGCTCGGCGAGCCGCACGACGTCGTCCCACGCACCGGCGCGATCGACGGCCGCCCCGACCACGAACGCAGGACGCCGCGCGGCGTCGAGCGTGTCGCCAAGCCGCGCGAGTGCGTCCGGGTCGGGCCGCACGACGCTGCTGACGTCGCGGCGCGGCAGCCGCTCGGCCGGCTGGTCCCAGTCGTCGACCGGAATCGACACGAACACGGGGCCGCGCGGTTCCTGCATCGCGATGCGGTACGCACGCGCGATCGCGGCCGGCACGTCCTGCGCGCGCGCAGGCTCGATGCTCCATTTCACGTACGGCTTCGGCAGCTCGGCGGCCTGCGTCGCGCCGAGGAACGGGTCGAACGGCAGGATCGCGCGCGCCTGCTGGCCCGCGGTGACGATCAGCGGCGTGCGGTTCTTGAAGGCGGTGAAGAGATTGCCCATCGCGTTGCCGACGCCCGCCGCCGAATGCAGGTTGACGACCGCCGCATTGCCGGTGGCCTGCGCGTGGCCGTCGGCCATCCCGACCACGACGGCTTCATGCAGGCCGAGCACGTAGCGGAAATCGTCCGGGAAGTCGCGGAACATCGGCAGCTCGGTCGAGCCGGGATTGCCGAACACGCGGTCGATGCCGAACTGGCGAAGCAGGTCGATCACCGCATCGCGAACGGTGATCGGTGCGGCGGAAGGGGGCGGATGGCCGGACATGCTTGGGTGTCTCCTCGATGGCTTGGCGGTTTCCACAGTATCGAAGCGCAAGCCATTCTCGGATACTGTATTTTTTGCGAAAAGCCATACCGATCCGACATGACTTTCGATCTCCGACAATTGCGCGCCTTCACGACGATCGTCGCGTGCGGCAGCCTCGGCCGCGCCGCCGACGCGCTGCACGTGACGCAGCCGGCGCTGAGCCGGATCCTGAAGCGGCTCGAGGAGCAGGTCGGCGCGCCCTTGTTCGAGCGCCATTCGAAGGGGGTGCAGCTCACCGCGTTCGGCGAGGCGCTGCTGCCGCACGCGACACTGCTGCAGCACGAGGCCGAGCACGCGCGCGAGGAGCTCGACGCGATGCGCGGGCTCGCGAAAGGCACGATCAAGGTCGGCACGGTGGGCAGCATCGCGAGCCTCGTGCTGCCGGTCGCGGTGGGCCGCGTGCTCGACCGCTGGCCGAACCTGCGCGTCGAGATCATCGAAGGCGTGTGGGACCGGCTCGCGGAAGGGCTGAACAAGCACGAGATCGATCTCGCGCTGTCCGCGCACGGGCCCGACACCGACGAGATCGTTGCGATTCCCGAGTGCCGCTGGGAAGATCGCAGCCACATCGTTGCGGCGCCGCACCATCCGCTGCGCGGCCTCGGCCGCGCGCCGACGCTCGCCGATACGCTGCACGCGCGCTGGGCGATTCCGCCGCGCGGCACCGCGCCGTTCGACCACATGCGCGCGACCTTCGACGCACACGGGCTGGCGCTGCCCGACATCGCGGTCGAGACGCGCTCGGTGACGACGCTGAAAAGCCTCGTCGCGCATGCCGGCTTCCTGAGCTGGATGGCCGAGCCGATGTACGGCGCCGAGCGGCGCGCCGGCACGATCGACACGCTGCCCGTACGCGAAGTCGTCGCGGTGCGCACGCTCACCGCATTCCGGCGCCGCCACGGGATCCTGCCGGGGCCGGCCGGCAAGCTGCTCGACGAACTCGTCGCGTTGACGCGCGAAGGTCGCTGACGGCGCTTTCCGCACCGGCCGCCCGTTCGCGGCCTCCCCACCCTGCTGCCCGCACGCCACCGCAGCGCACCATCGAAATGCCGTTTCCCCGCCTTGACTTTCGCTCGCCCGAATACGATCATTCGCTCACACAAAGAGCAAATGATCGTATTCGACAGGACTGTCAGGCACGAACAGGAGACACCAGATGAGCGCATCGTCCTCCGCCCGCACGCCCGTGCTGCTGCACATCGGCGCGGGCTCGTTTCACCGCGCGCATCAGGCGTGGTATCTGCATCGCGTGAACGCGGCCGTCCCGGCCGACGAGCGCTGGTCGCTGACCGTCGGCAACATCCGCGACGACATGCACGCGACGATGGACGCGCTCGCCGCGCAGCACGGCGCCTACACGCTCGAAACCGTCACGCCGCAAGGCGAGCGCGCGTACGAGACGATCCGCGCGATCACGCGCGTGCTGCCGTGGTCGATCGACCTCGCCGCGCTGATCGACGCCGGCGCCGACCCGGCCTGCCGGATCGTGTCGTTCACCGTTACCGAAGGCGGCTACTACCTCGACGAACACAACCGGCTCGACCTCGCGAACGCCGATCTCGCGGCCGACCTGCAGGGCGCGCGCACGACGCTGTACGGCGCGCTTGCCGCGCTGCTCGCCGAACGCGTGAAGCGCAACGCGGGCCCGCTCACGCTGCAGAGCTGCGACAACCTGCGCAACAACGGCGCGCGCTTTCGCGCGGGGATGCGTGAATTCCTCGAACGGCGCGGGCTGCCCGACCTGCTCGCATGGTTCGATGCGAACGTCGCCACGCCGAGCGCGATGGTCGACCGCATCACGCCGCGCCCGACCGCCGACGTGCGCGAACGCGTGCTGGCCGCCACCGGCTTCGACGACGCATGCCCGGTGATGGGCGAATCGTTCATCCAGTGGGTGATCGAGGACCGCTTCGCGGCCGGCCGTCCGCGCTGGGAGCTGGCCGGCGCCGAACTCGTCGACGACGTGCACCCGTACGAGGAAGCGAAGATCCGCATCCTCAACGCGACGCACAGCTGCATCGCATGGGCCGGCACGCTCGCGGGCCATACGTATATCCACGAAGGCACGCACGACGCGGCGATCCGCCGCTTCGCCCACGACTACGTGACGCAGGACGTGATCCCGTGCCTCACGCCGAGCCCGCTCGATCTCGCGCGCTACCGCGACGTCGTGCTCGAACGCTTCGGCAACCCGTACGTGCTCGACACCAACCAGCGCGTCGCGGCCGACGGCTTCTCGAAGATCCCCGGCTTCATCGCGCCGACGCTCGTCGAATCGTTCGCGCGCGGCGCGGCGCCGGTCGCCACCGCCGTGCTGCCCGCGCTGTTCCTGCGCTTTCTCGAACGCTGGGCGCGCGGCGCGTTGCCGTACGCGTACCAGGACGGCGTGATGGACGAAAGCGTCGCGCGGGCGATCGTCCTGGCCGACGACCCGGTTGTCGCGCTGTGCGCCAACCGGCAGCTGTGGGGCTCGCTCGCCGGCAACGCCGCGCTGTTCGAGGCCATGCGCGGCGGACTCCGGCGTGTCGACGCATGGCTCGCGGCACGCTGACCGACATCCGGGCGAACCTGCCTTGGCACGGGCGCGGCCGCGCGGCTAAAGTAGCGACTCCCCACTGACGGAACGGATCGCTCATGTATCTCGGCATCGACCTCGGCACCTCGGAAGTGAAGGTGCTGCTGCTCGCCCCGGACGGCACGGTCGTCGGCACCGCCGGCTCGCCGTTCACCGTGTCGCGGCCGCATCCGCGCTGGGCCGAACAGCATCCGGACGACTGGTGGCAAGGCACGCTCGCCGCGCTCGCGGCGCTGCGCGAACGGCACCGCGACGCGTTCGCGGCCGTGCGCGGCATCGGCCTGTCGGGCCAGATGCACGGCGCCGTGCTGCTCGGCCGCGACGACCGCGTGCTGCGCCCCGCGATCCTGTGGAACGACATGCGCAGCGCCGACGAATGCGCGCTGCTCACCGAACGCGCGCCCGATCTTCACGCACTGGCCGGCAACCTCGCGATGCCGGGCTTCACCGCGCCGAAACTGCTGTGGGTCGCGAAGCACGAACCCGACGTGTTCGCGGCGACCGCCTGCGTGCTGATGCCGAAGGATTACCTGCGGTTCCGGCTGACCGGCGCGAAGGTGTCCGATCCGTCGGATGCGGCCGGCACGCTGTGGCTCGACGTCGCGCGCCGCGACTGGTCCGACGCGCTGCTCGCCGCGTGCGGGATGACGCGTGACCAGATGCCCCGCATCGTCGAAGGCAACGCGCCGTCCGGCACGCTGCGCGCGGACATCGCACGCGAACTCGGGCTGTCGGAAGCCGTCGTGGTGGCGGGCGGCGGCGGCGACAACGCGACGAGCGCGCTCGGCATCGGCGCGATCCACGCGGGCGACGGCTTCGTCTCGCTCGGCACCTCCGGCGTGCTGAGCGTGGTCGGCGATCGCTTCATGCCGAACCCCGCATCGGCCGTGCATGCGTTCTGCCATGCGATTCCCGATCGCTGGCAATTGATGAGCGTCGTGCTGTCGGCCGCGAGCTGCCTGCGCTGGGTCTGCAAGCTGACCGGCACCGACGAGCCCGCGCTGCTCGCCGAAGTCGAAACACTCGACGCCGACGCGCTCGCGACGGCCCCGCTGTTCCTGCCCTACCTGTCCGGCGAGCGCACGCCGCACAACGATCCGTACGCGCAAGGCGTGTTCTTCGGGATGACGCATGCGACCGAACGCGCGCATCTCGGCTATGCGGTGCTCGAAGGCGTGACGCTCGGCCTCGCCGACGGCCTCGACGCGCTGCATGCGGCCGGTGTCGAAACCGACCAGCTGTCGCTGATCGGCGGCGGCGCGCGCAGCGCGTTCTGGGCGCAACTGATCGCCGATGCGCTGAACGTGCGCACGCGCCAGCACGGCGGCGGCGAAACCGGCGCGGCGCTCGGCGCGGCGCGGCTCGGCTGGCTGGCCGTCGGCGGCGATCCGCATGCGGTGCTGGCCAAGCCGCCGGTGCGTGCCGAATACGCGCCGGATGCGGCACGCCATGCGCTGCTGCGCGAACGCCTCGATGCGTTCCGCGCGCTGTATCGTCACGTGCAGCCGCTGTACGAACCGTCGCGCACGCGGCTCGCATAAGCGCCGCACGTCACGCGTGGCGGCCATCGGCCGCGTGCGTGACATGCGGTACAGTGGATGCCGTCATGCGGCCCGCGGGGCGGCCCCCCCCAGATCCGAACCGAATCGCTATCGTGTCCAAGTCCTCAGAAAAACTCGATCTCGCCACGCGTGCCGCGTGGCTCTACTACGTCGCGGGCGACACGCAGAACGAAATCGCGGAAAAGCTGCAGGTGTCGCGCCCGGTCGCGCAGCGCCTCGTCGCGTTCGCGGTCGAGAAGAACCTGATCCGCGTGCGCGTCGATCACCAGCTCGCCGACTGTCTCGATCTCGGCGCGCAATTGTCGAAGCGCTACGGCCTCGCGATGTGCGAAGTCGTGCCCGTCGATGCCGATGCGCCCGACGCGATCGACCGCAAGCTCGCGGTCGCCGGCGCGCAGGTAATGGAACGCTACCTCAACGAAACGCGGCCGATGGTGATCGCGGTCAGCAGCGGCCGGACGCTGAAGGCCGCGGTCGCGCAGATCGCGCAGATCGACCGCCCGCAGCACCGGCTCGTGTCGATGGTCGGCGCGATCGCGGCCGACGGTTCGTCGAACCGCTACGACGTCGCGCAGTACATCTCCGAGAAAACCGGCAGCAAGCACTTCCTGCTGCCCGCGCCGCTGTTCGCCGACAGCGACGCCGAGCGCGCGCAGTGGTGCAATCACCGGCTGTACCGGATCGTCGAGGCGCTGTCGGGCAAGGCCGACGTTGCGTTCGTCGGGATCGGCAACATCGGCCCGCACTGCCCGCTCTACGAAGACGGCTTCATCACCGAACAGGAGCGCGACGAGATGACCGCGCTCGGCGCGGTGGCCGAGTTGCTCGGCGTGCCGATCGACGCGCAGGGCACGCAGATCACCGTGTCGACGAGCGCACGCGTGACGAGCGTCGCGCTCGCCACGCCGCCGAAGCTGCCGACGATCGCGTTCGCCGGCGGCCCGAAGAAACACGACGCGGTGATTGCCGCGCTGCGCGGCGGCTGGCTGTCGGGGCTCGTCACCGACGAAGCGTGCGCGCGCGCCGCGCTCGCCGCGAAAGCGGCCTGACGCCGAAGCCGCGCACGGCGCACCGCGCGCGGCTGTCGAACGCTCACGCTGCTTGCGGCGCCGGAAACGCATGTCGGCGCGCACGCCACGCACCGACCCACGCAGCCGCCAGCAGCGCGACGAGCACCCACGGAATCGCACCGGCGCCCGTTGCGCCGAGCAGCATCCCGCCTGCGATGCCGCCGCCCGCGATCGCGAGGTTCCACACCGTCACGAGCATCGACTGCGCAACGTCGGCCGCCTCCCCCGCCGCATTCGCGGCGGCCGTCTGGAACAGCGTCGGCGCACCGCCGAACGCGAGCCCCCACAACGCGACGCCCGCATAGACGATCGCCACGCCGGAACCTGCGCCGAGCATCGCCGCCGCGATCGCGAACAGCGCGATGCTGGCGAGCGTCAGGCGTCGCTGCGCGGCGCCGATCCACGCGCCCGTCAGCGCGATGCCGACCAGCGACGCGAGACCGAACACGAGCAGCACCGCATCGACCTGCGCCCCCATCCGCACGCCCGCGAGAAACGGCGCGACGTACGTATACAGCATGTTGTGCGCCAGCACGTACGCGAACATCACGGTTAGCACCGGCCGCACGCCGGGCAGCGTCATCACGCCGAGCACCGGCTCGCGCGCGCCGGCCTGCTGGCCCGGGTAGTCGGGCACGCGTACGCGAATCCAGCCAATCAGCGCCAGCGCCGCGACCGTGATCCCCGCGAACGCGACGCGCCAGCCGAACAGCGCGCCGAGCGCGGTGCCGGCCGGAATGCCGATCGACATTGCTGCCGGTATGCCGAGCATCGCGACCGCGATCGCCCGACCGCGCAGCGACGGGTCGACCAGCCGGCTCGCGTAGCCCGCCAGCAGCGCCCACAGCAGCCCCGCCGACATCCCGGCGACGAAGCGCGCGGCCAGCGTGAGCGCGTAGTACGGCGACGCGGCCGTCACCGCATTCGACACGACGAACCCGGCGAGCGCCGCGAGCAACAGGCCGCGCCGGCGCATCGCACGTGTCGCGGCGACGAGCGGAATCGCCGCGACGATCGAGCCGAGCGCATAGACGGTCACCAGTTGGCCGATCAGCGCCTCGGTCACGTGCAGGTCGACGCTCATCAGTGGCAGCAGGCCGGCCGGCAGGGCTTCGGTGAGCACCGTGATGAAGCCGGCAGTGGCAAGCGCGAGCAGGTTCGCGACGGGCAGGCGCGCGCGGCCCGGTGCAGACGAGCCGGCTGCAGAATCGGCAGCCCGGTCGGCGGCGGACGCGGAAGCGGACGGAGAAGCGGATACGCATTCGCTCATGCCGCGCTCCGGTCGTCGACGCCATACACCGCATCGCGCACGTCGGTGACGATGCGCCCGTGCATCCCTTCGTACAACGTATTGGTCAGCGCGACGACCGTCAGCCCGGCCGCACGGTCGACGAACCACGCATGCCCGTACGCGCCGCCCCAGCGCCAGGTGCCGACCGACTCCGGCGACTGCGCGGCCGCCGGATCGCGCAGCACCGAAAAGCCGAGCCCGAAACCGAATCCCGGCGCATCCGGCAAGTCGTGCGCGCCCGGCTGCACCCGCGCCATCTCGTCGATCCAGCGCGGTGCGAGCCAGCCGTCGAGGCCCGTGCGCAGCGTATCGAGCAGCGTCAGGCAATCGTGCGCGGTGCCGACCATGCCCGCGCCGCCCGACGGCCACGCGGTGGCATCGAACGCGCGCGCCGGCTCGAAGCGGATACCGACCGTGCCGTCGAAAACCGGCACGAGATCGTCGTCGGCCATCCGGCGCGGCGCGCCCGGCGTGCTCACGTAAGGCGTCGCGACGCGCGCGGCGTCATGCGCGACGAATCCGGTATCGGCCATCCCGAGCGGTGTCGTGACGAGCGCGGCCACGGCCTGCGCGAGCGGGCGGCCGTCGACCGCCTCGATCAGCGCGCCCACCACGTCGGTCGCGAGCGAGTAGCCCCACGACGTGCCGGGCGCGAACTGCAGCGGCACGCCGGCGATGCGCCCGACGTTTTCCGCCAGCGACAGGCCCGCGCGATCCATCCCGTCGGACACGCCAGCGCGCGCATACGGGCCGTCGCCATCGGCTTCGAGGAAGCGGTAGCCGAGGCCGGCCGTATGCGACAGCAGATGCCGCAACGTGATGTTCACCGGCGTGCCGCCTGCGAGCGTCGGCGTGAACGCGGGCAACCAGCGCGCGACCGGCTCGTCGAGCCCGATGCGGCCTGCCGCGACCAGCCGCATCGCGGCGGCCGTCACGATCGGCTTCGACACCGACGCGAGCCGGAACACCGTGTCCTCGCGCATCGGCGTGCCGGCTTCGCGATCGGCCAGCCCGGCCGCGCGTGCATAACGCAATTCCCCGTCGCGGGCGACCCGCACGACCGCGCCGACCACGCGCGCGTCGGCCAGCGCGCGATCGAGCACGGCGTCGAGCCGGTCCCGCAGCGCGGCGTCCGGTTCTGAGCGGTGGGCGGTGACAGGCAGGGATGACATGGCGTGACCTCGAACGATGAAGGAACGCCCATCGTAGGGAGCCAGCGCGGGAAGAAAAACCGGGGTAGAGTTCCGGACACTCCGGACACCGATGTCCGCAATCGGGAACCTGCATGGAAAATCTGGGCGGTTTCGTCGTATTCGTTCAGGTCGCGGAAACGCGCAGCTTCGTCGCGGCCGGCCGCGCGCTCGGGCTGTCGGCGTCGGCGATCGGCAAGCGCATCGCACGCCTGGAAGCGCGCCTCAACGTGCGACTGTTTCACCGCAGCACGCGCAGCATCACGCTGACGGCCGAAGGCGCGCGCTTTCTCGAACGGTGCCGGCGCGTGATCGCGGAGATCGACGCGGCCGAGCAGGAACTGACGCACAGCGCCGAAGCGCCGCGCGGGCGGCTGCGCGTGAGCCTGCCGACGATCGGCACGCTGCTGCTGCCGGTGCTCGCCGATTTCATGGCCGCGTATCCGGAGATCGAGCTCGACATCGATTTCAGCGACCGGCTCGTCGACGTGGTCGACGAAGGGTTCGACGCGGTGCTGCGCACCGGCCAGCCGTCGGATTCGCGGCTGTCGTCGCGGCTGCTCGGCCATTTCCGCCAGCACCTCGTCGCGTCGCCCGACTACCTCGAGCGGCACGGTACGCCGCGCACGCCGGCCGATCTCGCGCGGCACCGCTGCCTGCACTACCGCTTCCCCAGCAGCGGCCGGCTCGAGATCTGGCCGTTGCGCGCGTCGCGCGCCGGCACGCCGCCGGAGGTGCCGGTATCGATGGTCAGCAACAACGCGGAAACACGGCTGTGCTTCGCGCTGCGCGGGCTCGGCATCGCATGCCTGCCCGAGTTTTTCGTACACGGCGCGCTGGCCGACGGCACGCTGCGCACGGTGCTCGACGAACACGTCGAGAGCCGCACGCCGTTCTACGTACTGTGGCCGTCAGGCCGCCATCCGACGCCGAAGCTGCGCGCGTTCGTCGACTACGTGGCCGAGCACCTGCGCCTCTGAGCACCGCAGGCGCACGTGCCGACGCGTCACGCCGCCTTCGCGTGCACGCTCAGCCGCCGGAACGCCTGCCCGTTTTCGTCGAACAGATGGCAGTGCTCGGCCTGCGCATGCACGCGCAGCGCGTCGCCGGTCCGGTACGTGTCGAGCGGCGGAATCCGCGCGATCAGCCCGTCCGGCGCGACAGCTGACTCCGCATACAGATACGCGGCGTCACCGAGCGACTCGACGGCCATCGTCCGCGCGGCGACGCCCGCCGCCGCCGCATCGACCAGCAGATGCTCGGGCCGCACGCCGACCGTCACCGCCGCGCCACGCTGCAACCCAGCCGCGTCGACCGCGACGCGCTGCGTCTCGCCGCTGTCGAAGCGCACGAGCACACCGCCCGCGTCGACCGATTCGACGGTGCCCTTCAGGAAGTTCATCTTCGGCGAACCGATGAAGCCCGCGACGAACTGGTTCGCCGGCGCGTGGTACAGCTCGTTCGGTGTGCCGACCTGCTGCACCGCGCCGCCCGACAGCACGACGATCTTGTCGGCGAGCGTCATCGCCTCGACCTGATCGTGCGTCACGTAGATCATCGTCGTCTTCAGCTCGTCGTGCAGCCGCGCGAACTCCAGCCGCATCTTCACGCGCAGCGCCGCGTCGAGGTTCGACAGCGGCTCGTCGAACAGGAACACCTTCGGCTTGCGCGTGATCGCGCGGCCGATCGCGACGCGCTGCCGCTGGCCGCCCGACAGCTGCTTCGGCTTGCGGTCGAGCAGGTGATCGATGTGCAGGATCTTCGCGGCCTGCTTCACGGCCTGGTCGATCTCGGGCTTCTTCGCACCGGCGAGCTTGAGGCCGAACGCCATGTTGTCGTACAGCGTCATGTGCGGGTACAGCGCATACGACTGGAACACCATCGCGATGCCGCGCTTCGCGCTCGGCACGTCGTTGACCTTCGCGCCGTCGATCACCAGGTCGCCGCTCGAAATATCCTCGAGGCCGGCGATCATCCGCATCAGCGTGGATTTGCCGCAGCCGCTCGGGCCGACGAACACGACGAATTCGCCGTCGGCGATGTCGAGGTTCACGTTGCGCAGTACTTCGGTGTCGTCGTAGCGCTTCGCGATGTTGCGCAGGAGCACGCTTGCCATGATCTGTCTCCGTTCGTTCGTGATGCGCCGCGTCGAACGCGGCGCGCATTCATTCGTGGTGGCTAGTTCGGCAGCACCGCGCCGGTCGCCTGCCAGCGCGCGACGTAGCCGGGCAACTCGTGCATGTCGTCGAAGACGTGACGCGCGCCGATGCCGCGCAGCGCATCGATCTGCGCGGCCGACGCATGCCCGCCGCCGACGAAGCCGAGCACGGTCATGCCGGCCGCGGCGGCCGCGGTGATGCCGGTCACGCTGTCCTCGACCACGAGGCACTGGGCCGGCGCGACGCCGAGCGTGCGCGCCGCCGCGAGATACACGTCGGGCGCCGGCTTCGGCCGCGCGACGGCGTCCGCGCAGAACAGCCGGTCGCCGAAGAAGCGCGCGAGTCCCGTGCGGCTCAGCGCCGCCTCGACGTACGCGCGGTAGCTGTTGCTCGCGCAGGCCGTCGTCAGTTCAATCGCGGCCAGCGCCGCATCGATGCCGTCGACCATCGGCGCATTGACGGCCGCCGCCTCGACCGCGGCGCGGATCTCGACGACGTCGTCGTTCGACAGCGCGCGTCCGAGCGCGTCGCTCGCGCCGGCCAGCACGCGCTCGATGCGCAGCCCGAGCAGCGGCATCACGGCCGGACGCGCATCGACGCCCGGCCATCGGGCATCGAGTTCGCGCACGAGCACGTCGGCCGCCACCGCCTCGCTGTCGATCAGCACGCCGTCGCAATCGCAGATCAGGACGTTCGTCGCGGTCATTTGACGGCTCCGAACGTGAGCCCGCGCACGAGCTGCTTCTGCGACAGCCAGCCGACGATCAGGATCGGCGCGACCGCGAGCAGCGACGCGGCGGACAGCTTCGCCCAGAACAGCCCCTCGGGGCTCGAGTACGACGCGATGAACACGGTCAGCGGCGCCGCGTTCGAGCTCGACAGGTTGATGCTCCAGAACGCCTCGTTCCACGACAGGATCACGAGCAGCAGCGCAGTGGACGCGAGCCCCGGCAGAGCCATCGGCATCAGCAGGTAGACGATCTCCTGCCAGGTCGACGCGCCATCGATACGCCCGGCTTCCAGGATGTCCTTCGGGATCTCGTTGAAGTACGTGAAGGTCATCCACACCGCGATCGGCAGGTTGATCAGCGTGTAGACGATCACGAGGCCCGACACGGTATCGAGCAGCCCCGCGTTCTTCCACAGCAGGTAGATCGGCACCAGCACGCCGACCGACGGCATCATCTTCGTCGACAGCATCCACAGCAGCACCTTCTGCGTGCGGTGGTTCGGGAAGAACGCCATCGCGTACGCGGCCGGCACCGCGAACAGCAGCGAGATCACCGTGACGCCCGCCGAGATCAGCACCGAGTTCCATGCGAACGCGAAGTAGTTGCTGCGCGCGAACACCTCGCGGAAGCTGTCGAGCGTCGGGATGAAGAACAGCGTCGACGCATACGCCTGCTGCTCGGTCTTGAACGCGGTGATCGCCATCCAGAAGATCGGGAAGAACAGCAGGAGCGCGATCAGCCACGCGAGCGTGCCGGGCAGCGCGCGCCGCACGAGGTCGAACACGGCCGGCACGCGCCGGCCTTCGAAGGTCAGGTCGCTCATTTCTCGTACTCTCCCTTCAGGTTGCGCGCGAGCATCCGCACGAGGAAGAACGACACGACGTTCGCGACCACGACGGCGATGATGCCGCCCGCGGACGCAAGGCCGACGTCGAACTGCTGCAGGCCGAGCGCGTAGATCAGGTACGACAGGTTGGTCGTCGCGTCGCCGGGACCGCCGCCGGTCGTCGTGTAGATCTCCGCGAAGATCGACAGCAGGAAGATCGTCTCCATCATCACGACCACCGCGATCGCGCGCTTCAGGTGCGGCAGCGTGATGTAGAAGAACATCGCGATCGGGCCCGCGCCGTCGATGCGCGCCGCTTCCTTCTGCTCCTGGTCGAGCGACTGGATCGCGGTGAACAGGATCAGGAACGCGAACGGCAGCCACTGCCACGCGACGATGATGATCACCGCGGTGAGCGGGTAATCGGCGAACCAGTCGATCGGCGTCATCCCGAGCGCGCGCATCGCGTTCGCGACGAGCCCGTACACCGGGTGCAGGATCATGTTCTTCCAGATCAGCGCGGACACGGTCGGCATCACGAAGAACGGCGCGATCGCGAGCAGGCGTGCGACACCCTGCCCGTAGAACTTGCGGTCGAACAGCACGGACATCAGCACGCCGCCGATCACCGTGATCGCGAGCACCGCGCCGATCAGCACGAGCGTGTGCCAGATCGCGGGCAGGAACGACGGATCGGTCGCGAGGAAGCGGTAGTTGTCGAACCCGGCGAAGCCCTTCACGTCCGGGTTCAGCAGGTTGTAGCGCGAGAACGAATACCAGATCGTCATCGCGAGCGGAATCGACATCCACAGCAGCAGCACCGCGACGGACGGCGAGACGAGCCAGCTCGCGCCGCCGCGCGCGCGGCGCGGCGCGCCGGGCGGCGACGACGCGTCGCCGACCGACGGCGCGTGAGCGTGGCTCAGGGGAAGACGCAGGTGACGCATGATCGGAGTCCCTCCGGTTGATGCGCGGGCGAGAAGGCCTGCCCGCCTGTCAGCTTCGACGACGCGCACCGTGCGCCACCGCGCACGGTACGGGCCGCGTTACTTCTTGTAGCCGGCCTGCCGCACCGCGCGGTCAGCGGCGGCCTGCCCGGCGGCAAGCGCCTGGTCGACCGACATCTGGCCGGCCACCGCACCCGCGATCGACTGGCCGACCACCGTGCCGAACGACTGGAATTCAGGAATCCCGACGTACTGCACACCCGTGTACGGCACCTTCTTCAGCGACGGATCGTTCGGATCGGCCGTCTCGATCGCCTTCAGCACGAAGTCCGAGAACGGCGCGGCGGCCTTGTACTCGGGGCGCTGATACGTCGACGTGCGCGTGCCCGGCGGCACCGACGCCCAGCCTTCGTCCTTGCCGACCATCTCGATGTACTGCTTCGACGTCGCCCACGCGATGAACTTGCGTGCGGCGTCCTGCTGCTTCGATGTCTTCGGCACGGCCAGCGCCCACGCCCACAGCCAGTGCGAGCCCTTCGGCGTGGCGGCGACCGGCGCGGCCGCGAAGCCAATCTTGTCGGCCACCTGCGACTGCTGTTTGTTATAGAGCATCCCGGCCGCGACCGTCGCGTCGATCCACATCGCGCACTTGCCCGACGCGGTGAGGGTCAGGTTCTCGTTGAAGCCGTTCGAGCTCGCTCCCGGCGGGCCGTTCTTCTTCAGCAGGTTCACGTAGAAATTGATCGCCTTCTTCCACTCGGGCGACGTGAGCTGCGCATTCCAGTTCTCGTCGAACCAGCGGCCGCCGTACGTGTTCACGACCGTCGACACGTACGCCATGTTCTCGCCCCACCCGGCCTTGCCGCGCAGGCAGATCCCGTAGGTGCCCTTCGCCTTGTCGGTGAGCTTGTCCGCGAATTCGGCGATCTGGTCGTAGGTCGGCTGGTCGGGCATCTTCAGCCCCTTCGCCGCGAACAGGTCCTTGCGGTAGAACGTCATCGAGCTCTCGACGTAGAACGGCAGCGCGTACAGCTGGCCGTTGTACGACAGGCTGTCGCGCGCGGTCTTCACGATGTCGTTCAGGTCGTAGTCGGCGGGCAGGCCCGTCATCGGCGCGAGCCAGCCGCGCTTGCCCCACTGCGGCGTCTCGTAGGTGCCGATCGCCATCACGTCGAACTGGCCGCTGCCGGTCGTGATGTCGGTCGTCGCGCGCTGGCGCAGCACGTTCTCCTCGAGGATCACCCAGTTCAGCTTGATGTCCGGGTTCGCCTTCTCGAAAGCCGGCGACAGCTTCTTCAGCTCGATCATGTCGGGATTGTTCAGCGTCGCGATCGTCAGCGTGCCGGCGGACGCGGCGCAGGCCGCCGTCGCGAGCGCGGCTCCGGCGAAGCAGCGTGCGGCGGCGTCGAGCATCTTTCGTTGCATGGCATGTCTCCTGTGTTTGTTCGAAGTGTCGTCGGTACTGCGTTTCCTTCGCGGCCCGTCACGCCGGCCGCTGCATTCCGCACGCGCGCGCATAGTGCGCGATCACGTCGCGTATCCGGTGCCGCACCCAGGCACGCGGCTCTTTCGCCAGGCCGCCCGCGCGGCAAGCCGCGTAGACGTCCGGCAACCACTGCGCGACGAGCGTTTCCGGCACCGGCTGCCGCGCAAGGTTGTCGAACAGTTGCTCGACCGCGGCTGCGACGGCCGGCTGCAGCCAGTAGTAGCGGATCCGGTCGCTGTAGCTGAACTGGCGCGCGAGCCGCTGCTCGGTTTCGTCGCCGCGGTAGTACGGTGCCCAGTGCTCGGGCTGCGCGCGCATCGCGGCGTCGACGACTTCGCGCAACCGCGAGCGCTGCGCGACATCGTCGATCAGCGCGTCCTCGATGAAGGTCAGCGCGAACAGCGCCTCGCGCAGCGCGAACGTCAGCGCGGGGCCAACTTTCAGCACCGCGAAGTGGTCGCGCACGAGCGCGGCGAGTGCACCCTCGGTCTGGTAGTCGGTCGAATGCGCCTCGAACACGAGGCCCGGTGTCTGCAGGATACTCGCGCCGAGTGACGCGGCCTTGGCGCTGTCGTAGTCGAGCACGTGGCGATCGTCGAAGTCGACACCCGGCTGCGCGACGATCGCGACGACACGCGTCCACGCATCGTCGAGCCCGGCCGCGGCAAACGCGTGGCGGTGCGCATCGAGCGTCGCCGCGATGCTGTCGCTGCGCGTGACGACGATCTGCGCGATCGCTGCGTCGCCGTCGCCATCGTCGCCGCTGCCACTGACTTCGCCGCCCGGCGTCGGCACCTCGGTGCCGATCACGTAGACGGGCGCGATACCGGCACGTGCCGCCGCGTCTTCCGCGACGCGGCACAGCTCGGCCGCCCGTGCGGCGATCGTGCGATCGTCGAGCCGCGCCGGATCGTCCACGCACGCCATGCTCGCATCGAGGTGGATCTTTTCGAAGCCGGCTTCGACGTACGCGGCGACCATCGCCGTCGCTTCGCGCATCGCATCGGCCGCGCGGCGATGCCGCCACGGGTTCGGGCCAAGATGGTCGCCGCCGAGCACGAGCGCCGACGGCGGCAGCCCGCAACGCTGCGCGATCGCGTCGACGTCACGGCGGAAATCGGCAGGCGTCATACCCGTATAGCCGCCGAGATGGTTGACCTGGTTGCAGGTCGCCTCGATCAGCAATGGCGAACCGTCCGCGCGCGCCGCTTCGCACGCGGCCTCCAGCACGAGCCGGTGCGCGCTGCAGATCGAATAGATGCCGCGCTGCGCGTCCGCGCGGTTCGCGTCGAAGATCATCCGCAGCACGGCGTCCGCGTGCGCGGTACGCGAACGTTCGGCGAAGGTCGTCAGGCCGGACATGCGATACCTCGTTCGGTCAGGAAGCGGTCGATTTCGGCTGCGCTGCTGTTGCCCTCCATCGGGCCGCGCCGCGTGACCGCGATCGCCCCGGCCGCGTTCGCGCGGCGCAGCGCGACCTCGATCGGCACGCCGGCGACGAGGCTCGCGACCAGCGTGCCGCCGAAGCAGTCGCCGGCGCCGGTCGGGTCGACTTCGTCGACCTGAAACGCCGGCGCTTCCGCACGGTTCGCGCGGTCGAACGCGACACTGCCCTGCGCGCCGCGCTTCAGCACGACACGCTCGAGCAGCGGATGCGTCGCGAGCAGGCCCGCGATCGCGCGCTCGGCCGGCTGCGGCCCGCAGAAGAACGGCAGGTCGGCTTCGCTCGGCAGGAACAGGTGGCACGCGGCGAGCATCGCGTCGAGCGCCGCGCGCATCGGGCGAAAGCTCAGCATTTCGGGCCGCACGTTCGGATCGAACGACACCTTCGCGCCGGCGCGCGCGGCCTCGATCACGCCGCGCTGCACCGCCGCGATCGCCGATTCGCTCGTCAGCGACGAGCCCATCACGTGGAAATAGCGGCAGCCGTCGAACATCGCGGTATCGACATCGGACGCGTCGACACACGCGGCCGCGCTGGTGGACAGCGTGAACACGAAGCTGCGCGAGCCGTCGTCGCGATACGCGACGAACGCGGTGCCGGTCGGGCGCGCGACGCGGCGGATGCGCGCGACGTCGACACCGTCGCGTTCGAGCCGCGCAACGATCGCGTCACCGAACGCGTCACGGCCGACGCAGCCCGCATACGCAACGCGTGCGCCGAGCCGCGCGGCCTGGTCGGCGAAGATCGCCGGTGCGCCGCTCGGGAACGGCCCCTCGAACAGGCCCGGCGTCTCGAAACCCTGGCCGCGCTCGGCGGCGACGAATTCGGCGAGCAGTTCGCCGGCCACGACGATCTCGGCCATCAGGCGTGCCCTCCTCGTTCGACGGCGGCCGCGACGTGCGGGTCGGCCGCCTCATCGCAGGCCGGCCGGCAGGTGGCGCGTGCGAGCGGCGCCATTTCAGCTCATCCAGTTGCCGCCGTCGACGTTCAGCGTCTGGGCGGTGATGTAGTCGGCATCGGACGACGCGAGGAACAGCGCGGCGCCGGTCAGGTCGCCCGGCACGCCCATGCGGCCGAGCGGCACGGCTTCACCCACCAGCCGCTTCTTCTCGCCGAGCGGCCGGTTCTCGTAGCGCGCGAACAGTGCGTCGACCTGCTCCCACATCGGCGTGTCGACGACGCCCGGTGCGATGCCGTTCACGTTGATCCGGTGCGGCGCGAGCGCGAGCGCGGCCGACTGCGTGTAGCTGATCACCGCGGCCTTGGTCGCACAGTAGTGCGAAACGAGCGCCTCGCCACGACGCCCGGCCTGCGACGACATGTTGACGATCTTGCCGCCACGGCCCTGCTCGACCATCCGCTGCGCGACGGCCTGCATCAGGAAGAACAGCCCTTTCACGTTGACCGAGAACAGCCGGTCGAACACGTCCCACGATTCGTCGAGGATCGGGCGCATGTCGAACAGCGCCGCGTTGTTGAACAGGATGTCGACGCCGCCGAAGCGCTCGACCGTCGTGGTGACGATCCGCTCGATGTCGTCGCGGCGCGTGACGTCCGCGGTGATGGCCACCGCGCGGCCGGGGTTCGCCTCGACGAGCCGCGCGAGCGAGCCGCCTGCCGGCTTCAGGTCGACGAGGACGCAGCGGGCGCCCTCGTCCAGATAGCGTTGCGCGACCGCCTCGCCGATGCCGCTTGCGGCGCCCGTCAGGATCGCGACCTTGTCTTCCAGTCTCACTGGCTGTCTCCGGTTCGTTCTGCTTCGACGGTGGCGAGGTGAGCGAACGCTCGTCAACCGATCAATTGCTCTGTTGGTGATCGAATGATCGGATACGCGATTCGCGCTGTCAAGGCGACGTGACGGCTTTCTATGACGCGCTGCGGCACAACGGCGCGGCGTGGCGGCCCGCCGCGCACGCCCGGCAAGGCGCGGCGCGCACGGTGCGGCGCGGTCGGATCGACGATGAAGGGGACGGAGCAAGGACGGGAACGGGATTTCGCGCTGCACGGCGCGGCGATACGTTATATCATCGCCGTACTTTGTTTCATCGCCCTGCTTCACGCCATGGCTACCTCCTCGTCCATTGACGCCCGGCTGTCCCGGGCCGACGCATTCGCCGCCGAGCACGGGCTCGCGTGGACGCCGCTGCGCCGCCAGGTCTACGAACGCGTGCTGGCCGCGCAGCGCCCGATCGGCGCGTACGACCTGCTCGCCGAGCTCGAGCCGCAGCGCGGCCGCGTGCCGCCCACGACCGTCTACCGCGCGCTGGATTTCCTCGTCGAGCACGGCTTCATCCACCGGATCGAATCGAAGAACGCGTTCTTCGCGTGCTGCGAGATCGGCGTGCCGCACGAAGGCCAGTTCCTGATCTGCGACTCGTGCGGCGACACCGTCGAGATTCCCGGCGGCGACCTCGCGAAGCAGTTGTCCGCGAGCGAGCCCGCGCACGGTTTCGAAGTCCACCACCAGGTCGTCGAGCTGAGCGGCCTGTGCGGGCACTGCAAGCACAAGCCCGTGCAACGCTGACGCGTTTCGCGCGGCGCCCGCGCCGCCCCTTCCAACGAGGAGTTCCATGTCCATTGCCCTGAAGCGCACGCCGCGGCGTGCCCTGTCGCCTGTCCGCTGGCTCGCCGCCGCCGTTGCCGCCCTGTCGCTCGCGGCCCCCGCGTTCGCGCAGGCCGCGACCGTCAACGTCGTGGCCGCCGAGAATTTCTACGGCGACGTCGCGTCGCAAATCGGCGGCAGCCACGTCGCGGTGACCAGCATTCTCAGCAATCCGGACCAGGACCCGCACCTGTTCGAAGCGAGCCCGAAGACCGCCCGCGCGCTCCAGCACGCGCAGGTCGTGATCTACAACGGCGCCAACTACGATCCGTGGATGAGCAAGCTGCTCGGCGCGTCGAAGCAGGCGAAGCGCGCGACGATCGTCGTCGCCGATCTGGTCGGCAAGAAGGCCGGCGACAACCCGCACCTGTGGTACGACCCGGCGACGATGCCGGCGGCCGCGCGCGCGATCGCGGCCGAGCTCGGCCGCGCCGACCCGGCGAACAAGGCCGACTACGACGCGAACCTGCAGAAGTTCGTTGCGTCGCTGAAGTCCGTCGACGACAAGGTCGCCGCGCTGCGCGCGCAGTACAAGGGCGTGCCGGTCACGGCCACCGAGCCCGTGTTCGGCTACATGTCCGACGCGATCGGCCTCGACATGCGCAACCAGCGCTTCCAGCTCGCGACGATGAACGACACCGAGGCGAGCGCGCAGGATGTCGCCGCGTTCGAGAACGACCTGCGCAAGAAGCAGGTGCGCGTGCTGATCTACAACAGCCAGGCCGAAGAACCGATGACCAAGCGCATGCTGAAGATCGCGCGCGACGGCGGCGTGCCGAACGTCAGCGTCACCGAGACGCAGCCGGCCGGCAAGACCTTCCAGCAATGGATGGCCGGCCAGCTCGACGCGCTCTCGACCGCGCTGGCCGCCGGCAAGAAATAAACACTCCGTAACGAAATGACCGTCACTCCTCACGCACTCGCCGTCGATCGCGTCACGCTCGAACTGGGCGGACGCACGATCCTGCGCGACGTCAGCTTCTCGATCGAACCCGGCGAATTCGTCGGCGTGCTCGGGCCGAACGGCGCGGGCAAGACGACGCTGATGCGCGCGGTGCTCGGCCTCGTGCCCGTGTCGGCCGGCACACTGTCCGTCGGCGGTGCGCCGGTCGTGCGCGGCAACGCGTCGATCGGCTACATGCCGCAGATCAGAAGCGGCCTCGCGAACCGCCGGATGCGCGGCTACGACTTCGTCGCGATGGCCGCCGACGGCCACCGCTGGGGGCTGCCGCACACGAACGCGGCGACGCGCCGCGACGTCGATCGCGTGCTCGACCTCGTCGGCGGCCAGACGCTCGCGCGCCGGCCGCTGTCGGAACTGTCCGGCGGCGAGCGGCAGCGCCTGCTGCTCGCACAGTGCCTGCTCGGCAACCCGAAGCTGCTGCTGCTCGACGAGCCGCTGATCAGCCTCGACCCGAATCACCAGCGCGGCGTCGTCGAACTCGTGCGCAACGTGCAGCGCGAGCTCGGCATCACCGTGCTGTTCTCCGCGCACGAACTGAATCCGCTGCTGAACGCACTCGACCGCGTGCTGTATCTCGGCAACGGCGTCGCGGCGCTCGGCACCGTCGACGAGGTGATCACGAAGCCGGTGCTGTCGCGGCTCTACGGTTCGCCGATCGACGTGATGCGCGTGAACGGCAAGATCTTCGTGATGTCGGGCGACGTCGAGATCGAGAAGCACGACCACGAACACGAGGACGACGACGGTCACTCGCACGGCGGTGGCGGCGGCCACGGCCATCACCACCACGGACACGCTCATCCCGGGCATTCGCACGATGTTTGAATACGACTTCATGATCAACGCCTTCGCGGCGTCGGGGATCGTCGCGGTGCTCGCGGGCATCGTCGGCTATTTCCTGGTGCTGCGCGGGCAGACCTTCGCCGGCCATGCGCTGTCGCACGTCGGCTTCACCGGCGCGACGGGCGCGGTGCTGCTCGGCATCTCGCCGATCTGGGGGATGGTCGGCTTCACGCTCGCGGCCGGGATCGGGATGGGCGCGCTCGGCGAGAAGCTCGCGGGCCGTGACGTCGCGATCGGCGTGATCCTGTCCGGCGCGCTCGGCTTCGGCCTGCTGTTCCTGCATTTCTATACGTCGTTCGCGACGCAGGTCACCGCGCTGCTGTTCGGCAACGTGCTCGCGGTGAGCCACGACACGCTCGCGGTGCTCGCCGGCATCGGCGCGGTGAGCCTGCTCGCGCTCGCGCTGATCGCACGGCCGCTGCTGTTCGCGTCGCTGCAGCCCGAACTGGCCGAAGCCAAGGGCGTGTCGCTGCGCACGGTGTCGATGCTGTTCCTCGCGGTGTGCGCGCTCGCGGTGGCCGCGGCGACGCAGATCGTCGGCGTGCTGCTGGTGTTCACGCTGCTGGTCGGGCCAGCTGCCGCCGCGCAGAACGTGACGACGCGGCTGTCGACCGGCGTGCTGCTTGCCGCGCTGTTCGCGTTGTTCGAAGCGTGGCTCGGCATCGTGCTCGCGTATCACACCGACTGGCCGACGAGCTTCTGGATCACCGCGCTGTCGGCGCTCGTGTACGGCACGAGCCTGTTGCGGCGCCACTGATCGCCGCCAGGCGGATCGCCACCCGAAGGAAATGAAAAACGCCGGCGTGCCCGAGGGCAGCGCCGGCGTTTTTGCATATGCTCGCGATCGTGCCGCGCGCGGTATGCCGCCGTGCGCGTTACCTGCTTCCCTTCCCGCTCATCGTGCGAGCACGCGCGCGTGATGCGCGAGGTGATCGGCGATGAACGTCGAGATGAAGTAGTACCCGTGGTCGTAGCCCGGATGGCGGCGCAGCGTCAGCGGCTGGCCGGCCTTCGCGCACGCGGCCTCGAACACGTCGGGGTTCAGCTGGTTCGCGAGGAACTGATCGTCGAGGCCCTGATCGATGAGGATGCCGTCCGCGAACTTCGGCGCATCGGCGCGCGCGACGAGTTCGCTCGCGTCGTGTGCCTTCCATGCTTCGCGATCGGCGCCCAGATAACCCGAGAACGCCTTCTCGCCCCACGGGCAGCGCGTCGGCGCGGCGATCGGCGCGAACGCCGACACCGACCGGTACAGGCCCGGATGGCGCAGCGCAAGCGTCAGCGCGCCGTGCCCGCCCATCGAGTGGCCGAAAATCCCCAACCGTGCGCCGTCGATCGGCAGCTCGGCCGTGACCAGCTCGCGCAGCTCGCCCGTCACGTACGACTCCATCCGGTAATGCGCGGACCACGGCGCCTCGGTCGCATCGACGTAGAAGCCCGCGCCGACACCGAAGTCCCACGCATCGGTCTCGCCCGGCACGCCCGCGCCGCGCGGGCTCGTATCGGGCATCACGAGCGCGATGCCGTGCTGCGCCGCGTATTGCTGCGCGCCGGCCTTGATCGCGAACGTCTCGTCGGTGCACGTGAGCCCCGCGAGATAGAACAGCGCCGGCACGCGGCCGCGCGCGGCCTGCGGCGGCAGGTACACCGAGAACTTCATCGGCAGGCCGATGGCCGCCGAATCGTGACGGTAGAAACGCTGCTCGCCGCCGTGGCACGCATGCGAGGAAACGAGTTCGAGCATCGCGGTGCGCTCCCGGTCAGTACAGCACGACCGAACGGATCGACTCGCCGGCCTTCATCAGGTCGAAGCCTTCGTTGATCCGCTCGAGCGGCAGCGTGTGCGTGATCAGGTCGTCGATGTTGATCTTGCCTTCCATGTACCAGTCGACGATCTTCGGCACGTCGGTGCGGCCGCGCGCGCCGCCGAACGCCGAACCCTTCCATTCGCGGCCCGTCACGAGCTGGAACGGACGCGTGCTGATTTCCTCGCCCGCTGCCGCCACGCCGATGATGAACGACTGGCCCCAGCCCTTGTGCGTGCACTCGAGCGCCTGGCGCATCAGCTTCACGTTGCCCACGCATTCGAACGAGTAGTCCGCGCCGCCGTCGGTCAGCTGCACGATGTGGTCGACCACGTTCTCGACTTCGTTCGGGTTGATGAAGTGCGTCATCCCGAACTTCTTCGCGAGCTCGACGCGCTTCGGGTTGATGTCGACGCCGATGATCTTGTCCGCGCCGACCATCTTCGCGCCCTGGATCACGTTCAGGCCGATGCCGCCGAGGCCGAACACGACGACGTTCGCGCCCGCCTCGACCTTCGCCGAGTACACGACCGCGCCGACGCCCGTCGTCACGCCGCAGCCGATGTAGCAGATCTTGTCGAACGGCGCGTCCTCGCGCACCTTCGCGACCGCGATTTCCGGCACGACGATGTAGTTCGAGAACGTGGACGTGCCCATGTAGTGGAACAACGGCTTGCCGTCGAGCGAGAAGCGCGACGTCGCGTCGGGCATCAGGCCCTTGCCCTGCGTCGCGCGGATCTTCTGGCACAGGTTGGTCTTGCGCGACAGGCAGAACTTGCACTCGCGGCATTCCGGCGTGTAGAGCGGGATCACGTGGTCGCCCTTGCGCAGGGTGCCGACGCCGGGGCCGACGTCGACCACGACGCCCGCGCCTTCATGGCCGAGGATCGCCGGGAAGATCCCTTCCGGATCGGCGCCCGACAGCGTGTAGTAGTCGGTGTGACAGATGCCCGTCGCCTTCACCTCGATCAGCACTTCGCCTGCGCGCGGCCCTTCCAGATCGACTTCCTCGATCGTCAGCGGCGCGCCCGCCTTCCATGCAATCGCTGCTTTCGTCTTCATCGTGTGACTCCTGTCTGTGTGTGAGGTCGGCCCGGGTCGGCGCGTCAGCGCGCATGTCGGCCGGCGTGGGTGCGCGAGCACCCACGCCGGCCTCATGCTTCGCACCGGGTTCCATGCAAAGCTGTCGAAGCCGTGCCGTGCGGCATCGCGCACGGCACGGCGAAAGAATCTCGTGCTCGCCATGATGGCCGGTCCGGCCGCGCATCGCGTGCGGGAAACGGTCGCCGGCTTGCCACGATGCGTCATCGCTGGCGCAAAAGAACAAGTGTTCGAGTTTAAACGCCCGTCGTGAACCATGCATCCGTTCGCGCATACAGATCGACGAAGCGCGCGTGGCGCGCGGCCAGCGCGCGATCGTCGCGCGGCGCGGCAACCGGCGACGCGGCCGGCGCCAGCGCGTGCAGCGCGTCTTCCCGCCAGTGCCCGATCGCGACGCCCGCGAGCAGCGCGGCGCCGCGCGTCGCGGCGTTCGGGCAGTCGATCGCGTGGAGCGACGCGCCCAGCGCATCGGCCAGCAGCTGGCGCCAGCGCGGATCGACCGAGCCGCCGCCCGCGAGACGCAGCATCGCGACCGGGTCGCCGCGATCGGCGTCGCGGATCGCATCGAGCCCCGCGCGCAACGCGAACGCGACGCCTTCGAACGCGGCGCGCATCATCGCGCCGCGCGTGTCGCCGAGCCCGAGGCCGAGCCAGCCGCCGCGCGCATCGGGGTTCATCCACGGCGAACGCTCGCCCGTCAGGTACGGCAGGAAGCACAGGCGTTCCGACGCCGCGTGAGCGAACGCATCGTCATACGCATCGGCCCACTGCGCGTAGCCGACCCAGCCGCGCGCGGCTTCGAGCGCGAGCCCGACGTTCTGCATCGCGGCCATCGTGTAATAGCCGCCGCCGGCCGCCGCGCGATAGCGATGCAGCCCACGTCGCGCGGGCGGCAGCGCATCCGCGAGCACGACGATCTGGCCGCCGCTGCCGGTCGTCAGCAGCGCGTCGCCGGCGGCAGCAAGCCCGCTGCCGAGCGCCGCGCATGCGGTGTCGGCCGCGCCCGTCGCCAGCGGCACGCCGGCCGGCAGGCCAAGCGCCTTGGCAGCCTGCGCGCCGAGCGTGCCGCAGCGCGCGGTCGACGGAAGGACCGGTGCGAACCGGTCGGCAGGCAGGCCGAGCGCGTCGATCAATGCGCCATCCCATGCGCCGTCGGGCGTCGCGAGCGCGGTCGCGCACGCGTCGCTCGGATCGGCGGCGACGTCGCCGCCCAGCGCGATGCGCAACCAGTCCTTCGGCTGCACGGCCCAGCGCGCAGCGCGCAGCGCTTCGGGTTCATGCGTGGCCAACCAGCGCAACAGCGGGCCGGCCATGCCCGGCGCGACAGGGTTCGGTGCGATGGCCAAACCGGCGGTGCGCCAATCGGCCGCCTCCGCTTCGCGCACCGCGCGTGTGTCGGGCCACAGCAGCGCGGGCCGCACCGGCTGCCCCGCCGCGTCGATCAGCACGACACCGTGCATCTGCCCCGAGAACCCGATCGCCGCCACCTGCGCACGCTCGTCGGCCGGCAGCCGCGCGGCCGCGCGCACGAGCGCCTGCCACCACGTGTCCGGCGCGATCTCCGCCCAGCCGGGCTGCGGCGACGACAGCGCATAAGGTTCGCTCGCGACCGCCCGCTCGACGCCGTCGGCGTCGAGCGTGACGAGTTTGACGGAGCCGGTGCCGAGGTCGATTCCGAGCAGGCGCATGACGTGAGGGCGAATTCGAATGAACGGATGTCGATGATAACGGGATCGCGATGCGCGCCCCGTTTTTTGCCGCTACCGCGGCAGGCCGAAAGCGCGGTCGCCGGCCGGGTTCCACCCGGCTGCACCTTGCGGGCCAAAGCGGCCGTTCACGGGTTAACCCGGCACGATTTTTCCCAGGCACTTTTTGCCACTATGCCGCCCGCCCGATACACACCATAAAGCGGCCGATATTTGGCACGCGGGCCAGCGCTATTTTGAAGGGCTATAAAACCGGGAAACCTCACTCCTGCGGCTGTTTCCCGATGATCGACACCCTGTTGCATGCCGAAATGGCATATCGAACCAGCAAAGAACGGAATAGTACCCAGCGCTCTTGTTGCGTTGATTCATTCCGCATAACTTCGTATCACCCCGAAAACAAGATCATGGAGTGAGACAGATGCAACCGAACACGGTCCATCCGTGCGATGAGGTGCTGCCGACCGGCAAGCTGGTAACGCTTGGCCTGCAACACGTCCTCGTCATGTACGCCGGCGCTGTCGCCGTGCCGCTTATCGTCGGCGCCGCGCTCAAGCTGCCGAAAGACCAGATCGCGTTCCTGATCAGCGCCGATCTGTTTTCGTGCGGCATCGCCACGCTGATCCAGACGCTCGGCCTGTGGATCTTCGGGATCCGCCTGCCCGTCATCATGGGCTGCACGTTCGCGGCAGTCGGCCCGATGATCGCGATCGGCACCAACCCCGGCCTCGGCATCCTCGACATCTTCGGCTCGACCATCGCGGCCGGCATCATCGGCATCGTGCTCGCGCCGACGATCGGCAAGCTGTTGCGGTTCTTCCCGCCCGTGGTCGTCGGCACGGTGATCGCGGTGATCGGGCTGTCGCTGATGGAAGTGGGCATCAACTGGGCGGCCGGCGGTGTCGGCAACCCCGAATACGGCAGCCCCGTCTATCTCGGCCTGTCGCTGCTCGTGCTCACGCTGATCCTGCTGATCAACAAGTACGGCCGCGGCTTCGTCGCGAACATCTCGGTGCTGCTCGGCATCGTCGCCGGCTTCGCGATCGCCTTCGCGATCGGCCGCGTGAACACCGACGGCGTCGCGCACGCACCGTGGGTCGGCTTCGTGATGCCGTTCCACTTCGGCCTGCCGCACTTCGACCCGCTGTCGATCGTGACGATGGTCACGGTGATGTTCGTCACGTTCATCGAATCGACCGGCATGTTCCTCGCGGTCGGCGACATGGTCGATCGCCCGGTCAACCAGGAGCGCCTCGTGCGCGGCCTGCGCGTCGACGGCCTCGGCACGCTGATCGGCGGCATCTTCAACTCGTTCCCGCATACGTCGTTCTCGCAGAACGTCGGCCTGATCGGCGTGACGGGGGTGAAGAGCCGTTTCGTGTGTGCCACCGGCGGCGTGATCCTCGTGCTGCTCGGCCTGTTCCCGAAGATGGCGCAGGTCGTCGCATCGGTGCCGCCGTTCGTGCTCGGCGGTGCGGGCATCGTGATGTTCGGGATGGTGGCGGCGAACGGCATCAAGGTGCTGTCGAAGGTCGACTTCGTGAACAACACGCACAACCTGTTCATCGTCGCCGTGAGCGTCGGCATGGGCCTCGTCCCGGTCGTGTCGCCGCACTTCTTCTCGAAGCTGCCGCCCGCGCTCGCCCCGATCCTGCACAGCGGCATCCTGCTGGCATCGGCGACGGCCGTGATCCTGAACATCGTGTTCAACGGCGTGAAAGGCGAGAAGGACGCACGCTGCGACATCCGCCGGGCCGGACACGACTTCGACGGGCGTCCCGCCGACGTGCATCACTGATCGCCTCACGCCGGACGACGGCGCGGAGAAGCGGTAACGAAAAACGCCACGGCATGCCGTGGCGTTTTGCTTTGCGGGGCTGTACCGTGCGCGGTAATCGGTCGGACGGTCATCGCGCGCGAAAGCGGGTCGCCCACCGGCGTGGCACGGGATGCTCGCTGGCGACGCAGGATGACTGGACCGGCGCGATAAGCGGCACCGGAGCCCGATGCGCGCATCGTCACCCAACCGTCTTCGCGCCACGCGATTCGAGCACGCAAAAGAAAACGCCACGGACTTTCGTCCGCGGCGTTCTTGTTTCCGCAACCAGCCGGCTCGAAGAGCAAGCGCATTAGACCGCGCCTGCCCTTCCTTGCTTGCGCTTACCCGTTCGTCGCCACCGCCGACGCAGGCGCAGGAACGGCCGCCTTGTCGTAGTCGACCGGTGCATCCGGCGCGCGCGGCGTTTCGCCGGCCCGCTGGATCCACCCGCCGCCCAGTGCGCGGTAGAGGGTGACCAGGTTCGTCCAGCGTGCCAGACGCGCGCTGATCAGCGTCTGCTGCGCGGAGTACAGATCCGTCTGCGCGGTCAGCACCGACAGATAGCTGTCGACGCCGTTCTTGTAACGCAGGTCCGACAGGTCGAAGCGCCGCTGCTGCGCGTGCTCGTTACGCTCCAGCGCCGCGATCTGCTGGTCGTACGTGCCGCGTGCGGCGAGACCATCCGACACTTCGCGGAATGCCGACTGGATCGCCTTCTCGTAGTTCGCGATCTCGATGCGCTTCTGCACATGCGCGAGGTTCAGGTTCGCGATGTTCTGACCACCTTCGAAGATCGGCATCGTGATCTGCGGCGCGAACGACCATGCCGCCGTGCCGGCCTTGAACAGGCCGCCGAGCGTCGGGCTGCCGGTGCCGAACGCGCCCGTCAGCGAGATCTTCGGGAAGAACGCCGCGCGCGCCGCGCCGATGTTCGCGTTCGCGGCGAGCAGCGTCTGCTCGGCCTGCATCACGTCAGGACGACGCGTGAGCAGATCCGACGGCAACCCGGCCGGCACGTCCGTCAGCAGGTTCTGCGCGTCGAGCGGCATGCCCGCCGGCAGATCGTCCGGCAGCGGCTCGCCGATCAGCAGCACCAGCGCGTTCAGCGCCTGCGCACGCGCACGTGCCTGCGCCTGCTGGTTCGCGAGCGCCGTCTCGACCACCGTCTGCGCCTGACGCAGCTCGAGCTCGGAGCCCGTGCCGTTGTCGAATTGCAGCTTGGTCAGGTCGTACGACGCCTGCGCGGTCTTCAGCGTGTTCTCCGTGACCTTCAACAGATCGTCGGTCGACAGCAGCGTCAGGTATTGATCCGCCACCTGCGACACCAGCGAGATTTCCGACGCCTGCCGCGCGTACGACGTCGACAGGTACTGCGCGAGCGCCTGATCCTTCAGGCTCTGCACGCGGCCGAACAGGTCGAGTTCCCACGACGCCGACAGCCCGACGTTGTAGGCGCGCGAGATGTACGGCGCACCGGTCTGCGAAAGACCCTGCGGCACGCGCTGGATATTGCCCGTGCCCGTACCGTCGAGCGTCGGGAACAGCCCCGCGCGCGTGATCTGGTACTGCGCGCGCGCCGCCTCGATATTCAGCACCGACACGCGCAGGTCGCGGTTGTTCTTCAGCGCGATCTCGATCAGCCGCTGCAGGCGCGGATCGACGAAGAACTCGCGCCAGCCGATGGCGGTCGCAGCTTGCCCGTTCGCGCTGCGCGCGCCGGCCGCACCCGGCTGCGTCGCGTAGACGCCGTCGGCCGGGTACGCCTGCGCGACGGGCGCATCGGGCCGCTTGTAATGCGGCGCCATCGTGCAGCCCGTGGCGAAGAGCGCGACCGCGATTGCAGTCAAAGCGTGTTTTTGCATCATCACTGTCCCTTGTTGCCTTCGTCGCCGTTGCCCGGCTTCTCTTCGTGGTGCGAGTGCTCCTGAGCCAGGCGCAGCGCCTCGTCGACGTCTTCCTTCTCGCCGCTGAAGATCGCGCGGATCTTCACGAAGAACATCGGGATCATGAAGATCGCGAGGAACGTCGCCGTGATCATCCCGCCGATCACGCCCGTACCGATTGCGTGCTGGCTGGCCGAACCCGCGCCGTTGCTGATCGCGAGCGGCATCACGCCGAGAATGAACGCGAGCGACGTCATCAGGATCGGACGCAGCCGCAGGCGCGCCGCTTCCAGCGCGGCCTCGATCGGCCCCATCTTCTCCGTCATCTGCAGTTCGCGCGCGAACTCCACGATCAGAATCGCGTTCTTCGCGGACAAGCCCACGGTCGTCAGCAGGCCGACCTGGAAGAACACGTCGTTCTCTAGGCCGCGCATCGTTGCCGCAAGCAGTGCACCGATCACGCCGAGCGGCACCACCATGATCACCGAGAACGGGATCGACCAGCTTTCATACAGCGCCGCGAGACACAGGAACACGACGAGGATCGAGATCGCGTACAGGATCGGCGCCTGCGAACCGGACTGGATTTCCTGGAACGACAGGCCGGTCCACGAATAGCCGATACCGACCGGCAGCTTCTTCGCGATCTGTTCCATCGCAGCCATCGCCTGACCGGTCGACTTGCCCGGTGCGGCCTGACCCTGGATTTCCATCGCCGACACGCCGTTGTAACGCTCGAGTTTCGGCGAACCGTACGTCCAGTGACCGGTCGCGAACGAGCTGAACGGCACCATCCCGCCCGACCCGTTGCGCACGTACCAGATGTTCATGTCTTCCGGCGTCATCCGGAACGGTGCGTCTGCCTGCACGTAGACCTTCTTGATCCGGCCGTCGGTATCCAGGAAGTTGTTCACGTACTTCGACGCCCATGCGATCGAGAACGTCTGGTCGATCGCATCCGCCGTCACGCCGAGCGCGTTCGCCTTCTCGCGATCGATGTCGACCTTGTACTGCGGCGTATCGTTCAGGCCGTTCGGACGCACACCCTGCAGCGTCGGATCCTTCGAGGCCATCCCGAGCAACTGGTTACGTGCGGCCATCAGCGCATCGTGGCCGAGACCCGCATTGTCCGTCAGCTCGAAGTCGAAGCCGGCAGCGGTGCCGAGTTCAGGAATCGACGGCGGGTTGAACGGGATCACGATCGCGTCCTTGTAGCCCGCGTAGCGCCCGAACATCCGGCCGATCAGCGCCTGCACCTTCTGGTTCGCATGCTGACGCTGCGAATAGTCCTTCAGGCGAACGAACACGAGACCGGAGTTCTGGCCGCGGCCGGCGAAGCTGAAGCCGTTGACCGTGAACGCCGATTCGACGATTTCCTTCTCGTCCTTCAGCAGGTAGTCGGAAATGTTCGCGAGCGTCTTCGCGGTCGTTTCCTGCGTCGAGCCCGACGGCGTCTGCACGATCACGAACATCAGGCCCTGGTCTTCATCCGGCAGGAACGACTTCGGCAGGCGCACGAACAGCAGGCCGACCGCGACGATCACGACCAGGTAGATGATGAGCCAGCGGCCCGAGCGCTTGATCACGTGGTGCACGCCGACGTGGTACTTGTCGCGGCTGTTGTTGAACGTGCGGTTGAACCAGCCGAAGAAGCCCTTCTTCTCTTCGTGATGCCCTTGCGGGATCGGCTTGAGGATCGTCGCGCACAGTGCCGGCGTCAGAATCAACGCGACGAGCACGGACAGCACCATCGCCGACACGATCGTCAGCGAGAACTGACGATAGATCGCGCCGACCGAACCGCCCGAGAACGCCACCGGCACGAACACCGCCGACAGCACGAGCGCCACGCCGACGAGTGCGCCGGTGATCTGGCCCATTGCCTTGCGGGTCGCCTCCTTCGGTGACAGGCCCTCTTCCGCCATCACCCGCTCGACGTTCTCCACGACCACGATCGCATCGTCCACCAGCAGGCCGATGGCGAGCACGAGGCCGAACATCGACAGCGTGTTGATCGAGAAGCCCACCATCGACATGATCGCGAACGTGCCCAGCAACACGACCGGCACCGCGATCGTCGGGATGATCGTCGCCCGCAGGTTCTGCAGGAACAGATACATCACGAGGAACACCAGCACGATACCTTCGAGCAGCGTCTTGACCACTTCCTCGATCGACAGCTTCACGAACGGCGTCGTGTCGTACGGGTACTTCACGACGAGGCCGTGCGGGAAGAACGGCGCCAGTTCGTCGATCTTCGCGCGCACGGCCTTCGCGGTCGCCAGCGCGTTCGCGTTGGTTGCGAGCTGGATACCGAGTGCCGCGGTCGGCTGACCGTTGTACTTCGTGTCGAAGTTGTAGTTTTCGCCGCCGAGTTCGATCTTCGCGACATCCTTCAGGCGAACCTGCGAGCCGTCCTGGTTGACCTTCAGCAGGATGTTGCCGAACTGCTCGGGCGTCTGCAGCAGCGTCGATTCGGTGATCGTCGCCTGCAGCATCGTGCCCGGCGTGGACGGCGTGCCGCCGATCTGGCCGCCTGCGATCTGCACGTTCTGTGCGGAGATCGCGGTCGACACGTCGACCGGCGTGAGGCCGTAGTTCGTCAGCCGGGTCGCATCGAGCCAGACCCGCATCGCGTACTGCGAGCCGAACAGCGTGACGGTACCGACGCCGTTCAACCGGCTGATCGGGTCCTTCACGTGCGACGCCACGAAGTTCGCGAGGTCGTACTTGTTCATGCTGCCGTCTTCGGAGTTGAAGGCGAGCACCAGCAGGAAGCTGCTGCTCGACTTCGTCACCGAGAGGCCGAGCTGCTGCACGACCTGCGGCAGAATCGGCGTCGCGAGCGACAGCTTGTTCTGCACCTGGACCTGTGCGATGTCGGCGTTGGTACCCGGCGCGAAGGTCAGCGTGATCGTCGCGTTGCCCGAGTCGTCACTGGTCGACGACATGTACAGGAAGTTGTCGAGACCGCTCATCTGCTGCTCGATCACCTGCGTCACCGTGTCTTCCACCGTCTTCGCGGAAGCGCCCGGGTAGTTCGCGGTGATCTGGATCGAGGGCGGCGCGATCGTCGGATACTGCGAGATCGGCAGCGTGAAGATCGCCGCAACCCCGGCCAGCATCAGGATGATGGCGATCACCCACGCGAAGATCGGGCGATCGATAAAAAACTTTGCCATGAAACAGGCTCCCTGTTATTGCGCGCTCGAAGCAGCGGCAGCACTCGCCGGCGCGGCGCCCGATGCGGCGGCACCGGAAGCGGCAGCGGCGCCGGAACCGGCGGCAGCCGGCGCGGTGGTGGCGGCGGCGCTCGATGCGGCTCCGGCCGCCGGTGCGAGCTGTGCCGGTACCGACTTCACGGTCGCACCCGGGCGCACCTTCTCGCCGCCCTGCACGATCACGTGGTCGCCCGCCTGCAGACCGCCTTCGACGATCCAGTTCGGGCCCTGCATACCGGTGGTCTTCAGCGGACGCGGCTCGACCTTGTTGCTGGCGTTCACCACCATCGCGATCGCCTGGCCCTTCTGGTCATGCGTGACGCCGATCTGCGGCACCAGGAACGCGTTCTCGTTCACGCCTTCCTCGATCCGTGCGCGCACGAACATGCCCGGCAGCAGCACGCGGCCCGGGTTCGGGAACACCGCGCGGATCGTCACCGAACCGGTGGCCTGGTCGACCGTCACGTCCGAGAACTGCAGCTTGCCGGCTTCCGAGTAGGTCTTGCCGTCTTCCAGGATCAGCGACACCTTCGCGGCGCCCGGGCCGCTCGTCTTCAGGCGGCCGCTCTGCACGTCCTGGCGCAGCTTCAGGCCTTCGAGGCTCGACTGCGTGAGGTCGACGTACACCGGATCGAGCTGCTGCACCGTCGACATCAGCGTGGCCTGGCTCGCCTGCACGTACGCGCCCGGCGTCACTTGCGAAATGCCGACGCGGCCGGTGATCGGCGACACGACGTCGGTATAGCCGAGGTTGATCTGCGCGGTATCGACCGCCGCCTTGCCGGCCGCGACGTCCGCCGCGGCCTGGCCCTGCGTGGCCACCGCGTTGTCGTAGTCCTGCTTGCTGACCGCGTTCGCGGCCACCAGCACCTTGTAGCGCGCGACCAGTGCGTTCTGCGTGACGAGGTTCGCCTGCGCCTTCGCGAGCGTTGCCTTCGCGCTGTTCAGTGCGGCGACGTACGGCGCCGGATCGATCTTGTACAGACGCTGGCCGGCCTTGACGTCGGTGCCTTCGGTGAATTCACGACGCAGCACGATGCCGTCGACTCGTGCGCGCACCTGCGCGACGAGGAATGCGCTGGTGCGGCCCGGCAGTTCGCTGAAGACCGGTACGGCTTGCGGTTGGACGGTGACGACGCCGACTTCCGGCGTTTGCGGCGGCGGTGCCGATTCTTTTTTCCCGCACGCGGCCAGGAAAACGGCGGCCGTCGCGACAGTGATTAAGCGGTATGGAACCCGTTCGACGCGCATGGAGCGACCTCTGTGTATAACCAATGGAATAAGTGCCGCACCCGACCGGAGCGAGCGCAACACGGATGCGCCTCACGGCGCAGATCGAACACCTGAAATACTGGACTGCTAGATACAGCAAGCGGCACGAAACCTCCGTGCCGACAGGTTGCCCCGCACTGCGGACTGGTACTTTGGCGGGAATCAGCAGAGTGGGATATTAACTGATTGCCACTTGGGTCATTCGATCGTAGGGTGGTATTGTATATACATTCATGAATGTATGTAAAAAGCCAGTTTGTGCCCCGCCCGCTGTCCAGTCTTACAGATTGTTACCAGCCGCAAGCATAGCCAGTCTATATGACTGCGCAGAGGGTTGCAGACCCTATATTCACCTACGATCATTCCAATCAGGCCTGCACATGGTCAGACGTACCAAGGAGGAGGCGCTCGAGACGCGTAACCGCATTCTCGACGCCGCCGAACACGTGTTCTTCGAGAAGGGCGTGTCGCACACGTCGCTCGCGGACATCGCCCAGCATGCCGGCGTGACGCGCGGTGCGATCTACTGGCATTTCGCGAACAAGAGCGAACTGTTCGACGCGATGTTCGACCGCGTGTTTCTGCCGATCGACGAGCTGAAGCGGATGCCGCTCGACGCGCCGGGCGGCAATCCGCTCGAGAAGATCCGGCAGATCCTGATCTGGTGCCTGCTCGGCGTGCAACGCGACGCGCAGTTGCGCCGCGTATTCAGCATCCTGTTCATGAAGTGCGAGTACGTCGCGGATCTCGAGCCGCTGCTCCAGCGCAACCGTGCGGGCATGAGCGAGGCGCTGCACGCGATCGATGCCGATCTCGCGGGGGCCGTGCGGCTCAAGCTGCTGCCCGAGCGGCTCGATACCTGGCGCGCGACGCTGATGCTGCACACGCTCGTCAGCGGTTTCGTGCGCGACATGCTGATGCTGCCCGACGAGATCGACGCCGAGCAGCACGCGGAAAAGCTCGTCGACGGCTGTTTCGACATGCTGCGCTTCAGCCCGGCGATGCTGAAGAACGGCGACTGACCGCGCGACGAGCGCTCGCTTGTGGTGTTTGTTTCATCGGGCGGCGCGCCAACCTCGCCAACGCGCTGCCCACGCCCTCTCCCATCTCCCTCCAGTTTCAGGCCGCCTTCGCGCGCTGCGCGCGGGCCCGCCGGTTCGACGCGGCGACCGAATCGCGCTTCGGCATCGGCGCACCGGCCAGTCCCGCGATCCACGCGTCGGTCGACATCACGGCTGCGAAATTCGACTGGAACACGACCGCGTACGTGCGGTGAATCTCCTCGGCGCTTACCGCGCCTGCTTCGTTCTCGTACGGCAGCGCACCCGTCGCGTCATTGAGGTACTCGACATTCAACCCCGCGTGCGCCGCGTGATAAACCGTCGACGCGTTGCAGTTGTGCGTCATGTAGCCGGCCACCGCGAGCGTGTCGATCCCGTGTGCCTCGAGCCACGCGGCGAGGTCGGTACCGGCAAACGAGCTTGCCTGCTTCTTCTCGATCAGGTGCGCGTATGGCCGGCCGGCGACGACCGCGTGCAGTGCGACGCCATCGGAGCCGGGCGCGAAGATCGGCGCGCCGGCCGGTGCGACGTGCTGGACGACAATCACGGGTACGCCGGCCGCATGCGCGGCATCGATTGCGCGGCCGATGTTCGCGAGCGACACGTCGAGCGGCGGATATTCGATCGGCAGGTTGCCCGTCACGTATTCGTTCTGGACGTCGATCACGATCAGTGCGCGACGGGAAACGGCTTGGGAAGCGGAATGCGGGACGGTGTTCGACATGGCGGGCTCCTGGTCCGGGCGCGCGACCCCGCCCCGGAACGGGACGGCCAGCGGCGCGATGCGATGCATTGTCGGCGCGCATCGTTCGCGGGGACAGTGGCCCGATAGCCATTCTTCGATAGAATCGGGCCATCGCCATTCCGGAGCCCGCCATGACCGCCGCCGCCTCGTCCACCCGGACCGCCCAGCCTGCTCCGACCGTCGTTGCCGTGATCGCCTACGACGGCATCAGCCCGTTCCACCTGTCGGTGCCGTCGGTCGTGTTCGGCAAGGAACGCGACGCGGCCGCCTCGCCCGTGTTCGAGTTCCGCGTCTGCTCGGCCGAACGTGGCCCGCTGTCGACGACGGGCGGCTTCACGATCACCGCGCCGTACGGGCTCGACGGGCTCGAGGACGCGGACATCGTCATCGTGCCGGCATGGCGCGATCCGGACGAAGCGCCGCCCGACGTGCTGCTCGACGCCGTCCGCGCGGCCGCCGCACGAGGCGCGCAGCTCGTCGGGCTGTGCCTCGGCGCCTACGTGCTCGCCGCGGCCGGACTGCTCGACGGCCGCCCGGCCACCACGCACTGGGCGTGGGCCGACGACTTCGCACAACGCTTTCCGCGCGTGAAGCTCGATCCGGACGTGCTGTACGTGGACGACGGCAACCTGATGACGTCGGCCGGCACGGCCGCCGGGCTCGACTGCTGCCTGCACGTCGTCCGGCTGCGCTTCGGCTCGGACGCCGCGAACCAGATCGCGCGCCGCCTCGTGATCCCGCCGCACCGGCAGGGCGGGCAGGCGCAATACGTGCCGCAGCCGGTGGCCGCGCACCCGCGCGATGCACGGCTCGCGGGCCTGCTCGACTGGGTGCGCGCCCACCTCGACGCCGCACACAGCGTCGATTCGCTCGCCGAACGCGTGCTGATGAGCCGGCGCACGTTCACGCGCCACTTCCGCCAGGCGACCGGCACGACCGTCACCGCGTGGCTGCAGGCCGAGCGGCTCGCGCGCGCGCAGCATCTGCTGGAAACCACCGGGCAATCGATCGATGCGATCGCGCAGGCAGCCGGCTACGGGTCGAGCGTGTCGCTGCGCCAGCATTTCGCGGGCACGCTCGGCACGTCGCCGTCGGCATATCGAAGGGAATTTCGCGGCGCCGGAGCCGGCGCCGATGTCGTGCGGTAGCGCGCGCGGCGCGCAGGCCTTGCAGCGGAACCGGCCGGCCGCTCAGCCGCCGTTGATCCAGCGCGCCGCGTAAAGCAGCAGCGCGACGAACACGATCATCGCGGCCCACGCCCACACGGGCACCGTGCCGGCGCCGCGATGCGGGAGCGCGCCGGCGGCACGCCCGGTCAGCGCGCCGCCGAGGTGCGGCGGCAACGCACGCTTCGTCGCGGCCACCAGCGACGCCGGCCGCAGGAACACGTGCTGGCGCCGTGGCGCGGCCGAGCGCGCTCGGTTCGGCGCGAGACCGTGCTTCGCCTGCACGACCGCGCAAAATTCACGGAAGAAATCGTCGGTCCATTCGCGCAGCGTATTTTCGATCTGCCGCCCCGGCAGCTCGGTGAGCGGGCCGCTCGCCGTCGCCCAGACCACATACTCGATGCGCGTGGCGTTCGCGTCGTCGTCCGGCATCAGCACGAGTTCGACCTGGCCGCGCAGCGCGCCGAGCCCGTCGGCCCGCGCCTTGAAGTTGATCACGCGGCGCGGCTGCCCTTCCGCGTCGCCCTGCTCGGCGGCCGCATGTGCACGCACGTCGTAGCGGGCGCGCAGCGGGCCGAGCGGCACCGTGATCGTCAGCGCAAACTCGCCGTGCGCAAGCTTCACGAAGGATTCGCAATGGTCGAAGCTCGCGCGCAGCAACGCGAGATCCTCGAACGCCTCCCGCACGACGGGCGGGGCGAGCGGTATGCGTAACGAGTCGTTCAGTTCCATGGCGCCTCCCCGATGAACACGCGCCGCATCAGGACGTCTCGACGAGACTGTCGATCCGTGCAGTGTCGAAGGCAACGTAGTGCGCGAGCGCCAGCGCAGCCGCCTTCGGTTCCTCATAACTCCATGCGGCGTTCTCGATCACGCCGTCTTCGGTCTGCAAGTCGAAGTGCACGGCCTCGCCCCTGAACGGGCAGGCCGACGTGACGCCCGACTTCACGAGCCGGCGCATGTTGACGTCGCGGCGCGGCAGGTAGTGGGTGTCCGGCAGGCCCGTTTCGCGCACGGTCAGCGCGCCGTGCGAATCGGCGTACGTGATGCCGCGATGGATCACCCGCACGCGATGGCGGTTCGGCACGATTTCGAGACGAGGGTCGGCTGCGTCGGACATCGTTTCTCCTTGGGGCGCCCAGGCCAAGCCGGGCTCAGGAAACGAAAAAGCCACGGCACGGGTGCCGTGGCTTTCATTATGGGCGAAACCGCAGCCGAATGCGCAACCCCGGCCGGGGCCGCGCGCGGCGGGCTACTGCGCGCTCCACTGGAAGGCGGCTTTCGCGCCGCCCTTCTCGCCGACCGTGACGGCGCGGGATTCCTCGTTGCCCTGGTACGACGCCTGCACCGTATAGCGGCCCGGCGGCACCTTCACGAGCATGTACGGCCCGCGCGCGTCGGTCTTCAGCACTTCGGCACCCTTGCCGTCAACGATCCGCACATGGACGTCGGCCAGGAACTCACCGCCCTTGCCGGTGAACCGCAGCGCCAGCGGCCAACTCGGCTCGTTGCGCTGGAACGCCGTCGATTCGTCCAGCCCGACGCCGCCGGACACGAAGGTGACGTCGCCCTGCTGGCGCGCGGCGGGCAAGCCGTCCGACTGCGCGTACGCGCCGGTCGCTCCGGCTGCGAGGCCGGCGGCCAGCGCCGCGGCGACGGCAAATCGGGACACGTTGCGTAGATATTGCATGGCTCTCTCCTTGGGGTCGGAACACATACAGGGCGCCGCGTCACATATCCAGAACGGCGGGGGCGCCCGCCGCGGCCGGCCTGGCCGGCCGTCGGCCGTAGCCGGTCAGCTCAGGTCGACCGGCACGAAGATCTGTGCATTATCGCGCTGGATCAGCAGAGCAAGACTGTTGCCTGCCCCCTTGACCGCGTCGCGCAACTGCTCGGGGCTCGTGACCGGGCGGCCGTTGACCGCGAGGATCACGTCGCCGGGCTGGATGCCCGCGTTGGCGGCCGGCCCGCCGGCCTGCTGCACGATCAAACCATGCGACAGGTTGTTGGCACTGCGCTCCTGCGGCGACAGCGGACGCACCGCGACGCCCAGGCGCCCCTGCTCGACCGGCCCGCCGTCGTTCGATGCGAGCTTCGCGTCGGCCATCGCGCCGAGCGTCACGCTGATCGACTTCTTCGACTTGTCGCGCCAGATCTGCAGGTCGGCCTTCGAACCCGGTTTCAGGTTCGCGATCTGCGCGGGCAGCGACGTCGAATCGGCGACCGGCGAGCCGTTGACCGACAGGATCACGTCGCCCGGCTGCAGGCCGGCCTTCGCGGCCGGACCGTTGGCGTCGACCGAGCTGACGAGCGCGCCGTCCGGCTTCTGCAGTCCGAACGAGCTCGCGAGCGTCTGGTTCAGCCCCTGCACGGCGACGCCGAGGCGGCCGCGGCTCACGTGGCCCGTCTTTACGAGCTCGTCCTTCACCTTGATCGCCTCGTTGATCGGGATCGCGAACGACAGGCCCTGGAAGCCGCCCGTCTGCGAGTAGATCATCGAGTTGATGCCGATCACCTCGCCCTGCAGGTTGAACAGCGGGCCGCCCGAGTTGCCGGGGTTCACCGGCACGTCGGTCTGGATGAACGGCGTGTAGTTCTCGTCCGGCAGCGCGCGCGACTTCGCGCTGATGATGCCCGACGTGACCGTGTTGTCGAAGCCGTAAGGCGAACCGATCGCGACGACCCACTGGCCGACCTTGCTCTGCGCCGGGTCGCCGATCTTCACGGTCGGCAGGCCGCTCGCGTCGATCTTCAGCACCGCGACGTCGGACTGCTTGTCGGAACCGACGACCTTCGCCTTGTATTCGCGCTTGTCGGTCAGCTTGACCGTGACGACGTTCGCGCCGTCGATCACGTGCGCATTGGTGAGGATGTACCCGTCGGAGCTGATGACGAACCCGGAACCGAGGCTCGCGCTCGGCTGGTCGTCCGGCTGCGCGTCACCGCCCATGCCCGGCACCTGGCCGTAGAAGTGCTTGAAGAACTGGTAGAACGGATCGCTCGGATCGATCGGCAGCTGCGGCTGCGGCACGCGCCGCGACACCTGCTTCACGACGTGCTTCGCGCTGATGTTCACGACCGCGGGACCGTAGGTCTCGACGAGCCCGGAGAAATCGGGGATGCCGGTCTTCGCGGCCGCTTCGGCCGGCATCAGTGCGGCGGCCTGCGCGGGCGTGATGATCTGCGGATCGGCGCGGCGGGTGCCGGCGACATAACCGGCGGACAGGGCGGCCGCCACGGCGACCGCGACGGCGCCGCGCGCAAGGAATCGGGTGTTCATCGTAGGACCTCCTCTTTGTTAGGACGCAGCGTAACGACCCTGACTTAAAGGAGGCTTAATCCGCCTTAAGCGGGGCTTAAGCGGCCGCCGGCGCCCGCCCGGGGGCGTTCTTCACACGGATTCGGACGGCTGCGGCGCCTCGGCCGGCATCTCGGCATCGCGGAACACGACGCTGACGAGCAGGCCGCCCGCGGCCGCGTCGCCGAGCGACACCGTCGCGCCCTGCTGCGCGGCCACGCGCTTGACGATCGCGAGCCCGAGCCCGCTGCCCGACACGTCGGTGCGCGCCCGCGCGGAGCTGTCGCGGTAGAAGCGGTCGAACACGCGTTCGCGCTCGTCGGCCGGAATGCCGGGCCCGCTGTCGCCGATCTGCACGCACGCGCGGCCGGCCGCGTCGCGGGTCAGCGACACGTCGATGCGGCCGCCGTCCGGCGTGTACTTCACCGCGTTGTCGAGCAGGTTGCCGAACATCACGCGCAGCGCACCGACGTCCGCGACGACGCTCGCCGCGCGCGTCTCCTCGAAGCCGAGATCGATGTCGCGCCGTTGCGCGAGCGGCGCAAGCGCGGCCACGCATTCGGTGAGGAGTGCCTGCAGGTCGACCGGCTCGCGCATCGTCGCGCCATCCGGTTCGGCGCGGGCGAGCGCAAGCAGCTGCTCCGTGAGACGCGTCGCACGCGACACGCCATCCTGGAGATCGGCGACCGCCTCGCGGCGCGACGCGTCATCCTTCGCGCGGGCGACGAGCTGCGCCTGGATCTGCACGGCCGCGAGCGGCGTGCGCAGTTCGTGCGCGGCGTCGGCCACGAAGGCCTTCTGCGTATCGAGCGCGGCCGCCAGCCGCGCGAGCAGCCCGTTCAGCGCCCGGACGAGCGGCTGCACCTCGAGCGGCAGGCGCGCATCGGGCAACGGATCGAGCGCTTCCGGCCGGCGCGCCTCGACCGCGCGCGTCACGCGGGCGAGCGGCGCGAGCCCGCGCCCGACGATCACCCACACGGCCGCGCCGAGGAACGGCAGCAGCACGATCAGCGGCCACAGCGTGCGCAGCGCGACGTTCGCCGCGAGCCGGTTGCGCACCGACAGCGGCTGCGCGAGCTGCACGACGTTGTCGCCGACGATCGCGCCGTACACGCGCCATTCGCCGCGATCGGTGCGTTCGGTCGAGAAGCCGAGCTCCGCGCGCGGCGCGATCGGCGCACGCGGATGCGAAAAGTACATCAGCACGCCGTTGCGGTTCCAGATCTGGATCACGATGCCTTCGTCGCCGTTGGTGCGCGAGCCGAACACCTGCGAGAACGGCTCGGACGGCAAGGCCGCGGCGATTTCCTGCAACTGGTAGTCGAACAGTTCGTTCGCTTCGGCGAGCGCCTGCCGGTAGATGAGCCAGCCCGCGATGCCCACGCCCGCGACGACGATCGCGAGCAGCCAGATCAGCAATTGATGACGAATCGACCTCACGCGTCAGCTTTCCTTGACGACCATGTAGCCGAGCCCGCGCACGTTGCGGATCAGGTCCGAGCCGAGCTTCTTGCGCAACGCGTGGATGTAGACCTCGACCGTGTTGCTGCCGATCTCCTCGCCCCAGCCGTACATCTTCTCCTCGAGCTGGCTCTTCGACAGCACCGCGCCGGGCCGCGCGAGCAGCGCCTCGAGCAGCGCGAACTCGCGCGCCGACAGCGCGACGGGCGCGCCGTCGAGCGTCACCTGGTGCGAAGCGGGATCGAGCGTCAGCGCGCCGTGGCGGATCAGCGATTCGCTGCGCCCGGCCTGGCGGCGGATCAGCGCGCGCATCCGCGCGCCCAGTTCGTCGAGGTCGAACGGCTTGACGAGGTAGTCGTCGGCGCCCGCGTCGAGCCCCTTCACGCGATCGGCCACCGCGTCGCGCGCGGTGACGATCAGCACCGGCAGCGCCAGCCCGCGTGCGCGCAGCGTGCGCAGCACGTCGATGCCATCGCGCTTCGGCAGGCCGAGATCGAGCAGCAGCAGGTCGTACGTCTCGCCGCCGAGCGCCGTCAGCGCGGCGTCGCCGTCCTGCACCCAGTCGACCGCAAAGCCGTCCGAGCGCAGCGCCTTGCGCACGCCTTCGGCAATCATTCGATCATCTTCGACAAGCAGAATCCGCATCGGGACAGGCATCCATGGGGCGAGTCAAACACGGCGACCATTGTAGCGCCGCGAACCGGGCGCGCGGCACCGTGCAATGCAACAGAAAGGCGGATTGCAAGGGGGCTGTCCGGACTTGTCTCTACAATGTGCGCTTTGGCGCCGCGCGCGCCCTGCCCGAACGTCGTGCTTCTCCCGTATTCGCTCATGCCGATTTCCGATCTTTCCACCCGGTTCGCCCCCCGCGCCCGCGTCTGCCTGAAAGCGGCCGCCATCGTCGCCACCTGCACGGCCCTCGCCTTCGCGCCGTCCGCGCAGGCCCGCAAGAAATCCCACAAGGAAGCGCGCAAGACCACGGTCGTGTCGCCCGCCGCGCGCGCGGCCGGCCTGCCGGCGTCCGTGCTCGTCGCGCTGCAGCGCGCGAAGGTGCCGGCGTCGGCGATGAGCGTCGTCGTCGAGCGCGTCGGCGATCCGGAACCGCTGATCGCGTGGAATGCGAGCCGGCCGATGATGCCGGCCTCGACGATGAAGCTCGTGACGACCTTCTCGGGCCTGTCGATCCTCGGCCCCGACTACCGCTGGCGCACGACCGCCTACACGGACGGCACGGTCGACCCGGACGGCACGCTGCAGGGCAACCTGTACATCAAGGGCACCGGCGATCCGAAGCTCGTGCCCGAAGAGCTGATCGATCTCGTCGACAAGCTCCGCAAGGCCGGCGTCAAGCGCGTGGCCGGCGGCCTCGTGCTCGACAAGAGCTACTTCGCGACCTCGACGCGCGATCTCCCTTCGTTCGACGACGACGCGAGCGCGCCGTACAACGTCGGCCCCGACCCGCTGCTGTACGCATTCAAGGCCGTGTCGTTCACCGTCACGCCGGGCGACGACGGCAAGGTGGCCGTCGACGTGCTGCCGCCGCTCGCGGACCTGTCGATCGACAACCAGCTGGTCGAAGGCACGGGCTCGTGCAGCGCGGCCGCCGCAGCCGCGCGCCCGACGCTGACGGCCGGCGGCGGGATCATGACTGCCTCGTTCGCGGGCGACTACCCGCTGCGCTGCGGCGCGCACACGACCAACCTCGCGATCCTCGATCACACCACGTTCTTCGCGCGCGGCTTCCTCGCGCTGTGGCAGCAGGACGGCGGCACGATCGCGGGGCCGGTGAGCGAAGGCAAGGTGCCGACCACCGCGCGGCCCCTCGCCGTGCATCACAGCCCGGTGCTCGGCAGCATCGTCTACGACATCAACAAGTTCAGCAACAACGTGATGGCGCGCAACCTGTTCCTGACGATCGGCGCGGTCAGCGGCAAGCCGCCCGCGACGCCCGAGCAGTCGAGCCGCGTGATCCAGGCGTTCCTGCAGAAGAACGGCATCGCGATGCCCGACCTCTTGCTCGAGAACGGTTCGGGCCTGTCGCGCGAAGAGCACGTGAGCGCGCTGTCACTCGCCGCGCTGCTGCAGGCCGCGAACGCGAGCCCCGTCGCGCAGGCGTTCGTCGATTCGCTGCCGATCGCCGGCATCGACGGCACGATGAAGAACCGCCTCACCAACGCCGGCGTGCTCGGCAACGCGCACATCAAGACCGGCACGCTGCGCGACGTGCGCGCGATCGCCGGCTACGTCGCCGGTGCGGACGGCCAGAGCTACATCGTCGTGAGCTTCATCAACAACGATCACGCGGAAGCCGCGCGCGCCGCGCACGACTCGCTGCTCGAGTGGATCTACGCCGGCGCGCACTGACGTTGCCGCACGCCGCGACACACACGGCGCGCCCATGACCTGCTGCCGGCGCGCGTCGGCCCGTCTCGGCATCGCCGGCGGCACCGCGCAACGGGTCGCCCTGACGCGCCGCCGGGGCGGCCTGCCAGCGCCTCCGCGCACCGAATCCCGCCCTCCCCGGTTTGAAACGCCAGCCGCCACCAGCGCACGACACCCCGCGCGCCACCCACGCCCACAAAACAGGGCCACACCGCCCGCCCCCGTGCGGCGTGGCTTCCGTAAAAACCCTGTCCTCAGAGGGAACCCTCTACGCTGCCCCCTCGCCTAGCGCGTGGCGATTGCGTAGGCTGTTGGCCTGACCGATATCTACAATGGGCCACACGCCCGGCCTCAAGGCTTGCAGGGGAAAGAAGGAGACACGCCCATGCGATTCGACGTCGAATTGCTTCTGCTCGCGCTGGCGCCCGTCTTCCTGCTCTGCATCGCGTGGGAGGCCTGGCACCTCGCCCGCACCCGTGCGCAGGACCCTGTCTATGCGTGGCGCGACACGCTGTGCAACGCGGCGCTCGCGCTGATGCACCAGGGCGCCGACAAGATCGCGTGGCTGTTCGTGATCCCCGTCTATGCGTACTGCTACCAGCACTATCGGCTGTTCACGTGGCACGACGGCTGGCTGTCGTTCGCGATGCTGTTCGTCGCGCAGGATTTCCTCTACTACGTCTTTCATCGCGCGAGCCATCGCGTGCGCTGGCTGTGGGCCGCGCACGTCGTGCACCACTCGTCCGAGCGAATGAATTTCTCGACCGCGTTCCGCCAGAGCCTGATGTACCCGGTCGCGGGGATGTGGGTGTTCTGGCTGCCGCTCGCGTTCGCCGGCTTTCCGCCGCAACAGGTCGTCGGCATCGTGCTGATCAACCTCGCGTTCCAGTTCTTCGTGCACACGCAGGCGATCGGCAAGCTCGGCTGGCTCGAATACGTGCTGAACACGCCGTCGATCCACCGTGCGCACCATGCGCGCAACGCGCGCTACATCGACCGCAATTACGCAGGTGTCCTGGTGATCTGGGATCGCCTGTTCGGCAGCTATGTCGAGGAAACGCCCGACGATCCGCCGCAGTACGGGATCGTCGAGCGGCTCGGCTCGAACAACCCGCTCGTCGCGACGTTCCACGAGTGGGTATCGATGGCCGGTGACGCGTTGCGCGTCGACGGCTGGCGCAACAAGCTGCGCGCGATTTTCGGCCCGCCCGAATGGGCGAGCGCTTATCATGCGCAGATTGCCGAGGCCGCGAACCCGGATCCGCGCACCGTGCCGCTTGCGGCTGCGCGAGACCAATAAACCGTTTCAGCCAACGGCCGCCGCGCAGCCCGGAACCGGGCAGGCACGCGGCAGATGAGAAACACATCAGGCCATATCTACGAGGAGATCGAACGATGCAGACACAACGACACGCACCCGCCCGCACCCGTCAGCGCATGCTGCGCACCGCGCAGGTCGCGATCGCCGGCGCCGCGCTCGCGCTGCTCGCCGCATGCGGCGGCGGTGACGACAACAACAGCAACAGCGCATCGAACACGCCGCCGTCTGGCGTGAAAATGCAGGTCGTGTCGTTCGGCGACAGCCTGTCCGACGCGGGCACCTACTCGCAGATCAAGCTCGGCTTCGGCGGCGGCCGCTTCACGACCAACCCGGGCCAGGTGTGGACGCAGAACGTCGCGCAGTACTACGGCGACACGCTGCAGCCTGCGAATCAGGGCGGCTTCGGCATTCCGCTGCAGGCCACCGGCGGTCTCGGCTACGCACAGGGCGGCTCGCGCGTGACGCAGCAGCCGGGCATCGGCCACGCGGACGCCAGCGTGCCGAACGCCGATTACGCGCAAGCGACCACGACGCCGATCGCCGACCAGGTCAAGCAATACGTGTCGCAGCACGGCAGCTTCAACGCCGGCCAGATCGTGCTGCTGAACGGCGGCGCGAACGACATCTTCTACCAGGTCGCGGCGCTGCAGGCCGGCGCGATCACGCCGACGCAGCTGCAGCAGAACATCGGCGCCGCCGCGCAACAGCTCGCGGGCATCGTGCAGCAGATCGTCGCCGCCGGCGCGACGCACGTGTTCGTGTCGAACGTGCCGGATATCGGCGGCACGCCGCTCGCGCTCCAGGGCGGCTCGCAGACGACCCTCACGCAACTGTCGATGCTGTTCAACGGCACGCTCGCCGCAACGCTGCAGGCGCTCAAGGTCGACACGACCAAGTACGTGCTGCTCGACACGTTCACGTGGCAGGACGGCATCCTCGCGAACTACAAGGCGAACGGCTTCGACGTATCGAACACCGACACCGCGTGTAACCTGAAGGCGATGGTCCAGGCCGCCACGCAATACGGCGTCGCGAACGCAACCGCATTCGGCTCGTCGCTGTTCTGCTCGCCGCAGACCTACACGGTCGCGAACGCGGACCAGACCTACATGTTCGCCGACACGGTCCACCCGACGACGCACCTGCATGCGCTGTTCGCACAGTTCGCCGAACAGCAGATCGCGAAATCCGGCGTCGGCAAGTAAGCCGCCGGCCACGCGCCCAAACGAAAACGCCCGACCGGTTTGCCGGTCGGGCGTTTTTTCATTCGTGAACCGCGACGGGTATCAGTCGCGCGCTTCGAACGCAGCCGCCGCGCGGCCGAGGCGATCGTTGACCGCGATCCACTCGACGGTCTCGGGCAGCTTCTCGACCAGAATCCGCGCCACCTGCGCGCGGTCGAGCGCACGCAGCATCCCGTACAGGTCGCGCGCATACGCCTGCGGATCTTCCGGCGCCGCGACGAAATGCACGCCGTCGGCCTGCGCCCAGCGTCCCGCGCGCGATGCGCGTGCGACGAGCGCGACGCGCTCGCCGTCGGTTTGCGCGGCCGCGAGCAGCGGCTCGAGCGCGTCGAACGGCAGCAGCGCGAGCGGCGTGCGCGGCGCGTAATGCGCTTTCAGCGTGCCCGACGCGCGCGGCGCGGTCGCGTCGCTGCCGTCCGGCAGTTGCGGTGCGCGGCCGAGCACGTCGGCGATCTGCTGCGGCGTCACGTGGCCCGGGCGCAGCAGCGCCGGGAAGCCGCGCGACAGGTCGAGGATCGTCGATTCGATCCCGACTTCCGATGCGCCGCCGTCGAGCACGTGCACGGTGTCGCCGAATTCGTCGCGTACGTGCTGTGCGGTGGTCGGGCTCACATGGCCGAACCGGTTCGCGGACGGCGCAGCCACGCCGCCATGCCCGTCGCGCCGCGCGCTGAACGCGGCCAGCAGCGCCTGTGCGACCGGATGCGACGGGCAGCGCAGCCCGACCGAATCCTGGCCGCCGCTCACGGCGTCCGGAATGCGCGCGTGGCGCTTCAGGATCAGCGTCAGCGGGCCCGGCCAGAACGCATCGATCAACGCCTGCGCGTCGGCCGGCAGATCGTCGGCCCAGTAGCCGGGATCGCCGCCCGGCGGCAGGTGCACGATCACCGGATGATTCGCGGGCCGCCCCTTCGCCGCGTAGATGCGCGCGACGGCCTCGGGATTCGCCGCATCGCCGCCAAGCCCGTAGACGGTTTCGGTCGGAAAGGCGACGAGCTGGCCCGCGTCGAGCAACGCGGCGGCCGCGTCGATCTGCGCGGCCGTCACGGTGTTCGGGAGGTCGATGGACATCGGCTGGCGTCTCAGTCGAGCGGCACGCGCAGCAGCTGCGCGCACGCGGTGGCCGCGGCAACGGCTTCGTCGCGCGTTTCGGCCGTGAAGTTCACGTGGCCCATCTTGCGGCCGACGCGCGCGTCTTCCTTGCCGTACAGGTGCAAATGCGCGGCCGGCATCGCCGCGACCGTATCCCACGGCGGCGTGACGGCATCAGCCGCCGCACCGTTCGGGAACCACACGTCGCCGAGGATGTTCAGCATCGCGGCCGGCGAATGCTGGCGCGGGTTGCCGAGCGGCATGCGCGTCATTGCACGCACCTGCTGCTCGAACTGGCTCGTTGCGCATGCATCGACCGTGTAGTGGCCGGAGTTGTGCGGGCGCGGCGCCATCTCGTTCGCGACGAACGAACCGTCTTCCAGCACGAAGAATTCGACGCACAGCACGCCGACGTAGCCGAGCGTATCGGCGATCCGCACGGCGGCCTGCTGCGCCTCTTCGACACGCGCGGCATCGGCGGCCGGCGCGGGCACGACCGTCAGCGCGAGGATGCCGTTGTGGTGCGCGTTCTGCGCGAGCGGGAACGCGGCCGAGCGGCCGTCCGCGCCGCGCGCGATCAGCGCCGACACTTCGTATTTCAGCGGCAGGCGCTTCTCGAGCACGCATGGCACGCCGTTCAGCGCCGCATGCGCGTCGCGCGCTTCCTGCGCGGTGCTCACACGCACCTGGCCCTTGCCGTCGTAGCCGAGCCGCGCCGTCTTCAGGATGCCCGGCAGCACCGCGTCGAGCGCGGCGTCGTCGAGTGCGGCAAGCGCCGCCGACGATTCGATCACGACGTGCGGCGCGACGGGCACGCCCGACGCTTCGATGAAGCGCTTCTCCGCGATCCGGTCCTGCGCGACCGCGACGCAGCGGCCGGCCGGCGCGACGAACGTCGTGCGCGCGAGGAAATCGAGGCTCGCGGCCGGCACGTTCTCGAACTCCGTCGACACCGCCTCGCACAGGTCGGCCAGTTCGGCGAGTGCGACTTCGTCGTCGTAGGCCGCGCGCAGGTGGCGGTCGGCGACCGCGCCGGCGGGGCTCGTCGGATCGGGATCGAGCACGGCGACGCGATAGCCCATCGACTGGGCGGCAAAGCAGAACATGCGGCCGAGCTGGCCACCACCGACCATGCCAAGCCACGCGCCGGGCAGGATCGGGGAAACGGAATCAGGAGTTGCGGTCATGTCAGTGGTCGGTCGCGGCGGAACGCGGAAATGCCCGCCGCTGTGGGAAAATCCGGCGCCGGCCGCGTCGTGCGGCCGCGCGCCATGCCGTCATTCCAGCGGCGGCAGCACCATCGCGTGCGCGGCTTCGTTCTGGCGCACGCGGAACGCGGCGAGCCGGTTCGCATAGTCGACCGAGTTGCCGGACAGGATCGACACCGCGAACAGCGCGGCATTCGCGGCACCGGCCTCGCCGATCGCGAACGTCGCGACGGGCACGCCCTTCGGCATCTGCACGATCGAGTGCAGCGAATCGACACCCTTCAGGTACTTGCTCGCGACCGGTACGCCGAGCACCGGCACCGTGGTTTTCGCGGCCAGCATGCCGGGCAGGTGCGCCGCGCCGCCGGCGCCCGCGATGATCGCGCGCAGCCCGCGCTCGCGCGCCTTCTCCGCATAGTCGAACATCTCGTCGGGCATCCGGTGCGCGGACACGACCTTCGCTTCGTACGGCACGCCGAATTCCTGCAGGATGGCGACCGCATGCTTCATCACGTCCCAGTCGGAACTCGAACCCATCAGCACGCCGACGAGCGGCGCGCTGTGCGTGTGGGCAGTCTGAACTTCGCTCATGTGTTCCGTTCCCCGATCAGGCCAGCGACTGGCCCGTGATGCGCTCGAGCGCTTCCTGGTACTTCGCGGCCGTCTTCTCGACCACGTCGGCCGGCAACGCCGGCGCCGGTGCCGTCTTGCCCCACGGCTGCGCCTCGAGCCAGTCGCGCACGAACTGCTTGTCGAACGACGGCGGGTTCGTGCCGACTTCGTACTGATCGGCCGGCCAGAAGCGCGACGAATCGGCGGTCAGCACTTCGTCCATCAGGTACAGCTGGCCGTGGTTGTCGAGGCCGAATTCGAACTTCGTGTCGGCGATGATGATGCCGCGCGTGGCCGCGTAGTCGGCCGCTTCCTTGTACAGCTTGATCGAGATGTCGCGGATCGTCGCGGCCAGCTCGGTGCCGATGCGGCGCTCGGTTTCCTCGAACGTGATGTTCTCGTCGTGCTCGCCCATCTCGGCCTTCGCGGCCGGCGTGAAGATCGGCTCGGGCAGCTTCTGCGCGTTCTGCAGGCCTTCCGGCAGCTGCACGCCGCACACGGCGCCCGACGCCTGGTATTCCTTCCAGCCGCTGCCGGCCAGGTAGCCGCGCACGACCGCTTCGATCATGATCGGCTCGAGGCGCTTGACGACCACGCCGCGGCCCTTCACCTGCTCGACCTCGTCGGCCGCGACAACCGTTTCCGGCGCGTCGCCCGTCAGGTGGTTCGGCACGATGTGCGCGAGCTTGTCGAACCAGAAGTTCGCCATCTGGTTCAGCACGCGGCCCTTGTTCGGAATCGGCTCGCCCATCACCACGTCGAATGCCGACAGGCGATCGGTCGTGACGATCAGGAGCTTGTCGTTGCCGACCGCGTAGTTATCGCGGACCTTGCCGCGACCGAGGAGCGGCAGCGAGCGGAGCGTGGATTCGTAGAGGGTAGACATCGTCTTTTCGCAGATAAGGAGCCAAACAAAAAGGGAAACGCCGTTCCCCGCGGCAGGCGGGAACGGCGGTCTTGCAATACGTCGGCGAACCGGCCGGGCGACGGCGCCCGGGCGGTTGCCGGCCGGCCCTCGTTCGGCCGGACGGAGCGGCTGCGGGGCCGGATCAGATCCGGCCGGACAGCCTTGCCGTTGCCCACATCGGGCGCGGCAATCGTACTACAGTCTCAGCGCACGACCTGCGCGAGCGCGCCGGACTTGTACTGCTCGGCGATCTTGTCGAGCGCCACCGGCTTGATCTTGCCGGCCTGGCCTTCGCAGCCGAACGCGAGGTAGCGATCGACGCAGACCTGCTTCGCCGCTTCGCGCGCGGGCTTCAGGTAGTCGCGCGGATCGAACTTGCCCGGGTTCTCGAACAGGTAGCGGCGGATCGCACCGGTAATCGCCAGACGCAGGTCGGTGTCGATGTTGATCTTGCGCACGCCGTGCTTGATGCCTTCCTGGATTTCCTCGACCGGCACGCCGTAGGTTTCCTTCATGTCGCCGCCGAATTCGCGGATCTCGGCCAGCAGTTCCTGCGGCACCGACGACGAACCGTGCATCACCAGGTGGGTGTTCGGGATGCGCGCGTGGATTTCCTTGATGCGCTGGATCGACAGGATGTCGCCCGTCGGCTTCTTCGAGAACTTGTACGCGCCGTGCGACGTGCCGATCGCGATCGCGAGTGCATCGCACTGCGTGAGCTTCACGAAGTCGGCGGCCTGCTCCGGATCGGTCAGCAGCTGCTCGCGGGTCATCGTGCCTTCCGCGCCGTGGCCGTCTTCCTTGTCGCCCTTCATCGTCTCGAGCGAGCCGAGCACGCCGAGTTCGGCTTCGACCGTCACCCCGATCGAGTGCGCCATCTCGACGACCTTGCGCGACACGTCGACGTTGTACTCGTACGACGCGACCGTCTTGCCGTCGGCTTCCAGCGAACCGTCCATCATCACGCTGGTGAAGCCGCTGCGGATCGCGGCCATGCAGACTGCCGGCGACTGGCCGTGATCCTGGTGCATCACGACCGGGATGTGCGGGTACGACTCGACTGCTGCTTCGATCAGGTGGCGCAGGAACGGCTCGCCCGCGTACTTACGCGCGCCGGCCGATGCCTGCATGATCACGGGCGCGCCGACCTGGTCCGCCGCCGCCATGATCGCCTGGACCTGCTCCAGGTTGTTCACGTTGAAGGCCGGCAGGCCGTAACCGTGCTCTGCCGCGTGGTCCAGCAATTGACGCATTGATACGAGAGGCATTGTGGAACTCCATGGAATGAAAACCGGTGCGCCCTGACGCCGGCGCGGCGCTCGCTCCCGGTCGAACCCGGGGTGGCGCGGCGCGGCTGAGCGTCGAATAGCCGCATTTTATCGCGAAGCGCCTCCGATTCCGACCGCCCGGTGGCGCCGACTCGCAATTTGTTACGTTCGCACGGCACAATGCGGGCAAAAATGAGAAAAAAAGCCGCGCGGGGCTTCGGACCCTACGCGGCTTTCGTATCAAAAACGGTGCCGGATCGATTCCTCAGCCGATCCGGGCGGCCGGCCCGCAGGCCGGCCCGATGCGCGGTCGGCGCTCAATAGTGCTCGCCGACCCGCACGATCTTCAGCGTATTGGTGCCGCCCGCCTGCCCCATCGGCTCGCCGACGGTCAGCACGACCATGTCGCCGTGCTGCACGTAGCCCTGCTTGACGACGATCTCGAGCGCCGCCTGCAGCGCCGAGTCGCGGTCGCTGTTGAAGTCGACGTGCAGCGGCGTCACGTTGCGGTACAGCGCCATCGTGCGCTCGCTGCCGACGCGCGGCGTCAGCGCGAAGATCGGCACGTGCGTGTAGTGACGCGACATCCACAGCGCGGTCGCGCCCGATTCGGTCAACGCGATGATCGCCTTCGCGCCCAGGTGGTAGGCGGTGAACAGCGCGCCCATCGCGATCGACTGGTCGATCCGCGTGAACGTGCGGTCGAGGAAATCCTTGTCCAGCTCGACTTCTTCCGACTTTTCCGCTTCGACGCACACGGCCGCCATCGTCTCGATCGTGACGACCGGATACTTGCCGGCGGCCGTCTCGGCCGACAGCATCACCGCGTCGGTGCCGTCGAGCACCGCGTTCGCGACGTCCGACACTTCCGCGCGGGTCGGCACCGGCGCGTAGATCATCGATTCCATCATCTGCGTCGCGGTGATCACGAGCTTGTTCGACTCGCGCGCCATCCGGATCATCCGCTTCTGCAGCGCCGGCACGGCCGCGTTGCCCACTTCCACCGCGAGGTCGCCGCGCGCGACCATGATGCCGTCGGACGCATCAAGAATGCTCTGCAGCGCAGGAATCGCCTCCGCGCGCTCGATCTTCGCGATCATCTTCGGCTTGATGCCGTACGGCGCGCCCGCGATGTTCGCGAGCTGGCGCGCCATTTCCATGTCGGTCGCGTTCTTCGGGAACGACACCGCCACGAGGTCCGCGCCGAGCGACATCGCGGTGCGGATGTCTTCCATGTCCTTCGCGGTCAGCGCGGGCGCCGACAGCCCGCCGCCCTGGCGGTTGATGCCCTTGTTGTTCGACAGCTCGCCGCCCACCTTGACGATCGTGTGGATCTCGTCGCCGAGCACGCGCTCGACGGTCAGCACGATCAGGCCGTCGTTCAGCAGCAGCAGGTCGCCCGTGCGCAGGTCACGCGGCAGCTCCTTGTAGTCGAGCCCGACGCGCTCGTCGTTGCCCATCTCGCAGCCCGCGTCGAGGATGAAGGCCTGGCCCGGCTCGAGCGTCGTCTTGCCGTTCTCGAACTTGCCGACGCGGATCTTCGGGCCCTGGAGGTCGGCCATGATCGCGATCTCGCGGCCGACCTTGCGGGCGGCCTCGCGCACCATCTCGGCGCGCTGGCGGTGATCGTCGGCCGTGCCGTGCGAAAAATTGAGCCGCACGACGTCGAGGCCCGCCTGCATCATCTGCAGCAGAATCTCCGGCGAACTGGAAGCCGGGCCGATCGTGGCGACTATCTTGGTGGCGCGCTGCATGAAACTCCTCATCTGGATCAAGGTGGATGCGCTGGGTGAAACGCTGCGAGAGCCGGAAGCGGCAGGCCCAGCGGCCGCCGCTCCGGGGGGCGTGCCGGTGCTTGCGCCCGGCATCGCTTTGTTCTGAATCTCGTGGTGCTGCTCGGCCGCGTCGCCGGCGGCCGCCGGTGCGCGCGGGGCGGTGTTCGCCCGCGCGGGCGCGCGTTTGCGCTTGCCCGCGCCGGCCGTCGGCTCCGCTTTCGCGGAGCGCGCGGCCTTCGTCACCCCTGCGCGCGCCGCCACGCTCAGGCCGCCCGCGTTTCCAGCACTTCCACCGCCGGCAGCTTCTTCCCCTCGAGGAACTCGAGGAAGGCGCCGCCGCCCGTCGAGATGTAGCTGACCTGGTCATGGATGCCGTACTTCGCGATGGCCGCGAGCGTGTCGCCGCCGCCCGCGATCGAGAACGCGGACGATTTGGCGATCGCTTCAGCGAGCGTCTTGGTGCCGTTGCCGAACTGGTCGAACTCGAACACGCCGACCGGGCCGTTCCACACGATCGTGCCGGCCTTCTCGAGCTGGCTCGCGAGCGCCTTGGCCGTATCCGGGCCGATGTCGAGGATCATGTCGTCCGCTTCGATGTCGGCGACCTGCTTCACCGTGGCGACCGCCGTCGGCGAGAATTCCTTGGCGGTGACGACGTCGGTCGGGATCGGTACCGACGCGCCGCGCTCGCGCGCTTCGTCGATGATCGCCTCCGCTTCCGCGACGAGGTCGGCTTCCGCCAGCGACTTGCCGATCGACAGGCCGGCCGCGAGCATGAACGTGTTCGCGATGCCGCCGCCGACGATCAACTGGTCGACCTTGCCGGCCAGCGACTTCAGGATCGTGAGCTTGGTCGACACCTTCGAGCCGGCGACGATCGCCACCAGCGGGCGGGCCGGGTTGCCGAGCGCCTTGCCGAGCGCGTCGAGTTCGGCGGCCAGCAGCGGGCCCGCGCACGCGACCGGCGCGTACTTCGCGATCCCGTGCGTGGTCGCTTCCGCGCGGTGCGCGGTGCCGAACGCGTCGTTCACGTACACGTCGCAGAGCTTCGCCATCTTCTGCGCGAGCTCGTCCGAATTCTTCTTCTCGCCCTTGTTCACGCGGCAGTTCTCGAGCAGCACGACCTGGCCCGGTGCGACGTTCACGCCGTTCTCGACCCAGTTCGAGACGAGCGGCACGTCACGGCCGAGCAGCTCGGCGAGGCGCTTCGCGACCGGCGCGAGCGAATCTTCCGGCTTGAATTCGCCTTCGGTCGGACGGCCGAGGTGCGACGTGACCATCACGGCCGCGCCGGCGTCGAGCGCGGCCTGGATGGCCGGCACGGACGCGCGCACGCGCGTGTCTTCGGTGATGTTGCCCTGGTCGTCCTGCGGGACGTTCAGGTCGGCGCGGATGAATACCCGCTTGCCGGCGAGCTGGCCGGCGGCGATCAGGTCGGTAAGACGCTTGACTTGGCTCATGTTGAACAAATTGAAGTAGTGGATGGGGAAAGGGGGTTCACGCTGGACGTGCGCGGGCTGCCGCGAAAGGGCGCCGGATGCGGCCGTGGCTGGCGGTTCGCATGACGCGCACGGGTAAAAAATCTCGAACGGGCATTCTAGCCGATCCACCCGGCAGACTGACCCGCGGGCGGCGAATTCCGCCTATTTGGGATCGCGCGCGGGAACGGACACATTGCCGCAACGCAGCAATGCACCCGCGCGCGCGGCCGGTACCCGGCGGGCCCGAACGGCGCCCCATCAAAAGACCAGGCGCAGCGCGGTGAAGACGAGCATCCCGACGACGATCGTGCCGAGCATGCTGCGCCGCCACAAAAACCAGCCGAGGCCGGCGAGCGCCGCGTAGAACGGATGGTTGGACAGCGCGAACGACAGCCCGGCCGGCGTTTCGAGCACGTCGGGCAGCACGACGGCGACCAGTGCCGCCGCCGGCGCGTAGCGCATGGCGCGCTGCGCGCGCTCGGGCAGCACGGTGCGTTCGCCGCCGATCAGGAACAGCGCGCGCGTGACGGCCGTGACGATCGTCATCCCGATGATGACGATCCAGATTTCCGTCGCGCTCATTCGATTTCCTTTTCGTGCACGGTTTCGGTGCGAATGCGCCGCCAGTCGGCCCGCTCGACGAAGAAATCGGCCGTGCAGCCCGCCGCGAGCGCGGCGAGCACCGCAACGGGCAGCGCGAGCCGGTACGGCAGGTCGAACGCGATGAGCGACACGATACCGGCGACCGCGACGGCCGCGAGCGTCGAGCGGTTCGCGACCGCCGACACCATGATCGGGATCAGCGCGAGCGTGCCGGCCAGTTCCAGCCCCCAGCTCGCGGGAAAGACACTCGCGAGCAGGATGCCGGCGAGCGACGACACCTGCCACGACAGCCAGCTCGCGAGCGCCATCCCCCAGAAATACGCTTCCTTGCCGGGCACGTGGCCGTACGCGAAGCCCTGTTTCTGGAACAGCAGGTAGATCACGTCGCCGTTGAAATAGCCGATCGCGAGGCGCCGCCACAGCGGCAGGTAGGAAAAATGGGGAGCAAGACCGGCGCTGAAGATCACGAAGCGCGTGTTGACCATCGCGGCCGTGAGCAGGATGGTCCAGATCGGCAGCTTCGCCGCGAGGAGCGGCAGCACCGCGAGCTGCGACGAGCCCGCGTAGACCAGCAGCGACATCGCGCTCGCCTGCCCGAGGGTCATGACCGACTTGCTCATCGCGACGCCGGTGACGAGCCCCCACGAGAAAATCGCCATCAGCGTCGGGGAATAGTCGCGCGCGCCCTGGATCAGCGCGAAGCGGTCGGTGGCGGACAATCGAGCAAGCATGGGAAGCGGGCCGCAGCGGGCGGTTCGTCGGGGCGCCGGCGCCTCCTGCCGGTACGACCCGTCGTTATTGGAATCGGTACCGGGCGATTATAGCGCCGGCCCCGCGCCGACCGACCGGATCGCCTTCAAATGACGCTAAAATACGCGTCTTTCCGGCTCAACGCTGCATACAACCGCATCCCAGGAGAAATCTATGTCAATGGCCGACCGCGACGGCAAGATCTGGATGGACGGCAAGCTGATCGACTGGCGCGACGCCAAGATCCACGTCCTGACCCACACGCTGCACTACGGCATGGGCGTCTTCGAGGGCGTGCGCGCGTACAAGTCGGCCGACGGCAGCACCGCGATCTTCCGCCTGTACGAGCACACGAAACGTCTGCTGAATTCGGCGAAGATCTTCCAGATGGACGTGCCGTTCGACCGGGAAACGCTCGAAGCCGCGCAGCTTGAAGTCGTGCGCGAGAACAAGCTCGAGTCGTGCTACCTGCGCCCGATCATCTGGGTCGGCTCGGAAAAGCTCGGCGTGGCCGCGAAGGGCAACACGATCCACGTCGCGATCGCCGCCTGGCCGTGGGGCGCGTACCTCGGCGAGGAAGGCCTCGCGAAAGGCATCCGCGTGAAGACGTCGTCGTTCACGCGCCACCACGTGAACGTGTCGATGGTGCGCGCGAAGGCGTCGGGCTGGTACGTGAACTCGATCCTGGCGAACCAGGAAGCCACCGCCGACGGCTACGACGAAGCGCTGCTGCTCGACGTCGACGGCTACGTGTCGGAAGGCTCCGGCGAGAACTTCTTCCTGGTGAACAACGGCAAGCTGTACACGCCCGACCTGTCGTCGTGCCTCGACGGCATCACGCGCGATACCGTCATCACGCTCGCGAAGGACGCCGGCATCGAGGTGATCGAGAAGCGCATCACGCGCGACGAGGTCTACACGGCCGACGAGGCGTTCTTCACCGGCACGGCCGCTGAAGTCACGCCGATCCGCGAGCTCGACAACCGCACGATCGGCAGCGGCGCGCGCGGCCCCGTCACGGAAAAGCTCCAGTCGGCGTTTTTCGATATCGTGTCGGGCAAGAACGCGAAGTACGCGAACTGGCTGACGAAGGTCTGAGCGCACCGCGCCACCGACCGCCCCACAAAAGAGTGATAAGAGAAAGTCTCATGAGTGAAATCAAGGAAATGCCGCTGGTCGAGCTGACGGCCAAGGATCTTCCCGCGTACTGCCCGAACCCGGCCATGGCGCGCTGGAGCGCCCACCCGCGCGTCTTCATCGACGTCTCGCACGGCGAAGCGCGCTGCCCGTACTGCGGCACGCGCTACAAGCTGCGTGACGGCGAGGTCGTCAAGGGCCACTGACCCCGGCGGCCGGGCCTGCAGGCGGATGCAGGCCGCCGCCCACCCAGGCGGCGCCGCCGGATTGCCGGCGCGCCGCCGTTCTCCATTCTGGCAACCCGAACGCGGCGCCTGAGCGCCGTGCTTCATTACGACATCGGAAGTCGACCTGATGCGTCGAGCGCTGGTTATCGCACCGAACTGGATCGGTGACGCATTGATGGCACAGCCGCTTTTTGCGCTGCTGAAGAAAAACCATCCCCGCATCGCGATCGATGCCGTCGCGCCCTCGTGGGTCGCGCCCGTGCTCGAGCGGATGCCCGAGATCCACGATGTCTACGCGACCGATCTCGCGCACGGCAAGCTGCAGTTGCTGCGCCGCTGGCAGCTCGCGAGCGACCTGCGCGACGTCGGCTACGACGCGGCGTACGTGCTGCCGAATTCGCTGAAATCCGCGGTGATCCCGTGGCTCGCGAACATCCCGCTGCGGGTCGGCTACACGGGCGAGCACCGCTACGGGCTGCTGAACGTGCGGCACGCGAACCCGGACAAATCGGGCGAGCGGCCGCCGATGACGACCCACTACGCGGCGCTCGCGTATGCGCCGGGCGCGAAGCTGCCCGAGTCGATGAAGACGCTGCCCGCGCCGCGCCTCGACGCCGATCTCAACGAGACGGCGCGCGTTTCCGCACGTTTCAATCTCGATACGCGCAAGCCGCTCGTCGTGTTCTGCCCGGGCGCGGAATACGGCCCGGCCAAGCGCTGGCCGCCCGAGCACTTCGCATCGCTCGCCACCATCGTCCATCAGTCGTTCCCGTACACGCAGATCGTCGCGCTCGGCTCGCAGAAGGACGCCGCAGCCGCGCAGGCGATCGCCGACCACGCACCGAACGTGCGCAACCTGTGCGGCCAGACGTCGCTGTCGGAGGCGTGCGCGCTGATCGCGCGCGCGAACGCGGTGGTCACCAACGATTCGGGGCTGATGCACGTTGCCGCCGCGCTACGCCGGCCGCTCGTCGCGCTGTACGGATCGACCGATCCGCGCCACACCCCTCCGCTGTCGGACCTGGCGAAGGTACAATGGCTTCATCTCGAATGCAGTCCCTGCTTCGAACGCGAGTGCCCGCTCGGCCACCTGAAGTGCCTGCGCGAACTCGGTCCCGAGCAGGTATTCGGCGATTTGCGCGGCATGCTCGTCGGGCAGCGCTGACCCTGGCCGGCAGCGTCGCACGGCGCGCCGGGCAATCCGATTCACCGGTGTACGGCGGCTCCATCCGGGCCGCCGTGCTGAATACGGCGCGCGACGCGCGCGAGAGATAACCCCGATGCCACGTTTTGCCCGCCTCTTCGAAGCCGCCGCCGATACGCTGAACGCCTACTACCAGGCCGTCGCCGATGCCAATCTCGACGCGCTGCTGGGACTGTGGATCGACGAGGATTTCGCCAGCTGCGTATGGGCGGACGGCGAGCATCTGCATGGCCTCGACCAGATCCGCAGCGGGCTCGCCAACCGGCTCGCCACGCGCCCCGTGACGATCGAGCCGCTCGACATCCGCGTGTACGACAGCCTCGGCACGGTCGTCTATACGATCGCCGAAGCGCATCAGCAGGCCGACCTGACGGCCGAACCCGACATGGTTTTCGCGACGTACGTGATGATTCACGAACGTGGCGAGTGGCGCATCGCGCATATTCACGCGAGCCCGATTCCCGAACAAGCGGCCGGACAATTCGCCGCGAAGATCCGTCATGGGCAGGGTCCGCTGCACTGACGAAAAGACGAAGCAACGCATACGCGGGGCGATCATGAGTACGGCTTCTCCGCCCACCTCGCCGCTGACCGGGGCCCCGGCCCCCGACGACGACATACTGCGCTATCGCGCACCACGCTGGCTGCCCAACAGCCATGCGCAAACCATCGTGCCCGCGCTGTTCGCGCGGCGTCCGGTCGTCGCTTACCGACGAGAGCGATGGGAAACCCCCGACCACGACTTCATCGATCTCGACTGGGTCGCCCATCTCGACAGCGCCGCGCCGGCGCCCGATGCGCCGCTGTTCGTGCTGTTCCACGGCCTCGAGGGCAGCTCCGGCTCGCACTACGCGCTCGCGATGATGGCCGCCGCGCGCGCGAAGGGCTGGCATGCCGTCGTGCCGCACTTTCGCAGTTGCAGCGGCGAGATCAACCGCCAGCCGCGCTTCTACCATCTCGCCGACAGTGCCGAGGTCGACTGGATCCTGCGCCGGCTTGCCGCGCAGCATCGCGGGCCGCTCGTCGCGGCCGGTGTGTCGCTCGGCGGCAATGTGCTGCTGCGCTGGCTCGGCGAGCATCGCAGCGACACGTCGATCCTGCGGGCGGCCGCCGCGATCTCAACGCCGATCGACGTGCACGCCGGTGGACGCGCGCTGTCGCAAGGCTTTGCGATGGTCTACACGCGCAGCTTCCTGAAGACGCTCAAGCGCAAGGCACTCGCGAAGCTCGACCAGTACCCGGGGCTGTTCGACCGCGAAGCAATGCTGCAGGCCGTGACGATGCGCGACTTCGACGAGGTCGTGACCGCGCCGCTGCACGGTTTCGCGAACGCGGACGACTACTGGACCAAGGCGACCACGCGGCCGCTGCTCCCCGCGATCGATGTGCCGACGCTGATCCTCAACGCCCGCAACGACCCGTTCCTGCCCGAATCGGCATTGCCGGGCCCGGCCGACGTATCGCCGGCCGTCGAACTCGACCAGCCCGCGGCGGGTGGGCACGCGGGATTCATGACCGGGCCGTTCCCCGGCCGCCTCGACTGGCTGTCGGCGCGGGTGTTCGGCTATTGCTCCCAATTCGTCGACCATGGATGACATCGTCAGGCAGGCCCTCGCCAAATGGCCGAACGTGCCGCACTGTACGGGCTGGCTGCTGCTCGACCGGCGCGGCGAATGGCGGCTGCGCGACGACGCGGCCCAGGCGGCCGGCGAGCTCGGCTCGCCGATCCGGCATGCGGCGCTGAACGCGTTCATCGGCCGCAACTACGAATGCGACGCGCACGGCCAGTGGTTCTTCCAGAACGGGCCGCAGCGCGTGTACGTCGAGCTCGCCTATACGCCGTGGGTCGTCCGGCTCGCCGAGCGCGACGGGCAGCTCACGCTCACCGACCAGACCGGCGCGCCGTTCGAACCGGACGAAGCCTGGCTCGACGACGCAGGCGGCGTGCTGTTTCGCGCGGCCGGCACGCCGCCGCGCATCGCGGCGCTGCACGATCACGACCTCGGGCTGCTCGCCGATCACGCCGATTTCGATGCCGCGCCGCCCGTGCTGCGCTGGCGCAACGGCCGCACGCTGCCGCTCGGCAGCATCGTCGGTGCGGACGTGCCCACGCGGTTCGGCTACGTCGCAAGCCCGGCGCAACAGGCCCGCAATACAGCTGACAGCGGCAACTGACCCGCAGCGGCCTCGCGCGCGCTTCCCGTGTATCGGCCGCTACCCGCGGCCGTTCTTCTCGTCCTCGCGCTCTTCCTTGTAGCGCGCCTCGAATTCCAGCAGCCGCGCGCCGATCATCGACTGCTCGTAGAACGACACGTCCTTCGCGTCGCGCGCTTCCTTCAGCTGGCGAATCGCCGACGGCCACGCGCCGTCGAGCGCGAGCTTCTCCGCGAGCGCACGGCGCCGCGCCAGCAGGTCACCCTTGCCGTCGCTCGCCTTCGCGAGATAGTCCCACCAGTCCGGCTGCTCGGGATCGGCCTTCGCCTGCGCGCGTGCCTGCACCTGCGCTTCCGCGAAACGGCGCGCCGCGATCAGCGCCTGAAGATGCGCGACGATCGCCGCGTGCGACGCCGGCCAGCGTCGCTGCGCGAGCGCCGCGAGCCGCACCGCGTCGTCGGCCCGCCCCGCGCGGCGCGCGATGTCGGCGGCCAGCACGTCGAGGCTCGGCGAGCTCGTCGCCGGATCGTCCTCGCGCCGCTCGCGCGCGTCGAACGCGCTGCGTGCCGACGCGAGCGCCTTGCCGGCCGCGTCGTATTCGCCGAGCAGCGCATCCGCGAGCGCGATGCCGTACCAGTTCGCCGCGACGTTCGGCGCGGTGCGATCGTCGATCTCGAACTGCATCCGCCGCGCCTCGGCCGCGATGTCGGTCGGCGCGCGGTTCTGCAGGACGCGCAGCCGCGCACGCACGAACCCGTATTCGGGCGACTGGCGCGGCTGCCGGTACGGCGCGCGGCGCGCGCGATCCTCCATGTCGGCGATCCGCTCGCCGGTCAGCGGGTGCGTGCGCGCGTACGCCGGCACGCCCGCATCGCCCATCGACGCGCGGTCGAGCCGCTCGAAGAAGCCCGGCATCCCGTACGGGTCGTAGCCCGCGCCCACGAGCAGCTGGAAGCCGACGCGATCGGCCTCGCGCTCGGCCGAACGCGAGAAGCGCAGCTGGTTGTCCACCGCATACGCCTGCCCGCCCACCGCGATCGCGCTGCCGAGGTCGCCGCTTCTCGCGAGCACGCCTGCCAGCACGCCGAGCAGCATCGTCGCGAGCGCCGTATAGCCGGTCTTCTCGTTTGCACCGATCATCCGCGCGATGTGCCGCTGCAGCACGTGCCCCATCTCGTGGCCGACCACCGATGCGAGTTCCGACTCCGTCTGTGTCGTGACGACGAGCCCGCTGTTGATCCCGATGAAGCCGCCCGGCATCGAGAACGCGTTGATCTGTGGATCGCGCACGGGGAACAGGTCGAAGTCCGGCGTGTAGCCGCCGATGAAGCGCGCGGCCGCCGCGGCCGCGAGCCGCGCCGCCATCGCGTTCAGGTAGTCGCGCACGAGCCAGTCGTCGAGATAGTCGGGATCGCGCCGCACTTCGCGCATCACGCGCTCGCCGAGCCGGCGCTCGGCCTGCGGCGTCAGCGACCCGCCGGAACCGTCGCCCAGGTCGGGCAGTTCCAGCGAGCGAAGCGGCGCACGCAGGCTCGCGGCGGGCGCGGACGCGCCACCCGTATCCGAAAACCGGCTCTCCGCGCCGCCGTACGTGCCGAACACGCCGGCCGCGATGCCGGACGGCACGGTGGAAATCGACCGGGCGCCACCGGCCGCCGATTCGAGCGGCGGCGCGGACGCGCTCTGCGCATGGCCGCTCGGCGGCAATGCGAGCGCCACCGACAGCGACACGGCAAGCAACTGTTTGACACGCATGGCAGGATGAAAACGACGCCGTCCCGCGCGCCGGGCGCGCATCGCGGCGTTTGGTCTGAATATTCGGGTCATTGTACCGGCGGCAACGTGACTGTCCCGTGCGGCATCGGCGCCATCTGCATACCCGGCGCCGCGAATGCCACTGCTATGATAGGCGCCCGTTGAACCGTTGGATCGGATCGGGGCGCAGAGACGGGATTCGATGCCCCGGCCAATCGCGATGCGCGATCGCGGGACGTGCTCGCGCACGCCGTTCCACTAGAGGAAGACATGTCAGGACTCACCCATTTCGACGCCGCCGGCCATGCGCACATGGTCGACGTCGGCGGCAAGCAGGAAACCCAACGCATCGCGATCGCGCGCGGCACGATCCGGATGCTGCCGGCCACGTTCGCGCTGATCCGCGACGGCAAGGCCAAGAAAGGCGACGTGCTCGGCGTCGCGCGCATCGCGGCCATCCAGGGCGCCAAGCGCACAGCCGACCTGATCCCGCTGTGCCATCCGCTCGCGCTCACGCGCGTGGCCGTCGAGTTCGAACTCGACGACGCGCTGCCGGGCGTCCAATGCGTCGTGCAGGTCGAGACGTTCGGGCGCACCGGCGTCGAGATGGAAGCGCTGACCGCCGTGCAGGTGGGGCTGCTGACCGTCTACGACATGTGCAAGGCGGTCGATCGCGGGATGGTGATCACCGACGTGAGCGTGCGCGAGAAGCGCGGCGGGAAGTCGGGGGACTGGAAGGCGGAAGATACGGCGGGTTAAGCACCCACATCAACAGCAGCCGTTCACCGGGGCATCGTCGGCCGTAGCGACCGCATGCGTCGACAGTCGGCGGCCATGCACCACGAAGTGGCCAACAGGGAACGAAACCGGACGACAACCCGTGTGCGGGCCGCCCCCCTCACGCATCACTGGCCGCGCTGCGGCTCGAACACGAACGGTTGGGTCAGCAGGAACGGGTTCGCGGTCGCGCCCGTCTGCACGCAGCTCGCGTGCGTCATCGCGTCGACGGCCGCGCGATCGGCCGCCGCATTGCGGCTGCTCGTCGTCACGGTGACGTTTTGCGCTTCGCCGGACGTCGTCATCAGCGCGCGCACGAGCACGGTCGCCGGGCGCGTGAGCGGCTTCGCGGTATCCGGATAGACGGCGCGTGGAATGTGACAGGTCAGCTTGCTTTCCTGCGACGACGACAGCATCGCGCAGCCGGAAAACAGCATCGCGACGGCGGGCAGGATCAGGTAGGTCGAGCGAATAGCCATGGTCGAATATCGTTCTTGAGCACTGTTCCGGACACACGCGCCGCGCACCGGAACACGTCGCCCGGCCGCATTGCATGCATCACACTGCGCCGCGGCCATCGGACCGGCGCCCCGTTACGGCCGCACGGCCGATCGATGCTCGGCCGCGATCCTGCATGGCGGACTTCCCGGGTGGCCGGGGTGTTGCCTGTGTTCGCGCTGCCCTCGCCTCACACGGGTCGGCACGCTAGCGCTTTCGCGCATTGTGCACGCCCAGCCCGGCGAGCGGCGGCAATTTGACAATGGTTGACGCGAATCGCCGGGTCTTCAGCCGGAATCCATGCAATCCGCGAGGTAATCGATGCGCGGCCGGATTCGCCGGGTTGCGCCGGGCGCTGACGCCGGACGCGCACCGCTGCTCCGTCACGGCGCGGCACATGCCGGAATTCCCCGTTCCGGCAGGTGCTGCGCGCATCAATCCGAATCGTCGTCGTCCTCGTCGTCGGCCGCATCGGCCGGCACTTCGCCGTATTTCGCGACGACCGCCGCCTTGAACGGCTTCAGCGCCGGCTGCTGATCGCACAGCTTGTACAGCGCGGCCAGTTGTTGCGGCCAGTCCTTCAACTCCTTCGCAAACACGTGCAGGCGCGCGACGGTGTCGAGCGCGTCGGCCTCGCGGCCGGCCAACGCCTGCAGCACCGCATAGCGGCGCAGCACCGTCTCGCCGGGCAACAGCGCGATCGCGCGCTCATGCGCGGCGAGCTTGGCCGGCAGGTCGTCCGCCGAAATCGGGAGCAGCGTGGCCGCACCGTATTCGCCCCACGCGCCGAACAGCAGCGACGGCGCATCGCGGTACTGCGCAGCCGGATCGCTGCCGTAATACAGCACTTCCGCGCGCTGGTAGTCGCGCAGCACCGGCACCGCCGCCAGCACGCCGCCGACCGACAGCACCGCGAACAGCCCGAACGCCGCACGCCCTGGCAGGATGCGCAGCGACTTCACCTCGAGCAGCCCGATCACGAACATGGCCGGCAACAGGAAGAACATGTACTGCTGCGGATACTCGACCAGCGCGTGCATCAGCAGGATGCCGATCAGCGCGAAGCCGAACACGCGCATGCTCGACTGCGGCGCGCGCACCGCACGCACGAACCACGTCACGAGCGCGACGACGAGCACGCCCAGGCCGACGAGGCCGGATTTCGCGAGCAGGTCGATGAAGATGTCGTGCGAGTTGTTCGCGATCTCGACGCCGCCGAGCGAGCGCACGAGCGCGAACTGGTGCGACGGGAATTCGCCCCAGCCGACACCGAGCAGCGGATGTTCGCGGAACATCGCGAGCCCGTACTTCCACAGCGCGAGGCGCGGCGCGATCTGCCCCGCGTCACGCATCCGGTCGGCCGCGGATTCCGCGAGACCCAGGTGATAGTGGACGTTCGCCCAGCGCACCGCGACGTTCACCGCGATGAACGCCACCGCGAGCACGACCGGAATCGCCCACGCACGCGCATTGCCCGGCGCGCGGCGCGATTCGAGCCACGCCATCCAGAAGCCCGCGACGACCATCACCGCGACCTGCAGCCACGGCCCGCGTGACACCGTCAGCGCCAGACCGACGGACAGCACGATCGACAGCGCGAGCCATGCCCATACCGCGAGCCGGCGCGTCTGCACGAGATACAGCGCGCCCGCGAGCGCGAACGCGATGTAGCTGGCCAGATGGTTCGCCTGCGCCATGTTGCCGTACGGACGGCGATCGACCGCGATGTTGTACACCACGACGAACGGCGACAGCGCCGACTCGAGGTGGAACAACTGCACGATCTGCGTTCCGACCGCGAACACGCCGCCGATGAGCAGCGCGCCGGCCATCATCCGCGACACGGCCTCGGCCAGCCCGTCGCGCGCGAGCGCATAGCCGGCCTGCATCGCGACCAGCGCGGCGGCGAGATAGCCGACCGCCAGCCAGTTCATCGACGGCACCTTGAGCGGGATCAGCGCCACCTGCGCGATGAGCACCACGGCGAACCCAAGCGGCGCGACGAACGCGGCCGGCGCCGCAAACGGCTCGGCCGGGCGGCCCGTGCGCGCGAGCAGCACGACGGACACCCCCACCAGCAGATACAGCACCAGCGCGGAAAACTCGGAATAGAAGGTCGGGATCGGATACGTGTGATTCGTGATCGCGTACGGCACGATCAGGGCGACAGCCAGCGCAACGAGCGGCAACGAACGGGAAAAAGTAGAAGGCATGAGCGAACCGGATGTCAGCAACCGGCGCACTATACAAAACTTTCCCCCCTCTGTGCGGAGCCTTCGCGCCACGACCCGACGCGGTGCGAAGGCTTCGGCCGGCTGAAGCGGCGGCCGGCATGCCGCCCGCGCCGCCCTGCTCCGCCACCGGCGCTACGCGCGGCACTCCGCCGGCGCATATTTCGCGGGCAGCGTCGCCGCTTCGCCCGGCAGTGGCCCGGCCCCCGGCGCGGGCAGTGATGACGCCCCCTTGCCGGCGGCGAAGCACTCCCACGCGATCGCGCCGGCCTGCATCGCGCCCTTTTTGAGCGGCACGCGTGCGGTGGGCGCGTCGGCCTTGTCGGGCGCGGACGGCACGAGCACCAGCGTATTGGTGCCGGCCGCGGCGACGCGCGTGGTGAACGCGACCGTGATCTGGCCGGTCTCGCCATCGATCACAACCGATTCGACGTTGCGGGTCGCGGCCGGCGGGCTGTAGCCGCCGTCGAGGCTCGCGCCGCTTGCGGCGTTGTCTGCAACGGCGAGCCGCGCGGACGACGCAAGCGCGAGCCCTTCGCCGACGCGCGAGCGCGCGAGGTAATCCTGGTACGCGGGAATCGCATAGGCCGCGATCACACCGACGATCGCCAGCACGATCATCAGTTCGATCAGCGTGAAGCCGGCCGGCCGCCAGCGCGGCGACGGCCGGTTCGCGCGCCGCAGATCGGCGGCGACGCGACGGAACAGGGAAACGGAAAAGGCTTCGAACATGGCAGGCTCCGGAAACGAAAAACGCCTGCCGATAAAGGCAGGCGTCTCGATCGTAGCCAGCGGGCCGTGAATCCGGCAGTCGGCCGGACGGCCAATGTCAGTGCGCGTGTGGTACGTCGCGGCGCTTCCTGAGCGTGTAACCGATCGCCACGACAAACAGCGCGCCCGCGATGCTCGCGCCGTAGAGGACCTCCGGCGTATCGAGCACCGGCCAGCGGTCGCCGACCGGGTCATTCACGATCAGCCCGCCCGCGATCCAGCCGAGCAGGCCCGCGCCGAATGCCACGAAGATCGGGAAACGGTCGAGCAGCTTCAGCACCAGCGTGCTGCCCCACACGATGATCGGCACGCTGACGACGAGCCCGAAGATCACGAGCGCGATCCGGTGCGACGGGTCGGCCTGTTCGGCCGCGCCCGCGATCGCGATCACGTTGTCGAGGCTCATCACCGCATCGGCAATCACGATCGTCTTCACGGCGTCCCACAGCCGGCTGGCCGGCTTGACGTCGTCGTGCGCGCCCTCGACCGGCGCCATCAGCTTGATGCCGATCCACAGCAGCAACAACCCGCCACCGAGCTTCAGGAACGGCATGTCGAGCATGGCGACCGCGAACGTGATCAGCGCGACACGCAGCAGGATCGCCCCCGCGGTGCCCCAGATGACGCCGCGCAGCCGCTGGTTCGCGGGCAGGTTGCGGCATGCGAGCGCGATCACGACGGCGTTGTCGCCGCCGAGCAGGATATCGATGATGACGATCTGGAGAACGGCGCCCCAGTGGAGCGACGTGAGGAATTCGAGCATGGCGTGACGGGCAGGACGGCGGCCGCCGGCGGGCGACCCGGTTCATTGCCGGCACATGCGCGATGCATGCCCGGTGCTTACGAATTCATTGCGCGAGCATAACAAAAAACGCCGGCAAAGCCGGCGTTTTCTGCAGGACGAACCCAGGTGGAAATATTACAGCGCCTTCTTCAGCAGACGGCCCATTTCCGACGGGTTGCGCGTGACGGTGATGCCGCACGCTTCCATGATTTCCAGCTTCGCTTCGGCCGTATCCGCACCGCCCGAGATCAGCGCGCCGGCGTGGCCCATGCGCTTGCCCGGAGGCGCCGTGACGCCAGCGATGAAGCCGACCACCGGCTTCTTCATGTTGTCCTTGATCCACTCTGCCGCATTGGCTTCGTCCGGACCACCGATTTCGCCGATCATCACGACTGCGTCCGTATCCGGATCGTCGTTGAACATCTTCATCACGTCGATGTGCTTCAGACCGTTGATCGGGTCGCCGCCGATACCGACTGCCGACGACTGGCCGAGGCCGAGTGCCGTCAGCTGCGCAACCGCTTCATACGTCAGCGTGCCCGAACGCGACACGACGCCGATGCGGCCCTTGCGGTGGATGTGACCCGGCATGATGCCGATCTTCAGTTCGTCCGGCGTGATCGTGCCCGGGCAGTTCGGCCCGAGCAGCAGCGTCTTGCGGCCTTCGCGACGCATGCGGTCCTTCACTTCGATCATGTCGCGCACGGGAATGCCTTCCGTGATGCAGATCGCGAGATCCAGGTCGGCTTCGACCGCTTCCCAGATCGCAGCCGCTGCGCCTGCCGGCGGAACGTAGATGACCGACACGGTCGCGCCGGTTTCTGCCTTCGCTTCCTTGACGCTTGCGTAGATCGGAATGCCTTCGAAGTCTTCGCCGGCCTTCTTCGGGTTCACGCCCGCGACGAATGCTTCGCGGCCGTTTGCGTATTCACGGCAGGCGCGCGTATGGAACTGACCGGTTTTGCCGGTAATGCCCTGCGTGATGACCTTCGTGTCCTTGTTGATCAGAATCGACATGTATTTTGACCTCTGTTCGATTGGCGTCGCGTATGAACCGCGCCGCCATGCGTGTTCATTAGCGCGCGCTTACTTGCCTGCGGCTGCCGCGACGACCTTCTGCGCAGCTTCTTCCATGCTGTCCGCCGAGATGATCGGCAGGCCCGAATCGGCCAGCATCTTCTTGCCGAGGTCCTCGTTCGTGCCCTTCATGCGCACGACGAGCGGCACGTTCAGGTTCACGGCCTTCGAACCGGCGATCACGCCTTCCGCGATCACGTCGCAGCGCATGATGCCGCCGAAGATGTTCACGAGGATCGCCTTCAGGTCCGGGTTCTTCAGCATCAGCTTGAACGCTTCGGTAACCTTCTCGGTCGTCGCGCCACCGCCGACGTCCAGGAAGTTCGCCGGCTCGCCGCCGAACAGCTTGATGGTGTCCATCGTCGCCATTGCCAGGCCTGCGCCGTTCACGAGACAGCCGATGTTGCCGTCGAGCGAGATGTACGCGAGGTCGAACTTCGACGCTTCGATTTCAGCCGGATCTTCTTCGTCCAGGTCGCGGTACGCGACGATTTCCGGGTGGCGGAACAGCGCGTTCGAGTCGAAGTTGAACTTCGCGTCGAGTGCGATGACCTTGCCGTCGCTGGAGACGTTCAGCGGGTTGATTTCAGCCAGCGATGCGTCGGTTTCCCAGAATGCCTTGTACAGGCCTTGCAGGATCGCGCGTGCTTGCGGAATCGAAGCAGCCGGCACGCCGATCTTCGCGGCGAGGTCGTCGGCTTGCGCGTCGAGCAGGCCCGTCGACGGCTCGACGATGACCTTGTGGATCAGTTCCGGGTGCTTTTCGGCGACTTCCTCGATGTCCATGCCGCCTTCGCTCGAACCCATCAGAACGATCTTTTGCGTCACGCGATCGACGACGAGGCTGACATACAGCTCCTGCTTGATGTCGGCGCCTTCTTCGACCATCAGGCGGTTGACCTTCTGGCCTTCCGGACCGGTCTGGTGCGTGACGAGCTGCATGCCGAGGATCTGGTTCGCGTATTCGCGAACCTGCTCGATCGACTTCGCCACCTTCACGCCGCCGCCCTTGCCACGGCCACCTGCGTGAATCTGAGCCTTCACGACCCATACCGGGCCGCCGAGCTCTTCTGCCACCTTGACGGCCTCGTCAACCGAGAACGCCGGCTTGCCGCGCGGTACCGCGACTCCGAATTTCCGCAGGATTTCCTTACCCTGGTACTCGTGAATCTTCATGCGTGATTCCCTTCAGTCTGAGAGTTGGATGAAAAGTCGCTTTAGACGCTTCTTCGAATGATTTCCGTTCATTCCTTCGTGCTGCCTTCACCGGGCACGTCCGGCCCGCTCGCGCCATACCAGCGCGGGTAGTACTGCCGCACGATCTCGCCGTCGAACCGCAACGCCCGGCAGCGGCCGAGCTGGAAAGGCGCTTCGTCGTGCACGCCGTCATGATCCGGCCCTTCGCCCCCCTCCTCGCGCACGTTCCACACGTCACCGGCGAACGCCTGGATCGCTGCCGTCGGCAGCACGGCGCACAGTTCGGTGAGATGGGAGCAGCCTGCGACGCCGGCGAGCAGCCGGTTCGCGTTGCGGCGGAAATTGCGGAAGAGATTGAGCCCGATGAGGGCCCGATAGGCGGGAGTGGCGGATTGACAGTGACCGGGATAGGGAACCCATTCCGAAGACGCTTCGGCGTCGACGACATTGAGGTCACGATCGATAGTCACGCGCAGCCAGAGTTCGTGGATCGGCAGGCCCTGGGGCCGGATGCCCGACGCAAGCGCGACATCGCGCGGCTTGTGGTCGGTCAGGCAGGCTTCGATGTCCCACAAGCCGTCGCCGCGCTCGTAAGCTTCCGCTCGGATTGCGCGTTGATGTCGCAACTGACGGGGCACGGGCTCGGATAGCGGCATGCTGGAGGTTGAGGCCGAAGAGGAAAACCCGTGGATTTTAGCATATTGGGTATTTGAGACAGGTGGACGCGACGGCGGGTATTCCCGCCTGTCCGGAAGCGGTTGCGTTGCAGCAAAATCGCGCGCCACGCGCGCGATCGGCGCGGTCAGTCGTCGATCAGGAAATCGTCGCCGACCTTCAGCAACTTCACGATGGTCGCACTCGAGAAGCCGCGTGCGGCGAGAAAACGCGCCTGCTTCGCACGCTCGGCCGGCGTTTGCGGCAGTGCACCGAATTTCTTGCGCCAGACCGCCTGCGCACGCGCCCATTCGGTCTCGCGGAGTTGGGCATTCACCTCCTCGACGAGCGTGTCGCCCACCGCATGACGCTTCAGCTCGCTGACGATGCGTGCGACGCCGACACGCGACGCGCGACGATGCACGAGACTCTCGGCAAAGCGCGCATCGGACAGCCAGCCTTCCTTTTCCAGCGCATCGAGCACAGGGTCGACGGACTCGTCTTCGCCGACGTAGGGCGCGAGCTTGCGCGCGAGTTCCGTGCGACTGTATTCACGGCGGGATAGATAGCCGAGCGCGCGGCCCTTCAGCGATCGCTGAGGCTTCGATGACTTGCGCTCGGTAGCGCCCGGGGCGTCACCTGATGACGTGCTGGAAGAAGCACCCGGCGCGCGACGTGTGCGGCGCGGATGCTGACTGCTGCGCGTATAAACATCCTCCCTGGCCGGCGCCGATGCATCGGCTGCGCGATCGCCCGGGAAGCTGACACCGGAAACACGACGGCGGGAGCGGTCGTGCGCGTCGAACGATTCATCGTCGTCGAACGGATCGTCCGGTGCGGCAATCTCAAACGAAACGAGGGCATCGTCGGATGCCCTCGTCGCGGTGCGGTTCGCGGCATCGCTGCCTGCGCCCCGCCGATCGGCGTCCGAGGATCCGGCTCGCCGGCCGGAGCGACCCGCCGCTTCGGGCACGTCGCTCTCCTCCGGCTCGCCAGCCTGACCTCGGCGCCCGACCATCACTCTTCTTCGTCCATCGCCTCGGCTTCGTCCTGGCCTGCACCATCGGGCATGGCGACCACGCCAAGCGATTCGCGAATGCGGTTCTCGATCTCGCGTGCGATTTCCGGATTCTCGCGCAGGAATTCACGCGCGTTGTCCTTGCCTTGGCCGATCTTCTCGCCGTTGTAGCTGTACCAGGCGCCGGCCTTGTCGACGATCTTCGCCTGCACGCCGAGATCGATAATCTCGCCCTGACGCGAAATGCCTTCGCCATACAGGATGTCGAAGATCGCTTCGCGGAACGGCGGCGACACCTTGTTCTTGACGACCTTCACGCGGGTTTCGTTGCCGATCACCTCGTCGTTCTTCTTGATCGAGCCGATCCGGCGGATGTCGAGACGCACCGACGAGTAGAACTTCAGCGCGTTGCCGCCCGTCGTGGTTTCCGGGTTGCCGAACATCACGCCGATCTTCATCCGGATCTGGTTGATGAAGATCACCAGGCAGTTCGTGCGCTTGATCGTGCCGGTCAGCTTGCGCAGCGCCTGCGACATCAGGCGGGCCTGCAGACCCGGCAGCGAATCGCCCATCTCGCCTTCGATTTCGGCCTTCGGCACAAGCGCCGCGACCGAGTCGATGACGATCATGTCGATCGAGCCCGAGCGCACCAGCGCGTCGGTGATTTCAAGCGCCTGCTCGCCGGTGTCCGGCTGCGAGATCAGCAGCTCCGGCACGTTCACGCCGAGCTTCGACGCGTACTGGACGTCGAGCGCGTGCTCGGCGTCGATGAAGGCTGCGGTGCCGCCGATCTTCTGCAGTTCGGCGATGACCTGCAGCGTGAGCGTGGTTTTACCGGACGATTCCGGGCCGTAGATTTCGACCACCCGGCCGCGCGGCAGGCCGCCGACGCCGAGCGCGATATCGAGACCGAGCGAGCCCGTGGACACGACCTGGATGTTCTCGGCCGCCTCGCCGTCGCCCATGCGCATGATCGAGCCCTTGCCGAACTGCTTCTCGATCTGGGCAAGCGCGGCGGCCAGCGCCTTGCTCTTCTCGGCGGTCATCCCGGAGCCCTTCTTGCTATCTTCCATGAATCGTCCTTTGCTATGATGAGCAGCGTCTGTTAGAGGCGCGCCACTTTCAAGCGCTGCCCACGAATGCAGACACTGTATAAAAAAACAGTGTTTTGTGCAAGCCCGCAATGCAGAGCGTTGTACACGAATAACTTCGGAGACAGCCGGCCGGCGCGAACGCCCCGCCGGCCATCGGTCAGCACCATGCGAATTCTCATCGCGGAAGACGACAGCATACTCGCGGACGGCCTCACCCGGTCACTCCGCCAATCGGGCTATGCGGTCGACCACGTGAAGACCGGTGTCGACGCCGATACCGCGCTGTCGATGCAGACATTCGACCTGCTGATCCTCGATCTCGGGCTCCCGAAAATGCCCGGGCTCGACGTGCTCAAGCGCCTGCGCGCCCGCAATTCCAATCTCCCCGTGCTGATCCTGACGGCCGCCGACAGCGTCGACGAGCGCGTGAAGGGGCTCGACCTCGGCGCCGACGACTACATGGCCAAGCCGTTCGCGCTCAACGAGCTCGAGGCGCGCGTGCGCGCGCTGACCCGGCGCGGCGCGGGCGGCGGCCCGACCGTCGTGCGCCACGGCTCGCTCGCGTTCGACCAGGTCGGCCGGATCGCGTATGCGAACGATCACGTGCTCGACCTCTCCGCCCGCGAGCTCGGCCTGCTCGAGGTGCTGCTGCAGCGGATCGGCCGGCTCGTGTCGAAGGAGCAGCTCGTCGACCATCTCTGTGAGTGGGGCGAGGAAGTCAGCAACAACGCGATCGAAGTCTACGTGCACCGGCTGCGCAAGAAGATCGAACCCAGCGGCGTACGAATCTCGACCGTGCGCGGCCTCGGCTATTGCCTCGAAAAGGTCGCGCCCGCCGCGCCGGCCGACACGGCAGCGCCCCAGCCCGCGGTGGCCGGCACGCCGCTGCGCTGAACCCGGGCGTCGCCGCGATGGCCACGCCGGCCCATACCCGCCCCCCGACCGGCGCGCCGTCGTCGGCCGCCGACGAAGCGCGCGACGCGCGCTACGAGAACCCGTTCGCGCCGCCCGACGAAACCGATGCGCCCGAGGCGCCGCGCCCGCGCTCGCTGTTCGGCGAGATCCTCGACTGGATGCTCGCGCCGCTGCTGCTGCTGTGGCCGATGAGCATCGCCGTCACCTATCTGGTCGCGAAGACGATCGCGAACGGCCCGTTCGACCGCGCGCTCGAGACCAACGCCTATGTGCTCGCGCGGCAGATCCATCCGGTGAATGGTGTCGCCGAGCTGACGCTGCCGGAGCAGACCCGCGACTTCCTGCGCGCGGACAACGTCGACAGCGTGTACTTCCAGGTGCTCGGCACACGCGGCGAGCTGGTCGCGGGCGAAGCCGACATGCCGCTGCCGCGCGACGAGGACCGCCCGCCGCCAGGCGTCGTCATGTTCCGCGACGACCTGCTGCGCGGCAACGACGTGCGCGTCGCGTATACGACGGTCGCGCTGCCGCAATCGGGCAACCCGCAGCCCGTGCTCGTGCAGGTCGGCGAAACGCTGGACAAGCGCAACGCGCTCGCGAACGACATCATCAAGGGCGTGATCCTGCCGCAGTTCGTGATCCTGCCGCTCGCGATCCTGCTGGTCTGGTTCGGGCTGTCGCGCGGGCTCGCGCCGCTCAACGCGCTGCAGGCGCACATCCGCGCGCGGCGGCCCGACGACCTGTCGCCGGTCGAGGCGCAGCGCGCGCCGCCCGAGATCGAGCCGCTCGTCACGTCGTTCAACGACCTGCTCGCCCGCCTCGAACAGAACATGGCGCTGCAGAAGCGCTTCATCGCCGACGCCGCCCATCAGATGAAGACGCCGCTCGCGGGCCTGCGCACGCAGGCCGAGTTCGCGCTGCGCCACCCCGTCCCGCCCGACGTGCAGCGCTCGCTCGAGCAGATCGCGACGAGCTCCGAGCAGGCCGCGCGGCTCGTCACGCAGTTGCTTGCGCTGGCGCGCGCCGAGAACCGCGCGAGCGGGCTGACGTTCGAGCCGGTCGAGATCGCCACGCTCGCGCGGCGCGCGGTGCGCGACTGGGTGCAGGCCGCGCTCGCGAAACGGATGGATCTCGGCTACGAAGGCCCGCCGGACTCGACGGACGACACGCCGCTCGACGTCGACGGCAATCCGGTGATGCTGCGCGAGATGCTCGGCAACCTGATCGACAACGCGATCCGCTACACGCCGGACGGCGGCCGCATCACGGTGCGCGTGCGCGCCGAGCCCGCGGCGCGACTCGTGCATCTCGAAGTCGAGGACACGGGGCCGGGCATCCCGGCCGCCGAACGCGAGCGCGTCGTCGAGCGCTTCTACCGGATCCTCGGCCGCGAGGGCGACGGCAGCGGCCTCGGACTCGCGATCGTGCGCGAGATCGCCACGCAGCACGGCGGCACGCTGACGCTCGACGATCATGTGTACCAGCACGCACCGCGCCTCGCCGGCACGCTCGTGCGCGTCAGCTTGCCGCTGGCCGAAACCGCCCCGGATTAACCCTGACGTGCGCCGCCGCAGCACGCCCCGACTGGGTCAAAATCTGAGATTTACCAGAAGTTCAAAGCACTTCGCGCCACGATGGGCGCACGAAACAATCGATTCGGCGCGGGTTAACCTGCAGTCGTTTTGCACGCGCGAGTCAGTCGGCCGTAAGTTTCCGTACCAATAATCCTCGACAGGCCCGTCCACCCAAGGCGGCCGCACATCTATATCAAGGGACTTGGAGACGACTCATGGCAACGTTAGGCGGGCAAATTTCCCACTCGCCGATGACGGGCGAAGAGAAGAAAGTGATCTTCGCGTCGTCGCTCGGCACCGTGTTCGAGTGGTACGACTTTTACCTGGCCGGCTCGCTCGCGGCCTACATCAGCAAGAGCTTCTTCTCCGGCGTCAATCCAACCGCCGCCTTCATCTTCACGCTGCTCGGCTTCGCGGCCGGCTTCGCGGTGCGGCCGTTCGGTGCGATCGTGTTCGGCCGCCTCGGCGACCTCGTCGGCCGCAAGCACACGTTCCTCGTGACGATCGTGATCATGGGCCTCTCGACGTTCGTGGTCGGCTTCCTGCCCGGCTACGCGTCGATCGGCATCGCCGCCCCCGTGATCTTCATCGCGATGCGGCTGTTGCAGGGCCTCGCGCTCGGCGGCGAGTACGGCGGCGCGGCGACCTACGTCGCCGAGCATGCGCCGGCCAACCGTCGCGGCTTCTACACCGCGTGGATCCAGACGACCGCCACGCTCGGCCTGTTCCTGTCGCTGCTCGTGATCCTGGGCATCCGCACGCTCATCGGCGAGGAAGCGTTCGGCAGCTGGGGCTGGCGCGTGCCATTCGTCGCGTCGATCCTGCTGCTCGCGGTGTCGGTGTGGATCCGGTTGCAGTTGAACGAATCGCCGGTGTTCCTGCGCATCAAGGCGGAAGGCAAGACGTCGAAGGCGCCGCTGACCGAAGCGTTCGGCCAGTGGAAGAACCTGAAGATCGTGATCCTCGCGCTCGTCGGCCTGACCGCCGGCCAGGCCGTCGTGTGGTACACGGGCCAGTTCTACGCGCTGTTCTTCCTCACGCAGACGCTGAAGGTGGATGGTGCGAGTGCGAACATCCTGATCGCGATCGCACTCCTGATCGGCACGCCGTTCTTCCTGTTCTTCGGCTCGCTGTCGGACAAGATCGGCCGCAAGCCGATCATCCTCGCGGGCTGCCTGATCGCGGCACTGACCTACTTCCCGCTGTTCAAGGCGCTCACGCACTACGCGAACCCGCAGCTCGAGGTCGCGACGCAGAAGGCGCCGATCACGGTCATCGCCGATCCGGCCGCCTGCTCGTTCCAGTTCAACCCGGTGGGCACGTCGAAGTTCACGAACTCGTGCGACGTCGCAAAGAGCGCGCTCGCGAAGGCCGGCCTGAACTACGAGAACGTCGCGGCACCGGCTGGCGCGACGGCCCAGATCAAGGTCGGCGACACGGTGATCCCCGCCTATGAAGGCAAGGCAGCCGACGCGAAGGCGCAGGGCGCGGCGTTCGACAAGACGCTCGCGTCGACGCTGAAATCGGCCGGCTACCCGGCGAAGGCCGACCCGGCGCAGCTCAACTGGCCGATGACGATCGTGATCCTGACGATCCTCGTGATCTACGTGACGATGGTCTACGGCCCGATCGCGGCGATGCTGGTCGAGATGTTCCCGACGCGGATCCGCTACACGTCGATGTCGCTGCCCTATCACATCGGCAACGGCTGGTTCGGCGGCTTCCTGCCGGCCACCGCGTTCGCGATCGTCGCGGCGAAGGGCAACATCTACTCGGGCCTCTGGTATCCGATCGTGATCGCGCTGGCCACGTTCGTGATCGGCCTGCTGTTCGTCAAGGAGACGAAGGACTCGAACATCTACGCGCAGGATTGATGGCGGGTGCGCAGCGGGGACGGTCGGCGGAAAGTCGCCTTCCGGGGACCGGCTCCCGCCCGCCATGAAGGCCGGCACGGGCCGCCGGCAACTTTTTTCGGGAAAGATGGAAAAAGGTATTGACAGCCGACCGTCCGATCGACATAATTCAAGTCTTCGGCGAATTAGCTCAGTCGGTTAGAGCGACGGAATCATAATCCGCAGGTCCGGGGTTCGAATCCCTGATTCGCCACCAAATGCGAGAGCCGCTGTTTCGAAAGGAACAGCGGCTTTTTCATTTGCATCTTCCGATGCGCCGGTTCCGCTTTCACGAGCCGACCTTCGCGCCGCCTCGGTCGCGCATCAACACCGCCCTGCTTCGCAGGCACAATGACGCCGTCCAGTACACGGCCGACGTCACCCGATGATTCCGAGCATCCCCGACAAAACATGGCGCACCGCCGCCCTCGCCCTTGCGGCGGTCGCGCTTTGCTATACCGGTGCCGGTGCGCCGACGCTCTCCCGCCTGCTCGACCCCGCCGTGATCAGCGAAGGCCTCGCCCTCAAACCGATCACCTATCACTGGCTCAATCACGTCGACCGCGCGATCCCCGAGGCTGACCTGTTCGCCAGCCGCTTCTACGTACTGGCGCTGGCCTCACTCAACGCCATGGCCGCGCTGTTTGCACTTGACGCCCATCGCAGCCGCAGGCGCTTCGCGCTCGTGCTCGGCTGGGCCTTCGTCATGCTGATCGTGCTCGTCAACGCGCAGATCCAGGCGTTCTACAACGTGGGGTGACCGATGAAGCGGCGCATCATGATCGTCATCGCCACGCTGCTCACGCTGATCGGGCTCGTGTTCGTCGCCGGCACGTTCGTCAACCTGTCGACGCCCGACCAGTTGCATCGCCTGCTGAGCTACGACTACATGAGCTTCGCGGACAGCCTCGTCGAACGCGACCCGGGCGATTTCGCCAACAGCTTCTACGTCGGCGTGGCGCTGATGCTCGTCGGCGGCACGCTCTTCATCCGGATCGAGCGCACCCGCACGGCCGCCCGAATCGTCACGTCGCTGCTGTTCGCACTGCTCGCCTTCAGCCTCGTCTACGCGTGCCTGAATCCGCGCATCGGCATACTGCCGTCCTGACCGGCGCCATCCGCGCGGCCAATCACGCACACCGCCCCCCGCTGCGAAGAACCGAGCGCACTACTTAGACCGAACCGGGTCATAAACGCTGTCGATACGTTGATACGTATAGGAAATCTTCTTGTACTCGGGATCGTAAAGGCGCTGATACGCATGATCGCACGCGTCATCCAGCTTCACCGGGTAACTCGGCGGCCATGCCGCGATAGGCTGACACGTGAAATCGTCGGCGCCCGCGCCGTTCTTTTTGAAACGCAGGACCATCAGGCTTTCCTGAATCTCCTGTGCCGCCTTTTCGTAGTAATGCTTGTTGTTCAAGGCAACGCCGACCGGAAAATAGTCCGATTCGAGGCCTTCCGCCATTTCCGGCTCGGCCACCATGACGGCAGCCTTGCGCAGAAAGGCTTCGGCCGCCCCCGGATCCGACTCCATCAAGCGTCGTCCCTTGTATTCGTAGGCCACCGCCACGACGGGAAGCTGACCGGGCGTCGGATGCTCGCCCCACCACGCGATGATCTGATTGAGGCTGCGCACGAAGAGCTGCTCAAACTCGTCCGAGTTGGACTGAGTCACATGCAACGGTAACCGGCAGTCGATCACGCATTCCGCGACGACCGGCGGATCGCCCGCTTTCCACCGCTTCCAGGTTTCCTCTTTGCGCGCATTTTGCCGGTGCTTGTCGATTGCGTCGGACACCAGCGCATAGGGTGCGAGGACCACCATCGCGGCTCCCCACGCAAGATCGCACGACGTCGAATGATTGCCGGAAAGGATGTTGCTGCAGTCTTTCGAGCATGCCCCGAGCGCCAGTGCGCACAGCAGGCACGCCAGGCGTCGAATGATCGTCATGGACTTCGACACGGTTCCCTCTCCCCGGTGATCGTGAGCATTTCTCGTGGCTGCAGTCAGCCCGGCCGCAGCCTCTCCACGGAATGCGGAAAGCCGCTGCGCGAATTTAACGAATCGGCCGGTCAAAAGATATCTGTCGGGGTTGCCAGGGGCTCAACCACCTCGGGCGGAATTGCCGCACGAAAAATACGGCGAGAAAGGTGAAACGCCGGTCAAACGACAGATCGCTCGAGTCGTGAAGGCCCCAGCCTGCATGCCCGGTCGGGTACAACGCGCTTCGCACGCGTACCCGGCCGCATCGCCATCACATCTCTTCCAAGCATCGATGCGCTCGCGCATGCACGTCAGCGCGGACGTCGCACGCCATGCAGCACTTCACGCCGCCACCGCCCCTCTCTGCACCTTCGCCGCCTGCGCCCCCACCCGCCCACGCCAGTTCTCCCCACCTTCCAGCGACGGCGTCGACTCGAACACCTCCGCGATCCAGTCGGCGAACACGCGCACCTTCTGCGACAGATGCCGGTTGTGCGGATAGACGATCGAGATCGGCTTCGGCTTCGGATTGCAGTCCGGCAGCACCTCGACCAGCGAGCCGTCGAGCAGGTTCGGCAGCACCATGAACAGCGTCGGCTGGATCATCCCGAACCCTTCCAGCCCGCACGTCACATAGGCATCCGAATCGTTGACCGTGACGGTCCCGTTCATCCGCACCTCGAACGGCTTTCCGTCGATCATGAACACCCACGGAATCGCCCGCGCGCCGTGGCTCGATCGAAAGTTCACCGCATGATGCTCGGCGAGATCGGCAATCTCGTGCGGCTCGCCGTGACGCGCGAGGTAATCGGGCGACGCGCAGGTCACGCGCTTCAGCATCCCGATCCGCCGCGCGACCATCGACGAATCCTCGAGCGGCCCGACCCGGATCATGCAGTCGATACCCTCCTCGACCGGATCCACGTAGCGGTCGGAGAGCCCCAGTTCGAGCGTGATGTCCGGGTAGCGCTGCCGGAAAATCGACAGCGACGGCAGCACGATGCGCCGCCCGAGCGAACTCGGCATGTGGACACGCAGCACGCCGCTCGGCTTGCGGTTGCCGGTCTGGAAACTCGCGTCGGCCTCCGCGATCTCCGAGATGATCTTCATGCAATGCTCGTAGTACGCCGCCCCCTCCGGCGTCAGCGACAGCCGGCGCGTCGTCCGGTGCATCAGGCGCACGCCGAGCAGCGCCTCGAGATTCTGAATGATGGTCGTCACCGACGCACGCGGCATCGCGAGCGTGTCGGCCGCGCGCGTGAAGCTGTTCGCGTCGACGACGCGGGTAAAAACTTCCATTGCCTGGATTCGGTCCATGCTGCTCCCCCCTTCGAATCGCCAACGAAACAGAATAGAGCGCGCGGCGGGCGCGGCACAAGCCCCCACCTATTGTTCTCCGATCCTGAATAGTTTCTGCGTTTCGGACTGGAAAGCGATCGATTTCCGCTCAGTCCCGCGCGGCGATCGCTCCGGCCCCACTCGGTCGCTGCCGCACGCGGGGCGTTACGGCACGAATCGCTCGCGATACCCCTGCGGCGATACACCCAGCACGCGCACGAAACAGCGGCGCAGCGTCTCCTCCGAGCCGAAGCCGCAACGCGCGGCGATCCGCTTGACGGGCCATACCGTTTCGCCGAGCAGGCGTTGCGCCGCCTCGACGCGGATCTGCTCGACCGCGCGCGCGGGCGTGCGGCCGGTGCCGGCGCGGTAGTGACGCACGAAGCTGCGCTCGCTCATGCGCACGCGCTCGGCCAGCGCGGGCACCGACAGGTCGGCCGTCAGGTGCTCGGCCATCCATGCGTGCAGTTCGCCGAACCGGTCGTCGGTGCGCTGCATCGACAGCATCGTGCTGAACTGGGCCTGCCCGCCCGGACGCTTAAGGAACACGACGAGTTCGCGCGCGACGTCGAGCGCGGTTGCCCGCCCGAGGTCCTCCTCGACCAGCGCGAGCGCGAGATCGATGCCGGCCGTCACGCCGGCCGAAGTCCACAGCGCACCTTCGCGGATGAAGATCGGATCGGACTCGACGCGCACGTTCGGATAGCGCGTCGCGAATTCGTCGCAGCGCGCCCAGTGCGTGACCGCGCGCCGCCCGTCGAGCAGGCCGGCCTCAGCGAGCAGGAACGCGCCGGTGCAGACCGATGCCACACGCCGTGTGCGCGCCGCCTGCTGCCGTACCCAGCGCACGAGCCGCGCATCCTTCGATGCCGCATGCACGCCCTTGCCGCCGGCGACGATCAGCGTATCGGGGTGGCGCGCCGCCGAACGCAGCGATTCCGCCATCACGACCAAGCCCGACGACGTCTCGACGGGCCCCGCCTCGGCCGCGATGACGCGTGGCGCATACGGCGCCAACTGGCCGCGCTCCAGCGCGAGCTCGTTGACGGACGCGAACACCTGCAGCGGCCCCGACACATCGAGCAGTTGCGCACGAGGAAACGCGAGGACCAGGATCGAACGCGGGGCGGCAGGCATGGCGATTGGCTGAAAACGTGGGAGATATGGCAATTTCGCCAAACACTACGCGCCTAGAATCGATCTGTCCATCCCGTGCCCGCAACGGTTCGCTCCCCTTCCTCTCGGAGTCTTCGCATGACCCTGCATATCGGCTTTCTCGTGTTTCCGGGCGTCCAGCAACTCGATCTCACCGGCCCGCACGACGTGCTCGCGTCGCTGCCCGACGCCACCGTCCACCTGGTCTGGAAGTCGCGCGACACCGTCGCGTCGAGCAGCGGGCTCGCGCTCGCGCCGACCTGCACGTTCGACGACTGCCCGCCGCTCGACGTGATCTGCATTCCGGGCGGGATCGGAATCAACGCGCTGCTGCTCGATGCCGAAACGATCGCGTTCGTGCAGCAGCGCGCGGCCGCCGCGCGCTACGTGACATCGGTCTGCACGGGCGCGCTGCTGCTGGGCGTGGCCGGCCTGCTGCGCGGGCGGCGCGCGACGACGCACTGGGCGTTCCACTCGCTGCTCGAACCGCTCGGCGCGGTGCCCGTGCGCGAGCGCGTGGTGCGCGACGGCAACCTGATCACGGGCGGCGGCGTCACGGCCGGCATCGACTTCGCACTGACGATCGCCGCGGAACTGGCCGGCGACGAAGAAGCGCAGGCGATCCAGCTGCAACTCGAATACGCGCCCGCCCCGCCGTTCGACGCCGGTTCGCCCGACACCGCGCCGGCAGCGGTCGTGATGCGCGTCACCGAACGTTCGGCCGCCGGTTTCGCGACGCGCAAGGCGACGATCGAACAGGCGCTGCGCGCGATGTCGCGCTGAATGCGGACGCCGGGAAATTGACGCGAAGATTGGAAGACGACGCGCATCCGCGCCGGAGAACCCATCGATGAACATCATCCGCAGCGCCGCGTTCACCGCAGACCGTGCATGGGGCGCGCTCGACATCGCGAACCTGAACGGCATCACGGTCCGCCTGCACTGGACCGACCAGCCGTATCGATGGCATGTGAACGACGGCGAGGAAGTGTTCGCGGTGCTCGACGGTCGCGTCGAGATGCGCTATCGCGAAGCAGGCGTCGAGCACGCGACGGTGCTCGAAACGGGTGACGTGTTCCACGCGTCGGCCGGCACCGAGCACGTCGCGCATCCGCTCGGTGAAGCACGCATCCTCGTGATCGAAACCGAAGGCAGCGTCTGAGATCGGGCGGGCATTCCGCCTGCGTTGCACACGCGGAACGCCCGCCTGCACGGCGGGTTCTATCCGGAGTTCGTCCCGCTGCGACGCGACGAGTTTGGGCCGCGGCGCGCACCGACACGGGCACAGGTCGTGTTCGAGCGCGACGACCTTGCCCATCACGGTCACGTGCGCTCGCCGCCGTCCGACACGATCACGCGAAGCGGCTATGGCAATGGCGGCACGTGCGGGCGCGAAGGGCAATCGCATTGCGCAATGCAACCCGATATCGCCAGAACAACTCTCGTACAATTCCTAAAATTGATTTAGTACAAGTACGAAAATCAACCCACATAATTCAGTCAGCCCGATTATCTCAATAAATTTCCAGCCAATTATCCCGAAAATCTGGCGCGAAAAAATCACGCGAGCACGCCCGTCAAACAACGCCCACAAGGCTTCAGCGCGCCACAAAACCTTTCAGAATCTCGCCGCCTCCACCTTGAATTCTTACCCGGTTCGATAAAACACAATTGCCTCATGGCGTTTCGTTAATTAAAAAACAGAGGAATACAATTCAATAAAGATAAATTCACTGATCAACATCAAAAAACATGGATGAACTCCAGTCGATGCGCTTGTTCGTCAAGGTCGCCGAAATGCAGAGCTTCGCAAAAGCCGCCGCCGACCTGCACATTTCCAACTCGTCCGCCACCCGCCTGCTCCTGAGCCTGGAAAACCGGCTCGGCGCGCGCCTGCTGAACCGCACGACGCGCAACCTGTCGCTCACCGACGCCGGACGCCTGTATTTCGAGCAGGTGCGCCGCTTGATCGACGAGATCGATTGCGTCGAAGAGAGGATCGCATCGCTGAATCATGAGCCGATCGGCTCGCTCAAGATCGTTGCGCCCGTGATGTTCGGCATCCAGATGCTCGCCCCGGCGCTCGACACATTCAAGCGCCAGCATCCCAAAGTCGTGCCCGAAGTGACGGTCGTCGACAGGCATGTCGACCTCGTGTCGGAAGGATTCGACGTCGGGCTGCTGATCACGCAGCGCATCACCGGCGCCAGCACCGTGCGGCGAGTCCTCACGCGATTCGGCCTCGTCATCTGCGCGTCGCGCGAATACGTCGACCGGCATGGTCAGCCCGTGCATCCGCGCGATCTCGAGCATCATGCGTGCCTGCTGTTCCAGTCGGACTACGCGGGCGAATCGGTGTCGTTCGACCTCGGCAATATGCGCTTCGCCGTGCGCCCGAACAAGTAGGCAGCATCGAACAACCTGGGCCTGATCCGGCAATTCGCCTTGAACGGCATGGGCGTCGCGATCCTCCCGCGCTTCCTCGTCGAGGACGACCTCCGCGACGGCCGGCTGCTGCCGCTGCTCGGCGGCTATTGCGTCGACGATCTCGAGATGAACATCGCGTATCCGAGCCGCCGGCACTTCCCGCGCAAGACGCGCCTTTTCGTCGATCACGTGATCGAATATTTCACGTGCACGCACCCAAACCCCGAGCTCACTTATCCGGCCTGCCGTTCCGGCAGCCCGTCGGACACCCAGGAACCGCCGGCCTGAACCCGGTTCGGCCGCCGCCTGCGCCGCATGGCTGCATTGCTGGCGTGCACCGAGCGCGTGGTGCGCGACGGCAACCTGATCACGGGCGGCGGCGTCACGGCCGGAACCGACTTCGCACTGACGATCGCCGCGGAACTGGCCGGCGACGAAGCAGCACAGGCGATCCAGCTCCAACTCGAATACGCGCCCGCCCCCACAGGCGCTGCGCGCGATGTCGCGCTGAATACGGACACCGGAAAATTGACGCGAAGACTGGAAGACGACGCGCATCCGCGCCGGAGAACCCATCGATGAACATCATCCGCAGCGCCGCGTTCACCGCAGACCGTGCATGGGGCGCGCTCGACGTCGCAAACCTGAACGGCATCACGGTCCGCCTGCACTGGACCGACCAGCCGTATCGATGGCACGTGAACGACGGCGAGGAAGTGTTCGCGGTGCTCGACGGTCGCATCGAGATGCGCTATCGCGAAGCAAGCGTCGAGCACGCGACGGTGCTCGAAACGGGCGATGTGTTCCACGCCACGGCCGGCACCGAGCACGTCGCGCATCCGCTCGGCGAAGCACGCATCCTCGTGATCGAAACCGAAGGCAGCGTCTGGCGGCCGGCGGCCGTGCGTCGATGCCGCGCGGATGGCAACCGCCTCCGCGCGGCGGGTTTCATCCGGTGATCGTCCCTGTGGCCTGCGACGCGATCAGCTTCGGCTGCGGCGTGCACAGGCACTGGCACAGGTCGTGTTCGAGCGCAACGACCTTGCCCATCACGGTCATCGTCCGCTCGCCGCCGTCGGACACGATCACGCCCGGCGACTTGCAGGCGGCGCAGAACACCGGCGCGCCGAGATAGGCGAGTTCGCGTCCGTCGAACGACGAATTGGCGATCCCTTCGAGCACGACGCCGCCGTGGTCGGTCGTGTCGCCCTTCAGAATGAATTTGCGGCTCATGTTGTCGGTTCTTCCCTCGGAAATGCCGTGCATCGCGGCAGCGCGCAGGCAGTCGGAATCTGCCCGTCGATCGCGGGCGTCCCGCGAGCATATCACCGCTCGTCGCAGCCGCCTCCCGGATCAGGCGCCGTGCCGTATGCCGCCGGCCGCCACCACTCAGACGAACAGCGCGAGACACAGTGCGGCGCCGCACAGATACGTACCGAGCGCGCCGACGAAACGCATGGGATTCGGGTTGGCCATCGTCGGCCACGCGAGCAAACCGATCACGAGCAGGCAACGGCACGCGGTCGCCGCGACGATCAGCGCCAGGATCGTGCGCGATGGATCGTGTGCGCCGAAGTAGAGAAACAGCACCGCGAGGAACGGCGCGTATTCGGCCGTGTTGCCGTGCGCGCGCACGATCTTGTGCAACCCGTTCGCCGGATCGGCCGCACACCCGGAACCGGTGGTGCACCGGAAGCGCGTCACGGACACGACGAGCCCGAGCCCGAACAGCAGCAGCCCGAGGATGGCCGTGCAAACGAGCGCGACGGGGTGGATCGGCATGGGACTCCCGGCAAAAGCGGAAATGCGCCGCATATCCCGCGATCGTACCCGTGACCGACCCGCGCGACCATCACGGAAACCCGCAGCATCGCCGTGCGCCGGACACAATTTTACGGTCGGGTTCCGATCCCAATTGTCGCTCCGACGCACCGCACGAAACCGGTGCATTGCCCGCCTGCCCGGCCTTCCGGGCCGGCCAGCCGACCCATCCCGCCACACGCGCGCCCCCGGCACGAAACGCGCAAACGTTACGCTGCGACGGCATGCACCACTGCAGCGCGACGCGGGTGACAGCGCGTCCCAGGCACGTGCGTTGCGCCCACGCATCTCGGTAGTGAACGTCCTTGGCAGCCCGCTGCGGAGGACTACACTAATCCTTAATGGGGTGCGGCCGGAGCCCGCGCCTTCAGGGAGACGCCGCCATGAATCGGCCGCTGAATCGTATCGTGCCGCGCGTGACCGGTCCCGCATCGGTCTGGACGTGGGTCAAGTGGTCTTTGCTGGCCGCGCTGCTGATCGCCGTGGCGATCGTTGCACGACTCGTGCAGAGCGAGATCGAAACGTCCCGGCTGCAGGCGCGCTACCTGTCCGAGCTCACCCGCGACGTCGGCTACACGGTCGAGACGGGCCCGAGCGATCACATCCGCTTCCCCGCGAACGGCCCATACGACCAGCGCCTCGGCTACGCGATGATTCCGGCGTTCCAGGAGCGGCTGCTCGCGCGCGGCTTCGTCGTCGGCAAGCAGGCGCGCGATTCGCAGCGGATGCTGTCGCTCGGCGAGCGCGGATTGTTCCTCCCGTTTGAAGAAAAGGATCAGGCGGGCCTGATGCTGTTCGACTCGACCGGCGCGCCGCTGTTCGCGACCGTGTTCCCGCAGCGCGTCTACGCCGATTTCGACCTGGTGCCGCGCGTGGTGGCCGATTCGCTGCTGTTCATCGAGGATCGCTACCTGCTCGACGCGAACCAACCGAACCGCAACCCGGCAATCGACTGGGGGCGCTTCGGCCGCGCGGTCGCCGACCAGGCGCTGCACGTCGTCAACCGCCATCAGGCGCGCCCGGGCGGCAGCACGCTCGCGACGCAGATCGAGAAGTTCCGCCATTCGCCCGACGGGCGCACCGCGACGCCACCCGAAAAGCTGCGGCAGATCGCGTCCGCGTCGGTGCGCGCGTACCTGAACGGCCCGCAGACGATGCTCGCGCGCCGCACCATCGTCGTGCGCTACCTGAACTCGGTACCGCTCGCCGCGCGGCCGCATATCGGCGAAATCACCGGCCTCGGCGACGGCCTCGCCGCGTGGTACGGCCGCGACTTCAACGACGTGAACCGGATCCTGTCCGCGCCGACGACCGGCGACAACGTCGACGAACAGGGCAAGGCGTTCCGCGAGGTGCTGTCGCTGATCATCGCGCAGCGCGCGCCGTCGTACTTCCTCAACAGCGGCTACCCGGCGCTGCAGAAGCTGACCGACAGCTACCTGCGGCTGCTGTCGAACGGCGGCGTGATCTCGCCCGCGCTGCGCGACGCCGCGCTTGACGCTCAGATCGAACGCAGCGCGCCGCCGGCCGCCGCGCACGTGCAGTCGTTCGTGTCGCGCAAGGCCGTGACGTCCGCGCGCGCGTCGCTGCTGTCGGCGCTCGGCATCAGCGACCTGTACCAGCTCGACCAGTTCGACCTGCAGGCGACCAGCACGCTCGACAACGGCGTGCAGCAGGCGGTCGCCGAACGGCTCGCCCAGGCGTCGACGCGCGACGGGGCGCAGAAGGCCGGCCTGTACGGTTACGAGATGCTCGCGCCGAAGGACGACCCGTCGCACCTCACGTACAGCTTCACGCTGTACGAACGCCGCAACGGCGCGAACCTGCTGCGCGTGCAGACGGACAGCGTGAACGAGCCGTTCGACGTGAATCGCGGCGGCCGCATCAACCTCGGCTCGACCGCGAAACTGCGTACGCTGATCACCTACCTGCAGATCGTGTCCGACCTGCACGCGCGCTACGCGAACCTGTCGAACGCGGAGCTGGCGCGCGTGAAGCCCGACCCGATCGACGGGCTGTCGCGCTGGGCGCTCGACTACTTGTCACATACGCGCGACCGCTCGCTGCAGGCAATGCTCGACGCGGCCGTCGAACGCAAGTATTCGGCGAGCCCGGACGTGTTCTACACGGGTGGCGGCGCGCAGGTGTTCTCGAACTTCGAGAAATCGGACAACGGCCGCATCCTGACGCTGCACACGGCGTTCGAGCATTCGGTGAACCTGGTGTTCGTGCGGCTGATGCGCGACATCGTCCACTACGAGACGCTCCAGGCGGCCGGCCCGTCGTCATCGTGGCTCGGCGATCCCGACCAGCGCCGGCATTACCTGCAGCAGTTCGTCGACGGCGAAAGCCAGGTCTACGTGAAGCGCTACTACACGCGCTATGCGGGCAAGGCGCCCGACGACGCGCTCGCGCTGATGCTGAAGGACGTGCGCAAATCGCCGCCGAAGATCGCGACGGTGTTGCGCAGCGTCGCGCCGAACGAATCGCTCGCGTGGTTCGACGCGCAGATGCGCGTGCAACTGAAGGGCACGCCGGCCGCGACGCTGTCCGACGACGATCTCGCCAGGCTCTACGCGAAGTACGCGATCGACCGCTTCAACCTCAACGATCGCGGCTACATCGCGAGCGTGCATCCGCTCGCGCTGTGGACGCTCAACTACCTGCGTGCGCACCCGGCAGCGCCGCTCGCCGACGTCCAGCGCGACAGCCGCGATGCACGCTTCTACACGTATTCGTGGCTGTACAAGACGCGCTACCACGCGACCCAGGACCGCCGCATCCGCCGCATGGTCGAGCTGCGCGCGTACGCGGAAATCACGAAGTCGTGGCGTGCGCTCGGCTACCCGTTCGCGGAAGTCACGCCGTCGTACGCGGCCGCGATCGGCGCATCGGGCGACCAGCCCGACGCACTCGCGAAACTGATCGGCCTGATCGCGAACGACGGCCAGAAAGCACCGACCGAGACGATCACGCGGCTCGACTTCGCGAAGGGCACGCCGTACGAAACGCGCTTCGTGCGCGCGACCGCGCAGCCGCAGCCGACGCTGTCGCCGGAGATCGTCAACGTGGCGCACACGCTGCTGCGCGACGTCGTGCTCAACGGCACCGCGCGCCGCCTCGCGGGCGGCTTCACGCTGCCCGACGGCAAGACGCTCGACGTGTACGGCAAGACGGGGACGGGCGACCAGCGCTTCAACGTCTATGCGCGCGGCGCGCGGCTGATCGAGTCGCGCAAGGTGAACCGCAGCGGCACCTTCGTGTTCGTGCTCGGCGACCGGTTCTTCGGGGTCCTGACCGCAACGGCGCACGAGCCGTATGCGGCGCGCTACGACTTCACGAGCGCGATGGCCGTGCAGCTGCTGAAATCGATGGCGCCGGCGCTCGCGCCGCTGATCGAGCGCCCGGCCGGCACGCGCACCGCGGGCCCCGCCCCGCAGGCGGAGACGCCCGCGCCGGGCGCCGCTACCGCGCAACCGTCCTGACGGCCGCGCGTCCGTTCATGCGCCGGTGCGCCGCTCAGTGCGAGCGGCCGTCGTAGTGCGTGACCGGCAGCGCGTCGATATCGACACCCTCGAGACAGCGCACGTTGATCGCGGCCATCGCGGTGCCGTTCGGGTGGACGCCCTCGCCGAACGTGTGAATCCCGCAGCGCTTGCAGAAGCGGTGCTGGATCACGTGCTTGTTGAACATGTAGGTGGCGAGATGTTCGTCGGGCGTGAGGAGCGTCATGTGGTCGCGCGGCACGAACCACATCAGCGCGCCCTTGCGCTGGCAGATCGAGCAGTTGCACGCCATCACGCCCTGCAGGTCGCCTTCCGCCTCGAACTTCACGTCGCCGCAGTGACAGCTTCCGCGATAAAGCATGGTCGTCTCCCGGTGCGGCCCGTGCGCATCGACGGCGCCCCGGCGGAACACCGTTGGCCGGGCCGATCCATGCAGGTACAGTAGCGCGCACATGCGCCGCACGCAATGTCCGTGCGGCGCCCGTCCCGACCCTGCCCAAACCAAGGAAAACCGTCATGCTCGAACTGCGCCCCGGCTGCGAATGCTGCGACAAGGACCTGCCGCCCGATTCGGCCGATGCACGCATCTGTACGTTCGAATGCACGTTCTGCGCGACCTGCGCCGACGACGTGCTGAAGGGCCGCTGCCCGAACTGCGGCGGCGACCTAGTCGTGCGCCCGCGACGGCCGGCGAGCCTGCTCGCGAAGTACCCGGCGTCCACCGAACGCATCCACAAGCCGGGCGGCTGCGCGAACGCCTGACGGCGCCGTACGGCCGGCCCCTCCCCGTCACGACATCTCGATCCGTGCGCGCGTCACCGCGAGCAGCGCCGCCATCGCGCGGCGCGCACCGTCCTCGTCGCGCACGCGGATCGCGTCGCTGACGGCCGTGTGCTCGGCGAGCGACGCGTTGTACACGTCCGCGCGGCGCGCATTCAGATGCAGTTGCGCCTCGAGCGTGCGATCGATCAGCGTGCCGAGCGGCACCAGCAGTTCGTTGCCGCCGGCCTCGAGCACGCTCAGGTGAAAGCGCAGGTCGGCGCGCACCCATTCGTCGACGTTGCGCGCGGCGGCCATCGCACGGGCCGCGCCGTCGATCGCGTCGAACGTCTCCGGCGTATGCATGCGCGCGGCAAGCGCGGCCGCGTACGGCTCGACCATCTCGCGCATTTCCTGCAGCTTCAGCGCAAACGCGATCGGCGGCGCGACACGCGCGTACCAGTCGAGCAGGTCGGCGTCGAGCAGGTTCCATACGCCGCGCGGCCGCACGCGCGTGCCGATCTTCGGCCGCGACTCGACGAGCCCTTTCGACGTGAGCGTACGCAGCGCCTCGCGCATCACCGTCCGGCTCACACCGTACATCACCATCAGGTCGGGTTCCCTCGGCAGCAGCGACTCGGGCGGGTAGTCGCCGCGCAGGATCGCCGTGGCGAGCCGGAAGGCCGTTTGTCCATGCAGGTCGCGTCGAATGATCGTTCTCCGTTATGCCGGTACCCGGGCGTGCCGGCTGCCCACTATCTGCACAATAGTGCTATTAATACTATTTTTTAACGGGCTGCGCTAGGATAACCATGAAAGCACGCGACCGTGCGCCGCGCCCGACTGCCCGCGCCGGTCAACCCTGGAGACTCGCACCGTGAAAATCACCCGCCTCGAAACCTTCGTCGTCCCGCCACGCTGGCTGTTCCTCAAGATCGAAACCGACGAGGGCATCGTCGGCTGGGGCGAGCCGATCGTCGAAGGTCGCGCGCACACGGTCGAGGCCGCCGTGCAGGAACTGGCCGACTACCTCGTCGGCCGCGATCCGCTGCTGATCGAGGATCACTGGCAGGTGATGTACCGCGCGGGCTTCTACCGCGGCGGCCCGATCATGATGAGCGCGATCGCGGGCGTCGACCAGGCGCTGTGGGACATCAAGGGCAAGCACCACGGCGTGCCCGTGCACGCGCTGCTCGGCGGCCAGGTGCGCGATCGCATCAAGGTGTATTCGTGGATCGGCGGCGACCGGCCGAGCGACGTCGCGAACAATGCGCGCGCGGTGGTCGAGCGCGGCTTCAAGGCCGTGAAGATGAACGGCTCCGAGGAGCTGCAGATCGTCGACACCTACGACAAGGTCGAGCAGGTGATCGCGAACGTCGCGGCGGTGCGCGATGCGGTCGGCCCGCATGTCGGGATCGGCGTCGACTTCCACGGCCGCGTGCACAAGCCGATGGCGAAGGTGCTCGCGAAGGAGCTCGACCCGTACAAGCTGATGTTCATCGAGGAGCCGGTGCTGTCGGAGAACGCCGAGGCGCTGCGCGACATCGTCAACCAGACCAACACGCCGATCGCGCTCGGCGAGCGGCTGTACTCGCGCTGGGATTTCAAGCACATCCTCGCGGGCGGCTACGTCGACATCATCCAGCCGGACGCGTCGCACGCGGGCGGCATCACCGAGTGCCGCAAGATCGCGACGCTCGCGGAGAGCTACGACGTCGCGCTCGCGCTGCACTGCCCGCTTGGGCCCATTGCACTCGCCGCGTGCCTGCAGCTCGACGCGGTCAGCTACAACGCGTTCATCCAGGAGCAGAGCCTCGGCATCCACTACAACCAGGGCAACGATCTGCTCGACTACCTGCGCAACCCCGAGGTGTTCCGCTACGAAGACGGCTTCGTCGCGATCCCGCAGGGCCCGGGGCTCGGCATCGACGTGAACGAGGAGAAGGTGCGCGAGATGGCGAAGACGGGGCACCGCTGGCGCAACCCGGTGTGGCGTCACGAGGACGGCAGCGTCGCCGAGTGGTGAGCGCAATGCGCAGCGCGCGGCTGCGACCCGCGCGGTCAGTATCGATTCGACAACGGCTGCCCGACGGGCAGCCGTTTTTGCATGCGCAGTGTGGTGTCCGGCACGTGCCGGGTGCGCGACGGCGGCCTTGCGCCGCGCCGCGCGCGCCCTGCCGTCAGCCGAGTGCCGCGAACCCCGGCACGCTGAACGACAGCACGGCGGCCGCGACGAACACGCCGATCATCGTCAGCGCTTCGAGATGCAGGATGTTGCGGAACGTGTGCGCATCCTCGGTCGACGCGGTGCGGCGCAGGCGCGGCAGCGCCGCGAAGCGGTTCAGGCCGCCGAGCACGAGCGCAAGCGCGACGAGCAGCAGCTTCAGCAGCAACACGCGCCCCCACGTGCTGCCGTCGAGCGGCACGAGCGAACCGCCGAGCCCGCGGATCGCATTGAGTGCGCCGGTGCCGAGCAAGAAGACGACCGCGACGATCGACGTGCGCGACAGGTGCTGGCCGATGCGAATCAGCGCACCGCGCGCGACCGACGAACCGAGCGCCGGCAGCACCGCGAGCCCGCCCGCGAGCACGAGGCCACCCCACACGGCCGTTGCGAGCAGGTGCAGCGTCTGCACGCCGACCGCCGCGGACAGCGCGCCCGTATCGGCCGCATGGCCGAGCGACGCCTTGCCGGCCGCGACCACGATCACCGCGAGCCACAGCACCGCGTGCGCGGCCGGGCCCTCCGGCTTCGCCAGCGCGACGATCGCGAGCACGACGGCGCCGGCGAACGCGACGCTCCACGCGAAGCCCGTATGCGTCTGCATCAGCATCACGGGAATCGCGGCGAACGCGCCGCCGAGCCCCGCCCCGCTCATCGTCGCCGCCTCGTAGACGAGCCAGCCGAGATCCGCGAGCACCAGCGCCAGCGCCGCCGCGACGAGCGAATGTTGCGCGCGCAGCCATGCGGGATGCGACGGCGCGACGACCGGACGCGCACCGTCCTTGCCGAGCCATGCCGTGAGCAGCGCCGAGCCGACCGCCATCGCGAACGCGGCGTCCATCAGCGCCGCGAGCGCGACCTGACCGATCCACAAGCTGTCGAACTTCATCGCGCACACCCTCCCGAAAGCGGCAGGCCGACGGAGCGACGGCAACGGGAAGGACAGCGTGAGGAAGGCAACGGCACGGTAGAAAACGTCATCGATGAATCCGGAAACGGGAGAAATGACAGGACCTGCGGCGGAGGCGGCGCCGCGCGACCCGCGAGTGTACGGTCTTCGATGGTGAAAACGCACGCCGGTTCACACCGACACTTCGCAATGCGCGTCAAATTGTCGCAAGTCGCAAACGGACAGGAACCGATGTCCTTTTGCCAAATAGCCGTCATTACCCATCGATGATAGAATGCCGCGTCGCAGCAGCCCGGCTGCCTTGCCGTCATGCGCCGAGCCGATCGTAGCCCGGACAACAGGTCCCCGTCGAATAAACATGGAGTCTCGTGTGTCTTCAAGACGCCTCTTCCGTCCGCTGCTCGCCGTTCTGATGTTCGGCAGCGCGGGCCTTATGAGCGCTGCCCAAGCGCAGACCAAGCCCACGGAGCAAGCGCACGCCCAGCAGGCGCCGCTCAAGGCGCCCGATACCATGGCCGAGCGCGTGCGCGGCTGTACGGCCTGCCACGGCGTCCATGGCCAGGGCACGGACAACGACTACTTCCCGCGTCTTGCCGGCAAGCCGGCCGAGTACCTGTACAACCAGCTCGTCAACTTCCGTGATGGCCGGCGCAAGTACCCGCCGATGAACTACCTGCTGACGTACCTGAACGACGACTACCTGCGTGAAATGGCCGAGCACTTCTCGGCCGAACGCCCGCCGTACCCGGCGCCGGCGAAGCCGACGCTGCCGGCCGCGACGCTCGCGCGCGGCAAGCAGCTCGTCACGCAAGGCGACCCGTCCCGCAAGCTGCCGGCCTGCGTGGCCTGCCACGGCGCGACGCTGACCGGCATGCAGCCGGCGATCCCGGGCCTGGTCGGCCTGCACGCCGACTACCTGAGCGCGCAGATCGGTGCATGGCGTTCGGGCAACCGCCACGCGAAGGCGCCCGACTGCATGCATGAAGTCGCTTCGAAGCTTTCCGACGAAGACGTGACGGCCGTGACCGCATGGCTCGCCGCGCAACCGGCGCCCGCCAACCCCGTGCCGGCTCCGGCGCGTTCGATGAAGACTCCGCTCGCCTGCGGCAGCGAACCGCAATAAGGCAAGGGAGACAGACACAATGAAACGCAAGTCCCTGTTTGCACTCTCGGCCGTCGCGATCGTCGCGGCTGCCGCCCTCGTGCCGGTCCTGTGGCCGGGCAACGACACGCTGCACGGCGCTTCCGCCGTCGCGGCCACGCCGGCCGACCAGGCCGCGCTGATCAAGAAGGGCGAATACCTCGCGCGCGTCGGCGACTGTATCGCGTGCCACACCGTGCGCGGCGGCAAGTCGTTCGCGGGCGGCCTGCCGATGGCGACGCCGTTCGGCACGATGTACACGCCGAACATCACGCCGGACGACAAGGATGGCATCGGCAAGTGGACGTCGGACGACTTCTACCGCGCGATGCACACTGGTCGTTCGAAGGACGGCAGCCTGCTCTACCCGGGCTTCCCGTTCGCGAGCTACACGAAGGTCACGCGTGCGGATTCGGACGCGATCTACGCGTACCTGCGTTCGGTCCCGCCGGTGTCGGTGCCGAGCCGTCCGCACGAACTGAAGTTCCCGTTCAACAACCGCAACCTGCTGATCGGCTGGCGTACGCTGTTCTTCAAGGAAGGCGAATACAAGCCGGATCCGACCAAGTCGGTCGAATGGAACCGCGGCGCGTACCTCGTCGAAGGCCTCGGCCACTGCTCGATGTGCCATACGTCGATCAACATGATGGGCGGCCCGGTGACGGGGTCGGCGTTTGCCGGCGGCCTGATCCCGCTGCAGAACTGGTATGCGCCGTCGCTGACGAACGACAAGGAACTCGGCCTCGGCGACTGGCACGTGCAGGAGCTGTCCGACCTGCTGCAGGCCGGCGTGTCGCAGAAGGGCGCGGTATTCGGCCCGATGGCGGACGTGGTTCACAACAGCCTGCAGTACATGACCGACGAAGATACGCGCGCAATGTCGACGTACCTGAAGTCGATTCCGCAGAAGGCTGAAGCGCCGAAGAACATGCAGTACGAGCCGTCGAAGCAGTTCGGCAACGCGCTGTTCGACCAGGGCAAGAAGATCTACGCGGACAACTGCGCGACCTGCCACGCCGAAACCGGCGCAGGCAAGCCGCCGGCCTATCCGCCGCTCGCGGGCAACCACTCGATCATGATGGAATCAGCCGTCAACCCGATCCGCATGGTGCTGAACGGTGGCTATCCGCCGAGCACGTTCAAGAATCCGCGTCCGTATGGGATGCCGCCGTTCGCACAGTCGCTGTCGAACCAGGAAGTGGCGGCGGTCGTCACGTATATCCGGATGTCGTGGGGCAACAACGGTACGCCGATCTCGCCGCAACAGGTGAGCGACCTGCGTTCCGCGCCGCTCGACTAAGAAGCGGCGGACACACACGGGGCGCGGCTGCGGGAAACCGCGGCCGCGCCCTTTTGCATTTTGCTTTTTGCGATGTCACCTCCCGCGCGGGCCGCGCGAGACGTCGCCGATCATAAAACTGAAGAGTGGTATCTATGTCTTTCGAATCTCTCGGCTTGGCCGAACCGCTGGTCAAGGCGGTCAACGAGCTCGGCTACACGTCGCCGACCCCGATCCAGCAACAGGCGATCCCCGCCGTCCTCGGCGGCGGCGACCTGCTCGCCGGCGCGCAAACGGGCACCGGCAAGACCGCCGGCTTCACGCTGCCGATCCTGCAACGCCTGCATACGTTCTACGCCGAGCATCGCGGCGCGAAGCGCGCAGTGCGCGCGCTGATCCTCACGCCGACGCGCGAACTCGCCGCCCAGGTCGAGGAAAGCGTGCGTGCCTATAGCAAGTACCTGAAGCTGCGCTCGACCGTGATGTTCGGCGGCGTCAGCATCAATCCGCAGATCGATGCGCTCAAGCGCGGCGTCGACATCGTCGTCGCGACGCCGGGCCGCCTGCTCGATCACATGCAGCAGAAGACGATCGACCTGTCGGACCTCGACATCCTCGTGCTCGACGAAGCCGACCGGATGCTCGACATGGGCTTCATCCACGACATCAAGCGCGTGCTCGCGAAGCTGCCGCCGCAGCGCCAGAACCTGCTGTTCTCGGCCACCTTCTCCGACGAGATCAAGGCGCTCGCCGACAGCCTGCTCGACTCGCCTGCACTGATCGAAGTCGCACGCCGCAACACGACCGCCGAAAGCGTCGCGCAGAAGATCCACCCGGTCGACCGCGACCGCAAGCGCGAACTGCTCACGCACCTGATCCGCGAACACAACTGGTTCCAGGTGCTCGTGTTCACGCGCACGAAGCACGGCGCGAACCGGCTCGCCGAGCAGCTGACGAAGGACGGCATCAGCGCGATGGCGATCCACGGCAACAAGAGCCAGTCGGCCCGCACGCGCGCGCTGGCGGAGTTCAAGAACAGCACGCTGCAGGTGCTCGTCGCGACCGATATCGCCGCGCGCGGGATCGACATCGACCAGCTGCCGCACGTCGTCAACTTCGACCTGCCGAACGTGCCGGAAGACTACGTGCACCGGATCGGCCGCACGGGCCGCGCGGGTGCGACCGGCGAAGCCGTGTCGCTCGTGTGCGTCGACGAGAAGCAGTTGCTGCGCGACATCGAGCGGCTGATCAAGCGCGAGATTCCTCAGGAAGTGATCGCGGGCTTCGAACCCGATCCGAACGCGAAGCCGGAGCCGATCCAGCAGCGCCGCGGGCAGCAACAGCCGCGCGGCGGTGGCGGTGGTGGCGGCAATCGCCAGCCGCGCGCGGGCGGCTCAGGCCAGCCGGCCGCGAAGCGCGACGGCAACGCGCAATCGAAGGCATCGCAACCGAAGGCGGCGCAGCAGAAAGCCGCGAAGCCGCGCACGCAAGGGCAAGGCGGCGCCGGCGACAACGGCGGACGTCCGGCCGGCGGTGGCAACAGCGCACGCCCGGCGAACGGCAATGCCGCGCACGCGAACCGCAACCGTTCGTCGCGCAGCGGCCAGCGCGGTCACTGAAGCCGTGCGGCTGCGCGCCGCAGGTGCTCGACCTGGCGTTGCCAACGCGCGAGCACCTCGGTGCGCTCCCCTTCCAGCGTGAACGTGACACCTGTCGCGAGACGCGCATAGCCGACCCGCTGCGCATCGCCGTGCGCGATCGTCGCAGCGAATCCGGCCAGTCCGCCGAAGTCTCCTTCGAGCGGCACCATCCTCAATTGCGCCTGAAAGAACGCGCCGTCCGCGACGAGCGTCAACGCGGCCGTGCGCCGCTGCGCGATCGCGCGCGCCGCACGCGATTGCGGCCAGAGCGCCAGCAGCAGCGTGCGCGCATCGTGTGCATAGATCTCGCCGACGCCGAGCAGCGTCGTGCGCAACTGGCCATCGTCGGTCGCGACGATCAGCGAGGCGGCGAAGTCGGCATGACGTTCGAGCGCGGTACCGTCGAACAATGAGACGACGGCCGGCGGCCACGCATCGAACGTCCATTGTTCGAGCGCGTGGCGATGGGTATCGGTCATGATGGCGTGGCCCCGGTGGACAAGCGGATGAAGAAGCCCGAGCATACGCGCGTCGGGCCACGCTGCGGCGATCAGCGCAGGAACACGTGCCGCGTGATCTTCGTGAGCGGATAGTGAACGCCCGGCTGGATCTTCGCGGGCAGGTCGAGCGGCTTGAGCAGCATCTTCACGCACATGTCGGCTGACAGGTTGCGCCGCACGAGCGTGCTGATGCGCGCGGCGCGTTCGCGGTTGTACTGGCTGTCGCCGACACGATCCGGATAGCGGACCGCGAACACGTGGCGCAGCGCGATCTCCGAATCCTCGTTCTTGATTTCCATCACGCGGCGCGCCAGCGCGCCGAGCACCGCAAGGCGGCCATTGCCTTCGACCTGGTTGTACTTCTTGAAGAACTTGAAGAAGTGCTTGTAGTGGCGCACTTCGTCGGTGCGGATGTTGTCGGTGATTTCCTTCAGCACGGGCTCGTCCGAGCATTCGTTGATCGCGCGATAGAGCGTGGCCGTGCCCGTCTCGACGACGCAGCGCGCGACCATCTCGAGCGCGCGGGTCTTCTCGAACGCCTCGACCTTGCAGGTCTGCGAATACTCGGCGAAGAAGTTCGCGAACGCGGTATCCCAGTCGAACTCCGGCCACACGTGCGCGATGTACGCCTTCAGCGCGCGACCGTGCTGCAATTCTTCGTGCTCCCATGCATTGTTGAGCCATGCGGAGACTTCCGGATCGTCGTTGAAGAACTGGCTCAGATTGCTCGTGTAGAGATCCGAGCCGCTTTCGATGAACGACGACGCGCACAGCAGCAGCAACAGATCCTCGTTCGCGGCGGCACGTTGACGATCGATCCGGTTCAGGTCGATGTCCTCGATTCGCCACGGCATCACATGCGTCGTTTTGGTGTCCATGGTGGTGCGCTCCCAGTCGTCGCGCGGGGGCCGGCCCATGCCTTCGGCACAGGCGCCGACCCTCCCGCTGGCGGCGTTTTACTTGCGTTTATAGTGGATTGGTCCGGCCGAACCATGCTGGCATCTTAGCCGGACTTTGATGTTCGTGCTCCAGAGCACTGACCATACCTGACAGGCGCAGTTCCACGGCGTCTGTTGCCGTTCGTTAGACGAGTCCTTCAAACCGCTTGCACCCGCGCGGCGATACGGGCTTGCCGAAAACGAAACGGGCGACCATTCGGCCGCCCGCGAAGCGCACGACATGCCGGCGAAAGCCGGCGGCAATCCGTCAGAAACCGGCCGCCAGACCGTCGCGCCGGCTGTCGCTCGCGGCCACGTAGCCGCGCTCGCGATCGTCGCGGTCGAGACGCCAGATGAACTGCCCCGAACCGAAATCCATGTAAGGATCGTCGATCGACTTGATCGTATGGCCGCGTGCGGCCAGCGCATCGACGGTCGCGCGGTTCATCGTTGCCTCGACGTCGAGCGTGAAGTCGCGGTTGACCTTCCAGCGCGGCGCATCACAGGCGGCCTGCGGTTGCTGCCCATAGCCGAGCATCCGCACGACGGTCTGCAGGTGTCCTTGCGGCTGCATGTCGCCGCCCATCACGCCGAAGCTCATCACGGCCTCGGTGCGACCGTCGACCTCCTCGGTGACGAACGCCGGGATGATCGTGTGGAACGGCCGCTTGCCGCCCGCGACGACGTTCGGCGAAGCCGGGTCCATCGAGAAGCCGTGCCCGCGATTCTGCAACGCGATGCCGGTGCCGGGCACGACGACGCCCGAGCCGAAGCCCATGTAGTTCGACTGAATGAAGCTCACCATCATCCCGCGTTCGTCGGCCGCCGACAGGTAGACCGTGCCGCCCGAATGCGGCCGGCCGGCGGCGAAGTGCGTCGCGCGCGCGGGATCGATCAGCTTCGCGCGCTCGGCGAGATATGCGTCGTCGAGCATCTGTTCAGGCGTGACCGCCATCGCGCGCGGATCGGCGACGTAGCGATAGACATCCGCGAACGCGAGCTTCATCGCCTCGATCTGCAGATGCTGCGAGTCGACCGAATCGACTGGCCACTCGGTCACGCCCGCGTGCTCGGCGATCCCGAGCGCGATCAGCGCGGCGATGCCCTGCCCGTTCGGCGGAATCTCGTGGATCGTGTGACGGCCGAAGCGCTTGCCGATCGGCTCGACCCATTCGGGCCGGTAAGACTGCAGGTCGGCTGCGGTCAGCGCGCCCCCGCCTTCGCGGGAGAACGCGGCGATGCGCTCGGCGAGCGCCCCCTCGTAGAACGCGCGCGCACCATCCTTCTGCAGCGTGCGCAACGTCCGCGCATGGCCCGGCAGGCACACGCGCTCGCCCACCTGCGGTGCGCGGCCGTGCGGCATGAAGGTGTCCGCGAAACCCGGCAGCGCCTTGAGTTCCGGCACCGCGGCCGCCCACTTGTGCGCGACGATCGGCGGCACCGCATAGCCGCGCTCCGCGATCTCGATCGCCGGTTCGAGCAGGTCCGCGAACGGCAGCGAACCGAACTTCGCATGCAGCGCTTCCCAGCCCGCGATCACGCCCGGCACGGTGACGGTATCCCAGCCGCGCGTCGGCTTGTTCGCGATGCCGTTGCCCGCCTCGCCGTGGCGCTTGCGGAAATAGTCGACGTTCCATGCGGCCGGCGCGACGCCCGATGCGTTCAGCCCGGACAGCCGCTCGCCGTCCCACACGAGCGCGAACGCGTCGCCGCCGAGCCCGCACGATACGGGCTCGACGACCGTGAGCGCGGCCGCGGCGGCCAGCGCCGCGTCGACCGCGTTGCCCCCCTTCCACAGCATCCGCAGCCCCGCCTGCGCGGCGAGCGGGTGCGACGTCGACACGACGTTGCGCGCGAACACCGGGATGCGGGTCGTCGGATACGGGTTGTGCCAGTTGAAGCCAGTCATCGGTTCCACCTCGTCGAAAGCTGAATGATCGCGCCGGACGCGCCCCCGCGTGCGCGGGCAATCCGCCATTGCAGCGCGATCAGCGCAATCGCACAAATTCATTTGTGAAATGAATCCATGCAATTTCCGCATGAATATCCGGCAACCCTGCGGGCCGGGCCGGCCTAACGCCGTTGCCGCCCTTACAATACCCGCTCCGTCTCACGACACGACCATCGAGCCATGACCCGAGATCCCCGCCTCACCCTCAACGCGCGCCAGCAGGAATTGCTCGAATGGGTGCAGCGCGACGGCTTCGTGACCGTCGACGATCTCGCCGCGCACTTCTCGGTGACGCCGCAGACGATCCGCCGCGACGTGAACTGGCTCGCCGACCTGAACCTGCTGCGCCGCTACCACGGCGGCGCGAGCCTGCCGACCAGCTCGGAGAACGTGTCGTACACCGCGCGCCAGCGGATGTTCCACGACGAGAAGCGGCGCATCGCGGCGCTCGCGGCGTCGCACATTCCCGACCAGGCATCGCTGTTCATCAACCTCGGCACGACCACCGAGGAAGTCGCACGCGCGCTGAACCGCCACCACGGGCTGCACGTGATCACGAACAACCTGAACGTCGCGTCGATGATGAGCGGCTACCCCGACTGCGAGGTGCTGATCACGGGCGGCATCGTGCGGCCGTGGGACAAGGGGATCGTCGGCGAACTCGCGATCGACTTCATCCGCCAGTTCAAGGTCGACTACGCGATCATCGGCACGTCGGCAATCGAGGCCGACGGCACGCTGCGCGACTTCGACACGCGCGAGGTGCGCGTGGCCGAGGCGATCATGCAGCATGCGCGCACCGTCTATCTTGTCACCGACCATTCGAAGGTCGGCCGTCCCGCGCTGGTGCGCCAGGGCCACCTGAGCCAGGTGCATGCGCTCTTCACCGACAAGCCGCTGCCGCCCGAGATGGCCGACACCGTGGCGGCCGCCGGCACCCAGGTGTACGTCGCCGAGTGACGGTTCCGATGCTGCACCGCACCCGAAACTTCAAGTGAAATCAAGAAGTTGGCGTCGCGAGCAAACCGCTTGCGCGTGGCACGGCTGTCAAAGGGAAAATTAACGGGGTCCGATTTGTCGTTGCCTGCGCGCTCGACTAGACTCCAGTTCCCCGGCCCATTTCGACCGTTCCGCCTGTGCCAGGGCGCGGACGAATGGCATGGCCGGCGAATACAGCTTTCCCCCCAAGCCATACCCCGATGGGTATCGCGCGTCGGCCCGCGCCGGCCGCGCGGGCTGACTGGTCGCCATGGAGAGAACGATGCTGAGTCCGCATGAATTCGCCACGCTATTGCTTGTGAAGGACGCTCCCGATCAAACCCACATGGATCGGGACGAAATCGACGCACTGCTCGAACAGCAGCTCGTCCGTCTGGAAGGACTCGGTTCGGGGCGCAAATACTGCGTGACCGAAACCGGCGACGCCGCGCTGCGATCCATCAAGTACCGCTATTCGTAAAACCATACCGCTCCTGACCTGACCGCGCCGCCCGGATGCCGGGCCGCGCGGCCCTTCCCGCTTCCCGCTCGCCGCCCCGCCGCAGCCTGCTTCAGCCGCCGCGCAGTGTCGGATCGACCGCCGCCCGCCAGCTGATGGCCTGCGCGCGCGCACCGTTGAAATACGCGATCCAGCCGGCACGCGTCGCCGCATCGGGCGCCGCATAGTGCGTCGAAAGTTCGTTTACGAACGCACAATAGTTCGCATCGGTCAGCCCGCGATACCGTTTCGCCACGTACGCGTCATACAGCGTCGAGTAGACCGGCTGCGCGTCCGCGCCCCAGTCCCGCGCCGTGCCGCCGCATGACGTCTGCAGGTCGACGAACGACGGCGTGCGCCAGTTGCCGGCGAGCGGCGGCATCCCGGCAGTGCACCCCGCCAGAAGGACGGCGCACACGCCGGCCCACATCCCAATACGCATGATTCACCTCGCGAAACGGTCGATTCCGCCAGTATCGTCCGGGATCGCGCCGCACGCTACTGGCCCCGCTTTTTCGAACTTTACTTTTTCGATTTCGTTCGTTAAATTTCGAATTCGAACATTTTCTGTTCAACCATTTCCCTCAGACGATAAGGACAGCAGGTGACCCAACCGAATCGCTACGATCTGCTCGTCGTCGGCGGCGGCATCAACGGCGCGGGCATCGCGCGCGATGCGGCCGGCCGCGGCCTGTCGGTCATGCTCTGCGAGCAGGACGATCTCGCGTCGCACACGTCGTCGTCCAGCACGAAGCTGATTCACGGCGGCCTGCGCTATCTCGAGTACAACGAGTTCGGGCTCGTGCGCAAGGCGCTGCAGGAGCGCGAGACGCTGCTGCGCGCGGCGCCGCACATCATGTGGCCGCTGCGCTTCGTGATGCCGCACATGCCGAACCTGCGTCCGGCCTGGCTGATCCGCATCGGCCTGTTCCTCTACGATCACCTCGCGAAACGCGAACTGCTGCCCGGCTCGCGCGGCATCGACATGCGCCGCCATGCAGCCGGCGCGCCGCTGATCGATTCGATCAAGCGCGGCTTCGTCTATTCGGACGGCTGGGTCGACGACGCGCGCCTCGTCGTGCTGAACGCGATGGATGCGAAGGAGCGCGGCGCCCAGATCCTGACGCGCACGAAGCTGGTGTCCGCCGAACGCCGCGGCGACGAATGGGAAGCGCGACTGCAGCACGCCGACGGCTCGATCCGCGTCGTGCATGCGCGCGCGATCGCGAACGCCGCCGGCCCGTGGGTCGGCGAGGTGCTGAAAGGCGCGCTCGGCCGCGGCGCGCACCACAGCGTGCGGCTCGTGAAGGGCAGCCACATCATTACGCGGCGCCTGTTCGATCACGACCACGCGTACATCTTCCAGAACCCGGACAAGCGGATCATCTTCGCGATTCCGTACGAACACGATTTCACGCTGATCGGCACGACCGACGTCGAATACACGAACGATCCCGCGAAGGTCGCGATCGATCGCGACGAGACGCAGTACCTGTGCGATTCGATCAACCGCTACTTCAAGCGCAAGATCTCGCCGGCCGACGTGCACTGGACCTACTCGGGCGTGCGCCCGCTGCTGGAAGACGAGAACGCCGCGAACGCATCGGCCGTCACGCGCGACTACCGCCTCGAGCTGGACGACGGCGCGGGCGCCCCGCTGCTGTCGGTGTTCGGCGGCAAGATCACGACGTTCCGCAAGCTCGCGGAAGAAGCCGGCGACATGCTGTGCAGCGTGCTCGGCCGTGACGCGAAGACCTGGACGGCCGGCGTCGCGCTGCCGGGCGGCGACATCGCGAACGCGAAGTTCGACGCATTCGCCGATACGTTCGCCAAACGCCATGCGTGGCTGCCCGCCGCGCTCGCCCGCCGCTATGCCCGCGCATACGGCACGCGCGCGGAGCGCGTGATCGACGGCGCGAAGTCGCTCGCCGATCTCGGCACAGAAATCGCACCGGGCCTCTACGACGCCGAACTGCGCTACCTGCGCGACGCCGAATGGGCGACCTGCGCGCAGGACGTGCTGTGGCGCCGCTCGAAGCTCGGCCTGCACGTCGCGCCCGGCACGCTCGACGCGGTGACCGCCGCGGTCGACGCGTGGTTCGCCGCCGCGCACGCGCCGCAAGCCTGACCGGAATGCAGTTGCAGTTGCCGTACCGACGTTGACTCACCGACGCGCCGCCCCACATGCGGCGCGCATCACAACTAAGCCAAATCCACGGATGGAGATGAGAGACATGCAGGATCAGTACATCCTCGCGCTTGACCAGGGCACCACGAGTTCCCGCGCGATGCTGTTCGATCGCCAGGGCAATATCGTATCGATCGCCCAGAAGGAATTCGAGCAGATCTACCCGCAACCCGGCTGGGTCGAGCACGACCCGCAGGAAATCTGGTCGACGCAAGCCGGCGTCGCCGCCGAAGCCGTCACGCGCACGGGCCTGAACGGCACGTCGATCGCCGCGATCGGCATCACCAACCAGCGTGAAACCACGATCGTCTGGGATCGCGAAACGGGCCAGCCCGTCTACAACGCGATCGTCTGGCAGGATCGCCGCACGGCCGACTTCTGCGATGCGCTGAAGGCACAGGGCTTCGAGGCGAAGGTGCGCGCGAAGACCGGCCTGCCGATCGATTCGTACTTCTCTGGGACCAAGATCCGCTGGATTCTCGACAACGTGCCGGGCGCACGCGAGAAGGCCAAGCAGGGCAAGCTCGCGTTCGGCACCGTCGACAGCTGGCTCGTATGGAACTTCACGAAGCACGAACTGCACGTGACCGACGTGACGAACGCTTCGCGCACGATGCTGTTCAACATCCACACGCGCGAGTGGGACAACGAACTGCTCGACATGCTCGACATCCCGCGCAGCATGCTGCCGGAAGTGAAGGCATCGTCGGAAATCTACGGCCACACGAAGACCACCGTGTTCGCGTCGAAGATCCCGCTCGCGGGCATCGCAGGCGACCAGCACGCGGCGCTGTTCGGCCAGATGTGCACGACGTCCGGCATGGTGAAGAACACCTACGGCACCGGCTGCTTCCTGATGATGAACACCGGCGACAAGCCGATCGAGTCGAAGAACAACCTCGTCACGACGATCGCGTGGCAGATCGGCGACGACGTGCAGTACGCGCTCGAAGGCAGCATCTTCATCGCGGGCGCGGTCGTGCAGTGGCTGCGCGACGGCGTCGGCATCATCAAGTCGGCCGCTGAAATCGAAGCGCTCGCCGCGAGCGTGCCGCACACCGACGGCGTCTACCTGGTGCCCGCGTTCGCCGGCCTCGGCGCACCGCACTGGAACGCGCGGGCGCGCGGCTCGGTGTTCGGCGTCACGCGCGGCACGACCTCCGCGCACCTCGCACGCGCGGCGCTCGATTCGATCGCGTACCAGTCGCTCGACGTGCTGGCCGCGATGGAAGCCGATTCGGGCATCAGCATCGGCGAGCTGCGCGTGGACGGCGGCGCGAGCGCGAACGACCTGCTGATGCAGTTCCAGGCGGACCTGCTCGGCGTCGACGCGGTGCGTCCGCAGATCACCGAGACGACCGCGCTCGGCGCGGCCTACCTCGCGGGCCTCGCGATCGGCTACTGGAAGAACCTCGACGAAGTGCGCGACCAGTGGCAGCTCGATCGCCGCTTCTCGCCGTCGATGCCGAAGGAGCACGTCGAACGCTGCATGTCGGGCTGGCAGCGTGCGGTGCGTGCCGCGAAGGCATGGGCCGACGACACCCAGTAATCCCAAGCAATCCAGACGAAATACAACAACACCGGCGGACCGCGCGATGCGCGAGTCCGCCGTGACTCAAGAGAGACAATCAATGTCACCTTATATTGCAGAGTTCATCGGCACAGCGATCCTCGTGCTGCTCGGCAACGGCGCGGTCGCAAACGTGCTGCTTGCAAAGACCAAGGGCAAAGGCGCGGACCTGATCGTGATCGTGATGGGCTGGGCGATGGCCGTATTCGTCGCCGTCTACGTGACCGCGTCGTTCAGCGGCGCGCACCTGAACCCGATCGTCACCATCAGTCTCGCGCTCGCGGGCAAGTTCGCGTGGTCGAAAGTCGGCGGCTACGTCCTCGCGCAGATGCTCGGCGGGATGGCCGGCGCGCTGCTCGTGTGGCTCGCCTATCGCCAGCACTTCGCGAAGGAAGCCGATGCGGACCTGAAGCTCGCGGTGTTCTGCACGGCGCCCGCGATCCGCAGCGTCACGCACAACGTGCTGACCGAAGCGATCTGCACGTTCGTGCTGATCCTCGGCGTGCTGTACCTCGCGTCGCCGCAAGTCGGCCTCGGCGCGCTCGACGCACTGCCCGTCGGCCTGCTCGTGCTCGGCATCGGCATCTCGCTCGGCGGGCCGACCGGATATGCGATGAGCCCCGCGCGCGACCTGTCGCCGCGCATCATGCACGCGCTGCTGCCGATCCCCGGCAAGCGCGACAGCGACTGGCGCTATGCATGGGTGCCCGTCGTCGGCCCGCTGCTTGGCGGCGCCGCGGCGGCCGGCCTGTACCTGCACCTGCACACGACGATCTGATCGTCGCTTGACAGAAACGCGCGGCAATCTTCGCCGCGCGTTTTGCTTTCCTTCCTTCGTTCCCCTTCCCTCGCGCTTCGCCGCTTCGCTTTTCGCTACCGGTCACCTTCGGCCGATACCAGCGACTTCAGCTTCACCCCCGTATCCGCGACAGCCGACGGGCTCACGTCGATCCCGCGCTCGACCAGCATTCTCGCCACCCGCATGTCCTTGACGAACCCGGACACGCGGCCGAAACCGCTCGCGGCGACGAGCCGCGCACCGGCGTCGAAATGGAAATGGATTTCCGCGTCGTCGCCGAGCACGCGCGCGACCGATCGCTCGCCAAGCGCCGGCTCACCGGCCACCTGCAACTGCGCGTCGTATTGATCCGACCAGAACCATGGCGTCTCGCGATACGGCTCGTCGGCGCCGAGCATGTTGCGCGCGGCGACGCGCGCCTGGGTCTCGGCGCCGTGCCACGTCTCCTGCCGGACGAGTCGCCCTGACAGCACACTCGGAAACACCGCGACGTCACCGGCTGCGTAAATGCCGCGCGCCGACGTCTCGAGCCGATCGTTCACGACGATGCCGCGCTCTACGGTGAGGCCCGCCTCACGCGCCAGCTCGTCGGCCGGCTCGATGCCGATGCCGGTGACGACCGTGTCGGCGATCAGCGTGTCGCCGTCGTCGAGCACGACGGCCAGCGCGCCGCCCGCCGTCCGCTCGATCGCAACCGGCTTCCGGTTCACGCGAACGGCCACGCCCTGCCGTTCGTGAAGCGCATGCACGCGCGCCGCGATCGCCTCCGGCACCGCGCGCCCGAGCAGGCGCGACGCCGCATCGAGCACCGTCACGCGGCACCCGCGCAGTCGCGCCGACGCCGCGACTTCGAGGCCGACGAAGCCGCCGCCGATCAGCACGACCCGCGCCTCGGGCACGAGCCGCGTGCCGAGCGCCGCCGCGTCGTCGAGCGTGCGCAACGCGAACACGCCGTCCAGCGTCGCGCCCGGAATCGCGAGGCGACGCGCGCGGGCGCCGGTCGCGAGCAGCAGCGCGTCGTAGCCGAACACGCGCCCACCCGACACGCGCACTTCGCGTGCGCCCGGATCGATGCGCTCGACCGTCGCGACGACCGGCTCGATACGATCGGCCGCCCACGCTTCCGGATCGCGCAACCGGCACTGCGCCGCGCTGCGTGCGCCGGTCAACACGCCCTTCGACAACGGCGGCCGCTCGTACGGCAGGTGCGCCTCCGCGCCGATCAGCACGATCCGCCCGCCCCAGCCGGATTCGCGCAACACCTGCGCCGCGCGGCCGCCCGCGTGGCCCGCACCGACGATCGCCATCACCCGGTCGTTCGTCATCGCGTCACACCTCGATCAGGATGCGGCCGCCTTCGATCTTCGCGCGATACGTGCGCAGCTTCTCGCAGGCGGGCGCGGACAACGGCCGTCCGTCGCGCACGTCGAAGCGCCCGTTGTGCTTCGGGCATTCGATCACGTGGTCGATCACGAGCCCATCCGCGAGATGTACTTGCTCGTGCGTGCACAGGCCGTCGCTCGCATAGACTTCGCCGTCGATGCGGTAGATCGCGTACGTGTGGCCGGCATGGTCGAAGCGCGCGACGTCTTCGTCGTCGATATCGTCGAGCGCGCCGGTGTCGATCCATTGCGTCATGTTGCATGTCTCCTGGGTTGGAAGAGTCGATGTCGGTCAGGCGCGCGCGGCATCCGGCACGGGCCGCACGACGTAATCGGTCGGGTCGCGCGTCTGCCGGACCAGCGCCGGCACGATCTCCGCATACGCGGCCAGCGTGCTGCGGTACGGCGGCGGCATGTCGGCCTTCACGGCCTCGTGCAGCTTCGGCAGCGCGTGGAACGGCACCATCGGGAACATGTGGTGCTCGACGTGGTAGTTCATGTTCCAGTACAGGAAGCGGAACACCGGATTCATCATCACGGTCCGGCAGTTGCGCCGGTGATCGAGCACGTTCTCGGGCATGCCCGCGTGCTGCGTGAGGCCGAAATACAGGTACAGCCACGCGCCGTAGAGGCTCGGCAGCCCGATGTAGAGCAGCGGCAGGATCGTGTGCCAGTAGAGCGACGCACCGGTCACGAGCGCGTACACCGCGAGATGGATGCGAGACTCGCGCACCACCTTCCGCCGTTCCGATTCGGGCACGTAGGTGCGCTCCTCGTCGTCGAGCCGGCCGGTGAACGCAGTCGCGATCATCTTGCGCAGCTCGCCGGCCACATGCTTCAGCGCAACGATGTTCAACGCGAGCGAGAGCCAGTCGGTCGGCTTCGGTGCGGCGATTTCGGGATCGCGCCCGACGACCAGCGTATCGGTGTGATGGCGTGCATGGCTCCAGCGCCACGCCGTCGCGCGGCGGAATACCTGGAACGACGCGACCTGGTACAGCACGTCGTTCATCCAGCGCGTGCGGAACGCGGTGCCGTGCCCGCATTCGTGCCAGCGCGAGTCGGCCGGGCTGCAGTAGAGCGTGCCGTACACGAAGAACGCGGGAATCGCCCATGCCGAATGTGCGCGCCACGCCAGCCATGCGAGCATGCCGCTGATCGCGATCGCCGCGTACCAGATCAGCGTGTCGCGGATCGCTCGCGCATCGCCACGCTGCATCAGCTGCTTCATCAGCGGTCGCGGCACCGGGCATCGATACCACTCGGCGTTGGCGAGCCCGGCCGCCTGCGCGCGCTCGCCGGCGCCGCCGATCATCCGGTATGCCTGACGGCGCGCCGCCGCGCGGTCGTGCGCCTGATCGTCGATTTGAGCCACGTGCGTCTCCTGGATTCCTTGTTCGTAGGAAGCGCGGCAAGCGCTTCGGCATGGAATCAAAATTAGGCCCGCGGCCTCCCCCGCTCAATTGAAACGTTGACGAAATTTCGCCATCGCTTTAGCGTTCCCCGCATCGCCACGTCTCGATGGCGACACCACGATGGAGACAACCATGGCAGGCGAATCCGGGCCGCGCTGGCGCAAGCGCACCGCACGCTTCGACGAGATCGCGGCGCTCGCCGGCGTCAGCACGACCACCGTCGACCGCGTGCTGAACGAGCGCGGCAGCGTCTCGGCGCAGGCCCGCGAACGCGTGGTGGCGGCCGCGCGGCAGCTCGGCGTGCCGCGCCAGCTGCCCGACACGCGGCACGGGCTGCTCCACGTCGACGTGCTGCTGCCGGATACCGACGCGGCGTTCTTCCGGCGGCTGCAGCTGGCGCTGCAGCGCTCGCTGCAGATGCTCGACCGGCGCGTGGTCGTGCACCGGACGATCCTGCCCGCCGCCGACGACGAGCGGGCCGCCGCCCTGATCGAGCGGCCCGCCTACCGGCGCGCGGCGCTGATCGTCACGGCGCGCGACACGGCACGCGTGCGCGACGCGCTGGCCGGCGCGATCGCGCGCGGCGAGACCGTCGTGACAATGGTCACCGACATCGGCGGCATCGACCGCGCGCACTTCGCCGGCATCGACAACTACCGGGCCGGGCGCACGGCCGGCTATTACATCGGCCGCCTGGCGGCACGCCCCGGCCGCGTGCTGCTGCTCGGCGGGCGCATGGGCTACCGCGCGCACGCCGACCGGATGGCCGGCTGCCGCGACCAGCTCGCCGAAGCGTTCGCGGCCGTCCGCTGCGACGACGAGCCGGTCGAGACGCTCGACCAGGACGATCGCTGCTACCGCGCGGTGACGAAGGCGCTGCAGGCGCACGACGACGTGGTCGCGATCTACAACAGCGGCGCCGGCTCGGCCGGCATCGAAGCGGCGCTGCGCAAGGCCGGCGCGGCCGGCCGCGTCGTGTGGATCGGCCACGAGATGATCGACCTGCACCGCAGCTTCATCGAATCCGGCGCGATGGATCTCGCGATCGACCAGGATCCGGACGGCCAGGTGATTTCCGCGCTGCAGCACGTGCTGCATGCGTGCGGGATCGTCGAACAGCCGCCACCGGCCGATCCGGTCGAATTCCGCGTGTTCTGTCCGGCAAACGTGAGAACGAGCGCGTACCTGCCGGCCTGAATTCGAACACCCGGCACACCGTCTGTCGCGCCGCATGCGCATTGCGAAAAAATCGACCGCCGCATTGGCGATTTTTCGTCAACGTTTGTCATGCAGCCCGCGCCGCGCGTCCGTACATTGGGCAGCCAATCCCATGACAACGGCGGACAGGAGACGATGGCTGAACCGATCCTCATCGGCGTGAACCTCGACGGCGTGCTCGAACACGACGGCCTGCCGTTGCCCGCGCCCGCCGAACGCTTCCGGAGGGTCGCCGGCGCCGGTGTGTTCGACTACGTCGAGAAGAACCCGACGCGCGGCGAGGACCTGTCGCCGTATTTCGCGCTGGTCGAACGCCATGCGCTGCCGATTCGTGTGATCGGCGGCATCTGGTGCGCGGGACGTGACGAAGCACACGTCGCCGAGATCGTCGACGCGGGCGCGCGCTTCGGCAGCACGGTGCTCAACTGCCAGCTGCATGCGCATCACGCGGACGGCCATCCGCTGTCCGACCGCGAGGTCGCCGATTTCTACCTGCGGACCTACGAGCGCGGCGAGCCGGCTGGCTGCCTGCCGAGCCTCGAAGTGCACGTCGACATGTGGAGCGAGGATTTCACGCGCATCGCACGCGTCGCACGGCTTGTCGAGCAGGCCGGCGTGCCGTTCCGGATCACGCTCGATCATTCGCACCTGCTGTTCAAGATCGGCAACCACACCGAACTCGATGCGTCGGGCATCCGCGACGCGGCCGACGGCGGCCGGCGGTTGCTCGACCCCGCATCGCCCGACGCCCTCTACGCCGACTGGATCGCGCGCGGCTGGGTCCGGCATGCACATGCGCGCAGCGTGATGCCGAACAATCCGGACAACCCGTGGATGCGCCGCGCCGACGGCAGGCCCGGGCGCGGCATCCAGTACCCGTTCGTCGCGCCGGCTCCAGGCACCTATCACGGCGCATGGCGCGCGGATGAACTCGACACGTGGAAGGCCGCGCTTCGGCAGTTGCTGCACGCGCAGGCCCACGTACAGCCGGCGCGCGTCGAGCAGATCAGTTGCGAATTCATCCCGTTTCCCGACTACGGCGGCGGCGCGCGCTATTCGATCTTCGACAACAACGTCGCGTGCGCGCATTGGCTGCGCGACACGTGGCGAGCCCTCGCCGCGCCGCCGGCAGCCGACGTCGCGCACACCGGCACCTGATTCGCCCCCGCCCCCACTCGAGACCCAAGGACAGAACGATGACGCAAGCCCTCCATTTTTCGCTGAACCGGATGAGCGCACCGCGCTTGCCGTTCGACCGTTACGTCGCGCTGTGCCAGCGCCTCGGCGTCGACACGATCGAGATCCGCAACGATCTCGACGGCGTCGAGATCAACGATGGCACGCCGGCCGCCGCCGTGCGCGCAACGGCCGAGGCCGGCGGCGTGACGATCCTGACGATCAACGCGCTGCAGCGCTTCGAGCAATGGAACGCCGAACGCGCGGACGAGGCGTCCGTGCTGGCCGACTACGCGGCGCAATGCAGCGCGCGTGCGCTGGTGCTGTGCCCGACCAACAGCCGGAGCGACACGCGCAGCGCGGACGTGCGCCACGCGGATCTCGTGAAGGCGCTGAAGGCGCTCAAACCGATTCTCGACACGCGCGGCCTGCTCGGCTTCATCGAACCGCTCGGCTTCGAGGAATGCGCGCTGCGGCGCAAGTCGGATGCGGTAAAAGGCATCTACGATGCGGCGGGCGAACACGTGTTCCGCCTCGTGCACGACACGTTTCATCATCACCTGTCGGGCGAGGACATCTTCTTCCCGAACCTGACGGGCCTCGTGCACATCTCGGGCGTCGAGGAGGACGACCTGCCGGTCGACCGGATGCGCGACGGCCATCGCGTGCTGGTCGGCGGCGCCGACCGGCTCGGCAATATCCGGCAACTGCGCGAACTGCTTGCGCGCGGCTACCGCGGCGCGTTCTCGTTCGAGCCGTTCGCGCAAGAAATCGCCGAAGCCGACGACATCGAGAACCGGCTGCGGGCGAGCATCGACTACGTGCGCGGCGCACTGGCGAATCAATGACCGCCACCACGGTACACAGCCAACTGCAACTGCGTACCGGCGCAAATCCACGAAATCAACAGGAGAACGGAATGATCGAATTCGCGTTGTTCGGCGCGGGACGGATCGGCAAGATCCACGCGGCGAATCTCGCGCGCCATCCGGGCGCGAAGCTGAAGTACGTCGTCGACCGGCATGCGCCGTCGGCTGAAGCGCTGGCTCACGCGCACGGCGCGCAGGTGGCCGACGTCGAGCGCGCACTCGGCGATCCGGACGTCCGGGCGGTCGTGATCGCATCGAGCACCGACACGCATGCGGACCTGATCGTCGCGGCCGCGAATGCGGGCAAGGCCATATTCTGCGAGAAGCCCGTCGACCTGACCGTCGAGCGCTCGCGTGCGTGCGCGGACGCCGTCCGGCGCAACGGCGTGACCTGCATGATCGGCTTCCAACGCCGCTTCGACCCGACGTTCGCCGCGCTGAAGGCGCGCGTCGAGCGCGGCGAGATCGGCGCGCCCGAAATGCTGGTCGTCACGAGCCGCGATCCGGGCGCGCCGCCCGTCGACTACATCCGCAGCTCGGGCGGCATCTTCAAGGACATGCTGATCCACGATTTCGACGTGTTCCGCTGGATCCTCGGTGACGAAGCGCAGACGCTGCACGCGACCGGCAGCTGCCTGACCGATCCGGCCGTGCAGGATGCGGGCGACATCGATTCGACGGCCGTGACGATCCGCACGCTGCGCGGGCTGCTGTGCCAGATCAACACGTCGCGGCGCGCCGCGTACGGCTACGACCAGCGTTTCGAGCTGCTCGGCAGCAACGGGATGCTGCAGGCCGGCAACGTGCGGCCGACCGAGGTGAGTGCGTGGCTCGCGGCCGGCATCGCGACGGATGTGCCGGAGCCGTTCTTCCTCGAACGCTACCGGCATGCGTATGCGGCCGAGATCGCGCACTTCGTCGATGCGCTGCGCGACGGCACGCCGGTCCGCACGACGATCGACGACGGGCTCGCCGCGCTCGAACTGGCCGAGGCCGCGATGACGTCGTGGAAAACGGGGCGCGTAATCGAGCTGTAACGTCACCGGCGACAGGTGACGGCGAACCGCGCAAGCGGGCCGCCGCCGGACGATCGGCAACCCACCCGGACGAGACGCGCTCAGCATGCGACCGCGTCGGGAAAATTTGCCGAAGCGTCGCGCGGCGTGCGCGTGAAAGCACGTATGATGGCGACTTGATCTGCGTCGCCGACATCCCGCTTTTTCACCACCATGCTCGATCACCTCATCTGCGACTGCGACGGCGTGCTCGTCGACAGCGAAATCATTGCCGACCGCGTCCTGCTCGACACGCTGTCCGCCACGTTCCCGAATCTCGATTTCGAAGCCGCCGCCAAGTCGGCGTTCGGCCAGCAGACGTCGCGCTTCCTGGCGGGAATCGAATCCCGCTTCGGGATCGAAATGCCGGCCAACTTCATCGAGACCATCGAGCACAACATCGAGAGCGCACTCGCGCAATCGCTCGCGCCGATCTCCGGCGTGCGCGACGCGCTGCTGAAGGTGAGCCTGCCGGCGGCCGTCGTGTCGAACAGCCGGCTCGCACGCGTGCGCAGCTCGCTGAAGCGCGCGGCGCTCACCGAGATCTTCGGCGATCGCGTGTTCAGCTCCGAACAGGTGGCACGGCCGAAGCCCTACCCCGACGTCTACCTGCATGCGGCGCACACGCTCGGCGTCGCGCCGGAGCGCTGCATCGTCGTCGAGGACAGCGTGTCGGGGCTGAATGCCGCGCGGGCGGCAGGCATGAAGACGATCGCGTTCGTCGGCGCGAGCCACATCCCCGACAATTACGCGGATGCACTGCGCGCGATGGGCATCACGCGGATCATGCGCAGGATGGACGAACTGCCGGCGTTCGTCGAAGCCGGCATGCGCGGCGAATTCGGGGACGTACAGTCCTGATGGTCGTGCCGGCCCGATCACGCTGATCGGGCCGATCCGGCGTGCGCCGGTTCACGCACGCCGTGTCATGGGCGCGACCGCGCCCGCCCTTCCTTTCCCTCAGGCCGGTTCGCAGCAGCGCTCGCGCGCGGCGGCCAGCGCCTCGCGGAACTCGACGAGCTCCGCGATCGTCAGCATCGGCAGCCCGTGCTGTTGCGCGAAACGCTCGACATCGTCGCCGCGCGTCATCGTGCCATCCGGATTCATCAGTTCGCACAGCACGCCGGCCGGCTTCAGGCCCGCGAGAATCGACAGGTCGACCGTGCCTTCGGTGTGACCGCGGCGCGCCAGCACGCCGCCCGGTTGCGCACGCAACGGAAACACGTGGCCCGGGCGCACGATGTCGTGCGGCTTCGCCCCTTCTGCGATCGCCGCGCGGATCGTCGTGACGCGATCGGCCGCCGATACGCCCGTATGCACGCCTTCGCGCGCCTCGATCGACACGGTGAACGCAGTGCCGTTGCGGCTCTCGTTGGTCTGCACCATCGGCGGCAGCTCGAGCGCACGCACGGTATCGTCGGTCAGGCACAGGCACACGATGCCGCTGCATTCGCGGATCAGCAGTGCCATCGTCTCGGGCGTGATGCGCTCGGCGGCAACGATCAGGTCGGCTTCGTTCTCGCGGTCGTGGTCGTCCTGCAGCACCACGGCACGGCCGGCGCGCATCGCTTCGAGCGCGGCGGCGATGCGCGGCGGCACCGGTTCGGAATCCAGCAACGGGAGATCGGCAAAGGCGTCGGCGGGTGCCGACGAAACGGACATCAAGGACATGTGAAACGCTCCTCGCAAATACGATTTGGGCGAAAAACGTTTCAGGGCATTGCAAACAGACAGAACGACAACCCGCTTCGCACACATCGCGAAGCGGCCCTGACGGACATGACTATCTGCACATCTTCTCTCATCCGGACTATGACCGTCGGCTCTGGCATTCGACCAGATCTGCTGACCCCGCGCGGATGCGCGGGCGCTCGCGGGCTCGCCGGCTTACGCCAGCCTACCGCCGGTGGGGAATTTCACCCCGCCCTGAAGACGCACTGATTGCCGGATGGGCCAACCCCATCGACGGCGGGCCAAGCATACAACAGCTGCGCAGCGAACACTGCGTAAAACCTTACTGACGACTCCGTCTAACGGCATCGTCCAACCGGCCGACGGACGACCCGCGTGCTCGTCCGAACGGCGAGCACGCGGGCCGCTTCCGTGCGGCCTGCGTTGCGCGGTCAGCCGGCCGCGTGCGCGGCATGTGCCGCATGCGCCGCATCGGGCACGAGCCAGCGCGGCGGCACCTCGGGACTCACCGTCACGCGGAATGCGCGCGCCTCGCTGTCGCCCGGGTTGCGCAGGCTGTACGGCTGGTCGGCATCGAACACGATCGCGTCGCCGGTCGCGAGCAACTGGCGGCGGTCGTGCACGCTGACTTCGAGCGTGCCCTCGCTGACGACGAGGTTGACCGTCGTGCCGGGCGCGCGGCGGGCGCCGGGCTCCGTATGCAGCGGCGCGATCCGCAGCTCGTGGAACTCGGCCGCGGCCGGTTCGCCTTCCGGGTACAGCGCCCGCGCCGAGAAGCGGCCGTTCGAGCTGACGACCCGCGACGCACGCTCGGCCGCCAGATGCTCGAAGCCGTTCACCGCATGGCGGCGCAGGAAGGCGGCGACCGATACCTTCAGCGCCGCGGCGATCTTGCAGAGCACCTTGATCGACGGCACGCTGCGCGCCGACTCGATCTGCGCGAGCATCGCGCGCGACACGCCGGACAGCCGCGCGAGCGCATCGAGCGACAGCTGCCGCTCGGCGCGCAACCGCGCGAGGTTCACACCGACGACCTGTTCGAGAGCGTCGAGCGACGCGGACGCCCGCGCATCGGCGGCGTTGCCGGATTCGAAGGAAGACACGTCGCGCACGAGCGCCAGGGATGAAGACATAGCATTGCCTCCGGGCCGCGGTGCAGCCCTGCGTATGGGGTAAGCCGGGATCGGAATCGGGTTGCGCCAGCAACGGCGCGTATCGAGACGCTATCACCCGGTCTTGCACCGGCAAACGAAGTTATCTTCACACCGTTATCAGCATCGCGGAGGAATGCGTTCCTCGCGAACCTTTTCCCGCCGCTATCGCGTCGCGCCGGTGCCGCGCGTTGCACCGTTCATTGCGCCGCCGACGCCGTGCCGCGCGCCGGCCCGCGCGCGTCGAGCCGCATCGCGAACCCCGTGACGACGAGCGCCGCGAACGTCACCGCGACGGCCACCCAGGGCAGTGCATCGAGCGCGAGGCCGTGTTCCAGCGCAAGGCCGCCGAGCCACGCGCCGAGCGCATTGCCGACGTTGAACGCGCCGATGTTCAGCGTCGATGCGAGATGCGGCGCGCTCGCAGCCTTCTCGACCACGTGCGCCTGGAGCGGCGGCACCGTCGCGAATGCGGCGATCCCCCATACGAACACGGTGACGGCCGCGGCGACCGGATGGTGGCTCGTCCTGGCGAACACGACCATCACGGCCATCAGCGCAACGAGGATCGCGATCAGCGACGGCATCAGCGCGCGGTCGGCGAGCTTGCCGCCGAGCGTGTTGCCGATCGTCAGCCCCGCGCCGAACAAGACGAGGATCAGCGCGACCGCACGCGGCGAATAGCCCGACACGGTCTGGAGAATCGGCGCGATGTACGTGAACACGACGAACACGCCGCCGAAGCCGAGCACAGTCATCAGCAGTGCGAGCCACACCTGCGGCTCCTTCAGCACGCGCACTTCGCGGCCGAGTCCGACCGGCCCGCTGTCGTGGCGGTTCGGCACCAGCGCGGCGATGCCGCCGAGCGACAGCACGCCGAGCGCGGCGACGATCCAGAACGACGCGCGCCAGCCGAGCAACTGGCCGACGAAGGTGCCGAACGGCACGCCGAGCACGTTCGACAGCGTGAGCCCCGTGAACATCAGCGCGATCGCGCTCGCACGCTTGTCGGCCGGCACGAGCGACGCGGCGACCACCGCGCCGATCCCGAAGAACGACCCGTGCGCGAACGACGTGACGACGCGTGCGACCATCAGCATCGCGTAGCCGGACGCGGTCGCGCACAGCACGTTGCCGACGATGAAGATCGCCATCAGCCACTGCAGCGCGGCCTTGCGCGGCATGCGGCTCGTCAGCACCGCGAGCAGCGGCGCGCCGGCCGCGACACCGAGCGCGTAGCCCGTGACCAGCAGGCCGGCCGACGGCAGCGACACGGCGAGGTCGCGCGCGACTTCGGGCAACAGGCCCATGATGATGAACTCGGTGGTACCGATGGCGAAGGCGCTGATCGCAAGCGCCAGGAGCGGAATGGGCATGACGTTCTCCGGAAGGGGGCGGCCGCGGCGCCCGGTCGGTGCCGCACCGCACAAAAGGCAGGATGTGCGCATTGTCCCGAAGATGGCGATATTTGATAATTGGCGTGGCATTTGAACCATTTTCAAATATCTCTGGAAAATTGTATGGATCGACTGGGCGATATCCGGCTGTTCGTCGAGGCGGCCGAACTCGGCAGCCTGTCCGCCGCCGGGCGCAAGCTGAACCTCACGCCGGCCGCCGCGAGCGCGCGGCTCGCGAAGCTCGAGGCGGCGGTCGCCACCCGGCTGTTCGACCGTTCGACCCGGCAGTTGCGGCTCACCGACGAGGGCCGCCTGTACCTGACAGGCTGCCGGCAGGCATTGCAGGCGCTCGACGACGCGAACGCGCTGCTGCAGGCCGGCCGCAACGTCGTCGGCGGCCGGGTGCGGCTGTCGGCGACGTCCGATTTCGGCCGCCGCCGGCTGCTCGACTGGCTCGACGAATTCACCGCGCGCTACCCGGACGTGACGTTCTCGCTGACGGCGTCCGACTCGACGGTGAACCTGTGGCAGGACGAGATCGATCTCGCGATCCGCTTCGCGGCGCCGCCCGACGGCGCGCTGATCGCCCGTCGGCTCGCCGCGGACCGGCGCGTGCCGTGCGCGGCGCCGTCTTTCATCGAACGCCACGGCATGCCGAGTGACCCGCACGATCTGGCCCGCTTTCCGTGCAACGTGATCACGGTGGCGTCCGGCCCGATGAACACGTGGCGCTTCACGCGCGGCGACGGAGGCGACGAAATGCAGACCTGCACGGTGCCGCTCGCCACCGCGTTCGAGACCAACGACGGCGGCCTTGCTCGCGAGTGGGCGCTGCGCGGCCGCGGGATCGTGCTGAATTCGATCTGGGATGTCGCCGACGACATCCGCGCCGGGCGGCTCAAGGTCCTGCTCCCGGACTGGCGGCACCAGAGCGCGCCGCTGCACGCGATCTATCCGGGCAAGCGCTACATGGCGCCGCGCGTGCGCGTGCTCCTCGACTTTCTCGCCGAACGCTTCGCGCGCGAGGAAGCCGCGCACGAAGACCTGCTGAACGCGTGCCGCTGACGGCCGGCGCACCGACGCCAAGGGGTCGGAACGTGGTGGACGGCGTCGCGCGGCCGCAACCCGCCGCCGGTCCCGGTCGGCATGAAAAGCTATAATGAAAGGCTTTCCCGACGGCTTTTCGTGCTGGCTGCGCGCCCTTCGCGTGCAGCGCACGGCCGTCCCGATTCACCTTACAGACGACGCCCCCAGGTCAACCACTGCGAACGGCGAACCCCCATGACCAAGAAAGTTTACGTAAAGACCTTCGGCTGCCAGATGAACGAGTACGACTCGGACAAGATGGTGGACGTGCTGAATGCGGCCGAAGGCCTCGAAAAGACCGATACGCCGGAAGACGCGGACATCATCCTGTTCAACACGTGCTCGGTGCGTGAAAAGGCGCAGGAGAAGGTGTTCTCCGATCTCGGCCGCGTGCGCGAGCTGAAGGAAGCGAAGCCCGGCCTGCTGATCGGCGTCGGCGGCTGCGTGGCCAGCCAGGAAGGCGCATCGATCGTGTCGCGCGCGCCGTACGTCGACCTCGTGTTCGGCCCGCAAACCCTGCACCGCCTGCCGCAGATGATCGACGCGCGCCGCGAAAGCGGCCGTGCGCAGGTCGACATCTCGTTCCCCGAAATCGAGAAGTTCGACCACCTGCCGCCCGCGCGCGTCGAGGGGCCGAGCGCGTTCGTGTCGATCATGGAAGGCTGCTCGAAGTACTGCAGCTACTGCGTGGTGCCGTACACGCGCGGCGATGAAGTGTCGCGCCCGCTCGACGACGTGCTGACCGAAGTCGCCGGCCTCGCCGACCAGGGCGTGCGCGAAGTCACGCTGCTCGGCCAGAACGTGAACGCGTATCGCGGCGCGCTGGCGGCCGGCTCGTCGGAAATCGCCGATTTCGCGACGCTGATCGAATACGTCGCCGACATCCCCGGCATCGAGCGGATCCGCTACACGACGTCGCACCCGAAGGAATTCACGCAGCGCCTGATCGACACCTACGCAAAGGTGCCGAAGCTCGTGAGCCACCTGCACCTGCCCGTCCAGCACGGCTCCGACCGCATCCTGATGGCGATGAAGCGCGGCTACACGGTGCTCGAATACAAGTCGGTGATCCGCAAGCTGCGCGCGATCCGCCCGGACCTGTCGCTGTCGACCGACATGATCGTCGGCTTCCCCGGCGAGACCGAGGACGATTTCGACAAGATGATGGCGCTCGTGCACGAGATGAGCTACGACACCAGCTTCTCGTTCATCTACAGCCCGCGCCCCGGCACGCCGGCCGCAAACCTGCACGACGACACGCCGCGCGAAGTGAAGCTCAAACGCCTGCAACATCTGCAGGCGACCATCGAGGAAAACGTCGCGCGCATCAGCCAGTCGATGGTCGGGAAGGTCGAGCGGATCCTCGTCGAGGGCCCGTCGCGCAAGGACCCGAACGAACTCGCGGGCCGTACCGAGAACAACCGGGTCGTGAATTTCCCGGCGCCGCTCGCGTCGCACCCGCGCCTGATCGGCCAGATGATCGACGTGAAGATCAACCACGCCTACCCGCATTCGCTGCGTGGCGAGCTCGTGCTCGTCAGCGACGACGCGAGCGCGGCCACGCACTGACGCTCAACAGGAGCCCGACGCCACTTTGAAGCCGACCCAAGCACTGGAATTCGTCGCGCCGCGCGACGACAACGCGCGCCTCGCCAACCTCTGCGGCCCGCTCGACGAGAACCTGCGGCAGATCGAACAGGCGCTCGACGTCACGCTGTCGCGACGCGGCCACCGGATCGCGATCCGCGGGCGCGGCGCCAAGCTCGCGCTCACCGCACTCGAGAACTTCTACAACCGCGCGCGCGATGCGCTGTCGGTCGACGACATCCAGCTCGCGCTGGTCGAAGTGCGCCACACGTCCGGCAACGGCCGCCAGGACACGCTCGACGTGCGCTTTCGCGGCGACCCCGACCATCCGTTCGACGAGCCCGTCGTGCAGCTCGACGCCAGCGAGCCGGACGAGGAGCCCGCGCCGAAGCTCTACACGCGGCGCGCCGACCTGCGCGGCCGCACGCCGGCGCAGCGCGAGTACCTGAAGCAGATCCTGTCGCACGACGTGACGTTCGGCATCGGGCCCGCCGGCACCGGCAAGACCTACCTCGCGGTCGCGTGCGCGGTCGACGCGCTCGAGCGCGACCAGGTCAAGCGGATCGTGCTGACGCGCCCGGCCGTCGAGGCCGGCGAGCGGCTCGGCTTCCTGCCGGGCGATCTCGCGCAGAAGGTCGACCCGTACCTGCGTCCGCTGTACGACGCGCTGTACGACCTGCTCGGCTTCGACAAGACGGCGAAGATGTTCGAGCGCCAGATGATCGAGATCGCGCCGCTCGCGTACATGCGCGGCCGCACGCTGAACCACGCGTTCATCATCCTCGACGAGGCGCAGAACACGACGCCCGAGCAGATGAAGATGTTCCTCACGCGGATCGGCTTCGGCTCGAAGGCGGTAGTGACCGGCGACACGAGCCAGGTCGACCTGCCGCGCGGCCACAAGAGCGGCCTCGTCGAGGCGCAGCAGGTGCTCGGCGGCGTGCGCGGCATTGCGCTCACGCGCTTCACGAGCGCGGACGTCGTGCGCCATCCGCTCGTCGCGCGCATCGTCGAGGCGTACGACGAATTCCACGCGCAGCACCAGGACGGCTGAGCGGCCGGCGGCACCTGTACGCGCCGCCCCGGCATGACGGCCCGGCCCGCCAGACGGCGCGCCGGGCTTTTTTTCGCCTGTGTGAATTCGGGTGCGATCGGCCGTTTGGTGTATCCTCAACGCGTCCTAATCGCCGCACGCGTCATGAAATCCTCCCGTTCCCGCAAGTCCGAGCGCGCCAAGTCCGCCGCGCCCGCCTCCCCCCGCCTGTCGCTGTTCGATGCGAAGGGCAAGGCCCGGACCGTCAACGCGCAAGGGCTGCGAATCGACTTCCCGGATGGCCGCAGCCTGATGTTCGACCTGTCGGGCAGTTCGGGAGAAGCCGCCGTCGCGATCGTCGCGCAGCACAACGATCCGGCCATGCGCGCGAAGCTCGCGCTGCAGCCCGAGCACTACGACAGCGTGACGCTGCACGTGGGCGCCGAGCCCGCCCCGCGCGAAGACGACACAGAAGACGCGCTGCGCGAGCCGGAGCTCGACCTGTCCGTGCAATACGGTGATGAAATCACGAGCGACGTGCGCAAGACGCTGCCGAAGCGCAAGCTGATCGCCGAGTGGATCGAGCCGGCGCTGTTCGCCAGCGCGCAGCTCACCGTGCGCTTCGTCGGCGAAGAAGAAGGCCGCACGCTGAACGCCGGCTACCGCCACAAGGACTACCCGACCAACGTGCTGACCTTCGCGTACGACGCGGCACCCGACGGCACCGTGATCGGCGACCTCGTGCTGTGCTGCCCGGTCGTCGAGAAGGAAGCGCACGACCAGGGCAAGCCGCTCACGGCCCACTACGCGCACCTGCTGGTGCACGGCGCGCTGCACGCGCAGGGCTACGACCACGAGACGAGCGACGAGGACGCAGCCGAAATGGAAGCGCTCGAAGTCGACATCCTCGCGAAGCTGGGTTTCCCGAACCCGTACCAGTAAGCCCTCCGCCCGATGCGCAACGCCGCGATGCTGCCGCCCGCCTACCCGCCGTCGATCGGCGAAGGCCGTCTGCTGACGGAAGACGAGCTCGCGGCGTCGCTCGCGCACACGATGCGCGACTGGGACGGCCAGCAGGATCTCTGGCTGTTCGGCTATGGCTCGCTGATCTGGAACCCGGGGTTGCCGACCGTCGCCGCTGTGCGCGGCAAGGTGCACGGCTATCACCGCGGGCTCTACCTGTGGTCGCGCGTGAACCGCGGCACCCCCGAACGCCCGGGCCTCGTGCTCGCGCTCGATCGCGGCGGCTCCTGCTCGGGCATCGCGTTCCGGCTCGCCGGCCCGACTGCGCAACCGCACCTCGAAACGTTGTGGAAGCGCGAAATGCCGATGGGTTCATACCGGCCTGCGTGGCTGCCATGCTCGCTGGAAAACGGCGAACGCGTGAACGCGCTCGCGTTCGTGATGCGCCGCGATGCGCCCACCTACACGGGCAAGCTGACCGATCCCGTCGTGAAGGAAGTGTTCAGCTGCGCGGCCGGCCGTTACGGCACGACGCTCGACTACGTGAGCCGCACGGTCGACGCGCTGCGCGCGAGCGGCATCCCCGATCGCGCACTCGAAGGGCTGCTCGCGCGATGCCGGTGATGCGGCACGGCGCCCGGCTTGCCACCACGCGCTGCCGCGCCGCGTGCGCAGTCGAACGAGGGCACTCCCGATGATGAAACCGTCACGCTGGTCGCATTGCAAGATTGCCGCGCTGATCGTCGCCGCGAGCGTCGCGCTGTCCGGCTGCGGAATCCTGGGCTGCGGCGGCGCCGCGACCAACGGCGCGGCCGCCGGCGGCTGCTCGGCCGGCATGCGGTTCTGAACCGCGGCGCGGCGACACAACCCGCGTGCGACAGAATGCCGCCCCGGGCCGCCTCCGCCGGACGTTTTCCCGCGTCACGGCGCCCCGCCCCTTCCGCACCCGTTTTTTGCCGCCGCTGCCCCGCCGCGCTTTTCTGAGATAGGATGGAACCGAGGACGATGCCGCGCCCGGCGCGGCCGTCCGCGAGCGGGCCCGCGCGAGCCGCCCACCCTGGCCGTGCGGCCGGTGTGACACGGTCGCGTCGTGCCCTTGGTGTATCCTTGCCTACTCCGTGACAGCGCGCTCCGGCATGACCCGGGCGCACCACCATGAACGATTCGTATCCCAGTCGTAAGCTAACCGACAAACCGCAAGAAAAGCGCTCGCTGCTCGAGCGCCTGACCGACTTCATCTCGCCCGAGCCCGAATCCCGCGGCGAGTTGCTGGAAATCCTCCAGGATGCCCACGAGCGCAACCTGATCGACGCCGATTCGCTGTCGATGATCGAAGGCGTTTTCCAGGTATCCGACCTGTGCGCACGCGACATCATGGTGCCGCGCGCCCAGATGGACGCGATCAACATCGCCGACAAGCCCGAAGATTTCATCCCGTTCGTCCTCGAGAAGGCGCACTCGCGCTACCCCGTGTACGAGGAGAACCGCGACAACGTCATCGGCGTGCTGCTCGCGAAGGATCTGCTGCGTTTCTATGCCGAAGAGGAATTCGACGTGCGCGGGATGCTGCGCCCGGCCGTGTTCATTCCCGAATCGAAGCGCCTGAACGTGCTGCTGCACGACTTCCGCGTGAACCGCAATCACCTCGCGATCGTCGTCGACGAATACGGCGGCGTCGCGGGCCTGATCACGATCGAGGACGTGCTCGAGCAGATCGTCGGCGACATCGAGGACGAATACGACTTCGACGAGGAAGCCGGCAACATCATCTCGGGGCCCGACGGCCGCTACCGCGTGCGCGCGCTCACCGAGATCGAGCAGTTCAACGAGACGTTCGGCACCGATTTCCCCGACGACGAAGTCGACACGATCGGCGGGCTGATCACGCATCATTTCGGCCGCGTCCCGCATCGCGGCGAGAAGCTGCAGCTCGGCAACCTCGTGTTCGAGATCCAGCGCGGCGATGCACGCCAGATCCACGTACTGCTGGTGCGCCGCAACCCGCTCGCCAGCCGTCGCGCCGAAGCCTCGCACGAGGACTGACCGTCGCGCGCCAGCCGCGCGTTCCACAACCGCTCGCCCTCTTCCGCTTCACATGGACGATCCGATCCTGTCCCGCCCGGCTGGCGGCCTTCTCGCGCCGACACCCGGCCGCGCGCTGCCGCGCTGGCACTATCCGGCCGCGCTGCTCGCCGGCGCAGCCAATACGCTCAGCTTCGCACCGACGCCGCATGGCGGCTGGCTGCAACTCGTCGTATTCGTCTGGTTTTTCGCGCAGCTCACACGTACCGCAAGCTGGCGCAGCGCCGCGCTCACCGGTGGCGCGTTCGGCTTCGGCAACTTCATCACCGGCGTCTGGTGGCTCTACATCAGCATGCACGTGTACGGCGAGATGGCCGCGCCGCTCGCGGGCGGCGCGCTCGTGCTGTTCTCGCTGTACCTGTCGCTGTACCCGGCGTTCTCCGCCGGGCTGTGGTCGTTCTGCGCGGGCCATGCGTGGCATCGCCGCACGCCCGACCCGCGGCCGTTCTCGCCGACCTGGCACGGCGCATTCGCGTTCGCGAGCGCCTGGGCACTCGGCGAATGGCTGCGCGGCACCGTCCTCACCGGCTTCCCGTGGCTCGCCAGCGGCTATCCGCAGGTCGACGGCCCATTCGCGGGCTTCGCGCCGGTCGCCGGCGTGTACGGAATCGCGTGGGTGCTCGCGCTGTTCGCCGCGCTCGTCGTGCAGGCGCTCGCCGCCGCCCGGCCGTCGCCGCTCGCCGAGCCCCGCGCCGGCAATGCGCGCGTGCGCATCGCCGCGCCGGCCGGCATCGCGGTCGCGCTGATCGCGGTCGGTCTCGGCCTGTCGCAGGTCACCTGGACGGTGCCCGCGAACAAGCCGCTCACGGTGCGGCTGCTGCAGGGCAACGTGAAGCAGGACATCAAGTTCGAGGAAGCGGGCATCGACGCGGCGATCAAGATGTACACGCAGATGATCATCGAGAAGCCGGCCGACCTGATCGTCACGCCCGAAACCGCGATCGCGGTGATGATCCAGGAGCTGCCCGAGCCGTTCGCCGTCGCGATCCGCAAGTTCAGCGACACGACGGGCTCGTCCGTGCTGTTCGGCGCGGTCGGCGCATCGGTGACCGAGGACGGCCACTACGTCGACTATACGAACAGCCTGTACGGCGTGACGCCGAATTCGCGCGACATCTATCACTACGACAAGCACCACCTCGTGCCCTTCGGCGAATTCATCCCGTGGGGCTTCCGGTGGTTCGTCGACCTGATGAAGATGCCGCTCGGCGACTTCGCGCGCGGCGCACTCGTGCAGAAGCCGTTCCTCGTGCACAACCAGCCCGTGATGGCCGACATCTGCTACGAGGACTTGTTCGGCGAGGAAATCGCCGCGACGATCCGCGACAATCCGCAGCCGCCGGGCGTGCTCGTCAACGTGACGAACCTCGCGTGGTTCGGCGACACGATCGCGCTCGACCAGCACCTGCAGATCGCGCGGATGCGCTCGCTCGAGACGGGCCGGCCGATGCTGCGCTCGACCAACACGGGGATGACGGCCGCGATCGATGCGCATGGCCGCGTGCTCGGGCAGCTGAAGCCGTTCACGATCGGCTCGCTCGACGTGCGGATCGAAGGCACCAGCGGCTTCACGCCCTACGTGACGAGCGGCAACAACATCGTGCTCGCGGTGTCGCTCGTGCTGCTCGCGTTCGGCTTCACGTTCGGCCCCGGGCTGCGCCGGCGCAACGGCAACAAGAACGGCGACGACCAGCCAGAATGACGCAACGGGCGGCCGCTGCGCAGTGCGTGGCGGCCGCGAAACGGCCGGCCGCTCAGGCCTGCCGGGTCGCCTCCTCCGATTGAACCGGCTGCGCGGCGAGGCGCCGCAGGTCGCGGCTCACCGCCTCCATCACCGGTTCCCACGCGCCGAACACCGGTTGCCGGTACAGCGTCGCGGTCGGGTACCACGGGCTGTCCTTGCGTTCGAGCAGCCACGGCCAGTGCGGATTCACGTCGAGCAGCACCCAGGTGCGCGCGCCGAGCGCACCCGCCAGGTGCGCGACCGACGTGCACACGGTGATCACGAGATCCAGCGCACCGATGAACGCGGCCGTATCGTCGAAGCTCGTCAGTTCCGCCGTGACGTCCTCGATCGCGAAGCCGGCCGCGCGCGCCGCCTCGACATCCGCGTTCGCGCCCGGCTGCAGCGAATAAAACGCGACGCCGTCGATCCCGCGGAACGCGTCGGCATAGCGCTCGAGCCCGACCCGCCGGAACGGATTGCGCTGGTGCCCCGCGCTGCCCGTCCATACGAGCCCGACCTTCAGCCGGCGGTCGCCCGCGAGCCGCGCGCGCCACGCATCGCGCGCATGCGGATCGGCCCGCAGATACGGCACCGACGACGCGAGCGTCGACGCTTCCATGCCGAGCATCAGCGGCAGGCCGATCAGCGGTACTTCGTAATCGAAGGCCGGCAGCAATTCGACGCCGCCGCCCGCGCTGAACGCATCCGCATGCGCGCCGAGGCTGCGCTGCATCAGCGTGCCCACCAGCGGGAACGTATTCCAGATGAGCCGGCCGCCCTCGCGATGCACGCGCTCGGCGAGCGGCGCGACGAAGCGGCAGAACTGCAGCACGTCACCGAGCCCCTGCTCGCCCCACACGAGCAGCGTCTTGCCGGCGAGCGGCTCGCCCTGCCAGCGCGGGCCCGGCAGCACCGGCCGGCGGCCGCGCAACTCGCCCGCGCCGTCCCAGCGCGCCTCGTGGCCGCGCCAGCCGGCCGCGTAATTGCCGCGCACGAGCTGGATGATCGCCAGGTTGAAACGGTACGACGCGTCGTGGGGCGCCAACTCGCACGCGCGCGCCGCGTAGCGCTCGGCGTCGTCCCAGCGCTGCGCCTCCTTCATCGCCAGCGCGACGTTGTTCATCGCGAGCGCGTTGTCGGGCGCGAGCTCGACGAGCCGCGCCGCGCACGCGAGCGCGGCGTCCAGGTCGTGCGTCGCGAGCCGCGCGACGACGAGATTGATCCATGCCTGCACGTCGCGTGGATCGAAGCGCACCGCCGCTTCGAGCAGCGCGATCTCCTCCGCGCGGCCGCTACCCGATAGCCGCAGCGCGATCGCGAGGTTGTTGCGCAGCGATGGCCGGTCGGCATCGAGCGCCAGCGCCGCGCGATACGGCGCCACGGCATCCGCGTGCCGGCCCGCCATCTGCAGCGCGTAGCCGTGATTGAAGTGCGCGGTCGCGCCCGGCTGCACGCGCGCCGCGCATTCGGCGAGCGCGACCGCATCGGCCGTACGCTGACGCGACACGAGCGCGCCGGTGAGTTGCGCGAGCGCATCGGCGTCGACCGCATGCAGATGCGCGGCGGCGGCGAGCCACAGATCGTGCGCGGCATGCTCGCCGCGCGCCTTCGCATCGGCGGCCTGCCCGAGCAGCGCGAGGAAGGGCGGAAGCAGCTGAATGAGGATATCGGTCGGATCGTCCATGCAATCGGAGTCGGCTAGCGGTGGCGCGGCACGCGTCGCACGCACCGCAATACGCGCATCTTAACGCCCGCGCGAAGCCGCGCGGCACGCGCGTCGCGACAGGCCGTGCGCGGCCACCCGGCGGGCGCCGGTCACGTCCGCGCAGGCCGCCCGAACGGGGCCGACGGTGTGCCCGCCCGCGTTCCGGCCGCATCCGCTCGCCGATCCGGTAAAATTACGCGTTTCAGCACACTAACAAGCCGCGCCGCCGCGCGAGCCGACCCTCCGGGCCCCGCCCGGAGCGCCGCCCGCAACGGAGCGCCAGCGCCACGAAGGCTCTTCATGCTTACGTTTCAGCAAATCATCCTGACGCTGCAGTCCTACTGGGACAAGCAGGGTTGCGCCCTGCTCCAGCCCATCGACATGGAAGTCGGCGCGGGCACCTCGCACGTCCACACGTTCCTGCGCGCGGTCGGCCCCGAGCCGTGGCGTGCCGCGTACGTGCAGCCGTCGCGCCGCCCGAAGGACGGCCGTTACGGCGAGAACCCGAACCGCCTGCAGCACTACTACCAGTACCAGGTCGTGCTCAAGCCGGCGCCGGAGAACATCCTCGACCTGTACCTCGGCTCGCTCGAGGCGCTCGGCTTCGACCTGCAGCAGAACGACGTCCGTTTCGTCGAGGACGACTGGGAAAACCCGACGCTCGGCGCGTGGGGCCTCGGCTGGGAAGTGTGGCTGAACGGGATGGAAGTCACGCAGTTCACGTATTTCCAGCAGGTCGGCGGCCTCGACTGCAAGCCGGTGCTCGGCGAGATCACGTACGGCCTCGAGCGCCTCGCGATGTACCTGCAGAAGGTCGAGAACGTGTACGACCTCGTGTGGACCGAATGGGAAGAGCAAGGCCCGAACGGCCCCGAGCTGCGCCGCCTGTCGTACGGCGACGTCTACCACCAGAACGAGGTCGAGCAATCGACCTACAACTTCGAGCACGCGAACGTCGACCTGCTGTTCACGTTCTTCAACAGCTACGAAGCGGAAGCGAAGAAGATGATCGACGCGCAGCTCGCGCTGCCCGCGTACGAGCTCGTGCTGAAGGCCGGCCACACGTTCAACCTGCTCGACGCGCGCGGCGCGATCTCGGTCACCGAGCGCGCGGCGTACATCGGCCGCATCCGCGCGCTGTCGCGTCTCGTCGCGCAGGCTTACTACGACTCGCGCGAGAAGCTCGGCTTCCCGATGCTCGGCAACCCGCCGGGCGTGCCGGGCCTCACCACCGACGCCCAGGACGCCGCACAGCCGGCGTGGGCGCCGCCGCTCAAGGTCGAACGCAAGATCGATCAGGACTGACGAGACGAGATTCACTCCAAACATGACGCACAATCATCCCGCCCCCCTGCTCGTCGAACTGCTGACCGAAGAGCTGCCGCCGAAGGCCCTCGCGCGCCTCGGCGACGCATTCGCCGAAGGTCTCGCGCAACGCCTCGCGGCGCGCGACCTCATCGAAGGCGAACTCGTGTTCGAACGCTATGCCACGCCGCGCCGCCTCGCCGTCGTCGTACAGAACGTGCGCGCCGTCGCCCCTGAAAAGCAGGTCCGCGAAAAGGTCCTGCCCGTGTCGGTCGCGCTCGACGCCGAAGGCAAGCCGACCGCGCCGCTCGCGAAGAAGCTCGCGGCGCTCGGCCACCCGAACCTGTCGATCGCCGATCTCGAGCGCGCGCAGGACGGCAAGGCCGAAGCGTTCTTCATCAATTATTCGGCAGCCGGCGCGACGCTCGCCGACGGCCTGCAGACCGCGCTCGACGAAACGCTCGAGAAGCTGCCGATCCCGAAGGTGATGACCTACCAGCGCCCGGACGGCTCCGACGTGAAGTTCGTGCGCCCGGTGCATCGCCTGACGGTGCTGCACGACGATCGCGTCGTGCCCGTCACCGCATTCGGCGTCGACGCCGGCGACACCACGCTCGGCCACCGCTTCCTGTCCGACGGCCTCGTCGCGATCCAGCATGCGCGCACCTACGCCGACACGCTGCGCGACAAGGGCCGCGTGATCGCGCACTTCGCCGATCGCCGCGAAACGATCCGCACGCAGCTGAACGAGCACGCGAACGGCGATACCGTCGTGATGCCCGAGTCGCTGCTCGACGAAGTGACGTCGCTGGTCGAATGGCCGGTCGTCTACCCGTGCCGCTTCGAGGACGAATTCCTGCAGGTCCCGCAGGAATGCCTGATCCTCACGATGCAAACCAACCAGAAGTATTTCGCGCTGACCGACGTCGCCGGCAAGCTGCGCTCGCGCTTCCTGATCGTGTCGAACATCGAGACGAAGACGCCGGGCGAAATCATCGAAGGCAACGAGCGCGTCGTGCGCCCGCGCCTCGCCGATGCGAAGTTCTTCTTCGAGCAGGACAAGAAGAAGCCGCTCGCCGACCGCGTGCCGCAGCTCGCGAACGTCGTGTATCACAACAAGCTCGGTTCGGCGCTCGCACGCGTCGAGCGCCTCGAGGCGCTGGCCGGCGAGATCGCACCCGCGATCGGCGCCGACGCCACGCACGCGAAGCGCGCCGCGCGTCTCGCGAAGGCCGACCTGCTGACCGACATGGTCGGCGAGTTCCCGGAACTGCAGGGCACGATGGGCACGTACTACGCGCGCCACGACGGCGAAGCCGACGACGTCGCGCTCGCCTGCGCCGAGCACTACCAGCCGCGCTTCTCCGGCGACGCGCTGCCGACCACGCCGGTGTCGACCGCCGTCGCGCTGGCCGACAAGCTCGAGACGATCGTCGGCATCTGGGGCATCGGCCTCGCGCCGACCGGCGAGAAGGATCCGTTCGCGCTGCGCCGCCACGCGCTCGGCGTGCTGCGCCTGCTGCTCGAGAAGCAGCTGCCGCTCGATCTCGTGTCGCTGCTGCGCACGGCCCATGCACGCTTCGAAGGCGTGCCGGGCGTGGCCGAATCGACCGATGCGATCCTCGCGTTCTTCATGGATCGCCTGCGCGGCCTGCTGCGCGAGCGCGGCTATTCGGCCGGTGAAATCGACGCGGTGCTGAGCCTGAACCCGACGCGCGTCGACGATCTCGTCGCACGCCTCGACGCGGTGCGCGAGTTCACGCGCCTCGCCGAAGCCGAAGCGCTCGCGGCCGCGAACAAGCGGATCTCGAACATCCTGAAGAAGTCGGAAGGCGGCGCGAACGGCACGGTGCAGCCGACGCTGCTCGTCGAGGCCGCCGAGAAGGCGCTGCACGAACAGCTCGCGGCCGTGACGCCGCACGTGCAGTCGCAGCTCGAGGCGCGTGCGTACACGGGCGCGCTGTCGGCGCTCGCCGCGCTGCGCGCACCGGTCGACACGTTCTTCAACGACGTGATGGTCAACGCGGATGATCCGGCACTGCGCGCGAACCGTCTCGCGCTGCTGTCCGCGCTGCACCAGCAGATGAACTGCGTCGCCGACATCTCGAAGCTCGCTGCATAAGGGCCGCACGATGCCGACCAGCCCCAACCGAAAGCTCGTCGTCCTCGACCGGGACGGCGTGATCAACGTCGATTCGGATGCGTTCATCAAGACGCCCGACGAATGGATCGCGCTGCCCGGCGCCCTCGAGGCGATCGCCCGGCTCAACCACGCGGGGTATCGCGTGGTCGTCGCGACCAACCAGTCCGGCATCGGTCGCGGGCTGTTCGACATGGCTGCGCTCAACGAGATGCATCTGAAGATGCATCGCGCGGCGGCCTCGGTCGGCGCACGTATCGACGCGGTGTTCTTCTGCCCGCACACGGCCGAGGATCACTGCGACTGCCGCAAGCCGAAACCCGGCATGATGCAGATGATCGCCGAGCGCTTCGAGATCGATCCCGGTCACACGCCGGTCGTCGGCGATTCGCTGCGCGACCTGCAGGCCGGCATCGCGGTCGGCTTCCAGCCGCACCTCGTGCTCACCGGCAAGGGCAAGAAGACGCTCGCCGCCGGCAACCTGCCGCCCGGCACGAAGGTCCACGACGACCTGCGCGCGTTCGCGCTCGATTTCCTTTCACACGAACACGAGTGATGCAGCCGCCGCGCGCATCCTCCCTAACGCCAGACTTACGCCGATGCGCTTCGTCCGCTCCCTGCTGCTGCTGATCTACTTCATCCTGTACACGGTGCCGTACGCCACCGCGTGCTTCATCGCCTTTCCGTTCATGCGCTCCGACGCGCGCTACTGGATGGCCGCCGGCTGGTGCAAGTCGACGCTGTGGGTCGTGCGCTGGCTGAACGGCATCCGCTACCGGATCGAAGGGTACGAGAACCTGCCCGACGGCCCGGCGGTGCTGCTGTCGAAGCACCAGTCCGCGTGGGAGACGCTCGCGTTTCCGGCGCTGATGCCGAGGCCGCTTTGCTACGTGTTCAAGCGCGAGCTGCTGTACGTGCCGTTCTTCGGTTGGGCGCTCGGCATGCTGCACATGGTCAACATCAACCGCAAGGAAGGCAAGAACGCGTTCACGTCGGTGATCCGCCAGGGCAAGAAGCGCCTGTCGGAAGGCGCATGGATGATCATGTTCCCGGAAGGCACGCGCACGCCGGTCGGCAAGCAGGGCAAGTACAAGACGGGCGGCGCGCGCTTCGCGATCGAAACCGGCGCACCCGTCGTGCCGATCGCGCACAATGCAGGGCGGGTGTGGCCGCGCAACTCGTTCACGAAATTCCCGGGCGTCGTCACCGTGTCGATCGGCAAGCCGATCCCGAGCGAGGGGCTGACGCCCGATGCATTGAACTCGCAGGTCGAAGCATGGATCGAAGCGGAAATGCGCCGGATCGATCCCGATTCGTATCGCCAGGCGGGCAATGCGGGCACGCGCGATGCCGCGCGTGTCTGACGCCCCCAGGTTGCAGCCGTTGCGTACGACAAAAAGAAGCGAACTGATGAAACAGCGTCCGCGGCCACGGCCTGCCGTCGTGGCCCTCGATCATCGCCAGATGGACCTGCCGCTCTTCGACGGGCCGGCCGCCGCACCGTCGGCGCCCGCCACGCCGCCGGCGCCGCCCGAAGCGGCACCCGCGGCGCCCCTCGATCCGGGCCCGGCGCCCGACCGCTCGCGCGTGCGCACGTTCGCACTCGACAGCCGCGTGCTCGAATACCGCCTGAAGCGCTCCGCGCGCCGCACGATCGGCTTCACGATCGACGGCAGCGGGCTGTCGATCACCGCGCCGCGCTGGGTCACGCTCGCCGACATCGAAGCCGCGATCTCCGAGAAACAGCGCTGGATCTTCGCGAAGCTCGCAGAGTGGAAGACGCGCACCGAACAGCGCGCGCTGCCGCAGATCGACTGGCGCGACGGCGCGGCGCTTCCCTATCTCGGCAAGACGGTGACGATCGCGCTCGGCGCGGGCGCCGTCGCGTTCGATACCGATGCGCTGCGGCTCTCGCTGCCGCTGCCCGTGCAGGCCGACATGCAGCAGATCAAGGATCGCGTGCAGGGCTGGCTGCAGGGCGAAGCGAAGCGGATCTTCGGTGAACGCCTCTCCGTCTATGCGGAGAAACTCGGCGTCACGTATTCGATGTACGCGCTATCGTCGGCCGCGACGCGCTGGGGCAGTTGCTCGAGCGACGGCAAGATCCGGCTGAACTGGCGGCTGATCCATTTCCCGATGTCGATCATCGACTACGTCGTCGCGCACGAGCTGTCGCACCTGCGCGAGATGAACCACAGCCCGGCCTTCTGGCAGACCGTCGAATCGATCTTTCCCGAGTTCCGCGAAGCGCGGCACACACTCAAGCACCATCCTCCCGAGTTGCTGCCGTCGCTGTGACGCGCGCGGCGTCGCCGCCAACGAAAAAGGGCGATGCGGGTCACCCCGCATCGCCCTTTTTTGCTGCCGCGGCGCACATCGCACGCCGCAGCCCGGTTCATCCGGCGCTCAGTGCGCCTTCTTCTGGATGAACTCGATCTTGTAGCCGTCCGGATCCTCGACGAACGCGATCACGGTCGTGCCGTGCTTCATCGGGCCCGCTTCGCGCGTGACCTTGCCGCCTTGCGCCTTGATCTGCTCGCAGGCCTTGTACGCATCGTCGACTTCGAGCGCGAGGTGGCCGAAGCCGTTGCCGAGATCGTAGGCCGGCGTATCCCAGTTATGGGTCAGCTCGATCACCGTGTTGTCGCTTTCATCGCCGTAGCCGACGAATGCGAGCGTGAACTTGCCTTCCGGATAGTCGTCGCGGCGCAGCACCTTCATGCCGAGCAATTCGGTGTAGAACTTGATCGAGCGGTCGAGATCGCCGACTCGCAGCATCGTATGCAGCAATCGCATGTGTTGTACTCCTGTGGGGACTTTCCAGAACCGGGAACTCTACCAGAGTCGGGTGAATTTCGCCGGGGGCGCCCAGCCGAGGGCGCCTAGCCGGGGCCATCCAAGGGCGTCCAGCAGGAGGCGCCTCGCCTGAACGCGGCCGATATGGCCCGTCGGCGCCAACCGGCGCGAGCACGACGGCGTAAAACGGCACGGTCCGGCTCGCCCGGCTACTGCGCCGATCGGGTAACATCCTTTCACCTCGCACCAAAAACGGGCATGCGACCCACTGCCCGAACGCGACCACCCCACCCCCGAGACAGCCACACTGCCGTGCGAAACCGCCGATTCGAGCGCGCCGGATGCGCCGCCCTTCCGACCTTGCAGCCCCCGCGCCGAACCGGCGAGGTTCGCCGATGACCACGCTCGCCGCCGCCCCCATGCGCCGCGCGCTCGACACGCGCGCCGTCGGCCTGATGCTGCTGCTATGCGCGATCTGGGGCTTCCAGCAAGTCGCGATCAAGAGCACGAACGCCGCGATCGCGCCGATGTTCCAGGCCGGGCTGCGCTCGGTGATCGCGGCGGTGCTGCTGTGGGGCTGGGCCCGCTCGCGCGGTACGCCGCTGTTCCAGGCGGACGGCACGTTCGGCGCGGGCCTCGCGGCCGGGGCGCTGTTCGCCGGTGAATTCATCTGCGTGTTCTTCGGGCTGACGCTGACGAGTGCGTCGCACATGGCGATCTTCCTGTACACGGCGCCCTGCTTCACCGCGCTCGGCCTGCATCTGTTCGCACCGGGCGAACGACTGCAGCGCACGCAGTGGGCCGGCGTCGGCCTGGCATTCGCCGGCATCGCGCTCGCATTCGCGGACGGCTTCCTGAAACCGCGCGCACCCGGCGCATCGGTACTGGCCGGGCTCGCCGGCGACGCGCTCGGCATCCTCGGCGGCGCGATGTGGGCCGCGACGACGGTCGTCGTGCGCTCGACTGCACTCGCACGGGCGAGCGCGAGCAAGACGTTGTTCTACCAGCTCGCGGTATCGGCGGTCGTGCTGGTCGCGCTTGCCGCACTGTTCGGCCAGGTGTCGTTCGCGCACGTCACGCCGGTCGCGGTGGCAAGCCTCGCGTACCAGTCGGTGATCGTCGCGTTCGTCAGCTACCTGTCGTGGTTCTGGCTGCTGACACGCTACAGCGCGTCACGGCTGTCGGTCTTCACGTTCCTGTCGCCGCTGTTCGGCGTCGCGTTCGGCGTGCTGCTGCTCGGCGAATCGGTCGGCTGGCGCTTCACGTCCGCGGCCGCGCTCGTGCTGACCGGCATCGCGCTCGTCAACGCGCCACCGCGCCGGCGCGCATGACGACCCGGCGCAACGCGCGCGCACCCACGCAATAAAAAAGGCTGCCTCGCAGGGCAGCCTCTTCGTCACATCCGGTCCCGCTCGCGTGACCGGCCTCAACCGGCCTTGCGCACCGCCGCGAGCGCCTGCGCGACGCCGACGTACTCAGCCACGCTCACATCCTCCGCACGGCGTGCGAGATCGAAGCCGAGCGCGTCGAAATCGATCGTCTCGCGATAGTCGCCGAGCGTATTGCGCAGCATCTTGCGGCGCTGCGAGAACGCGGCGGTGACGATTTCACCGAGCAGCACCGGATCGACGTCCGGCAATTCGTGCGGTTCGTATGGAATCATCCGGACGATCGCCGAATCGACCTTCGGCGGCGGCTGGAACGATTCCGGCGGCACGTCGAGCATCTTCTCCATCACGTAGCGGTACTGCAGCATCACCGACAGACGCGAAAACGCTTTCGTGCCGGGCTCCGCGACCATCCGTTCGACGACTTCGTTCTGCAGCATGAAATGCTGGTCGATGACCGCATCGGCGAACGTCATCAGGTGAAACAGCAGCGGGCTGGAAATGTTGTACGGCAGGTTGCCGACGATCCGCAGCGACGGCTTGTCGCCGGGCGCCGCGAGCGACCGGAAGTCGAACGCGAGCGCGTCGCCCGCGTGCAGCTCGAGCAGCGCGCCGAAGCGTTGCTGCAGGCGCCCGATCAGGTCACGGTCGAGCTCGACCGCATGCAGCGGCGACTCGGGCGTCGCGAGGCGCTCGATCAGCGGCTCGGTCAGCGCGCCGAGCCCGGGGCCGATCTCGACCATGCGCTGGCCGCGCGCGGGGCCGATCGTCGAGACGATCGAGTCGATCACGCCGTGATCGACGAGGAAGTTCTGCCCGAAGCGCTTGCGCGCGAAATGGCCTTGGTGCTGTCTGCTGTTCGACATCGACTGAGTAAAACGAAAAATACGACGAAAGAGGTGAAGCCGGGCCGCGTCAGGCCGTGCGGCGATGGCGCGCCATCGTGACGGCCGTGTCGAGCGCGGCGATCATGCTGCCCGGATCCGCGCGGCCGGTGCCGGCCAGATCGAGTGCCGTGCCGTGATCGACCGACGTCCGGATGATCGGCAGCCCGAGCGTCACGTTGATGCCCTCGCCGAACGTCGCATACTTCAGCACGGGCAGACCCTGGTCATGGAACATCGCGAGCACGCAATCGGCGTCCGCGAGATGGCGCGGCTGGAACAGCGTGTCGGCCGGATACGGGCCGCGCGCGTCGATGCCCTGCGCGTTCGCGCGGGCCAGCGCCGGCGAGATCACGTCGATCTCCTCGCGGCCGAGATAACCGTTCTCGCCCGCGTGCGGGTTCAGGCCCGTCACGAGGATGCGCGGTGCGGCGAGGCCGAAGTCGCGCCGCAGGTCGCGATCGATGATCGCGAGTGTCTCGACGAGCCCGTCGATCGTGAGTGCGGCCGACACGTCCTTCAGCGGCAGGTGCGTGGTCGCGAGCGCGACGCGCAGCGGCTTGTGGCCGGTACCGGCCAGCATCATCACGACACGCGGCGTATGCGTGCGCTCCGCCAGGTATTCGGTATGGCCGGTGAACGGCACGCCCGCATCGTTGATGGTGCTCTTCTGCAGCGGCGCGGTGACGATCGCATCGTACTGGCCTGCCAGCGCACCGTCGATCGCCGCGTCGAGCAACCCGAGCACGTACGGGCCGTTCGCGGCGTCCAGCTTGCCCGCCTGCGCGGGCACGGCGAGCGCGTGATGCGCGACCGACACCGGCCCGCTGCCGGCCAGTGCGGCCCGGTCGGCGCCGACGGCCGCCGCACGCGCGTCGAGCAGCGCCGCATCGCCGAGCACGGTGAAATGCGCGTCGGGCCAGCGCTGCGCGGCATCACGCAGCGCCTGCACGGTCAGCTCCGGGCCGACCCCCGCGGGTTCGCCAGTCGTGATCGCGATCTGCAGCGCGGGCGTGGTCATCTGAAGCTCGCTCAGTTCGCCGGGCCGACGCCGCCGATCTTGTACTGCACGTACGACGAATCGCGCAGCTCGCGCAGCCAGTCGGCATACGCCTGCTCGGCCTTGCGCTGGCCGATCGCCTGACGCGCGATATCCATCTGCTGCTGCACCGAGCCTTCCGCCTCGCGGCGCTCGACCACCTGGATCAGGTGATAGCCGTATTCGGTACGAATCGGCTGGCTGATCTGGCCGGCCTGCAGGTTGTTCATCGCGCGCTCGAATTCCGGCACGGTCTCGCCCGGGCTGATCCAGCCGAGATCGCCGCCCTGCGATGCCGAACCGTCCTGCGAGTAGGTGCGCGCGAACTTCTCGAAATCGCCGCCGGCCTCGACCTGCTTGCGGATGTCCTGCAACTGCTGGCGCGCCTGGCCTTCCGACTTGCCTTCGCCCACGCGCAGCAGGATGTGGCGCACGTGCGTCTGGACGATCTTCGGTGCGGCGGCGGTCGCGCCCTGGCTCTGGCGGCGATCGACGAGACGCACGATCTCGAAGCCGTCCGGCACGCGGATCAGCGTCGGGTTGACCTGGCCCGGGCGCAGCTTCGATGCGGCGTCGACGACGTCGGCCGGCAGCGCGCTCGGTGCCTTGAAGCCGAGGTCGCCGCCCTTCTTCGCGTCGTTCGCTTCCGAATTGTTCTTCGCGAGCTTCTCGAAATCGGCGCCCGACTTCGCCTGCTGCAGCAGCGCGTCAGCCTTCTTCTGCGCGACTTCGATGTCGGCCTGCGGCGCGTTGGTCGGCGCCTTGATGAAGATGTGCTGGAAGCGCAGGTCCTGCTGTTGCGACGCATTCGGCCCGCGCTGGCTCGCGATGTAGTTCGCGACCTCGGCGTCCGACACGGTGATCTTGCCGTCGACCTCGCGCTCGCGCAGCTTCGACAGCATCAGTTCGGTACGCGCGTCGCTCGTGAAGATGCTCCAGGGCACGCCTTGCGCCTCGAGACGCGCGCGGTACTGCTCGAGCGTCATGCCGTTCGCCTGCGCGAGACGCTGCAACGTGGCCTGCACGGTCGCGTCGTCGATGCGGATCCCGTCGTCCTTGGCCTTCTGCACCTGGATACGCTCGAGCACCATCTGGTTCAGCACCTGCGCGCGCAGCTGGTCGGTCGGCGGCACGGGTGCGTTCTGCTGCTGCAGCCGGCGCGCGATCAGGCCGGCACGCTGGTCGAGTTCGCGGCCCGTGATCACGTCGTTGTTGACGACCGCGACGACTTCGTCGGCGAGCTGCGCACCTTGCGAACCGAGCGCCTGCGCCGCGACCGGCGCGGCGGCGAGCAGCGCGGAGGCCGCAGCGAGGCTGGACACGACTGCCGCGAAACGAAGGGTTTTCTTCATTGCCACTGGAACTCCATTGAAATCGTGCTGACCGGTGCAGACAAGCCGGCGTTACTCGTAGTTGCTGAAGCGGGACATCGGCGGCGGCGGCGGCGGCAGCGGCGTGTAGCCCGGCACCCCGGCGCGGAATGCGGACACGAGGCCGTTGTCGACGGTCGACAGGCCCTTGAGCGTCAGCTGCATCATGACTCGCGTCGACGAGTTCTGCTGTCCCGACGAATTGATGCCGTTCGCCGCCCGTTGCACCCCGACCCCGAGCGCCCAGCAGTCCGCGTCGTATTGTAAGCCGACCAGACCGTCGACCACGCGATCGCCGGCGAGGTCGTAGTTGAAGCGGCCGATCGCATACAGGCGGCGCGTGAGCGGCCATTGCGCAGACACCAGGAACTGGTTGATCGGCTGGTTGTCGAGCGTGGTGTTCGATCGCGTGTAGCGGTAGCCGACGTTGATCACGCGGCGCTCGCCCGGGCTGTAGCCGAAACCGACGCTCGACTTCACGAGCTGGTTGTTGTTCTGGTTGTACTGGAACGCCGTCTCCGACATGAAGCCCGAGCCGAGCTTCAGCGCGGCGCCGACGATCAGGTCAGAGTGGCGCGCCAGCACGGCGCTCTGCCCGGGAGTCAGCGTGACGCGCTGATCGGCGAAATAGTACTGCTGCGCGATCACGAAGCGCGCACGCTCGTCGCCGGTGCGCGGGTCGATGAAGCGCGACGTGAGGCCGGCCGTGATCCGGTTCGCGTCGGCGATCCGGTCGTTGCCGACGAACGTGTTCGGCTGGTAGATCTCCGCGAGGCCGAAGTCCGACTCCGCGGTGTCGAACAGCGGCGCGTTCGACTGGTCGCGATACGGCGTGTACACGTAGTACAGGCGCGGCTCGAGGGTCTGGATGAAGTCCTGGCCGAACAGGCGCACCGAGCGGTCGAAGATCAGGCCCGAATCGAAGCTCACGGTCGGGATCGACTCGGTGAAGCGCTTCGGATTGTTCGGCGTGGTCGACGACAGGTAGTTCAGGTCGTACGACGCGAAGTGGTACTGGACCTTCGGCACGACGAAGTAGCCGGGGCCGTATACGCCGTACGCGATGTACGGGTTGAAGACGATCCGGTCACCCTGGGTTGCATCGGCCGTCGTGATGCGGAACCGCGAATAGTCGGCTTCCGCGCCGAAGTCGAAGCCGCCGACGTTGTATTTCGTGTATTTCACGTTCAACTGCGGCTCGCGGCTGTACGGCGCGATCGACGGCGGCAGCGTCTGCCAGTGCTGGTAGCGCGCGAGCACCGACCACGGGCCGTTGTTGTACGTGAGGCCCGCTTCCTGCTGGTACAGCGTCTGCGTCCCGTTGATGAACTGGTTCGCCGACCCGAGGTCTTCGGGATACGTATTGTCCGAGACCTTGTTGTAGTAGACATAGCCGCCGAAGCCGCCGCCGAAGTTCTGCTGGTGCTGCCAGTAAATTGCGTAACGGTTGCGGTGCGCAAGCCGGTCATCCGGCAGGTAATTGGCCGTAAACGTGCCCGAATACGAGGGCGACAGGTAGCGGAACGTCGCCTCGGTCATCACGCCGCGCCGCGAGATGATGCGCGGCGTGAGCGTCAGGTCGCGGTTCGGCGCGATGTTGAAGTAGTACGGCAGCGACAGTTCGAACCCGTTGCTCGAGTTCATCGCGAACGTCGGCGGCAGCAGGCCGCTGCGCCGCTCGCCCGACAGCGGGAATGTCATCCACGGGCTCGCGAAGATCGGCACGCCCTGGAAGAACAGCACGCCGTTGCGCGCGGTGCCTTCGTCGGCGCCCGTATCGAAGTCGAAGCGGCTGCCCTTGATGTACCACGCGGGGTTCGTCGAACACTGGCACGCGGTATAGGTGCCGTTGACGAACACCGAGCGCTCGTTGTCGACCATGTCGACGCGTTCCGCGCTGCCCGACCCGCCCGTCACGTTGAAGTGGTACTTCGGCGCGGTCATGAAGCCCTGGTTCGCCTCGATCTTCAGGTGCGCCTCGGGGCCGGCGAACGACGTGCCGCCATTGACCACCTTGACCTGGCCGTACGCATCGGCCATGTCGGTATCCTGATCGTAGTGGATCGCGTCGGCCTTCACGACGGCGTCACCGCGCCGCAGCTCGGCCGAACCCTTCGCGGCGAGATCCTGCTCGGCCGTGCCGCTCGTGTGGTCGGCGATCACGAAGGCGGCCGGCTTCGCGCCGTCCTTCAGCGGATGATCCTCGAGCTGGGGCGCGAGACGCAGATCCCACGGCGAGTCGAGCGGCTGCGGCTGCGCGGCCGCGCCCGACAGCTGCGCGTACGACACGGCCGGCACGAGGCCGGGCACGGCCAGGAGTGCGAGCGCGAGCCGCCGTTTGCGCGGCGCCCCGTCACCGGGGAAAACATTCGGGAATAGCGGTTTGGGCGGCATCTATCGTTTGGCGAATCGCCCCTTGTCAACCGCGCCGTCGCGGCACATTCGCGCGCGGCGGGCCGCACCGTCGCACCGCGACTGCGGCTGAGCGCAAACCGGGGAGGCGTTCGGGCGACCGCGCGACAGGCGGTGGGCCTGCACGGCGGAAAGCTGACGCGGGGCGCGTCAAAAAAGTCGTGGGGTATTATATGGCAAGACGTTCCCCCCTCCTCCGAGTTTCATGACGCCCCCATCCGCCGCATCCCAGCCCGACGCCCGCCTCGAAGCGCTCACCGCGTGGCTGCACCCGCTCGCCGAACGCTATGCGCTCGACCTGTCGACCCTCGCGCCCGCCTCGTCGGACGCCAGTTTCCGCCGCTATTTCCGTGTCGCGTCGGCCACGAGCGCCGGCGGCACGCTGATCGCCGTCGACGCGCCGCCGCCCGAAAAGTGCCGCGAGTTCGTCCAGGTCGCGCAACTGCTCGCCGCGGCCGGCGACCACGTGCCGGACGTGCTGGCCCACGATTTCGACGCGGGCTTCATGCTCGTAACCGATCTCGGCCGCACGTCGTACATCTCGGTGCTCGATCCGGCCGACCCGGCCGCCGCAAAACCGCTGATGCGCGCGGCGCTCGACGCGCTGATCCGCTTCCAGCTCACGTCGAAGCCTGACGTGCTGCCGCCGTTCGACGAAGCATTCCTGCGCCGCGAGATGGAGCTGATGCCCGAATGGTTCGTCGGCCGCCACCTCGGCAAGCCGGTCACCGACGCGATGCGCGGCACGCTCGACCGCACCTTCGCGTTGCTGGTCGCCAGCGCGCACGCGCAGCCGCAAGGTTTCATGCTGCGCGACTTCATGCCGCGCAACCTGATGGTGTGCGAGCCGAACCCGGGCATCCTCGACTTCCAGGACGCCGTCTACGGGCCGCTGACGTACGACGTCGTGTCGCTGCTGCGCGATGCGTTCATCAGTTGGGACGAGGAATTCGAGCTCGACTGCTTCGCGTACTACTGGGAAAAGGCGAAAAAGGCCGGCCTGCCGGTCGACCCCGACTTCGGCGAGTTCTACCGCCAGCTCGAATGGATGGGGCTGCAGCGCCACATCAAGGTGCTCGGCCTGTTCGCGCGTATCAATTACCGCGACGGCAAGCCGCACTACCTGAACGACCTGCCGCGCTTCATCGCGTATGCGCGCAAGGTCGCGCTGCGCTATCGCCCGCTCGTGCCGTTCGCGAAGCTGCTCGACGAGCTCGAGGGCAACGCGCCGGCCGACGTAGGCTATACGTTCTGATCGTTCCGACTCTCCTGACACCCGGCCGAACATGAGCAACACCCTGACCACGGCGATGATCTTCGCCGCCGGGCGCGGCGAACGGATGCGCCCGCTCACCGACACCCGCCCGAAGCCGCTGCTCGAAGCGGGCGGCAAGCCGCTGATCGTGTGGCAGATCGAAGCGCTCGCGCGTGCGGGCATCGAGACGATCGTGATCAACCACGCGTGGCTCGGCGAGCAGATCGAGGCTGCGCTCGGCGACGGTTCGCGCTGGGGCGTGCGGCTCGCGTATTCGGCCGAGGGCGAGGCGCTGGAAACCGCGGGCGGCATCGCACAGGCGTTGCCGCTGCTCGAGCGCGACGGGCAGCCGGCCGTGTTCGCGGCGGTCAGCGGCGACGTCTACTGCGCGTTCGATTACCGATCGCTCGCGCCCCGCGCCGCCCGGATGGCCGCGCTCGACGCGCCGGCGATGCACCTCGTGATGGTGCCGAACCCGCCGTTCCACCCGGCCGGCGACTTCGCGCTCGGCGACGACGGCCGCCTTGCGCTCGACGGCGCCGCGCGCTTCACGTTCGGCAACATCGGCCTGTACGACACGCGGATGTTCCGCGATCTCGCACCCGGCACACGGCGCGCGCTGACGCCGTACTATCGCGCGGCGATCGAGGCCGGCCGCGCGAGCGGCGAACTGTACGAAGGTATCTGGGAGAACGTCGGCACGCCGGCGCAGCTCGGCGAGCTGGATGCGCGGCTGCGCGCCGCGGAGTGACCGGCTGACGGGTCGTCGGGCTGATTGATCCGCTGGTTGGTTGAGCGGCTGGTCAGTTGGCCGGCTGTTTAGCTGGCTGACTGGCTGGTTGGCTAACCGGCAAACTGGCCGGTTTGGCTTGACCGATCAACAGGTCCAGCGCCAGCCGGACCGTCATGCCGGCCCGACTCTGCCCATCGAGCGAGCCCCCTTCCGCTGCGCGCCCCCGCGCGCAGCACCGCCGCTCACGCGGCTTCCGCCTCTTCCCCGCCCGCCGCCGCGCGCTGCTGCTGCAGCGCCCACATCTGCGCATACAGCCCGTCGGCGCGCACGAGTTCGTCGTGCGTGCCGCGCTCGACGATCCGCCCGTGGTCCATCACGAGGATCTGCTGCGCGTGCACGACCGTCGACAGCCGGTGCGCGATCACGAGCGTCGTGCGATGCCGCGCGATCTGGTCGAGTTCGTGCTGGATCGCGCGCTCCGAGCGCGAGTCGAGCGCCGACGTCGCTTCATCGAACAGCAGCACCGGCGGGTTCTTCAACAGCGTGCGCGCGATCGCGACGCGCTGCTTCTCGCCGCCCGACAGCTTCAGCCCGCGCTCGCCGACCGGCGTGTCATAGCCCTTCGGCAGGCTTTCGATGAAATCGTGGATGTGCGCGGCGCGCGCGGCCGCGATCACCTCGTCGCGGGTCGCGGTCGGCCGGCCGTACGCGATGTTGTAGTAGATCGAGTCGTTGAACAGCACGGTGTCCTGCGGCACGATCCCGATCGACGCGCGCAGCGAATCCTGCGTGACGTCGCGGATGTCCTGGCCGTCGATCCGGATCGCGCCGCCCGCCTGCCGGTCGAGATCGTAGAAGCGGAACAGCAGCCGCGACAGTGTCGACTTCCCGGAGCCGCTGTGGCCGACCACCGCGGTCGTCGTGCCCGCGTCGATCGTGAACGACACATCGTGCAGGATCTGCCGCGCAGGCTCGTACGCGAAATTCACGTGCTCGAAGCGCACCTGTGCGCCGGCGACCGCAAGCGGCCGCGCATCGGGCAAATCGGCCACTTCCTTCGCGGCCGACAGCAGCCCGAACATGCGATCCATGTCGGTGAGGCTCTGCTTCAGCTCGCGATAGACGACGCCGAGAAAATTCAGCGGAATGTACAGCTGCAGCATGAACGTGTTGATCAGGACCAGATCGCCGAGCGTCAGCTTGCCTGCGAGCACGCCCTGCGTCGCGCGCCACAGGATGAACACGAGCCCCGTGCCGATGATCGCCTGCTGGCCGAAGTTCAGCACCGACAGCGAATTCTGCGAACGGATCGCGGCTTTCCGGTAGCGCTTCAGGTTCTCGTCGTAGCGCTGCGCTTCCCACTCCTCGTTGCCGAAATACTTCACCGTCTCGTAGTTGATCAGCGAATCGATCGCCCGCGAGTTCGCGCGCGAATCGAGTTCGTTCATCGTGCGGCGGAAATGCGTGCGCCAGTTGGTGACCTTCACCGTGAACACGATGTACGTGACCAGCGCCGCGAACGTCACGTACGCGTAATAGGCCTCGTACTTGACCACGAAGAAGCCGAGCACGAGCCCGACCTCGACGAGCGTCGGCAGGATGCTGTACAGCGAATATGAAATCAGCTGCTGGATGCCGCGCGTGCCGCGCTCGATGTCGCGCGACATGCCGCCGGTCTGGCGCTCCAGGTGAAACCGCAGCGACAGCCCGTGCAGGTGCCGGAACACCTGCAGCGCGAGCTGGCGCACCGCGCTCTCGGTGACCTTCGAGAACAGGATCTCGCGCAGCTCGGTAAACAGCGACGTGGACAGCCGCACGAGCGCATACGCGACGACCAGCAGCCCCACGCCGCCCGCAAGCACGATGCCGGCCGACTGTTCGGCGCGGCCGATCGCGGTGATCTGCTGGACGTAGGACAAGTGGTCGACGATGCGCTTCATCACGACCGGCACGCCGAGGTTCGCGACCTTCGCGCCGATCAGGCAGCCGAGCGCGAGCGCGACGCGCCATTTGTAGGTGGTCAGGTACGGCAGCAGCGACCGGATGGTCTGCCAGTCGTTGCGGGGCCCGGTCGAAGCCGGCGCGGGCTCGCCGGAAGCAGGAAATCGGCGCATGGGGGGAAGGATCGGCGGCAGTGCCGGACGCGTGCAGCGGCGGCCGGCTCGCTCACTTTCTCGTACAATTTGCGAACGTTGTATTGTCGCAGAAGCCGCTTCGCGCCGCTGCCGGCGCCCTCGCCGGCCGGCCTGCGCGCGGCGGCCTATTTATTACAGGATGAAAGCCCCCGCCATGACCGATTCGACCCTCGAACTCCCGCAAAAGCAGCCCGCGCTGCGCGTCGTCCCGCAACCGCACGACGCGAACGTCCACGGCGACGTGTTCGGCGGCTGGATCATGTCGCAGGTCGACATCGCCGGTTCGATCCCCGCGAGCCAGCGTGCGAACGGTCGCGTCGCGACGGTCGCGGTCAACTCGTTCGTGTTCAAGCAGCCGGTGTTCGTCGGCGATCTGCTGAGCTTCTACGCGACCATCACGCGTACCGGCAACACGTCGATCACGGTCGACGTCGAGGTGTACGCACAGCGCATGCGCCTGATGGGTGAAGTCGTGAAGGTCACCGAAGCGACGCTCACCTACGTCGCGACCGGCACCGACCGCAAGCCGCGGCAACTGCCGCCGCTCTGACGGACGAGCGCCGCGCGGCGGCGCTTCCCCCGCCTTCGGCCACCTCAGTGCGTGGCCGTCAGCCCGAACTCCCGCATCGCGGGCACGAAATCGTGGTTCAGCTTCGGCTTGCGCGACAGCTTCACCAGCACGTAGCGCTGGAACGGCGCGAGCCGCTGCCACTGCGCGAGCTCGGGCGCCGTCAGCCCGGCCAGCGCGCTCTGCTGCACGAGCGCCTCCGGCACGATGTCGGTGGCGCGCCAGGTCGGCTGCTCGTCCGGCTGGAACCACGAGGGTTCCAGGTCCGCGTGCGTGCGCAGCATTTCGAACAGCGCGTGATCGAAGTTGGGCTCGATCGCGGTGTCCTCGTCGGCCGGAAAGCGCGCGAGCAGCTTGCGGTCCTCGAGCGGCAGCAACTGCCACTGCTCCAGTGAAATCCGCAGACCGAAACGGTCGAGATTGAAACGCACGATCATCGGGATGTACGTGAAGTTTTCCGACGAATCGTGTTCGAAGGCGAATAGCAGTGGAGCGTCGCTGAGTCCCATGATCGTTACCTGATGTGGCGGATACCGGCGCGGCCGGCTTGCCTGGGGTATTTTAGAACCTCTGCGCGCGGGCGGCGGATACGATTGCCGCCGGCCGCGTGCTGAATCAACGGGAGTGCTCGTGAATCCGACCGAATCCGGCAACTTGCGCGACGAACCGCGCGGCGCGATCGAACTGTCCGTGCGCCGCACGCGCGGCGGCGCCGTCGAAACCGCACACGACTACGTGGGCCAGGAATGGCCCGTCGCGCTCGTCTTCAACGGCATCTCGCATGCGGTGATGATGTGTACGCCGTGCGACCTCGAAGCGTTCGCGGTCGGTTTCGCGATCTCGGAAGGGATCGTCGCGCGCGGCAGCGACATCAAGGACATCGAGGTGATCCTGCACGCCGACGCACCGCTGCCGCATGCGGAAGTCCACCTGGAGGTCGTCCAGCAGGCGTTCGCCGCGCTGAAGGACCGGCGCCGCGCGCTCGCGGGGCGTACCGGCTGCGGCGTCTGCGGGATCGAAAGCATCGACCTGCTCGACCTCGCGCCCGAACGCGTGCCCGATACGGGCTTTCTCGCACGCCTCGCCCCCGACGCGCTGACGCGCGCGGCGCAGGCGCTGCCGGTTCACCAGGCGCTCACGCGGCTCACGGGCGGCCTGCACGCGGCCGCGTGGTGCGACGCAACAGGCGCGATCCGGATGGCGTTCGAGGATGTCGGCCGCCACAACGCACTCGACAAGCTGATCGGCTCGCTCGTGCTGTCGCGCGCCGACGCGACCGACGGCTTCGTGTTCCTGTCGAGCCGCGCGAGCTACGAGCTCGTGCGCAAGGCCGCACGGGTCGGCATCCCGCTGGTGGCGACGATCTCCGCGCCGTCGTCGCTCGCGATCGAGATCGCGAAAGCGGCCGGCTTGCGGCTCGTCAGCTTCTGCCGCGAAACCGGCCACGTCGACTACGGCACGGCCTGATCGCGATCCCGGGAGCGCGCCGGCGGTCCGCCGCCGGCGCGCCCTGCTCCGTCGACCGGTCAGTCGAACTGACGGAAATCCGGCTTGCGCTTCTCGAAGAACGCCGTCATCGCCTCGCGCGCTTCCGGCGCGCGCAGCATCTCGGCGAAGTGGCCCGCTTCCTCGGCCATCCGCGCCTGCGTCGCCACGCCGCCCGTATCCTTCAGCAGCGCCTTCGTCACGCGCAATGACGCGGCCGGCAGCGCCGCGAGCTTTGCCGCCTGCTTCGCCGCAAACGCGTCGAGCTCCGCCGCCGGCAGCACGCGGTTGACAATGCCGATCCGGTGCGCTTCCAGCGCGTCGAACGCCTCGCCGAGCAGCAGCTTCTCGGCCGCGACCTGATGGCCGGCCAGACGCGGCAGCAGCACGCTTGACGCGGCTTCCGGGCACAGCCCGAGCTGCGTGAACGGCAGCGAGAACGTCGCGGTGTCGGCCGCATAGACCAGATCGCAGTGCAGCAGCATCGTCACGCCGACGCCGATCGCCAGGCCCGGCACCGCGGCCACGATCGGCTTGCTCGCGCTGCTGATCCGCGCGAGAAACTGGAACACCGGAGCGGTGTCGTCCTTCGGCGGCGACTTCAGGAAATCCTCGAGATCGTTCCCCGCGGTGAAGTTGCCGTCGCCGCCGCGCAACAGGATCACGCGAACCGCCTTGTCTTCCTGCGCTTCGGCGAGTGCGTCGGCCATCGTCTGGTACATCGCCGCCGTCAGCGCGTTCTTCTTCGCCGGGCGCGCGATCGTGATCGTCATCACGCCATCGGCGCGTTCCACTTGAATTTCGGCCACAACCGTCTCCTTTGACTTTCCTCTATCGGAATGAAAAAACGGTGCGCGAGCTCGTGGCCCGCGCACCGTCGTAGCTTGTCGTCGCGCTCCGCTTACAGGCGTTCGATGATGCCCGCCGCACCCATGCCGGTGCCGACGCACATCGTGACCATCCCGTACTTCAGGTTGCGGCGACGCAGGCCGTGCACGACGGTCGCCGCGCGGATCGCGCCGGTCGCGCCGAGCGGATGGCCAAGTGCGATCGCGCCGCCCATCGGGTTGACCTTCGACGGGTCGAGGCCGAGATCGCGCATCACCGCCAGCGATTGCGCGGCGAACGCTTCGTTCAGCTCGATCCAGTCGAGATCGTCCTGCTTCAGGCCGGCGGCCTTCAGCGCGGCCGGAATCGCTTCCTTCGGACCGATGCCCATGATTTCCGGCGGCACGCCACGCACCGCGAAGCTCACGAAGCGTGCGAGCGGTGTCAGGTTGAATTCCTTGAGCACCTTCTCCGACACGACGAGCAGCGCGCCCGCGCCGTCCGACGTCTGCGAGCTGTTGCCGGCCGTGACCGAGCCCTTGTTCGCGAACACCGTGCGCAGCTTCGCGAGGCCTTCGATCGACGTATCCGCACGCGGACCTTCGTCGAGCTTGATCTCGCGCGTCTTCACGTCGACTTCACCCGTCGCGAGGTTCGGGAAACGCTCGGTGATCGTGTACGCGGCGATCTCGTCGTTGAACTCGCCGGCCTGCTGGGCGGCAAGCGCCTTGCGGTGCGATTCGACCGAGAATGCGTCCTGGTCTTCGCGGCTCACCTTCCACTGCTCCGCGACACGCTCGGCCGTCAGGCCCATCCCGTACGCGATGCCGAAGTCTTCGTTGCGATCGAAGATGTGCGGCGACATCGACGGCTTGTTGCCCATCATCGGCACCATGCTCATCGATTCGCAGCCACCCGCGAAGATCGCGTCCGATTCGCCGACGCGGATGCGGTCGGCCGCCATGGCCAGCGCCGTGATGCCCGACGCGCAGAAGCGGTTGACCGTCACGCCGCCGACCGTCTGCGGCAGGCCCGCGAGCAGCGCGCCCATCCGCGCGACGTTCAGGCCCTGCTCGGCTTCCGGAATCGCACAACCGATGATCGCGTCTTCGATCAGCTTCGTGTCGAAGCCGGGCACCTGCGCCACCGCCGACTTGAGCGCGTGGACCAGCAGCTCGTCCGGGCGCGTGTTCTTGAAGACACCGCGCGGGGCCTTGCCGATCGGCGTGCGGCTGGCGGCGACGATGTATGCGTCTTGCAATTGTTTGCTCATTTGAGACTCCTTGCCTTATCCGCTCGCTCAGTTACGCACCGGCTTGCCGGTCTGCAACATGCCCATGATCCGTTCCTGCGTCTTCTGCGTGCCGAGCAGCTCGACGAACGCACGGCGCTCCAGCGCGAGCAGCCACTGCTCGTCGACCAGGCTGCCGGCTTCGACGTCGCCGCCGCACACGGCTTCGGCGATGCGGCTCGCGATCAGGTAGTCGTGGTCGCTGATGAAGCGGCCATCACGCATGTTGACGAGCGATGCCTTGATCGTCGCGATCGCCGAACGGCCGGCGACCGGCACGTCCTTCGCGCGCAGCGGTGCGCGGTAGCCGGTTGCGGCCAGCGCACGCGCTTCCTTCTTCGCGGTGTCGAGCAGTTCGAACACGTTGAAGATGATCGTGTCGGACGGCTTCACGTAGCCCATCGCACGGGCATCGTGCGCGGACGCCGACACCTTCGCCATCGCCGCGTTCTCGAACGACTTCGTGACGAACTTCAGGATGTCGGTGGTCGCATTCGCGGCCGTTGCGGCATCCGCTGCGCGCAGCGCGGCTTCCTTCAGACCGCCGCCCGCCGGCACGAGGCCGACACCCACTTCGACGAGACCGATGTAGCTCTCGACGTGCACGACGCGCTTCGCGCTGTGCAGCATCAGTTCGCACCCGCCGCCGAGCGCGATGCCCGACACGGCTGCAACGACCGGCACGTTCGCGTACTTCACGCGCAGCATGCCTTCCTGGAACTTCTTCACGAACGGCTCGATGCCCTTCGCGCCGCCCATCATGAACGCGGGCATCGCCTCTTCGAGGTTCGCACCGGCCGAGAACGGGCCGCCCGGCGTGCCGAGCTTCAGCGACGTCGGCTGCCAGATCACCACGCCCTTGTAGTCCTTCTCCGCGAGTTCGATCGCCTGCACGAGGCCGTCGATCACGCTCGGTCCGATCGTGTTCATCTTCGACTTGAACGACACGATCACGACGTCATCCTCACCCGCACGGTCGTCGACCCATGCACGCACGGCATCGGTCTCGAACAGCGTCTTGCCGTACGTCTTCGGATCGGCACCGGCTTCGCCGAGCAGCGGCGCGCGGAATACCTGCTTGTCGTAGACCGCGAGGTCCGAACGCGGCACGAAGCGCTTCGCTGCCGGCGCCCACGAGCCTTCGGCCGTGTGCACGCCACCCTTTTCCGCAACCGCGCCTTCGAGCACCCACGACGGCAGCGGCACGTTCGCGAGCGCCTTGCCGGCCGCGATGTCTTCCTGCACCCACTCGGCGACCTGCTTCCAGCCGGCGGCCTGCCAGCCTTCGAACGGGCCTTCGTTCCAGCCGAAGCCCCAGCGGATCGCGAGGTCGACGTCGCGCGCGTTGTCGGCGATCGATTCGAGATGCACGCCGATGTAGTGAAACACGTCGCGGAAGATCGACCACAGGAACTGCGCGTGCGGATGGTCCGTTTCACGCAGCAGCTTCAGGCGTTCCGCCGGCGGACGCTTCAGGATGCGGCCGACGGTTTCGTCCGCCTTCGCGCCCGAATCCACGTAGGTGCCCGTCTTCGCGTCGAGCACCTTGATCGCCTTGCCTTCCTTCTTGTAGAAACCGCCGCCGGTCTTCTGGCCGAGCGCGCCCTGCTTCACCAGTTCGGCGAGCACGGCAGGCGTCTGGTAGACCGGGAAGAACGGATCGTCGGCGAGGTTGTCCTGCATCGTCTTGATCACGTGCGCCATCGTGTCGAGGCCGACCACGTCCGCGGTGCGGAACGTCGCCGACTTCGCGCGGCCGAGGCGGCTGCCCGTCAGGTCGTCGACTTCGTCGAAGCGCAGGCCGAACTTCGCGGCCTCCGTGATCACGGCCAGGATCGAGAAGATGCCGACGCGGTTCGCGATGAAGTTCGGCGTGTCCTTCGCGCGCACGACGCCCTTGCCGACGATGGTCGTCAGGAAGGTTTCGAGCTGGTCGAGGATCTCCGGGCGCGTATGCGCGGTCGGGATCAGCTCGACGAGGTGCATGTAGCGCGGCGGGTTGAAGAAGTGCACGCCGCAGAAACGCGCCTTCAGCTCGTCCGAGAACCCTTCGGACAGCTTCGTGATCGACAGGCCCGACGTGTTGGTCGCGAAGATCGCGTTCGGTGCGATGTGCGGCGCGACCTTCTTGTACAGGTCGTGCTTCCAGTCCATCCGTTCGGCGATCGCCTCGATCACGACGTCGCACTCGGCGAGTTTCGCGATGTCGTCTTCGTAGTTCGCTGCCTCGAGGTACTTTGCGTCGTCCTTCACGCCGAACGGCGCGGGCGACAGCTTCTTCAGGTTCTCGATCGCCTTCAGCGCGATCGCGTTTTTCGGGCCTTCCTTGGCCGGCAGGTCGAACAGCAGCACCGGCACGCGCGCGTTGATGAGGTGCGCGGCGATCTGCGCGCCCATCACGCCGGCGCCCAGCACGGCGACCTTGCGAATCAGGAAATTGCTCACGGGATGTCTCCGGATAGTGTCGTGCAGCGCGGAATGTGGGGGCTGCACAGCGAAGTGAGTACCAGGAACCGTTGCGTTCGGGCGGCGCGCATCGCGCCCCGCCCGGACTCGCGTCAGAACAGCGATTCGTCGACTTCCATCAGCGTCTTCGAACCGGCGCGTGCGGCGCGGATCGTCGACGCCGTCTCGGGCAGCAGGCGCGCGAAGTAGAAGCGGGCGGTGGCGAGCTTCGACTTGTAGAACGGATCGCCCGACGCTTCCTTGTCGAGTGCGAGGCGCGCCATGCGCGCCCAGAAGTACGAGAACACCAGGTGGCCGACGGTGCGCAGGTACGGCACGGCGGCAGCGCCGACTTCGTCCGGGTTCTGCATCGCCTTCATGCCGATTTCCATCGTCAGCTTCTGCACCTTGTCGCCGATGTCGGCGAGCGGGTTGACGAACTCGGCCATTTCCGGCTTCACGCCTTCGGCTTCCGCGAATTCCGTGACGAGCTTGCCGAACTTCTTCAGCTTCGCGCCCATGTCGCCGAGCACCTTGCGGCCCAGCAGGTCGAGCGACTGGATCGAGTTCGTGCCTTCGTAGATCATGTTGATCCGCGCGTCGCGCACGTATTGCTCCATGCCCCACTCGGAGATGAAGCCGTGGCCGCCGTAGATCTGCATCGCGTGGTTGGTCGACTCGAATGCGTTGTCGGTCAGGAACGCCTTGATGATCGGCGTGAGCAGCGCGACGAGGTCGGCCGCTTCCTTGCGCACCGCTTCGTCGGCGTGCGACAGTTCCTTGTCGATCTGCAGCGCGGACCAGTACGTGAATGCGCGCGCGCCTTCGGCGTAGGCCTTCTGCGTGAGCAGCATGCGGCGCACGTCCGGGTGCACGATGATCGGGTCGGCCGGCTTGTCCGGTGCCTTCGGGCCCGTCAGCGAGCGCATCTGCAGGCGCTCCTTCGCATACGTGAGCGAGTTCTGGTACGCGACTTCCGTGAGGCCGAGGCCCTGCATGCCGACGCCGAGGCGCGCGGCATTCATCATCACGAACATCGCGTTCAAGCCCTTGTTCGGCTCGCCGACCATCCAGCCCTTCGCGCCGTCGAGGTTCATCACGCACGTCGAGTTGCCGTGGATGCCCATCTTGTGCTCGATCGAGCCGCACTTGATGCCGTTGCGCTCGCCCGGCTCGCCCGCTGCGTCGGGGATGAACTTCGGCACGATGAACAGCGAGATCCCCTTGGTGCCTTGCGGCGCGTCCGGCAGGCGCGCGAGCACGAGGTGGATGATGTTCTTCGACATGTCATGCTCGCCGCTCGAGATGAAGATCTTCGTGCCGCTGATCGAGTACGAGCCGTCGCCGTTGGGTTCAGCCTTGGTGCGCAGGATGCCGAGGTCGGTGCCGCAGTGCGGCTCGGTCAGGCACATCGTGCCGGTCCATTCGCCCGTCACGAGCTTCGGCAGGTAGCGCTGCTGCAGTTCCGGCGCGCCGTGCGCGTGCAGGCACTCGTAGGCGCCGTGCGACAGGCCCGGATACATCGTCCAGGCCTGGTTCGCCGAGTTCAGCATTTCGTAGAGCGCGTTGTTCACGAACGCGGGCAGGCCCTGGCCGCCGTAGTCCGGATCGCAGCCGAGCGCCGGCCAGCCGGCCTCGACGTACTGCTGGTAGGCTTCCTTGAAGCCGGTCGGGGTCTTCACGACGCCGTCGCCTTCATACGTGCAGCCTTCGCGATCGCCGACCTGGTTCAGCGGGAACAGCACCTCGGAGCAGAACTTGCCCGCTTCCTCGAGGACCTGGTTGATCGTGTCGGCGTCGAGGTCCGCATGCTTGGGCATTTGCTTGACTTCGGCTTCGACGTTCAGAAGCTCGTGCAACACGAATTGCATGTCGCGCAGCGGCGCGGCGTACTGTCCCATGACTCTCTCCAAAGGTGGGCAAAACGGCTCGAGCTCCTGGCGGGCGGATCACGCGCCGCTAACGGCTCTCGCTCTGATACGAAACAATCGTCTTTTCCAGCGCGGCCCACGTGAGGCGCACGGCGTCCGGCGAATGCAGGAAGCGTGCGTCGTGATGCAGGCCGAGCGTGAAGCTGTACAACTCGAAGAGCATCAGGTCCGGATCCGTATCCGCACGCAGATGGCCTTCCTCCTTCGCCTGCGAAATGGCACGCAGCATCGCGGCACGCCAGGCCGTCACGCTTGCGATCAACTGCTCGCGCACGGGGCTGTCAGGCCGGTCGTCGTACTCGACCGCACCGCTGATGTAGATGCATCCGGTCGTCACCTCCTGGATGCGCTTCTCCGTCCAGCGGGCCAGCATCGCCCGAAGGCGCGGCAAGCCTCGCGGCTCGCGCAGGCTCGGAAAGAACACCTCGTTTTCGAAACGATGGTGATACTCGCGGACGACCTCGACCTGCAGGTCTTCACGCGATCCGAAGTGCGCGAACACACCGCTCTTGCTCATCTGCATGCGCTCGGCCAGCAGGCCGATCGTCAGCCCCTCCAGCCCGTCACGGCTGGCGAGGTCCAAAGCAGCTTCAAGTATCGCGGCACGCGTCTGTTCGCCTTTTCGCATAGCTATTTCTGTAACCGTTCGGGGGTTCGAATAAAATCGAACGGCCGTACTATTATTGAGTGCGGCCGCTCGCGAAACAAGGAAATTATTAGAAACCGGTGTCTAACCGAGCCGCTATTTTGCGCGATTCCGGCGGGACCGGAGCGGCTTTTCCGCACGAACGTGCGGACAGATTTTATGAAGCGAATACTTAGTCTGCGTTCAGTCGTAACCGCCGACCGTCAGCGCCTTCATCACGAGGCGGTACGTGTTGTACGCAAGCCAGTTCAGCAGCCGCTCGATGCGCGGGCGCGCGGCGTAGCGCGCGGCATCGATCTCCCGGCCTTCGGCGAACGCGGTCGCGATCGCGTCTCGCAACTGGTTCGTCACTGCATCGTAGCGCACCAGCACGACGTTCGCTTCATTGTTCAGCATCAGGCTCAGCGCGTCCAGGTTCGACGAGCCGACCGTCGCCCAGTTGTCGTCGATCACGGCGACCTTGCCGTGCAGGATCGTCTTGTCGTATTCGGCAACGCGCACGCCCGCCCGCAACAGCGAGTGATACAGGAACGGCACGGCCGTATCGAGCGCCGTGAATTCCTTGCGACCGATCAGCACCTGCACGTCGACGCCGCGGCGGGCCGCACCCGTCAGTGCGCGGCGCAGCTTGCGGCCCGGCATGAAATACGGATTCGCGAGCAGGATCCGCTGGCGCGCCTGGCCGATCGCCGCGAGATACGCCTTCTCGATCGCGCGGCGGTTCACGACGTTGTCGCGCGCGACGAACGCGACGCTCGGCTCGGTCACGACCCGCAGTGCGCCGGCCTTGATCCATCGATGGCTGCGCATCCAGCGCCGGAACATGTCGGGGAACGCTTCGCCACCGTGCAGCCCGGCCGCGTACTGCGCATACGGCTTGTGGCCGAACTGGATGCGGTGCCACTGCAACTCGAACGCGGCGCGCACGTCGGCCACCGCGGGCCCGGCCATCTCGACTGCGAAGTCCCAGCGCGCGAACGGCAGCGTCGCGCTGCCCTGCGTGTAGTCGTCGACGATGTTGATGCCGCCGCAGAACGCGACCGCGTGATCGATCACCGCGAGCTTGCGGTGCGTGCGCGAGAAGCCGAAACGGCCGAACAGGAAACGGTTGTAGATGCAGTGCTCGACGCCGGCTTCGGCCCATGTGTCGAACAACGGCAGGCGTGCGGTGCCGATGCCGTCGGTGATCACGCGCACGCGCACGCCGCGCCGCGCCGCGCGGATCAGCGCGTCCGACACCGGCCGGCCGGCCGCGTCGTCGCAGAAGATGTAGGTTTCGAGCATCACCTGCTCGCGCGCGGCGTCGATCCGTTCGATCAGCGCGTGGAAGAATTCGCCGCCGGTTTCGCACAGCCGCACCGTGTTGCCGGCCGTAAACGCGAGCCGCGACGCGGAACCGCGTTCCTGCAGGAACATCTGCCGCAATTGCGCGAAGCGCTTGCGGGCTTCCGCCGTCATGCGGACGAGCCGTGCGGCGCGCGCGACAGTGCCACGCGCGCGGGCAGTTGCAGGATCGCCTCGGCGTTCGACGGCGAGAAACAGCGTGCGGCCGCCTCGCGGAACGGCAGCCACGCATGGTCGACATGCTCGCGCGGCGACAGCGTCACGTCGACGCGATGCGGCACGCACAGGCCGAACCAGTGCTCGACATTGCGCGTGACGCCCGGCGCATAGCGATGCAGGTATTGCGGATAGATCGTGTATTCGATCTTGTGGCGCCAGTCGACGAGCGCACTGGCCGGCACGTCCGGCGTGCCGACTGCGATGCCGGTCTCTTCGATCACTTCGCGCGCGGCGGTGACCGCGAGCGGCTCGTCGAGCGCGTCCTTCGAGCCGGTCACCGATTGCCAGAAATCGGGCTGGTCGGCACGCTTGATCACGAGCACATCGAGGTCGGGCGTGTAGATCACGACAAGAACGGATTCGGGGATTTTCGGCGGCTTCGTCATCTTTGTTTCATGCAGCACAGGGCCGCGCGCCGGGCAAATGCTCCGAACGGGCGGCAAGTGCTGCGACTGTACCGCAAAAAACGAAAAAGGCGCATCGCTGCGCCTTTTTCATGTGCGTCGTGTGCGCGCGAACGCACACACGACCGGGTACGAAGCGCGTTACGCCTTCGGCTGTTCCGGCTGACGCAGACGGATGTGCAGTTCGCGCAGCTGACGCTCGTCGACCGGGCTCGGCGCTTGCGTGAGCAGATCCTGCGCACGCTGCGTCTTCGGGAACGCGATCACGTCGCGGATCGAATCGGCGCCGGCCATCATCGTGACGATGCGGTCGAGACCGAATGCGATACCGCCGTGCGGCGGCGCGCCGTACTGCAGTGCGTCCAGCAGGAAGCCGAACTTGAGCTGTGCTTCTTCAGCACCGATCTTCAGCGCGCGGAACACCTTGCTCTGCACTTCCTCGCGGTGGATACGCACCGAGCCGCCGCCGATTTCCCAGCCGTTCAGCACCATGTCGTAGGCCTTCGCGAGGCAACGGCCCGGATCCGTCTCGAGGTACTCGAGGTGCTCGTCCTTCGGGCTCGTGAACGGGTGGTGAGCCGCGACGTAGCGTGCATCTTCGTCGTCGTATTCGAACATCGGGAAGTCGACGACCCACAGCGGCTTCCAGCCCGCCTGGACGAGGCCGCTCGCCTTGCCGAATTCCGAATGGCCGATCTTCAGGCGCAGCGCGCCGAGGCTGTCGTTGACGACCTTCGCGCGGTCGGCCGCGAAGAAGATGATGTCGCCGTCTTCCGCGCCGGTGCGCTCGAGGATCGCCGCGATCGATGCGTCGTGCAGGTTCTTGACGATCGGGCTCTGCAGGCCGTCACGGCCCTTCGCCTTCTCGTTGACCTTGATCCATGCGAGGCCCTTCGCGCCGTAGATGCGCACGAATTCGGTGTAGCCGTCGATGTCGCCACGCGACAGTTCGCCGCCCTTCGGCACGCGCAGTGCCGCGACACGGCCGTCCTTCGCGTTGGCCGGCGTGCTGAACACCTTGAAGTCGACGTCCTTCATCGCGTCGGTGAGCTCGGTGAATTCGAGCTGCACGCGCAGGTCCGGCTTGTCCGAACCGAAACGCGCCATCGCTTCCGAGTACGGCATCACCGGGAATTTCGCGTCGAGTTCGACGTCGATCGTCGTCTTGAAGATGTGACGGATCATGTCTTCGAACAGGTCACGGATTTCCTGCTCGCCGAGGAACGACGTTTCGCAGTCGATCTGCGTGAATTCCGGCTGACGGTCGGCGCGGAGGTCTTCGTCGCGGAAGCACTTGGTGATCTGGTAGTAACGGTCGAAGTTCGCGACCATCAGCAGCTGCTTGAACAGCTGCGGCGACTGCGGCAGTGCGAAGAACTGGCCCGCGTTCACGCGCGACGGCACGAGGTAGTCGCGCGCGCCTTCCGGCGTGCTCTTCGTCAGCATTGGCGTTTCGATGTCGATGAAGCCCTGCTCGTCGAGGTACTTGCGCGCTTCGATCGCCACACGGTAGCGCAGGCGCAGGTTGTGCTGCATCTGCGGGCGACGCAGGTCGAGCACGCGGTGCGTCAGACGCGTCGTTTCCGACAGGTTGTCGTCGTCGAGCTGGAACGGCGGCGTGACCGACGCGTTCAGCACGTTCAGTTCGTGGCACAGCACTTCGATCTTGCCGCTCTTCAGGCCGGCGTTGACCGTGCCTTCCGGACGGTTGCGCACGAGGCCCTTGATCTGCACGCAGAACTCGTTGCGCACGCCTTCGGCGGTCGCGAACATTTCCGCGCGATCCGGGTCGCACACCACCTGCACGAGGCCTTCACGATCGCGCAGGTCGATGAAGATCACACCGCCGTGATCGCGGCGGCGCTGCACCCAGCCGCACAGCGACACGGTTTGGCCCAGCAGGTGTTCGGTCACGAGACCGCAGTATTCAGTACGCATCGACATGATGTTTGCTTTCGTTCGGTTTGATCAACGGGCGCCGCAACGCGCGGCCCGGGCGATGATTCTTTACTTACAGCGGCGGCTCGACGGGGCGGCGTGCAGGCGCCGGAGCCGGCGCCGGGGGCGCCACCACGCCCATCGAGACGATGTACTTGAGCGCGGCATCGACCGACATGTCGAGTTCGATGACTTCGCTCTTCGGCAGCATCAGGAAGAAGCCCGACGTCGGGTTCGGCGTCGTCGGGATATAGACGCTCACGTATTCTTCCGTCAGATGATTGAGCACGTCGCCGCCCGGCGTGCCGGTCAGAAACGCGATCGTATACGAGCCGCGACGCGGGTATTCGATCAGCAGCGCCTTGCGGAACGCGTTGCCGCTGCTCGACAGCAGCGTGTCCGACACCTGCTTGACGCTCGTGTAGATCGGCCCGACGACCGGGATGTGACGCACCACGGCGTTCCACCACGTGACGAGCTTCTGGCCGATGAAGTTCTGCGTGGCCAGCCCGACGACGAAGATGAACGCGAGCGTCAGCACCGCGCCGATCCCCGGCAGATGGAAGCCGAGCATCCGCTCGGGCTGCCACGATTCGGGCAACAGGAGCAGTGTCTGGTCCATCGTGCCGATGATGAGACCAAGCACCCACAGCGTGATCGCGAGCGGGACGAGAACCAGCAGGCCGGTCAGAAACACCGATTTCAGGGTCGTCTTTTTCATCATCTGCCGTCAATGAACCGCGCCGGCGGCGCGGGTTGGTCGCAGCCCGGCCGGGCCGCGACGGTCAACTGCTGGCGGCGGGCGCTGCAGCCGGGGCGGGCGCTGCGCTCGTCGTCGTGCTTTCGGAACTGCTCGAAGCAGCCGGCGCAGCCGCGGCGGGCGCGGCTTCCGTTGCCGCAGCCGGGGCTGCGTCGCCCGACGCCGTCGCCGGCGCGCTGGTGCCGCCCGAACCGCCACGGAAATCGGTGACATACCAACCCGAACCCTTCAGCTGGAAGCCCGCGGCAGTGACCTGCTTGCGAAATGCATCCTTCCCGCATTCCGGGCACTGCGACAGCGGCGCGTCGCTCATCTTCTGGAGCACGTCCTTCGCGAAACCACACGCTTCGCATCGATAGGCGTAGATCGGCATGATATTTTTCCCGCGGAAACTGGAAACAGCTTGCAAAACCTTGAATTATAGCCGAAACCCCGCCGCGCTCCGGCAATGGCCGCGACACCCGCGCATCAGCGGCGACGCCACGTGAGCCAGCGCTCATGTCCTTCGAACACCGCGAGCGAATCGGTCACGGGCAAATCCTCGACCAGTTCGAAGTGCGGCGTGAGCAGCGCATCGAGTTCGGCACGCTCGATTCCGAACGGCGGCCCCTTCGGTTTCGCCATCAGGAAGAAATAGCCGGCCAGCAATCCGTCAGCAGGCAGCAACTCGGCCATGCGCGTCGCATAGCCGGCACGCATGGCCGGCGGCAGCGCGCACAGGAACGCGCGTTCGTACACCCACTGCACGTCGAACGGCGGCCGGTACGCAAAGAAATCGGCCTGCTCGACGACGCCCGCATGCGCACCGAGCTGCGCCTTCGCGGCAGCCACCGCCTGCGCGGCGAAATCGATCGCACGCACGGGCCAGCCGGCTTCGGCCAGCCACCCGGCCTCCTGCGCACTGCCGCAGCCGGGAATCAGCACCGCGCACGGCTCGAGCCGATTCGCGAACACACTGAAACCCTCGGGCACGCCGCCGAATTCCCACGGCGTCACGCCACGCTCGAAACGCTCGTCCCAGAACGATGCGTTGCCGGGATCGCGCGTCGTGAAATCGGCGGCTGACGGTGTAGCGGGTTGCTTCGGATCGGACATCGCCCTGCTCCTTTCGGTCATGTGCCGTACGCAAGCGCCAGCAGCACACGCGCAACGAGCGCCCCGACGCCGACGGCAAGGCCGAAGATCAGCAGCGCCTGCATCAGCCGGTTCGTCCGCTTCTGCTCGACGAGGATCTGACGCATCAGCTCTTCGCTCGCGGCACGCGGCGCGTCATGGCGCGCGGCCATCGCGTGATGGATCAGGCGCGGCAGTTGCGGCAGCGTCTTGCTCCACTGCGGCGCCTCGACCTTGAAGCGCTCGTACCAGCCGCGCAGGCCGATCTGCTCGGTCATCCAGCGCTCGAGATACGGCTTCGCGGTCTTCCACAGGTCGAGCTCGGGGTCGAGCGAGCGGCCGAGGCCCTCGACGTTCAGCATCGTCTTCTGCAGCAGCACGAGCTGCGGCTGGATCTCGACGTTGAAGCGGCGCGACGTCGAGAACAGGCGCATCAGCACCTGGCCGAGCGAGATGTCCTTCAGCGCGCGGTCGAAATACGGCTCGCACACCGCGCGGATCGCGCTTTCGAGTTCCTCGACGCGCGTTTCGGGCGGCACCCAGCCCGATTCGAGGTGGAGCGTCGCGACGCGGTGGTAGTCGCGCTTGAAGAACGCGAGGAAGTTCTGCGCGAGGTAGTTCTTGTCGAAATCGGACAGCGCGCCGACGATCCCGAAATCGAGCGCGACGTAGCGACCGAACGTATTCGGATCGAGGCTCACCTGGATGTTGCCCGGGTGCATGTCCGCGTGGAAGAAGCCGTCGCGGAACACCTGCGTGAAGAAGATCTCGACGCCTTCGCGCGCGAGCTTCTTGATGTCGACGCCGGCCGAACGCAGCGTCTCGACCTGGCTGATCGGCACGCCGGTCATGCGCTCCATCACGAGCACCTGCGACGTCGAGAAATCCCAGAACATTTCGGGCACGAGCAGCAGGTCGAGGCCCGCGAAGTTGCGGCGCAGCTGGCTGCCGTTGGCGGCCTCGCGCATCAGGTCGAGCTCGTCGTGCAGGTACTTGTCGAATTCGGCGACGACCTCGCGCGGCTTCAGGCGCCGGCCGTCGGCCCACATGCGCTCGGTCCAGATCGCGATGTCGCGCATCAGCGCGAGGTCGGAATCGATCACGGACAGCATGTTCGGGCGCAGCACCTTGACGGCGACGGCCTTGCCCGCGTGCACGCCCTGCTTGAGCTTCGCGAAATGCACCTGCGCGATCGACGCGCTCGCGACCGGCTCGCGCTCGAATTCGTCGAACAGCTCGTCGACCGGCGCACCGAGCGACTTCTCGATGATCCCGATCGCGACCGCCGAATCGAACGGCGGCACCTGGTCCTGCAGCTTCGCGAGTTCGTTCGCGAAATCGACCGACAGCAGGTCGCGGCGCGTCGACAGCACCTGGCCGAACTTCACGAAGATCGGGCCGAGGCTTTCGAGCGCGTGACGCAGCCGCACGGCAGGCGGATCCGAATAGCGGCGGCCGATCGTCGTGATCCGCAACAGCAGCTTCACGCGCCGGTCGTCGATCCGGGACAGCATCACTTCGTCGAGGCCAAAGCGGATGACGGTGTAGACAATCTTGATGAAACGGAAAATGCGCATGCCCTGCGGCCCCTCAGTGCGCGCCGCGCGGGCCGGAACCCGTGCGCGCGCCGATTTTTTGTTCGAGTCGCTCGACCCGCTTTTCGACCCGTGCGAGCGCATCGCGTGCGCGCGCCAGTTCGGCATCGAAGCCGCCGAGCGACGCGCGCCGGACGACTTGCGGGTTCTCGTCGAGCCAGTATTCGGCGACGGAATCGAGCACGTTGCGGCCGGTGCGTCGCGCGCGCGCGCCGGCGTCGCGCACGACCGTCGCGATCCGGTATGCCGCCGCGTCGCCGACCAGCTTCGCGAGATCTTCTTCAGGTTCCCAGCGCAGGTGCTCGGCCAGCTTTGCGATCTGCGTGGCGAACTCCGCGTCGCCCTCGATCTTCACGTGCTTCATCACGGCCGCCTGGCCGCCCTGCAGGAACGCGGCGACCGTGTCGCCGGCAAGCGCGATCGACACGTCGACCTGTTGCGCATCGTGCGCGTCGGCGGCCGACAGATAGCCGTCGGGCTGCACCAGCAGCGTCAGCGTAACCGGGGGCACGTCGATCCGGGCAGTCTTGCCCGAATAGGCAATCAGGCGGTCGCGCGCCCACGATTCGCGGGCGAGCAGGTGATTGACAGCGGCAGCAAAAGGCTTGGCGGCAAAGGTCATCGGGCTGGGAAAGAAAAAACCCGCGCAGGCCGGGCGCCCACGCGGGTTTCTATTGTAACGTCGGATCGTCGGCAGACCGTGCCTGACCGCACACCCGGGCGGCAAGCGGTCGCAGTGCGGCGGCCGTTGCCCGGGTGCCGGCGGCGCCGGCCGCCGGTCACGCTCAGTGCGTGTTGATCTGCTGGATGCCCGCGAGCAGCCAGCCCTGACTGCCCGACTTCGACAGGTTCCACACCTCGTCGAACGGCGCGGCCGACGCGTTCGCCGATTCGCGGATCAGGCCGTGGAAGCGCACGCTCGCCGACTGCTCGATGCCGCGATCCTCGATCGCGACCAGTTCCGCGTCGAGCTGCACGACGTCGGTCTGGTTCGACTCGTTGCCGCGCGAATCGAGGTCGATCTTGATCTCGGCGAACATTTCCGGGGTCGTGAACTCGCGGATGTCGGCCAGGTTGCCCTGGTCCCACGCGGCCTGCAGGCGCACGAAGTAAACCTTCGAGCTGCGCAGGAACGCTTCCGTGTCGAAGCCGGCCGGCACCTGGAGCGGTGCTGCCGCAGCAGCCGCTGCCGCGCCGGTGGCCGCGGCACCGCCGCCGAACACGCCTTGCGCTTCGTTCGCGTAGCTGCTGCCGCTACCCGAGTAGTTGCTGCCGGTGCCGCCCTGCTGGAACGACGGGCTTTGCGAGTAGCCGCCCGACGACGACGCCGAGCCGCCGACCGAGTAAGCCGGCTCGTGCGGACGACGGCGGTTCATGAACTTGCGGATCAGCCAGATGCCGATCGCCGCGAGCAGCGCGATCACGATGACGTTCGCCATCATGCTCGCGAATGCGCCGCCCAGGCCGAAGTGCGACAGCAGCGCCGCGATACCGAGACCGGCCGCGAGGCCGGCGATCGGCCCGAGCCAGCGCGAGCGGTTGGGCTGTGCGGCCGGCGCGGGTGCGGCCGGATTCGCACGCTGCGCCTGCGACGGCGCGGCCTGCTGCATCGGCTGCTGCGCGGGCGGCGTGGCCTGGCGCTGCGTGACGGAGGAGTTCTGGCGGCCGATGCTGCGCCCGCCGCCCATGCGCTTGGCTTCGGCGTCGAGCGATGCGAACGTGCCGGCCGTGAGCAGGCCGACCATCAGCAGCGTGCCGACCCGTCGAGCCCACGGCTTCGACGGCTTGCTACGGTTGAACAACGAACGCGATTCGAACATCAGTTTCTCCGGATGTAAGACAAATGTATGGAAAGAGCCCCTTAATACTTGGCTCCCATGTGTAAAGCTACCACGCCACCTGACAAATTGTAATATTTGACGGCATCGAGGCCCGCTTGTTCCATCATCGTCTTCAGCGTGTCCTGGTCGGGGTGCATCCGAATAGATTCGGCAAGATACCGATAACTTTCGGCATCTTTCGCGAACTTGTCGCCAAGCCACGGTAATACTTTGAAAGAATACAGATCGTACGCTTTTTTCAGCGGATCCCAGACTTTCGAGAATTCCAGCACCATCACGCGGCCGCCGGGCTTCGTCACGCGGCGCATCTCGGCCAGCGCGGCATCCTTGTGCGTCATGTTGCGCAGCCCGAACGCGACCGTGACCACATCGAAGTAGTTGTCCGGAAAGGGAATTTTCTCGGCGTCGCACAGCAGCGACGGCGTCACGATGCCCTTGTCGAGCAGCCGGTCGCGGCCGACGCGCAGCATCGATTCGTTGATGTCCGTATGCCAGACCTCGCCGGTCGGCCCGGCCGCCTTCGCGAACGACCGGGTCAGGTCGCCGGTGCCGGCCGCAAGGTCGAGCACCTTGAAGCCGGGGCGCACGTTCGCCTGCGCGATCGTGAACGCCTTCCACGCGCGGTGCATGCCCGCCGACATCAGGTCGTTCATCAGATCGTAGTTGCTCGCGACCGAATGGAACACACCCGCCACTTTCTTCGCTTTTTCGTTTTCCTCGACGCTTTCGAAGCCGAAGTGGGTTTTGCTCATCGCGTTGATCCTCAGTAAATGGCAAGACGGCGCCGAGCGGGCGCCGTCGAATTTCAGTGGCAGTGGCCGTGCGACGCGTTCGCCGCCGGCATCGGGGCGTCGCGCTCGACGCCCGCCGCCTGCAGTTTGTCGAAATAATCGCGCCACAGCGCATCCTGCTGCGTGGCCAGCTCGTACAGCAGGTCCCACGAATAGATGCCGGTCGAATGGCCGTCGGAAAACGTCGGCTGCAGCGCGTAGTTGCCGACACCCTCGAGCGCGGTGATCGTCACTTCGCGCTTGCCCGTCTGCAACGTCTCCTGGCCGGGCCCGTGGCCGCGCACCTCGGCCGACGGCGAATACACGCGCATCAGCTCGAACGGAATCCGGTAACTCTCGCCGTTCGGGTACTGCAATTCGAGCACGCGCGACACCGCGTGCACGACGACGCCGGACGGAATCGGCGTCGTGGAAGTCAAACCGCTCATGCTTGCCTCGAATCGGTCATGCGTTGAATTTCCTCGCGCACCGCATTGTGCAGCAGCGAGGCCTGCGCTGCGCGCGAGCGCAGCAGCGCCTCGGACACGCTGCGCTGGCGCGGCGCCCAGACGGGCTGCGGGAAGTGTGCGTCGTTGGAAAAGCGCGGGATCACGTGCCAGTGCACGTGCGGCACCATGTTGCCGAGGCTCGCGAGATTCACCTTGTTCGGCTGCATCACGCGGCGCACGGCCCGCTCGACCGCATAGACCACGCGCATCAGATGTGCCCGCTCGGGTTCGCCGAGATCGGAGAATTCGGCCACGTGCGCGCCCCAGATCACCCGGCAGAAGCCCGGGTACTCGTGCTCGCCCGTCGCGAGGACGACACGCACCGCATCGTCCTGCCAGAGCACTTCGCCGCCGTCTTCACGGCAAAACACGCATTCCATCGTCGCTCCCATGTGGACGGGCGCCGGCATTGCTGCGCCGGCGCCCGCTCATTCCTGGCCCGGTCGGGCGGTCGTCATGCCCGCATTAGACCAGCACGCGCTCGATCCCGCCATTGTTCGCGCGTGCGACATAATCGGCCATCCAGTTCTCGCCGAGCACCTGGCGCGCGATTTCGACCACGATGTAGTCGGCTTCGAGGTTCGCGTCCTCGCTGTAGCGCGACAGGCCCTGCAGGCACGACGGGCAGCTCGTCAGGATCTTCACGTCCGGGCCGTTCGCGGCGGCGGCGGCCGGCGCCGGCGCGTTGCCGGCCACGACCGGGATGCTGCGCAGCTTCTCGGCCCCCTTGCGGATCTCCTCTTCCTTGCGGAAGCGGACCTGCGTCGAAATGTCCGGGCGCGTGACCGCGAGCGTGCCCGATTCGCCGCAGCAGCGATCGTTCTTCTCGATCTTGTAGCCGTCCTTCTCGGCGCCCATCAGCTCGTTGACGAGCTTCACCGGGTCCATCGTCTTGATCGGCGTGTGGCACGGGTCGTGATACATGTAGCGCGTGCCCGTCACGCCATCCAGCTTCATCCCCTTCTCGAGCAGGAACTCGTGGATGTCGATGATCCGGCAACCCGGGAAGATCTTGTCGAATTCGTAGCCGGCGAGCTGGTCGTAGCAGGTGCCGCACGACACGACCACCGTCTTGATGTCGAGGTAGTTCAGCGTGTTCGCGACCCGGTGGAACAGCACGCGGTTGTCGGTGACGATCTTCTCCGCCTTGTCGTACTGGCCCGAGCCGCGCTGCGGATAGCCGCAGCACAGGTAGCCCGGCGGCAACACCGTCTGCACGCCGGCTTCCCACAGCATCGCCTGCGTCGCGAGGCCGACCTGCGAGAACAGGCGCTCGGAGCCGCAGCCCGGGAAGTAGAACACCGCTTCCGAATCGACGGTGGTCGACTTCGGATTGCGGATGATCGGCACGATCTTGTTGTCCTCGATGTCGAGCAGCGCGCGCGCCGTCTTCTTCGGCAGGTTGCCCGGCATCTTCTTGTTGACGAAGTGGATCACCTGCTCGACCACGGGCGGCTTGCCGACCGTCGCGGGCGGGTGCTGCGTCTGCTTCGTCACGACCTTCTTCAGCATGTCGTTCGCGAAGCGCTGCACCTTGTAGCCGGCGCCCATCATCACGCTGCGCGCGACGTTGATCGTCTGCGGGTTGGTCGCGTTCAGGAAGAACATGCCCGCCGCATTGCCTGCGTTGAACTTCTTCTTGCCCATCTTGCGCAACAGGTTGCGCATGTTCATCGTGACGTCGCCGAAGTCGATCTTTACCGGGCACGGCGTCGCGCACTTGTGGCACACGGTGCAGTGGTCGGCCACGTCGTTGAACTCGTCCCAGTGCTTGATCGACACGCCGCGGCGCGTCTGTTCCTCGTACAGGAACGCCTCGACCAGCAGCGAGGTTGCAAGGATCTTGTTGCGCGGGCTGTACAGCAGGTTCGCGCGCGGCACGTGGGTCGCGCACACCGGCTTGCACTTGCCGCAGCGCAGGCAGTCCTTCACCGAATCGGCAATCGCGCCGATGTCGGACTGCTTCATGATCAGCGACTCGTACCCCATCAGCCCGAAGCTCGGCGTATAGGCGTTGCGCAGATCGGCGCCTTCGAGCAGCTTGCCCTTGTTGAAGCGGCCGTTCGGGTCGACGCGCTGCTTGTACGCGCGGAATTCGGCGATCTCGTCGTCGGTCAGGAACTCGAGCTTCGTGATGCCGATGCCGTGCTCGCCGGAAATCACGCCGTCGAGCGAACGCGCGAGCGTCATGATGCGTGCGACCGCCGCGTGGGCGTCCTGCAGCATCTCGTAGTTGTCGGAGTTGACCGGCAGGTTGGTGTGGACGTTGCCGTCGCCCGCGTGCATGTGCAGCGCGACGAACACGCGGCCGCGCAGCACCTGCTTGTGGATCGCCTGCGCCTCGTCGAGGATCTGCTTGAACGCGCCGCCGTTGAAGATCGCGCGCAGCTCTGCACGGATCTCCTGCTTCCACGAGATGCGGACCGTGCGGTCTTGCGTGACGTGGAACACGGTCGCGCCCGGTTGATCGTCCGCGCGATCGGCGAACTTCTCGGCAAGCGCCTCGTAGCCGAGCTGCACGAGGTAGTGCTGCGCCTCGCGCAGCGGCTGGTCGAGCCGGTCGCGCACGAATTCCCAGCGGGCACGCACGCGCTTGAGCAGCTCCAGCGCCTGCTGGACCCGGTCTTCGAGCAGTTCGGCGCTCGGGATCTCGTTCGCGTCGTCGGTCTTGCCAAGGGGCAGGTTGCCGGCACGGAAAAACGCTTCCAGCGCGTCGACGAGCTGCAGCTTGTTCTTCAGCGACAGCTCGATGTTGATCCGCTCGATACCGTCGGTGTACTCACCCATCCGGTTCAGCGGGATCACGACGTCTTCGTTGATCTTGAACGCGTTCGTGTGCTTCGCGATCGCGGCCGTGCGGCTGCGGTCGAGCCAGAAGCGCTTGCGCGCCTCCGCGCTGACCGCGACGAAGCCTTCGCCGCTCTTGCCGTTCGCCATCCGGATCACTTCGGACGTGGCGTGCGCGACCGCATCGGCATCGTCGCCGACGATGTCGCCGATCAGCACCATCTTGGGGAATGAATTGCGCTTGCTTTTGGTCGCGTAGCCGACCGCGCGCAGGTAGCGCTCGTCGAGGTGCTCGAGGCCCGCGAGGATCGCGCCGCCCTGCTTCGACGTTTCGAACAGGTAATCCTTGATCTCGACGATGCTCGGGATCGCCTCGCGCGCCTGGCCGAAGAATTCGAGGCAGACGGTGCGCGTGTGCGCGGGCATCTTGTGCAGCACCCAGCGCGCGGACGTGATGAGCCCGTCGCAGCCTTCCTTCTGCACGCCCGGCAGGCCGGCGAGGAACTTGTCGGTCACGTCCTTGCCGAGCCCTTCCTTGCGGAACCGGCGGCCTTCGATCTCGAGCATCTCGCTCTTCAGCAGCTTCTCGCCCGGCGCGTAGGCGCCGTCGAACCACTTCAGCTCGAAGCGCGCGACCGCGATGTCGTGGATCTTGCCCTGGTTGTGCTCGTGGCGCGTGACTTCGAGCCAGTTGCCGTCCGGGTCGACCATCCGCCACCAGGCCAGGTTGTCGAGCGCGGTGCCCCACAGCACGGCCTTCTTGCCGCCCGCGTTCATCGCGACGTTGCCGCCGATGCACGATGCGTCGAGCGAGGTCGGATCGACCGCGAACACGTAGCCGGCCGCTTCCGCCGCCTCGGTCACGCGGCGCGTGACGACGCCCGCGCCGGAGAAGATCGTCGGCACCTTGTGCGCGACGCCCGGCAGCTCGGTCAGCTCGACCGCGCCGAGTTGCTCGAGCTTTTCGGTGTTGATGACGGCGGAGAACGGCGTGAGCGGCACCGCGCCGCCCGTGTAGCCGGTGCCGCCGCCGCGCGGGATCACGGTCAGGCCGAGCTCGAAGCAGGCCTTGATGAGGCCGGCGATCTCGGCTTCGCTATCGGGGGTCAGCACGACGAACGGGTATTCGACACGCCAGTCGGTCGCGTCGGTCACGTGCGACACGCGCGACAGCCCGTCGAAACGGATGTTGTCCTTCTGCGTGCAGCGGCCGAGCGCCTTGGTCGCGCGGCGGCGCAGGTCGGCCATCTTCTCGAATTCGTCGGCGAACTCGTTGACCGCGCGCTGCGCGGCGGTTTCGAGCATCTCGACGCGCGAGGCACGCTCACGGCCCGCGTCGTCGCGGTGCTCGGTGAGGTCCGCGCTGCGGCGCTTGCCGATTTCGGTGAGGCGGTGGTTCAGCGCCTCGATCAGCAGCGCGCGGCGCTTCGGGTTGTCGAGCAGGTCGTCCTGCAGGTACGGGTTGCGGCGCACGACCCAGATGTCGCCGAGCACTTCATACAGCATCCGTGCCGAGCGGCCCGTACGGCGCTCGGCACGCAGTTCGTCGAGCACCGACCACGCCTCTTCGCCGAGCAGGCGGATCACGATCTCGCGATCCGAGAAGGACGTGTAGTTGTAGGGAATCTCACGCAAGCGGGGCGCGGGGTCGGAGGCGACGGCAGCGGCCGCGCCATGCGGATCGAAAACTTGTGGTGCGTTCATGTTCGGACGACTCGGAGGGCCGATACACCGTGCACGGGCGTCGGCAAGCGCGTGGGCGCAATCTTGGGGAAATCTGTTCTGTTACCAGGCGCGCGGCTGTCCTTCATGGGGCCGGAGCGGGCGACTCGCCCCTCCTGGCCGGCGACAGGGCCTGGCGGCACTCGGAACGATCAGCACGATCGCGCGCGGCGCGCATGCCGTTCGGCCGCGGGGCAGGCTGCGCGCGGCGTCGGCTTCAACGGTGCGATCCGAGGGTGCCTCTGCATCTTCCGATCCTTGATTCAAAACGGAATTCTAACCCATGATCGGGCCATGCGTGACACGTCGGACAGGTCGTGGGGCTATCCCCGCGAGCCGCGCCAGGCCTGGCTCGGCGCGATTTCATGTGATCATTCGCCGTCCGTCCGGTCGGTAACCACGCGGTTAAGCCGGTAAAAAAGGCCGCGCGCGCTCGCCGACGCCCCGCCCACACGGCCCCGCGAGCACCCGCTCGGCATGCCGCTTGCGTGCAGGCAGACCCTTGGCGCTATCATTGATCCTTTACCGTCTGCTTCCGCACTGCACGCGAGCGCCCATGGCATCCCACGATTACCTGAAGAAAATCCTCACCGCGCGCGTCTACGACGTCGCGATCGAGACGGAACTCGAATCCGCCCGCAACCTGTCGGCCCGCCTGCGCAACGCCGTCTACCTGAAGCGCGAGGACAACCAGCCGGTGTTCTCGTTCAAGCTGCGCGGCGCGTACAACAAGATGGCGCACATTCCGTCGGAAGCACTCGCGCGCGGCGTGATTACGGCGTCGGCCGGCAACCACGCGCAGGGTGTCGCGTTCTCGGCGGCCCGGATGGGCGTCAAGGCCGTGATCGTCGTGCCCGTCACGACGCCGCAGGTGAAGGTCGATGCGGTGCGTGCGCACGGCGGCCCGAGCGTCGAGGTGATCCAGGCCGGCGAGTCGTACAGCGACGCGTATGCATACGCGGTCAAGGTGCAGGAAGAGCGCGGCCTCACGTTCGTCCACCCGTTCGACGATCCGTACGTGATCGCCGGCCAGGGCACGATCGCGATGGAAATCCTGCGCCAGCACCAGGGCCCGATCCACGCGATCTTCGTGCCGATCGGCGGCGGCGGGCTTGCGTCCGGCGTCGCGGCCTACGTGAAGGCGGTGCGGCCGGAGATCAAGGTGATCGGCGTGCAGGCCGAGGATTCGTGCGCGATGGCGCAGTCGCTGGAAGCCGGCAAGCGCGTCGAGCTGAGCGAGGTCGGCCTGTTCGCGGACGGCACTGCCGTGAAGCTGGTCGGCGAGGAAACCTTCCGGCTCTGCAGCGAATACCTCGACGGCGTCGTGACGGTGAACACCGACGCACTGTGCGCAGCGATCAAGGACGTCTTTCAAGATACGCGCAGCGTGCTCGAACCGTCCGGCGCGCTCGCGGTCGCGGGCGCGAAGCTCTACGCGGAACGCGAAGGCATCGAGAACCAGACGCTCGTCGCGGTCACGTCCGGCGCGAACATGAACTTCGACCGGATGCGCTTCGTCGCCGAGCGCGCGGAAGTGGGTGAAGCGCGCGAAGCCGTGTTCGCGGTCACGATCCCCGAGGAGCGCGGCAGCTTCAAGCGCTTCTGCTTGCTCGTCGGCGACCGCAACGTCACCGAGTTCAACTACCGGATCGCCGATGCGCAGGCCGCGCACATCTTCGTCGGCGTGCAGATCAAGCGCCGCGGCGAATCGGCCGAGATCGCCGCGAACTTCGAATCGCACGGCTTCAAGAGCGTCGACCTGACGCATGACGAGCTGTCGAAGGAACACATCCGCTACATGGTGGGCGGCCGCTCGCCGCTCGCGCTCGACGAGCGCCTGTTCCGCTTCGAATTCCCGGAACGGCCGGGCGCGCTGATGAAGTTCCTGTCGTCGATGGCGCCGGACTGGAACATCAGCCTGTTCCACTATCGTAACCAGGGCGCGGACTACAGCTCGATCCTCGTGGGGCTGCAGGTGCCGCAGGCCGATCACGCCGAATTCGAACGCTTCCTCGCGGCACTCGGTTATCCGTATGTCGAGGAGAGCGCCAACCCGGCTTACCGCCTCTTCCTGTCGTAAAGGCGTCACGCATGAATCCCGAACATTCCCCGCTCGGCAAGGCCACCGTCTACGCCGCCCAGTACGACGCGTCGCTGCTGTTCCCGATCCCGCGCGCCGGCGCGCGCGAGCAGCTCGGCATCACGTCGGCGCTGCCGTTCTTCGGCACCGACATCTGGAACGCCTACGAGCTGTCGTGGCTCAACGCGCGCGGCAAGCCGCAGATCGCGGTCGCGACGTTCTACGTGCCGGCCGAATCGCCGAACATCGTCGAATCGAAGTCGTTCAAGCTGTATCTCGGCTCGTTCGCGCAGACGAAGTTCGATTCGATCGACGCGGTGCGCGACGCGCTGAAGCGCGACGTGTCGGCCGCGTGCGGCGCGACCGTGTCCGTGCAGCTCGTGTCGCCGCACGATTTCGGCAAGCTCGAGATGGACGAGCTCGACGGGCTGTCGCTCGACCGGCTCGACCTCGACACCGACGTGTACGAACCCGATCCGTCGCTGCTGTCGGCCGCTGAAGACGAAGCGCCGGTCGAGGAGACGCTCGTGTCCGACCTGCTGCGCTCGAACTGCCCGGTCACCGGCCAGCCCGACTGGGGCAGCGTGCAGATCCACTACGTCGGGCCGCAGATCGATCACGCGGGCCTGCTGCGCTACATCATCTCGTTCCGCAATCACACGGGCTTTCACGAGCAGTGCGTCGAGCGGATCTTCCTCGACATCCTGCACGCGTGCAAACCGGTGAAGCTCGCGGTGTACGCACGCTATACGCGTCGCGGCGGGCTCGACATCAACCCGTTCCGCACCAACTACAACCAGCCGATGCCGGACAACGCGCGCAACGCGCGGCAGTGACGGCGGCGGGTGGCCGCGGTTCGCAGTTGGCAACGTGCGGCGGTACCCCCTGATAAAACGGCCCGACCGGGTTCAACCGGCCGGGCCGTTTTTCATTGCGCGGAGAAACGCGGCCGGCCCACGGTCAACCTTTCACCGGCCGCTCCGGAAGAAGCTCCACCAGGCGCAACAAATAGCCGTCGGGATCCTGCACCAGCATCTCGACCTGGCCATGCTCGATCTCGCCCTCCCGATACCAGGACGTGCGCGGCTCGACGAACAGCGTCACGCCCGCGGCGCGCATCCTGTCGAGGATCGGATCGAGCGCATCGACCTCGATCTGAAAATTGATCCCGCGCCCGAACGGCGGCTCCAGCGGGCCGGTCAACCAGCCCTCCGGGCTGTGCTGCTCGAGCATCAGCTGAGCGCCCCCGATCTCGAGATAGGCGAACCCGTCTTCCGGACGCTCGAAGCGAATCCGGAATCCGAGCACGTCGCGATAGAAGCGAATGCTTCCGGCAAGGTCCGAGCAAATCAGCTCCGGCACCAGCGCAGCCCATTCCATGCACATCCTCCCCGTATGGTCATGCGGCACCTTACATGAACGGACGGGATGCGTTGCGACGGTTGCGGCCTCGGGAACACAGCCCGCCGGTCGACCGGTGCCCGGCACATGAAAAAACGGGCCCGGCGCATGCGAATGCGCCGGGCCCGTTGCGTAGCGGCTTGCCGTGGCGGCGTTACTTCGCCGGCGCCTTGTACGCGATGCAGTCGACCTCGACCTTGCAGTCGATGACCATGCTCGACTGCACGCACGCGCGTGCCGGCGGATGCTCGCCGAAGTACGAGATGAACACCTTGTTGAACGACGCGAAATCGCGCGCGTCGTCGAGCCACACGCCGCAGCGCACGACGTGCTCGAGGCCGTAGCCGGCTTCCTTCAGGATCGCGATCACGTTCTCGATCGTCTGCTTCGACTGCGTGACGATGCCGCCTTCGACGACCTCGCCGTTCACCATCGGCGTCTGGCCCGACACGTACAGCCAGCCGTCGGCTTCGACCGCACGTGCAAACGGCATCACCTGGCCGCCCGTGCCCTTCGCTTCGCCTACGCCATATCGCTTCATCGTTTCACTCCTTGTTTCGGTTACGAATGCGCGCACCGACGACGGCGCGCGCGGCAGATCGGACAACCACCGCGTTCAGAACGCGGCGTCGGCACTCGCCGGCACGCGCTCGCCGCGCGCGACGAAGCCGCCGGCGCGCTCGCCGGTCGGCTGGCCGTTTTCATAAGTGAGCACGCCGTTCACCCACACGGCGTCGATCCCGTGCGCGGGCTGCTGCGGCTTCTCGAACGTCGCGGCGTCGATCACGCTCGCCGGATCGAACAACACGAGATCCGCGTGGTAGCCCACGTGCACCTCGCCGCGCCGTGCGATCCCGTAGCGGCGCGCGGACAGCGACGTCATCTTGCGGATCGCCTCTTCGAGCGGCAGCAGGTTCGTGTCGCGCACGTAGTGGCCGAGCACGCGCGGGAACGCGCCCCACAGCCGCGGGTGCGGCAGCGGATCGTTCGGCAGGCCGTCGGAGCCGACCATCGTCGCGGGATGCGACAGGATCCGGCGCACGTCGTCCTCGGACATGTTGTGGTACACGGCGCCCGCCGGGCGGATGCGCTGCGCGGCCTCCTGCTCGGTCACGCCCCACTCGGCCGCGATCGCCTTCAGCAGCTTGCCCGCCACTTCCGGGTGCGGCTCGGACCATGTGATCGTGATGTCGATGTCGCCCGTCACCTGCTTCAGGTCAAGAGTCGACGAGCTGCGGCTGTACGGATAGCAGTCGCAGCCGACCGGCTGGTAGCGGCGCGCGCCTTCGAGCGACGCGAGCACTTCGGTGCTGCGCCCCCAGTTCGACGGGCCCGCGCACTTCAGGTGCGAGATCACGACCGGCACGCGTGCATGGCGGCCGACCTGGTACGCCTCTTCCATCGCATCGAGGATCGCGTCGAACTCGGTGCGCATGTGCGTCGTGTACAGCGCGCCCGCATTTGCGAGCGGTTCGGCGAGCGCCATCACCTCCTCGGTCGGCGCCGCGAACGCGGAGCCGTACGCGAGGCCCGACGACAGGCCGAGCGCGCCGTTCGCGAGCGCCTCCTCGAGTTGCGCGCGCATGCCGGCGATCTCGCCGTCGGTCGCCGCGCGGTCGAGGCGGTCCATCTGGTTGTTGCGCAGCGCCGTGTGGCCGACGAGCGCCGCAACGTTCACGGCCGGACGCGCGCCGTTCACGGCCGCGACGTAGTCGGCGAAGGTCGGGTACTGGAACGCACCGCGCTCGCCGAGCAGGTTCATCGGATCGGGCGGATCGCCCGCGAGCGTCACCGGCGACGCGCTGATCCCGCAGTTGCCGACGATCACGGTCGTCACGCCCTGCGAGATCTTCGGGATCATCTCCGGTGCGCGGATCACGTGAGTGTCGTCGTGCGTGTGCACGTCGACGAAGCCCGGCGCGAGCGCGCGGCCGTTCGCATCGATGACGTTCTCGGCAAGCCAGTTCGACAGGTTGCCGATCGCCGCGATCAGGCCGTTGCGGATCGCGACGTCGCGCGTGACGGGCGGCGCGCCGGTACCGTCGTAAAGCTGCGCGCCGACGATCAGCGTATCGGCGGCTTCGGGGTGCGAATGCATGGTCAGTCTCCTACCGGTTGACGGTCTCCGCCGCCGCGGTGCGCATCGAGCGCGTGTTTGATGCGACGCAGCGATTCTCGGCCCGCATCGCCGAGCCGCAATGCGACGCCGGTAACGAGCACATCGATCGCCATCATCATCGCGTAGCGCGATGTCGACGGCTTGTAAATGAAATCGGTTTCGAACGCGACGACCGGAATCAGGTGGTCGGCCAGCTTCGCGAGCGGCGACGCCGGCGCGGTGATCGCGATCAGCTTCGCGCCGTAGCGCTTCGCGAGCCGGCAGCTCTCGAGCAGCTCGGGCACGCGGCCGCTCACCGACAGCGCGACGACGACGGTGTCGCGCGACAGCGTCGCGGCCACCATCCGCTGCAGCACGCTGTCCTGGTAGCTCGCGACCGGCCGGCCGAAGCGCACGAGCCGGAAGCGCAGCTCGTCGGCGAGCGCGGTCGAGCCGCCGCCCTGCCCGTACACGTAGGTCATCTTCGCGGCGGCGAGCAGGTCGGCCGCTGCCTCGAACGACGTATTGCGCAGCAACTGATGGTTGTGCGCGAGCGCCACGCGGATCTCGTCGTAGACCATCGACGCGGGGCTCGTATCGTCGGCCGGCGCGTCATCGGACGGCACCAGAAAGCGCTGGCCGACGGCCGCCGCCTGCGCGACGAGCACCTTCAGCTCGCGCACGTCGCGGCAGCCGACCGCTTTCGCGAAACGCGTGACTGTCGCGACGCTGACCTCCGCGTCGCGTGCAAGCGCGCCGATGCTGGCATGCGCGGCGCGCGCCAGGTCGGCGAGGATGAACGCGGCGACCTTGCGCTCGGCTTCGCGCAGCTCGGGCGCACATTCGGCGATCCGCGCGACGATGTCGAGCACCGGCGGAGCGGCCGAAGCCGGATGAAGCTCGGCTGCAAGCGAGGCGGGTGGGGTGGCGGGCGTATTCATCTGCAAAAAGGGGGCGAAGCTCGAGGGTGCGAAGCTCGATGTTACTAAATAACATCACCGCGCCGATGCTACTTTCTGTACCATCGGCGTGTCAACTTCAGTGCAATGCATAGTGATGATGGAGCGGGATGACATGAAAGTTACAAACTATCAGGAAGCGACGATCGATCCGTTCGGCAAGGGCCTCGGCAATCTGCCGAGCGCGAGCGTGCCGCTCGGCGACGCAGGCCGCCTCGAGTGGAACCTGCTGGCGGAAGACGTCAGCCTGCCGGCCGCCGTGCTTTACGAGGACCGCATCGAACACAACCTGAACTGGATGCAGGCCTTCGTCCAGAAGTACGGCGTCAAGTTTGCGCCGCACGGCAAGACGACGATGGCGCCGCAACTGTTCCGCCGCCAGCTCGACGCCGGCGCGTGGGGCATCACGCTCGCGACCGCGCACCAGACGCAGGCCGCGTATCACGGCGGCGTGCGGCGCGTGCTGCTCGCGAACCAGCTGGTCGGCCGCCAGAACATGACGATCATCGCCGGGCTGCTGTCCGATCCCGACTTCGAATTCTTCTGTCTCGTCGATTCGGCGGAGAGCGTCGACCAGCTCGGCCGCTTCTTCGGCGCACTGAAGAAGCCGCTGAACGTGCTGCTCGAACTCGGCGTGCCGGGCGGCCGCGCGGGCGTGCGCGATGCCGCGCAGCGCGAGGCCGTGCTCGCCGCGATCGCGCGCTATCCGGACACGCTGAAGCTGGCCGGTATCGAACTCTACGAAGGCGTGCTGAAAGAGGAAGGCGAGATCCGCACGTTCCTGCAGGAAGCGGTCGCGCTCACGCGCGAGCTGGCCGAAGCAGGCCGCTTCGCGCGTACGCCGGCGATCCTGTCCGGTGCCGGTTCGGCGTGGTACGACGTGGTCGCGGAGGAATTCGCGAAGGCGTCGAACGCCGGCTTCGCGGAAGTCGTGCTGCGTCCGGGCTGCTACCTGACGCACGATGTCGGCATCTACAAGAAGGCGCAGACCGACGTGTTCGCGCGCAACCCGATCGCACGCACGATGGGCGAAGGACTGCTGCCCGCGCTGCAGCTGTGGGCCTACGTGCAGTCGGTGCCGGAGGCGGATCGCGCGATCGTCGCGCTCGGCAAGCGCGACGCGGCGTTCGACGCGGGGCTGCCCGAGCCGGCGCGCCACTTCCGCCCGGGCCGCGACACCGCGCCGCGCGACGTCGCCGCCGCCGAAGGCTGGGCCGTCACCGGGATGATGGACCAGCACGCGTACCTGCAGATCCCGCCGGGCGCGGACGTGAAAGTGGGTGACATGGTCGCGTTCGACATCTCGCACCCGTGCCTGACGTTCGACAAGTGGCGCCAGGTGCTCGTGCTCGATCCGCAGTTCAACGTGACGGAAGTCGTCGAAACCTTCTTCTGACGCCCGTCGCGCACATCGTGCACAACCGCCCCGCCGCTCGCGCGGGGCGGCCGTCACGCGCGCTTCAAGCGGCCGGAGTACACTGCGCTTTCGTCCTCGGGGCCCCAGGCGGGCGTTGCACTTGCCTGTCGCGCGGGCCCTCAACGCAGCTCCACTGGAGAAAGCCATGGCCGCGAAGAAGATCCTGTTCCTGACCGGCGATTTCGCCGAAGACTACGAAACGATGGTGCCGTTCCAGGCGCTGCAGGCCGTCGGCCACCATGTCGATGCAGTCTGCCCGGGCAAGCGTGCGGGCGACAAGATCAAGACCGCGATCCATGATTTCGAGGGCGACCAGACCTACACCGAGAAGCCCGGCCACCAGTTCACGCTGAACGCGGCGTTCGACGACGTCGACGCATCGCGCTACGACGCGCTCGCGATCGCGGGCGGCCGCGCGCCCGAATACCTGCGACTCGATCCGAAGGTGATCTCGCTCGTGCGCGAGTTTGCCGAAGCCGGCAAGCCGATCGCCGCGATCTGCCACGCGGCGCAACTGCTCGCGGCGGCCGACGTGATCCGCGGCAAGCGCATCTCGGCCTACCCGGCGTGCGCGCCCGAAGTGAAGCTCGCGGGCGGCGAATACGCGGACATCCCGGTCGACGCGGCCGTGACCGACGCGCCGTTCGTCACCGCGCCCGCGTGGCCCGCGCATCCGGCCTGGCTCGCGCAGTTCCTCGCGCTGCTGGGCACGCGCATCGAGCTTTGAACCTGAAGTGAATTGAGATGAGATGAAGGGCCGGGCCGGCGGCGAGTTCGCGCCGCCCTGCCCTGCGCTTCAGCGCGCGGCCGGCGTCGAGCCGACGTCCGCGATCCGCGACTCCAGCATCGCCAGCGCGGCCGACAGTGCATTCAGCACGTCGTCCGGCAGTTGCGCCATCGTCTGATCCAGAAACGCCTTGCGGCGCGGCAGGCATGCGTCGAATGCGGCGCGGCCGTCGTCCGTCAGCGTCACGTTGGTCACGCGATTGTCGCGTGCGTCGGATTCACGCTGGATCCAGCCGAGCGCGTCGAGCGACTTCAACTGGCGCGTGAGCGCGCCCGGATCGACGCGCAGCACTTCGACGAGCTTCTTCTGCGACGCATGCCCGCCCATCGTGTGCAACGCGACCATGATGCGCCAGCGCGGCATCGGCTGCCCGACCTGCGCCTCGAACGCGATCATGAACGCGCGATACGTGCGTCCGAATTGCTGCAAGATCGCGACGCGGTCCTGTTCTTCCATGCGCTCAGTTCTACTCGTTCAATCGTTCAGTCGGCCGCGACATGCGGTTCGATCTTGTGCCGCAGCGCGATCGGCGGCACGCGGCGGCACTGCCACACCGACACCACGGCGATGACGGCTGCCATCGCGACGCCCAGGTGAATCGCGCCGACGAGCGATTCGCGGGCGGCTTCCAGCAGCAGCGCGCCATTATGCCCGGCGCGCGTCAGCTCCGCGACGAGACCGCCCTGCGCGGCGCGATCGATCAGGATCTGCGGATCGGCGAGCTGCGCATGCCACTGCATCGCGTGGTCGGCCGACAGCGCCTCGCGCACGCCGCCCGAATACATCTGGTTGACGAGCGTGCCGGTCAGCGCAGTGCCGATCATCCCGCCGACCATCCGCAGCGACTGCAGCAGCGCGGTCGCGATGCCGAGGTGCTCGCGGCCGGCCGTCTGCTGCGCGAACACGGTGAGGTTCGGCAGTACGAAGCCGAGCCCGATGCCGCCCGCGACCATCAGCGCCATCAGCAGCCACTTCGGCGTCGTGTGCGTCGACACGACGATGCCCGCGCAGGTGATCGCGAACAGCACGAAGCCGACGTGCAGCATCGCGTTCGGGTTGCGGATGCGCGTGACGACCCGGCCGTTCATGATGCTGCCGATCGTGATGAACACGACGAGCGGCGTGATCACGAGCCCCGCCTCCTTCGGCGACATCCCGAACCCGCCCTGGAACAGCAGCGGCGCGTAGAACAGCAGCGAGAACATCGAGAAGCCGGCAAGGATCGCCAGCACGAAGAGCGCCGACAGCGCGCGGTTGCCGAACATGTCGAACGGCAAGATCGGCTGCGCGCAACGCTTCTCCCAGCGCCACAGGCCGAAACCGGCCGCAACCGCGACGACGAGCAGCAGCGACGCCCAGCTCGCGACGCCGTACTTCGGCAGCCATTCGACGAACAGCTGCAGCGCGCCGAGCGACAGCGCGATCAGCAGCGCGCCCGGCCAGTCGAGCCGCATCTTGCGATCGTGCTCGACGTGGCGCAGGTGCGGCAGGTAGCGCCACACGAACAGCAGCGACAGCAGGCCGACCGGCAGGTTCACGTAGAACACCGAACGCCAGCCGAACGACTGGGTCAGCACGCCGCCGAGCGACGGGCCGACCGCGTTCGCGATGCCGAACGCGGAGCTCATCAGCACCTGCCAGCGCAGCCGCACGACGGAATCGGGGAACAGGTCGGGAATGCACGCGAACGCGGTGCCGACCAGCATCCCGCCGCCGATCCCCTGCAGCCCGCGCGCGAGCACGAGCATCAGCATGTCGTTCGCCATCCCGCACAGCACGGACGCGCCGGTGAACACGACGATCGACGCGATGACGAACGGCTTGCGGCCGTAATAGTCGCCGAGCCGGCCGAAGATCGGCACCGTGATCACGGAACTGAGCAGGTACGAGGTCGCAACCCACGCGTACAGGTCGAAACCGCGAAGCTCGGCGACGATGGTCGGCAACGCGGTGCCGACGACAGTCTGGTCGAGCGCGACCAGCATGGTGACAAATGAGATCCCGGTCATCGCCAGCAGCGATTCACGGAACGGCAGGACTTGCCCGCTCGAATGGTGGGCGGCAGTATGGACGGCCATTTTTTTGTTGGCGCAACTTTTGACGAGTCAAACAATCTCAAAATTCTAGCACGCCGGAGTAATCTAGGCTGGCGACGGTCAAACCGGACCAGACCGCCAAGGAGAAAGATGGAACCGATTTCAATCACCCCCGCGACCCCGCTGTCTCAGGAGGATCGGGACGCGCTGTGGCGCGCGAAGCAGGTGCTGGAAAGCCCGTCGCTGACGATGAAGCTGACGGGCATGCTCGGCGCGCCGGTCGAGAAAATGATCGCCCGGCTGCCGGATTTCGCGACCGGCAAGATCAACGACGCGACGCAGCTCGCGCTGCGCAAGTGCCTGAACATCGCGCTGCGCACGCTCGGCAAGCCGCCCGGGCCGGACGCCGAACCCGACAAGCCGAGCAACCTGCTGCACAAGCTCGCGGTTGCGACGACCGGCGCGGCGGGCGGTGCGTTCGGCTTTCTCGCGCTGCCGGTCGAGCTGCCGGTGACGACGACGCTGATCTTCCGCTCGGTGTGCGACATCGCGCGCAGCGAGGGTGAAGACCTGGGCTCGGTCGATACGCAGCTGCAATGCCTGGCCGTGCTCGGCATGGGCGGCAACCCGGACAAGCAGGAAGAGGACGCCGATCTCGGCTATTTCGTGCTGCGCGGCGCGCTCGCGCAGGCGATCTCGAAGGCCTCGTCGGACATCACGACGAAGGGCATCGCCGCGCACAGCTCGGCGGCCGTGTTCAAGCTCGTGCAGACGGTGGCGTCGCGCTTCTCGGTGCAGGTGACCGAGCAGATGGCCGCGAAGTCGATTCCGGCGATCGGCGCCGTGCTCGGCGCGACCGTCAATACGCTGTTCATCGACCACTTCCAGCAGATGGCGCACGGCCACTTCACCGTGCGCCGGCTCGAGCGCAAGTACGGCTCGGTGGCCGTCAAGGCCGCCTATCAGGCGATCGACGCCTCGCCGGCCCGCTGAACCGCGCGTTCGACCGCGACGCGGCGCAGGAACGCGGCCGCGCGGTCGAGCGCGTCACGTGCTTCCGGCACCATCGGCGCGTACAGCTGCCACACGTGCGGCATGTCCGGCCACACCTCGATCTCCACCGCGACCCCGGCCGCCTTTGCCTTTTCGGCGACGCGGCGCGAATCGTCGAGCAGCACCTCGGTGCTGCCGACCTGGATATACAGCGGCGGCAGGCCCGCGAAATCCGCATAGAGCGGCGATGCGTACGGATTCGTGCCCGGCTCGTCACCCAGGTACAGCTTCGCGGCCTTCGGCAGCGCCGCGCCCGCGAACATCGGATCGGCGCCGTCGTTCGTGCGCAGGGTCGCGCCGGTGGCGGCCAGGTCGGTCCACGGCGAAAACAGGATCGCGCCGGCCGGCAGCGGCTCGCCGCGATCGCGCAGCGCGACGAGCGTCGCAAGCGCGAGGCCGCCGCCCGCCGAATCGCCGCCGAGCACGATCGACTCGGGCGGCGTACCGAGCGCCAGCAGTTGCCGGTACGCGGCCAGCGCATCGTCGAGCGCGGCCGGGAAGCGGTTCTCGGGCGCCAGCCGGTAGTCGAGCGAGAACGAGCGCACGCCCGCACGCTTCGTCAGGCCGAAGACGAGCGGACGGTGGGTCTTCGTCGAACAGAAGTAGTAGCCGCCGCCGTGGAAGTACAGCAGCGTGCGGCCAGGCCCGCGGCCCGCAACCGAGTCGGTGCGTTCGAGCCACTCGCCGCGCAGCGGCGCGTCGCCCGGGCCATAGCACGGGCGCAGCCGGTAGCCCGACGGCGCACGGCGCGGCACGACCATCCGCAAGTCGGTAAAGCGCCGTGCGCGGGCGGGATCGAGCACCTCGCGCGTGGTCTCGGGCCGGAACTGCCAGCGCAGCAGCCAGCAGGCGAACTTGCTTTGCCAACTCATCGGACGCACTCCGTAATCACAGTGTGACGATGGTACGTGCGATCGCTCCCGCACCGCTCGACAGGTGCCTCTAGATCAAACGCCCGCGCTCAGTTCGCCGGCATCACCTGGCCGCGGATCTCGCCGGCCGGGTGCTCCTTCGTATGGACGTTGAAGTACCACTTGCCGCCCATCAGGTCGGTGACCTGCGCGTCGGTGAGTTCCTTCGAGCCCTTGATCGGGCTCGCCAGTTCCTCCTTCGGAATCGGCACCTGCACGCCCGCGTTCTGGCCGACCGGCGCCGGCCCGTGGAAGTGCGCGGCGGTGGCCGGCCCCGTGAGGTGTTCGTAAGAGACCTTCCACTGCAGCATGTGCGTGGCCGTGTCGTAGGTGGCCTCGACGTCGCCAGAGCCCTTGGTCGCCGTGGGCGGCACTTCACTCGACGGCTGGAGATTGGCGGACAGGCGCACCGTTTCGGCGGCGGCGCTGCCGGCGGCCAGCACGCCCGCGAGTAACGCGACCTGGAGCAAACGCAGCTTGAGCATGGACTCTCCTTGTACGACGTTGTACGCCGCCCGAGCGGGGGCGCCAGATAGGATGGTAGTCGATCGCCGCCGGTCCGGGAGTCCACCGAACGGCCATGCTGCGAATCGCCGCACCGCGTCCGGCCGGCCCGCTCGCGCGGCGCACGGCGCATCAGTCTGCATCAACCTGGAATGGACCTTTGCAGCCGGATGACTGAATCGGCGCGCGGCCTTTCGCTACACTTCGTCTCACAGTTGCTTGTTTCCTTCGTCCGAAGGAGTCTGCGAGTATTCACGCGGCCGCCCGGCCGCGTTTTTTTTGCGCACGCCGCCGTCGGATCCGGTTCACCCCGCAACAGGCATGACGAAGCGACAGCCCCGCTTCACGTCACGCACGATAGCCCGGATCGATGCGATCGACGATCCGCTGCAGCGCGTCGAACGCGTCCTGCCCCGCGCCATGCTTCGGATCGAAATTCAGCGAATCGCGCACGCACCCTTCGAGCACCGGCGGCGCGATCGGCAGCGCGTCGCCGATCGCATGCGTGGCGACCTGCACCTCACATGCACGATTGAGCAGCCACATCAGCGAGAACGTCTGCGCAAGCGTCGCCCCGATCGTCACGGGCCCATGGTTGCGCAACAGCAGCACCGGCCGCCCGCCTGCACTTTCGACGATGCGCCGCCCCTCTTCGAGATGCACGGTGATGCCCTCGAAGTCGTGATACGCGATCTTCCCGTACAGCTGCGCCGAATAGAAATTGGAGAACGACAGCCCGTCGCGCGAACAGCACACGGCCATCGTCGGCGTCGTATGCACGTGCATCACGCAGTGCGCATCGGGCAGCGCCGCATGGATCGCGCTGTGGAACGTGAAGCCGGCCGGGTTGATCGGCCAGTCGGAATGACCGATCACGTTGCCGTCGACGTCGATCTTCACGAGGTTCGACGCGCACACCTCGCGGTAATGGAGCCCGAACGGGTTGATCAGGAAATGACCGTCCTCGCCTGGCACGCGCAGGGAGATATGGTTGTAGATCAGCTCGGTCCAGCCGAGATGATCGAAGATGCGGTAAGCGGCCGCGAGCTGCACGCGCGCCTGCCATTCGGCTTCGGAGAAGCGCGCGGGGCGCGTGAACGGCTGGTTCGGGACACGTTGCATGGGGGAACTCCGGTTGCGACGGCGCGCGGCCACGGCGAGCGGCGGTGCGCATCGTCCATCGTCTGCCGGCGCCGTTCCGACCCGCATTGTGCGAGCGGCCCGCTGGCGCCCTTCACGATTCACATATCGTTGCGCGCACAACCTTATCACCTTTCCCCGCGCACCGGTATCGCGGGTTTTGCCGGAGCCGTTGCCGCCCTTACAACTGGTCGTCGACCGGCAGCAGCGTGAAGATGCCCGTCATCACGTTGCGCAGCAGCCCCGCATGCGGGTCGACGTGATAGGTGGCGGCCTGACCGCCTTCGGTGCCCGTCCATTCGAGCGCGGGCGGGCTGCCGTCGGTCCGCTTCGCGAGCGCGACGCGGTAGCTTTCGTCCGGCTGCGTCACGCGCGCGAAGATCGCCGCGGCCTGCTGCGCGAGCACCGGGCTGTGGATCACGAGCGCGAGCTCGGTGTTCAGGTGCGCGGAGCGCGGGTCGAGGTTCAGCGAGCCGATCACGAGGATTTGCCGGTCGATCACGTACGCCTTCGCATGCAGGCTCGCGCGCGAGCGCGAACCGAACAGCCGCGCGGGCTGCTGGTCCGGCTGCGACTTGAATTCGTACAGCTCGACGCCGCGCTGCAGCAACGGCACGCGGTACGGCGCATAGCCGGCCTGCACCGCGACCGCGTCGGTCGCCGCGAGCGAGTTCGTCACGATCGCGACGCGCACGCCGCGCGCGGCCGTATCCCCGAGGATCTTCACGCCGGCGTCGTGCGGCACGAAGTACGGCGAAAACGCGAGGAATTCGTTCTGTGCGCCGCGCATCAGCTCGGCCAGGCGCTGCATCGGCGGGCTCACGTACGTGTCGGTCGGCCGCGCGATCTTGGTCGGCGCATCGACCTTGAATTCGGCCGGCGCCCATACGAGCTCGAGTTCGTCGCGCGCGATCTGCCGGGCGAGCGGCGTCGCGTTCAGCGGCTTCGCGTTGTACGGATCGGCGTTCTTGCGCCAGTGATCGCGCAGCTCGTCGCGCATCGTGTCGAGATCCTTCGGATCGAACGTCTGCTGATTCAGCACGCGCAGCGGGTAGCTGCTCGCGCTCGCCCAGTAGTCGTCGAAGCTCTTCGAGATGTCGCTCGTCACGGGGCCGGCCGCCAGCACGTCGAGATCGCGGAACTGCAGCGTCGGGCTCGCACTGAAGTATTCGTCGCCGAGATTACGGCCGCCGACGATCGCGAGCTGGTTGTCCGCGATCATCGCCTTGTTGTGCATCCGGCGCGTGAAGCTGTCGATCCGCGTGAAGAAGTTGGCCGTGCGCTCGACCATGCCGCGCTGCGATGCGCCGAACGGGTTGAACACGCGGATCTCGATGTTCTGGTGCGTGTTGAGCGCGGCCATCACGCGGTCGATATCGTGGAAGTTCAGGTCGTCGACCAGCATCCGCACGCGCACGCCGCGATCGGCCGCGTACAGCGCCGCGGCGAGCAGCAGCTTGCCGGTCGTGTCCTCGGTCGCGATGTAGTACTGCATGTCGAGCGTCTTCGTCGCCGCCCGCGCGAGCGCGATGCGCATCTGCAGCGCGGTGGCGCCATCGGCCAGCAGCCGGAAGCCCGACTGCCCCGGATGCGCGGCTTCCGGCGCGGCTAGCGCATCGCGCAACGGTGTCGCGGTATCGGCCGACAACGCGTGGGAGACGGGGCGATCGAGCGAGGTGGCGGGCGGATGCGTCGCGCACGCGGCGAGCGGCAGCAGCGCGCAGACGACCAGCGCGCGGGCCTGGCGGCATGCGGCGCGCCACGACAGCGCGGCCGGTGCGCGCCGGATCAAAGAGGTGAACACGGAAACTTCCTCGACTGGCGGGACAAAAGGCCCGCATGCGCCGCGGCGCGCGGCTGGCGCGCGGTTCCGGCCGATTCTAGTGGGCGCGCGATGAACCGGTCAATCGCGCGGGGCGGCGCCGGCCACTTCGAGGCGCAGGCGTGCCGCCGACTGCCGGGCATCGATGCCCCGCCGCGCCGGAAGCGGCCGCGGGACGGGCCACGCGCCAAAGCGGTCCAACCAATCTCAGGCGCCATCGCCGCTGCGCTCGAAATGGCTGCGCACATAGTCGATATGCGTCTGCATCGCGGTGCGCGCCTCCTCGGGCCGTTGCGCGCAGATCGCGTCGCACACGACGCGGTGCTGCAGCAACAGCAGCTCGGACGCCTGCTCGTCGTGCGTCGTCATGCCCGCCACGTTGATCGAAATGTGCTCGCGCAGCATCCCGATCACGCTCGTATGCAGGTGCAGGAACATCGTGTTGTGCGACGCGAGCGCGATCGCCTCGTGCAGCTTCGCGTCGGTCGCGGCCTCGACTGCCGCGGCGCCGTTCGCGTGCGCGGTTTCGAGCTCGCGCAGCAGCGCACGGATTCGGCGCCGGTCGTTCGCATCGGCGCGCAGCGCGGCGAAATACGCGGTCGCGCCTTCGAGCACGCGGCGGAACTCGAGGATGTCGTCGCGCAGCGCCGGATGATCGGCGACCAGTTGGCCCCACGGCGACGCGATGCCGGCACGCAACTGGTCCGTCACGTAGACGCCCGCGCCGCGCCGGCTCTGCAGCAGCCCGCGCGCGACGAGCCGCTGCGTCGCCTCGCGCACCGTATTGCGTGCGACGCCATATTCCTGCGCGAGCACGCGCTCGGCCGGCAGGCGCGCGCCGGCCGGCCACGTGCCGTCGAGCAGCGCCGTCTCGATCTTGCGCATCACCACTTCGGTCCGGCCCCGTGCCGTCATCGCTGCCATCGTCGCGTCTCCCTGCGGATTACCTGCCACGCCGATTGGCCCAACCAATTTGAGCTGCGGCGCCGTCGCGGGAATTATGCAGCGAAATCGTCGTCCCGCATCCGCATGCCGGGCCGTCGCCTCTGGAGCGAGACATGAACCCAAGGCAGTACCCCGCCGCCACCGCGCACGTCTATCTGTTCGCGACCTGCCTCGTCGACCTGTTCGTCCCCGAAGCCGGGCTCGACGCGGTCCGCCTGCTGGAACGCGAAGGCCTGACCGTCCACTATCCGCGCGGCCAGAGCTGCTGCGGGCAGCCGGCGTACAGCAGCGGCAACCCCGACGAGGCGCGCCGCGTCGCGGCCGCGCAGCTCGACCTGTTCGCCGAACCGTGGCCCGTGATCGTGCCGTCCGGCTCGTGCGGCGGGATGATCCGGCACCATTGGCCGGCGCTGTTCGCCGACGATCCCGTCCACGGCCCCAAGGCCCGCGCGATCGCGGAACGGACCTACGAACTCACCGAATTCCTCGTACACGTGCTCGACGTGCGGCTCGATGCGCTCGCCGCGCCGGCCGGCGCCGACGAGCGCGTGGTGCTGCACACGTCGTGCGCGGCCCGCCGCGAGATGGGCACACGCGTGCACGGCGTCGCGCTCGTCGACGCGCTGCCGGGCGTGACGCGCATCGAACACGAACGCGAATCCGAATGCTGCGGCTTCGGCGGCACGTTCTCGCTGAAGCATCCCGACATCTCCGGCGCGATGGTGCGCGACAAGGTCGCGTCGGCCTGCGCGACGGGCTGCGACCGGCTCGTGTCCGCCGACTGCGGCTGCCTGCTGAACATCGGCCACGCGGCCGACCAATCCGGCGCGCCGCTACCCGTCGAACACCTCGCCAGCTTCCTGTGGCGGCGCACGGCCGGCGCCGCATCGCTGCGCGGAGACAAGCGATGAGCGCGCGCGACGCAATCCTCCAGCGGCTGCGCGCCGCCGCCCCGGGCGTCGCCGCCGAAGCCGCCCCCGCGCTGGACGCGCGCATCGATACGCATTACGACACGCGCCGCGCGCTGACCGAGGCCGCTCGCGATCCTCGCATGCTTGCCCACGCGATGCAGGCCGCGCTCACCGCGTCGCACGCGGACGTCTGGTGCGCGACCGGTGACGAATGGCCCGCGCAGCTCGCCGCGCGGCTCGCCGAGGCCGGCGTGCGCCGCCTGCTGCTCGACCCGGCCCGCGCCGAATCCGCGGCGCTCGCCCGCGCGCTGCCCGACACGGTCGCGCCGGTGCCGTTCGACCGACCGATCGACGCGTGGAAAACCGAACTGTTCGACACGATCGACGCGGGCTTCACCGTTGCGCGCTCGGGCATCGCGGCCACCGGCACCGTCGTGCTCGCACCCGATGCCGGCACGCCGCGCACGGTGTCGCTGGTGCCGCCGCTGCACGTCGCGCTCGTTCACGCGAGCACGCTGCATCCCGACCTGCACGCGGCAGTACACGCGGAGCGCTGGCACGCCGGCATGCCGACCAACCTCGTGCTGGTATCGGGCCCGTCGAAGACCTCCGACATCCAGCAGACGCTCGCCTATGGCGCGCACGGCCCGCGCCGCCTGTGGGTCGTGATCGTCACCGATACGGCAGCCGCCGGCCCGGCCGCCACCGCCCGCGAGGACTTCCCGCAATGAGCGACCACACGCTGCAATTCGTCGCCCCCGGCGACTTCAAGACCCGCGCGCGCGCCGCGCTTGACGATCCCGCGCTGCGCAAGAGCTTCCGTGGCGCGATGGACTTCCTGCAGGGCAAGCGCGCAACGCAGTTCCCCGACGACACCGAGCTGCAGCAGTTGCGCGACCTCGGCGAAGCGGTGCGGCAACACGCGCTCGCGCAGTTGCCCGTGTTGCTCGAACGGCTGGAGACGAAGCTCACCGAAGCCGGCGTGCACGTGCACTGGGCCGAGACGGCCGCCGATGCGAACGCGATCGTGCTCGGCATCGCGCAGGCGAAGAAGGCGCGCCGCGTGATCAAGGGCAAGTCGATGGCGAGCGAGGAAATCGAGCTGAACCACTCCCTCGCGGAGCACGGCGTCGACTGCATCGAATCCGACATGGGCGAATTCATCGTGCAGCTCGCGGGCGAGAAGCCGTCGCATATCGTGATGCCCGCGATCCACAAGACGCGCGGCGACATCGCCGAGCTGTTCGAAGAGCACATCCCCGGCACGCGCTACACCGAGGACGTCGACGAGCTGATCCAGACCGGCCGGCGCGCGCTGCGCCGCGCGTTCGCCGAGGCGGACATCGGCCTGTCCGGCGTGAACTTCGCGGCGGCCGACACGGGCACGCTGTGGCTCGTCGAGAACGAAGGCAACGGCCGCCTGTCGACGACGGTACCCGACACGCACGTCGCGATCATGGGGATCGAGAAGGTCGTCGAGAAACTCGAGCACATCGTACCGCTGTCGAGCCTGCTCACGCGCTCGGCCACCGGCCAGGCGATCACGACCTACTTCAACCTGATCTCGGGCCCGCGCCGCGACGGCGAACGCGACGGTCCGCGCGAGCTGCATCTCGTGCTGCTCGACAACGGGCGCACGCAGGCCTACGCGGACGAGCAGCTGCGCGCGACGCTGCAGTGCATCCGCTGCGGCGCGTGCATGAACCACTGCCCCGTCTATACGCGCATCGGCGGCCACGCATACGGCACGACCTACCCGGGCCCGATCGGCAAGATCATCTCGCCGCACCTGCTCGGCCTCGACGCGACGGCCGACCTGCCGACCGCATCGACGCTGTGCGGCGCCTGCGGCGAGGTGTGCCCGGTGCGGATTCCGATCCCGCAGCTGCTCGTGCGGCTGCGCACCGAGGCGAACCGCAAGCCCGACGAACCCGTCGCGCATCCGCTGCGCGGCCAGGGCGCGAACTACAACCGCGCGGAAGACCTCGTGTGGCGCTTCTGGTCGGGCGCGTTCGCGCATCCGCGTGCGTACCGCGCGTTCCGCTGGACCGCAACGCGGCTGCGTGCGCTGACGCCGGCAAAACAGATGGGCTGGACGCAGCACCGCACGCCGCTCGAACCGGCGCCGCGCAGCCTGTCCGACTTGCTGCGCGCACGCGGCCAGCCCGAATAGCCGTTTCGTTTCTCAAGCCGTATCGACAAAAACCTATGGAGGAGACATCCATGCAGGCCTGGCATCAGATCTACACCCCGCTCGGCAGCCTCGGGCTGTCGGCGTTCGTCGCCGCAATCCCGATCATTTTCTTTTTCGTCGCGCTGGCCGCGCTGCGGCTCAAGGGCCACGTCGCCGCGGCGATCACGCTGCTGCTGTCGCTCGGCGTCGCGATCCTCGCGTACGGAATGCCCGTGCCGCAGGCGCTCGCGGCGGCCGGCTTCGGCTTCGCGTACGGCATCTGGCCGATCGCGTGGATCATCGTCGCGGCCGTGTTCCTGTACAAGATCGTCGTGAAGACCGGCCAGTTCGACATCATTCGCGCGTCCGTGCTGTCGATCACCGACGACCAGCGCCTGCAGATGCTGCTGATCGGCTTCTCGTTCGGCGCGTTCCTCGAGGGCGCGGCCGGCTTCGGCGCGCCCGTCGCGATCACCGCCGCGCTGCTCGTCGGCCTCGGCTTCAAGCCGCTGCACGCGGCAGGACTGTGCCTGATTGCAAACACGGCGCCGGTCGCGTTCGGTGCGATGGGCATTCCGATCATCGTCGCCGGGCAGGTGACGGGCATCGACCCGTTCCATATCGGCGCGATGGCCGGCCGCCAGCTGCCGCTGCTGTCGCTCGCGGTGCCGTTCTGGCTCGTGTTCATGATGGACGGGCTGCGCGGCGTGCGGCAGACCTGGCCGGCCGCGCTCGTCGCGGGCGGCAGCTTCGCGGTGACGCAATACTTCACGTCGAACCACATCGGGCCCGAGCTGCCGGACATCACGTCGTCGCTCGTGAGCCTCGTCGCGCTCGCCGCGTTCCTGAAGGTCTGGCAGCCGCGCACCGCGAAGCAGACGGCAGGCGGCCTCGTCGCGTCGGGCGGCGGCGCCGCGCTCGCGGGCTTCGGCGGTGCCGGCTCACGCAACGGCTTCGGCACCGGCACGAGCCGGCAGGCGTCGCCGTACACGCTCGCGCAGACCGTGCGCGCGTGGTCGCCGTTCCTGATCCTGACGGCCGTCGTCACCGTATGGAGCATCGCGCCGTTCAAGGCGCTGTTCGCCGCGCACGGCGCGCTCGCGTCGACCGTGCTGAAGTTCCATGTGGCGGGGCTCGACCAGCTCGTCGTGAAGACCGCGCCGATCGCCGCGACGCCGAAGGCGCTCGACGCGGTGCTGAAGATCGATCTCGTGTCGGCGGTGGGCAGCGCGATCCTCGTGACCGCGCTGATCTCGATGGCGCTGCTGCGGATGAAGCCGCGCGACGCACTCGTCACGTTCGGCGAGACGCTGAAGGAACTGACGCGCCCGATCCTGTCGATCGGCCTCGTGCTCGCGTTCGCGTTCGTCGCGAACTATTCGGGGATGTCGTCGACGCTCGCGCTGATGCTGGCCGCGACCGGCGGCGCGTTCCCGTTCTTCTCGCCGTTCCTCGGTTGGCTCGGCGTGTTCCTGACGGGCTCGGACACGTCGTCGAATGCGCTGTTCTGCTCGCTGCAGCAGGCCACGGCCCATCAGCTCGGCGTGCCCGAGACGCTCGCGGTGGCCGCGAACACGACGGGCGGCGTGACCGCGAAGATGATCTCGCCGCAGTCGATCGCGGTCGCCTGCGCGGCGACGGGCCTCGTCGGCAAGGAATCGGAGCTGTTCCGCTTCACGGTGCGGCACAGCCTGCTGTTCGCGGTGATCGTCGGGCTGATCACGCTCGCGCAGGCGTACGTGCTGCCGGGGATGGTGCCGTAAGCGGCGCCCGCCCCAAAAACAAAACCCCACGCCCGGAAGAGCGTGGGGTTTTTCATGTCGCCGCTTGATCGCCCGCCGCGGCAGGCGACCGGTTGCGCGATCAGCTGCCCTTCGCGATGCGATCCTCGATGTGCTGCGCACGGCTCGCCGACGACGGGTGCGAATCCATCATCGAGCTCTTGCCGCCGTCCAGCTTCGCGAGCTTCTGGAATGCGGTGACGAGGCCCTTCTGGTTCATGCCCTTCTGCTTCATCAGGTCGAACGAGTAGTCGTCGGCCGCGCTTTCCTGCGTCTGCGAGAACTGCGCGTTGATGAACTTCTCGGTGATGTCGCCGAGCTGCGAGCTCGTCAGTGCCGCCACGCCCGGCGATGCCGCGCCGGCCGCGGTGCGCGCCGCGCTGACCGCGTAGGCCGTCTGCATCGCCTTCTTCGAGTGACCCAGGGCAACGTGGCCCATTTCATGGCCGATCACGCCGCGCAGCTCGTCGTCGTTCATCTGGTCCATCAGGCCGCTGTACACGCGCACGCAGCCGTTGCCCATCGCCCACGCGTTGACGTCCTTGGTCATGTAGACCTTGTAGTTGATCTTCTGGCCGTTCAGCGTCATGTCGCCGAAGCCCTTCATCACTTTCGTCAGGCGCTTCGCGTACGCGCTGTTCGCCGGCGCGATCTTCGATTCGGCATCGCTCGCCTTGCACGAGTCGTTCGACAGTGCGGCGATGTCGCTGTCCGACAGCGTCGCTGCCTTGTACAGGCTGGTCCCCGCCGACGTCAGGCTGTTCGCGTCAAGGCTCTGTACCCCGCCGCACGCGCTCAACAGAAACGCCACGCCACACGCTGCCACCGCTTTCTTGAGTTGCATCCCGGAATCCCTCGATAGTTGTATTTGGGAGCGGCGATTTTGCATAATCCGGCAGAAAATTACCAGATGTTTACATCCGATGACACGTTGATTACTCAACAAACAGGAACGAAGCGGCGCGCCGACAAGGGATTGACGACGGAAAACGGAGCAATCGCCGCAGCCGGGCGGCGACCGGAAGGGGAAACGGGCGGGCTCAGGCGGTCTGGTCGTGGCGTCGCGTCAGCCGCCGTGCGAACAGCATCGGCAGCCGCACCGCGAAACCGGTGAACAGGCGCAGGTGCATCCACGCGAGCAGCGCGTTGTCGCGGCCGTAATGGAAGTGCGAGACGCCGCCCTCGTGCCGGCCGAAATAGCGCACCGGCGCGTCGATGCGGATCGGCCGCACGCCGGCCCAGCACAGCCGCACGGCCGCCTCGGGATCGAAATCGAAGCCGCGCATCCACGGCTGGCGGCGCATGATCGCGGCCAGCGGCGCGACCGGATACACGCGAAACCCGTACAGCGAATCGCCGATCCCGGCCCACAGCGTCTCGAGGTCGGCCCATGCGTTCGACAGCCGGCGGCCCTGCACGCGCAACTGCGGCGCACTCGCGTCGAACTTCGGCACGCCCAGTACCATCGCGTCGGGCGCGGCCTGCGACGCGGCCATGAAAGCGGGAATCAGGTCGGCCGGATGCTGGCCGTCGGAATCCATCGTCAACACATGCGTGAAGCCGCTCGCGGCCGCCGCGTCGAGCCCGGCGAGCACCGCGGCGCCCTTGCCGCGGTTCTCCGGCAGCACGATCACGCGCAACCCCGGGTCGCGCTCGGCCATCGCCTGCAGCCGTTCGGCGCTGCCGTCGGTGCTGCCGTCGACGACGACCCACACCGGATTCCACTGCGCGCGGGCATTGCGCACGGTCGTGTCGACCTTGGCGCCCGGGTTGTAGCTCGGAATCAGGACGAGATGGGTGGACGAGGCGTGCAGCTTGGACATGGAAACGGCCGATTGCGAAGACGGGGATCCTGACAAAAGTTTATGACTTGCCGGCGACCGTCGGCAGGCTTCGTCGACGTCTCCCGCGTGCGGGGCCGGTTGCTCGATCGTGAGGTTTTCTCGCTTCATGACAACCATGCCTCCTCATGACCCGCGCTGGCCTCGATCTCGACCAGCAGGTCGTCGCGGCACACGTCCGCATGAACGACGAGCGGCCGCACGCCGGGGCCGGCCGCCTCGCGCAGCACGTGCTCGATCGCGGCCAGCGCCGTGGCATCGCCTGCGTCGCGCACGTAGACGCGATAGCTCAGGTCGGCGAGCGAGAACGGGCCGTGCCCCTGGCGCGCGGCCTGCTCAAGCACGGCCGCGAGGTTCGCGACCGTCTCGCGCGTTTGCGCGACGACGTCGCCGTGATGCACGGTGCGGTGCCCGACGATGCTCGCGGTGCCCGACACGAACAGCACCGGCGCGGCATCGCCTTCCGACCATGCGGCGGCGCGCGCGAACGTCGGCGCACGCGGGCCGTACTCCGCCGGATAGTGATATGCGCTGACCTGGCGCGGGTTCTCGACCGGATCGGCCGGCGTGCGGCTCGCGAGGAAATGGATCGCGAGCGGCGCGGCCTGCGATGCATCGCCCGCGACCGGCACGACCGAGCCGAGCGCACATGCGGCCGGCACGCCGCCCGTCAGTGCGCGGCGGCACGCATCGAACGCGTGCTGGCGGCCGATATTGAACTGACGATAGCGCTCGATCCCGAACTGCACGGCATTGATCGCCGGCACGGTATTCCAGATGCGCAGCGGATGCGGCATGCCGAGCGAATCGAGCACGTCGAACAGCGTGTGGTACGCGTCGTGGGTCGCGCGTTCGAGCGGTGTGCCGCTGTCGTGCGATTCGTTCGCCTCATGTGCTTCTTCGTGCACGAGGATGCTACCGAACACGAGGCCCGCCGTTTCGCTGTACCGATAGTGCAGTGCGCCGCGCCGTTCGCTGCGCAGGTCGCGCGCATGGCATTGCCAGATTTCGCAGACGGCGTCGTCCGGCGCGATGCCGGCGCCGAGCAGCGTCATCGGCACCGGTGCGACCGGCAGGTCGGGCACGACATCGGCCAGCATCCGTGCCGCCGCGTCCGCTCGTGATTCGGCGTGCGATGCCGTGCCCGCGCCAATGCACACCGCACCCAACGCGCCGGGAAACGCGCGCTCGAATCCATCGCCACGACCACGCGCATCGTGCGGCAACGCGGCGAGCCGCGCATGGCTCATCCGGACGAGCCGCAGTGCGCGGCCGCCGCCGTGCGCGAGCGCTTCTTCGCCCGATCGCGATGCGGTCGGCCCGGCCGCCGTCTGCCCGCGCACGACGGGCGCGGCAGAGGACGACAGGGAACACGGGCGCCGTTCGGCGTCGACTGGATGCACGGACACTTCGATTTCCTCACTATGCGGCGCAGGCCGCGCAACATCGCGGCCTGCGCCGCGTTGCGTTACGTCACGCCGACGCTGCGCGCTTCGTCAGGCGAGCCCGCCGTTGACGGACAGCACCTGCCCCGTCACATAGGCCGCGGCGTCGGACACCAGGTACGCGACCATCGCCGCGACTTCGTCGGGCCGGCCCGCGCGCTGCGCGGGCACGATCTGCTTGATGCGTTCGGCGGGAAACGCGTGCTCGGCCATCGGCGATTCGATGATGCCGGGCGCGACCGCATTCACGGTGATGCCGCGCGACGCGAGCTCCATCGACAGCGACTTCGTCGCGCCGATCAGCCCCGCCTTCGCGGCCGCGTAGTTGACCTGCCCGCGATTGCCGGTCACGCCGGCCACCGACGCGATGTTGACGATCCGGCCGCGCCGCGTGCGGATCATCGGCAACAGCAGCGGCTGCGTGACGTTGAAGAAGCCGTTGAGCGTCACGTCGAGCACGCTGTGCCACTGTTGTCGCGACATGCCGGCCATCGGCGCATCGTCGTGAATGCCTGCGTTGTTGACGAGGATCTGCACCGGCGCATCGTCGATGAACGGCTTCAGCGCGGCGAGCGTCGCATCGGCGTCGGTCACGTCGAACGCGATCGCGTGCGCGGAGCCGCCGGCCGCGACGATCTGCTGCGCGACGGCCTCCGCCTGCGCGAGATGGCGGTTCGCATGGACCCACACTTCATGGCCGGCCTGCGCGAGCGCCGTGCAGATCGCCTGCCCGAGTGCGCCGCTGCCGCCCGTCACGAGCGCCCGCATCGAATTGCTCCGTTCATCGCGTTCCACCTCGATCGACGCGGCCGCGTATCGTCTGTCGATCGCGGCCGCCTGCCGTCATCATCTGCGCGTCGCGCCCGTGCGCGGACGCCGTCACTTCGTGCGGTGCGCGGCGACGTACGCAGCCAGCGCACCGAGCGTCGCAAAGATCTTCTGGTTGTCCGGATTGTCCGAACGCAGCTCGAAACCGTATTTCTTCGAGATCAGCAGTGCGATTTCCAGGATGTCGATGGAGTCGAGCCCGAAACCCTCGCCATACAGCGGGGTCTCGGCCGTCACGGTGTCGAGCGTGACGTCTTCGAGATTCAATTCGCCGATGATCAGCGTGGCGAGCTCTTGTTCCAGTGCGTTCATCATGCGTGCGGGCAGGCGGCCCGTGGCAGCGGAAGGTGCCCGGAAACGGCAATCGCCATGCACGCCCGGCGCGTGCGAATCTCCGTCCCTCCGGCGTCTGCCGGCTTCCCCGCCTGCTTTATTTGGGGATCGTTTGTAAAAGTTACGCGGATTCTAGACGAACGGGTATCGGGCCGTATACCGCCAATGGTTACAGACTGGCGAGCCGGCTCCGCGGCCCGTTTCGGGACCCGAATGCACGAGACGCTTGAGCCGCTTCGGATGGAAATGGACCGACCCCGCGAAACCGTTCGTCCGGCGCCATACAATCGGTTACAAAACCCGTTCGCGCCCGCCCCGAACACGCCGTGCCGCGGCCCTAAAATGAGCGTGCCCGACCACCGGCCCGGACACGCGTCCCGGCCGCCATTCATATGATGTTTGACGGCCCGACCACCGCGTCCGGCCACGATCCGCCCGATGTCGCCAGTCATGCCGCGCCTGTCCTTCCGCTCCGTTCCGGTTCGCCCGTCCGTCCGCTGCCGCCCGGCCGCCGGGCACGCGTTCGCGCGCCGCGTGTGCGGAGGCCGCCGATGAGCCGGCTGCTGCCCGTCGCGCGCGGCATCGCCGCGGTCGGCGCCGTCGCGGCGTACCAGGCCGGCGCGCACTATGCGGCCGCGACGCCCGGCGCGCACGGCTTCGGCCTCGCGATGGCGCTCGTGCCGCCGCTGCTGCTCGCACTCGGCGCGGCGCTGCGCTCGCCGCATCGCGCGTGGCTCGTGCCGGCGTGGCTGCTTGCCGCCGCCGCGCTATGGGTCGCGCGCGTGCCGCTCGCCCGGCATTTCGAATGGGGCCTGTATCTGGAACACGCAAGTTTCAACCTCGCGATGGCGCTGCTGTTCGGCCGCACGCTCGCCGCCGGCCAGGTGCCGCTGTGCACGCGCTTCGCGACGATGATCCACGGCGCGATCACGCCGGCCGTCGCGCGCTACACACGGCAGATCACGCTCGCGTGGACGCTGTTCTTCGTCGCGATCGCCGCCGTGTCGACGCTGCTGTTCGCGACCGCGCCGATCGTCACGTGGTCGACGTTCGCGAACTACCTGTCGCTGCCGCTCGTCGCCGTGATGTTCGCCGCCGAGCATGCGTGCCGGCGTTTCGCACTGCCGCACGAACCGCGGCCGCGCATGGTCGATGCGGTGCGCGCGTATCGCGCGACGACTCACGCATCGCAGCCGTCACGATGAATTCACGGCCGGCGCCGCGCGCCGGTCTTCGCTCCCGTTTTGACCGATTTATGCCGACTCACCCGCTGGTTTTCCATTCGTCGCCGGACCAGACGATCGCCTGGCGCGACGGCGCGCCCGTCACCGTGCGCGCATTCGTCGCCGACGTCGCGCGCGTGGCCGCCACGCTGCCCGCCAGCGGCCACGTGTTCAACGTGTGCCGCGACCGTTACCGCTTCGCGGTCAGCCTGTGCGCGGCGCTCGTTGCCGGCAAGATCAGCCTGCTGCCGTCGACGCACACGCCGGAAATGGTCCGCCAGCTCGCATCGTTCGCGCCCGACGCGTTCTGCCTGCACGACGCGCCCGACTGCACGATCGACCTGCCGCGCTTCGCGTACCCCGACGCCGCTCCCGGCGAGCTCGCGAGCGATGCGCCGTTCGTCGTGCCGCAGATCGACGCGGCGCGAATCATGGCCTACGTGTTCACGTCCGGCTCGACCGGCGCACCCGTGCCGCACCGCAAGACCTGGGGCTTCCTGGTCGGCTGCGTGCGCGCGGCGGCCGACCGCCTCGGTCTGCTCGACGGCCGCGCGGCCACGCTGATCGGCACGGTGCCCGCGCAGCACATGTACGGCTTCGAGTCGACGGTGCTGCTCGCGCTGATCGGCGGCCTCGCGTTCAGCAACCGCCAGCCGTTCTACCCGGTCGACATTCGCGACGAACTCGACGCGATCCCGCAGCCGCGCGTGCTCGTCACGTCGCCGATCCACCTGCGTGCGCTGCTGGCGGCCGGCCATGCGCTGCCGCCTGCCGCGCTCGTGCTGTCGGCCACCGCGCCGTTGTCGGAAAAGCTCGCGTGCGAAGCCGAGGCCGCGCTCGACGCGCCGCTCGTCGAGATCTACGGCAGCACCGAGACCGGCCAGATCGCGACCCGCCGCACGTCGCAAGGCGCGACCTGGTCGTTGTTCCCGGGCATCCGGCTCGACGCGCGCGACGAACGGGAAAGCGACGACGGCGAGCCGACGGTCTGGGTGTCGGGCGGGCACGTCGAGGCGCCCGTGCCGATGGGCGATGCGCTCGAACTGCTCGGCGACGGCCGGTTCCTGCTGCACGGCCGCAAGGCCGACCTCGTCAACATCGCCGGCAAGCGCACGTCGCTCGCGTACCTGAACCATCAGCTCAATGCGATTCCGCAGGTGATCGACGGCGTGTTCTTCATGCCCGACGAAGCCGCGCCCGCCCACGCCGGCGCGGGCCTCGAACCGGTCACGCGCCTCGTCGCGCTGGTCGTCGCGCCGACGCTCGCGGCCGCCGATCTGCAGCGCGCGCTGCGCGAGCGGATCGATCCCGCCTTCATGCCGCGCCCGCTCGTGTTCGTCGACGCGCTGCCGCGCAACGAAACGGGCAAGCTGCCGCGCGACGTGCTCGCCGCGCTCGTTGCGCAACATGCGCGTACTTCGGCCGCGCCGACGCCCGTGCGCGACCCGGCCGGCGCGCCCGCATCCGCGCTCGGGTTCACGATCCCCGCCGATCACCCGGCGCTGCCCGGCCACTTCCCCGGCCATCCGGTCGTGCCGGGTGTCGTGCTGCTCGATCACGCGATCCATGCGATCGGCACGGCGCTGGACCGTCCGCTGCACACGTGGCGGCTCGGGTCCGCGAAATTCCTGAGCCCGGTCGCACCCGGCGAACCGCTCGATCTCGCTTACGACGCCGCAGCCAGCGGTGCGATCCGCTTCACGCTGCGCGCCGGGACGCGCGAGGTCGCGAGCGGCGTACTGTCCGCGCCGCCGGCCGCGCGGGACGGCGCGCAGCCATGAAGCGCACCGCGTGGGCCGAACGCCAGGAGCGCAGCAACGCGGGCTTGCTGCGCGTGATGACGTGGATCTCGCTGCGCTTCGGCCGGCAGCGCGCGCGCGTCGTGCTGCACCTGATCGCGACGTATTTCGTGCTGTTCTCGCCGGTCGCGTGCGCAGCGTCGCGCGACTACCTGCGCCGCGTGCTCGGCCGCCCCGCGCGCTGGCGCGACGTGTACCGGCACGTGTTCACGTTCGCGGCAACGATCCACGACCGCATCTACCTGATGAACGGACGCTTCGACCTGTTCGACATCCGGCTGCACGGTGAAACGCTCGTCGACGACGCGCTCGCGGGCGGACGCGGCGCGTTCCTGATGGGCGCGCACCTCGGCAGCTTCGAGGTCGTGCGCGCGATCGGCCGCACGCACCCGGACCTGCGCGTGGTCGTGACGATGTACGAGAAGAACGCGCGCAAGATCAACGCGACGCTCGCCGCGGTGAATCCCTCCGCGCAGCCGGAAGTGATTCCGCTCGGGCAGGTCGACTCGATGCTGAAGGTACGCGAGCGCCTCGACGCGAACTGCATGGTCGGCATGCTCGCCGACCGCACGCTGCTCGACGACGCGGCCGCGTCGCTGCGCCGGCTGCCGCTGCTCGGCGCGCCGGCCGCGTTCCCGCTCGGGCCGCTCTACATGGCCGCGATGTTGAAGCGGCCGGTGATCTTCATGACGGGCCTCTATCGCGACGGCAACCGCTACGATGTGCACTTCGAGACGCTCGCCGATTTCTCCGACGTGCGGCGCGACGCACGCGCGGCGGCCGTCGACGCGGCACTCGCGCGCTACGTCGCGCTGCTCGAAAAATACTGCCGCGCGGCACCGTACAACTGGTTCAACTATTTCGATTTCTGGCAAGGCAGCGACGCCGCGACCGTGACCGCACGCAGCGACGCGGTGCGCGCCGGTGCCGGCCTGTCCGCCACGAGGGATTCCGACGCATGACCGCCGTTCGCCGCTGCCTGCCCACGCTTCCGTCCGCGCTGCGTCGCGCCGTCCGCGCGCTGACCGTCGCCGTCGCGGCGACCACCACCGCGTTCGCGCTGACGGCCGGGCCCGCGCAGGCGGCCGACACGGCACCGGCGTGGAACCTCGACCGGTTGATGTCGACGCTTGCGCAACACAAGTCGGGGCGCGCGACGTTCACCGAGACGAAGTACCTGTCGATCGCGACGCAGCCGGTCGAATCGTCGGGCGAACTCGTGTTCGTCGCGCCCGACCATCTCGAGAAGCACACGCTGAGCCCGAAGCCCGAACACCTCGTCGTCGACGGCGACATGCTCACCGTCGAGCGCAACAACCGCAAGTTCACGCTCGCGCTCGCACGCTATCCGGAACTCGGCGCGTTCATCGACAGCATCCGCGCGACGCTCGCCGGCAACCGCTTCGCGCTCGAACAGGTGTACAAGGTCGCGCTCGCCGGGCGCGGCGACGACTGGACGCTGACGCTCACGCCGCTCGACTCACGGATGCTGAAGGTCGTCAGCACGATCACGCTCGACGGCACGCGCGACGTGTTGCGCAGCGTCGCGATCCGGCAGGCCGACGGCGACCGTTCGGTGATGCGGCTGCAGCCCGTTCCGGCGAACCCGAACTGATGGACGAACGCACCCGCCCCCTCGCGTCACCGGTCGCGCGCCGCCTGCATGCGCTGCGGCAGCGCGCGGTGCTCGTGTGGCTGCTCGCGCTCATCGCGTGCGGCGTCGCGATCGGGCGCGCGCACTTCACGGCTGACCTGTCCGCGTTCCTGCCGAGCGCGCCGAGCGCCGGGCAGCGCGTGCTCGTCGACCAGTTGCGCGACGGCGTCGTGTCGCGGCTGATCCTCATCGCGATCGACGGCGGCGATGCCACGACGCGCGCCGCGCTGTCGCGACGCGTCGCCGGTGCGCTGCGCACCGATCCGCAATTCGCGGCTGTTCACAACGGCGAAGCCGCGAACGACGCGCGCGACCGCCAGCTCATCTTCGATCATCGCTACCTGTTGAGCCCGGCCGTCACGCCGCAGCGCTTCAGCGCCGCCGGCCTGCATCAGGCGCTCGGCGACAGCCTCGACCTGCTGAGCTCGTCGGCCGGCCTCGTGGCCAAGGCGATGCTGCCGCGCGACCCGACCGGCGAAGTCGCCACGTTCGTCGACCCGCTCGACAGCGCGGCGGAACCGGCGAGCCGTGACGGCGTGTGGGCGTCGCGCGACGGCACACGCGCGGTGCTCGTCGTGCAGACGGCCGCCGCCGGTTCCGATACCGACGCGCAGGCCCGCGCGATCGACTCCGTGCGCCGCGCGTTCGCCGCCGCGCAGCAGGCCGTGCCGAACGCCGCCGCAGCCACGCTCGCGATGACGGGCCCCGGCGTGTTCTCGGTCGACACGCGCGACACGATCCGGCACGACGTCGAACGGCTGTCGACGGCGAGCGTCGTGCTGATCGTCGCGCTGCTGCTGACGCTGTACCGTTCGCCGCGCACGCTCGCGCTCGGCTTGCTGCCGGTGCTGACGGGCGTCGCGGCCGGGATTGCGGCCGTCAGCGTCGCGTTCGGCACGGTCCACGGGCTGACACTCGGCTTCGGCACGACGCTGATCGGCGAAGCCGTCGACTATTCGATCTACCTGTTCGTGCAGTCGGCGCAGGCCGGCACGCGCGGCACGGCACGCCCGGCCGACGCGACGCGCGCATGGGTCGCCGCGTACTGGCCGACGATCCGGCTCGGCGTGCTGACGTCCGTGTGCGGGTTCGCGTCGATGCTGTTCTCCGGATTCCCGGGCCTCGTGCAGCTCGGGCTGTATTCGATCGTCGGGCTGACGGCCGCCGCGCTCGTCACGCGCTTCGTGCTGCCGCACCTGCGCGGCGAGCATGTCGCGATCCGCGACGTGTCGCGCGTCGGCGCCGTGCTCGCGCGTGCGGCCGACGCCGCGCCGCGGCTGCGCTGGCCGCTCGCCGTGCTGGTGATCGCCGCGGGCGCGACGCTCGTGCTGCATCGCGACGGCCTGTGGAGCCGCGAGCTCGCCGCGCTCAGCCCGGTGCCGGCGCACGCGCAGGCGCTCGATGCGCGGCTGCGCGCCGATGTCGGCGCACCCGATGTGCGCTATCTCGTCGTGATTTCCGCATCGACCGAACAGGCCGCGCTCGAAGGCGCCGAGAAGGTGGCCGCGCAATTGCAGCCGCTGGTCGACCGCGGCGCGCTCGCCGGCTTCGAAAACCCCGCGCGCTACCTGCCGAGCGATGCCGCGCAGCGCGCGCGCCAGGCGAGCCTGCCGGATGCCGGCGTGCTCGCCGCGCGGATGCACGATGCCGTCGCGAACCAGCCGATCGCGGTCAAGCCCGACCTGTTCGCGCCGTTCATCGCCGACGTCGAGGCCGCGCACCACGCACCGCTGCTGACACGCGCGGACTTGCGCGGCACGTCGATGGCGCTCGCCGTCGATGCGCTGCTGACCGAACGCGACGGCCGCTGGAGCGCGATGCTGCCGCTGCGCGCGCCGGACGCCGCCCGCGCCGCGCAACCGGCGTCGAGCCTCGATGCCACGCCGATTCGCGCGGCCGTCGCGCGCGCGGGCGTGCCCGATGCGCTGTTCGTCGACATGAAGGCCGAAGCCGATCGCCTGTACGTGAGCTATGTGCACGAGGACATCCGGCTGTCGCTCGCGGGTTTTGCCGCGATCGCCGTGCTGCTGCTGATCGCGCTGCGCTCGCCGCGCCGTGTCATGCGCGCGCTCGCGCCGCTCGTCGCGGCCGTGCTGGTCGTGACGGCCGGCTTCGCGCTCGCCGGCGTGCAGCTGACGATCCTGCATCTCGTCGGGATGCTGCTGATCGTCGCGGTCGGCTCGAACTACGCGCTGTTCTTCTGCAAGCGCGACGACGCGCAGCCCGTCACGCCGTACACGCTCGTGTCGCTGCTGATCGCGAACTTCGCAACGGTCGCCGGCTTCGGGCTGCTGGCGCTGTCACGCGTGCCGTTGCTCGAAACCTTCGGGCTGACCGTCGGCCCGGGCGCGATGCTCGCGCTCGCGTTCGCCGCGATTCTCGCGCCGCGCCCGGCCGAGGCTGCGGCCATCAACCGTCATCGAGGAAACCGCGCATGAACGCGCCGTCGTCCGTTCCGTCGCGGCAGCCCGGCGATACGCGCCGATGGAAGCCGACGCCGCTGATCGCGGGCACGGCCGCGCTGCATGCGGGCGCGGCGGCCGCCGTCGTCGCGCAGCCGGCCGCGTGGCCGTGGGCGGTCGGTGGCGTGGTCGCGTCGCATCTCGCGCTGACCGCCGCCGGCCTGTGGCCGCGCAGCACATTACTCGGCCCGAACTGGACGCGCCTGCCGGCCAACGCGGGCCGCCGCATCGCGCTGACGATCGACGACGGTCCGGACCCGGACGTCACGCCGCGCGTGCTCGACCTGCTCGACCGTTACGACGCGCGCGCGACGTTCTTCTGCATCGGCGATCTCGCGCGCCGTCATCCGCGCTGGATCGAGGCGATCGTCGCGCGCGGTCATGCGATCGAGAACCACAGCCAGCGGCACCGGCACACGTTCTCGCTGTCGGGGCCCGCCGCGCTGCGGCGCGAGATCGCGGCCGCGCAGCAGACACTGACCGAGATCGCCGGCACGCGCCCGCTGTTCTTCCGTGCGCCGGCCGGCCTGCGCAACCCGTTTCTCGAGCCGGTGCTGTGCGAACTCGGCCTGCAGCTGGCGAGCTGGACGCGGCGCGGCTTCGACACGCGCGCCCGCGATGCGGCGACCGTCACGCGTCGCCTGCTGCACGGCCTCGATGCGCGCGACATCCTGCTCGTGCACGACGGCCACGCGGCGCGCGATGCGCGCGGCGAACCGGTAGTGCTCGACGTGCTGCAAGCGGTGCTGCGCGCGGCCGCCGACGCGCAATTGCACTGGACCACGCTGCGCGCGGCGCTCACACCGGAACCGCCCGGCGGGCCGGGCGAGCCGGCCGGTTCGGCACCCCCGTTTGATAAAATCTGACCTCGAACGGCGCGCCTGCCAGCCCTGCTGCGGCGCCCGTTCCGGCCACCGGATGCGACCCTCGTGAAACCTCTCCTGCTCTCGCACTTCACCGCCACCAGCTGCATCGGCCGCGGCCTCGATGCGACCCTCGATGCGCTGCGCGACGCGCGCGGCGGGCTCCAGCCCTGCGACTTCGAACGTGCAGATCTCGACACGTGGATCGGCGCGGTGGACGGCGTCGATGCGCAGCCCGTGCGGGCTGATCTCGCCGACTTCGAATGCCGCAACAACCGCCTCGCGCAGCTCGGCCTGACGCAGGACGGCTTCGACGCACGCGTCGCGGCGGCCGTCGCGCGTTATGGAGCGGCACGCATCGGCGTGTTCATCGGCACGAGCACGGCCGGCATCCTCGAAACCGAACACGCGTACCAGCGCCGCGATCCGGCGAGCGGCGCGCTGCCCGCCGACTTCCGCTACGCACACACGCACAACCCGTATTCGCCGGCCGCGTTCGTGCGCGCGTTTTTCGCGCTGCACGGGCCGGCGATGGCGATCTCGTCCGCCTGCTCGTCCGGCGCGAAAGTGTTCGGCTCCGCGCGCCGCATGATCGAGGCGGGCCTGATCGACGCGGCCGTCGTCGGCGGCGTCGATTCGCTGTGCCTGACGACGCTGTACGGCTTCAATTCGCTCGAACTGCTGTCGCGCCAGCCGTGCCGTCCGTTCGACGTCGCGCGCGACGGCATCTCGATCGGCGAGGCCGCCGCGTTCGCGCTCGTCGAACGCATGCCCGACCCGCCCGCCGCACTCGACGCCCACGCGATCCTGCTGCTCGGCATCGGCGAATCGAGCGACGCGCATCACATGTCGTCGCCCCATCCGGACGGGCTCGGCGCACGCGTCGCGATCGAGCAGGCGCTCACCGCCGCCGGCCTCGGTGCGAACGATATCGACTACGTGAACCTGCACGGCACCGCGACGCCGAGCAACGACGCGGCCGAAAGCCGTGCGATCGGCGCGCTGTTCGCCAGTACGCCTTGCAGCTCGACGAAGGGCGCGACCGGCCACACGCTCGGCGCGGCGGGTGCGCTCGAGGCTGTCGTCGCCGCGCTCGCGCTGCGCGAGCAGTTCGTGCCGGCCGGCGTCAACACGACGCAGCCCGACCCGGCACTCGCCGCCGATTACGTGCTCGCGAGCCGCGATACACGCGTGTGCGCCGTCCTGTCCAATTCGTTCGGCTTCGGCGGCACGAATTGCAGCCTGATCCTCGGCCGCGCCGACCACGCCCGCCGTTGAGGCCCGCCATGGCACTCACCGCCTTCATCGAAAGCATCGGCCTCATCGGGCCCGGATTGAACGACTGGCCGCACGCGGCCGACGTGCTCTCGGGCCGCGTACCGTATGCGCCCGCCCGCACCGAGCTGCCTCCCCCGGCCGGCCTGCCGTCGGCCGAGCGGCGCCGCACCGGCCCCGTCGTGCGCGCGGCGCTCGCGGCCGGCCACGAAGCGGTGGCCGCGAGCGGACGCGACGCCGCGACGCTCGCGACCGTGTTCAGCGCCTCGGGCGGCGACGGGCAGAATTGCCACGCGATCTGCGAGACGCTGGCCGGCGATGATCGCCAGCTGTCGCCGACGCGCTTCCACAACTCCGTGCACAACGCGCCGGCCGGCTACTGGAGCATCGCGACCCGCGCGATGGCGACGTCGAACGTGCTGTGCGCGCACGACGGCAGCTTCGCCGCGGGCCTGCTCGAGAGCCTGTGCCAGGTCGTCGTCGATCGCGTGCCGACGCTGCTGATCGCGTACGACACCGACTATCCGGAACCGCTGCGTACGGTGCGACCGATCGGCGACGCATTCGGCGTGGCACTCGTGCTCGCGCCCGAAGCAAGCGAACGCGCGCTCGCCCGCATCGACGTGCAGCTCGCCGACGCACCCGCCACGCCGCTCGCGAACGCCGAACTCGATGCACTGCGCGCCGGCAATCCGGCCGCACGCGTGCTGCCGCTGCTCGACGCCATCGCCGCGCGGCGTTCGACGCGCGTCGTGCTCGACTACCTGGCCGATACACGCGTGCAGGTCGACGTCGCGATGCCGGATACGTTCACGGTGCGCGCGTGATGACTGCGACGATCCCGCTCGTGCCGCCGCTCGATCACGCGTGGATCGCCGCACACATTCCGCACGACGGCGCGACGTGCCTGCTCGATACGGTCGATGCGTGGGATGCCGCCTGCATCCGCTGTACCGCGACGAGCCACCGCGATCCGCGCAACCCGCTGCGCGCATACGGCCGGCTCGCGTCCGTCTGCGGCATCGAATACGCGGCGCAGGCGATGGCCGTGCACGGCGCGCTGCTCGGTGCGCACGAAGCGCGCCCGCGCGTCGGCTATCTGGCGAGCGTGCGCAACGTCGACGCGTTCGTCGACCGTCTCGACACGTTCGCGCAGCCGCTCGTCGTCGAAGCGGAACGCGTGAGCGGCGACGCCCGGTCGGTGCTGTACGGCTTCGCGCTGCGCTGCGGCGATCGCGTGCTGCTGTCCGGCCGCGCCGCGGTAATGCTCGACGCGTCGGCAGCCGGCGCGCTTCGCCCAGGCCCGGCGCCAGCCGGCGATGCAAATCCTCGATGAAGCCGCTTACTCAAGAGAAGGAAACCAGCTCGTGAAAGTTCGTCAGTTCATTGGCACAGCGTTCGTTCTGGCGCTGATCAGCCCGATCGCGCACGCGGACATGTCGGAAGTGAAGCAGGACATCAAGCGCGATTCGAAGGAAGCCGCGCACAAGACCGGCGAGGCGGCCCGCAGCTTCGGCCACGCGACCGCGAGCGCCGCGAAGGCGGTCGGGCACGGGGTCGCACACGCATCGCGCGAAGGTTGGGATGCCACCAAGCGCACGACGAAGCGGATCTTCCACAAGAACGACTCGGGCGAGTCGGGTGGAAAGAGCGAAAAGAACTGATCACGCATCCCGCGCGCGTTGCCGACGGCATGCGCGCGGGGCATGACCGCTCATCGACCGCTCACCGAGCGTTCGCCGATTGCGATGCGCCGGCGCTGCCGTCAGCGAGCACCGTGCATGCGGCGCCGCGACCTCGCCGGCCGGCGCGCGAAGCACTTGCCGTACGCGACGAACCAGCAATCGCGATGATCGAAGTTCCGCAGCAGCCGCGCGCGGCGCCGCTCGAGCCAGTAGAGCGAGATCGCCATCGTCAGCGCGACGGCCAGCGCCGAGCCGCCGATCACGAGTCCCATCCAGGTGTCGCCCATGCGTTCTCCGGAATGCGAGGCCGAAGCGGCGCGCCTGCCGCCGCTCCGGCACGGGATAGTGGGGAACGCGACCCGCTCGCGCGCGAACGCCGTGCGGGCCGCCACGCGTCAATGCATGTGCTGGCCGCCGTTGATCGCGATGTTGGAGCCCGTCACGAAGCCGGCCTCCTCCGAGCACAGGTAAGCCACCAGCGCGGCGACTTCCTCGGGCTTGCCGAGCCGGCCCGCCGGAATCTGCGGGAGGATCTTCGAGTCGAGGATGTCCTGCGGGATCGCCGTGACCATCTTCGTCGCGAGGTAGCCCGGCGACACCGTGTTCACCGTCACGCCCTTGCGCGCGATCTCGAGCGCGAGCGATTTCGTGAAGCCGTGCATGCCGGCCTTCGCGGCCGCGTAGTTGGTCTGGCCGACCGAGCCCTTCGAGCCGTTCACCGACGAGATGTTGACGATGCGACCCCAGCCGCGCTCGACCATGCCTTCACAGACCGGCTTCGTCATGTTGAACACGGAATCGAGGTTGGTGCGGATCACCGCATCCCAGTTGACCTTGTCGAGCTTGCGCAGCGTCATGTCGCGCGTGATGCCCGCATTGTTCACGAGAATGTCCACCGGGCCGACGTCCCGCGTGATCTTCTCGATGCATTGCTGGCACGAATCGTGATCGGCCACGTCCACCGGGTACGCGTGGAACTCGCGGCCGGCCGCGTGCATCTCGGTCAGCCAGCGGTCCGCGCCGGTATTGTTCGGCGAATACGTGACGACTACCCGGTGGCCCGCGTCGTTCAACCTGATGCTGACCGCTTCGCCGAGGCCGCCCATTCCACCAGTCACAACTGCAATTCGCTTAGTCATCCTATTAATTACCGACAAAAAAGTAATCGATCAAGGCGGAGCGGCGGCGTCGCTCAGGCTGCCGCCCCACCGCTTCGATGCGCAGCCGCCCGCGTCGCGGGCACGGCACGCACCGGCACCTCGCGCTTGTTGTTGACTGCTTGTCGTGCGCAAAAACCGCTTCGCCCGCTTGCGGCGCCGGCCGGCGCCGCAAGCGGAACGAGTCGTCAGACCCTGCTCAGACGCGCTCGACCGCGAGCGCGACACCCATCCCGCCGCCGATACACAGCGACGCCAGCCCGTGCTTCGCATCGCGCTTGGCCATCTCGTGCAACAGCGTCACCAGGATCCGGCAGCCCGACGCGCCGATCGGGTGGCCGATCGCGATCGCCCCGCCGTTCACGTTCACCTTCGACGTGTCCCAGCCCATCTGCTTGTGCACCGCCAGCGCCTGCGCCGCGAACGCCTCGTTGATTTCCATCAGGTCCAGGTCGCCCGGCGTCCAGCCCGCGCGCTCCAGGCACCGGCGCGATGCCGGCACCGGGCCCATCCCCATCACGCTCGGATCCACGCCCGCGTTCGCGTACGCCTTGATCCGCGCCAGCGGCGTCAGGCCGAGTGCCGCCGCCTTCTGCGCCGACATCACCAGCACCGCCGCCGCGCCGTCGTTCAGCCCCGACGCGTTCGCCGCCGTCACCGAGCCGTCCTTCGAGAACGCCGGCTTCAGCCCGGCCAGCGATTCCGCCGTCACGCCGTGACGCACGAATTCGTCGGTGGCGAACTGCAGCGGCTCGCCCTTGCGTTGCGGAATCGCCACCGGCACGATCTCGTCGTCGAAGCGGCCGGCCTTCTGCGCGGCTTCCGCCTTGTTCTGCGACAGCGCCGCGAATGCGTCCTGCTCTTCGCGCGTGATTCCGTATTCCTTCGCGACGTTCTCCGCCGTGATGCCCATGTGGTACTGGTTGTACACGTCCCACAGGCCGTCGACGATCATCGTGTCGACCAGCTTCGCGTCACCCATCCGGAACCCGTCGCGCGAGCCCGGCAGCACGTGCGGCGACGCGCTCATGTTCTCCTGGCCGCCCGCGATCACGATCTCCGCGTCGCCCGCGACGATCGCGTTCGCCGCCAGCATCACGGCCTTCAGGCCCGAGCCGCACACCTTGTTGATCGTCATCCCCGGCACTGCGCTCGGCAGCCCGGCCTTGATCAGCGACTGCCGTGCCGGGTTCTGCCCAGAACCGGCCGTCAGCACCTGGCCCATGATCACTTCGCTGACCTGCTCGGGCTTCACGCCCGCACGCTCCAGCACCGCGCGGATCACCGTCGCGCCCAGCTCGGGCGCCGCAATCTTCGCAAGCGAGCCGCCGAATTTGCCGACCGCGGTCCGCGCGGCCGATACGATCACTACATCCGTCATGTCCAGTTCCTGCATCGAAATCAGTTGGTCGTTCTGACGCCGGCGCGTGCCGGCCTTGGCTGGCGATCGCGCATTTCGGGCCACTCGGCTCGATAGCGGTCGCACGCCGCCATACGGCGCGCGCCGCCCGTTCGAACGGGCGGCACACCGGTACGGCTCGCCGGTTCACCGGCGTCTTGCGGCAAACCGGAGGTTCGCCGGACGCCACGCGGCACACGCGGCGTCCGGCGCCATCCGGCGCCGATCGATCGTGTCGCGCTTATGCGCGACACGTTCTTGCGTAGCTACGCGATCACGCAGCCGAATCGCGTGCGGCCGCGGCGTCCTTGCGTGCGGCGGCAGCCGTTTGCTTCGCGCCACGCGTGGCCGTTTCGCTGACCGCATCGAAACCGCTCTGCGCGGCTTCGATCGCCTGGCCCGTCGCTGCGCGAACCGAATCGGCTGCGGCGGTCGCCGCCGACAGCGCCGAGTTCAGCGCGGCCACCACCGGCGCCGAGCCGGCCGGCGCATGCTTCGACAGTTCGCCGAGCACGTCCTTCAGGCGCTTGTCATTCTGTTCGTATTGCGCTTGCGCGACCTTCGCCCATTCGGCCTGCGTCGACACCGCGATGTCGAACAAATGGCGGCCGTACGACACGGCCTTGCCGGCTGCTTCCTGCGGTACGGCGACCTGCTGCGCGAAGCCCACGGCCGGGTTGCTGCTGTTGAATGCGTTCTTCAGCTTGTCCTCGTACTCCTCGAGCGCCGTCCGGGCCGCTTGCAGGTTGAGTTCGACGACAGCCTCGAAACCTTGGATCGCCGGACGGGCAATCGCAAACCACGCTGCAATACCGGATTGATATTCGGCGTTGATTTTTTCGGGGGCAAATACGGACATCGGGCACGCTCCTGTTAGCAATGCGAGAGACGACGTAAAGAAAATTGGAAGCCGGATCGACAGCAGGCTTCCTTATTGACAACCCGTCACTCATTTGAGCGCGGGAAGTTGAAGGACCCCATTCTAGATCGATTAATTGTCAATTAAATGGCATTAATGCTAGGTATAAACCCTTATCTTAATCCAAGGTGACCGCTGGAACCCCTGATGCGCCGACATCGCAGACGACACCGCACGTCACTCTGTCCCGCAATGTATTTTTACCTTTTTACAGGATAACTTCATGATGTCGCGCAACATTTACCAATTCATTATTCCGTTTATTAGAAAACCGGGGCGTATTGAAAATGGAGCGGTCACCTATGTAATCGTTTTTTCTGGATTTATTATGAAATCGTTTTCGGCATTATTAATGACGGAATAAATGATCATATGAATTACAGCCGCAAAAAAAACGGCCGCATGATGCGGCCGCGGGTTCGTCAGGCAGGTGCGGAATCAGCCGGCCAGTTCCCGGTGCAGCGCGAGGAACTCCTGCGCGAGCTTGTGCCCGGGTTCCAGATGGATCACCGGCTTGGACTGCTGATGCGACTCGCGGATCTTCACCGACGCCGACAACCTCGACGCGAGCACCGGCAGCCCTTCCTCGACGAGTTCGTCGACCAGCCGCTGCGGCAGGCTCGCCCGCGGCTGGAACTGGTTGATGACGATCCCTTCCACCTCGAGCGCTGCGTTGTGGTCCTGCTGGATTTCCTTCACGTTCTCGAGCAGCGTGTACAGCGCACGGCGCGAGAAATCGTCGCAGTCGAACGGGATCAGGCAGCGCTCGACCGCGATCAGCGCCGAGCGCGTATAGAAATTCAGCGCGGGCGGCGTGTCGATGTACACCGCGTCGTAGGTGTCGAGCTCGTTCAGCGCGTCGCGCAGCTTGTAGATCTTGTAGCGCGACTCGAGCTTGCCGTGCAGCGTGTCGAGCTCGGGATGCGCGGGCATCACGTCGAGCCCTTCGAACGGGGTCGGATGAATGAACGACGCGACGTCGACCGGGCGGAAGTTGAAGGTCAGTGCGGTTTCGAAGAAATCGGCGACACCTGGCTGCGCGTCGGCTGCGGCGTCGCCGAGCAGGTAACGCGTCGAATTCGCCTGCGCATCGAGGTCGATGACGAGCGTGCGCAGCCCTTCGCTCGCGCTGATCGCCGCCAGGTTGCAGACGATTGTCGATTTGCCCACGCCGCCCTTCTGGTTGAATACGACCCGCCGCATTGTGTCTCCTCGATCGATCACGTCGAAAAGGCAAGCTTAGCCGGTCAATAATGGCGGGCGCGTGACGCAGGTCGAATTGTGCGCATCTGGCACGGGGTGTATCAGCGGCGCGTCACTGGCCCCGATACGTACGGGTTGCCCGGCACGCTCCAACGCCACGGCAGATTCGTGCCGACACGAATGCCGATGCGCGGCCCGCCCGCCGGATCGGCGGGCGGCGCGATGCCGTCGTCGACGATCGCGAACCCTTCGTGCGCACCGATCAGGTCGACACCATCCTGCGCGCCGCCGATCCCCATCGCCTGGGTCAGCCGCGCCGGTCCCCGGCACAGGTCGCGATCGCGCGTCCGCGGCGGCCGCGCCGCACGCATTTGCTCGAGTCCGTGCAGCGGCTCGAGCGCACGGATCAGCACACCCGTTCCCGTGCCATCCGGGCCGCACACGCAGTTGCAGCACCAGTGCATGCCATACGTGAAATAGACGTACAGGTGCCCCGGCGGCCCGAACATCGTCGCATTGCGCGGCGTCTTGCCGCGGTAGGTATGCGCAGCCGGGTCGATCGCGCCGGCATAGGCTTCCACTTCGACGATCCGCCCGGCCCGGCCGTCCGCGGCCGCAAGGATCTTGTTCAGCAGTTGCGGCGCGACGTCGGTGGCGACTCGGTCGAAGAATGCGCGGGGCAGCACGGTGCCCGGCCACCGACGCGCGGTTTCACTGCGCCGCATCCTGCCGCTCCGGTTGAAGACCGGAAACGGCCTTCGCCTGCAGACGAAGCTGACGGTATGCGTCGACCAGATCGTCGAGACCGAACGCGAGGTTTCTCCCGCTCGGATTGGGCAGCGCCCAGACGCTCGCCCCCTGCATGCGGGCCGGTTGCAGCCCCCACTCGATTTCTCGCTGCCCGGAAAGCGCCGAGTACGCCGCCTTGCCGAGAAAGGCGACGAAGCGCGGCCTGTAACGCGCCAGCTTCTGGTCGAACTCCGCGGCCGCAGCGATGAATTCCGCGCGCGAAAGCTGATCGGCGCTCGCGGTCGGCCGCTTCACCACCGCGGTCAGGCCGCAGCCATATTGAAGAATCGCGTGATCGTCCTGCGGCGAGATTTCCGCCGGCGTGAAGCCCGCGAGATGAATCACGCGCCAGAAGCGGTTGCTTCTCCCCGCGAAGTGATGCCCGGTGGCGGCTGCGGTCAGGCCCGGGTTGATCCCGCAGAACAACACGTCGAGCTGCGGAGCGATGAGGTCGGGAAGTTCGTCAGCCACGGTTTGCCTGGCGCGCAAGGAACATCGACGTAAACGAAACAAGGCCCGAAGGCCCGGGCCAAGCAACTGGCTTGACTCGGACGTTCGGGCCCATCGTGATGCGGGATGCCGACTTGCCGATCAGAACGGTTATGCACACTAAAAAGTGTTGATAGAGGCTCGCTTTCCCCATGGCTTATAGCGCTCATAACTCGTCACCTTGGCTTTTTGTAGGTTATCGCCAGCAAGCCACCTTGTCCAGAGCAAAAATTTGCTTTCTGGACGATTCTGTGGGTAGCGGTAGGTTCTTCGCTCGTTGTTGGCAAGCCGCCGAACGTGCGATCCCCCAAGCAGGGAACAAGTCTAAGCACCGGTGGACAACATAGCACCACGACATGAGCGACTGGGGATAGGTCTGAGGGACCAATCAGTGATTGAGCATCAAAAATCGGACCCCGCAGTCAATGATGCTCAAGCATTTTTGTGGAGGTTACGAGCATTCTTATAGTCCTGCAGCTGTCAGCAATTCTGAAGGCCGGCACGAGAGAGCGCGCGCAATTTTGAACAGGTTCAGGAGCGTAACGTTGCGTTCGCCACGCTCGATTTTGCCCATGTGGCTTCTGTCTATGTTCGCGAGGTGGGCGAGCACTTCTTGAGTAATGTCGAGCTCCAATCTGCGAGCGCGAATGGACCTCCCCACTTCCTTGAGATGCTCGTCCGAGTCGCTTCGACCAGATACCCTTTCCATCAAGATATGGTCGAGGTACCATGCCAAATTGGCCACGGCATTTACGACCCAAATCGAATGCCGACGGTTGTATCGGTAGAGATGTCCGAGGTGCTATGGAACAAACTGCAGCAGAGGGGGTTCACCTTAACGAGGTGTTTTCGCAAGTACGGTCAGCGGTTGCGGACGTGCGAGCTGGGCTAGCCCACTTCGAGCGAATGCTCGACGCGATCGATGCCGGTGACAGACATGTCTCCCGTGGCTACCTCGATCTGGTCAGTGCACTTATGCTGACGGGCTCGGTGGACGTGCGGTATCGAGGCGATTACATTACTGTTCCACTTCGCAGACTTTCCGACTGGTTTAGAGATCCGGGGACCATCGCGGCCGAGCGCTATGAGGTCGATGAAACGACATTTCGGCGATGGGCGGACCATGAACTTAGTGATGGCGCGGGCATGATCTTTCTGCCGTGCATGCAACAAGGTTGCCGGCAAACACGCATGCTGACCTTTTACGACCCGCAGGAAATGCAAACTGCGGAAGCTAAAGCAGCCTCAGGCATTTGGTATTGCCACCACCATCGGCTATTCGCGTGGCAGTCGGAAAATGCACTTGGTGGCGATCATCTTGTTCTCCTGCAGCGCGTGCGTGATTTTCCCGGCTGCAATCGACAACAGCTTGGAGCAAAGAAGGGGGAAACTGACTTCCTCGTATCGATTGGGCTGCTATTAGTGCAGTTGCCAGGTGCTGATGGAAGCGGCCGCGCACTTTCGTTTCACTTGACAGACGTTGGTCAAAGAATTGTTCGGGAGCGTTCGAAGTAATGTAGGTACCTTCACGAGGATTGCGATGGCTGAAAGCGATGACAAGAATCCATTGCCGCTTGCCGGAAAGGACGAAATACCGTCGGCTGTAGTCGAAATGCTTGCGGCTCAAATTCAGCGGATAGTAGAAGAATCGGGAAACCCAGCGGAATTCGACGCGCGGTCATGGCTCGAAGACTGGTTACGCACGCCGGTTCCGGCGTTGAACTGGCGCCCCCCCATGGAATATCTCGACACTCCCGGCGATATTGATCTTGTGTCAAGGATTCTTGCAAGCGCCCAATCCGGCACGTACTGGTGACCCTATACCGTGACAGAAGGCAGGGAACGGGGCATACCGATTTGGACGTTGTTCCGCAGTATGTTCTCCGCCCCACCTCTTCAAAGGCCTGGTCGCTGAGCGGGCCTTTTTCTCTATCCGTGGCGCGTCCGGCGCGCAAAGGTCGTAAGCGGCCGGGCAAGCCGTCATGAGCTTGTGTAAAGCTCTTGGAAATATCGTGCCCACCTAACGAAGCGGCCGCGTGAACTCTATCGACGAAGGGACGCTCGCGGAACGTCGACACCGGCGACGCTGCATTGAGGGCTTAAAGGTTAATGTGGTGGCTGCCTGCCAAGGAAACGGGGTATCGGTCGCCGCGGTCGCGCTGCAACACCGGCGCAACGCAAACCTGCTGCGGTGCTGGACTGATCAGGCCCAAGACAGGTGCGTATTCGAATGTTCGCACACACGTCACGAACGGTGGTTCGTGAACACCCATTTCGGCAGCTGATGAACAACTGCGACGGCGTCGCGAACACCGCCCACATCGGGCTGGTCGCAGCCAGAAGCGGACATTCCCCGATCGCAATTGCAATGGCTGACAAGAGAAGAAGGCGACTTCCTCTCGCGAACGGAGTCACGAAAGCTTATGATGTTTTGATTCCAATCCTGTGTGTTTCGGACCATGACCGAACAAACAAAAAACGCGCTGGGCAATCCTGGGTATTCGCCGTCGCGTTACATGCGCGAACGTCACCCCGACTTGTTTTCCGACTCGATTTCAGAACTGGAATATCAGGTAGAGCGCGAGATCTTGTCCTACCACCTCGAAACACTCACCAATCAAAAGGACGAAACTGCATTCGAGAATTTCGCGCAACGCCTATGCGAAAAATTCATCGCACCGAATATTCGTCCACAGACGGGGCCGGTTGGCGGAGGCGATGGTAAGACTGACGCAGAGACTTTCCCTGTGTCGGGTGAAATCTCAGCGCGATGGTTCGTTCCCAACAACGACAAAGCCGGCGAGCGCAAAGCCTTCGCCTTTAGTGCCAAAAAGACCTGGCAACCAAAGATAAAGTCGGACGTTGCCGCAATCGCTGGCACCAAGCGCGACTATGATCAAATCATCTGCGTGACAAACCAGTTCGTCCCCGCAAAAAAGTCGGCTGACCTGCAGGACGAACTTCTCAAGCAACATGGCATTCCAGTCACGATTCTGGATCGCACGTGGCTCCTCGACCGAGTTTTCAAGCACGACAGCATGGACATTGCCGTCGAGGAGCTTGGCGTTGGCAAGGGTACCGAGAAGCACACAAAGAAACTTGGCCCCAGTGATACCACCCGTGCAGCAGAGCTCGACACGCTTGAGGCAAAGATCGCCGATGGTTCGCAATACCAGGCGCAACCTGCAGCGCTGGTAGAAGATGCGCGGCATGCCGCGCTTCTGACACGAGGACTAGAGCGTGCGCCCGCTGACGTGAATGGACGCTTTGACCGAGCACTTCGTCTCGCGCGAGACCACAATATCAAAAAGCTTGAACTGGCAATTGCCTATGAGTGGGCATGGACCTCTTATTTCTGGCTTGAGGACTACATCCGCACGTCTGAACTCTACGATGACGTCGAACATCTCGCTCTCGGTTCAGACGATGCAAACGACTTAGAGCGTTTGAGCAACCTTCTGCCCCTGGTACGCGTGAGTGTACGTACTGGCTTGCTGGACGAATCGAAAGGAAAACTTAAGGTCCGGACTACTGCACTCAAAACTGCACTGGAATCTCTGGTGGGGCAAACCAATCGCCCAAACAATGCCCTGCATGCCGAAGCCTTGTTGCTGATGACCCGCGTCTCCGAAAAAGGCATTGAGCATCGTGACGACCAGCTCAAGGACATCTGGGTCTCGTTCACCGACGTCATCAAAAGAGCTGGAGGGCTAGGAACATTTCCGTTCACCAGCATCGCAGATGCCCTCACACAAATCGGCGAGTTCATTGCTGACAGCGATGAGTTTGACACGCTGTTCGAGACCATCACCGATGCTCTCGCGGTACGCAGCAGCGAAGGCGAGGCTGCAACTAAAAATGTCCAACGCGCGTACCAGAAGCTTGGGAAGGGCTTGCCATACGACGCAATCCGATGGTTCGGACGTGCTGTCGCTCTGCTCATTAAGGATGAGTACGAGGACGCCTTGATCAACGCGTTGATAGGCGCTGGTTTGGCCTTCGAGGAAGTTGGACTTCCTTGGGCAGCAAGGAATTACACCCTCGCCGCTGTCAGTCAGGAATTCTCAGCCTTCAAAAGATACGGCAACATCGGCGCGCTGCGCGCCTCGGTCTTGTCTAGGTACTTCGATACCGAGTGCAAACTGGGCCGCGTTCCACAGATCCTAAGCGCGCACGAGCTCGAAATGATCGTGCGCAATGCGCAAGCACGCACGGATGGGCAGCGTCGCCATCTCGAGAGGGTGCAGGAAGCGCACATGATGGAAATCGCGGCGCTGCTTCTGCAATTCCCCGTCAATAAAATGACCGAAATCGCTCAACTTCCCGACGCGCTCGAACGGCTCGCATTACCGATGGCCCGCGCTGCTCTGCTTTACTTGATGGGCAACGAAGGTATCTTGAGAACGGAGGGCTGGATTCCGGAACAGGAAACGTCCGAAGGCGCAGAGTCCTTCATGCGTAACCTGCGCAACTACGGCGCGAAAGCGGAGTATCCCATTCCAGACTTCGCAGTCGGTGAAACCGTCACGTTGACATCCAACGTGCTCGGATGCCGCATCGAGGTGGTGTGCGCCAACAATCTTGTCTCTATGGGAATCGGTGAAGCTGTACTCGGATCTCTCGAAGCTTTGCTTGCGACGAGCCTCGATCATCGAATTCTTCCTCAAGTGGATCACCTACAGTTGCGGGTTGGGCCCTCTGATGCCGCTGGGCTGGCGCCTCTTCTGCAGTTTGCCGACGTCGACGGCGAGCCTGTCGGCACGATCACACATCGAATGGTCATGGAATATAAGACCAAAGAGGATTTGCTGTCGTTTCCGAATTGGATGAAGGACGCCGTCCTCGAAATCTTTCTTCGCTTTGCCGCCCCTCAAGATGTCGAGACATGGGGTAAGGCACTATTCGAAGACGAACGGGCCCTAGATCGCGCACTGACATTCTCGAACGTTCCCATCATGCTTGGTAACCTGCATGGTGATCGCGTTCTGCTTTCTATCTCCGATTGGATCGATCCTGCTGACCGCACATATGTGGTCAAGCGCACGGAAGAATGGCTTCCCGCACCGCTTCGGGAACTCGATAAGTCGTTTGACGACACGCGACGCGGCGAAGGCCTTGCGCCGAAAGAAATACTCGCTGCGGCAAAGGCAAAGCATTCGAACACGCGCTGGGTTTCTCCCATCGACACACAGAAATGGGACAAGGCGAAATGGAGCGGGACCCTGTTCATGGGGTTCCCGCCCGGACCCGATATGCCGCCTCCCATACTGGGATTCGCCTACGAGAATATTTCGGCTGCCAAAGACATCTTCCAGTCATGGCGTAAGCGGTATGGCGATGACGATGTCAAGGACGATCTTAAAATCACCATCGTCCGCGGCATTTCGCGCGGCAATCCCGCTGCCTATGCAGTGATGGTGAGTCAAAACCCCGCCAATGTTCCGTTCTCAAGCGGAAAAACTATCGGTTTCCTTTCACGCTTCAATCGGATGTACCCGAGGACCACGAAGAACCTCGATCTGTTCCTCGAGGAGTATTCGCGTCACGGTCGATATGTGCTGCTTCCTGCCCACCTGCCAAACAAGATGGCTCCGCCCGACCCCGTCTTCGATTTGCCTATCGGAAAGCACAATCTGACCGTAATCAACGCGTGGGAGATTGGCACCAACGACTTGGCCGCGACAGTTCTGCGTCTGGATGAGCCTCCCTTTATCCCAGCGGACCAACCGAATCCGCCTGTTATCGAGACACTGGAATGGCTAAAATCCTTGCGCGCGCGTGGATCGTCATGATTAGACAGTGTTCTATTGAAGGATCAGCTGTCGTTAGTTTAGGAACGCCAGTAGGCTAATCGCCTTTGCAGCGTGGAAGGGGAGCGAGTTTGCAGGATGGGCCGCAATGCGGCCTCTCGAACAGCGAAAACGAGTAACCGCTTTGGGTTGCAGCAGCCACGTTGCACGACAGTGTCTCCGCAAAGCGGGTTAGGCGATTCTTGCCGAAGCAGGCTGCCCTTACAGTATCGGCGTTCCCCCGCTGCGCAAGCAGTCACGTCTCGCGGACTTTGTCGCGGCGAAAAGCAAAGAAACATGCGATCGTACGGACATCCGTAAGCGCTCTTTGATTGACGCCATTGCACGGCGAGGCTGATTCACCGAGGCTACGTGTCCATGTTCAATGAGCGTGGACAGGTGTGCATGAACGAGCAACGCGGAGGTTTGCAGAGCCGATTGGTGGTCGATCGCAAGCGAGACGGACGGCGTAAGTACGACGAGGATGCGAAGCGCGAATTGATACAGGCGTGTCTGAAGCCCGGGGTGTCGATCGCGCGGACGGCCATGGAGCACGACGTCAATCCAAACCTCGTTCGGACGTGGATTTCCAAGTATCAGCGCGAACAAGCCGCGGGCGAGATAGTCAGCTCCGTGACGGAGCCGTCACGAGAGGCTCGCGTCGAACTGCCGGCGGCTTGCGTGCCTGAGGAATCAGCCTTTATGCAGGTCGTCACCTCCGCGGTTGCTCCCACTCCGACTAAATTGGCTGCGGCATTCTCACTGAATGTGCACCTGCCAAACGGCGTTTCCTTAGAATTGGGCCCGGCGAACTTCGATGAACTGACGGCCGTTGTGCAAATGCTCGGGAGGCTGCCATGTTCCGGTTCGACGAAGGGCTGAAGGTTTATCTGCATCGCGATCCAGTCGACTTCCGCATGGGCATCAACGGACTGTCGATCCTGGTCGAACAGGCGATGCGCCTGAACCCGATGACCTCGGCGCTGTTCGTCTTCGGCAACCGCCGGCGCGATCGAATCAAGATTCTCGGCTGGGGCGGCAACGGCTTCTGGTTGCTGCTCAAGCGACTCGAAGCCGATCGCTTCATCTGGCCGAACGGAGGCGACACAATCACGCTCAGCGCCGAGCAATTGCACTGGCTGCTCGACGGCATCGACCTGGCCGTGATCCAGAAGCATCCCCAGCGATATTACGCGCGGATGAGCTGAACACCGCGCGGGTGACATGGTCTAATCGGCCATGCCGAACAGCCCCGTCATGCCGAGTGTTGAGGAATACCAGGCACTGCTCGCCGAACGCGATGCGCTGCGCGGTGAGCTTCGACTCGTGACGGCCCAGCGCGATCTGGCCGAAGAGAAGCTGCGGGCCTACAAGCACGAACTGTTCGGTGCATCGAGCGAGGCGCGCCATGCCGACCAGCTCGGCCTGTTCAACGAAGCAGAGGCATTGGCGGCGACTGCCGACGCGCCCGCGCGTGAAGACGTGCCCGGCACCTCGGTCGCCGCCCACACGCGCGGCAAGCGCGGGCGCAAACCACTCAATCCGAGCCTGCCGCGCGAGGTCGTGCGGCACGAGTTGCCAGAAGCTGAACGATTCTGCGCGCACGACGGCCACGCCCTCGTCGAGATTGGCGTAGAAACGAGCGAACAGCTCGACGTGATTCCCGAGCAAGTGCGCGTCGTTCAGCACCAGCGGGTCAAGTACGCCTGCCCTTGCTGTGATCTCGGCATTAAGGTCACGCCAGCGCCGACGCGCATCATCCCTCGCGGGCTGCTCACGGAATCCGCGCTGGCGTGGATCATCACTGGCAAGTACCAATACGGCATGCCACTGTATCGCCAGGCCACGCTGCTGCGTCGCTTCGGCGGCGACATCTCGTCGAACACGCTGGCCGCTAGCGTGGTGCGAGTGGGGCTTGCTACGCAGCCGGTGATCAACCTGATGCGTGACGCGCTGCTCGAATCCGACCTGATCTACGGCGACGAGACAACGTTCCAGGTGCTGAAGGAACCGGGACGAAGGCCGCAGGCAAAGAGCTACCTGTGGGCGCAGGTCAACGGCTCAGGGCCGCCCGTGCGGATGTTCTCGTACTCGCCGGGACGTGGTGCCCAACATGCGCAGAAGCTCTATGCCGGCGTGCAGCCCGGCACTGTGCTGATGACGGACGGGTACGAACTCTATAACGGCATCGCCCACGATCACCAGCTCGTGCATCTCGGATGCTGGGCGCATGTACGCCGCGGCTTCATCAAGGCCGAGGAGTCGGTGCCGAAAGCGGCACGCTCATCGGATCTGCTGGCGACGCGCTTCGTTAAGCTGATCGGCAAGCTGTTCACGGCCGAGGCGCGAAGCGCGAAGTGGACGCCTGAACGCCGGCAGCGATTGCGTACCCGATACAGCGCCCGAGCGCTCTCCCTCGTCGAATGCATGATGGTCGAGCATCTGCCCGCCGTCGTGCCGTCGAGTCTGCTCGGCAAGGCGCTGCAATACATGAGCGGGCAATGGCCCAAGCTGGTCCGCTACATCGAGAACGGCAACTGGCCACTCTCGAACAACCTGTGTGAAAACGCGATCAGACCGTTCGTCGTCGGCCGCAAAGGCTGGCTGTTCTCCGACACTGTCGCCGGCGCGCAGGCCAGCGCCAATCTGTACTCCCTCGTCGAGACGTGCAAGGCGAACGGCATCGAACCGTATCGCTACCTCGTCTGGCTGTTCACGAAGCTGCCTCTCGCTGCAACCGCCGACGACTACGCGGCCCTCATGCCATGGAGCATGCCTGCCACTCCCAACCTCTGATGGGTGTCGTTAAAAGACCGCATACGGACATCCGCCGCGATCCGTGCGCTACACCGTGGAGAAGACCTGAACTACGAGGTTGCTTGCCAGAAGCGCTGCCACGACCCGGGAAGCGTCTCTGGCCGCAGACGCCCCCAGCAGCGCTCCGGCTTCGAAATTCGAAGCAAAGCCCTTACCCGTCAAATTCGCGGAGCCGATCGACATTCGCTCGTCGTCCGTGATGATGAGCTTCGGATGAAGGAGGGTGTTTTCGGCATCGACCGCTGCGTATACGGTCAGTCGGCCCGCGAGGCCACCTGCGGTGCGCCGCAGTTCCTCGATGGATGCAGAAGCAAGCGATGACCGCAGATCTGCGTCGTGCGTTATGAGAACAACCGCGACGCCACGATGCAGTGCGGCAATCAACGGCTCGAGCAGGCGGCCCAGTCCTCTTGGCTCAAGATACGGGGAAACGAGCATCAGTGTTCTCGTCGCACCCTCGACAAGTTCTCTTGCGGCCCTATAGTAGGACTCCTCGATCTCGGGCAGATGGAGCTGGGGCGGCAAAGTCCAGATCAGCCGGCCCGAACCTGGTTGCGGCGATCCCGTTCCCCAAAGCGAGCAAAGCAGGTCGGCGACCGCCTCCGGCTTGAGATGCGGATCAGCCTCGGAAACGGCTCCATATTCGACAAGCGCCGCCCACAGCAGCCGGTCCCCGTCACAACCCAAGAGTGACCTTGCCCAGAACAGGCGCGCCTGGTCCACAGGTTTTCCAACCATCATCCAAAGCGCCTGCCCGAGCCGTCGGACGCCCTCCTCGTCATTCAGCGCTTCCGCAACTCTTTGGATCGTGCGCATCTATTGCTCGGGGGCAGCGAGGAACGCCCTCTGCCAGAAGCCGACGCGCAGCCCGAAACCTTCTAGCTCGCTACCAGGCGGCGTTGGCCCGCCGTATAAGGTCGCGCGCGAGAGCTCCCGGTTGAAGAGCACGCAGTTGTGCTCGCGATGCGTGCAGCCGGCGCAGCTTCCTCCATCGTCAGCACACAGGGGGTCGTATATGCACTCCCGCCCCGTCTGGACCGCGTCCCAAAGCCAGGTGTTCAAACGCTGCTCGAACAGAGTTGTGAGCCCACCGATTTTCGTGTCGGCGTAGCGATTCGCGTAGAGGATGAAAGACAATGAACCCGGCAGCAGATACTCGCCGACGCTCGATGGCGAGAATCCGCTCCATTCAATGCGCCGCAAGAAGATGTGGCTCATCGAATGCAGCAGCGTGCGAACCGCGACCGAGTTTCTGTCGGCATAGGCGGGCTCGTATTGCGCCACGCGAAGCCCCGGCAGATTCCTGTAGACCCATGCCCATGCCGACGGAACGTCGGCGGGTGGCTTGCCTGCGGCGAGCTCGTTGTTGCAGAGCCAAGCTGCGACCTGGACGGGGTCCAACTGGAACCACAGCGCCTCGGTTTCCGAGCTCAATGCGAAGATCGGAATTCGCCCACGCTCGTCCAACGGGAACGGCGTGAGCACCGTACGCGCCGGGTCGCGCATGATTCGCGTGTAGCCGAACGCGCAAAGCGCGAGCGGAAAGTCGCTCACGACGCGAATGGCTTGGATGCCCATCAAATTATGAGCCTTGTGTTCGGCCTCCTCGATGTCGGCCGCGCCGACCACGTCACCGCGCGTTCGAAGCATGTCGGCGACGTCGCGTGTCGTGCTGATGCTGGTCTTGTCCATCAGCGTTGTGTGCTCAACAAGCCACCGCCGCGGGACCTCCTTGGAAGCGGCGCCCCGGCCCCCTAAAAGACCATCGACGCGATCAAGAACGTCCTGCCCGAGTGGCTTTGCCACTCTCGCGTCGTGCTCCTTCACGAGAGGATGGTCGGGCTTCATCGCACGAAGCGCCTCGATCGCCTCGTTGGCCAAGCCGCTCGATGTGTCTTTGGCCGCGCGCTCGCGATCGAGCAAAAGCTTCGTAACGGGTTCGTGGAGAAGGCCCCAGGTTCGTGCCAGCATGAAGGCCACGCTGTCCAGCGCTGCCTTGAGCTTGATCTCCGCTTCCTCGGGAAAATTGATGAACGCGACGGTATGCGGTATGTAAAGGGCCGGGTCACCCGTTGGAACGACCCGCAACCATCTCTCGGAATGCTTCGGCGGCAAGGAATCGCTGTATGCACACTTGCAAGGCGTCATGCGCAGCCCCTGGATGTCGCAGTGACACGCCGCGCAGAACCAGCGGGCCTGCTTGACCCGCCCAGGGTCGTAAAGCGCGAGGTGCTCGGGTCCATGGCCTTTCGGACAGCGCTGCGTGGGAAGAAATATCTCCTCGAGCCGGCCGCAGTTGTGGGCCTGGACGTAACGCAGGCGCGTCATTCGGCCGGCAGGACCGCAGACACTGCAGACCGCCGAGGCAGTCGCGCCACGTCGCTGCAAGTCAGAGAACCGCGCCGTTCGTTGACACTTGCGGCAGATGAAGACCTCGGGATACGGAGCGAAATTGACCTGGCGCGCCGTGCCGATCCTATACTTCGTCCGCTTCGCAGGATCCCGAGGGTCGGGATACTTCTCGACGTAGCGGGGATTGGTCCACGCAGCCAGGGCGTCCGACATTGCGTCGAAAAACGCGCCCTCATTGACGACCACATCGTCGAGTACGACGCTCGTCACCTTGCAAAGCCCGTAGTCGTCGTGCTCGAACATTGCCTGCGGCAGGTGTCGGAACAGCACCTGAGTCTGGCCGCGCTTGAATCCCTTGCCGGTTGCCATTGCTACTCCTTTATCTTCTGCACGTACATGAGCAGCCTGGCGTCCGTGTCGGGCCAGAACTGGACACCCACCTCGACGTCGCGCAGGCTCGTCATCGGCGAGGGGCGCACCGCATCCTTGACGTAGTCTTCGTGGCTGTTGCGAATGGACATCTCGACAGTTTCTAGGCCATCCGTGAGCGTTTGGGTCAGCGCTCGCTCCAACCGGTCGTCGTAGATGCGTTCTCCCAGAAAATAGGCCTCCTTGACTTCATCGAGGAAGCCCGCGCCCAGATCGTTGAGGAGATTTACGACCTCGTTTCGCTTGTTCAACGCCGACGACCCGGTCTCGGCCGCATGGCGACCGTAGATGACGCCCAGCGCAATGCCTGGCAGTGTTCGCGTCGCCGCGTACTTGGCAAAACGATTCACCGGTACCGGAGAGACCATCCGGTCCAGGTGCTGGTGATATTCGAGGAAACGGTGGTAGATGCTCGCGGCTCGGACCGAGAATCCGGCGAGCACGACGACGACCATGCCGACGTGCTTTCGGCCGGCGCGACTCGATGCCTGGATGTACTCGGCAGTTTCCTCCGGAACGCCGTCCATGGCCATCAGGTTGACGCGCTCAAGGTCCACGCCATGGCTGATCATGTTGGTGGCGACGAGAGCATCGAGGAAGCCCTTGTCTTGCCACGGCGGCGGGCTCTCGACGCGGTGAACAACGTCTGCAACCTCGGCGCTCGTGGAGCGGCTAGAGTGGTACTCAACGTTGAATTCGCGGGCACCGCCGGGCCGTACCTTGGTGCCGGCATCCTCCAACGCTTGCCGCACCCGAGAGCCTCTTGGCAGGCTCCCGACGTAATTGAGGGTCGTCGTATAGTAGCGCAGCAGGGCGCGGACGTCGTCAAGCGTTTGCGCGTCCTTGACGATGGCTAGTACCGCTTCCGGATTCTGGACGAGATTCGTGATCTCGGTCTGCAGGATTTCGGTGCAATAGGCGGATGCGTCGGCGGGCGTCAACGATGCACTCTTGAATGCCACGAACAGGCGCGCCGTCTTTTCTCCGTCCCGCGGGTCGAGATCCGGCTCGGCGTAGAAGTTTCGGTGCCGGTCGTATCCACGGCCAGGAAAACGCCGTGCGTTCTTCACGCCGTACAAGTGCTGGACCTGACGCTCGAATCCTTCAATGGTGGCGGTCGCGGCAACAACCTTGGAGGGACGGCCGCTGATTGCCTTTTCGCAATATCGAACCAGGGTCTCGTAGTGACCGGCGAAGGCGCCGAGCTCTTCTTGAAGCAGGTGGAGTTCGTCCTGGATGTGGAGCGCGGGCGCTGGATCGTAGGGCGTTACCGGGGAACGCTTCTGCTTCGACTTATCTACGGTACAGCCGAACGCCGAGCAGTATTGGGTGAGACCGTACCCGTGTAAATGGCAGCGCTTTTTCGCGCCGCCCCACAGCATCCCGTACTTCACCTGCATGCCGACGGTGGCCATTTTGTCGATGGTCCCGACGACCAGCGCTGGCAAGTATCGGTACACCTCGTCATCGCAGATGTCGAGCGGTAGTTCGGCCTTGCAGGCGCCGCAGATATGCTGGAAGCGTAAGTGAACGAAGTCGATGGAGACTTTCACCATGCCTTTATCGCCGCAAGCAGGACAGTCCGGGATCACGCGAAGCGCCTCCAAGCTATCCTCGGTCGTGTATCTCTCGAGCAGTTCCTTGTTGACGCTGTTGGGGGTGGTGGTTCCGCCCACGAAATAGCCTAGGCGGATGGGGTCGGACTTCGAAGCTTCCACTCCAAGCAAAGACTGCCGCTCCTGCTCGCTTTCCCAGATGACACCCATCGCGCGCTGCAGTTGCTGAATGCTCAGCATCCTTAGCGGGAAGCGAAGCCAAGCCGTGACCCCAAACGCCTTGCCACGCAGGCGGTCGTATAGCATCGCGCAGCATGCCAGGCCAAGATATGCCTCGGTCTTGCCGCCACCGGTGCGAAACCACAGCACGTCCCCCCAATCCAGCGTGTCGCCCCACTCTTGGCGTTGGCCTTGGGGAAACTCGCCCGCTGAGATGCCCTCACGAATCGCTAGGGATGGGAGTTGCGTGACTATGAACACGATCTGGAACAAGCGCCAGGAGCCGTATCCCTTGGCGAGTTTGCCGAAGACGCGGTTTGCCGCCTTGAAGGCAGCGAGCAAGCGCTCATCGGCACGCAGCGCCGCGATTCCACAGGCAAAGCGTCGAATCTCGTCGACGAAGCCGGCGTGATCGCGCTTGCACTGCTCGAGTGCATCCGGATCGAGTCCGAGAGCGTTCCTCGCGAGGACGCGCTCACACCAATCGGTTTCATACTCCAGCATTGCGGCGTAGATCGATTGCAGCGCGGCGAATGGGTCTGCGGCCAGGTCGGCAAATTTCGCCCGGGGTCTATCGACGGTTGCGATCCTGATCTGCTTGAATTGCGCGAGCGCAGCCGTTTTGAACTCCTTCGTCTCCCGATTGACCCGAACGCTGGCGTTGTGGCCAACCGCCCACACCCGGCGGTCGTACTGGTAATCCTGGGGTACCGGGAGGATTTCGATGGGGTGCAACTCGCCAACGTTGACAACGGCGTGCAGCGCAGCGTCACCCATGATCAGGAACGCGTCCTTCAGCCCACGACCCTTGACGTCGCGCGGCGTCTCCGGCGTGTCGTTGCAGATGTAGCAACCGACGCGAACAAGGCCGTCGGGCCTGGGAGACACACGAAGCTCCAGCGACCCCTCGAGGTTCAAGCGATCCACCTGCAGCCCGCCTGTGAGCGAATTCAAGTGGGAGGTGAAGTTGGTCTCGTTCTTCAGAACGTCTGGGTTGGTGAGCTTGGGCCTGTTGCCCGGCCAGATCCGCTCGGCGTCGGCACGGGAAGCAGCCTGCGCCACGGTGCGATCCAATTCCGCCTGGACGACGCCATCGTCGTGGACGCTGCGACGTTCCCCGACGTTTACCCGGAAGACGACCCCTGGAACCTGGATTGGCCAACGTTGAACGACTTCGACGAGCGGTGCACCCGCCGAAACGCCTGATTCCAGGACGGACGACTGCTCCCTCAGCGTAGGCAGGTGCTTGGAGAAGATGCAGAAGGTCGCATCAACCGCAATCTCGATAATGCCTTGCTCGTCTGGCTTCAAGAGGATTTCAAAGCCCAACGCCGAGGGTGGCCGCCGCGTTCCCTGGACATCCTCGGTCCCCTCGACCGGCGCCCGAACAGGTTGGCCCTCCTCTGCCTCGCTTGCGGCCTTGGGGGCAGGCGCGGCAGCCACCTTCGCTGAAGCGGCATGCGCCACGCTTTCTGTTGGGTCGGCATCCGCCTCGACCTGTTCGGCCTCGAGCTCGACCGGATGATGTCCGCCCTTCACGGGGCCGAGAATTCCTAAGTGGCACCAGTCCAGCGGATGGGTATTCACGCGTCGAACGCTGTCCCGGCCCGCGAGCTTCTCCTCGAGCACACCGACAAGGTGACGGACAAGCGCGAGTTCGTCTCGGTACGTTGGAGCGTAAGGGGAATCTACCGCTTCATCAGCCATGACCAGCTCCTTCGTGCACTCGCACGTCCTTGACCTCCAGCAGTTCGACGGCTGCTAGCGCGTCGGCGACCGAAGCGTCGATTGACCGAGCGCTCTCAAGCGCGTCCTGGTACCCTTCACCCGATTGGATAGCGCGCAGCAGCTTCTTGAGTGCCCGTCCCGCCGCCCGGTTGCGGCCTCGTTCGCGCTGGATGCAGTTGAAGGTGTGCTTCATCAATCCGGGCGAGGAATACACTCCAGTCGCCTTTGCGACCACGGCGAAGTCCTCATATTGCTGCGGAGCGAGGACCTCGGAGTCGTCATCGCGGAACCACGCGACAACGGCGTAGTAGTTTGATGACAACCCCATCGCCGCGAGGTGCTCGTGCAGCAGCGTCTTGATCGGGAACTTCTCCGAGAGACGGTCCTTCGCTTCCTCCCACACTTTCAGTGCAATCTGTTCACTCGGGGGAAGCCGCTGGTGAACAGCCTCGGTGATACGCCGAAAGAGGCTATCGTATCGGCCATCCACGAACGTAATGATTTGCCAGCCAGCCTGAAGCGAGGCTGCAGGCATGCGCTGCATCTGATCAGTGGCATCGAAATAGACGTCCACCGCATCATTCGGGTAGTAGTGGGCTGAGCCTCCACGAACGAAAGTGACCTCAACTCCAGTTCCGGCGCGCGAATCCTGCTGCGAGCCGCCTCCGGCGCCAATATGCTCGATCGAAACGTCAACGCCAGCGAGTTCGTCAATGTCGAGTTTGCCGTCGATCTGGGCGCTCGCCACCAACGAAATCGCATGACCCTGGCCGCGTTTGATGAGGATCGCCTGTCGACAAGGCACGGCGCTCGCGTTCGCCTTGGACGACGGGTTCAGCCCAAGTTTCGACAGTAGCGCCAAGCGCTCCTCTTCGGCCTCCAGTTGTTCGATGCCGTTGTAGAGCCGTGTGAGGCTCGCCGCCTCGATGTCCTGCTCGAACGGATAAATGAATTCTTCGACGGCTGCGCTCGGAAAGATGTCGAGGTAACGCGACGCAGATGGCCGCTGACCCACCAGCAGTGTTTGTGCGGGTCTGCCGTCCGCGATCAGCCGGGCTTCTTCGGCCGCCGTCGCGACTTCCAGTCGCCCTTCGCCGAGCGCGTCGGAAATCCTGTCGACTGTGGCCTCAAGCATTGGGACGAGAAGGTCCCTGTCCGAAGCTGACGGGACGACCACGCGTATCTGTTCGGGGCCGTCAGCGAGTAAATCGGACACTCGCGCGGCAAGAGCCCAGAATTTCGGCGTCTCGTTGCGTTTCAAGAACAACCGATACGCCGCCTCGACGGAGTCTCTGATCGCAGGCCACGTCGTCTCCCAGATGGGGTCACCATATCCGGCGACGTCCTTTAGTTCCTCCACTCGCGCGCGCAATCCTCCGGCCCAACTCTCGGCCGCGATCTGCTCAAGCTGTACCAGCGGCGCCGTCAGTTGTCGTAGACGGTTGATGATCGACCAAGCCTGCCTCAGGCCTGGGTAGTAACGACCCTCCGCCCGCTTGGAAGCACTCGCCATCAGGTCGAATGCTAGGGATAGCACCTTGTCGACCTCCGGGTCGCTGTCGCAGACCCAGAGCTCACGAGGAGGGTTGTTCAGCGCGCTCCGGTTTGGGATTTCGACTGCGCGATCCGCATCGACGATGGCTTGCGGATCCCAGAGCCATACGGCGGCTTTCTCCGGATAGCCGAATTTCGCCAGCATGTACCGCGGTAGCGGTGGAGCGACGACAAAGCAGTTGGAAGTGCAGCCCCTTGCCGCATCGAAAAGGGGCCGAAGGCTCGCCAGCGTTCGTGGGTGCGATGCGTCGATGATCACCGCTCCAAATCGACGCGCCATGGTGTTCTCGAGAACCCAGCCCGGGTTGGCGACATATAGCCTTGGCTTGTTGGTTCTCGGTGCAGCATGTCTCGTGAGCGGTGCAACCTCCCAAATGTCCGCAAGCACCTGCGACGCGATAGGCAGGTGCGCGAGATCAACCTTGCTCTGCGTAACCGCCTGGGTGACGAGAACGATATCGCCCTTGAAGATGGCACGGACATCGGTGTCAGGCAGTATCCCACCGCCGTTGGCGTGCGCGTGGTTGCCGATGAGCAGGCCCGCAGTTACATGGCGGGCCGTGCTGGGTGTGGCACCCGGCACAAGAAAGAAGAGCGGCTTGGCCAGTTGCTTCGCGCACAGTGTCGCGCGCACGGCGATCGCCGCGCTGACCTTCTCGAATGCCTTTGCATCGAATGGGAGAACACTTCCAGATAGCAGTTCATGCGTCACGCGCTGAACCGAAATTTGAAAGGCGCTGGCCCACATGCGCTACTCGATCAATTGCGGACAGCCGCGCATATCCCCGATGCGCTTCTTGTAAAGGCGGTTGATCAGGCTCGAATCGCCCGCTCGAATGCTCTCGGCGACGGAAAGGCCGATGGCTGCCAAGTTCTTCTCGGCGGCAGATTTGGGCTCGAACGCAAGCGTTGGAACGCGACGGCCGCCTGCGGCGGGTGCGCACTCCAGCACCAAGTCGTGAAGCATTGCGTTGACCCCGCGCTTGCAGTGGTCGTTGCCGTTCTCGGCGTGGACGACGGCCAAGGCGCGGACGTCAAAATCCGCTCGGTGCAGCGCGCCAGCAAGCGCGCGCCAAGCGGCGAGCTTCTTGTTGTGAAACGTGAGGATCAGCCGACCGTCGGCACGCAGCGTCCGGCGGCTCTCGGCAAGACACTGCGCTACCGTAGCCTCATAGTCGCCGGCCGACACGCCGCGCACCGTGTTCGGCACGGCTTCCAGGTTTTCGTCAGGCGTTGCGAAAGGCGAATACATCGACAGCCAAACGTGAAAGAGGCGTGCAAGCTCCCCATACTGGACATCGCTGAAGTACGGCGGGTCGGTCAGGACGATGTTGGCCGCACCATCTCCCAAGGCCTGGGTATGACTGCTGCCCGTGGCAACGAGGACGTCCCAGCGCGTAGGTCGGCGACCACCACGCCTAGGAATCGTTGATACGACCCGGGGTGTCGGGTTTGAAGACTGCGCGAGCCAGTGAATCGCCTTGGTGGCACTGGCTAAGCGTCGAGGAAGCGCGCCCCTTCCGACCGGCGAAAGCGGATTGCACTCGACCACGAGCGTTCCCCTATAGTACCTGTGGTTGGCTGTGGCCTCGAAGGGTTTGAGGTGATACCGGTCCCAGCGGCTCACTAAGGCAGGCATTTCCGCCGCCCCAATGATGGCAAGGGCGAGTCTATCTTTGACCGCGGACGACTCCCGGCACTCGGACACATGCTCCAAGGCGGCGAAAACCGCTCGTGCTTGTCGCTCGGTGTACAGGTCGCCCCAATTGCGGAAACCAGCGTCGAGAAGCCGCTGCGTCTCGATGCCAGCGGCAAGTGGCACCGCAAGGGCCGAATGCAGGCCTGACGCGCTTGTGAACCCGACCGGGTCGGCGGGCTCGACTAGTCGCAATCTCGCCCGCAACTGTTTTCTTTCGATGCGCAACTCCTGTACGAGTACGGCGTGCCAATGTTCGGGCCTCGCATCTCCAATAGCATCGCCGCGCGGCCGTCCACAGTGCGGGCAACCGGTCAAAGGCTTGCCGGTTTCGAAGCGGTCACCGCAAGCGGAGCAACCAAAGCTCGCGATGGACCGCGAGCGCCGCGCGACCGCGCCACACGACGCACAGCCGAAGTACGCGTGCTTTTCGCTCGCGTTGCGCGAAGCGGCCGAAATCAGCGCTTCGGGAAAAAGAAAGTATTGCTTGCGGCAGCCCACGCACGTCGCTGACCGCACACGTATGACGTGCGACAGCTCCGAGCCCTGCGGCGTGCAGTACAAGGCACGTAACGGCTTCAATTGCTCGAGCAGCGCGGAGGCTGCACGTTCCAGAACCTGAGAATCGACCATCGTAAGCGCAGTAGCCAACCCGGTCGTCGGCCACGGGTAGAGGTCCTGCGCGTACGCCTTGATCCCGCGCCTTGCGGCTTCGAAAGTCACCGTGCCTCCACCGCTGAACGGGTCCGACACAGTCATGTCATCGCCAAAAATGTCAACCGCAGCGTCGAGAATGGCTCCCATAACGCTGTGCGGGCGACGGGCCCACCAGCGAAACGCAGATACAACCGGCGCGTGGATCTCACGGTTGTGAAGCTCGCGTTGCGCAGCAGCACTCACGCGTCGCCAATCGACACGCGAAAGCAGATTCGAAGCGCTGTGAAGCGGTGAAGATGAAGGCGATGACATGGGACCTAAGACAGCGCGCAGCTTCTTGGAGAATTTATGGGCAATGCACAGCACGCGCAAGTACCGTTAGCGCAATGACCACGATATAGCCAATGATTTGAAAGTTCAAGGAATTTGCTCGAATCTGGGATGTCACCTGCTGCGGAACACGGAAACGTCGAAGGAGTAGGGAATCGCGGATGCGCCGTGCACATGGTTTGATCCGAAAACCTATCGTCTCCCGGCCATATATCGCGGGCGTGATTCGGCGTGAAAACGATCAAGGTCACGCTGCCAGTGTCGCCATTCCAGTGCCCGTGCTTCCACTGGAATAAGCAGCCAGCCGGGTATGTGCAGGCACCCGGCCGGTTGGTGGATGAGTTCCAACCATCGCCACCGCGCGCACTGCAATGAAAGTTATATGGTCAGCAGCAATACCAAACGTGATTGCTGGCTTTGGGAACCGCCTCTCCCAGATGACTCGTGGGAGAACGTGCGAGCGCGGCGAGAGGGTGAGTCAGCGGCCTAGATCGTCTCGCAACGTCGTCCCCGCAACGCATTGATTTTGTTGCGGCGCGCAGGAGGGCGCTTGAACAAACCATCTGAGCTTCGGCGCCATTTTGCTCGCGCGTGCCAATCTAGAACGCTTACTGAATGTCTGCTGCGGCGTGGGGCGACCGGCCGGTATGCTGCGAACCGTAAGTCCGCATCCCATTGCGGTCTTTCGACTTTCCATCGTGACTTACGGCAATGCAGTGATAGCTGACATTGGCACGGTCCGTTCGATTGCTAAAATACTTCCGAGCAATGGCTACTTCAAAACAGTCACCTCGTCCGCGGCGAACCATTCGGACCGCTTGATTGCGTCAAGCACTGCATTCGAGTTCTTGGCCCAAAGAACCAGAGCGAGGCTTTCCTCGGCTCGGCTGCAGGTAACGTACAAAAGCCGCAGGGTTCGGTCGATGATGGTCTCATTTCCATCATCAACGTTCTTCCGGTCTGTCGGACTCAGGTCCTCAGCACCAAAGAGTTTGTCGTAGGAGAACTGCGTGCCGCCAGCTTCCTCATCGTCCATGACGACCATGACGTGCTTGAACTCGGAGCCCTTGACGACTTGGTGAGTCGCAAGTTCGGCTTCTCCGCCAAGGTAGGCGCGATACCGAGCAATCTCTCGCCAGGGCGTGTTGAAGAGGGCGTGCCATCCGCGTTTGCGTCGATCCTCCTTGGCTTCCTTGCCCCTTGCCTTCGGTTCGGGCGGTGGAGGTGACGTGTCACCATACGCCTGGACCAATCGGAAGTCGGCTTCGAAGAGCCCTCCATCGAGGACCGGTGCCAAAACCTCCCGAACGGTTGCTCCGGGCTTGGAGGTAGCGTCGACGAACCGCATGACTGCGGCGTGAATGTTTTCCAGCGTAGCTTGGCGCTCGGTGCTGGCCTGCGGCACCTTTGCAAGCGCGCCGTGCAGGCGCAGTACGTCAGTAGCGGCAAACTCGTTCAGCGAGCCATCCGGCTGCAGGCACTCGGCGAGCTCAAGCATTGGGCCGAGGAGCGGCCGAACCATGGCAGGCCCCGTCCGCTCCCCATTGCTCTTGGGCATCGCGGAGTCCTTGTCCAGCAGGTCCATTGCGTTGTATGCCTCGAAGAAGTTGCCTCGCTTAGCGGCCAGCTTGTGCTCAAGCGCTAGCGTTTTGTAGCCACGCGTTCCATCCTGCCAGGCCGCGCTGGCCGTCTCCGCAGCCATGGCCAGTGCGCACTCCGCCTCCTTCCGAATCTTCTCGGCGGTACTCGTATTGGTATCACCTACAAAGATGCGAACGATTCCACCGTTCTTCTCCGTCCGGGCATGCTGGGCGACGCCAGTCTTGGGTTGAGTGCGGCCGTCAATATCCGCGTCCCAAATCTTATTAATGAGCTTTACGATGCGTTCCTGACTGCGGTGGTTCATCTGCAGCGCGGGGCGTGCCCAGTCTACGGGCACATGCGAGGGAAGATCGTCGTGACCGTCCGGGTAGATGCGCTGTCGATGGTCGCCAACGAGTCCTAGCGTGATATGACCTGAGCGGCTCTTCGAGAGCTCGAACAGCGCGTCAAGCACTCCTTTCATCGTGTCTTGCGACTCATCGATGAGGATCAAGGGGTGTCGGTCCTCCAAGATGCGCTGCAACGTCGGGCGCTCGCGAATGAGCCACGCTGTTACTTCCAGAACCTCGGCATGTGACAGCGCGCCGGGGCCGTAAGTGTTCCGGTCCGGGTGGTAGATGAACGCGTCGATCTTCCGAATTTCCTCGGCCTCCGCCTCGATTTCGGCGTACTTCTCCCGGTCCTTGTCCGACTCGCCCTTAACCTTGCCCATCGCATAGGCCTTTGCTGCAGCAAGCCTCTTAGCGTTGCGAGCGAGCAGAGCGTCTCGGATGTCCTCGTCGAAATCCTTGATGAGTTCCCAGCAGAAGGAGTGGATGGTCGACACTGCGGTCAGGTAGTTCTCTCCGAGTCGGCCGTTGACGACGGCGGTCGCGTTCTTGGTGTAGGTGATGACGCGAACCGACTGTCCACGGGACCGGAGCCGCTCTGCATACCGGCCACCCGTTTCGTGTTTCGCCACTCCAGTGACGCGACGCAGGACCTCGACCAACGTGCGAGTCTTTCCGGACCCTGCACCGGCGAAGAGGAAAAAGCAGCGAGGCGGAGTCGCAGTGATGTAGCCGCAGATGTCTTCGACAACATGAGCATCGCGGTCGTTTCCAAGAGACTGCAGTGCGGCGCTCAAGGGGTCTCTCCGGCCGTGACGTTGAGTTGGCCGCTCAGCCAGGTGAGCGCGTCAGCGATGTATGTGGGGCACGCCAAGGCTTCGCCTGCGTTCAGCCGTTCGAACAGTGTTGCCGCGAAATCGCCCTTGCTGAAATTCCCGCGCAGCATCGCATGAAGTTCCCTCAGTAGCTCAGCGTGGTCAGGGTGGTCGAGCACGAGACCTATCACCTTCCCTAGTGCGCCACGGTGGTCCTTCTTCTTTCCGGAAACAGGGTTCTTTTCTTCATCCAACGCCTTGAACCAATCAATGTTGGAAAGGACGAGAGCATCCTCGAACGAGCTAGGCCATTGATCACTTGCGGCCGCAACGGGAAGCTGCCATGCAAAACGGACTTTGACTCCTGAGCCCGACGTCCACTCCAATTGAGCGGGCGTCGGTTTCCCATAAGCCGGGAAGTCCGGTAGCTTGGGGTGCCACGAGGTCAGCGTGTCATTCCCGCACTCGAGGTCTGCTTGATCCGCGATGTGCACCGCCGCTCGCACAATGCGCCCCTTTTTGTTTTTCGTTGGTACCACCGGGTCCAAGTCGGTGATAACGGCGGTTGGAATCCCCAACCGCTCTACCAACGGCCGGAGGCGGTGAGCATGACTGCCTCCAATGTCAAGGAAGGACACATACTTCTTCGCAAGCTTGGGAAAGTCCCGCTCGATGAAAAGTGGCACCAGCATTCGTTCTGCGGTGCCCTCCACGAATATGGCCGCATCAGCAAAGAGGAGATCAGTGTGTTGGACCTGGAAATATCGCTCTGCGAATATCCTGGTTTCATTGTCGTCGCCAAAGGCGTCACCCAGATTGACGACCTCGGTACTAGGCTTAACGCCCACTCCGGTACTTGCTACGCGCTTCACATATCTCAGTCGTGTGAAGCTGTCTCCGTGGGCCAGATGGCTCGAATGCGTGCTGATGAGCATCTGACTTCGAAGATTGCTATGCACTGGCTCCTTCGGACGAATGAGCTCGTGAGCATTCGACGAAAAGTTGCGTTGAACCTGAACGTGCAGATGGGCCTCAGGCTCCTCAACCATCACAAGGTGAACTGCGGCTGGAGTGCCCTGTGGCGGATTGAGGCGCGCGGCGCGGAACGACACGAGCATGAAGCTCAGCGACTGCAGATTCTGATAGCCGAGTCCGATAGAGTGCTCTGGCAAGGACTCGTCGATGGCAGTCTTGTCTAGGCTGTATTGGACCGCAGTGCTGTGGGCAAGAAGGTCCGCGGTCTGAATGCGCGTGCGGAAGTGAAATTGCTGTGGGTCATGCAGTCCCGGATACCCCAGAACCTCCACATCCTCCATCGCCGGCTGGAGCGCCTTGTAAATTGAATCGTCAAGCTCCGCCTGAGCCTTGGCGATGGCGGCCACCAAGTCTTCGCGATGCCCGTGACCGGATGGAGCGACGTTCAGGTGCTGTCGGGCAAACTTCAGAAGCTGGCTCGAGAACAGTCCAGGACGCGCATTCGCCGACTCCGACCGCGCTTCGTCCTCTTCGGCACCGAGCCCTCGTTGAGCGGGCACAAAATCTACGCGAATGAGCTTGCGCAGAAACTGCAGTTCGACGGACTGCGAGCCAAGCGGCAGTTCCTGCGGATCGCAATGCTTCTTGGCTGGCGGAAGTCCCTTCGCTGGGTCAAGGCGGTATGCGGAGATGCGGCGCAGGTCTGCGGAGTGCCTGAGCCAGTAATCAAGCAGATCCATTGGCCAGGCGTGGCCATCCTTCGGAAGCTTTCGCACATGCGCGCGTGCTTCGCGGTAGCGCCACGCTAACTTACGAAGCTCATTCGCGTCTGCAACGGGTTCAAGCCGAACCCGCACGCCAACCGCGCCACCCGACCACTTCAGCGACGTAATGAAGGGAGCAACATGATTGTACGCCCCCTCCTTTGCATCGAACCAAAGGTCTATAAACGGCATGCATGCGAGGAGTTGCCGCAACTGCTCCCCCCATTTCTCGGCATCCTTTGAATCTGTAGTGGGATCCTCGTCGAGCACCTCCCAGAGTTGACTTAACTCGCGCAATTTCGCCCACTGCGAAAGGCTGATGTCGAAAGCGCGGAAGCCGGGCGATTCGCTCAGGAAATTGCGAAGGACTGTGAGAAGGGAAGTCTTGCCGCTATTGTTGGCACCTACCAAGATAGTGGTGGCCTCATCGAGCTCAAGACGAGTCTTTGACAAGCGTCGGAAGTTGCAGACCTCGACGCAGGCGAGTCGGATTGGTGAAATGCTCGGAGGCGCCGCTGCTTCGGCGGACGGTGCCGCAGGCGCACTCGGCGGGGAATCTGCAGCCGAGTTGACAGCGGGAGAAGAAGCAGAAATCTCGTGCGGAAACATGACACCCCTTTGAGGACGCCGCGCTTGTTGGCGGCGATTGTTGTAGTAGTTGCTAGATCGCCCCGGCGCGGCAACCGGATTCCCAATCGCGCCTGCAACTGCCGCGTCAAGATCGAACACGATAAAACGAGCATTGCCGCCAAACCCTTATAACAGCCTATTGATGGCCGGCGCAAACAGCGCCATCAACGTTGATGGCATTACCTCTCCTCTTTCGTTCTATCACGTTCAGGTTTAGGTAGTGGGGCATTCAACATCAGTACGGTCACCCCTTTACGCTCAGCGTTGTGCGCCCAAGTCACAAATTGCTCTTTTAGCAATTGATTTTCTGCTTCAAGACGCTCAACTTTCGCCTTGTAGCGCTCGACCTGCGCAAGTGCAGCCCGAATACGCTCGTCGCGAGGCCCCCCTGACTCGGTTTTCCAAGTTCCTCGCAAGGCGTCTTTTCTCAGCGAGAATGCATTCGCGACCTGAGGGTACTCGGCAAATGTGAATCGCGAGTATGTAATGCCTGTAGACTTTCGGACCACCTCAATGAGCAAATCCCAGGTTAGCTTCCCTTTCCATCCGTCAAGGGTGTCGAGTACGAGCTTGATACGCTCATCGGTCAGGTCTGGTGCTCGGGCCTTTTTCATGACAGAAGCTTTCGTCCTTCAACGTTGAGGACGTTGACCGGTTGGGTAATATCAGAGCTGATCAGGGCAGCATTGGTCAGGTCGATCCGGATGCGCGATCCAGGTGATATTGAAGGATCTTCCATAATAGACAGCAGGGCATTCACTCGCTCAAGCGTCCTAGTCTGATGCTCGACCCATACGTCAGCACCATACTCTTCGTCACTGAGCGCTTCTCGAGCCTCCCTCAGCAGGAATTCGGTCTCGTCTTTCAACAGCCGGAGATTGCTCTCCTTGTGTTCATCTCCTTTGACACACTCCTGCTCCTCGCAATTAATGCAGTCCCGGTACATCTGACACGGCTCGCTAGCGAAGTTGTGCATGCACCAACCATAGTCCGTAGTGTGGGCGGCAACAACGCCCACTCCCTTGAACTCGCTGCGCGTGATCAATTCCCGAGTCTGCGCAGGAACAAGATTAGCGGTAAAGCCTGCCTTCAGAGACTCATTGATTGGCGCTTGCACCTCGTCCGAACTCATGTGATCGTAGGCTCTGTTCTGCCGTAGATCCTTACGCCCGGAGAATATAGCAATCTCTGCGCTGCTTAGACCGCCCATCTGAGCGAGCATGTTCAGGTAGTGTCGAAGACTGTGGCTCCTGAGTTCGATGGCCGAGCCGTCGTCCTCTGTGTAGCCGAAACGTTTAAAGATCGATGCCCGATCTTCCCGTGCCCCAAACGGATTCGTGACCGTACCGTAGTCCACGCAACTGAACATGCACTGATAAGTAGCCCTCTGCGCGTGCAACTCGTTTGTACGGGCAATGGCTATGGCGTCTTTACATCGAAGATTGGAAGTGCCGGGAACAAACGGGAAGGTTCGTGGAAGCATCGCAAGTACAGCACGTTCGACGTCTTCAAATCGGTAACCAATCTTTCGCTCGCTAAGCTGCACTCCTTGAAGTTTCTTTGTCACCCTTGCCCATGTATTCGCCGAGTTCGTTGCACTCTTCTCGCCCCATAGGATCAATGCCACTTCCTCTGGCGTGAGCAGATCTCGCTCACGCAGGTGAGCTACACCCTCATGAAGAAAAAGACGCCCCGGATTGTCGGTGTACCACGCTGCAATCTCCCGAGCCGGCAGAGTCGCTTTTAGCAGGTTCGAGACAGCTTGCTTCGCCACTGGGACCATCTGGGTCGGCACCCACTTGATGGTATCGTCCGAGCCCTTGGATCCGGGCCAGCGAAGCCCGAATTTACCCGCAAACCTCCCGTCGCCGTCGAATGCGCAGCTGCGCTCTAGTCTAAGGACCTCGTTGATTCGCTCTGGAGCGCAGAGCATTAATGCTGTATAGCTTGATACCAACACGTCCGTAGAGTCAACGGCCTCCTGGAAGATACCTCCGAGCGCCCGCAGCGTAGCCGCTGAAGGCAGTTTCTCCTGGCGTGCATTTAACGCCTCCTTCGAAATTCGGGAGCCGAGCTCCTGCGGCTTCTTAATGCCATGAACCCACCGCTGTCGAAGCGAGATGAAACCCTTCGCATCCATTAGATCTGCGATCAATTCCAGTTGCCCGGCAATTCGGTAAGCCACACCAGATGACACTTGTCTTCTGGCTAACTCGACGGCAGTGTCCAACACGTCAACGTTGACTGCGGTTGGCCGCGAAGCTTTATTCCATTCGCGCAACGCCGCCTCGAGGCAGCGAAACGCGGCAACTCGTACGGATTGCGAAACGACAGGTCGCGTATCGTGAAGATACACTAGCGCTGCTTTCGCAAAGTCCAGAAACGGCTGGGGCATGGCCGGCTCGTCTGCCGACTCGCGAGAAGCCTCCAAGGAACTGAAGATTGCCCTGTGTATATTGTTATGGCCTTTCAGATTCCCAATATCCCAAGAATTTCGATTGAACTGTCTCCGGGCGCCCAGCACCTCGGATTGCTTGCAGAGATCGACAAAAACGTGCAGGTTAGCCTCCGGCTCCAGCTCCGGGCGAGGAGTGAAATGAAGAACGGTCGCATTCATGCAGTCGCCCCCGATCGACGCTGCTCCTGCACCAGGGCGCATTCCGCAATGACCTCGCGCACCGCTTGAATGGCATCATCGTTGATTGCCGCCAGTCGCTTGTCGCTTGCCCAGCGCGTGCGCTCATCTTGTAGTCGCTGAAGCACTTTTTCATGAGGCGCGTCTAGCCAGGGCTCGAACTTGAAACACGTATAACAAGCGGTTGGGCGAGTGAAACCACAGCCTTGCCCCTTACTGGCGCAGCTCCCGACGGGCTTCTTTGCGACACGGAAGTCAATGATGCGACTCCCAGGCGCGCCCTTATGTGTCGAGTGTTCCTCATCCTCAATCAGGCGCCCCCTAAACGCGCATGCTAGGGGCGTCAGTTGAAGGCCCATCGCTTTGTCGATGTTGTCGACGATCTTGGGCGAAGCCTCGAAATAGACCTCAACGTGCTGAAGATCCACGTGCCCCAGACGCTCTGCGATGACTGTTTTGCCGGCGCCTTCCTCCGCGAGTCGGGTTCCGAACGTGTATCGAAAGCGACTTGGCGTGACGGGAATGGGAGCGAAGTTGAGGCGCTCGGTCGGTGGCGCAAGCGAGTTAACAAACTCGCTAAATATACGGGAGAGAGTATGACTGAGGCAGTGACCAAAGAATTGATCTTCCTCATCACGCATGGCAACAAGTGGGCCGCGCTTCATCACGACAGTTTCAGGAAACAGTGGCGCTTCGTCCCCATAGCCCTTCGCCTTCAGACTGTTGATGTATTCCATCGTGAGTCGACCGGTCTGCGGACTCAAGTCAAACTCTAAAAAAGATGCGCGGGAATGGACGCCTCGTCTTTTGGCTTGAGGGAGGTTCAGCACGAACGAGCCGTCGCTCGTTGTCAGATCCATCACTTTGAGGGAGCAGTACTGGGAAATTCTCCCGCCGCAGGCAAACAACAACCGAGTCAGGACGGCCACCCATTTGGACACCTCCCCGGTGCCGTACGCTGCATCGACGGCCTTATAGAGCGCCTTGTACTCGGATTCGCTGAATGGTCCCTTGTCGGGGTCTCGTGTGCGTACCGCCTTACCTTTCTCGTTGCCCGGCTTACGTCGTTCGCGCAGATACTGAGTGCAGTCGGGCTCGACACCACTGAGTCCGAGAGCCCCCCACTTCTGAAGCAGCACATTCAAGGTGCCAACGCGCCATTTCTCATTGTCCTTGAGCTGAGATGCGTAGTTTGAAACCTCAGGAACCGAAATAGACGTCAGTGGCTGGGAGTCGTCCCGAAGGGAAAGGAAGTGCAAAAACACGTCGAATAGGTTATTCACATGGCTGGCAGAATTCCGCCTCGCGAATACCATCAACGTATGCTTCAACGAATCGCACGGAAACGCGCTGGGCAAGTTGATTTTGCGATAGTCAAGGTAAACACGGAACGGCCCATCGGTCCACTGCCAGACGTCTTCGTTCGGCCGAAACGCAATGCCACTTTTCGTAAATGCAGTCTCGGGCATGCGAAGAAGGAGCCCCGCCGACGCGTCCTTACTCTTCGTGATCGAGCTTGTCATCGAGTCGCTCCTGCAACTTCAACGAAATATCCCGCCCCTTCCTCGCGGTATGCCTCCGGGTATAGGTGGCAGCCATTTTCGAGTTGTCGCTCCACCCCTGCTGATTGTTACGGGCCTTCTCCTCGACCGCATCGGCAAGACCCATCGACTCAGCATGTTCCGAGAAGCGCTCGTTCCATGTGTGTCGCATCACATGACTCGTCAGGGATACCGGCAGCCCAGGGCAGGCCTCACGCAACTGCCTGAAGATCTTGTCGATGCTCGCATGGGATAGTGGCGCCCCTTCATCAGAAACGAATACCTGTGGAACAGCACGGGCAGCCCTGATGCTTCGACGTGCCTTGTTGATATAGTCCCACAAGGCCCTCATGAGGGTCGGCCTGAGCTCAATCTCCCGGTCATATGTTTTCGTATTCGGTTGAATTCGGCGAGGGTCTTCCACCGCATCAGCTCGCCGAATGATGCGCAGCTTCGGTTGGCTTGAATGCAGATCGCCGATCTGCAAGCCAAGTAGCTCGCCCCGTCGCATGCCGGTAGCCAGTAGGATTACGACAATGAGCCAGTTGCGGCGACGGACGAAGCCTCGACTCCATGGATTGTCCGGCGAATCGGGATGGACGATGCTGACGAGCCGTTCTTCTTCCTCTCGGCTGAGGCCGACACGCGCATCGAGCTTTGAGCGCCTCGATACGGAGGGTATGTGTTCCCGAAATGCCGTCAGCGCTCGACCAGTCTCCGCCTCAAGCTCCGGTCGTGCCTCTTTCGGCAGGGTGGAACCTACATAGGTTGATATGAAGTCAAGGAAATCGGCCATGTATCGGAGGCGGGATGCCTGAGTTCCAACGTCCACCGGCTTACGATCCACGACAGCGCTGCTCCGGCGCAGGCCAATTCGCGCAATGTGAATGACATTTGGCTTGTTTCCCTTCTGCGCATCCGCTTCGAGGTCATCAGCTCGATACTGGGCGGCCGATGCCACACGGTCGAGCTCCGAGATAGTAAGAAATTGCCCCTTTCCCAACCGCTCAAGCAGATCGACCTTGATTGCACTCAGCTCCCGGTATAGGACGGCAAGACTGCAACATGCGAAGTGAATCGTGTTTGCGGATCGCCCCTTCGTGCGAAATCTGTTCAGGTAGACAGTGACCTCGTGAACTGGAAGTCCATAAGGAATCTGCAGAACGGAGTGGCGCTCTCCATTCCTAAAGCGAATACGCTCGGCAATGTATTGCGGCATCAACCCACCATTTTCTTCAAGTAGTGGTTAAGCTTCCTGCCCAGTGAATCACAAAAATATATGTTGGTAAAGAAAAAAGCCCGCCTCCTGAGGAGAACGGGCTTTTACCAACAAAAAATACCGTTAGTCCGTTTTAGAACGGAATATCGTCGTCCATCTCGTCGAAGCCGCCGCCTGCCGGTGCGCTCGGACGGCTTTGCGCGCCGCCGCCTGCACCGCCACGCGCTGCGCCGCCGGCACGACCACCGCCGCCACCGCCACGCTCCATCTGCTCGCCACGGCCACCGCCGCCGCCACCACCACCGTAGCCGCCGCCGTAACCGCCTTCGTCACCGCCGCCACCGCCGCCGCCCGCACCGCCGCGGCCGCCGAGCATCTGCATCTGGTCGGCGACGATTTCGGTCGAGTAACGATCCTGGCCGTCCTGACCCTGCCACTTGCGCGTGCGGATGCGGCCTTCGATATAGACCGACGAACCCTTCTTCAGGTACTCGCTGACGATTTCCGCCAGGCGACCGAAGAACGCGACGCGATGCCACTCGGTCATTTCCTTGAAATCGCCGCTCGCCTTGTCCTTGTAGCGGTCGGTCGTCGCGAGACGGATGTTCGCAACCGCGTCGCCGCTCGGCAGGTAACGGACTTCAGGATCGGCGCCGAGATTGCCGACGAGGATGACCTTGTTGACGGATGCCATGTGTTTCTCCAGTAAATTCGATGCCGGGCCGCCCGCTCATGCTGTCGGTGCGGCCCGCCGGGCAAGCCGGCGAGCGCCGCCGGTGCCTGCCCGAAGTGAGTTCAGGCCTTGCGCGGCGGCGCTTTCATGCTGGCCGCGATTATAAGCCACGCGGCAACGAGCCCCGAGCACGTGTAGAACACCATATTGGCGCCACCGTGCTTCAGCAGCCAGCCGCCCACGATGCCGCCGAGCGCGAGCCCGATCGACTGCGTGGTGTTGTAAACACCCGTGGCCGCGCCCTTGCGCGAACCGGGCGCGAGCTTCGACACGAGCGACGGCTGCGACGCTTCCAGGATGTTGAAGCCGAGGAAGTAGACGAAAAGAACCGCCGCCACAATCAGGATGGTATGCGGCGCGCTGCCCAGCAGCAATTGGCCGATCAGGATAGCCAGGATGCCGCCGAGCAGCACCGGCTTCATCTTGCCCCGTTTTTCCGCGACGATGATCGCCGGGACCATCATCACGAACGCGAGCCCCATCACCGGCAGGTAGACCTTCCAGTGCGAGGCGACCGGCAGGCCGCCGTCGACGAGCAGGCGCGGCACGACGAGGAACAGCGCCGTCTGCGTGGCATGCAGCACCAGCACGCCGAAATTCAGGCGCAGCAGCTCGATGTTGTGCAGCACCTCGCCGAACGGCGCGGGCACGTGCACGGGCTTGGCCGCATCGGGCACGATCCACAGCACCACGCCGATCGCGAGGATCGACAGCACGCCGACGATCGTGAACAGCCCGCTCATCCCGACCCAGTGGAACACGATCGGCGCACCGACGATCGCGACCGCGAACGACACGCCGATCGAGCCGCCGACCATCGCCATCGCCTTCGTGCGGTTCTGCTCGGAGGTCAGGTCGGCGATGAACGCGAGCACCGCGGACGACACCGCGCCCATCCCCTGGATCACGCGGCCGACGATGATCCACGTGATGTCGTGCGCGGACGCGGCGACGAAGCTGCCGATCGCGAAGATCACGAGGCCGGTGGCGATCACCGGCTTGCGGCCGAACTTGTCGGACGCCCAGCCGTAGAAGATGTAGAACAGCGACTGCGTGACGCCGTAGGCCCCGAGCGCGATGCCGACGAGCAGCACGTTGTCGCCGCCCGGGATGGTTTTCGCGTAGACCGAGAACACCGGCATGATCATGAACAGGCCGAGCATGCGCAGCGCGAAGATCGCCGCGAGCGACGTGGTCGCGCGCAATTCGGGCGCGGTCATGCGGGAAGACGTGGCAGACGGATTGGACATCGGGAATGAATTTCGAATGATCGGAATGTCCGCCCGACACCGGACGGCGGAAGATCAGGACCAGCGGCCCGGGAGGCTTGGCCGGCAACACGTCGGGGCAGGATTCAGGCAGCCCGCAGGCCGCCCGGAACCGCGCGGCGCGGCCGCTGCGGCCACTTTTCCCGGCGCAGGCGCCATCTTGCTGCCACCTGCTGCTAAGGCTGGGGACCCCAAACGACGGCCTCGAAAAGCCGTTATAGTAGCAGGTTTGGTTCCCTCCATTTTCGCCAGGTTCATGGAACAGATCCGTATCCGTGGGGCGCGTACCCACAACCTGAAAAACGTCAATCTCGACCTGCCGCGCCACAAGCTGGTCGTGATTACCGGGTTGTCCGGGTCGGGCAAGTCGTCGCTCGCGTTCGATACCCTTTATGCCGAGGGCCAGCGCCGCTACGTCGAAAGCCTGTCCGCGTATGCCCGCCAGTTCCTGCAGCTGATGGAGAAACCCGACGTCGACCTGATCGAAGGCCTGTCGCCGGCGATCTCGATCGAGCAGAAGGCGACGTCCCACAACCCGCGTTCGACCGTCGGCACGGTCACGGAAATCCACGACTACCTGCGACTTTTGTTCGCACGTGTCGGCACGCCGTACTGCCCCGACCACGACATCCCGCTGGAAGCGCAGAGCGTGTCGCAGATGGTCGACGCCGCACTCGCGCTGCCCGAGGAAACCAAGCTGATGATCCTCGCGCCCGTCGTCGCGGACCGCAAGGGCGAGCATGCCGAGCTGTTCGAGGACATGCAGGCGCAGGGTTTCGTGCGCTTTCGCGTGCGCTCGGGCGGCGGCGCCGCGAACGAAGGCGTCGCGAAGATCTACGAGGTCGAGTCGCTGCCGAAGCTGAAGAAGAACGACAAGCACACGATCGACGTCGTCGTCGATCGTCTCAAGGTGCGCCCGGACATGAAGCAGCGGCTCGCCGAATCGTTCGAGACGGCCCTGCGCCTCGCCGACGGCCGCGCGATCGCGCTCGAGATGGACACCGACCGCGAGTACCTGTTCAGCTCGAAGTTCGCGTGCCCGATCTGCTCGTACTCGCTGCAGGAGCTTGAGCCGCGCCTGTTCTCGTTCAACAACCCGATGGGCGCGTGCCCGGAATGCGACGGCCTCGGCCAGATCACGTTCTTCGACCCGAAACGGGTCGTCGCGCACCCGTCGCTGTCGCTCGCCGCCGGCGCCGTGAAAGGCTGGGACCGCCGCAACCAGTTCTACTTCCAGATGCTGCAGAGTCTCGCGGCGTTCTACGAATTCGACATCGATGCCGCGTTCGAGGATCTGCCGGAAAAAATCCGGAAGGTGCTGCTGTTCGGCTCGGGCAAGCAGACGATCCCGTTCTCGTACATCAACGAGCGCGGCCGCACGACGATCCGCGAGCACGTGTTCGAGGGGATCATCCCGAACCTCGAGCGCCGCTACCGCGAGACCGATTCGGTCGCGGTGCGCGAAGAGCTGTCGAAATACCAGAACAACCAGCCGTGCCCGTCGTGCGACGGCACGCGCCTGCGCCGCGAAGCGCGCCACGTGCGGATCGGCACGGGTGACTACGCGCGCGGCATCTTTGAAATCAGCGGCTGGCCGCTGCGCGACGCGCTCGGCTATTTCGACGGCCTGTCGCTCGACGGCGCGAAGCGCGAGATCGCCGACAAGGTGATCAAGGAAATCGTCGCGCGCCTCACCTTCCTGAACAACGTCGGCCTCGACTACCTGTCGCTCGAACGCAGCGCGGAAACCCTGTCGGGCGGCGAGGCGCAGCGCATCCGGCTCGCGTCGCAGATCGGCTCGGGCCTCACGGGCGTGATGTACGTGCTCGACGAGCCGTCGATCGGCCTGCACCAGCGCGACAACGACCGCCTGATCGCGACCCTCAAGCACCTGCGCGACCTCGGCAACTCGGTGATCGTCGTCGAGCACGACGAAGACATGATCCGCACGGCCGACTACGTCGTCGACATGGGCCCGGGCGCCGGCGAGCACGGCGGCGTGATCGTGGCCGAGGGCACGCCGAAGCAAGTGCAGTCGAATCCGCAGTCGCTGACGGGCCAGTACCTGCTCGGCAAACGCGTGATCGAGTACCCGGACGAGCGGCTCGCGCCCGATCCGGAGCGGATGCTGCGCATCGTCGACGCGCACGGCAACAACCTGAAGCACGTCGATCTGGAGCTGCCGGTCGGCCTGCTGACCTGCATTACCGGCGTGTCGGGCTCCGGCAAGTCGACGCTGATCAACGACACGCTGTATCACGCGGTCGCGCGCCACCTGTACGGTTCGTCGGCCGAGCCGGCGCCGCACGAGGCGATCGAGGGCCTCGAGCACTTCGACAAGGTGATCAACGTCGACCAGTCGCCGATCGGCCGCACGCCGCGCTCGAACCCGGCCACCTACACGGGCCTGTTCACGCCGATCCGCGAGCTGTTCTCGGGCGTGCCGACCTCGAAGGAGCGCGGCTACGATCCGGGCCGCTTCTCGTTCAACGTGAAGGGCGGGCGCTGCGAATCGTGCCAGGGCGACGGCGTGCTGAAGGTGGAAATGCACTTCCTGCCGGACGTCTACGTGCCGTGCGACGTGTGCCACGGCAAGCGCTACAACCGCGAAACGCTCGAAGTGCAGTACAAGGGCAAGAACATCAGCGAAGTGCTCGACATGACGGTCGAGCACGCGTACGAGTTCTTCAGCGCGGTGCCGGTCATCGCGCGCAAGCTGAAGACGCTGCTCGACGTCGGCCTCGGCTACATCCGCCTCGGCCAGTCGGCCACGACGCTGTCGGGCGGCGAGGCGCAGCGCGTGAAGCTGTCGCTCGAGCTCTCCAAACGCGACACGGGCCGCACGCTGTACATCCTCGACGAGCCGACCACCGGCCTGCACTTCCACGACATCGCACTGCTGCTGGAAGTGATCCACCGGCTGCGCGACCAGGGCAACACGGTCGTGATCATCGAGCACAACCTCGACGTGATCAAGACGGCCGACTGGGTGATCGACCTCGGCCCCGAAGGCGGCGCCGGCGGCGGCCAGATCATCGCGCAGGGCACGCCCGAGCAGGTCGCGAAGACGAAGGCGAGCTTTACCGGCAAATACCTGGCGCCGCTGCTCAAGCGCACGACCCGCAAGGTCGCGGCCGGCTGACGCATCCCGCCTGCCTCCCCTCCCGCGCGCGGCCGCCCGGCCGCGCGCCCTTGCGCACCGCCGAACCGGCCCCTTCTCGTTTTCCCTCCTGCGTTTACACCATGCGCCAAACGGCCCCGTTGCGGACCATAATGGCGGCTATACTTTACGGTCGTAAGGTTCGCCGTACGCACCAATCCGGTGCGGCGCCGGGCGAACACGGCTCTGCCGCGCATTCCGCGGCATGACACACGAACGACAGGAATCCACGATGGAGAAGCAACCAGACTCGTCGCGCGATGCGCAGAATCGCGAACCGCACCTGCGCAGCGTGCGGCTGACGAGCGACTTCAGCCTGCCGAAGCTGTCGGCACTCGAGATCGGCAGCTATGGGATCGCGATCCTCGCGATGTGGCTCGTGATCGAGCTCAAGCTGCTCGGTGGGCTGCTGGCCGGCCTGCTGGTCTACCAGCTGATCCACACGATCGCCCCCGTCATCGAACGCCACACCACGAGCATGCGCGCGCGCTGGGTCGCCGTCGTGCTGCTGTCGATCGCGATCGTCGGCGCGTTGACCGGCCTGACGATCGGCATCATCGAACACTTCGAGCGCACGGTGCCGAACCTGCAAAGCCTGCTCGACCAGCTGATGCAGATCGTCGAGCAGACCCGCGCCCGCACGCCGGCCTGGATCGCGAACCTGCTGCCCGTCGACGTCGAGCAGATGAAGACGAAGGCCGCCGTGTTGATGCACTCGCACATGGACCAGCTCCAGCAAAGCGGCAAGAGCGTCGCGCGCGGCTTCGGCCACGTGCTGTTCGGGATGATCATCGGCGCGATGATCGCGATCGGCGTCGAGCACGGCAAGGTGCGCCGGCCGCTGTCCACGGCGCTCGTCACGCGCGTGTCGCGCTTCGCCGACGCATTCCGCCGGATCGTGTTCGCGCAGATCAAGATCTCGGCGATCAACGCGGTGTTCACGGGCATCTACCTGCTCGTCGCGCTGCCGATCTTCCACCAGCGGCTGCCGCTGTCGAAAACGCTCGTGCTCGTCACGTTCATCGTCGGCCTGCTGCCCGTGATCGGCAACCTGATCTCGAACACGCTGATCGTCGCCGTGTCGCTGTCGGTCAGCATGGGCACGGCGATCGCGTCGCTCGCGTTCCTCGTGGTCATCCACAAGCTCGAATACTTCCTGAACGCGAAGATCATCGGCGGCCAGATCGAGTCGCGCGCATGGGAGCTGCTGCTCGCGATGCTGATCATGGAGGCCGCATTCGGGCTGCCGGGCGTGATCGCCGCGCCGATCTTCTATGCGTACCTGAAGCGCGAGCTGTACCTGCTGCGGCTGATCTGAAGCAGCCCCGCGTCTGAAGCGATAAAAAAACGCCGCGCCCCGTGAAGGGCGCGGCGTTTTTGTTTGTGATTGCCGGCCGACGGCCGGCAATCGGCAAATCAGCGGAACACGACCGTCTTCGTCCCGTTCAGCACGATCCGGTGCTCGACGTGCCACTTCACCGCGCGCGCGAGCGTCACGCATTCGACGTCGCGGCCGATCGCGGTCAGCTGGTCGGGCGTCATGCTGTGGTCGACGCGCTCGACTTCCTGCTCGATGATCGGGCCTTCGTCGAGATCGGTCGTCACGTAGTGCGCGGTCGCACCGATCAGCTTCACGCCGCGATCGAACGCCTGGTAGTAAGGCTTCGCGCCCTTGAAGCTCGGCAGGAACGAATGGTGGATGTTGATCGCGCGGCCGGCGAGCTGCTGGCACATATTCGGCGACAGGATCTGCATGTAGCGCGCGAGCACGACGAGATCGGCCTGGTGCTCGTCGATCACTTCCAGCACGCGCGCTTCCTGCGCGGCCTTCGCGGCATCGGACGAGCCGCCGATCAGCGGAAAATGATGGAACGGGATGTTGTAGCTCGCGGCGAGCTGGTAGAACTCCTTGTGGTTCGACACGATCGCCGGGATCTCGATCGGCAACTGGCCGGTGCGATAGCGGAACAGCAGGTCGTTCAGGCAGTGGCCGATCTTCGACACCATGATCACGACGCGCGGCTTCACGGCCGCGTCATGCATTTCCCAGCGCATCGAGAACTGCTCGGCGAGCGGCGCGAACTCCCGGCGCAGCGTGTCGAGCGCCGTCGCGGCATCCGCGCCGCCACCGTCCTGCTCGAAATGCACGCGCATGAAGAACTCGCTGGTGCGGCTGTCGCCGAACTGCGCCGAATCGAGGATGTTGTTGCTGCGCTCGAACAGGAAGCCCGAGACCGCATGGACGATGCCGTGCCGGTCGGGGCACGACAGTTTCAAGATAAAGCTGTGATCGGTCGGCATGACCGCTACTCCCTTCGTTTCCGGATTCGTCAAATTGCCCGTTCGCACCGCCGGACTGCGTGTGCGGCACGCGTCACGCGGCCGGTGCGAACAGGGCGTCGATGCCCGCCGCGTCGGCCGCCGGGATCCAGCGGTGGCGCAGCAGCGTGTCGAGCGTCGCGAGGCTCGCATCCATCGTCGCGCGGCCGGCGCGCAGCCAGCCGACCACCTCGGGCAAGCCGGCCAGCAGGTGCTCGGCCACTTCGCCGTCCTGGTTGCGCGGCGCGAAGTCGCGCGGCAGCCGCAGGTCGTACACGAAGATCAGTTCGGACTGCGTGCCTTCCGGCAGCGAGCACAGCACCTGCACCGCGCGGCCCGCGATCGCGCGCGCGGCCAGTTCGGCAGGAATGCCGGCTTCTTCCCAGCATTCCTTCGCGAGCGTCTCGTGAACGCCCAGGCCCCAGCCGATTCCGCCCGCGACGACGTTGTCGAGCATGCCGGGGTCGGTTGCCTTCGTCTCGCTGCGGCGGCCGAGCCACATCTGAGGGGCGGCCGCGGCGGACGGCTCGCCCGGCGCAACCGCATATTCTACGATGCCGTTCAGATGCACCGCGTAAGTCTGCGTACCGAAGAAGCGCGACGCGGCGCGCTCGATGTACGCGAGCGGCGGATCGTCGAAGCGGTTGCGGATCGCGTAGATCTCGTCGCGCCAGCCGGGAATCGCGCCTTCGGCCGCAAGCGCGCCGATCGCGCTCGCCAGCGCCATGCTGCGTGCGTCGACCGAGTCGTAGCGCGACGACAGCACGACGCGCTCGCCGGTCAGCTCGAACACGTCGGGCCAGCGGGCGAGCATGGCGACATCCTGGCGGCGCACCCAGCCGACTGCCTGGCCGGCAATCTCGAAACGCAGGTGCGCAGCGGGATCGAAGCGGCGCGCGGCCGCAATGCACGGAAACGTCATCGTCTGTCAGTCCTCCAGCGCCACGCGGATGCCGATCGCGATGAACGTCGCGCCGGCGATCCGGTCGAGCCACACGCCGGCCTTCGGGCGGCGCTTCAGCCACGCGCCGATCATGCCCGCGCCGACGCCGAACAGCGAGAAGACCGCGGCCGTCTGCAGCATGAACAGCGCGCCGAGTTCGAACATCTGCAGCGTCACGCTCTGCGCGCCGTGCGGATCGACGAACTGCGGCAGGAACACGACGAAGAACAGCGTGACCTTCGGGTTCATCAGATTGCCGATCACGCTCTGCCGGAAGATCGTGCCGAGCGGCTGCGGCGGGCGCGCATGCGCATTCGAGAGTCCCTGGCTGCGCAGCGCCTTGATGCCGATCCACACGAGGTATGCGGCGCCCGCGAGCTTCAGGATCTGGAACGCGACCGGCGACGAACGCAGCACGGCCGCGACGCCGAGCGCCGCGAGCGTCGTGTGGAACAGGATCCCGGCCGTGAAGCCGAGCGCGGCGACGAAGCCGGCCGCGCGGCCCTGCGAGATGCCGCGTGCGAGCACCTGCAGGTTGTCGGGCCCCGGCGCGAACGTGATCGCGATCGACGTGGCGAGAAACAGCATGAAGTTGGGCATCGTGACCTCGCTGCGTAACGTGGAAGCTCAGGCTGGCCGGCGTTCAGTGGCCGGCGAATTCGGTGACGGTATAAACCGGCAGTCCCGCATTGCGCAGCAGCGCCGAGCCGCCGAGATCGGGCAGATCGATGATCGCCGCGCCTTCGACGACCTCCGCGCCGAGCCGCTGCAGCAGGTTGCGCCCCGCCATCATCGTGCCGCCGGTCGCGATCAGGTCGTCCATGATGATCACGCGATCGCCGGGCTTGCACGCATCTTCGTGGATCTCGACCGTCGCGCTGCCGTATTCGAGGTCGTACGATTCCGAGCGCGTCTTGTACGGCAGCTTGCCGACCTTGCGGATCGGCACGAAGCCGACGCTCAGTTCGTACGCGACGATCGGCGCGATGATGAAGCCGCGTGCATCGAGGCCCGCGACATAGTCGAGCTTCGCATCGACATAGCGCTCGACGAACAGGTCGACGAGGATGCGCAGCGCCTTCGGGCTCTGCAGCAGCGTCGTGATGTCGCGGAACATCACGCCCGGCTGCGGCCAGTCGGGCACCGTGCGGATCTGGCTGTGGATGAAGGCGACCGGATCGAGCGGTGCGCCCGACGACGAATGCGGCATGAAACTCTCCGAAAAAAACGGTGCGCGAAGATCGGGCACCGTTTCGAATAAATACGGGTCAGGTTATCAAACCAGGCGCCGCTCACGCGGCCGCGGCTGGCGGTTCGCGCCGATGGCGCGACAGCCGCTCCTCCGCGAGCGCGAGCGCCTCGGGCAGCCCGCGCAGCACGACGATGTCGCTCGCGCGCAGCTTGGTTTGCGGATCGGGTTCGACGCCGCGGATGCCGTGCCGGCGAATCGCCGTGACTTCGAGCCCGAGTGCATACAGCCCCAGTTCTTCCAGCGAACGCCCGACCGCGTCCGCGCGCGCATCGACCGGCACCGATTGTAGCCGCACCTGCTCGTGGTCGTCGTCGTCCGCGTCGTCCGCGCCGCGAAAATAGCCGCGCAGCAGGCTGTAGCGTTCGTCGCGCATTTCCTCGACGCGCCGCACGACCTTGCGCATCGGCACGCCGACCAGCACCAGCGTATGCGACGCGAGCATCAGGCTGCCCTCGACGATCTCCGGAATCACCTCGGTCGCGCCGGCCGCGAGCAGCTTCTCGAGATCGGCATCGTCGACGGTGCGCACGATCGCCGGCAGCGTCGGCTCGAGTTCGTGCACGTGATGCAGCACGCGCAGCGCGGACGGCGTGTTCGCGTAGGTGATCGCCACCGCCGCCGCGCGGTGGATACCGGCCGCGAGCAGCGACTCGCGGCGCGCCGCGTCGCCGAACACGACCGATTCGCCGGCCGCCGCGGCCGCGCTCACGCGATCGGGGTCGAGGTCGAGCGCGACGTACGAAATACCTTCCTGTTCGAGCATCCGCGCCAGGTTCTGCCCTGCACGGCCGTAGCCGCAGATGATCACGTGGCCGCGCTGCTTGAGGCTTTGCGTCGCGATCCGCGTCATCTGCAGCGACTGCTGCATCCATTCGGTCGACGACAGCCGCATCACGATCCGGTCGGCGTTCTGGATCAGGAACGGCGCCGCGAGCATCGACAGCAGCATCGACGCGAGGATCGCCTGCAGCAGCGTCGAATCGACGAGATGCCGATCGAGGATCAGGTTCAGCAGCACGAAGCCGAATTCGCCGGCCTGCGCGAGCCCGATGCCCGTACGCATCGCGACGCCCGGTGTCGCGCCGAACAACCGCGCGAGCCCGGCGATCATCGTCGCCTTGAACAGGATCTGCCCGACGAAGAAACCGAGCACGAGCAACGGGTGCTCCCAGATCACACGCGGGTCGAGCAGCATCCCGGTCGTCACGAAGAACAGGCCGAGCAGCACGTCGCGGAACGGCTTGATGTCCTCCTCCACCTGATGGCGGAACGGCGTCTCGGAGATCAGCATCCCCGCGATGAACGCGCCGAGCGCGAGCGACAGGCCGAAGCGGTCGGTGATGAACGCGGCGCCGAGCGTGACGAGCAGCAGGTTCAGCACGAACAGTTCCTGCGAGCGGCGCCGCGCGACGACGTTGAGCCAGCGCGTCATGAAGCGCTGGCCGATGACCAGCAGCAGCGTGAGCGCGATCACGATCTTGACGGCCGCGAAGCCGAGCGTGATCGCGAGGTCCTTCGACGATTCGGCGCCGAACGCGGCGATCACGATCAGCAGGGGCACCACCGCGAGATCCTGGAACAGCAGCACGCCGAAGATGTTGCGGCCGTGCTCGGTCTCGATCTCGAGCCGCTCGGCGAGCATCTTCGACACGATCGCCGTCGACGACATCGCCAGCGCGCCGCCGAGCGCGATGCTGCCCTGCCACGTGATGTGCACCCAGTGCTCGAACAGCATGCCCAGCACGAGCGCGAGCACGAGCGTCGCGACGACCTGCAGCAGCCCGAGCCCGAACACGAGCCGCTGCATCGCCCTCAGCTTCGCCAGCGAGAACTCGAGGCCGATCGAAAACATCAGGAACACCACGCCGAATTCCGCGAGATGCTCGGCCCGTTCCAGATCCGCCGCGATGCCGAACGCATGCGGGCCGACCAGGATGCCGACGGTCAGGTAGCCGAGCATCGGCGGCAGGTTCAACGAACGGAATACGACGACGCCCACCACTGAGGCCAGCAGCAGCAGCAGGGTCATTTCGAGCGGGGAAATCACGGGCGAAGCGTCCTCGTTCGTCGGGGCCACGGCAATGCGGGCGCGGGTGGTGGCGGTGGTCAGGCGACCTCGGACGAGTCCGAAGGCCCGGCGCGGCGAACAAACGCCTTTGCTATACTCCGCGCATGATAGCGAAAATCAATGATGACCGGGCGCTCGCGCTCGCCCGCGACGTGCTCGACATCGAGGCGGACGCCGTGCGCGCGCTGCGCGACCAGCTCGACGGCGGCTTCGTCCAGGCCGTCGCGCTGCTGCTCGGCTGCCGCGGCCGCGTGGTGGTGTCCGGTATCGGCAAATCGGGGCATATCGCCCGCAAGATCGCGGCCACGCTGGCCAGCACCGGCACGCCGGCCTTCTTCGTCCACCCTGCCGAGGCCAGCCACGGCGACCTCGGGATGGTCACCTCCGACGACGTCTTCATCGGCATCTCCTATTCCGGCGAATCCGAGGAACTCGTGGCGATCCTGCCGCTCGTGAAGCGGATCGGCGCGAAGCTGATCGCGATCACGGGCCGCGCGGGGTCGAGCCTCGGCACGCTCGCCGACGTGAACCTGAACGCCGCGGTCTCGAAAGAGGCCTGCCCGATGAACCTCGCGCCCACCGCGAGCACGACCGCCGCGCTCGCGCTCGGCGACGCGCTCGCCGTGGCGGTGCTCGACGCACGCGGCTTCGGCTCCGAAGACTTCGCGCGCTCGCACCCGGGTGGCGCACTCGGCCGGCGCCTGCTCACCTACGTGCGCGACGTGATGCGCTCGGGCGACGACGTCCCGTCCGTCGGGCTCGACGCGACGCTGTCGGACGCCCTGTTCCAGATCACCGCGAAGCGCCTCGGCATGACCGCCGTGGTCGATGCCGACGGCAAGGTCGCGGGCATCTTCACCGATGGCGACTTGCGCCGCGTGCTCGCGCGCGACGGCGACTTCCGCACGCTGCCGATCACCGACGTGATGACGCGCGACCCGCGCACGGTTGCACCGGATCACCTCGCGGTCGAGGCCGTGGAACTGATGGAGCGCCACCGGATCAACCAGATGCTGGTGGTCGATGCCGACGGCGTGCTGATCGGCGCGCTGAACATGCACGACCTGTTTTCGAAGAAGGTGATCTGATGAGCGCAGCGCTGACTGCGGCCGAACGCGCGAGCCGCGTGAAGCTGATGATTTTCGACGTCGACGGTGTGCTGACCGACGGCGGCCTGCTGTTTACCGCGGCCGGCGACGCGATGAAGTCGTTCAATTCGCTCGACGGTCACGGCGTGAAACTGCTCGGCGAAGCCGGCATCGCGACCGCGATCATCACGGGCCGCCGCTCGGAGATCGTCGCGGCGCGCGCGAAGGAAATGAAGATCGCGCACCTGTTCCAGGGCGTCGAGAACAAGCTCACCGTGTTCACCGACCTGATCGCCTCGCTCGGCCTCACCGCCGACCAGTGCGGCTACATGGGCGACGACTGGCCCGACCTGCCCGTGATGCTGCGCTGCGGCTTCGCGACTGCGCCCGCGAACGCGCACCCCGAGGTGATCGCCCGCGCGCACTGGGTGGCCGAGGCCCGCGGCGGCCACGGCGCCGTCCGCGAAGCCTGCGACGCGATCCTGCGCGCGCAGCGCCGCTACGACGCGCTGCTCGCAGCCGCCTGCGGAGCCTGACGGATGAACACGCATTTCCGCTGGACCCAGTTGCTGCCGCTCGCCGCGGTCGCCGCGCTCGCGGGCGTCACCTGGTGGCTGCTGCAGGCCACGCTGCCGCCGCCCGGCGAGGGCACCGTGCAGCCGAAGCGCCATACGCCCGACTATTTCGCGGACAACTTCTCGGTCACCGAGCTCGACCAGTCCGGCACGACCCAGTACCGGTTGACGGCCGCGAAGCTGATCCATTACGAAGACACCGAAGACAGCGACCTGACCGCTCCGGCCATGCGCGCGTTCCAACCCGGCAAGCCGGTCGTGACGACCACCTCGAAGCGCGGCACCGTCAACGGCGACGTGTCGATCGTCGACTTGTACGACGACGCGCGCATCCTGCGCGCGGCCGGTGGCGGCGATCCGCAGATGCAGGCTGATTCCCAGCATTTCCGGATCTTCGTCAATGACGATGTGATCCAGACCGAAAAGCCGGTTAAACTTCAGCGCGGCCTGTCGCTCGTCAACGCGACCGACGGCATGAAGTACAACAACGTCACCCGGGTCATCGAGCTTTACGGCAACGTGCGCGGCACGATCGCCGCGCAGGACACGTCCGGCGGCTCGAAAGGTCAACCCAAGTGACGCATCCCTCACGTGACTGCATGAACGAATCGTTCCCTCGACAGATTTCCGGCGGCGCTGCGCGCGCCGTCCGCGCCGCGCTTGCCGCGACGCTCGTGGCGCTCCCGCTCATCGGGCTGGCGCCGCTCGCCCATGCCGAGAAGGCCGACCAAAGCAAGCCGATCAACGTCGAGGCCGACAACCTGACCTATGACGACCTGAAGCAGGTCACGGTCGCAACCGGCAACGTCGTGATCACGAAGGGCACGATCATCATCAAGGGCGATCGCGTCGAAGTGCGCCAGGACCCGGAAGGCTATCAGTACGCCACTTCGTTCGGCAGCGGCAAGAAGCACGCGACGTTCCGCCAGAAGCGCGAAGGCCTCGACGAGTACATCGACGGCGACGCCGAGCGCATCGACTACGACGGCAAGCAGGACCTGACCACGCTGACCACCGCCGCGACCGTGCGCCGACTGCAGGGTACGTCGACCATCGCCGATACCGTGCACGGCAGCGTGATCACGTACGACGGCCAGCGCGACTTCTACACCGCGAAGGGCGGCAAGGACGTCGCCGCGCCGGGCAACCCGAACGGCCGCGTGCGCGCGATGCTGTCGCCGAAGAACGGCGGCCCCGCGCCGCTGAACGGCGCGCCGGCAAAGCTGTCGCCGTCGACCACGATCCAGGGGGCGCCGGGCCAATGAACGCGCTACCGAACCGCCAGCCGGCCGGCACGACGAGCTCGCTCGTCGTCCGCAACCTGAAGAAGCGCTACGGCTCGCGCACGGTCGTCAAGGACGTGTCGCTCGACGTGAAGAGCGGCGAAGTCGTCGGCCTGCTCGGCCCGAACGGCGCCGGCAAGACCACGTCGTTCTACATGATCGTCGGCCTGGTGCCGCTCGATGCGGGCGAGATCTCGCTGAACGGCAGCTCGATCAGCCTGCTGCCGATCCACAAGCGTGCGTCGCTCGGCCTGTCGTACCTGCCGCAGGAAGCGTCCGTGTTCCGCAAGCTGACCGTCGAGGAGAACATCCGCGCGGTGCTCGAGCTGCAGCACGGCGAAGACGGCAAGCGGCTGTCGAAGGACGCGATCTCGTCGCGCGCCGAAGCGCTGCTCGACGAGCTGCAGATCGGCCACCTGCGCGAGAACCCCGCGCTGTCGCTGTCGGGCGGCGAGCGGCGCCGGGTCGAAATCGCGCGCGCGCTGGCCACCAACCCGAACTTCATCCTGCTCGACGAACCGTTCGCCGGCGTCGACCCGATCGCGGTGCTCGAGATCCAGAAGATCGTCAAGTTCCTGAAACAGCGCAACATCGGCGTGCTGATTACCGATCACAACGTCCGCGAAACGCTCGGCATCTGCGACCACGCCTACATCATCAGCGACGGCTCGGTGCTCGCCGCCGGTGCGCCGAGCGAAATCATCGAAAACGAAAGCGTACGCCGCGTGTACCTCGGCGAACACTTCCGGATGTAACTCCTCCTCGTGGCTGGCTGCACCCCGCCCGGCGTCGCCGCGCGGGGCCGCGCCCCGCTTCGCGGCCATGCCCGCGGCCGGGCGGCGCGCCGCGCGTAATCGCGGATGGCTCAACGCGCCTGGGTCGTGGCAAACTGCCGGTATGACTCCCTCCTTGCCATGAAAGCCAGCCTTCAACTCCGCCTGTCGCAACATCTGGCGCTGACGCCCCAGCTACAGCAGTCGATCCGGCTCCTGCAGTTGTCGACGCTCGAATTGCAGCAGGAAGTCGCGATGGCCGTCGCACAGAACCCGCTGCTCGAGAACGACGACGAATGGATCGCGAGCCCGCTGCGTGTCGCTGCGGACGGATCGTTGATCGCGCAGACGCCTCCCGCGCAGAACACCGAGCCCGCTGCGACCAACGGCAGCAGTTCGTCGAGCGATCGTGCCGAGCGCGACGAGCCGGCCGGCGCGGACGAATACGACGGTTATGCATCCGGCGACGGCAACGACGGCCCGCAGTGGAACCTCGACGAATACGGCCGCTCGAGCGGCGCATCCGACGACGACGACCTCCCGCCGCTGCAGGTGCAGGAAGCGGCGACGTCGCTGCGCGACCACCTGTCCGCGCAGTTGCGCGTCACGCAGGCCGGCCCGCGCGATCGCGCGCTCGTCATGTTCCTGATCGAATCGCTCGACGACGACGGCTACCTGACCGCCACGCTCGATGAAGTACTCGCCGACCTGCCGCCCGAGCTGGAGATCGACTGCGACGAACTGAACGCGGCGCTCGCACTGCTGCATAGCTTCGATCCGGCCGGGGTCGGTGCCCGTTCGGCATCCGAATGCCTGAAGCTGCAGTTGCTGCGCCTCGATCCGTCCCCGACACGCACGCTCGCACTCGAGATCGTGTCGCAGCATCTCGAACTGCTCGCCGCCCGCGACTTCACGCGGCTGCGCAAGCACCTGAAGGCGAGCGACGACGCGCTGCGCGACGCGCACACGCTGATCCGCTCGCTGGAGCCGTTCCCCGGCGCCGCGTACGGCAAGGCCGAGGCCGACTACGTCGTGCCCGACATCATCGTGAAGAAGGCCGGCCAGGGATGGCTCGCGGAGCTCAATCCGGAGGTCATGCCGCGCCTGCGGATCAACAGCCTCTACGCGAACATCCTGCGCAACAGCCGCGGCGATCCGGCGGCCGGTTCGCTCAAGCAGCAGCTCCAGGAAGCACGCTGGCTGATCAAGAACATCCAGCAGCGTTTCGACACGATCCTGCGTGTCGCGCAGGCCATTGTCGAGCGTCAAAAGAACTTCTTTGCGCACGGTGAAATTGCCATGCGCCCCTTGGTTTTGCGGGAAATAGCTGATACGCTGGGCCTACACGAGTCGACTGTCAGCCGTGTGACAACCGGGAAGTACATGCTGACCCCGTTCGGGACGCTTGAATTTAAGTACTTCTTCGGATCTCACGTCTCGACCGACACCGGAGGCGCCGCTTCGTCGACAGCCATCCGAGCCCTCATCAAGCAACTGATAGGAGCTGAAGACCCAAAATCGCCACTTTCGGACAGCCGCATTGCCGAGCTGCTGGCAGAACAGGGTTTCGTGGTCGCGCGCCGCACGGTTGCGAAATATCGCGAAGCCCTCAAGATCCCGGCAGTGAATCTGCGCAAGTCTCTTTAAGCCTGCTGCCTGCCCGGCGGCAGGCGTGTCCCGACCACCGCGCACACGGGGAACAGGCCGGGCGACCTGTCCACGATACGCCGCCTTCGTGCGGCACGGGCAAGTCGACCGGAGCGCCGCCTCGATGCGGCCGGGTGGTCACTCGCTTGGAGAAGCACTATGAACCTGAAGATCAGTGGACATCATCTCGAAGTCACGCCTGCAATTCGCGAATACGTGATCACCAAGCTGGACCGGGTGCTACGGCATAGCGATCAGGTGATCGATGGCACTGTGATCCTCTCGGTCGACAACCACAAGGAAAAGGACAAGCAGCAGCGCGCGGAAATCAACCTGCACCTGAAGGGCAAGGACATCTTCGTCGAAAGCGCGAACGGTAACCTGTATGCAGCGATCGATCTGCTGATCGACAAGCTGGATCGCCAGGTCGTCAAGCACATGGAGCGCCTGCAAACGCACGCGCACGACCCGATCAAGCTGCAACCGTCGATCGACCAGATCGAACTGCCGCCGCAGTAATCGTCAACGCAACACGCACGCCGCCCGGTTCGCCGGGCGTTTTTTTTGCCACTCGGCACGCAGGTGCAACCGGTCCGTCCGTGCTGCGCCATGCACGCGGCTGTGCTCTATAATGTTCCGGTTATCGCCGGGGGTGTTGGATGCGGTAGCTGCGTTGCACGTTGCCATGCCACATGCCTTGATATCGCCGAACATGGAAAATCAGTCCGCCGCCGCAAGGAGACCCCAGGCCGCCCAATCGCCTGCCAACATGAATCGCCTAGCCAAAATCCTGCCCATAGAGAACGTCGTCATCGACCTCTCGGTCACCAGCAAGAAACGCGTCTTCGAACAAGCCGGGCTGATGTTCGAGAATCAGAACGGCATCGGCCGCAGCACCGTCACGGACAACCTGTTCGCGCGCGAGCGCCTCGGTTCGACCGGGCTCGGCGAAGGTGTCGCGATTCCGCACGGCCGCATCAAGGGCCTCAAGCACCCGCTCGCCGCGTTCGTCCGGCTCGCCGATGCGATCCCGTTCGAAGCCCCCGACGGCCAGCCGGTCGGCCTCCTGATCTTCCTGCTCGTGCCCGAGCAAGCCACCCAGCAGCATCTCGAGATCCTGTCGGAAATCGCGCAACTGCTGTCCGATCGCGACGCGCGCGAGCGTCTGCACAACGAAACGGATATCGCCGAGTTGCATCGCCTGCTCACTCAGTGGCAACCTTGAGTTGATCCGGGCGGAATATTTTCCCGTACGCGGCGGCACACGCCGCCGTTCAGGGCCGCCCGGCGCCGGCCCGGCATGGCGACGTCCGTCGCCGCGCGCACGCACCGGCCCATTGGAGTGACGAGAGTCATGGATACGTCCAGCATCAACGCCCAGAGCATCTTCGACGACAACGCGGCCACGCTGAAACTGAGCTGGCTGACGGGGCATGAAGGCTGGGAGCGCGGCTTTTCGGCCGACACCGTCGGCAATGCAACCTCGAGCGCCGACCTCGTCGGCCACCTGAACCTGATCCACCCGAACCGGATCCAGGTGCTCGGCGAAGCCGAAATCGACTACTACCAGCGGCAAACCGACGAAGACCGCTCGCGCCACATGGCCGAGCTGATCGCGCTCGAACCGCCGTTCCTCGTCGTCGCCGGCGGTGCCGCGGCGCCGCCCGAACTCGTGCTGCGCTGTACGCGCTCGTCGACCCCGTTGTTCACCACGCCGATGTCGGCCGCCGCGGTGATCGACAGCCTGCGGCTCTACATGTCGCGCATCCTCGCACCGCGCGCGACGCTGCACGGCGTGTTCATCGACATCCTCGGGATGGGTGTGCTGCTGACCGGCGATTCGGGCCTCGGCAAGAGCGAGCTCGGCCTCGAGCTGATCAGCCGCGGCCACGGCCTCGTCGCCGACGACGCGGTCGACTTCGTCCGACTTGGCCCCGATTTCGTCGAAGGGCGCTGCCCGCCGCTGCTGCAGAACCTGCTCGAAGTGCGCGGCCTCGGCCTGCTCGACATCAAGACGATCTTCGGCGAAACCGCCGTGCGGCGGAAAATGAAGCTGAAGCTGATCGTCCAGCTCGTGCGGCGCCCCGACGGCGAATTCCAGCGCCTGCCGCTCGAAAGCCAGACCGTCGACGTGCTCGGCCTGCCGATCAGCAAGGTCACGATCCAGGTGGCGGCCGGCCGCAACCTCGCGGTGCTCGTCGAGGCGGCCGTCCGGAACACGATCCTGCAGTTGCGCGGAATCGACACATTGCGCGATTTCATGGATCGGCAACGACTCGCGATGCAAGATCCCGACAGTCAGTTCCCCGGCAAACTGGTGTAACCCGCACGCGCCGGCCACGCAACGCCGACGCGTCGAGCCGGTGCTATGATGAAACGTCAGGATTCTCTGCTTCCCATGCGCATCGTCCTCATCACCGGCATCTCCGGCTCAGGCAAGTCCGTCGCGCTGAACGCGCTCGAAGACGCAGGCTATTACTGCGTCGACAACCTGCCGCCGCACGTGCTCCCCGAACTCGCCCGCTACCTCGCCGAGGATGGCAAGCGCCGGCTCGCGGTCGCGATCGACGCGCGCTCGAGCGCGTCGCTCGACGAAATGCCCGGCCTGATCCGCGATCTGTCGCGCGAGCACGACGTGCGCGTGCTGTTCCTCAATGCGAGCACCCAGGCGCTGATCCAGCGCTTCTCCGAGACGCGCCGCCGCCATCCGCTGTCCGGCTCGCTGTCGCACGATGCGGACGTCGGCCTGCTGTCGTCGCTCGAGGAGGCGATCGAGCGCGAACGCCACCTCGTCGCGCCGCTCGCCGAATTCGGCCACCAGATCGACACCAGCACGCTGCGCGCGAACGCGCTGCGGACGTGGGTCAAGCGCTTCATCGAGCAGAAGAACAACGACCTGATGGTGATGTTCGAATCGTTCGGCTTCAAGCGCGGCGTGCCGCTCGACGCCGACCTGATGTTCGACGTGCGCGCGCTGCCGAATCCGTACTACGACCACCAGTTGCGCCCGCTCACCGGGCTCGACCAGCCGGTCATCGCCTTTCTCGACGCACTGCCGATCGTCCACCAGATGATCGACGACATCCATGCGTTCCTGATGAAATGGCTGCCGCACTTCCGCGATGACAACCGCAGCTACCTGACCGTCGCCATCGGCTGCACGGGCGGGCAGCATCGGTCGGTGTTCATCGCGGAAACGCTCGCCGCGCGCCTTGCGCACGACGCGAACGTGATCGTGCGGCATCGTGACGCGCCAGTGGATGTCGACGCGTCGTCGCGGCTCGTCTCCGAGGTCGACCGACCCTAGCGACGCCCGCCCCAACGCCCGCGCGCCCCATGTCCTCCCTATCGACCACCCTGATCGACCTGCCGCTGTTTCCGCTGCATACGGTGCTGTTTCCGGGGGGCCTGCTCCCGCTCAAGGTGTTCGAGGCGCGCTATCTCGACATGGCCCGCGCGTGCCTGCGCGACGACGCACCGTTCGGCGTGTGCCTGCTGAAGAGCGGGCCGGAAGTCGCGCAGGACGGCGCCGTGTCGGTACCCGAGACCATCGGCTGCATGGCGCGCATCACCGAGTGCGATACCGGTGAATTCGGCATGCTGTACCTGCAGGCGGTCGGCACGCAGCGTTTCGAGCTGCTGTCGTATCGCGTCGAAGGCAACGGGCTGCTGGTCGGCATCGCGGAGCCGCTGCCCGACGACATCCCGCTCGAAGGCGAGCAGTCACTCGCACAGTTCGGCTCGTGCGCCGAGGTGCTCGAGCGCATCATCGACGCGCTGAAGAAGTCCGATCCCGAGAAAATGCCGTTCTGCGAACCGTTCCGCCTCGACGATCCGAGCTGGGTGTCGAACCGGCTCGCGGAACTGCTGCCGCTCGACCTGCGCGCGCGGCAGAAGCTGATGGAGTTTCCGGACGTCGGCGCGCGCATCGATGCCGTGCACCACGTGCTGGACCGGCACGGCTGGTTATAGCACGCTCGGAACCTGTCGCTTTGCCCGAGCCATCCGGGTGATGGCGTCCCACGAGGGGCTTCCTTCCGGGCGAAAAGGCGGGCCGGCGTTTTCCGCAGCGCCCCGAACCGCCACTTCGCGTCAGGCCGCCTCGGGGGACTTCCGTCGGGACGAAAAGCCACGAGCGTCCGACGTTTCCCTGAAAACGCGGCATGCGCCGCGCCCCTCCCCCTCCGTTACAGCAGCGGCCCGCTCAGCGCATCGAGCAGCTTGCGCACGGGCGCCGGCACGCCATACGCGTCGAGCCGGCTCAGCGGCACCCAGGCGGTGTCCGCGTCCCGCGCGCCCGAAGGCAGGCCGCCACCGTCGGCCATGTCGCTCAGCCGCGGCTCGATCTCGAGCCGGAAATGCGTGAACGTGTGTGTGAGCGGCGCGAGCGGCACCGTGCCGCCGCCGCCGAAGCCACGCGCGAGCTCCGCGACCGCGGCGTCGCCGTCCGCTTGCGGCAGGCTCCACAGCCCGCCCCAGATGCCGGTCGGCGGCCGCCGCTCAAGCAGCACGGCGTCACCGTCACGCAGCACGAGCATCCAGGTCTTGCGGGTCGGCACGGCCTTCTTCGGCCGCGCGGCCGGCAGTTCGCGCTGGCGGCCCGTCGATTGCGCGACGCAGTCGCCCGCGAACGGGCAGCGTGCGCAATCGGGCTTGCCGCGCACGCACAGCGTCGCGCCGAGATCCATCAGGCCCTGCGTATACGCACTCACGTCAGCCGCGTTCGCGGCGTCGGGCAACAGCGATTCGGCGAGCGCCCACATGTCGTTCTCGACGCGCTTCTCGCCCGGGAAGCCTTCGACGCCGAACACCCGCGCAAGCACGCGCTTCACGTTGCCGTCGAGGATCGTCGCGCGCGCGCCGTACGCGAACGACGCGATCGCCGCGGCCGTCGAACGGCCGATGCCCGGCAGTTCGGCCAGCGCGTCAGGCGTCGCCGGAAATGCCCCGCCGTGCTCGGCGACGACGACCTGCGCGCAGCGATGCAAGTTACGGGCGCGAGAGTAGTAGCCGAGCCCGGCCCACAGCGCCATCACGTCGTCGGTCGGCGCGGCCGCGAGCGCGGCGACGTCGGGGTAGCGTTCGAGAAAGCGCGTGTAATACGGGATGACGGTCGATACCTGCGTCTGCTGCAGCATGATTTCCGACAGCCAGATCCGGTACGGATCACGGGTGTTCTGCCACGGCAGGTCGTGGCGGCCATGCTCGCGCTGCCACGCGACCAGGCGCGTGGCGAACGAGCGATGCAGCGGCGTGACGGGGAACGGAGCGGGGGCGATGCGGGGCGGCTTCAAGTTATCTAATCGTGGAAAAGGTTTCAACGCTGGCAGGTCGGGCAGAAATAGGTCGACCGCTGACCCTGCACGATCTGGCGGATCGGCGTGTTGCATACGCGGCATGGCTGGCCCGCACGGTCGTAGACGAAGCAGTCGAGCTGGAAATAGCCGCTTTCGCCGTTGCTGCCGACAAAATCGCGCAATGTGCTGCCGCCGCGCTCGATCGCGTCGGCCAGCGTCGCGCGCACGGCGTCGGCCAGCCGCTCGTAGCGCGGCAGCGACACCTTGCCGGCGGCCGTCGTCGGCCGGATGCCGGCGCGAAACAGGCTCTCCGACGCATAGATGTTGCCGACGCCGACGACCATGTCGCCCGCGAGCAGCGCCTGCTTGACCGACACGGTGCGCCCGCGCGTGCGCGCGTGCAGCAGCGCGCCGGTGAACGCCGGCGAGAACGGTTCGACGCCGAGGCTCGCGAGGAGCGGATGCGCATGCACGTCGCCCGCTTCGCGCGGGTGCCACAGCACCGCGCCGAAGCGGCGCGGATCGCGGAACCGCAGCACGAATTCGTCGAAGATCCAGTCGATGTGGTCATGCTTCGCGGCGACCGGCACGCCGGCCGCGGGCAGCACGCGCAGCGTGCCCGTCATGCCGAGGTGGACGATGAACCAGCCCGCGTCGACCTCGAACAGCAGATACTTGCCGCGGCGCTCGACGGCGAGCACTTCGCGCGCGCGCAACTGCTCGGCAAGCCCGGCCGGCACGGGCCAGCGCAGCATCTCGGTACGGACGTCGACACGCTCGACGCGGCGGCCCGCGACAAAGGGCTCGATGCCCCGGCGCGTGACTTCGACTTCTGGCAACTCTGGCATTGTTTGCGGGTCTGAGACTGGATTCACGATCGTGCGTGTATTGTAGCGAGCGCGTTACAATCGGTTGAAACATCGAACGGATTTCCATGACTCTGCCCTCGAAGCTGCTTCAGAAGCGCCCCGCCGCCGTGCGCGGCGCGCGCGCCTTCCCGGTCCGCCGTGCACTCGGCGCCGCGCTGTTTGCCGCCTGGACCCTCACCGCCTTCCCGGCTCACGCGCAGGATCCGGCATCGGACGACGCGGAGTCGCAGGGCGCGTTCGAGCATGTGATGCCGGACGAGAAAAAGGATCTCCCCGGTGTTCCGCTGACGAGCCAGATCGTCTACCAGGTGCTCGCCGCCGAGGTCGCGCTGCAGCGTAACCAACCCGCGCCGGCCTACCAGACCTACCTCGCGCTCGCCCGCGACACGCGCGATCCGCGCATGGCGCAGCGCGCGACCGAGATCGCGCTCGGCGCGCAGAGCCCGGCCGACGCGCTGTCCGCCGCGAACCTGTGGCGCCAGTACGCACCCGATTCGAATCGCGCATCGCAGGTCGATGCCGCGCTGCTGGTGCTCGCCGGCAAGCCGGCCGACGCGCAGCCGATGCTCGCGCGCGAGCTGGCCCGGGCGACCGGCGAGACGCGCGGCCCGGCGATCCTCGCGCTGCAGGCGCTGCTCGTGCGCGGCTCCGACCGCGTCGGCGGCCTCGCGGTGCTGAAGGACATGCTGAAGAACGACCTGAACCGGCCCGAAGCCCAGCTCGCGATCGCGCGCCAGCAGCTCGCGGTCGACGACAAGGACGGCGCCGCGCAATCGCTGAAGCAGGCGCTGCAGCTCCGCCCCGACTACCTGCCGGCAGCCTTGATGCTGTCGCAGATGGGGCCGGCGGAACGCGCGGCGGGCATCGTGTCGTTCGAGAAGTATGTTCAGCAGAATCCGAAGTCGCGCGATGCGCGGCTCGCGCTGTCGCAGCTCTATCTCGCCGACGATCGCCTCGATGACGCGCAGAAGCAGTTCGAGACGATGCGCAAGCTCGACGCGAAGGATCCGACGCCGCTGATGGCGCTCGCGCTGATCAAGATCCAGCAGAAGAAGCTCGACGAAGCGACCGTCTTCCTGAAGCAGTACGTCCAGCTTGGCGACAAGCAGCCGAACCTCGACGTCGGGCAGGGCTACATCTACCTCGCGCAGATCGCGATCGACCAGAACAACGACGCGCAGGCGTCGCAGTGGCTCGACAAGGTCGACCAGACGAGCCAGCACTACCTCCCCGCGCAGATCACGCGCGCGCAGCTGCTGCAGAAACAGGGCAAGACCGACGAGGCGCGCAAGGTGCTCGACGACCTGCCGATCACGGATCCGCGCGATGCGGCCGTGGTCGCACGCACCGACGCGTCGATCCTGTTCACCGCGAAGCGCTATCCGGAGGCCGAGGCACGGCTCGGGCAGGCGGTCCAGGACTTCCCCGACGATCCCGACCTGCGCTACGACTACGCGATGGCGGCCGAAAAGACCGGCCACTACACGACGATGGAAAAGCAGCTGCGCGAGCTGATCCGCACGCAGCCCGACAATCCGCAGGCGTACAACGCACTCGGCTATTCGCTCGCCGACCGCAACCAGCGGCTTCCCGAAGCCAGCAAGCTGATCGACAAGGCGATGACGCTCGCGCCGAACGACGCGTACATCATGGACAGCCTCGGCTGGGTGAAGTACCGGATGGGCGATACGGCCGGCGCGGCGAAGGTGCTGCGGCGTGCGTACGAACTGCAGCCGAACGCCGAGATCGGCGCGCATCTCGGCGAAGTGCTGTGGAAGAGCGGCGCGCAGGACGATGCGCGTTCCGCATGGCGTGACGCGCAGAAGCTTGAGCCGGACAACGACACGCTCGTGCAGACGCTGAAACGCCTCCAGATCAACGGTCTCTGATGCAGATGTTCCCGACGTTTTCCCTGTCCTTCCGCGCGCAGCGCACGCTGGCCGCAGCCGGCGCGGCGCTCGTGCTCGCGGGCTGCGCGAGCACGCCGCCGTCGGCCAGCGCGCCGACCGGCGCGGCGCTGCAGACTGCCGCAACGCACGCTTACCATGGCCGCTTCGCGGTGCGGTACGACGACCGTCTCGGCAATCCGCAGAACGTGTACGGCAACTTCGACTGGCAGGAGCACGGCAACGATGTGTCGCTCGAGCTGCGCAGCCCGCTCGGCCAGACGCTCGCGGTCGTGAAGTCGACGCCGCAGGCGGCATCGCTCGAATTGCCGAACCGCCCGACCCAATATGCGCCCGACGTCGGCGACCTGATGCAGAAAACACTCGGTTTCGAACTGCCGCTCGCGGGCCTGCGCTACTGGCTGCTGCCGACCGCCGCGCCCGCCACGCCTGCGCAGACGGTGCGCGATCCGGCCGACGGTACGCGCGTCAAGCAGATCCGCCAGGACGGCTGGACGATCGACTACCTTGCCTACGCGGATGCCCCGGCCACGGGCGTCAAACGCGTCAACCTCGTGCGCGCGACACCGCCGCTCGACATCAAGCTCGTGCTCGATCAGTGAGCACCCGCCCAGCCCAGACATACGCATGACCGATTCGACCCGCTCGCTGCGCAACTGCCTTGCGCCCGCGAAACTCAACCTGTTCCTGCACATCACCGGCCGCCGTCCGAACGGCTATCACGATCTGCAGAGCGTGTTCCAGTTACTGAACTGGGGCGACACGCTGCACTTCACGCTACGCGACGACGGCCGCGTCGCGCGCGTGACCGACGTGCCCGGCGTGCCCGAGGAAAGCGATCTCGTCGTGCGCGCAGCCAACCTGCTGAAAGCGCATACGGGCACCACGCACGGTGTCGACATCGAGATCGACAAGTGCCTGCCGATGGGGGCCGGCCTCGGCGGCGGCAGCTCCGACGCGGCGACGACGCTGCTCGCGCTGAACCGCCTGTGGGAACTCGACCTGCCGCGCGCCGAGCTCCAGTCGCTCGCGGTAAAACTCGGCGCAGACGTCCCGTTTTTTATTTTTGGAAAAAATGCGTTCGCAGAGGGTATCGGAGAAGAATTAGCTGAGGTACAATTGCCGACTCGCTGGTTCTTGGTTGTAACGCCCCGCGTTCACGTCCCAACCGCTGAAATATTTTCAGATGAGTTGTTGACAAGAGATTCGAAGCGCGTCACAATTACGGACTTTCTTGCACAGCAAAGCAGCGACGCGGGATGGCCAGATAGTTTCGGTCGGAACGATATGCAGCAAGTTGTGACAAGTAAGTACGCGGAAGTTGCGCAGGTGGTCAAATGGTTGTATGATGTGACCCCCGCGAGGATGACCGGCTCCGGAGCAAGCGTGTTTGCAGCGTTTCGCAGCAAGCATGAGGCAGAAGCGGCGCAAGCCAAGCTGCCCACCGGTTGGAACGGTGCAGTTGCCGAGAGCCTGAACGAGCATCCGCTCTTCGCTTTCGCGTCATGAAGTTTTACTTTGCCGAACGGCCTACACAAGTTCGGTGAAGTTATCAGTTGAGTGTAGGGGAGTCGCCAAGTTGGTCAAGGCACCGGATTTTGATTCCGGCATGCGAGGGTTCGAGTCCTTCCTCCCCTGCCAAAAATTTTCCCGCATTTCCCGCCTAAGCCCGAAGCAGGTGCACGATGAGCAGCCATGACGGCCTGATGGTTTTTACTGGCAACGCGAATCCCGCGCTCGCCCAGGAAGTCGTCAATATCCTTGGAATTCCCCTCGGCAAAGCAATGGTCAGCCGTTTCTCCGACGGCGAGATCCAGGTCGAGATCCAGGAAAACGTGCGTGGCAAGGACGTCTTCGTCCTGCAATCCACGTGCGCACCGGCGAACGACAACCTGATGGAACTGATGATCATGGTCGATGCGCTCAAGCGCGCATCCGCCGGCCGGATCACTGCAGCCATCCCCTACTTCGGTTACGCCCGTCAGGATCGCCGCCCGCGTTCGGCGCGCGTCGCGATCTCGGCGAAGGTCGTCGCGAACATGCTGGAAATCGCCGGCGTCGAGCGGATCATCACGATGGATCTGCACGCCGACCAGATTCAAGGCTTCTTCGACATCCCGGTCGACAACATCTACGCAACGCCGATCCTGCTGGGTGACCTGCGCAAGCAGAACTACCCGGATCTGCTCGTCGTGTCGCCGGACGTCGGCGGCGTGGTGCGTGCCCGGGCACTCGCGAAGCAGCTCAACTGCGATCTCGCGATCATCGACAAGCGTCGCCCGAAGGCGAACGTCTCCGAAGTGATGAACATCATCGGTGAAGTCGAAGGCCGCACCTGCGTGATCATGGACGACATGGTCGATACGGCAGGCACGCTCTGCAAGGCCGCGCAAGTGCTGAAAGAGCGCGGCGCGAAGCAGGTCTTCGCGTACGCGACGCACCCGGTGCTGTCGGGTGGCGCAGCTGATCGCATCGCCGCATCGGCGCTTGACGAGCTGGTTGTCACCGACACGATCCCGCTGTCCGCCGAATCGCTCGGCTGCTCGAAGATCCGTTCGCTGACGAGCGCGAGCCTGCTGGCCGAAACGTTCTCGCGGATCCGCCGCGGCGACTCGGTGATGTCGCTGTTCGCGGAATCCTGATCGCGAATCGACTGAACAAAGCATGCGCAGAAAGCGAAGCGGCAACGCTTCGCTTTTTGCACAATCGGACGGGATAGACGAAACCCTGTCCGTTTCATCGGGGGCCGCAGTCTGACGGCCCCGTTTTACTGCCTGGTCGCGGGCAGCTATTGGAGAATCACATGAAAGTCGTCGCTTTCGAGCGCCAAGAGCAAGGTACGGGTGCGAGCCGCCGCCTGCGCAACGCTGGTAAGACCACGGGTATCGTTTACGGTGGCGAAGCAGCCCCGCAAAAGATCGAACTCGATCACAACGCCCTGTGGCACGCCCTGAAGAAGGAAGCTTTCCACTCGTCGATCCTCGACCTCGAAGTGGCTGGCCAGTCGCAACAGGTTCTGCTGCGCGACGTGCAATACCACCCGTTCAAGCAACTGGTGCTGCACGTGGACTTCCAACGCGTTGACGCGAAGAAGAAGCTGCACACGAAGGCTCCGCTGCACTTCCTGAACGCTGAAATCAGCCCGGCCGTGAAGCTGTCGAGCGCGATCGTTTCGCACGTCGCGACGGAAATCGAAATCGAGTGCCTGCCGGCTGACCTGCCGGAGTTCCTCGAAGTCGACCTGTCGAAGATCGAAGCCGGTCAATCGCTGCACGCGAAGGACATCACGCTGCCGAAGGGCGTCGCGCTGGTCGCACACATCGACGCGGAAAACCCGGTTGTCGCATCGGCGACGGTCCCGGCTGGTGCCGTGTCGGACGCAGCAGAAGGCGAAACGCCGGCTGCCTAAGCGGGCTGCCAACGCGCCCCATCGATCCGTTTCACGAAACGGTCGACGCAACCCGCCGCGGCTTGCCCGGCGGGTTTTTCTTTTTCTGCGCCAGGCGGCCGTTGCCGCCTTCGAAACGTCATGATCAAACTGATCGTCGGCCTCGGCAATCCCGGGGCGGAATACACCGCGACGCGCCACAACGCCGGCTTCTGGCTGATCGACCAGCTCGCCCGCGAAGCCGGCACGACGCTGCGCGACGAGCGCCGCTTCCATGGCTTCTACGCGAAAGCGCGCCTGCACGGCGAAGAAGTCCACCTGCTCGAGCCGCAAACCTACATGAACCGTTCCGGCCAGTCGGTCGTCGCGCTCGCGCAATTCTTCAAGATCCTGCCCGACCAGATCCTCGTCGCGCACGACGAGCTCGACCTGCCGCCCGGCACCGTGAAGCTGAAGCTCGGTGGCGGCAGCGGCGGCCACAACGGCCTGAAGGACATCACCGCACACCTGTCGTCGCAGCAGTACTGGCGGCTGCGGATCGGCATCGGCCATCCGCGCGACCTGATTCCGGAAAGCGCGCGCGCCGGCGCGAAGCCCGATGTCGCGAACTTCGTGCTGAAACCGCCGCGCCGCGAGGAACAGGACGTGATCGACGCGTCGATCGAACGCGCGCTCGCCGTGATGCCGATGGTCGTCAAGGGCGAACTCGACCGCGCGACGATGCAGCTGCATCGCAACTGACCGCATCGCACCGCTCCGGTGCATCGAGCCGTCCGGCGCCACCGGGCGGCCCCGCCCGCCCCACCCTGCGCGCACATGCGGTAATCTGGTCGCTTTGCCCGACAGGAGCCAAGCGGTGAGCCGTTACTGGAGCGACATCGTTCAGCAACTCGTGCCTTACGTGCCGGGCGAGCAGCCCGCGCTCGCACACCCCGTCAAGCTGAACACCAACGAGAATCCCTATCCGCCGTCGCCGCGCGTCGTCGCGGCGATCGCGCGCGAACTCGGCGAGACCGGCGACACGCTGCGCCGTTATCCCGACCCGGTTGCGCGCGCGCTGCGCGAAGCGGTCGCGGCGCATCACCGCATCAAGCCCGAGCAGGTGTTCGTCGGCAACGGCTCCGACGAGGTGCTCGCGCACACGTTCCAGGCGCTGCTCAAGCACGACCGGCCACTGCGCTTCCCCGACATCACGTACAGCTTCTATCCGACCTATGCGCGCCTGTACGGCGTCCAGACGTCGATCGTGCCGCTCGCGGACGACTTCTCGATCCGCGTCGACGACTATCTCGACGACGCCGGCGGCGTACTGTTTCCGAACCCGAACGCACCGACCGGGCGCGCGCTGCCGCTTGCTGACGTCGAGCGGATCGCAGCCGCGAATCCGTCGTCGGTCGTCGTGATCGACGAAGCGTATGTCGACTTCGGCGCGCAGTCCGCGATTACGCTCATCGACCGCTACCCGAACCTGCTCGTCGTCCACACGACGTCGAAGGCACGCTCGCTCGCGGGCATGCGCGTCGGCTTCGCGTTCGGCGATGCCGCGCTGATCGACGCGCTGAACCGCGTGAAGGACAGCTTCAACTCGTACCCGCTCGATCGGCTCGCGCAAGTTGCCGCGCAGGCCGCATATGAAGACACCGACTATTTCAATGCAACCTGCCGGCGCGTGATCGACAGCCGGACGCGTCTGACGCATGCGCTGGACGCGCTCGGCTTCGACATCGTGCCGTCGGCCGCGAATTTCGTGTTCGCGCGCCATCCCGCGCACGACGCGGGTGCGATTGCGGCGAAACTGAAGGAACGGGAGATTTTCGTGCGGCACTTCCGGCTGCCGCGGATCGACCAGCACCTGCGCATCACCGTCGGCACCGACGCCGAATGCGATACGCTCGTCGCGGCGTTGCGCGAGCTGCTGGCCTGAAACGAAAGAATCGGCGCCGGGCGGCGCCGATCCGGATGCGTGACGGGCGTGCCGAAGGACTCGAGCGCGCGCGTCACCGCTGGGTCACGACGCGTCGTCGCCCTTTTCGGCGGTCAACGCGTGATACTTCTCCATCAACTGTGCGTGCGATTCGTCATGCTGCGGATCGCGCGGAATGCATTCGACCGGACACACCTGCTGGCACTGCGGTTCGTCGAAATGGCCGACGCACTCGGTGCACTTGTTCGGGTCGATCACGTAGATGTCCGGGCCCATCGAAATCGCGCCGTTCGGGCACTCGGGCTCGCACACGTCGCAATTGATGCACTCGTCGGTAATCATCAAAGCCATACTGATCTCACTTCTTCAGGCCGGCGGCCGGCTTCGCAACGAAACCGGCCGCCGCCGCATCACGCGGCAGGGCCTCCTATCGCAGCGACTTTCTCGGTCAGCCACTTTTCGACGGACGGGAACACGAACTTGCTGACATCGCCGCCCAACTGCGCGATTTCGCGCACGATCGTCCCCGAGATGAACTGGTACTGATCGGACGGCGTCATGAACATCGTCTCGACGTCGGGCAGCAGGTAGCGGTTCATCCCCGCCATCTGGAACTCATATTCGAAATCGGACACGGCGCGCAGGCCGCGCACGATCACGCGCGCATTGTTGGTGCGGACGAAATCCTTCAGGAGGCCGGTGAAACTCATCACCTTCACGTTCGGATAATGGCCGAGCACCTCGTTCGCAATCGTCAGACGTTCCTCGAGCGAGAAGAACGGCTTTTTCGCGCGGCTGTCGGCAACACCGACCACCAGCGTATCAAAAATGCTCGACGCACGCCGCACGAGGTCTTCGTGCCCGCGCGTCAGCGGATCGAACGTACCGGGATACACGGCGACTACCATGTCGCTCCTCCTGTCATCACGCAAACGGGATGGCAGCCGTGCGATGCGCACGCCGCTGCCGAGATGGGCATACGTCGCCTTTGCGGCGCGCCGCCTCGTATGGAACGCGCATTATTCATCATTTTCGCGCCGCAGCAAATGATAGTGAACCGCACCGGCCTTGCCGTGCTTCACGACCTCCCAGCCGGCGAGCGCTTCGTGCGCGGCCGGATCGAGCTCCGCCCCCGTCTCGACGTACAGCGCGCCGCCGGCCGCGACGAGCGGCGCCGCCAGCGCAATCGCGCGCTCGAGCGCGGCCTGATCGTCGAACGGCGGATCGAGAAACACGACGTCGAACGCGCCCGGCGTGAGCCCGGCCGCGAGCCGCAGCGCGTCCGCCTCCGCGACCTCGACCGCACGCGCGCCGAGCTTGTCCTTGATCGCACGCAGCTGCTGCGCCGCGCGCGGATGGCGCTCGACCATCACGACGCTCGCCGCGCCGCGCGACGCGGCCTCGAAACCGAGCGCACCGGTGCCTGCGAACAGGTCGAGGCAACGCCGGCCTTCGAGATCCTGGCCGAGCCAGTTGAACAGCGTCTCGCGCACGCGATCGGGCGTCGGCCGCAGGCCGTCGAGATCGAGCACCGCGAGCGGCGTGCGTTTCCAGTCACCGCCGATGATGCGGATCGTGTGCGGCTTGCCGCGACCAGAAGGGGCCGCCGGGCGGCCAGGAGAGGAACGGGACATACGGAATATCGACGACGGAGGGACCGGGTGCGCGCGGGGGCGCACCGCTAAACAGGCGCACGTTACCACAGCGGCGATGCGCACTGGCGCGAGCGCCACGCCGCACTGATAAAATGCACGGTTTCGGCCGCCGTGCGCCGCGCCCGCGCGAACGCAGAACGGCCCGTCCGGTGCCCGCCCCTGGCGGCGGCCCGCCCTCTTCCCGACGTCAGACCATGTTCAGCTTCTTCAAACGATTCAAGAAAACGCAGGAGCCCGATCCGGCGGAATCGCAATCGGCCGACGCGCAGCAAACGGACGACCCGTCCGAAGCGCCCGCGGTCGAGGCCCCGCCCGCGGCCGACGTGCCGCAAGCGCCCGCGCAACCGGCCGCGCCGGCCGTCGTGATGACGGTCACGCCGACCAACGACGGCCGCGACGAAGTCGTCGAGACGGTCGAAATCGTCCCGCCGCCGCTGCAGGACGCCACCGCGAAGAAATCGTGGCTCGCGCGCCTGAAAACGGGGCTCGCCAAGACGGGCTCGAGCATCACCGGCGTGTTCGTCAACACGAAGATCGACGAGGATCTGTACGAGGAGCTCGAAACCGCGCTGCTGATGTCCGACGCGGGCGTCGACGCGACCGAGTACCTGCTCGGCGCGCTGCGCGAAAAGGTGCGCACGGGCCGCCTGACCGACCCGCAGCAGGTGAAATCCGCGCTGCACGACCTGCTCGTCGAGCTGCTGACGCCGCTCGAGAAATCGCTGATGCTCGGCCGCGCGCAGCCGCTCGTGATGATGATCACCGGCGTGAACGGTGCGGGCAAGACGACCAGCATCGGCAAGCTCGCGAAGCACCTGCAGAGCTTCGACCAGTCGGTGCTGCTGGCCGCGGGCGACACGTTCCGCGCGGCCGCGCGCGAACAGCTGGCGGTCTGGGGCGAGCGCAACAACGTGACGGTCGTGCAGCAGGAAAGCGGCGATCCGGCCGCGGTGATCTTCGACGCGGTCAGCGCCGCGCGCGCGCGCAAGATCGACGTGATGATGGCCGACACGGCCGGCCGCCTGCCGACGCAGCTCCACCTGATGGAAGAGCTGAAGAAGGTGAAGCGCGTGATCTCGAAGGCACATAACGGCGCGCCGCACGAAGTGCTGCTGGTGATCGACGCGAACACCGGCCAGAACGCGCTCACGCAGGTGAAGGCATTCGACGACGCGCTCGGCCTCACCGGCCTCATCGTCACGAAGCTCGACGGCACCGCGAAGGGCGGGATTCTCGCCGCGATCGCGCGGCAGCGCCCGGTGCCGGTCTACTTCATCGGCGTCGGCGAGAAGGTCGAGGATCTGCAGCCGTTCAGCGCGGTCGAATTCGCGGACGCGCTGCTCGGCTGAACACCGCCGGTACGCATCGCACAGGGCGCCTTCGGGCGCCCTTTTTCATGCGCGCCCCCGTCACCAAGGGCGCGCTCCGCTCATTCGGCGTCGGGCTGCGCGCCGGGCTCGGCAGCCTTGAACGCATCGAACGTCGACGCATGGTCGACGATCCGCTGGATCGTCGGATAGCGTGTCGTGTCGATCGAGAAGCGGTTCGCGTTGAACACCTGCGGCACGAGGCACACGTCGGCGAGCGTCGGCGTATCGCCGAAGCACAGCTTGCCGGTGCGCGGATCGCTCGCGAGACGCGTCTCGAGCGTCTCGAAACCGGCCTCGATCCAGTGCCGGTACCACGCGTTCTTCGCCTCTTCAGGCACCTTCAGCGTGTGCTTCAGGTACTTCAACACGCGCAGGTTGTTGAGCGGATGGATTTCGCACGCGATCTGCAGCGCGACCGCGCGCACATATGCGCGATCGACCGGCTGCTGCGGCAGCAGCGCCGGTTCCGGATGGGTTTCCTCGAGATATTCGATGATCGCGAGCGACTGCTGCAGCGTCGCGTCGCCGTCGATCAGCGTCGGCACGACCGCATCCGGATTCAGCGCGCGGTACGCGTCCTTCAGTTGCTCGCCGCCGTCGCGCAGCATGTGCACGGGGACATAGTCGAACGGCAGCTGCTTCAGGTTCAGGGCGATCCGCACGCGGTACGACGCGGAACTGCGGAAATAGCTGTAGAGCTTCATGGGATGTCTCTCGTAGTCGTATTCGGCCGGCGACGGCACGGGCGCGGCGCAGCCGGCGCGCACCGCCGGGAATCAGAGTGTAGCGCGCCGCGCTGCACGGCCTCGCTTGGCACCAGCCGCACCCATGCGATACTCGGGGCATTCCTCACCGCTCACAGCGCGGCCCGATGCCGGCCGCCCGCCCCACGCCCCGATGACCGCTTCCCACGATTCCGCCGCCGTTCCGTTCCCGTGCGCCCGCTTCATCAAGGAAATCGGCCGCGGCCCGCACGGCGCACGCGCGCTGTCCGCCGAGGACACGTTCGAACTCTATCGCGCCATGCTCGACGCGCGCGTGTCGGACGTCGAACTCGGCGCGATCCTGATCGCCTATCGGCTGAAGGGCGAATCCGCCGACGAGCTGGCCGCGATGCTCGCCGCCGCGCAGGCGTCGTTCGAGCCGGTGCACGTGCAGGATGCCGCGTTCCGCCCCGTGTCGATCCCGAGCTACAACGGCGCGCGCAAGCAGCCGAACCTCGTGCCGCTGCTCGCGCTGCTGCTCGCACGCGAAGGCGTGCCGGTGCTCGTGCATGGCGTCGAGCAGGATCCGGGCCGCGTGACGAGCGCCGAGATCTTCTCGGCGTTGTCGCTCGCGCCGTCGGCGTCGCACGATGCAATCGAGGACATGCTCGCCGAGCGCCGCGTCGCGTTCGCTTCGATCGAGGTGCTGGCGCCGCGCATCGCACACCTGCTGTCGATGCGCAGCGTGCTCGGCGTGCGCAACTCGACGCACACGCTCGTGAAGATCCTGCAGCCGTTCGCGCCGGCCGGCCTGCGGCTCGTCAACTACACGCACCCGCCGTACCGCGACAGCCTGGCGCAATTGTTCCGCGACCATCCGGACGCCGCGCTCGGCGGCGCGCTGCTGGCACGCGGCACCGAGGGCGAGGCCGTTGCCGACACGCGGCGCCAGGTGCAGGTCGACTGGCTGCACGACGGCGTGTGCGACACGCTGATCGACGCAGAACGCTCGTCGACCGATGCGCTCCCGGTCGCCCTGCCCGAATCGCGCGACGCGGCCACGACGGCCGCGTGGACCGACGCCGTATTGCGCGGCGAAGTGCCGGTGCCCGACACGGTCGCCCGGCAGGTCGCGACGATCGTGCAGATCGCCCGCATCGCACGCTGAAGGCACGCTCGCGAACCGGCCCCGCTTGCGGGGCATTTGACACGCGAGCGCATCCTGGCATAGAGTTGCCCTCATGCGTTCCTTTCCGAACACCCTCCGAATTACCTCCGGCCGCCTAGCGCGGCCGCTATCGCTACGACTAGCCTAAGGCTTTCGTAGCGCCGTGTGCTGTCCGCACGGTCCCTCCCAGCAGTTCCTCGCAGTACCCCTCTCGTAGTTTTTACAACCCGAAGTCGTCAGCATTCGTCCGTCTATCCGTCGGCCGACTCGCGAAGATCATCCGCATCCGCAGCGCGTTCACGTGCCGCGGAGCGAGGCAGCGCCAACCGTCGCCCATGCCGCCCGTCTTCGCTCGCGACTTGAGACCCGAGGTCCAGAAGATGCAGCGCAATCCGCAAGACAAGTACCGTCCGTTCGAGCCCGTCCGCCTCAATGGCCGCAAATGGCCGTCGCGCACCATCGAGCGCGCGCCCGTCTGGATGAGCACCGACCTGCGCGACGGCAACCAGTCGCTGATCGAGCCGATGAGCATCGAGCAGAAGCTCGAGTTCTTCGAGATGCTGGTCGCGATCGGGTTCAAGGAGATCGAAGTCGGTTTTCCGTCGGCGTCGCAAACCGACTTCGATTTCGTCCGCAAGCTGATCGACGACAAGCGGATTCCCGACGACGTGACGATCGAAGTGCTCGTGCAGGCGCGCGAGGACCTGATCGCCCGCACGTTCGATGCGCTCGAAGGCGTGCCGCGCGCGATCGTGCACCTGTACAACGCAGTGTGCCCGTCGTTCCGCCGCATCGTGTTCGGCATGTCGAAGGCCGACGTGAAGGCGCTCGCGATCGACGGCACGCGCATCATCAAGGAACACGCCGCCGCGCGCCCCGACACGCAGTGGACCTTCCAGTACTCGCCGGAAACCTTCAGCATGACCGAGCTGACGTTCGCACGCGAAATCTGCGACGCGGTCGCGCAGACCTGGCGTCCGACCCGCGATCACAAGATGATCGTCAACCTGCCGGCCACCGTCGAAGCCGCGAGCCCGAACGTGTTCGCCGACCAGATCGAGTGGATGGACCGCAACCTCGCGTATCGCGACAGCATCGTGTTGTCCGTGCATCCGCACAACGATCGCGGCACCGCGGTCGCGGCGGCCGAACTCGCGCTGCTCGCGGGCGCCGACCGCATCGAGGGCTGCCTGTTCGGCAATGGCGAACGCACCGGCAACGTCGATCTCGTCACGCTCGCGCTGAATCTCTACACGCAGGGCATCGATCCGGGCCTCGATTTCTCCGACATCGACGCCGTGCGCCGCGTCGTCGAACGCTGCAACCAGATTCCCGTGCATCCGCGCCATCCGTACGCGGGCGACCTCGTGTTCACCGCGTTCTCGGGCTCGCACCAGGACGCGATCCGCAAGGGCTTCGCGCAGCAGCGCCCCGATGCGGCCTGGGAAGTGCCGTACCTGCCGATCGACCCGGCCGACCTCGGCCGCAGCTATGACGCGGTGATCCGCGTGAACAGCCAGTCGGGCAAGGGCGGCGCGACGTTCCTGCTCGAACGCGGGATGGGTTTCACGCCGCCGCGCCGCGTGCAGATCGAATTCAGCCATGCGGTGCAGACGCTCGCCGACGCGTCCGGCGAGGAAGTGACGGGCGACGCGATCTGCGCGCTGTTCGCGCGCGAATTCTTCGACACCGACGGGCCGGCCGCGCGACACGGCAACGGCGCGCGCTGGCAGAACCGCGAGATCGCGGCAGCGCCCGCCGCAGATACGACGCCCGACGAGGCCGTGCGACGTTTTGCCGCGGCGTTCGCGGCGGCCGCCGGCGCGGCGATCGACGTCGCATCGTGCGAACACGCACGCACGGCGGATGGACGGATCGCGGTATCGGTCGGCTGCCGGGTCGGCGATGCGCCGCTGCGGCACGGCGTCGGCCTGCACGCCGATGCGGCGAGCGCCGCGCGCGATGCGGTCGTCAGCGCGATCAACCGCTCGGCCTGGCACTGCGCGGATCGCCGCGCGGCGGCCTGAGCGGCAGGTTCCGTTTCAGGGTTCAAACGTCAGCGAGCGGGGCGTGACCGCCCGTGCGCCGCGCGATCCGCGCCGCACGAGGCAGCAAAAAACGGCCCAGAAGGCCGCTTCGGTCGGGACATGAAAAGGAGCGCCACGCGCGCTCATGTCTCGGTCGCGCACCGCGTCGCCTGCCACGCGAACAGGCTCCAGCGGCCCTGCTGGTGGGTGTGGACGGAGGTATAGGCAATCGGGAAGACCAGGCCGCCGTTGTTCGTTTCCATCTCGATCAACGCGCGCCCGGTGACGACGCAGGTTTCATCGCCGACGGGCAGCACGTCCTGCGACTGGATTTCGATCTGGCGATAGCGGCGGCGGCCGGCGACGATGGCGTCGATGAACTGCTGCTTGGTTTCGCGTTTGCCGTTGGTGTGTACGAAGAACACCTTGTCCGACAAAAGCGTGTCGAGCGCCTCGCCGTCCCCGTCCACCATCGCCCGGAACCGATCGCGCTCGAGCGCGCGGATCGCATCGACCACCTTCGCCATCGCCTGACTCCTCGGCAACGCGCACGCCGTGCGCGGGCGTGCGGATCAGAAGTTGTACTGCAAGTAGAACTGGTGGAAATTTATACCAGGATTCGGCTCTTTGATACCCGCGTTAGACACATGTTCAAAACGGTAGCCGACCTGATACTGTTGCCGTTGGCCGAACTGCACGCCCACGCCCCCCGTCGGCGCGAACTGGAACGCGGTCCCCAACGAGAAGTGATCCGAGATCGTCGGGTGCGTCAGCAGCCTGACGCCGCCGCCGGCCTCGATGAACGGGCGGATCTCCCCGGCGCTCTTGATGAAGCGGAACATCGGCGTCACGCCGAATTCGCCGATGCTGCTGTGGACGTTGCCGCCCGTGTGCCAGTAGCCGGCGTGCCCTTCCACGACGAACGCGAAGTGCCAGCCGCCGATTTCCCACCAGTTCCAGCCCGGATCCCACACCACGCCGAGATCGGCCTTGTCGACGCCGCGGCGATCCGAAAAACCGCCGCCCGCCTGAATCCCCCATCGATCCGCGCACGCCGCACCCGATCCGCCCAGAAGTGACGCCGCCAGCAGCGCGTGCAGCGCAAGCCGGCTGCGGGGCCGGCGATTCTTCTTATTGTTCATCTGACACTCCAACTTTGTGGGTTGAATGGAGCCTGCCGCTTCGGCCGGCTCAAGCGAACTGAATGGTATGGTAAAGGACTTTTCGGATAGGCATCACAAAGCGAAATGGCTTCCTTCCGAAACGACAAAAATTGAAATCGTCTACTGATTGCCATCAGAAACAACGGCTTACGGAACTTCGCTTCGTCCGCTCTGTCGCAGAATAGACTATCGACTCGACTTGCTCGATAGAAAAAGTGGGAACTCCGATGCCCACGCTTGCTCTAAGGAATTAGCACTCGGTTTCCGGGAGTGCTAAGATGGCTCCCGGAATCTCATCCGAGACCGGGGGTTTGTCCCTGATTCCAAAGGAGTTTTTTAGTGAGCAACGCCCTGACCCTCCCGAACACCCTGAGCCCCACGCCGGCCAAGGCCGCATCGGCAGGCTCGCTGGCGCTCGCAGCCCAATCGATGTTGCCCGGCCAGCTTGGCAACATCGACGCGTATATCCAGGCCGTCAATCGCATTCCGCTGCTGACGCCGGAAGAGGAACGCCAGTACGCGACCGAATTCCGCGAAAGCAACAACCTCGACTCCGCACGCCGCCTCGTGCTGTCGCACCTGCGGCTCGTCGTGTCGATCTCGCGCAACTATCTCGGCTACGGCCTGCCGCACGGCGACCTGATCCAGGAAGGCAACATCGGCCTGATGAAGGCCGTGAAGCGCTTCGATCCGGCCCAGAACGTGCGTCTCGTGTCGTACGCGATCCATTGGATCAAGGCCGAGATTCACGAGTACATCCTGCGCAACTGGCGCACGGTGAAGGTCGCGACGACGAAGGCGCAGCGCAAGCTGTTCTTCAACCTGCGCAGCCACAAGAAGGGCCTGCAGGCGATGACGCCCGAGGAAATCGACGGCCTCGCGAAGGAACTCAACGTCAAGCGCGAAGACGTGACCGAAATGGAAACGCGCCTGTCGGGCGGCGACATCGCGCTCGAAGGACAGGTCGAGGACGGTGAGGAATCGTACGCGCCGATCGCCTACCTGGCCGACTCGCACAACGAACCGACCGCCGTGCTGGCCGCGCGTCAGCGCGACACGCTGCAGACGGACGGCATCGCGCAGGCACTCGGCGCACTCGACGCGCGCAGCCGACGCATCATCGAGGCGCGCTGGCTGCACGTCGACGACGACGGCTCGGGCGGCTCGACGCTGCACGATCTGGCTGCCGAGTTCGGTGTGTCGGCGGAACGCATCCGTCAGATCGAAGCGAGCGCGATGAAAAAGATGCGCACTGCCCTCGCCGAATACGCATAAATCGCTGCGATTTAGAGCGCCTCATCAAAAACCGCTGCCCGACCGGCAGCGGTTTTTTTTCGCCTGTCTTTTCCGCTGCTTTTCATTCGCTGCTTCGTTCGTTTTTCGGCTCGCTTTAGTGCGGATTAATTGACCTGATTCGTCAGGTAATAGGCCGTTTGGGGGGCCCCTTCCGCATAACCTTGATCTGCCTCAAGTTTCGGCCCGCGTTTCGCGACGGTCTGCCGCAGCGCAGCACTCGGCATCGGAAAGCCGTCCTTTTAAAATTGGCACGTCAGGCGCAAAAGGATTAAAACAGCTTCACGGCCGTCATAAATCCGACGTAAAGTCGCCCCAAATCAGTCTTAAATCGATTCAGGATAATCGCCTTGATCTCGATCAATAAAGAGCCTGCGCCGCCTCCGCCGCGGCCGGCCGGCACGATCGGCTGGCGCGCGCGCATCGCCGCGTGGGCACGCGGCCCGACCCTCGCCCGCGACATCACCCTGGTGCTGATCGTCAAGCTGATCCTCCTGATGTCGCTCAAATACGCATTCTTCAATCATCCGCAGGCCGAGCACATGTCGTTGCCGCCTGCCGCCGTCGCCGAGAAGCTGCTCTCGGTACCGGCGCCTGCATCTACCGAGGGAGACCACCATGATAAGTAGTGAAGTCGTCGATCTGTCACGTCTGCAGTTCGGCATCACGGCGCTCTACCACTTCCTGTTCGTGCCGCTGACGCTCGGCCTGTCCTGGCTGCTCGTCATCATGGAAGCGGTGTACGTGATGACCGGCAAACAGGTCTACAAGGACATGACCCAGTTCTGGGGCAAGCTGTTCGGGATCAACTTCGCGATGGGCGTGACGACCGGCATCACGCTCGAATTCCAGTTCGGCACGAACTGGTCGTACTACTCGCACTATGTCGGCGACATCTTCGGCGTGCCGCTCGCGGTAGAAGGCCTGATGGCGTTCTTCCTCGAATCGACGTTCGTCGGCCTGTTCTTCTTCGGCTGGAACCGCCTGTCGAAGGTCAAGCACCTGATGGTCACGTTCCTCGTCGCGCTCGGCTCGAACCTGTCCGCGCTGTGGATCCTCGTCGCGAACGGCTGGATGAACAACCCGGTCGGCGCCGAGTTCAATTACCAGACGATGCGCATGGAGATGACGAGCCTGTTCGACGTGCTCTTCAACCCGGTCGCGCAAGTGAAGTTCGTGCATACGGTGTCGGCCGGCTATGTGTCGGCGGCGATGTTCGTGCTCGGCGTGTCGTCGTGGTACCTGTTGAAGAAGCGCGACGTCGACTTCGCGCTGCGCTCGTTCGCGGTCGCGGCCGGCTTCGGCCTCGCGGCGACGCTCTGCGTGATCGTGCTCGGCGACGAATCGGGCTATACGACCGGCGAAGTGCAGAAGATGAAGCTCGCCGCGATCGAATCCGAATGGGAAACGCAGCCGGCACCCGCATCGTTCACGCTGATCGGCATCCCGAACCAGGAAGAACAGCGCACCGACTATGCGATCAAGATCCCGTATGCGCTCGGCCTGATCGCAACACGTTCGATCGACGAGCCGGTGATCGGCCTGCGCGAACTCGCGAAGCACAGCGAGGAGCACATCCAGAGCGGGATGGTCGCGTACGGCGCGCTGCAGAAGATCAAGCAGGGCGACACGAGCGACGCGACCCGCGCGCTGTTCGACCAGCACAAGCAGTACCTCGGCTACGGGCTGATGCTCAAGCAGTTCACGCCGAACGTGACCGACGCGACGCCCGAGCAGATCAAGGCCGCCGCGAAGAAGACGATCCCGCCGGTCGCGCCCGTGTTCTTCTCGTTCCGGATCATGGTGTTCCTCGGCTTCCTGTTCGTCGCGACGTTCGTTGCCGCATTCTGGTTCTGCGCGCGCCGCGAACTGCTGCAGGACAACCGCCGCTGGTTCCTCCGCTATGCGGTGTGGGCGATCCCGCTGCCGTGGATCGCGATCGAATTCGGCTGGATCGTCGCCGAACTCGGCCGCCAGCCGTGGACGATCGCCGGCGTGCTGCCGACGCACCTGTCCGCGTCGAGCCTGCAGCCGAGCGACCTGTACCTGAGTCTCGCGGGCTTCATCCTGTTCTATACCGCGCTGTTCGTCATCGAGATCAAGCTGATGTTCAAGTACGCGCGCCTCGGCCCGTCGTCGCTGCATACCGGCCGCTATCACCACGAAATCGCCGCCGCCGGCGAGCGGGCCGCAGTCTGAGCACGCCCTCGCAACCGAACAAGGAATCGCTATGGACTATGCAACTCTCAAGCTGATCTGGTGGCTGCTCGTCGGCGTGCTGCTGATCGGCTTCGCCGTCACCGACGGCTTCGACATGGGCGCGACCGCGCTGCTGCCGTTCCTCGGCAAGACCGACGAGGAACGCCGCATCATCGTCAACACCGTCGGCGCGACGTGGGAAGGCAACCAGGTGTGGCTGATCACGGCCGGCGGCGCGATGTTCGCGGCCTGGCCGCTCGTCTACGCGGCGTCGTTCTCCGGCTTCTACTTCGCGATGCTGCTCGTGCTGTTCGCGTTGTTCTTCCGGCCGGTGGGCTTCGACTATCGCAGCAAGCGGCCCGACCCGCGCTGGCGCGCGGGCTGGGACTGGGGCCTGTTCGCCGGCGGCTTCGTGCCGGCGCTCGTGTTCGGCGTCGCGTTCGGCAACCTGCTGCAAGGCGTGCCGTTCAAGTTCGACAGCGACCTGCGCGTGACCTACTACGGCGGCTTCTGGGCGCTGCTGAACCCGTTCGCGCTGCTGTGCGGGCTCGTCAGCCTCACGATGCTCGTCGCGCACGGTGCGGCCTTCATCAAGATGAAGACGGAAGGGGTGATCGCGCGCCGCGCGTCGGTCGCGCTGCGCGTGGCGTCGTTCCTCGCGGTCGTGCTGTTCGTGCTGGCCGGCGTGCTGGTCGCGTCGACCATCGGCGGCTTCCACATCACGCACGCCGCGCCGACCGATACGGTCGCGAACCCGCTGCTCAAGGACGTCGCCGCCGGCTCGGGCCTGTGGCTCTCGAACTACGGCGAATTCCCGTGGATGATCGCGGCACCCGTCATCGCGATCGCGGGCGGCCTGATCGCGCTGCTGCTCGCCGGCTCGAAGCAGGAGAAGACGGCATTCTTCTGCACGGGCCTGATGATCACCGGCGTGATCCTGACCGCCGGCTTCTCGATGTTCCCGTTCATCATGCCGTCGTCGCTCGACCCGCGCAGCAGCCTGACCGTGTGGGATTCGACGTCGAGCCACATGACGCTGCAGGTGATGCTGTTCGCGGTGATCGTGTTCCTGCCGATCGTCCTGCTCTACACGAGCTGGGTGTATCGCGTGATGCGCGGCAAGGTCACGCGCGACGTGCTCGAAGAGAACAAGCATTCGATGTATTGATGCTTTGAACCGGGCCGGGGCGCGCACGCGCCCTCGCCCACCGTTTCGCAAGGAGTCGGATCATGTGGTATTTCAGCTGGATTCTCGGTATCGGCGTCGCGCTGTCGTTCGGCATCGTCAATGCGATGTGGCTCGAAGCGCGGCAGAAGACGCAGGAAGCACGCGTGCGCGACTGACGCGTATGGCCGGTCACGCGGCCGCCGTCTGGAAGGAACCTCGCCTCGCGCGAGGTTTTTTGCGCCCCGGGCCGGCCGGACAGGCCCGTCACACCGATGCCAATTTAGCGCCAGATTGATACCACTTGAATACCAATAAAAGGTTTCATAAGATCTTTGGACACGGCCGCTGACAGGCCGAATCCTTCCGGGTGGGGGAGACATGCGAATCCCGTATGTGGCGCGCGCTGGCGCGCCATTGCGCCGTCGGCGTGCGGCGGCCGGTTGCGCGTCGTCGGCGAGCGCTGCCGTCATCGACCGCGTCGGTCGCGCGCGCGCCTTTGCCCATGGGCACGTCGTCACGGCATCAACATCAGCAGCAGCCGCTGCCGTGCGCCGCCGATGAAGACGCGCACCCGTCCGCGCCGATCCGACCGGCACGCCTGCCCGCCACCCGTTCCGTAACGCACGCGCCCGCGTGCCGACTTCGCGCGGAGCAGCCGCATCGCCCGCGCACTCTGTTGTCCCCGCAGCTCCGTTGAAAGACCCGCTCGCAGCGACGTCATCCCGTGACGCCGCGACGCCCCCTTTTGTCTCAGGAGTCCGCATGAACCGAACCTTGTCCACCCTGTTTGCCGGCCTGCTGGTCGCGGCACTGTCGCCGGTCGCGCTCGGCGCGCTGCCAGCGTCGAGCGCGGCGGTCGCGACGGCCGGCGCCGCCAGTCCAACCGTGCCGCCGGTCGATCTCGCGGCGCGGTTGTCGAACGGCCTCGCGTTGCGCGTCGCCGTCGACAACAATCATGCCGCCGCGGCCGGCGTGCCGTGCGCCGATCTCGGCGCCGACGGCGCGGCCTGCGCGACCGGCCGCCTGATCCTGCAGAACCGCGGCCACCAGGCGATCACCGACGGCGGCTGGAAGCTCTACCTGCACAGCATCCGCCGCCTGCTGCGGATCGACCGCCCCGGCTTCGCGCTGCGGCGGCTCACCGGCGACCTGTACGAACTGACGCCGCAACCGGGCTCGGTGCGGCTGGCACCGGGCGAGCGCATCGAGCTGCCGTTCGTCGCCGAATACTGGCTGCTGCGCTACAGCGACGTGATCCCGCGCCCGTACGTGGTCGTCGATGGCGCGCCGCCCGCCGTGCTCCGCTACAACGACACCGACGACGAGCTCCGCTACGTCGAATCGCTGCCGGCCGACGCGCAGAACAACTCGACCGGTAATGCGCCGCCCGTGGCCGCACGGCCCGATGCGAGCCGCGCGTTGCCGAGCGTGAAGCGCGAGCAGCCGCTGCCCGGCACGCTCGACCTGCGCGGCGTCGAGCTCGCGCTGCCGAACCTGCCCGACGCGCAGGTCGCGGCACTGCGCGAACGCGCAAGCACACTCGGGCTCGACGGTGCACGCGTGCCGGTATGGGGTGTGGTCGCGCCGCGCAGACTGCCGGCCGACATCGCGACGCCGGGCGGTTACCGGCTCGCGATCGGGCCGCGCGGTGCGTTCATCGAGGCGTACGATCGCGCCGGCCTCTACTACGGCGTGCAGACGCTGTACTCGCTCGCGCCCGTTGGCGGCGGCCCGATCCCGGCGATGCTCGTCGAGGATGCGCCGCGCTTCACGCATCGCGGGATGCACGTCGATCTCGCGCGCAACTTCAAGCACCCGGCCACGCTGCGCCGCCTGATCGACCAGATGAGCGCGTACAAGCTCAATCGCCTGCACCTGCATCTGTCCGACGACGAGGGCTGGCGCATCGAGATTCCCGGCCTGCCCGAACTGACCGAGATCGGCTCGCGCCGCTGCCACGACCCGAGCGAGACGCGCTGCCTGCTGCCGCAGCTCGGCTCCGGCCCGGACAACCGCTCGGGCGGCGGCTACCTGACGCGTGACGATTACGTGTCGCTGGTGCGCTACGCGGCCGCGCATTTCGTCGAGATCATCCCCGAAATCGACATGCCCGCGCATGCGCGCGCCGCCGTCGTGACGATGGAGGCACGCTACAAGCGGCTGCATGCGGCCGGCCGCGAGCAGGAAGCGAACGCGTACCGGCTGCTCGATCCGCAGGACACGTCGAACCTGACGACGGTGCAGTTCTACGACCGGCGCAGCGACCTGAACCCGTGCGTGCCGGGCGCGCTCAATTTCGCGTCGAAGGTGATCCGCGAGATCGCGGCGATGCATGCGGACGCGCAGGCGCCGCTGCACATCTGGCACTACGGCGGTGACGAGGCGAAGAACATCTTCCTCGGCGGGGGCTTCCAGCCGCTGAGCGGCACCGATCCGAACAAGGGGCGCATCGACCTTGCCGCGCAGGACAAGCCGTGGGCGCGTTCGCCCGCGTGCACGGCGCTGCTCCAGCGCGGCGAGATCAAGTCGATCGACGAGCTGCCGACGCGTTTCGCGCAACAGGTGAGTGCAGCGGTCAGCGCGAACGGGATCGACACGGTGGCCGCGTGGCAGGACGGCATCAAGCATGCGAACGGGCCGCAGGACTTCAGCACGCGCCACGTGATGGTGTCGCTGTGGGACACGATCTTCTGGGGCGCATCGGACAGCGCGCGCGACCTGAGCGGCAAGGGCTACCAGACGGTGCTCGCGCTGCCCGACTACCTGTACTTCGACTTCCCGTACACGCTGAACCCGCGCGAGCGCGGCTACTACTGGGGCTCGCATGCGACGGACGAGTACAAGGTGTTCTCGCTCGCGCCCGAGAACCTGCCGCAGAACGCCGAAGTGATGGGCGACCGTGACGGCAACACGTTCGAGGTGACGGGCACGGGCCCCGCGCCGCGCATCGAAGGCATGCAGGGGCAGGCGTGGGGCGAGGTGATGCGCAACGACACCTTCCTCGAATACATGGCCTACCCGCGGCTGCTCGCGCTCGCCGAGCGCGCGTGGCACCGGGCCGACTGGGAGTTGCCGTATGCGGCCGGCGTGCGCTTCAGGCGCGGCGACACGCATCACGTCGACATCGCCGCGCTGCAGCGCGACTGGGCCGGCTTCGCGACGCTGCTCACGCAACGCGAATTGCCGAAGCTCGACCGGGCCGGCGTCGGCTACCGGAAGCCGACCTTCACGCTGACGAATCCGTGATCGGCTGAGTGACGATGCGATGCGCGCGGGCGCATCGCATCGTTCATCGCCCGCACCCAAGAAAAACGGCTTGCGACGCATCGCAAGCCGTTTTCGTTTTGCCGGCCGGCCCGAAACCGCAGCGCGGATCGGATCGGCTCCAACGCATCATCATCAGGCCGGTTGTGCGGCCGCCCCGCTGCCCGACGGCGGCAGGCGCGCGCCGAGCTGTTCGGCATAGCGTGCCGCCGCGTTGCCGCAGACGATGTGGAACGTGTCGAGCGACACCCACGCGACGTCGAGCGCACCGAGACGATCGCGATCGACCGCCGACGGATCGCGCACGACCACACGCAGGCGCGTGGTCGCGACCGCGTCGAGCGACACGACGTTGGTCGCGCCGCCGAACACCGCGAGCCAGCGCGTCGGCTCCGGATCGAGCGGGCCGGCGGCCGCGCCCGTGACGGGCTGTGCCGCGGCGGCCGTCGCCGTCGATGCTGCGCCTGCCGCGCCGCTGCCGATGGCCGCACGCATCTCGTCGGCGATGATGTCGGCCTCGGGCCCGATGATCACCTGCACACTGTTGCCGCCGCGCTTGAGCACGCCGCGCGCGCCGATCGACTTCAGTTCCGGCTCCGAGACCTTCTCCGGATCGACGACGGTCAGGCGCAGGCGCGTCGTGCACGCGTCGACGACCGACAGGTTGCCCGCCCCGCCGAGCGCGGCGATGTAGCGTTGCGCACGCGGCGCCGCAGCCGTCGCAGCAGCACCTGCAGCCGGCGCGACGAAGCCGCCCGATGCGTACGATTCCGCGGCCGCGTCGGCCGATGCCGGCTCACGGCCCGGCGTGGCCATGTTGAACTTGCGGATGAAGAAGCGGAACAGCCCGTAGTACGCGGCGCCGTACGCGATGCCGAGCGGAATCGCGATCCAGCCCTTCGTCGACAGCCCGTAGTTCAGCACGTAGTCGATCGCGCCGGCCGAGAACGTGAAGCCGAGCTTCACGCCGAGGATCTGGCAGATCGCGAGCGACAGGCCCGTCAGCACCGCGTGGATCACGTACAGCACCGGTGCGAGGAACATGAAGCTGAATTCGATCGGCTCGGTCACGCCGGTCAGGAACGACGTGAGCGCCATCGAGAACAGCAGGCCGCCGACCATCGCACGGCGTTCCTTCGGCGCTTCGTGCAGCATCGCGAGACATGCGGCCGGCAGGCCGAACATCATGATCGGGAAGAAACCGGCCATGAAGGTGCCCGCGGTCGGGTCGCCCGCGAAGAAGCGGTGCAGGTCGCCGTGCACGATCTCGCCGCCGGCGGGCGGCGTGAAGTTGCCGAACACGAACCATGCGAGCGAGTTGATGATGTGATGCAGGCCCGTGACGAGCAGCAGGCGGTTCAGGAAGCCGAACACGAACGCACCGATCGCGCCCGCCGTCGTCAGCCACTGGCCGGCCGCGTCGATCAGATGCTGGACCGGCTGCCAGACGTACCCGAACGCGATACCGAGTATCACGCAGACCAGGCCCGTGATGATCGGCACGAACCGTTTGCCGCCGAAGAACGCGAGGTAGTCCGGCAGCTTGATGTCCTTATAGCGGTTGTACAGCAGGCCCGCGACCACACCCGCGATGATCCCGGACAGCACGCCCATGTTCAGCTTGGGATCGATGTCCTTCATGATCGCGGTTTCGATCAGGTAGCCGATCGCGCCCGCGAGCGCAGCCACGCCGTTGTTGTCCTTCGCGAAACCGACCGCCACGCCGATCGCGAACAGCAGCGGCAGGTTGTCGAAGATCGCACCGCCGGCGTCGGCGATCATCTTGATGTTGAACACGTCCGGCTGGCCGAGTCGCAGCAGGATGCCGGCAACCGGCAATACCGCGATCGGCAGCATCAGCGCCCGGCCTAGACCCTGTATTTTCAGAAACGGATTCCCGTTCATTCAGTCCTCCAATCCTTGTCTCGTCGTTAATCGTCGTTGACCTAATTGCTTTCGTCTTGAATCCGGTCGCGAACCTGCCGTCGACGCTCAGTCGAGCGGCCAGACCTCGCGGCTTGCTGCCCTTACCGCCTGTGCCGAATCGAGCGCGAGCAGATCCTGCGCGCGCTGACGGCACAACTGGTAATCGAGACGGCGCACACGCGCCTTGATGCCCGGCACCGATACGGGGTCGACCGACAGCTCGGTCACGCCGAGGCCCACCAGGACCGGCACCGCGAGCGGATCGCCGCCGAGCGCGCCGCACACGCCGACCCACTTGCCGTGCCGTTCCGCACCGCGCACCGCGATGTCGATCAGGCGCAGCACCGCCGGATGCAGGCCGTCGGATTGCGCGGCCAGGTCGGCCTGGCAGCGGTCCATCGCGAGCGTGTACTGCGTCAGGTCGTTGGTGCCGATCGACAGGAAATCCGCGTGCTGCGCAAGCTGGTCGGCCAGCAGCGCGGCCGACGGCACCTCGATCATCACGCCGACCTCGATCGGTTCGGTGCGGCCCTGCGCGCGCGCGAATTCGTCGATGCGCTTTTTCAGGCGCACGAGCTCGCCCGCGTCGGTCACCATCGGCAGCAGGATGCGCACCGCGCCGAACGGCTTCACCGCGAGCAGGCCCTGCAACTGATCGTCGAGCAGGTCGGGGCGCACCTGCGCGAGACGGATGCCGCGCAGGCCGAGCGCCGGGTTCGGTTCGGGCGGCAGCGTCAGGTAGTCGACTTCCTTGTCGGCGCCGACGTCGAGCGTGCGGATGATCGCCGTGCGGCCCTGCAGCGCGTCGACGATCGACTGGTAGCTCTGCTGGTGCTCGACGACCGTCGGCGCGGCCTGGCGATGGATGAACATCAGCTCGGTGCGCAGCAGGCCGACCGCGTCGGCGCCGTTGTCGACCGCGGTGTTCGCATCGTCGAGCGTCGCGATGTTCGCGGCCACCTCGATCGCGCGACCGTCGACCGTCGCGGCCGCCTCGCCGGCCAGTTGCCGGTTCGCCTCGCGCACGCCGTCCAGGCGCTGGCGTTCGTGCCGCGCGCGCTCGACGTCGAGCGCGGTCGGGGCGTGTTCGAGCCGGCCCGCGCTCGCATCGACGACGACTTGCGTGCCGTCCGGAATCGCGTACAGCGCATCGCCGACCGCGACCAGCGCGGGAATGCCGAGCTGCCGCGCGATGATCGCCGCGTGCGACGTCGCGCCGCCGCGCGCCATCACGAGCGCGGTCACGCGCTGGCGATCGAGCGACGACAGGTCGGACGGCGTGAATTCCTCGGCCGCGAGCACCGCTTCATCGGGCAGTGCACGCGCGGCACCGTTCGTATGGCCGAGCGCACGCAGCACGCGCTTCTCGATGTCGCGCAGGTCGGCCGCGCGTTCGGCGAGCAGTGCATCGTCGAGCTTCGACAGCGTGTCGATCTGCGTGCGGATCGTCGCGCGCCAGGCGAAGCCCGCGCTCTTGCCGAGGCTGATCAGGTCGCGCGCCGCGTCGATCAGCGTCGGGTCTTCCAGCAGCACGCGGTGCACCGCGAAGATGCCCGCTTCGCCGACCGCGCCGCGCGCCGATGCGTTGCGAACCGTTTCGTCGAGCTCGGCGTCGACGGCCTTCAGCGCCTGGTCGAGCTGGCGGCTTTCCGTGGCCGGCGTGCCGGCGGCCTGCTCGGGCGGCACGATTTCCGCATCGTCGAGACGCACCAGCGTGCCGACCGCGATGCCGGGCGCCGCGCACACGCCTGCGAGCGTGTTCGGGTCGATGGGGGCACCGACGATGCGTGCGACCGTCTGCGGCGCGGGCGAACTCAGCCGCGCCGGTTGCTCCTCGACTTCGCCGTGCGCTTCGCGCAGCAGCTCGTGCTCGACCGCATCGACGGCCTGCTGTGCATGCGCGCCACGGCCGACCAGTTCGACCGTCGCGCCTTCGCCGGCGCCGAGGCCGAGCAGGCCGACGACGCTCGCGATCGACGCCTTGCGGCCGTCGAACAGTACGTCGACGGTCGCGTCGAACCCACGCACGGCTTCGCGCGCCCGCGCGGCCGGCCGCGCATGCAGGCCGCCCGGCTGCGCCAGCACGATTTCACGGCGCACTTCGTTCTGCGCCGCGGCGCCGGCTTGTGCCGCCTGCACGGCCGCCTCGCCCTTGCCGCGCAGCGCGAGCAGCGGCGTCTCGCCGGCCGTCGCGAAGCCGCTGGCACGATCGACGACCTCGAACGCATCCGAATTGGCAATCGCGATCACCGACACGAGCGAATGCGCGCTGCGCGCCACCGCGTCCTGGTCGAACTCGATCAGCAGCGTGCCCACCTCGACACGCGCGCCCGCCTCGACGTGCGCGATGAAACCCTGCCCGTTCAGCTCGACCGTGTCGATGCCGATGTGCAGCAGCACTTCCGCGCCTTGCGGCGTCGTGATCGTCACCGCGTGGCCCGTGCGCGCGAGATGCGACACGACGCCCGCGCACGGTGCGACGAGCTGGCCCGCGAGCGGGTCGATACCGATGCCGTCGCCGAACATCCCGCCGGAGAACACCGGATCGGGCACGTCGGCCAGTGCGACGATCGGCCCCGTCATGGGGCTAAGCAGGACGATCTGATCGTGGGTGGGGCTCTTCAACTGGGACTCCTCGGCGCGTCTCATCGGCTGTCTCGGCTATCAGTGCGTTTCGGTGACTTTGTTCAGGTGGCGCGGCGTGTCGGGATTGCGGCCGCGCGCAACGGCGAGATCCGCCGCCATCACGTAGAACGAAAGAATGGCGGCGATCGGGTCGAGCGCCGAATGGGCGGACTGCGCGAGCGGCAGCGTCGCGCCGGGTATGCCGGCGGGCGCCGCGAGCAGCACGGCGGCGCCGCGGGCGCGCATGTCCGCGGCAAGCTGCAGCAGGCCGGCCTGCTCGGGCCCCGGCGGCGCGAACACGAGCAGCGGATAGTCGCGGTCGATCAGCTCCATCGGGCCGTGACGGACTTCGGCGCTCGAGAACGCCTCGGCCTGGATGCCGGACGTTTCCTTCAGCTTCAGCGCGGCTTCCTGCGCGATCGCGAGGCCCAGGCCGCGGCCGATCACGATCATCCGCTCGACACCCGCCAGCGCGGCCACCGCCTGCGACCAGTCGAGCTGGCCGGCTTGCGCGAGTACGTCGGGCAGGCCGCGCAGCGCGGTCATCAGCGCGGCGTCGCGCTGCCAGTAGGCAACGATCTGCGCGGACAGCGACAGCATCGCGATATAGCTCTTCGTCGCGGCCACCGACAGTTCGGGGCCGGCGAGCAGCGGCAACTGGTGCTCGCACGCGTCGGCGAGCGGCGACGGCAGCACGTTCACGGCGGCGACGGTGCGCGCGCCGGCTTCGCGCAGCGCGGCCATCGTATTGACGAGATCGGGGCTCTTGCCCGACTGGGAGAAGGCGATCGCGAGCTGGTCCTGCACCTTCAGCGGCGCCTGCTGCAGCGTCGCGACCGACATCGGCAGCGACGCGACCGGCACGCCGAGGCGGCTCATCGTCAGGCTCGCGAAATAGCTCGCGGCGTGATCCGAGCTGCCGCGTGCGACCGTCAGCGCGACGGCCGGCGGGTGATCGAGCAATTGGCCGGCGAGCGCTTCGACGCGCGTCGTGTCGGCGATCTGCGCGGCGACGACCTGGGCGGACTCGCGCGCTTCCTTAAGCATATTCGACAATCGATTCTCCTTCGACGTAGGTCGCGGTGAGGCTCAGGTCGCGATCGAACACCGCGAGGTCGGCCCATGCGCCGCGCTCGAGGCGGCCGCGATCGGCGACGCCGAGGTAGTCGGCCGCGTAGCGCGACATCCGGTTCGACACGTCGGCGATCGGCAGGCCGAGCGACACGAGATTGCGCAGCGCCTGGTCCATCGTCAGCGTGCTGCCGGCGAGCGTGCCGTCGGCAAGCCGCACGCCGCCGAGGCACTTCGTCACGTGCTGGCTGCCGAGCCGGTATTCGCCGTCGGGCATGCCCGTGGCGGAGGTGCTGTCGGTCACGACGTACAGGCGCGGGATCGCGCGCAGCGCGGCCCGAATCGCGCCCGGGTGGACGTGCAGCAGATCGGGGATGATTTCCGCGTATTCGGCGTGGGCGAGCGCCGCCCCCACCAGGCCCGGGTTGCGGTGATGCAGCGGCGACATCGCGTTGAACAGGTGCGTGAAACCGCACGCGCCGTGCTTGAGCGCGGCCACCGCGTCGTCGTAGGTCGCGAGCGAATGGCCGAGCTGCACGCGTACGCCGCGCGCGGCCATCTCGCCGATGATCTCGATGTGGCCGGCGATTTCCGGCGCGAGCGTGACGACGCGGATCGGCGCGATCGACAGGTACTTCAGCACTTCGTCGAGCACGGCCGACACGGCCGCGTCGGGTTGCGCGCCGAGCTTGCCGGGGTTGATGTACGGGCCTTCGAGGTGCACGCCGAGCACGCGCGCGCCGCCCGGCGTGCGGGTGCGCGCGACGGTGCCGAGGTTGCCGACGACTTTCATCAGTTCGTCGCGCGGCGCGGTCATCGTCGTCGCGAGCAGGCTCGTCGTGCCGAATTGCGCGTGCGTGCGGGCGATCGTCTCGATCGCGTCGCCGCCCTCCATCACGTCCGCGCCGCCACCGCCGTGCACGTGCAGGTCGATGAAGCCGGGCAGGATGTAAGGCGCGTCGTTCTTCGCGGGATCGACGGGCTTGCCGTCGAGGGTCGTGATGCGGCCGTTCTCGCTATCGAGCGAACCGTGAATCCAGCCGTCGGGGGTAAGGATGTTTCCAGTCAGCATGACGTTCTCTTGATGATCTGGTGACGCGGGCATCCGCGTCGTGATTTGCAAATCCGTGTCGTTGCTTCACGCGTGTCGCGCGCGGGCAGTTTCGCGCGTCAGCGTTTCAGTTCGGCGACGAAGTCGTAGTAATCGTCGCGGCAATACGTTTCACTCACTTCGATCGCGCGCTGGTCGGCGCCGTAGCCGATCCGCGTGATCACCAGCAGGGCCGAACCCGGCTTCACCGCCATCCATTTCGCGATCGCGTGGGTCGCGTTCGCCGCGCGAAAGTGCTGCAGCGCGCGCACGACGGTCATGCCGCGCGCTTCGAGGTATTCGTACAGCGACGCGCCGAGCACCTGCGGATCGGGCACCACCGCGGCCGGCAGCGTCGAGTGCTCGACGGCCATCACGATGCCGTCCGCGCGGCGCAGCCGTTCGAGCCGCGCCACCGTCGCGCCGGGCGCGAGACCGAGACGCGTGATCTCGTCGCGGTTTGCGGCACGCAGCGTGCGCGACAGCCACACCGAATCGGGCACGAAGCCGCGCTGCTGCATCTTCGCGGTGAAGCCGACGAGACGCGACAGCGGATCGGCGACGCGCGGCGTGATGAAGCTGCCCGCCCCGCGCGCCCGCTTGATCAGCCCCTGCTCGACCAGCAGCGCGAGTGCGCGACGGGCCGTGATCCGCGACACGCCGACCGACACCGACAGCAGCCGCTCCGACGGCAGCGCCTCGCCGGCCCGCCACGCGCCGGCGTGAATCGCGCTCGCCAGGTTGCGGGCGAGCTGCAGATAGAGCGGCGTATCGCTGAGGGGATCGGGCGCCAGTTCGGACCAGCCGGTTTCCATGTGCCTCCGGGTGTCGGACGACGACCGCAGGCCGTCGAAAGTGAGGGCATTATATAACCACCATAATACCAGTCAACGAACTGGTATTAGCGTTGCCGAAATCGCCGGAAGCCTTGCCCGGCAAGCGTTTTAGCCCTCACAAACCCTTTGTTTACAACGAAGTACGGGATAGGGATTTACCCGGATTGGTATGCAAGGGGACAGGTCAAGTACGTGGTTCGGCCAGGTTTTGGGCACGAATATGAGACCTGGATAGAACCAGTTGAGCCAACTGGTATGCACGGATGGCGAGGCACTGCGCGTGCTGCGGCGCGCGCCGGTTGTGTCAGTGGAATTCGCGGCTCGACGTGCGCAGGCCGCCGAGCAGCGGCGTCAGATCCTCGAAATGCTGCACGACGAGGTGCCTCACGTCGCTCGCGACCTGCCACACGCCGGACGCGGCAAGCAGCCGCGAATCGAGGGTTTCGCGGCGCTGCCGCGCGAGCAGCTCGGGCCGGACGATCAGGTTCACGCAGCCCGTTTCGTCCTCGAGCGTCATGAACATCACGCCTTTCGCGGTGCCCGGCATCTGCCGTGCGGTCACGAGCCCGCACGCGCGCGCGAGCCGCCCGTCGGGGCGGTCGTGCAATTCGGCCGCGGACGACAGCCGCCGCGCGCGCAGTTCGGGCCGCAGCAGCGCGACGGGATGGCGGTTCAGCGTGAGGCCGGTGGTGTGATAGTCGGCGAGGATGTCGTCGGCTTCCGACGGCGCGCCGAGCGCAGGCTTCTCCACTTCGTCGATCGGCGCGGTCGCGAGCAGGTCGCGTTCGGGGGCGGCTGCAACCGCTTGCCATAGCGCATCGCGGCGATGGCCGGCGAGCGTCGCAAGCGCGTTCGCGGCGGCGAGCGCTTCGAGATCGCGGCGTTCGAGCTGCGCGCGACGTGCGAGGATATCGACGTTGTCGAACGGGCCGGCCGTGCGCGCGGCTTCGATGCGGCGTGCGGCGGCTTCGCCGAGCCCCCGCACGAGCGACAGGCCGAGCCGCACGGCGGGCTGGCCGTGCGGAGGCGGCTGGTCGGGCAACGCTTCGAGCGATGCTTCCCAGTTGCTTTGCGTCACGTCGATCGGCCGCACCTGCACGCCGTGCCGCTTCGCGTCCTGCACGAGCTGCGACGGCGGGTAGAAACCCATCGGCTGGCTGTTCAGCAGCGCGGCGAGGAAGATCGCCGGTTCGTGGCATTTGAGCCAGCTGCTGGCGTACGCGAGTTTCGCGAAGCTGGCTGCGTGGCTTTCGGGGAAACCGTAATCGCCGAAGCCCTTGATCTGTTCGAAGATCTGTTCGGCGAAGTCGGGCGGATAGTCGCGCTCGCGCATCCCGTCGACGATCTTGCGGTGATATTTCTCGAGATTGCCCTTGCGCTTCCACGCGGCCATCGCGCGGCGCAGTTCATCCGCCTCGCCGGGCGTGAAGCCTGCCGCGATCATCGCGATCTGCATCACCTGTTCCTGGAAGATCGGCACGCCGTACGTACGCTCGAGTGCAGGCTTCAGGTCCTCCTTCGGATAACTGACCTTTTCGAGTCCCTGGCGGCGTTTCAGATAGGGGTGCACGGCCCCGCCCTGGATCGGCCCCGGCCGCACGATCGCAACCTCGATCACCAGATCGTAGTAAGTCTCCGGGCGCAGGCGCGGCAGCATCGACATCTGCGCGCGCGATTCGATCTGGAACACGCCGACCGTGTCGGCACGACAGATCATGTCGTAGGTCGCCTTGTCATCCTGCGGAATGTGCTTCAGCGTGAACGGCTCGCCATCCGGCTCCGGCGGCCCGCGCCACGCGGTACGCATGTCGAATGCGCGATGCAGCGCCGACAGCATGCCGAGCGCGAGCACGTCGACCTTCATCAGCTTGAGCGATTCGAGGTCGTCTTTATCCCACTGGATCACGCGCCGCCCGTCCATCGCCGCGTTCTCGACCGGCACGAGCCGCGTGAGCTTGCCGCGGCTGATCACGAAGCCGCCCGAGTGCTGCGACAGATGACGCGGAAAGTTGAGGAGCCGCGCGGCGAGCCGGGCCCATGCCTGGATGAGCGGCGTCTCGGGATCGAGCCCGATCGTCGAGAATTGCTGCAGCAGGTCGCGGCTACCGTCGAACCAGCGATGCGCTTTCGCGACGCGATCGACCAGCATCGGATCGACGCCGAGCGCCTTGCCGGTTTCGCGCAGCACGCCGCGCGGACGATACGTCGATACGGCGGCTGCGAGTGCTGCGCGGTTGTGTCCGTATTTTTCGTAGATATGCTGAATCACCTCTTCCCGGCGCTGATGCTCGAAGTCGACGTCGATATCGGGCGGCTCACCGCGTTCCGCGCTGATGAAGCGCTCGAACAGCATCGTGCTTTGCTCGGGATTCACCTCGGTGATGCCGAGGCAGAAGCAGACGACCGAGTTCGCCGCCGAGCCACGCCCCTGGCACAGGATGTTCTGGCTGCGCGCGTATTTGACGATGTCGTAGACGGTCAGGAAGAACGGCTCGTAACTCAGTTGCGCGATCAGGTCGAGTTCATACCGGATCTGCTTCGACACCTTCTCCGGCACACCTTGCGGATAGCGTGTGGCCGCCCCGGCCATGGTTTCCTGCTCCAGATAGCTCGTCGGCGTATGCCCCTTCGGCACGATCTCGTCGGGATACTCGTAGCGCAGCGAGTCCAGTTCGAAAGGACACGCATCGAGAATCGCGCACGTCTCCGCAATCTCCTCCGGCGAGAACAGATTCCCGATCCGGTTCCGCCCACGCAAATGCTGTTCCGCATTCGGCGCAAGCGCATACCCGCACTCGGAAACCGGCATGCCGACGCGAATCGCCGTCATCACGTCCTGTAGTTCCTTGCACGAGCGCCGGTGCATCGTCACGTCGCCCAGCGCGACGATGCGCACGCCGCGCCGTTCGCCCGCCGCGCGAATCTCCTCGCGCTGCGCACCGTCCAGCGCGCGCTGCAGTTGCACGAGCCCGAGCCGCGCCCGCTCGCCGAACGTCGCGCGAAACCACGCGACCTGCGCATCGAGTACATCGGCACGTACCGGATACGCGGGCACGAGGATCGCAAAGCAGTCGGGCATGCCGCGCAAGTGCGCAAACTCGGCAGGCGGCGCCGACAGCATCCGCGACGTCAGCTTGTAAGTGCCCTTCGGCGACGCCATCCTCCGCCACGAAATCAGTTCGGACAGGTTGCCGTAGCCTTCACGATTTTGCGCAAGCAACACGAGCCCGAACGCGCCCGGACCCGGATCGTGGCCGGGTGCGACTTCATCCGGCGTAACTTCGAAATACGAACCGATGACGAGCGGCAACCCCTTCGCCTTCGCCGCGACGTGCATGCGCGGCGCGCCGGCAAGCGAGCATTCGTCGGTGATCGCGATCCCGCGATAGCCGAGCTCGAACGCGCGCTCGACCAGTTCCTCCGCATGCGACGCGCCATGCAGGAACGAAAAGTTCGAACGGCAGAACAACTCCGCGTAATCGGGCAGCCAGCTGAATTCCGCAACCATGACCGTTCACCCGAACAGGCCGTGCAGGAACCAGCGCGGCTCGGCCTCGCTCCCCGCCCGCTCCTTGAACACCCAATAGCACGCACCAGCCTCGTCCTGCGCGACGCAGTAATCGCGCGCAGCGAGCTGACCGTCGAACCATCCGGCCTCGATCCGCTCCACCGACGACATCATCCTGAGCGGCGTATGAAATACCGGCCGCTCCCCGCGCATCAACAGCGGCAGCGGCTCCGCCAGCAACCACGCCGGCCTCGGCGGCACGGCCGGCGGCCCGCCGGCCGGCTTGCCGGCCTGCGCGTCGAGCGGCAGCCAGCGGTTCGCCGCCTCGGGCCGGTGATCGGCGACGGGCGCCGCGCGCAGCACGTTGTCCGCGCCGAGCCGCGCGACCAGCAGCTCGAACAGCCGCGCGCGCGTCTCGCGCGTGCCGCCCGGCTCGGGGAACAGATCGTCGGCCGGCGGCGCGACCGATTCGACGCGCGTGGCCTTCAGACGCACGGCAATCACCGCGGCCGGCAACTCGACGCGCGCGAGCCGCTCGCCGAGCAGCCGCATGAAATGCGCGTCGTCACGCACGGGCGACGCGAACGCGAGCTCGAGCGGCGTCGGCGGCACGGCCTGGCGGCCGCGCTCGTGTTCGAGATCGAACGTCATCGCGGCCAGCGACAGGTGCCGCGCGGCCAGCCAGCCGCACAGCTGCACGACGAGCCGCCGCGCCACGAACAACACGGCTTCCGCGTATTCGACCCGCTCCTGCAATTCGAGCCGCACGTCGAACACCGGCGGCACCGCCATCCATGCAAGCGGCTCGACCGCGTCGCCATACGCACGATCGAGCGCGGCCAGCAACGCGGGACCGCAGCGACGCTGCAGCCCCGCGCGCGGCAGGCCGCGCAGATCGGCGAGCGTGCGGCAACCGAGGCCGTCGAACCAGCCCGCATACGGACGCGCGTCGGGCAGCAGCACACAGGGCAGCCTGTCGAGCGCACGGACAAGCGAGGCCGGGCTCGCGACGCGGCGCCGGATGCGCGCACGAGCCGACACACGCGCGAGCAGCCACGCACCGCCCCCGGTCGGCGCGGCGGACAGGCGCGCCGCATAGCCGAGCGCCGCGAGCGTCGCGCGGACCTGGCGGCACAGCGACGGCAACCCGCCGAACAAGCGCAGGCTCGGGCCGACGTCGACGAGCAGCGTGGCTTCGTCGCCGAGCGCGACGCACGGCGAGAAGCGCAGCAGCGCGAGCGCGACCGCGCGCAGCGCATCGGCCTCGCGCGCGGGATCGCGTTCGACGAGCTGCGTGTGCGGCGCGAGCGTGAGCACGCCGCCGCGCTTCATGCCCGCGCGCACGCCCTGCCGGCGCGCGGCCGCGTCGGCGATCAGCACGACCCCCTGCTCGAGCACCGCACAGCCTGCGCCGCCGGCGTCGCCCGCCTCGCCGTCAGACGGAGGCGCGACGCACACGTCGAGCGGCAGGCGCGGCAGATGGATGCCGAGCAAGACGCGCATAGCGGCTCTCCACGATGGGCGACGGCAGGTCGAGCACGAGCGGCTCGCTGCGGGCGGGGCCGCGACGCTTGACGATGTCGAGGGACACGCCGCCCGGCACCGGGTACAGCGCGACGCGCAGCACGGCCGGCGACGGCTGCCGCTCGGCCGACAGCGGGCGCAGCATCACGAACAGCGTGTCGCCCGTGCGCGCGGCCGCGAGATGCAGGCGCCGCAGCGCATCGGGCCGCGCGTCCTGCCACAGCAGCAGCGCGCCGCAACAACCGGTCTTGAGTGCCTGCTCGGCGGCCCACAACGCATCCGTGTGGCTGCCGGCACGCAACCACAGCAGCGCGTCGGCCGGCACGCCGAGACTGGCGAGCGCGGTCGCATGCGGCGACTGCGGCGGCGCGACGAGCGCGAGTGGCCGCCGGGCGCTGACGGTGCGCGCGAGCGCGGGCGCGAGCAGCCGCATCTCGCCGCAGCCCGGCTGCGCGGCCAGCAGTTCGACGAGCCCGCCGACCGGCCAGCCGCCGCCCGGCAGCTCGGCCGACAGCGGCGCGAAGCCGGTCTCGATCGTGCGCGGACCGCCGCGCGCGAGCTGCGAGCCGCGCCACAGCGTTATTCCCCCCGTCATCGAATACATACTTGAGTCGAGGAGAGCATCGATAGAACTCGCCCGTTCCTTGGGGGCACGTATCTGCGAAGCGGCCGCGTCGGTACGATTCACGATCAGGCTCCCGAATACTGTATAAATATACAGTCATTCTAGCGCAAGATTTCGAGATTGCGGGGACCCGCCGAGATCCAGCCGCCGTATCCGATCTGCCCTCGGTCGAGGGAGCGCTTAGGGTTCCTTTGACTCCCGTGCCACTTTCCGGTGAGACCCACCTCGGCCTGGCGGTGCTGTAGCCCCGATTCAATAGCCAAAGTAATCATGGACTTGCTGACTACACGATGCAGTGGGGGGCAGTGGTGGTGACTGGCGGCTCTGCCGAGCGAACCCCGAGGCGCCAAGCTGGCATCCGGCATGCTTATAACGCAAGCTTTGGCGGGCCATAGATGCCGTAGTTCGGCCCAGTGCCGCTCACGGCGGCGCTCGATCGGTAGCCAGCGACGAAGTGACCGAGGATGTATTTGCCGCTACCTCCGACCGAAGCATCGATCTGGAACGCCGCGAATGCGACGATCGGCACATAGGATTTAGTCGCGCTTTGCGAAACGACGGGCATGACTACCGTCGCGCCAACGGGCACCGAACCATAGAGAGCAGTTTTCGTACCAGGGACAAGATAGATATTGTCGCCAATACTCAGTGGTGCGGGGTTTCCGTTCTCCATGAGCCCGGTCAGCGTTGGCACGTCGTTGGCGTTTGCCAAGAATGATGTCCATGTGCCGGCAATGCACGCCGCACCATACAATTGCCCGTTGGTAATCAGGATCTCGTACGGCCCGCCGGTCAGCGGGTTCACAAGCGGCTGGTTTGTCGCCGAGTTCCAGTACAGCCCATAAACGCACTCGTCTACCGCGATTGGAAACACCCCTCCGGCACCGATCTCGCCGGGCGACGTAACGACGGCGACGGCGGTCGCGGTCCCGGACGCGCCCGGAATCCCAAGTAGGCGTCCCAGAAGCAACGGGATCTGGCCGCCATTGACGTTTGTCGTGCGAGAAACGGTTACCTGCACGCCAGGAGCATCGTAAGTGCCGGGCTTAATGGACGTCGATTGCATTCCATACGGGCTTCGCGCCAAATTCCAATAGCCGGTGGATACAGTGCCCGTCGATAGGACTGCCCCAGCAGCTCGATTCAGGGTGACAGCATTGTTGGCCGCGACCGTGGCTTGGGACCAATTCAGCGTCGATGCGCCGGCGGAAGTCAGCTTCGCAGCACCGGCCAGCGCAGCTGCGTCGGCGGCATTCTGCAGCTCGTTCTTGACGACAGAGACCCACGCGATATCGATTGCCAAGGCGCCGAACGACAGAAGCGGGATCAAGAACAGAACGAAGAATAGCGCTACGGAACCACGTTGTCGCTGGAGGCCCCCCGGATGCCGATCGTGAGAAATAGCATTTCGATGCTGATGTGATGCACATTGCATATATCGCATCCCTCATCGCTTCGTATTGTTTGACGGCGATAGGGCTCGAGAGGCCGGGCACACCGCCCCATACATTGAAAGCTCACGATCCGAACGGATCACGGCGTTGCTGTAATGATCGAGATACTTGTATCCCGATCTCGCCCTCGTTTGTGCGCCATCCTGTGAATTCGCCCCGTCTGCCCGACACGATGACTTCCGGACTGCGAATAACGGTATAGCTCAATTCTCGAGGGTTTTCAAAGGGCGCAAAGTGACGATTTCAAGTGCAAGTCGGAAAATCTGAATCGTCAAAGCCGGCCATCGAAGACCGCCTTCATCGTTGAACCCGACGGCCTCAACGGACTTCGAGACTGCGGCGGGCGGCGTATCGGACAACTCGCGGGGTGAGCGGTGCGACAGTGATGCCGTCGGAGCATTTTGACCCAGCCAGACGTGTCAATTCTGCCCACGCATGCAGCGAACAATACCAATGCGCCAGGCGATCAGCGCCGGGCGCAGCGGGCATGCGGTTAGGTGGACGTAAACCATCTTGTGAAAAAAAGCCCGCTCGAAGCGGGCTCAAAACAAGCTTGTTGACATGTGCATGGGGATGCACACGTGCAGCGTACTCAGCCGAGTCGTTCACCGGAACGCGAGTTAACCCACCTGCAAACGTTCAACGTTCGCTGCCGGTCTCCATGATTCGATTACCGCCCCTGCCAACACTGTGTCACCTCGCAGTGGTTACACGATTGAATCAGCTTTGATCGGGTTTTCGAAAATCGCACCGCACCGAACCGTATCGATCGCTGATACGTTGGCCGGCCGAACATCAAGTGAATCGATTTCCGGTCGTCTGGGCACTGCGAGCCATAGGCTTGGCCGCGGCGGGCTGTTCGAACGCATGGCCACAGGCACTGCCCGCTTGACCGACGGGCACATTTCAGAGTTGAAACATCGGTCGAGGCGATCGATTGGCGAGCATCCCCGCGCGAATTTTGCTGCCGAGCCGGGCATTACCTGCTCGTGCTTAACGGTCTCGGCCTGCGCATTCGGTCGCTCTGACGATACATTCCTGAAACAAAAAGTGCTTTTCTCGGCGATGCGTTTCGTTGCGTAGGCGGTTTTGGGCACGCAACCGTCGACGTAATAATGGGTGGCACGCTGCTTGCCTTATATGTCGCACCGGCGAGCAGTCGACACGACGTAACAAGGATTTGGCGCAGACAACTCGTCAATAAGTCAGTCGGGGAAACGACGATGAAGACCATCAGCAATAGCTTCGCCTGCGCGAACTTCGCGCACGAACGGGGCAGTCGCAAAAATCGGGGTATCGCTCGTGACAGAGTGCCAACTGCGCGAGTCTCTCCTTGCCGACTTCTCGGCATTCGCACGCTCCGCTTGCTGAAGCGGTTGTCGCTCTCCGAGGCAACCGAGCGGCAGCGGTGTTCGTCTTCATTCAGTTCACCCGGATGGATCCGCCTTCTCGTACCAGACAGCGTGACGCCGATTGGCTTCGGCCATGCCGGGTCGATTTGATTGCTCCTGGCAGATCCCAGCAGTGGCTAGGTAGATCGAACATCTGTCGGTCGAAGTACACGGAATAGACTTCGTCGTTCGACCGGGCAAACGGTATCCCCCTTGATTGCAATGCGGGTCCGTTGTCGAGCGAATTAGAAGTTCGTATTTAAGGAGCGTTGTATTATTTGGTGACACAGCATTCCGCTGCGAGATTAATTTAAATCGCGACCCGAAATGAATCGACCGACATTTCGGGCGGGAAGGTCGCGATTTTTTTCGCGAGCAAGTTAATGTTCACAAATTTAATCCAAAACATCCACCATAAAAATTTGGATAACTTAAAAAATAGAAATTAGTCTTCAAGCGACAAAAGAAAGACCGCAAATTCACAAGGAAGTTTGAGTATTTTAGCTAGGAATCCTTAATTAAGGATTGCTTCGAGACGAGAAGATTGATGGCGTGCAACCTTCCTCGTTCATTCTCTCCACGCCGTTATGGAGTCGACCATGAAGAAGCTTCTGATTGCAGCAGCAGTTCTGGCGTTCTCGGGTGCAGCGTTCGCAGGCAGCGGCACGGTGTCGAGCAGCAACTCGTCGAGTGGTGGCCAGACGATGGCCGGGGTTGCTGGCTTCGGTCATTTCACCGCGACCGATTCCGGCTCGGCACTCGGCGCAGCCGGCGCAACGGCCGGCTACGGCGGCAGCGGATCGGTCTCGTACACGAACCATACCCAAACGTCGTCGGTTAGCGGCTTCGGGTTCGGCGGCTCGCAGGCTGGCGGTAGCAGCGGCGCGAACGCGGGCTCGACCGGCTGGACACATCACCACTAAGCCGCTGCGCGTAGCGTTCGTCAATGGCTGGCGGTACGGGAGCCGGGCCTTGTTCCGCAAGGGCGGGCCGGGTTCCTGGACTGCCGAACAATCTCACAGCAAGGAATTGCTATGAAAGCCAACGTCATATTAGCGACTGCGCTCACCGTCATATCGTCGGCTGCATTGGCCGCCGGTTCGTCCACGACCAACCAGACGCAATCCGTTGCGGCGGGTGTTTCCGGTTCGGTGCTGGTCGGCTCCGGAAGCTATACCGGCAACTCGACGTCGACGGCGGGCGCGAATGCAGGCAGTACCGTGACACCGAGCGGCTCCGCCGGCACGGCGTTCGCGCATCACAACTCGACTTCGACGGCCAGCGGTTCGGGCACGAACGGGGGTGCGTTCGCGGCAGGTGGCGGTATCGGTGCCGCAGGTTCGTTCGCTGGCAACAGCAAAACGAACGAGAACGCGAATGCGCTTTCGGGAGGGGTGACCGCCACGATCGTACTCGGCGCGAACCACTACACGGCCACGGGCGCGAACGACAACGGCAATGCCAACGCGGGTGCTGTGGGATGGACGGGCAGTGGCGGATCGGGCGCGATCGCGGGCTCGAATCACACCAACTCGTCGACCGTGTGGAGTACCGGTCCGGCCGGCTCGCCTTCAGCATCGGGTGGAAGCCAGGGCAGCTCGAGCGCGACCGAGAGCAGTCATTAGTCAGGTGGGGGCCAGTTCCTCAACGACGCCGGTCTCTTATCCACCTTGTTGTCACGTAAGGAGTTGGCATGAAGCAGAACCTGATTGCCGCCGCTCTGATGCTCGCGTCTCTGACGGCGTATGGCGCTGACCGTGCTGCCGAGGACGTGCAATCGAATATGCAGACGTCAAACAAACCTTCTCAGACAACCAAACCGTCGGAACAACAAGCGCTTTCGTCGGGCAGTGCCATCGGCGGACCGGGCTCCCAACAGCAGCAGGGAATGCCGGATGGACCGTGGTCCCAGCTGGGTAGTGGCTGGAAGCAGTTCGGGGAAGCAGCAAAGCTGAAGTAATTCAGGGGAATTCGTACGGTTGCCTGGGTCGGAGGTCAAACCTCGTCCGGAGAGTGAAATGAACAGCAACAGGATCAAGGTGGCATGTGCGGCAATGTTCGCGATGACCACGATCGGGGCCCACGCGCAAACCGCCGATTCGACGTCGAGCGCGCAGTCGTCGACATCGTCGACGGCCATCAGTCAGGGTGGCGGGTCGAGCATGAATACGAACACGACGAGTTCGCGCGGCGGCAATGCCACCAGCAACAGCGGGGTGCGCGGCAGCGGCAATTCGAGCGTGAATGTCAACCTGACGATGCCGTCCAGCACGAGCGGCGGCTCGAACGTGACGCCGCAGAGCGTGAGCGCACTCCAGGCGCCCGGCTCGCCCGGTACCAACCCGTACAACACCCAGGCGGCGGAAAACGTCAACTACTCGGGTACGCAGACGATCAAGACGAACCCGGCGATCCAGGCGCCCGGCCTCACGACCACGCTGTCCGACACCTGCATGGGGTCGGTGAGCATCGGCATGTCGTTCCCGGGGTTCGGCATGACGGGCGGCACGACGCTGGTCGATCAGGCCTGCGTGCGCCGTCTCGATGCGCGTGAATTCCGCGCGATGGGGCTGACCGACGTGGCGCTCGCGCTGCTCTGCCAGAGCGATGCGAACCGGCGCGCGGTGGAAGCGACCGGGCACCTGTGCCCGGGTACGACCGCGCCGCTCGCGCGCTCGAACGTGGCGCCTTCCGCCGAAGCGACCGTGGCCGACGACGTGAAGTATCGCGACCCGATCGTGCGCAACCGCATGGGCCTGCCGCCACTCGATGCCGCGGCACCTGCGCCCGCGCAGACGCGGCCGGTGGCGACCGCCGCGGTCGAGGTGGCACCGGCTCCGGTGTCGGTGCCTGTGCCGTCGATCGCCGCGCCGGCCGTCAGCGCGGTGCCTGCTGCGACTCAAGCGGCTGCCGTCGCACCTGTCGCCGTGCCGGTTGCCGCGGCCGCACCGATGGTGAACGCCGCGCCTGCCGTCGCACCGGTTGCCGCAGCCACACCGGTTGCCGCGGCAGCACCGGTGGTGAGCGCCGCACCTGCCGTCGCACCGGCCGCGATGAGCGCGGTGCCTGCTGCCGCCATCGTTGCCGCGCCGGCCGTCGCCGAGAAGGCGCCGGAACAACCCGCGCCGGCTGTCGCCGAGAAGGCGTCGGAACCACCCGCGCCGGCAGTGGCCGACAAGGCACCGGAACCCGCGCCGGCCGCGGCGGAAACCGCAGCGCAAGCCGCGCTCGCGCCGGCCGCCGACGCGAAGGTGCCCGACACCGCGCAAGCCGCACCGGCGGCGACCGAGGCCGCACCGCAGGTAGCCGACGCAGCACCGCCCGCGGCCGATGCGAAGGCGGTCGAACCGGCTCCGCAGGCAGCAGCCGAAGCGCCCGCGCCCGAGGTCGCGCAGCCTGCGGCGGCTGCTGCCGTTGCCGACACGCCGGCCGTCGACGCAAAGGCGACGGACGCGGAGGAATCCGCTGCCGCGCGTGCCCCGTCCGCCGACATGCCGGCCGTATCCGATACGGTGAAGGAGCTGGCGCCGGCCACCGTCGACCAGCAGGCCGCGCCGGCCTCGCCGGCTCCGGCCATCATCTCGACGAGCACGTCGTCGTAAGCACGCGGGCCCGGCTCTCGCGCGACCGGCATGCCGGGCGCGCGGGAGCCGCCGGGTCCGCTGCGCGACGCACGTCGCAAGTTTGACGGGTGTTGGTCCCATCCCCGAGGCCAACACCTCTTTTTGCCTGACGACGGTACAAGGAGGCCTCAATCATGAGGATCTTTTTGGTCGCTCTGCTGCTGTACGGCACGCAAGCCGTTGCGCAGTCGGTTTTCCAGAATCCCGCGGTCTTCGTCATCCTGAGCGAGCAGACTGCCGCGAACGCCGTGAGCGTCCAGCAGGCGCTGACGACGCTCGGTCGCCCGGACAACACCGCATGCGTGCCGATGATGATGGTCGGCGACCCGCAGATGATTTACATGATGCCGGAGGAAGGGCACGCACCGTCGTGGCAATCGCCGGTGTACGGCCGCGGCGCGCCGTTCGAAGCGCAGAGCGGGCCGGCTTCAACCGGCAAGACGGTCGGCGCGATGCAGCGCGCCGAGGACATGCGCACGCAGCCGTGGAGCGACAGCAGCGCGATCACGCAGAAGATCGCGGGCGAGTCGAGCGTGTCCGCGTCGGAGCGGGTCAGCGACTGGCAACGCAACGGGCTGAACACGATCGAGACGGCGCCCGCGACGGAGGTGACGGTCAACGGCAGGACCTACCGCACCTATCGCGAAGAACTCAACCGGGCCGCGCGGCCCGCCGTCGAACCGCAGATCTATACGCAGCGCGTCGTGTTCTGCCGATAACGAACTTTCCCGGGCGGACACGCCGGCAGCGCGGCGCGCGGGCAGGAAGACCTGCCGCGCACCGATTCGCGCCACGCTCCGCCAGACAACCCTACGCGGCGAGGCCATCGTGAACCATTACTGCCCGATCAGACTGTCAGGCCAACAGGAGGGCGAACGGACCGCATGCATGCCGCCGTTCGTCCCGGGCCGGCGTCACGCTACCGTGCTGGCGCGCCCGCTCGTGTATCTGTCGCAGCATCCCGATGCGGCGCTCGTCGACTGTCTCGCATCGTGCGGCTGGAACGTGTGGCGTGCGAAATCCGTTGCGGACGCACTCAATCTCGTCAAGGCGAACCGCCTGCACGCGGGCATCGTCGATTTCGACGACTTCGCGTCGCCCGACATCGCGTCGTTCGAGGCGCTGCTGCGCGACCCGCGTATCGGCTGGGTCGCGCTCGTCGACGACGAGCGCCTGCGCGACGCCGCCGTCGCGCGCCTGATCCGCCAGTGCTGCTTCGACTACGTGGGCAATGCGACGGCCTGCAGGACGATCGGCTATCTCGTCGGCCATGCGTACGGGATGCTGAACCTGGTGGAAAGCGAAAAACCGGCCGTCGATGCCGCACCGCCCGGCGGTGCGATGATCGGCGCATGCGGCGCGATGCGCCGGCTGTTCGCGACGATCCGCAAGGTCGCCAACACCGAGGCCGCCGTGTTCATCGCCGGCGAATCCGGGACCGGCAAGGAGTTGACCGCGGCGGCGATCCACCAGCATTCGTCGCGCGCCGACGCGCCGTTCGTCGCCGTGAATTGCGCGGCCATCCCGTCGACGCTGCTGCAGGCCGAGCTGTTCGGCCATGAACGCGGCGCGTTCACCGGCGCGCACCAGCGCAAGATCGGCCGCATCGAGGCCGCGCACGGCGGCACGCTGTTTCTCGATGAAATTGGCGACATGCCGTTCGAGAGCCAGGCGAGCCTGTTGCGGTTCCTGCAGGAGGGCAAGATCGAGCGGCTCGGCGGGCGCGTGTCGATTCCGGTGGACGTACGGATCGTGTCCGCGACCCATGTCGATCTCGAGGCCGCGATGCAGGCCGGGCGGTTCCGTGCGGACCTGTATTACCGCCTGTGCGTGCTGCGTATCGACGAGCCGCCGCTGCGCGCGCGAGGCCCCGACATCATGCTGCTCGCCGATTACATGCTCCAGCGCCATCGCGGCGACAGTGCGCACCGGATTCGCGGTTTCACACCGTGCGCAATCGAGGCGATCCACAACTATCCGTGGCCCGGTAATGTGCGCGAGCTGATCAATCGGATTCGGTCCGCGGTCGTGATGACGAACGGCTCGATGATCTCCGCTGCCGACCTCGAACTGAATCAGTACACGTCTCGCAACCCGCCTTCACTCGCCGACGTGCGCCGGCAAGCGGAGCGGCGCATGCTCGTGGACGCGTTGATGCGGCATCCGCACCGACATGCCGACGTCGCGGCGGAGCTGGGCATTTCGCGCGCGACGTTGTACCGCCTGATGATCGCACATGACCTGCACGGATGACGCAAGTACGCCACTCATGTATCTGTCGAAGCGAGGTGCCGGCGCCGCTCTCGGAGTCCATCCAATTCAATGACGTCTGCCTGGGTACTGTGACAGTTAGCCGGGCCAGACGTCCTCGGCGTGTTCCCGATTGCGACCTTCAACGTAGTGACTCATTGCGCGTATAGGATGACTGCAATTCTGCCGTCGTGGACCGGCCAGAGTTTCATAGACACTCACGAGCCGTTTAGCGCGTAGCGCCGCTCAAACTCGACAGGTGACAAGTCGCCGGCGGAACCATGCCGGCGAATCGGGTTGTAGAACATCTCAATGTAATCGAATACGTCCGTGGCAGCGGTAGCCCTGTTCGGGTAGATGCGCCGCTTGATTCGCTCCTTCTTCAACGCGCTGAAGAAGCTTTCGGCAACGGCGTTATCGTGGCAATTACCGCGACGACTCATGCTCGGCACCATATGGTGAGCCCTTAGGAATGACTGCCAGTCATCGCCGGTGAACTGACTGCCCTGATCCGAATGCACCATAACGCCTGGTCCCGGTTTGCGCTTCCAGACTGCGGCCAGCAAAGCCTGCAATACCAGATCGCTGGTCATCGTTGATCGCGTGGCCCAGCCGACGATCTGACGCGAGTACAGATCCATGACCGCCGCCAGATACAGCCAGCCTTCGTAGGTTCGGATGTACGTGATGTCGGTGACCCAGACCCTGTTCGGCGCGTCGGGGGCGAACTCCCGATTCAGGATATTGGCCACCACGCCAACCGGACCGCCACGATAGCGAGGCTTGCTGCCGTAGCCAACCTCGGCGCGCAAACCTTCTCTCCGCATTAACCGGAGCACGCGGTGACGACTGCACATCTCGCCCGATTCACGCAAATCCACCGTGATTTTGCGGTAACCGTAGACGCCGCCGCTGGCCAGCCAATGATGCTTGATCAGACCCAGCAGTCGGTCGTCCTCGTGCTTGCGTGCACTGCCCGACTGACGCTGCCAGACGTAATAGCCGCTGCGATGAACGCCGAGCACTCGGCACATCGTCCGCAGACAGTGCTCGTTGATATGGGCCCGCATGAACGCGTACCTTGCTGTCATCCCTTTGCAAAGTACGCGGCGGTAGGTTCAATGAGTCGCTGCAACAGCCTCGCATATTTTATCGGCCGGAGACATGAAGCCCAATGTCTTTCTGGGCCTTTCATTGAGCCGCGCTGCGATCCTATTCAATTCCGCCTGCGAGTATTGATCAAGTTGCATACCGTGGGGCAAGTACTGACGCAGGAGTCGCTTCGTGTTTTCGTTGGTACCACGTTGCCAAGGACTTCGCGGGTCGCAGAAGTAGACCTTCACGTCCGTCGCGATCGTGAAGTCTTTGTGGTTCGCCAACTCCATGCCGCGGTCCCAGGTGAGCGACTTGCGTAGATGCTGCGGCAACCGCTTAACTTCGCGCTTCAGGCCCGCCACAACGCTCACCGTGTCTTTTCCCTTTACCTTGACGATGATGGTGAATCTCGAGCGCCGCTCGACCAAAGTGGCGACATGAGTATTGTTGGCGCCACTGACGAGATCTCCTTCCCAGTGCCCCGGCACCGCACGGTCGGCTGCTTCAGGTGGTCGCTCGTGAATCGAAACCGCGTCAGCAATCTTATTGCGAGCGCCCTTCGTGCTGGACGAGCGTGAGTGACGCATCTTCCGCTGGGTCCGCAAGTGATACTGCAGTTCCTTCTTCAGAACGCCGCGCGCTTGCACAAACAGGCTTCGATAGATCGTCTCGTGAGACACGCGCATCGCCTCATCATCGGCATATCGGTTCTTAAGCCAACCGCTCACTTGCTCTGGAGACCATTCGCGGCAAAGCTTACGCTCGACCGCATAGCGCAAGCGCCGGTTCTGCTCCAGGAGGCAGCGTTTGGGTCGCAGAGCAGCCTGCAAGGCTCGCTCATCTGCTTCCAGAGCTCGATAGTGGTCCGTTCCGCCGTTACGCGCAATCTCACGGGAAATCGTGGAAGGCGCGCGGTTCAACTGGCGGGCAATCGCTCGAATTGAAAGTCCAGCCGAGACGCCACGCGAGATCTCTTCACGTTCACTCAAGGTTAATGCCTGCAACGACCGCTTACGAGCAGCAGGGGTGTACCCTCCGCATAGTCGGATCACGCCGTAGATCGAGCCTGCAGGCTTGCCTAGCGCCTTCCCGATGCCAAGAAGCGATTCACCTGCCCGCCACCGCCGCCAAACCTCGGACTTGCCTTCTGGCGACAACCCCGGCCGTCCCATTTGTGCCATTCGTCAACCCTCCCTCATTCGATATTAGTAGGAAGGTGTTGCAACGATCGATTGAACCTACCGCGGCCTTTTTTAGAATGTCGCGCTCCTCGGTTACCCGCTTGAGTTCGGCCTTCAGTCGCCGCACCTCGGCGCTTTGATCCAGTTCCACCTGCCGCACCACATCTGGCTTATCGAACTTCGCCCGCCAGGCATACAGGCTGTGCGTTGTAATGCCCAAACGCTGGGCTACATCCGCCACCGAATGACCACGCTCGGTGACTTGCTTGACTGCTTCGATCTTGAACTCATCCGTGTACCGCTTGCCGCTCATACTGACCTCCTCGGTTGCCATAAATTATGGCTCGAAGATGTCTACGAAAGGCTGGCCGGTCCAGTGCCGCCCATGTTCATGAAGCTGAGTGAAGACGAGCAACTCCGTGTAGGTAATGCCTTTATGCGTCGTCTCGCACAGCAAGTGAATCCTGCGAATCCGGTACTCGGGCAGATGCAAGTCATTACCCTGATGGACGCCGGTGAGAGTTTGAGCGAGCGATTTGGTGTCGATCTCACCACACTGCTGCCAAAGGGCAGCTCCATTCAGACGTTCGCTCGCAAGCGACGAAAGCTCGCAGATTCCGACGCACAACCGACATGACGATCGACCATCCTGACGTCGTTCTCGGCACGCTGCTTGCCAAAGGCAGCCGCTCTCAACGACGCGCCAAGCTGACGGCGATGCACGAGATTTGTCGCAAACACCACGATTCAGGTTTCCGCGACTTTTCGCTTCCAACCATTGGGCGCCTGGCCGAAACTCAAGGAATACTAAAAGGACGCGTCCTCTACAACGCTCAGTCAGCCGACTATCGTGTCCTGATAGGGGCTTGGGCAGCCCTTGTTGGCCAGTCGCCGGCGCCGCCATCGAAACCGCTGGCGAACCATGAATACCTGATGCGTATCAACGATCCTGCCATTCGCTCCATCATGCAGGCCGCCATCGCCGAGCGTGACAAGCTCAAGGCGGAAGTCAATCTCCTGAAGGCCAACACTCAGGTAATCGTCGATCGACGCCCGGTTGGCGCCCGCGTCGCTAGCGCCCCCACGTCGCCACCCGTCATGCTATTCGGCAACGCCGAGCAACTCACGCCTTCCGAACGTGAAGCACTTGGGAAAGCGATTTCGGCAAAGCATCTTGAGGAGCAGGGGTGGCGAGAAGGGATGCATGGCGAGATCGTGAACGAGCGCGGTAGGACCGTGTTCGATATTGGATTTGCGCGCGCGATTCGCAAGATTCTCAGCGATTGACCGGTGCCGGAGGAAAAATATGCATTGCGATGTATCGATACATCGAAAAGACCCGCTATACAGAAGCAGATGCCATAAGGTATCCGAGCTACCGAATCACGAACTATGCATCCTTAGGGTAAAGGTACACAGCGACGGATGAAGGGATTCGGGAGAAATGGAGGATGCGAGCATGATGTCACCCACAACTGTATGGATATACAGTATATGGCAATGCGCTCGCGTCGCACAGCGCCGGTGCAAAACCGGTTTTCGTCAGAAGAAAAGCGACGGGAAAGCCCGCGCGGCCGTCATGTTACGCCGCGCCGGAGCGGGCGTGGCCGGATCGTGTCGCACGAACGCGCGCCACCGCCATCCGGCCCGAATCACCCGGCCGGGCCCGCACGCCAACCCGCGGGCAAACCGGCATGATGCGGCACCCCGCACCGCACCGGCCCGCCTGCCGCCCGTCAGCCGAGCAGCAACGCGTCGTCGTCGAGCTGCTCGTGCCGCACCTTCTCGAACATCTGCAGCAGGTCCGGCACGTCGAGCCCCTTGCGCGCGTCGCCCGACACGTCGAGCACGACCTGCCCCTGGTGCAGCATCACCGTGCGGTCGCCGTAGTCGAGCGCCTGCCGCATGCTGTGCGTGACCATCATCGTCGTCAGCTTGCTCTCGGCGACGATGCGCGCGGTCAGCTCCAGCACGAACGCGGCCGTCTTCGGGTCGAGCGCGGCCGTGTGCTCGTCGAGCAGCAGGATCCGCGACGGCCGCAGCGACGCCATCAGCAGGCTCACCGCCTGCCGCTGGCCGCCCGACAGCAGCCCGATCCGGTCGGTCAGCCGGTTCTCGAGGCCGAGGTTCAGGAGCCGCAGCTTGTCGCGGAACAGCTCGCGCGACGGCCGGTCGAGCGCGGCCCGAAAGCCGCGCCGCGCACCGCGCGCCATCGCGAGCGCCATGTTCTCCTCGATCGTCAGCGCCTCGCAGGTGCCGGCCATCGGATCCTGGAACACGCGCGCGACGAGGTGCGCGCGATCCCACGCGGCCTTGCGCGTGACGTCCGTGCCGTCGATCGAGATGCGTCCCGCATCGACGGCCTGGTCGCCGCTGACCGCATTGAGGAAGGTTGACTTGCCGGCGCCGTTCGAGCCGATCACCGCGACGAACTGGCCGTCGGGAATCTCGAGCGACAGCCCGCGCAGCGCGCGCGTCTCGATCGGCGTGCCGGGATTGAACGTGAGTTTCAGGTCTTGTGCGGACAGCATGTCAGGCCCCTCCGTTCTTGCGCGCGAACAGCTTCTTGCGCGTCGCCGGCAGCACCAGCGCGATCGTGACGAGCGCGGCCGTCACGAGGTTCAGATCCTGCGCCTTCAGCCCGATGAATTCGCTGTTGAGCGCAAGCGCAATGAAGAAGCGGTAGACGATCGCGCCGAGCACGACGGCGAGCGTCGTCAGCACGAGCCGGCGCGCCGGCAGCAGCGTCTCGCCGATGATCACGGCGGCCAGCCCGATCACGATCGTGCCGATCCCCATCGAGATATCCGCGCCGCCCTGCGTCTGCGCGAACAGCGCGCCCGCGAGCGCGACGAGCGCGTTCGACAGCGCCATCCCGGCGAGCGTCGCACGGCCGGTCGCGATGCCTTGCGCACGCGCCATCCGCGGGTTCGCGCCGGTCGCGCGCATCGCGAGGCCGAGCTGCGACGAGAAGAACCAGTCGAGGCCGAGCTTCGCGACCACGACGACGATCGCGAGCAGCGCCGGGCGCAGCACGTAGTCGGGCATCCAGTCGGGCTGCAGCACGGTGAAAATGGTCGGCTCGGTGATGAGCGGCACGTTCGGCCGGCCCATGATCCGCAGGTTCACCGAATAGAGCGCGATCATCATCAGGATACTGGCGAGCAGGTCCATGATCTTCAGGCGCACGTTGAGCCAGCCGGTGATGAAGCCGGCCACCGCGCCCGCGACGATCGCGATGCAGGTCGAGCTGAACGGGTCGTAGCCGGCCGAGATCAGCGTCGCGGCGACGGCGCCGCCGAGCGGAAAGCTGCCGTCGACGGTGAGGTCGGGGAAGTTGAGGATGCGAAACGAGATCAGCACCCCGAGGGCGACGAGGCTGAAGATCAGGCCGATCTCCAGCGCGCCCAGAAACGAGAACAGAGACATGATGGGGAAATCCTGTTGCTTCCCGGCCGGACGTGTACGGCCGGGCGAAGCGAACGGGCGGCCCCGGGTGGGAGCCGCCCGTCCGGCGGGGTCGTTCAGGCCCGGATCGGGCCCGCAAGCACGGCGGTCGGGCCGCGGCTTACTTGATGACCGTCTTCGCGTCCTTGAGCAGATCCGGCGACAGCGTCACGCCCTGCTTCGCGGCCGCGCCCGTGTTCGCGAACAACTCGAGGTTGCTGCTCGTTTCCGACGCGATCACGCCCGGCTTCTCGCCCTTCAGGATGCGCGCGACGACCTTGCCCGTCTGGCGGCCGAGGTCGCCGTAGTTGATGCCGAGCGCCGCGATGCCGCCGCGCTTCACGCTGTCGGTGTCGCCGGCGACGAGCGGAATCTTCGCTTCGTTCGCGACCTTCACGAGCGCTTCGTACGCGGACACGACGTTGTTGTCGGTGTTCGTGTAGATCACGTCGACCTTGCCGATCAGGCTCTTCGCGGCCGGGCCGATGTCGACGGTACGCGGCGCGGCCGCTTCCTTCAGCGTCATCCCCTGCTTCGCGAGGATCTCCTTGAGTTCCTTCACGACGACGACCGAGTTCGCCTCGCCCGGGTTGTAGACCATGCCGACCGTCTTCGCATTCGGCACGACGCGCTTGATCAGCGCGACCTGGCGATCGAGCGGCAGCTTGTCGGAAACGCCCGTCACGTTGGTGCCCGACGGGCCCCAGCCCTTCACGAGCTGCGCGGCGACCGGATCGGTCACGCCCGAATAGACGACCGGCACGCTCTTCGTCGAGGCCACCACCGCCTGCGCGGCCGGCGTCGCGATCGCGACGATCACGTCGGGCTGGTCGCCGACGAACTTGCGCGCGATCTGTGCTGCCGTGCCCGTGTTGCCCTGCGCGCTCTGGTATTCCCACTTGAGCTTGTCGTCGCCGTAGCCTTCCGCCTTCAGCTCGGCGCGCAGGCCGTCGCGGATCGCATCGAGCGCCGGGTGATCGACGATCGACAGCACCTTGACGGTCTGGGCGTGCGCGGCACCGGCCAGCGCGAGTGCGGCCACGCCGGCCGTGATCGAACGGATCGCGAAAGTCTTGAAACGCTTCATGGGTGTGTCTCCCCCGTATTGTGTTGGTTCTGGATGATGGATTCCCGCCGCCGTCAGGCGGGCGCCGCCATGCGTACGAAGCGCTGGCGAACGGCCCGCGCACGCTCCGGGAAAGCGTGCAGCGGCGAACGCACGAGGATACCATTTCCGCAGACCACCGCCTGACTCCGCGCTTTCGCGGCATGCCCCGGATCGCCGCGCCCGTCGAAGCCCGTGAACGCGCGCGAAGCCCGGCCGGCGGCGGCTCCGGCCAGCCTCGGCGCAACGCGTCAGCCGCGCTCGCGGCTTTACGTTATGCTGTCGGCCGACCCAGTCCACGCCATCGGAGGGCACATGAAACGGGGGATCCGAGTCATCGCATTCGCGGCCGTCGCGCTGGCGCTGCCGGGTGTGGCATTTGCACTGACCGACGGCAGTGCGCAATACGACGACTGCATGCTCAATGCGCTGCGCGAAAGCCGCAACGGCGCGGCGGCGCAACTGATCCAGCGCTCATGCGACGCGCTGTATCGCAACAATGCGATGCTGCTGCCGCGCGAGCGGCGTTTTCACGAGTGCGTCGTGCAGTCGCTGCCAGGCGTGCGCGACAACTATGCGATCCAGCAGATCATGTCGATCTGCTCGCGGCGCGGCGAGATGTGAGCCGGCGTTGAACGCGCCACACCGTGCGGCCGTCGTCGATCGGCCGCGCCAATGAAAAAGGGCCTGCGCGATGCAGGCCCTTTTCGTTCAGCGGTCAGGCGGGTGGGCGGCGTTCAGAACGACGCGACCATCGAGCCCTTGAACTGCTTCTTGATGAATTCGCGCACTTCCGGCGACTGGTATGCCTTGACCAGCTTCTTCACCCACGGCTGGTCCTTGTCCTTCGCGCGCACGGCGATCAGGTTCGCATACGGGCTCGTCAGCGATTCGAGCGCGATCGCGTCCTTGGTCGGCTGCAGGTTCGCGGCGAGCGCGTAGTTCGTGTTGACCACGGCTGCGTCGACGTCCGACAGCACGCGCGGCAGTTGCGCGGCGTCGAGTTCGGAGATCTTCAGCTTCTTCGGGTTGTCCGCGATGTCGAGCACCGTCGCGTTGTTGCCGCCCGTGCCGGCGCCCGCCTTCAGCTTGATCAGGCCTTGCGTCTGCAGCAGCAGCAGCGCGCGGTTCTCGTTCGACGGATCGTTCGGCACCGCGACCTTCGCGCCTTGCGGCAGGTCCTTCAGCGCCTTGAACTTCTTCGAGTACACGCCCATCGGCGAGATGTAGGTCAGGCCCGCGCTGACCAGCTTGTAGCCGCGCTGCTTCACCTGGCTGTCGAGGTAGGGCTGGTGCTGGAAGCTGTTCGCGTCGAGGTCGCCCGAGTCGAGCGCCGCGTTCGGCTGCACGTAGTCGTTGAACTCGATGACCTTCACGTTCAGGCCTTCCTTCTCCTTCGCGACCTTCTGCACGAGCTGCCACACTTCCGAATCCGGGCCGGCGACCGTGCCGACCTTGATCACCTTGTCTTCGGCGTGCGCGCCTGCCGACAGCGTCAGTGCTGCACCGGTGGCCAGCACGGAAAATACCTTCAGGAGACTGCGACGCTTCATCTGTTTCTCGCTTTCTTGCTTACTGGATGACTGAAAAATGGGGCGCGATACGGGTATGCCCCGACTCGCAGGAAGGGGCAAATGGTGTCACAGGATCGGCGGGAAGTGAAATACATCCCGCTCATATGGGTATGCACCGCAGCGGTGCTGGCGGGGCCTGCTCGACTCGGCCGTTAGTTGCGTTCATGCGAGTCGCGCGTCAGCCGACGTGCGTCACGCCACCGCTGCCCGATCGGCCGCCTTCGTCTCGAATACCGGCTCCCCCACCTGCCCGCCGACCCGGAACGCGCCGACCGCATCGCGCAGCCGGGCGGCCTGTTCCTGCAGCGACGCGGCGGCCGCGGCGGCCTCCTCGACGAGCGCCGCGTTCTGCTGCGTCACCTGGTCCATCTGCGTGACCGCGCGCCCGACCTGCGTGATGCCGCTCGCCTGCTCCTCGGATGCCGCCGCAATCTCGCCCATGATGTCGGTCACGCGTGCGACGGCCTGCAGGATCTCGCCCATCGTCGTGCCGGCCTGGCCGACCAGCGTCGACCCGTTGCGTACGCGCTCGACCGAGTCGACGATCAGCTCGCGGATCTCCTTCGACGCCGTCGCGCTGCGCTGCGCGAGCGAACGCACTTCGCCCGCGACCACCGCGAAGCCGCGGCCCTGCTCGCCGGCACGCGCGGCTTCGACCGCCGCGTTCAGCGCGAGGATGTTGGTCTGGAACGCGATGCCCTCGATCACGCCGATGATGTCGGCGATCTTGCGCGAGCTGTCGTCGATCTCGCCCATCGTGCCGATCACGCGGTTCACGACGTCGCTCCCGGTGCGCGCGATCTCCGACGCGCTGTTCGCGAGCCCGCTCGCCTGCCGCGCGTTGTCGGCGTTCTGCTTCACGGTCGCGGTCAACTGCTCCATGCTCGCGGCGGTTTCTTCCAGCGATGCGGCCTGCTCCTCGGTGCGCTGCGACAGGTCGTCGTTGCCCGCCGAGATCTGGCGGCTCGCCGACGCGATCGATCCGGCCGACTGGCGAATCCCGCCGATCGTCGCCTGCAGCCGTGCCTGCATGTCGTGCATCGCGGCCATCATGCTCGTGCGGTCGCCCGCCCGTACGGGCACCGGCTGCGTCAGGTCGCCCTGCGCGATGCGCGTCGCGAGCGCGGCCGCTTCGTCAGGCTCGCCACCGAGGCTGCTGCGCACGTTGCGGATGATCACCAGCATCGCCACGCTGATCACGAAGCCGATCACGAACACGACCGCGAGGTGGCCGAGCAGCGTCCGGTAGTAGAGGGTGTCGATGTCCTTCAGGAAGACGCCGCTCGAGATGTTCCAGTCCCACGGCGTGAAGCGCGTGACGTAGCTGATCTTCGGCACGGCGGTCTCGCTGTGCGGCAGGCGCCCGCGATACTCGGCGAAGCCGCTGCCGGTTTCCTTCGCCGCGTTCAGGATCGTGACGAACAGCGGCTTGCCGTCCGGATCGAGATAGTCGCCGACCTGCGTGCCGACCAGCTTCGGCAGCGTCGGATGCATCAGCACGACCGGCTTCGAATCCATCACGAACACGTAGCCCGAATCGCCGTAGCGCATCGCGGCCAGGCTCGCGAGCGCGTCGCGCTTCGCGTCGGCCTCGGGCAGCGTGCCGCTCTGCGCGAGTGCGTGATACGCCTTCACGATGCCGGCCGCCGAATCGACGAGATTCGCGATGCCTGCCTTGCGTTCGGCGAGCATCGTCGCGCGCGTCTCGTATGCGCTCCATGCGCCGACGCCCAGGAGACCGATCCATACCAGCGCAAGCGCGAGCCACAGCTTGCGGTTCAAACTCATTCTGCTCATCTGCGTGCCTCTGTCGATGTCGATGCGCACGCTGCGCGCGAACGGCCTGCCGCGCGCAAACGCTTGCCCATTCATTTACGGCACCGAGGCTTACAACTTGAATACGGCCGGCGCCGCGAACCCGCGATCGACATGCCGCCCGCGCACCGCGCCGCACCGCGGCCGCCGGCGCGACAGTCCGCATCCGCTGTGCTAAAAAGACCGGCTAGCCGGCACACGAAGAGCCGGCGCCATTCCGAGGGCCACCCATGTACGTCATCGACATCCACTACACCGCATCGCTCGAGCGCATCGACGACGCGCTCGAACGCCATCGCGCATTCCTGCAGCCGCAGTTCGACAAGGGCATCTTCATCGCAGCGGGGCCGAAGGTGCCGCGCGAAGGCGGCGTGATCCTCGCGGCCCGCATCGATCGCGACGAGCTGGACGCGATCCTGAAGACCGATCCGTTCGTCATCGACGGGCTCGCCACGTATCGCGTGACGGAATTCCGGATCACGCGTGCCGCATCCGGCTTCAACGTGCCCGCGCTGCCGTAACGCGACATCTGCGCGACATCCACGCGATACGCGCGCAGGCCGCTACGCCGCCCGGCGGGCGGCGCATGCAAACAACGAAGAGGGAGGGAAAACGTGACGGCGCGAGACGGCCGTCACGTGATCGCCGGGCCGGGCGCCCGGCGGCTACCGGTCAGTCGACCAGCAGCTTCAGGTCGTGGACCCACGGGCCGGGGCCCTGGCCGTCGCGCACGAACAGGCGCAGCTTGCCGTCGCGGTCGAACACGTAGCTCGCGGCCGTGTGATCCATCGTGTAGGTGCCGGGCGTCTTGCCGGGCACCTTCGCGTAGTACACGCGGAAATCCTTCGTGACCTTCTTCAGCGCCGCTTCGTCGGCCGGCCGCAGGCCGATGAACGACGGATCGAACGCGGGCACGTACTGGCCGAGCAGCGCCGGCGTGTCGCGTTCCGGATCGATGGTGACGAACAGCACCTGCACGCGCTTCGCGGCATCGGGCCCGAGCTGCTTCAGCGCTTCGGACAGCTCGGCCATCGTCGTCGGGCACACGTCCGGGCAGTGCGTATAGCCGAAGAACATCACGACCGCACGGCCCTTGAAGTCGGCGAGCGTACGCACCTTGCCGGCCGTATCGGGCAGCGAGAAGTCGCTGCCGAACTGCGTGTTGCCGGTGATGTCGAGATTCTGGAATTTCGGCGCGTTGTCGCATCCGGCGAGCAGCAGCGCTGCCGTGAATGCGCATGCGAGCATCCAGCCTTGGCGCGCGCGGCGCCCGAAACGTGATGGGAGCATTGCGTTCAAACCGTGCGGTTACACGCCGAGCAGCGGGCGTGCATAGTGATCGACGAGCAGCGCGGCGAACAGCAGCGACAGATAGACGATCGAGTAGCGGAAGGCCTTGCGGGCGAGTTCGTCCGAGTAGTCGCGGTGGATCTTCCACGCATACGCGAGGAACACCGCGCCGAGCAGCACCGCGCTCGTCAGGTAGACGGCCCCGCTCATCCCGGAGATGAACGGCATCAGCGTGACCGCGAACAGGATCACCGTGTACAGCAGGATGTGCAGCCGCGTGAATTTCTCGCCGTGCGTGACCGGCAGCATCGGCAGCCCCGCGTTCTCGTAATCCTTGCGGCGATACAGCGCGAGCACCCAGAAATGCGGCGGCGTCCAGACGAAGATGATCAGCACGAGGATCCACGCGTCGCCCGGCACCGCGCCGGTGACCGCGGCCCAGCCGAGCGCCGGCGGCATCGCGCCCGACGCGCCGCCGATCACGATGTTCTGCGGCGTCATCGGCTTGAGCAGCAGCGTGTAGATCACGGCGTAGCCGACGAACGTGGCGATCGTCAGCCACATCGTCAGCGGGTTCGTGAACGTATAGAGCGTCCATGCGCCGACGCTGCCGAGCACGGCCGAGAAGAGCAGGATCTGGGGGGGCGTGATCTCGCCGCGCGCGGACGGGCGCCACGCGGTGCGGCGCATCATCGCGTCGATCTTCTGTTCGACGAGGCAGTTGATCGCGAACGCGGCGCCGGCCAGCAGCCAGATGCCGACCGTACCGCCGATCAGCACATGCCACGGCACCATGCCCGGCGTCGCGAGGAACATGCCGATCACCGCGCAGAACACCGCGAGCTGCGTGACACGCGGCTTCGTCAGCGCCATGTATTGCGAAAACCGGCTACCGGGCGATTGGGAGAGGGTGCTTTGCATGGGGGCGGTCACGCCGGGGCGGCGTCGCGCACAGGCTGCGCGACACGGCCGGGGCGGCTTGAAAGGATGCGAAAGTTTAACATGACGACGAGCAGCAGCAGGATCGCGGCCCCGCCGTTGTGCGCGACGGCGACCGGCAGCGGCCACTGCAGCACGATGTTGGTCAGGCCCGTCACGAACTGCAGCAGGACGACCAGCAGCACGCCGTTCGCGGGCCGCCGCAGCGATTCGAAGCGGCGCATCTTCAGCGCGAACGCAACCAGGTACGCGACCACCACGAACGCGAACGTGCGGTGCGTCCAGTGGATCGCGACCAGCGCGTCCTGCGTGATCGCCTCGCCGTCCTTCGTCATCCCGAGCGCGCGCCACAGGTGGAAGCCGTGCTGGAAGTCCATCGGCGGGATCCACTGGCCGTTGCAGGTCGGGAAGTCGGTGCACGCGAGCACCGCGTAGTTGGTGCTCACCCAGCCGCCGAGCGCGATCTGCACGACCAGCAGCACGAGCGCCGCGAGCGCGGCCGCGCGATAGCGGCCGGCTTCGGGGTCATGCGACGGCAGCGGCGTCTGCCGCGCCGCGAGCCAGCCGAGCGTGCCGAGCAGCGTGAGGCCGAGCAGCAGGTGGATCGTGACGATCACCGGCTGCAGCTTCATCGTGACCGTCCACGCGCCGAACGCGCCCTGCACGAGGATCAGCAGCAGCAGGCTCGTCGGCCACCACGGCGACACGTGCAGCGGGCGGCGGCGCAGCCGCGCGGACCATGCGATCACGACCTGCGCGATGATCAGCACGCCGATCGCCATCGCGAAATAGCGGTGGATCATCTCGATCCACGCCTTCGACATGCTGACGGGGCCCGTCGGCATCGCCTGGTGCGCGGCCGTGATCGCGGCGTGCGCGATGAACGGCGACGACGTGCCGTAGCAGCCGGGCCAGTCCGGGCAGCCGAGCCCCGAATCGGTCAGCCGCGTGAAGCCGCCGAACATCACCAGGTCGAGCGTCAGGAAGGTGGTGATCCACACCAGCTTGCGAAACTTGTTGTCGTCGGCCTTCACCCACACGTACGACAGCGGCAGCAGCGCGATGCAGAAGCCGATCAGGCCGAGTTGCAGTAGATACGCCATCGGTTCAATGCCTCTCGTCTTGCCTTAGCCGATGCTCGACCACTTCAGCAGCTTCGTCACGTCCGACTTGATCTTGCTGGGGTTCGGATCCTTCGGGAAGCGCATCATCAGGTTGCCGTTCGGGTCGACCATGTAGATGTGGTCGCTATCCTTCGTGCCCGCGTCGGCCGGCAGCCACGCGGCCACCGCGGCCGGGTCGGCGACGAGACGGCGCGTGTCCGGGTACGCATCCAGCACATTCTGCGGCGTCGCGCCCGCGTCGCTGCGCAGCCACACCATCGTGAGCCGGTGCCGCTCGCCCGCCTGCGTGACGCGGATCTGGCGCATGAAATAGAGCTTCTTCGCGCAGGCCTCGTCGCACGCACTGCTGTCGGTCATCACGAACAGCCACACGCCGCGCAGCGACGACAGCGGCACGGTCTTGCCGGTTTCGTCGGTCACCTGCAGATCCGCGGGGATCGGGCGCTGCGGCTCGATCAGCGTGCCGTAGTTGGTCGAGCCGCCCTTCGGCTTGATCACGTAATAGGTGAAGTACGACGCGATCATCGGTGCGGCGCACACGAGACCCAGCAGCACGAGCATCCAGCGGCCGCGCTTGCGGGCCGCCGGCGACATCGGCGCAGCGGCCGAACCCTGACGGGGAGATTGCATGGACAAATCAGACCTCTCGAAACGAACCCGCGGCGCCGGCGCCGCGTCCTGGCATGGCGCTCACGCGCCGGCCGACTTCTTCGCCGCACGCCGCGCGGCGTACAGGCCGAAGCCGAGCGCGGCCGCCGCCATCGCCCACCACTGAAACATGTAACCGTAATTGCGCTCGACGCCGGTCGTCGCCGCCGGCCAGTCGCGCACGAGCTTGTCGCCGTCGTCGCTCGTCTGCTGGATCACGAACGGCTGCAGCGGCAGCCCCGTTTCCTTCGCATACGCGGCGACGTCCAGGTTCTGCCGGATCTTCTGGTGCGCAGCCGACCCGCCTTCGCCGAGCTCGAATGCCCGCGACGCGTCGGCGCGCGCGATGCCCACGATCTCGACGTCGCCCGCCGGCGTCGCGAACGGCTCGATCGCCGTGCGATCGGCGATATTGCGCGGCAGCCAGCCGCGATTCACGAGCACGACGCCGCCGCCCGTGAGTTTAAACGGCATCACGACGTAAAAACCCGGCTGGTCGTTATAAGGCCGATTGTCGAGGAACACGGCCTGCTCGGGCATGAAACGGCCTTTTGCCCGCACGCGATGAAACTCGATCGACGCGAGCGGAACCGGCTGCGCGCCGATATCGACGGGCACCGCCTGCTCGTAGCGCGCGATGCTCGCCTGCAGCGCTTCCTTCTGGTGCGCGCGGTCGCGCTGCCAGAAACCGAGACGGATCGTTACCGCGACGACGACGAGGATCAGCAGCGCGGGCAGCCAGCGTATCTTCATCATGCGGCCCGCCCGGCACCTGCTGACAAGCGAAGTGCGATAATTATCCTCTTCCTTTCGAATTGCCGTCGTCCGGTTCGTGTCATGCACATACTCGTTCCCATCGCCTTCGTCCTCATCATTGCCAGCATGGGCTCGGCGCTCTACTTCATGATGCACGACCGCGGCCACACGAAACGCATGGTCTGGTCGCTCGCCACCCGCGTCGGGCTGTCGGTGTCGCTGTTCCTGCTCATCCTGATCGCGAACTGGGTGGGCTGGATCCATTCGACCGGCCTGCCGATCGGGCGTTGATCGATTGGCCGCCGCGGCCGCTGTGACATTTCGCCGCACGGCCACGGCTCCAAGCAAAAGCGCCGCCTGACTGAGTCGCGGCGGCGCCCGGGTGGTGAAGGCCGGCAGTCACGCTGCCCGGCCGACCCAATGAAAACGGCCCGCGCATTGCTGCGCGGGCCGTTGTTCCATTTACAGCCAGTAGACGACGACGTACAGACCGAGCCAGACGACGTCGACGAAGTGCCAGTACCACGCGGCGCCTTCGAATGCGAAGTGGTGATCGGGCTTGAAGTGGCCGCGGATCATCCGCACCAGCACCACCGCCAGCATCGTGCCGCCGAGGAACACGTGGAAGCCGTGGAAACCCGTCAGCAGGAAGAACGTCGAACCGTACACGCCCGAGTTCAGCGTCAGGTTCAGTTCGTTGTACGCGTGGTAGTACTCGAAGCCCTGCAGGAACAGGAAGCAGATACCGAGCGCGAGCGTCGCGGCCAGCCAGGCGATCGCCTTCTTGCGGTAGTCGTCACGCAGCGCGTGGTGCGAGATCGTCAGCGTCACGCCCGACGACAGCAGGAATGCGGTGTTCAGCGTCGGGATCGGCCACGGGCCCATCGTCTTGAAGTGACCGGCGAGCGCGGCGGGGCCTTCGTTCGGCCACACGGCGGAGAAGTCCGGCCAGATCAGCTTGTAGTCGAGGCTGCCGAGCTGGTGCAGCGCGATTTCACGTGCATAGAACAGCGCGCCGAAGAACGCGCCGAAGAACATGACTTCCGAGAAGATGAACCAGCTCATGCTCCAGCGGTACGACTTGTCGACGTTCTTGCCGTAATGACCGCCTTCCGATTCGGCGATCGCGTCACCGAACCAGTGATACAGCGTGAAGAGCAACCAAAGCAGGCCGAGCAGCGCCGTAAACGGCGCCCAGTCGTGACCGTTGATCCACAGCGCTGTCGATCCGAGCATGACCAGCAGGCCGATGGCCGCGCTGATCGGATGCTGCGACGGATGCGGCACGAAATAGTACGGGGTCTGGTTTTGACCGCTCATGCTTGATTCTCCACTTCAGTCCAATTTGTGTACCGGAAACCGCTCCGGCTTTATTTCTTGCGCGGCGTGACCACCACCGCTCCTTCCTGCACGCGGCGCCGTGGCGCCGCGCACTGCATTCTTATTTCGTGGCCGCGGGCTTCAGCCCACGACGGCACGCACGATCAGGATCAGCACGCCGATGAACACACCGGCCGCCAGCAACGCGACGATCAGCACGTGCAGCGGATTCAGCTGCGTCGCGTCGGCCTCCAGGTCGCGCCGCTTGCGCACCCCGAAGAACGACCACAGCACGGCTTTCAGCGCCTGGCCGAACGACCCGTCCCGCTTGCCCTCCGTCATCGCCCCGCCTCCGTCGTCATGCGTCCGGCTTCGCCGCGCCCTGCGCCGCGGTCTTGCCCGGCGCGGGCGCCGGCGTGGCCGGCGTATTCAGCTCGAAGAACGTGTACGACAGCGTGATCGTCTTCACGTCCTTCGGCAGTTTCGGATCGATCACGAACACCACCGGCATCTTGCGCGATTCGTTCGCGGCCAGCGTCTGCTGCGTAAAGCAAAAGCACTCGATCTTCTTGAAGAACTCCGTCGCCTGCTTCGGCGCGTAGCTCGGAATCGCCTGGGCAACGACCGGCCGGCCCTGCCCGTTCGTCACGTCGTACACGATCGTCGTCAGCTCGCCCGGATGCACGTCGAGGCTGTTGTGCTCCGGCTTGAAACCGAGCGGCCCGCGCGCATTCGCATCGAACTCGACCGACACCGTGCGGCTGGTATCGACCTGCGAGTTCTTCACCTCGCGCTCGCTGACATCGCGCTGCACCAGGTTGTTGATGCCGGTGATCTGGCAGATCGCCCGATACATCGGGATCAGCGCGAAGCCGAAACCGAACATCAGCCCGGCCACGACGAAGAGCTTCACCAGCATCGAACGATTGAACGCCCGATCGACGGCGCCCTCTTCCGGCTTCGACATACGACAACTTCCTCGCTACTGCGTCTGTTGCTGCATCAGTGAGTGGACAGCCACCACTGCTTGATCACGACACCCATAAAAAAGACGGCGGCGATGACGAGCAGGGTGAGGCCGAGCCGCTTGTTGCCCGCGCGGATCTGCTCGGGCGTTCGTCTTTGTTGTGGATTCCGGTTCATCTGCAACTTCGGTTCGACGCCCGCCGCGCCTGCCTGCGCGGCAGGCAGCGGCGGAACGCACTGTGAAACTTACTCGACGTGCGGCGGTTGCTCGAACGTGTGGAAGGGAGCCGGGCTCGGCACCGTCCACTCGAGGCCTTCCGCGCCATCCCACGGCTTGTCCGACGCCTTTTCCAGCTCGCCGCCGCCACGGTACGCCGGCAGCGCGACCGCGAACAGGAAGTACACCTGCGCGAGGCCGAAGCCGAATGCGCCGATCGTCGCCACCTGGTTGAAGTCCGTGAACTGCGCCGGGTAGTCCGCGTAGCGACGCGGCATGCCTGCGAGACCGACGAAGTGCATCGGGAAGAACGTCAGGTTGAAGAAGATCATCGACGCCCAGAAGTGGATCTTGCCGCGCGTCTCGTTGTACATCCAGCCCGTCCACTTCGGCGCCCAGTAGTACCAGCCCGAGAACAGCGCGAACAATGAGCCGGCCACCAGCACGTAGTGGAAGTGCGCCACCACGAAGTAGGTCCCGTGATACTGGATGTCGAGCGGCGCCATCGCGAGCATCAGGCCCGTGAGACCACCGAACGTGAACACGAACAGGAAGCCGATCGCGAACAGCATCGGGGTTTCGAACGTCATCGAGCCGCGCCACATCGTCGCGAGCCAGTTGAACACCTTCACGCCCGTCGGCACCGCGATCAGCATCGTCGCGTACATGAAGAACAGCTGGCCGGTGACCGGCATGCCCGTTGCGAACATGTGGTGCGCCCAGACCATGAACGACAGGATCGCGATCGAAGCGGTCGCGTACACCATCGAGCTATAGCCGAACAGCGTCTTGCGTGCGAACGCCGGGATCACCTGCGACACGATCCCAAACGCCGGCAGAATCATGATGTACACCTCGGGGTGGCCGAAGAACCAGAAGATGTGCTGGTACATCACCGGGTCGCCGCCGCCTGCCGCGTTGAAGAACGACGTGCCGAAGTGGCGGTCGAACAGCACCATCGTGATCGCGCCTGCCAGAACCGGCATCACGGCGATCAGCAGGTACGCCGTGATCAGCCACGTCCATGCGAACATCGGCATCTTCATCAGCGTCATGCCCGGTGCGCGCATGTTCAGGATCGTCACGACGATGTTGATCCCGCCCATGATCGACGACGCGCCCATGATGTGGACCGCGAAGATCGCGAAGTCCATGCCCGGGCCCATCTGCGTCGACAGCGGTGCGTAGAGCGTCCAGCCGGCGGCCGTCGCGCCACCCGGCGCGAAGAACGAACCGACCAGCAGCACGGCCGCGACCGGCAGCAGCCAGAAGCTGAAGTTGTTCATCCGCGCGAACGCCATGTCGGACGCGCCGATCTGCAGCGGAATCATCCAGTTCGCGAAGCCGACGAACGCCGGCATGATCGCGCCGAACACCATGATCAGGCCGTGCATCGTCGTGAGTTCGTTGAAGAACTCCGGACGCATGATCTGCAGGCCCGGTTCGAACAGCTCGGCCCGGATGGCGAGCGCCATCACGCCGCCCGACAGGAACATGATGAACGAGAACAACAGGTACAGCGTACCGATGTCCTTGTGGTTGGTGGCGAACAGCCAGCGCCGCCAGCCGTGCGGCATTTCGTGCGCGTGGTCGTCGTGCGCGTGGTCCGCGGCTACGTCGTGCCCGATGCTAGACATGAGAATCTCCTAATGCGAATACGTCGACTAACTCAGCGACACGTCAAGCCGCCGGGCCGATCTCGACACGCCGGGCTTCCTTCGCGTCAGCCCCGCCCGTGATCGTTTCCGGCTTTTTGAGAATAATGTGGTCTTCCGCCACGCCTGCTGCCTTCAGCGCGTCGCGCACGGCTTGTGCGCGATGCTTCGCCAGTTCGGCGTTCGCGTCGGCCGAGCCCGTCTTGTCGGTAAAGCCCGACAGCGCGAGCTTCGCGTCCGGATGTGCCTTCGCATAGTCGGCCGCGGCGGCGATCGCCGCCTTCGCGTCGGCCGGCAGCACGCTCTTGCCCGTCTCGAAGTAGATCGTCGACAGTGCGGCCGATGCCGCTGCCGCCGGCTGCTCCGCGCCCGACGCAGCCTGCGCCGGTGCCGAAGCGGCTTCCGCCGGCGCCGCTGCTGCTGCGCCCGCCGCGTCTTCCGGCATCTTGCCGTTACGCGCGTCGGCCACTTGCTTCGGCTGCAGCAGGTCGTTCTTGTGGTTGCCCCACGAATTGCGTTCGTACGTGACGACCGAGGCGATGTCGAGATCCGACAGCGACGCCCACGACGGCATCGCGCCCTTGCCATGCAGCACGCGCTCGACGTGGCCGGCGATCGGGCCGTTCACGATCGGGCTGCCGTCCATGGCCGGGAAGGCGCCGAGGCCCTTGCCGCTCACCTGGTGGCAGGCCGCGCAGTTCGCCTTGTAGACTTCCTCGCCGTGCGCGACGAGTTCAGCCATCGTGTAGACCTTGTTCGGATCGACTGCGGCGCTGGCCAGCTTGGCTTTCTGCGCGGTGACCCACTTCGCGTAGTCGTCATCCGACAGGACCTCGACGACGACCGGCATGTACGCGTGTTCCTTGCCGCACAGCTCGGTACAGAAACCGCGGAACGTACCGACCTTGTCGGCCTTGAACCACGTGTCGCGCACGAAGCCGGGGATCGCATCCTGCTTCACGCCGAACGCGGGCACGTACCACGAGTGGACGACGTCGTTCGCGGTCGTGATGATGCGGATCTTCTTGTTGACCGGCACGACGAGCGGGTTGTCGACTTCCTGCAGATAGGTGTCGGTGATCGGCTTCTTGCCCATCACTTCGTCACGCGGGGTGCTGAGCGTCGACAGGAAGCCGATGCCCTCGCCCGGGCCCTTCACGTAGTCGTAGCCCCACTTCCACTGGTAGCCGGTGACCTTGATCGTGAGATCGGCGTTCGTCGTGTCCTTCATCGCGACGACGGCCTTCGTCGCCGGCAGCGCCATCAGCACGACGATGACGAACGGCACGATCGTCCAGATGATCTCGACGGTCGTGCTTTCATGGAAATTGGCGGCCTTGTGGCCCTTGGATTTGCGGTGCGCGAAGATCGAATAGAACATCACGCCGAACACGCCGACGAAGATCACCGTACACAGGATGAGCATCATCGTGTGGAGATCGTAGAGCTCCTCGGCGATCTTCGTGACAGGCGGCTGAAAGTTGATCTCGTTGACACGGGGGCCGCCCGGGCTATCACCGACCGCCAGGGCGGCACCGGCAAAGAGCAATCCGCTGCATGCCAGCACGCCCGCGAGGGCTCGCTTGATTGTTTTCATAGCATCCTTACCCAAAATTTCCATTCAAACCCTCCCCCGTCGCAAGCTACCGGCCCTATCCGCCGGTGCCCGCGCCTCGTCAGCCGCAGCGCCTGAGCGACGCGCGCAGTTCGTCGGCGAACTGCGCCCGCTTGTACTGCGCGAGATGCTGCCCGATTACGACGGTCTGCCCGCGCGATACCAGCCGAATCGGATCGCGTGGCGTCGCACCCGGCTCGACCCGCACCCAGCGCGGGTTGAATTCGATCTGCGTGAGCCGCTCCGCATCCATCCGCTCGATCACGAGCCGGTGCGGATACAGCCTGATGCGCTCGTAATCGACCGCATGGCGAGCATAGATCGCAAATGCGACACCCACAGCCAGCAATTCGATTCCGGTGAAGGGCATGACGAGCCAAGCCCCCCGCCACATCAGCAATGTCGCGATCACCAGCGAGAAGCTCGCGAGCGACGCATAAAACAGCACGAACTGGCGCGGCGACGCCGAACAGTTGCGTTTCATGAGCCAGTCCTCGAGGACCGGCTCGCCGTTCGTCGTCTCCGCCAAAACCCTCGCTGCTTCCATCGCCGCCTCACGCGAATGGCATGCGATGCATGCCTGCATCGGACTCGTCGCCCCGTATTGCGGGGACCCCGGGACGACAAGCTGACGCATTATAGGCGGGTTCAATGGCATCCACAAGCAAGCGACTATCGGCCCGCGAGCCAAGCGCGACAAGCTTTCCGGCCATTTCAGGCGCCATTTCGACCCCGCTTTGCGCCGCTAATTTCAGACATAACAAAACCCCTCTTTACCGCTTTACCGATTCTTCGGACGCCCCTTTCCGATGTCCTCGATGCGCACGATCCCGTGCCCTTCGGCGGTCGTGCGCGGCACGGCCTTCCATGCATGGCCGTAGATCACTTCGAACGTCAGCGGAATCGTGCCGTCCGCGCGCCGGCGGGCCTCGAGCGCGTCGCCGAGCGCCGCGCGAAAGCGCCGCGTCGCGCGTTGCGGCGCCTCGCGGCCGAACGGATAGGCGCCCCAGCGGCGCACGTCGGCCAGCAGGGAGTCGGGGGATTTGTAGGTGACGGTCAGCACTTCCTGATCCATCACGGGAATCTCGAAGCCGCTCTCGACGAGCATGTCGCCGAGGTCGTGCATGTCGACGAAATCGATCACGCGCGCGGCGGGCGGCGCCATGCCGAGCGCCGCTTCGGCGTCCGCGCAGGCCGCGCGCAGTTCGCGCAGCGTATCGGGGCCGAGCGTGCTGAACATCAGCAGCCCGTTCACGCGCAGCACGCGCTGCCATTCGGGCAGCACCGCGTCCGGGCGCGAATGCCAGTGGAGGGCGAGATTCGACCAGATCAGGTCGAACGCGCCGCCGGGGAACGGCAGCGCGGCGAAATCGGCCTGCGCGACGCGCGGGCCGCGCGGGCCCAGTGCGCGGCCGAGCGAGGCCGGCAGCCAGCGGCGCCAGCTCGTCTGCTCGACTTCGCGCTGCCCTGCTCGCGCGAGCATCGCGCCGGACAGGTCGACGCCGAATACCGGCGCCTCCGGAAAGCGCGCGCGCAGCGCCGGCAGGTCGTCGCCCGGGCCGCAGCCCGCGTCCAGCACGGCCGTGGGGCTCACCTTGATGTATTCGAGGCGCTCGTTCATGCGCTGCGCGATCTCGCGCGGCAGGAACGCGACCGCATCGAACGTGGCGGCACGGCGGTCGAAGATCCGCCGCAAGCGCCTTGCGTCATTGGCCGGACGGCCGGTTGAAGTCGAAGCTGGGGACATGTCGGGCACACTGGCGAAGAGCCCGAAGTATACTCGCTCGCCTCGCGGGCTTCATTGAGGCGGGGTGTCAGGAGTGTTGCGATGATCCGCAGTTCCGCCCCGCGCACGATGCGCGTCGCTTTGTCGCAGGTTCGCGCGCTGGCAGCGCGTGTCGCCGCGGTCGCGCTGCCGAATCGCTGCGCACTGTGCGGCAATATGTCACACGCCGTGATTTGTGGCGCTTGCGACGCCGCGTACTGGAATGAAGCGCGGCTGCGCTGCGACGTCTGCGCGCTGCCGCTGGGCATCGGGCCATCGCGTTCGCCCCCGCTGCGCGGCGCTCGCGCCGGCGCCGGCCGCGCGGCCGCATACCGGTGCGACGCGTGCCGCGCGGCGCCGCCGCCATTCGATGCGACGCTCGCGCTGGCGGATTACCGCGCGCCGCTCGACGGGCTCGCGCGCGGCCTGAAGTTTCACCGGCAACTCGCGCTCGGCACCGAATTCGCGGTGCGGCTCGCCCGGTTGATCGACGATACACCCGGCGCCAGCGGCTTCGACCTGATGGCGCCCGTGCCGCTGTCGCACCGGCGGCTCGTCGCGCGCGGCTACAACCAGGCGTGGGCCATCGCACGCCCGCTTGCGCGGCGGCTCGGCGTGCGTGCGGATGCGGCGCTGCTCGCACGGGTCGCCGATACCGCGCCGCAGTCGCGGCTCGACCGGCACGCACGGCGCGACAACATGATGGCGGCATTCGCGGTGGCGGGTGGCGTCGCCGGCCATCACGTCGCGCTCGTCGACGACGTGATGACGTCCGGCGCGACGCTCGCGGCCGCCGCGCACGCGCTGAAGGCGGCGGGCGCCGCGCGCGTGACGAATCTGGTTGCGCTGCGCACCGCCAGGGATTAATTAGATAGAGAGGCCAGCCGCCCGAACACGGCGGCGGCCGCCACGAACCGGCCGGCCGGGAACGCGCACATGGCGCCGCCCCAGCCGGCCCAGCCAGACCGAAACATGTTCAACGTCGTCCTCGTCGCCCCCGAAATTCCGCCGAACACCGGCAACGTGATCCGCCTGTGCGCCAACACGGGCGCGCGCCTGCACCTGATCGAGCCGCTCGGCTTCCCGCTCGACGACGCGCGGATGCGTCGCGCGGGCCTCGACTATCACGAGTATGCGCAGATGCGCGTGCACCGCGACTGGGATGCGTTCGTCGCGGCGGAAACGCCCGATCCCGCGCGGATGTTCGCGTTCACGACGCGCGGCTCGGGCCGCTTCCACGATCATGCGTTCCTGCCCGGCGACTGGTTCGTGTTCGGCTCGGAAACGCGCGGCCTGCCCGCCGAGCTGCTCGAACGCTTCCCGAACGAACAGCGCGTGCGCCTGCCGATGCGGCCGGACAACCGCAGCCTGAACCTGTCGAACACGGTCGCGGTGGTCGTGTTCGAGGCGTGGCGCCAGGCCGGTTTCGAAGGCGGCGCATGACGCCTGCGCGGCGCATCCCGCACCGCGGGACGCGTCACGTCCGCGCGAGCCGCGCGCGATACAGGTCGTAGATGTCGGGAGAAAAGCACGCGAACACCACACGTGCGAGATTCGGCGCCTGCGGCAGCATTTCGGCAACGGTGCCGACCGCGATCTCGACGGCTTCCTCAGCCGGATAGCGATAGATGCCGCAACTGATCGCCGGGAACGCGATCGACGTCGCCGCGACCTCCTCGGCCAGCTCGATCGCACGCCGGTAGCACGACGCGAGCAGGTCGGCCTCGCCGCGCCCGCCGCCGTGCCACACGGGCCCGACCGCATGGATCACGTAGCGCGCCGGCAGCCCGTGGCCGCGCGTGAGCTTGGCGTCGCCCGTTTCGCAGCCGCCGAGCGTGCGGCATTCGGCAAGCAGGCCGGGGCCGGCCGCGCGGTGGATCGCGCCGTCGACGCCGCCCCCGCCGAGCAGCGAGCCGTTCGCGGCGTTGACGATCACGTCGACATCGAGCGTCGTGATGTCGACGACCTGCGCATCGAGCGTGGTGGAATGGATCCGCAGCATGACAACCTCCCGGAACGCCGGAGACTGTTCAAGCGTAGCGCGCTTTGACACCGCGCGCCCGAAACGAACACGGCGCCGGGCGGCGCCGGGCCGCGTTACTCGGCGCGCGCGTCGCGCCGCAGCAGGCCGCTGACGGCGTCGCGCGGCGCGACTCCATCGAACAGCACGCCGCACACGGCTTCGGTGATCGGCATTTCGATCGACTGCGCGCGCGCGATGGCCAGCACGGCCTGCGCGCAGCGCACGCCTTCGGCCACGTGGCCGAGCGCGCCGAGGATATCGCTCAGCGTGCGGCCCGCCGCCAGTTGCAGGCCGACCGTGCGGTTGCGCGACAGGTCGCCCGTGGCGGTGAGGATCAGGTCGCCGAGGCCCGTGAGGCCCGTGAAGGTTTCCGCCCGGCCGCCGAGCGCGACGCCGAGCCGCGACATTTCGGCGAGGCCGCGCGTAATCAGCGCGGCGCGCGCGTTCAGCCCGAGGCCGAGGCCGTCGGCGATGCCGGTCGCGATCGCGAGCACGTTCTTCACCGCGCCGCCGACCTCGACGCCGACCACATCGTCGCCCGTATAGATTCGCATCGCGCCGTGATGGAACGCGGCGAGCGTACGCTCGCGGCATTCGGCGGACGTGCTCGCCACCGTCAGCGCGACGGGCAGCGACTGCCCGACCTCGCGGGCGAAGCTCGGCCCCGACAGCACGCCGTTGCTGCGCTGTTCGGGCAGCTCGGCCGCGATCACCTGATGCGGCAGCAGATGCGTGTCTGCCTCGAAGCCCTTGCAGACCCAGACGACATGCGCGGGCACGCAGCCTGCGTCGCGCATCGCGTGACACAGCGTGCGCAGCCCGGCCACCGGCGCGGCGATCACGCACAGCGCGTCGTCCGCGGCGCCATGCGCGAGCGCGGCGCCGAGATCGGCGTCGTAGCGCAACGCGTCAGGCAGCGCGATGCCGTCCAGATAGCGGGAATTTTCGTGCCGGGCCTGCAGCCCGGCGATGAGCGCGGTGTCGCGCGCCCACAGAAGCGTATCGTGCCGCGCGGCCAGATGGCCCGCGAGCGCGGTGCCCCAGGCACCGGCGCCGAGAACGGCTACTTTCATACCCAGCACCGGTCCTCCGAATGAAACGTCAGTTCAGCGTCGTGCCGTTCGGTGCGCCTGCTGCGGCACCGGCCTGCTGCTGAAGCTGCGCGAGGCGTTGTTCGTACAGCGCCTGGAAGTTGATTTCCGCCAGGTGGATCGGCGGGAAGCCCGCACGCGTGATCGCGTCGGCGATGTTCGAACGCAGGTACGGGAACAGGATCGTCGGGCAGGCGATGCCGACGAGCGGGTCGAGCTGTTCGTCCGGAATGTTGCGGATGTCGAAAATGCCGGCCTGCTTCGCTTCGATCAGGAACGCGACCTTGTCCTTCACCTTCGCGGTGACGGTGCCCGACACGACGACTTCGAACACGCTTTCCGCGAGGCGGTCGGCCTTGACGTCGACTTCGACTTCAACCGACGGCATGTCCTGCTCGAGGAAGATCGCCGGCGAATTCGGCTGCTCGAGCGACATATCCTTCAGGTAGACGCGCTGGATGTTGAAGAACGGTTGGTTTTCGACGTCGGACATGGTGTTTCCCTAAAAGTGGTGACGGGGCGGCCCGGCTTCTCGCCGGCCGCCACGGATGAATCCTGCGCGCCCAAGCCGCGGCGCGGCCGGCGGCCATTCTGCCCTAATCAGGCCGCTTGCAGAAGCGGAACGAGCCCGCCTTCGCGGTCGAGCTTCGACAGATCGTCGTAACCGCCGACGTGCGTGTCGCCGATATAGATCTGCGGCACCGTGCGGCGCCCCGTGCGCGTCATCATTTCGTCGCGGCGGGCCGGATCGCGGTCGATCAGCACCTTCTCGATCTGTTCGACACCGCGCAGCTTCAGCAGGCGCTCTGCCTGGACGCAATACGGACACACCTGCGTGCTGTACATCAAAACCTTGTTCACTTCGCCACTCCTTGTTTGACGACCGGCATCCCGGCCTGCTGCCAGGCGGCCACGCCGCCCTCGAGCACGTGCACCTCGGCGTAACCCGCCGCCTCGACCTCGCGCGCCGCCTTCTGCGACTGCTGGCCGTTCTGGCAGACGAGCAGCACCGGCGTGCTCTTGTTCTTCGCGACCTGCGCAATTTTCGCGCCGATCTCGCCCGCCGCGACCTGACGTGCCGACGGCAGGTGGCCGGCGGCGAAGTCGGACGCGGCGCGCACGTCGATCACGACCGCGTTGCGGCGATTGATGAGCTGCGTCGCCTCCGCAGCCGACAGGCCGCCGCGGCCGCGGCGCAGCGCGGGCCAGGCCAGCAGGCCGCCGGATACCACCAGGATCGCGATAAGGGCCAGGTTGGTGTAATTGGTAAAGAACGTCACGGAATTCCGCCGGAAAAAGAGAAATCGGATGAGGACAATCCCGCCATTATAAAATAACCGTCTTGCGCGATGGCGGGCCCGGGTCGGGTCCTGCGCGACGCGCCACGGCTTCCTTCACTACCGACCGCAAGATCCATGTACAAACTCGTTCTCATCCGCCACGGCGAATCGACGTGGAACAAGGAAAACCGCTTCACCGGCTGGGTCGACGTCGACCTGACCGAACAGGGTCGCAACGAGGCCTACCAGGCCGGCGAATTGCTCAAGGAGGCCGGCTACACGTTCGACATCGCGTACACGTCGGTGCTCAAGCGCGCGATCCGCACGCTGTGGCACGTGCAGGACAAGATGGACCTCATGTACCTGCCGGTCGTCCACTCGTGGCGCCTGAACGAGCGCCACTACGGCGCGCTGTCGGGCCTGAACAAGGCGGAAACGGCCGCGAAGTTCGGCGACGACCAGGTGCTCGTGTGGCGCCGCAGCTACGACACGCCGCCGCCCGCGCTCGAGCCGACCGACGAACGCGCGCCGTTCAACGACCCGCGCTACGCGAAGGTGCCGCGCGAGCAGCTGCCGCTCACCGAGTGCCTGAAGGACACGGTCGCGCGCGTGCTGCCGCTGTGGAACGAGTCGATCGCCCCGGCGGTGCGCGCCGGCAAGCAGGTGCTGATCGCCGCGCACGGCAACTCGCTGCGCGCGCTGATCAAGTACCTCGACGGCATCTCGGACAGCGACATCGTCGGCCTGAACATCCCGAACGGCGTGCCGCTCGTGTATGAACTCGACGAGAACCTGAAGCCGATCAAGCACTATTACCTCGGCGACCAGGACGCGATCGCGCAGGCGCAGGCCGCCGTCGCGAAGCAGGGCAAGGCGGGCTGACGCCCGTCGGCCGGGTGAGCCGGACGGGCCGCGCGTCCGGTGCGGCCCGCCCGGCCCCACCCCTTGCCCTGCGCACCGCGCGAACCTTCGCGGCACCGGCGCTGTCGAATCCGCTTTCGAACCCGCAGCGCGCGGCGGTGCCCCGCCGGGCCGGCTCCGGGCCCTTTTCGACGCTTTTCGCGCCGTTCCACTGAGTTATCGGACGAACAGTTATACTTGTCCGCTACATCATCCCCGCTACCGCCACGCGCTTCCCGACCGCACCAGATCTCTATGCGAATGAAATTGAAGAACATCGGCCTGATTGCCGCGGGCCTCGCCACGGGCGTGTTCGCCACGCTGCAGGTTTCCGCATCGGCCGAGCAGACCGCCACGGCGCCGCTTCCCCTCGACCAGCTCCGCCTGTTCGCGGAAGTCTTCGGACAGATCAAGCGCGAGTACGTCGAACCGGTCGACGACAAGAAGCTGCTGACGGCCGCGATCAAGGGCATGGTGTCGAGCCTCGACCCGCATTCGTCGTTCCTCGACAAGACCGACTATGACGAGCTGCAGGAGCAGACGAAGGGCCGCTTCGCGGGTCTCGGCATCGAGATCTCGCAGGAAGACGGCCTCGTCAAGGTCATCTCGCCGATCGAGGATACCCCCGCGTTCCGCGCCGGCATCCGTCCGGGCGACCTGATCACCCGCATCAACGACAAGCCGGTGCGCGGCATGACGCTCGACAAGGCCGTCAAGCAGATGCGCGGCGAGCCGGGCACCAAGGTCACGCTGACGATCTTCCGCAAGAGCGACGACCGCACGTTCCCGGTCACGGTCACGCGCGCGATCATCAAGGTCCAGAGCGTGAAGATGAAGATCCTCGATCCGGGCTATGCGTATGTCCGCATCACGAGCTTCCAGGAGCGCACGACGCCCGATCTCGCCCAGAAGCTGCAAGATATCGCACGCCAGCAGCCGAACCTGAAGGGCCTCGTCCTCGACCTGCGCAACAACGGCGGCGGCCTGCTGCAGAGCGCGGTCGGCGTGGCCGGCGCGTTCCTGCCGCCCGACTCCGTCGTCGTGTCGACCAACGGCCAGATCGCCGATTCGAAGCAGGTCTACCGCGATACGTACGACAATTATCGCCTGCCGTCCTTCGACGGCGATCCGCTGAAGAACCTGCCGCCGGTCTTCAAGACCGTGCCGATGATCGTGCTGACGAACGCCTATTCGGCGTCCGCGTCGGAAATCGTCGCCGGTGCGCTGCAGGATTCGAAGCGTGCGCAGATCATGGGCAAGACGACGTTCGGCAAGGGTTCGGTGCAGACGGTCCGCCCGATGACGGCCGACACCGCGCTGCGCCTGACCACCGCGTACTACTACACGCCGAGCGGCCGTTCGATCCAGAACAAGGGCATCACGCCGGACGTGCCGGTCGATCAGTACGCCGACGGCGATCCGGACGACGTGCTCGTGACGCGCGAGGTCGACTACACGAACCACCTCGCGAACACGCAGGATCCGAACGAGAAGAAGGAACAGGAAGACCGCGAACAGCGCCGGATGGATCAGCTGCGCGTTCTTGAAGAGCAGAACGACAAGAAGACGCCGGAGCAGCGCCAGAAGGATCGCGATCGCAAGCCGATCGAGTTCGGCAGCGCCGACGACTTCATGATGCAGCAGGCGCTCAACAAGCTCGAAGGCAAGCAGGTCCAGGCATCGAAGTCGCTGCTCGCCGAGAGCACGACGAAGGGCCCGGCCGCCAAGGCTGCCACGGCTGCGAAGGCATCGGGCGCGAGCGCCGCGAAGCCGGCTTCCGCACCGAAGCCCGCGTCGGCGCCGAAGTAAGCGCCGGCCGGCATCCGACGGGCCATCGCGGGAAGACCGCGATGGCCCGTTTTTCATGCGCGCCTAAAATAACGACACAGACGCCGCCTCGCCACGACTCCCCATGAACGACGATCAACTCCTTCGCTACTCCCGTCACATCCTCGTCGACGAAATCGGCATCGAGGCGCAGCAGCGCTTTCTCGATGCGCACGCGATCGTCGTCGGCGCGGGTGGTCTCGGCTCGCCCGCCGCGATGTACCTCGCGGCATCGGGCGTCGGCACGATCACGCTCGTCGACGCCGATACGGTCGATCTCACGAACCTGCAGCGGCAGATCCTGCACGTGACGGCGTCGGTCGGCCGCCACAAGGTCGAATCGGGGCGCGACGCGCTCGCGCAGCTGAACCCCGAGGTGAAGGTGCACGCGGTCGCGGAGCGCGTCGACGATGCGTGGCTCGACGGGCACGTGCCGCACGCGACCGTCGTGCTCGACTGCACCGACAACTTCGCGACGCGGCATGCGATCAACCGCGCCTGCGTCGTGCACGGCGTGCCGCTCGTATCGGGCGCCGCGCTGCGCTTCGACGGGCAGATCAGCACGTTCGATTTCCGCGACCCGGCCGCGCCTTGCTATGCATGTGTGTTTCCGGAAGACCAGCCGTTCGAGGAAGTCGCGTGCGCGACGATGGGCGTGTTCGCGCCGACGGTCGGGATCATCGGCGCGATGCAGGCCGCCGAGGCGCTGCGCGTGATCGGCGAAATCGGCAAGACGCTCAACGGCCGGCTGATGATGCTCGATTCGCTGCGGATGGAATGGACGACGATGAAAATCGCGCGCCAGGCCGACTGCCCCGTGTGCGGGGGCCGGCACTGACGCGCGACGGGCATGCGCCGGGCGGCGCATGCGTGGTGACACTTCGCTAAGGTTTCAGCGGCAACGCGCGTGCGTCAGGCAGCCGCATCCGCGCGCGGCTCCGCAACCGACAGGCGCTGCAGCGCGGCCTGCACTTCCTCCGGCTCGAATGCGGCGAGCACGTCGGCCGTCGGCTTTTCGAGCGCCTTCAGGTGCGCACGCAGGATCTCCTGCTTCACGACCAGCAACTGGCTCGGATGCATCGAGAACTCGGTGAGCCCCATCCCCAGCAACAGGCGCGTGAGCGCCGGGTCACCGGCCATTTCCCCGCACACCGACACGGACACACCCGCGCGCTTCGCTTCGCGCAACGTATAGCTGATCAGGTGCAGCACGGCCGGATGCAACGGGTCGTACAGGTGTGCGACCGCGTTGTCCGCACGATCGATCGCGAGCGTGTACTGGATCAGGTCGTTCGTGCCGATCGACAGGAAATCGAACCGCTTCAGGAACAGCGGCAGCGCGATCGCCGCGGCCGGAATCTCGATCATCGCGCCGATGCGCACGTTCGGGTCGTACGCGAGCCCCGCGTCGTCGAGCTGGCGCTTCGCCTCGCGGATCAGGTCGAGCGTCTGGTCGATCTCCTGCGCGTGCGCGAGCATCGGGATCAGGATCTTCACCTGGCCGAACGCGGACGCGCGCAGGATCGCGCGCAACTGCGTGAGGAACATCTGCGGCTCGGACAGGCTCCAGCGGATCGCGCGCAGGCCGAGCGCGGGGTTCGGCGCCGTCTCGTAGCCTTCGTCGAGCGCCTCGAGCGGCTTGTCCGCGCCGACGTCGATCGTGCGGATCGTCACCGGCATGCCCTTCATCCACTCGACAGCCCGCTTGTACGCGGCGAACTGCTCCTCCTCTTCCGGCATCTCCTTCTGATGCATGAACAGGAACTCGGAACGGAACAGCCCGACGCCGACCGCGCCGGCCTCGACGGCCGCCTTCGCGTCGTCGGGCAGCTCGATGTTCGCGTACAGATCGATCTTGGTGCCGCACAACGTTTGCGTCGGCGAGAACTTCAGACGCTGCAGCTTGCGTTGCTCCAGCAGCTTCTCGGACTGCCGGTACGAATACTCCTCGAGGACGATCGGCGCGGGATCGACGATCACGATGCCCTGGTCGCCGTCGACGATGATCAGGTCGTCCTGGCGGATCAGCGCGCTCGCATGCTGCACGCCGACCGCGGCCGGAATGCCGAGGCTGCGCGCGACGATCGCCGTGTGCGACGTGCGCCCGCCGAGATCGGTGACGAACGCCTGGAACGACTGCGACTTGAACTGCATCATGTCGGCCGGCGCGATGTCGTGCGCGACGACGATCATCTCGTTCGTGCCGTTCTTGGCCGCGCGGTCCAGTGCCTGCGAAGCCGACGGTGCGCCGGCGAGCGCCTTCAGCACGCGCTCGACCACCTGCTCGATGTCGGCCTTGCGCTCGCGCAGGTATTCGTCCTCGATATCGTCGAAGTGGCGCGTGAGCAGCTCGAGCTGCTCGGTCAGCGCCCACTCGACGTTGTAGCGGCGCGTGCGGACCAGATCGATGGTTTCCTGCACGAGCATCTCGTCGCTCAGGATCATCGCGTGGACGTCGATGAATGCGCCGACTTCGCTCGGCGTGTCGTCGGTCAGGTCGGCGCGCAGCGCTTCGAGTTCGTGATGCACGACCTCGAGCGCGGTGCGGAAGCGCTCGACCTCCGCATCGATCTGGTTTGCCTCGACCAGGTAATGGGCGACGTCGAGCGCCGCCGGCGCGATCAGATACGCTCGCCCGATCGCGATACCACGTGAGACGGGAATACCATGCAGCGTGAAGGACACGCGCACCTCCTCTGTACAAGTAAAGCCGCGGCACACTGCTGCGATGCGCTTATGACCCCGGTTAGCGATTATAAATTCCGCGACTCCCCGCTGGCTGCATGCACCGCAGCATTGCGCATTCCGCATCAATGCTTCCGACGAAAAAAATGCCGCGGAATCCGCGGCATTCTGACTGGAAACGGCAACGATCCTAGGGCCTGTTTCCATATGGAACGCACATGCGAATGCCCGAAATCGCTCGTAGGGCAAGGAGCGAGGAGCGCCGTTTGGCCGAGCCAAACAAGCGACGAGCGACGCCGCCATACGGGCGATTTCGGGCATTCCCGTGACACGTATTTTTTAATTTGGGGTTGCCACGAGAACGGCCGCTCGCCGCGTTGCGCTCCTTGCGAATACGTCCAGTATTCGCGGCGTCGCGCGCCTCGCGAGCGGCCGTTCTCGTGGCAACGCATGCGCGTTCCATATGGAAACAGGCCCTAGATCACTGGCCTTCGCCGAACTTGTCGGCGATCAGCTTCAGCAGCGCGTCCATCGCTTCCTTCTCGTCGGCCCCGTCGGTCTCGATCATCACCGTACTGCCGATGCCGGCCGCCAGCATCATCACGCCCATGATGCTCTTCGCATTGATCTTGCGCCCGTTGCGCGTCATCCATACTTCCGACTGGAAGTTGCCGGCCAGTTGCGTAAGCTTGGCCGATGCGCGCGCATGGAGCCCCAATTTGTTGACGATGGTGGTTTCTTGTTGAAGCATGATTCTCGGTCGGGTCGGTCGGGACCGCCGGCGGCGCGCGTCGGCGGTGCGGTCTAAAACGGAAAACGGGTAACGGGTACTCGGTGCGCTCGCTCAGTGCGATTCGCTCGGCGTGCGCGGCTGCGGTTCGGGCGGAATCGGCGCGCACTGGCCGCAGCCGGTTTCCGTCGGCGGCGGCGGCGTACCGGACGACACCTCGTGGACGCCCTTCGCGCCGCCGGACAGCGCCTTGTCGACCAGCTTGTCGAGCGGCACGGTGCGGTAGCAGACGGCCCGCACGAGCATCGGCAGGTTCACGCCCGCGAGCACACGCACGTTGTCGAGCTTGGCGAGCTGGCCGGCGATGTTCGCGGGCGTCGCGCCGTACATGTCGGTCAGCACGACCACGCCGTTCTCTTCCCTGAGCCGCGCGAGTTCCGCGTGGGCGAACGCCATCACCTGGGTCGGATCGCTGTCCGCCATCACGTCGATACAGCCGATGCGGGCGGGCACGCCGCCATAGATGTGCGCGATGCAGTCCCGCAGCGCGGTGGCGAGCGGGGCGTGCGCGATGATCAGGATCCCGGCCATGTCAGATCGCTCCCGGCCGCCCCTGGCGGGCCAACACCCCGCGGCGGGGCAATGAGCGTAGCGAGTGTGGGAAACGTTCCATGTTCAGCCTTGCAACAGTTTCGGCCCGACCGCCGGGCCTCGGGTGCGCGAGCGCGGCACCGGGCAAGCGGGCATTGTAGCAGGCCGGTCGAACTGCTCCGGCGACGGGGGACCTGCGCGGCCGCCGCCGGGGTTGTGCGGGAAAGCGGCCTACGCGGCCGCACGCTCCAGCGCGTCGATGAACATCGCGGCGACGTCGAAGCCCGTCTGCTCCATGATCTCGCGGAAACACGTCGGACTCGTGACGTTCACCTCGGTCAGCCAGTCGCCGATCGCATCGAGGCCGACCAGCAGCAGCCCGCGCGCCGCGAGCACGGGCCCGAGCGTGTCGGCGATCTCGCGATCGCGCGCGGTCAGCGGCTGCGCAACGCCGAGCCCGCCCGCCGCGAGATTGCCGCGCACCTCGCTGCCCTGCGGAATCCGGGCGAGCGAAAACGGCACCGGCTCACCACCGATCAGCAGGATGCGCTTGTCGCCGGCCTTGATCTCGGGGATGAATTTCTGCGCCATCACCGAACGCGTGCCGTCATGGCTCAGCATCTCGATGATCGAACCGAGGTTCATGCCGTCCGGCTTCACGCGGAACACGCCCATCCCGCCCATCCCGTCGAGCGGCTTCAGGATCACGTCGCCGTGCTCGGCGTGGAATGCGCGCAGCCGTTTCGCGTCGCGCGTGACGAGCGTCGGTGCGACGAACTGCGGAAACTCGCCGATCGCGAGCTTCTCCGAATGGTCGCGGATCGACTGCGCCTTGTTGAACACGCGCGCGCCGGCGCGCTCGGCCAGCTCCAGCAGCCAGGTCGACGTCACGTATTCCATGTCGAACGGCGGATCCTTGCGCATCAGCACCGCGCCGAACGATTCGAGGCGGCGCGCGTCGACCGGCCCGGCCTCGTACCACGTCTCGCGATGCAGGTCGTCCGGGTCGCCGACGAACGTGATGCGGCGCACGTCGGCCTCGACGGCCGACCCCGTCCACGCGAGGTGGTTCGGCTCGCACGCGTACACCGCATGCCCGCGCCGCGCCGCCTCCGCCATCATCGCGTAGGTCGAATCCTTGTAGATCTTGAAGCGCTCGAGCGGGTCGGCGATAAAGAGAATGTCCATGAGGTCCTGTACTTGGCGAAGGTCCGTTACACCTGGATGGCTTCGGGGTCGGTCTTTTCCAGTTCGATCGACGACGCGATCAGCGACAGCCGCGCGACGACGCCGTACATGTAGAAACGGTTCGGCGGCGCGGCCCCCGGCTTCGCGCCCGCATCCGGCAGCGCGGTGTGCTCGAAGCCGAGCGGCACGTAGTGCATGCCGGGCGCGTTCAGGTTCTGGTCGCGCTCGCGGCCCGCGTGCGTGCGGTAGAAGCCGCCGACCACGTAGCGGTCGATCATGTACACGACGGGCTCCGCGACTTCGTCGCCGACGCGCTCGAACGTATACACGCCTTCCTGCACGATCACGTCGCGCACCGCGAGGCCGGCCTTCGACTCGGCCATCTGCGCGCGCTCGGCCTTCGACATGCGGCCGATCTCGGCCGCGTCGTGCACGGTCATCACGCCGCGCCCCGCCGTGCCCGCATCGGCCTTCACGACCACGTACGGTTTCTCGCTGATTCCGTATTCGCGGTACTTGCGCGCGATCTTCTTCAGCACGCCGTCGATCGCATCGGCGAGCGCCTGCTCGCCTTCATGCGCCTGCCAGTCGACGCCTTCCACGTGCGCGAAATACGGATTCACCATCCACGGATCGACGCCGACCATCTTCGCGAACTTCTTCGCGACGTCGTCGTAGCACGAGAAGTGCGTCGACTTGCGGCGCACGGCCCAGCCCGCGTGCAGCGGCGGCAGCAGGTACTGCTCGTGCAGGTTTTCCAGCACGGCCGGGATGCCGGCCGACAGGTCGTTGTTCAGCAGGATCGAGCACGGATCGAAATTCTTCAGGCCGAGGCGGCGCTGCGAACGCTCGAGCGGTTCGAGCACGATCTTCTGGCCGTCGGCCAGCGTGATCGGCGTCATGTCGGTGATGCTCGGGTCGAGCGAGCCGAAGCGCACGTTCAGGCCGGCCTGGCGCATGATGGTTGCGAGGCGTGCGACGTTTTCGAGGTAGAACGCGTTGCGGGTCGGCAGCTCGGGAATCACGAGCAGGTTCTTCGCGTCCGGGCAGATCTTCTCGATCGCGGCCATCGCGGCCTGCACGGCGAGCGGCAGCACTTCGGACGGCAGATTGTTGAATGCGCCGGGAAACAGGTTCGCGTCGACGGGCGCCAGCTTGAAGCCGGCGTTGCGCAGGTCAACCGAACAATAGAACGGCGGGGTGTGTTCCTGCCATTCGAGCCTGAACCAGCGTTCGATCGCAGGCGTCGCGTCGAGGATCTTCTGCTCGAGTTCGAGCAGCGGACCGTTCAACGCGGTAACGAGGTGGGGAACCATGAATCACTCGCGAGCGGGAGAATGAAGATTGTAGAGCAATTGCCCTGCCCATTTGGGGATTGTTCCCGGCTTCACAAGGATATGGAGGAAGTTTTCGGCTATTGACCCGATAGAGTGAAGGGTTATCCGCTACGGCAGTGGGTGGCAGGAGAAAAAAAGCCCGCCGGGTGGGCGGGCCGAAGTCGCTGCGCTCATTCGGAGCGGGCACCGTCGTCGCGGCGGCCCGCCGTTGATTCGTGTGACTTATTCCACGTGCTCGCCGTGCAGGATCACGTCGAGACCTTCGCGCTCTTCCTCTTCGGTCACGCGCAGGCCGATCGTCAGGTCGATCAGCTTCAGCAGCACGAAGCTCAGCACGCCGCTGTAGACCAGCGTGATCAGCACGCCCTTGGCCTGCAGCAACAGGCTGCCGTCGGCGCCGCCGATGTCCTTGACCGCGAACACACCCGTCAGCAGCGCGCCGAGAATCCCGCCAATGCCGTGCACGCCGAACGCGTCGAGCGAATCGTCGTAGCCGAGCTTCGACTTGAGCCACGTCGCCGACCAGAAGCAGATCACGCCTGCCGCGATACCGATCACGAGCGCGCCCGCCACGCTGACGAAGCCGGCTGCCGGCGTGATCGCCACGAGACCCGCGACCGCGCCCGACACGATGCCGAGCACCGACGGCTTGCCCTTGGCGATCCACTCGGCGAACATCCAGCCGAGCGCCGCGCACGCCGTCGCGACTTGCGTTGTCAGCATCGCGAAGCCGGCACGGCCGTCGGCCGCGACCGCCGAGCCAGCGTTGAAACCGAACCAGCCGACCCACAGCATCGAGCCACCGATCATCGTCAGCACGAGGTTGTGCGGCGCCATCGATTCACGGCCGAAGCCGATCCGCTTGCCGAGCACCAGGCACGACACGAGGCCCGCGATACCGGCGTTGATGTGCACCACCGTGCCGCCCGCGAAGTCGAGCACGCCGTCGGCAGACAGCCAGCCGGTCGGCTCCCACACCATGTGCGCGATCGGCACATAGACGATCAGCGACCAAAGCGTCATGAACACGAGCATCGCCGAGAACTTCATCCGGTCGGCGAACGCGCCGCAGATCAGCGCCGGCGTGATGATCGCGAACGTCATCTGGTAGACGAAGTAGACCGATTCCGGAATCGTCGTCGCGAGGTGGCTGACGGTCAGCGTGGTCGCCTTGTCGCCCTTGATGTAGTTCATGCCGTGCAGGAACACGCGCGACAGGCCGCCGATGAAGCCGTTGCCCGGCGTGAACGCGAGGCTGTAGCCGACCACCGTCCACAGCACCGTGATCACCGCAGTGATCGCGAAGCTCTGCATCACGGTCGCGAGCACGTTCTTCTTGCGGACCATGCCCGCGTAGAACAGCGCGAGGCCGGGGATCGTCATGAACAGCACGAGCGCGGTGGACGTCAGCATCCACGCGGTGTCGCCCGCGCTGATCTTCGACGAGTCAACCGAGAACGGGGCGGTCGGCGCGGCCGGTGCGGCCGGTGCCGAAGCGGCAGCGGCGGCCGAGGCATCGGTGGCGCCCGAGGCCGGTGCGGCGGCAGCGGCCGTGGCGGATGCGTCGGTGGCAGCCGGCGCCGAAGCGGCCGGAGCGGCGGCAGCCGACGCGTCGGATGCCGTTGCGGCGGGCGCGGACGCAGCCGCGGCGGACGCCGCGTCGTCGGCGAGCGCGGAGCCGACGCCGGCCGCGATCAGCGAGCCGGCCATCAGCAGGGACATCAGAAGTTTGCGCATCTTGGGTTTCCTCTTGTCGCTTGTCTTGTCTGTTCTGTTACAGCGCGTCTGCGCCCGTCTCCCCGGTGCGAATCCGGATCACCTGTTCGATCGCCGTGACGAAGATCTTGCCGTCGCCGATCTTGCCCGTGCGCGCGGCCCGCTCGATCGCCTCGACCGCCTCGTCGACGAGATCGTCGGACACGGCTGCCTCGATCTTCATCTTCGGCAGGAAATCGACCACGTATTCGGCGCCGCGGTACAGCTCGGTGTGCCCCTTCTGGCGTCCGAACCCTTTCACCTCCGTCACCGTGATGCCCGAGACGCCAAGCGCCGACAGCGCTTCGCGCGTCTCATCGAGCTTGAACGGCTTGATGATTGCGGTAATGAGTTTCATGAAGTCCTCTCGCTGGGTTGTCCCGTCGAATTGGTTGGAATGTTGTAACGGACTCTTCTCAGCAACTCGCATGCCAAGTCGGTTCGAGCACCGTTTCAAAGGGCTTCATCAAGGGGTCGCATCGCGTGATGTAAGGTGCGGAAGCCCGGCCAAATGGCCAACGTGCCCCGGTTTGCTGGCGCGGCGAAAGGATCGTTGCTAGAGTGCACGCACGTCCCGGATTCCCGGGCCATTCACCCATGCGGGCGCCATGCCCGGAATTCGCGCCCACGGCGCACCATTTCCGGTCATGCGTGCATCATGGGCACGTACGCAACTGAAGATGCACATTTTTTGTGCAAGGAAGGGGAATCACATGAAGCAACCCAGCGACGTTTTCAACGATCTGCAGTCGCGCGTCAGCGATCTGCTGAAAAACTCGCCGGCCAAGGACGTCGAGCGCAACGTGAAGGCCATGCTGTCGCAAGGCTTCTCGAAACTCGATCTCGTCACGCGCGAGGAATTCGACACGCAGGCCCAGGTGCTCGCCCGCACCCGCGTGCGCCTCGAGGAACTCGAGAAACGCGTCGCGGAACTCGAGCAGAAGCTCGCCGCGCCGCAAGCCTGACGCCCTGCCCGGCCGCAAGGTCCGGGCGCGGGCCGCCTCGTGCGGCCCGCGCCCGCCGCCTTGAAGCACTGAAGCACTGAAGCACTGAAGTCACCGTACCGCCCTTCGTCGTCCGTCGTTCTCCGCAGCACTCCCGCTCTTCGCTGTTCATCGCTCTTCGCAATCCGTCGTTCCGCTGTTCCTCGTTCTTTCCCCGCGCCACGCCGGCAAGCGCGCACCGATTCCTCCGATTCCCGCGGCATGCGGCCCCGAACGGCCGTCGTCCGTCTTGTTTACAGGAGCCTCGCCATGTCGCTCGCCGTGGTGCGCAGTCGCGCGCCCGCCTCCGGCCGTGCGCCGGACGTCACCGTCGAAGTCCATCTCGCCAACGGGCTGCCGTCGTTCTCAATCGTCGGTCTGCCCGATCTCGAAGTCCGCGAAAGCCGCGAGCGGGTGCGCGCCGCGCTGCAGAACTGCGGCTTCGAATTCCCCGTGCGCCGCATCACCGTCAACCTCGCGCCGGCCGACCTGCCAAAGGAGTCGGGACGGTTCGACCTGCCGATCGCGCTCGGCATCCTCGCCGCGAACGGCCAGATCCCGGCCGACGCGCTGGCCGGCCGCGAATTCGCGGGTGAACTGTCGCTGACGGGCGCGCTGCGGCCGATGCGCGGCGCGTTCGCGATGGCGTGTGGCGTGGCGCGGGATTGGCAATCAGCGGAAATTGGCGCGGCTTCCGGCCTGGGTTCCGGCACGCTCTCCGGTTCAGGCAACGGCAGCCAAGGGGCCGGCCCGGAGCCGGGCTCCGCCGCCGCGTCGAACACCCCCGAGCTGTACCTGCCGCTCGCCAGCGCCGCCGAGGCCGCGCTCGTGCCGGGCGTCACCGTGTTCGGCGCGCCGGACCTGCCCGCGCTGTGCGCGCACCTCACCGGCGCGCCCGACGGGCGGCTCGCGCCGGTCGCGGCGCCGTGCCTCGACGGCCTGCCGACGCCGGCCGCCCCCGATCTCGCCGACGTGGTCGGCCAGCGCGGCGCCCGCCGCGCGCTGGAGGTCGCGGCCGCGGGCGGCCATCACATGCTGATGGTCGGGCCGCCGGGGGCCGGCAAGTCGATGCTGGCCGCACGGCTGCCGGGGCTCCTCCCGCCGCTGACCGACGACGAGGCGCTGACGTCGGCGGCGCTCCTCTCCGCGAGCCGCCTCGGCTTCTCGCCCGCGCAGTGGCGCCGGCGGCCATTCCGTGCACCGCATCACTCGTCCAGCGCCGCCGCGCTGGTCGGCGGCCGCAACCCGCCACAACCGGGGGAGATCACGCTCGCGCACCTCGGCGTCCTGTTCCTCGACGAACTCCCGGAATTCGACCGGCACGTGCTCGAGATGCTGCGCGAGCCGCTGGAGGCCGGCCGCATCACGATTTCGCGCGCGGCGCAGCAAGCCGACTTCCCGGCCGCGTGCCAGCTGATCGCGGCGATGAATCCGTGCCCGTGCGGCTGGCACGGCGATCCGTCCGGACGCTGCCGCTGCTCGCCCGACGTCGCCGCGCGCTACCTGCGCAAGCTGTCGGGGCCGCTCGTCGACCGCATCGACATCCAGATCGACCTGCCCGCGCTGTCGCCGGCCGAGCTGGCGACGCGCGCGTCGGCGCCCGGCGAACCGAGTGCCGCGGTAGCCGCGCGGGTTGCGCAGGCGCGTGCGCTGCAACTCGATCGGCAGGGCAAGACGAACCACATGCTGAGCGGCCGCGAGACCGACGACCTGTGCCGGCCGACCGACGAAGGCGAACGGCTGCTGCGCGAGGCCGGCGAGCGCTTCGGCTGGTCGGCGCGCGCGTATTTCCGCGTGCTGAAGGTCGCGCGGACGATCGCCGACCTGGCCGGCGACCCGCTGCCGACGGCCGCGCAGATCGCCGAAGCGATCCGCTACCGGCGTGCGCTGACGGCGCTCTGAACGCCCTCGGAGGACAAAATCCGGCTGTCAAGACTTGACTTATGCACAATTCCGCGAATCCGGCTCCGGATCAGGGCTCGGCGAGACCTTTGCGGCACGGAATCCGTATCTCGTTGTTTTAGTTGATTTTTCTCAAAACGCGAGCGAGCGACCAAACAGGCCGGAAGGCCGTCCCGCGCGGCTTGGCGGGAAATTCGGGCAACTTTTCAACAAAGTTATCCACATGCGTTGTGGATAGCCGAAAAAACCTCGCAAAATCCGGCGACTAGCGTCGAAAGCTGCGAATGAACTTTCAGTTGTCACAGAGTGTCTGAGCGCCCGCTCCGGCCGCCGTCAGTCGAGTTTGAACGACCCGAAAAACTGGTCGAGCTGCTCCTGCGTGAGCGGCCCGTCGGCAATCACGACGGCCTGGTACGCGTGCCGGCCGCGCGCGGCGAGCCGCGCGACGATCGTCTTGTGCGTGCGATCGCCGCCGGCGGCCGCGCCCGCGATACGCAGCTCGAGCCCGTTCACCGCACCGCCGGCCGCGAGCGGCACGGGCACCGAAGCCGTCTGCGGCGCGCCTTCGAGGTTGCGCGACAGCCCGGCGCGCAGGAATTCGAGCGCCGCGCGGCGCGTGTCGTCACGGTCGTCCGGCAGCGTCAGCGTGCCGACCGCGAATACCGCGCCATCAACGTGCGCGGCCTGCATCCGCATCGGCATCGACGCACCGCCGATCGCCACCGGCTGCTCCTCGACGGTCGGCTTCGCCGGCAGGTCGATCGTGTAGCCGGCATCGTTGTGCAGCGTGCGCCAGTCGTACGACGGCGAGCACGCGGCCAGCACCGCGCTCATGCACGCGAGCGCGGCGAAGTGTCGCAGCGGACGAAAAAGGGGGCGCAACGAAACGGTGACTTCCTTCGGCATGGCGTGGATCGGGCAGGCAAAACGGGCATTATCCGCCGAACCTGAATTCCGGGATGCGTGGCCGCCGTCGGTGCGCAAGCCGCATTCGCGCTAAAATAAGCGCCGAATTTCGATGTCCTTTGCATTGATCCGCGTCATCGACCGACTCCGAGAGCACCAGATGAACACCACGCCTCCCGTCCGGCGCAGCGCCGGCCCCGTCCGCTACATCGTCGCTGCCGCTGTGGTCGCGGCGATCGCCGTCGCCGGCTTCTTCGCATTCAACGGCAAGTCCAGCGTGCCGGACGCCACGTTCACGCTGCTGTCGGGCCAGAAGGTCTCGACTGCAGGCGACCTGAAAGGCAAGGTCTATCTCGTGAACTTCTGGGCGACGAGCTGCGCAACCTGCATGCAGGAAATGCCGCAGATGGTCGATACCTACAATCGCTTCAAGGGTCAGGGTCTGGAATTCGTCGCGGTCGCGATGAACTACGATCCGCCGATGTACGTCGCGAACTACGCGCAGACGCGCCAACTGCCGTTCAAGGTCGCGCTCGACGACGGCAGCGTCGCGAAGCAGTTCGGCAACGTGCAGCTCACGCCGACGACCTTCGTCGTCGACAAGGACGGCAAGATCCTGAAGCGCTACGTGGGCGCACCGCAGTTCGCGGAACTCGACGCGCTGCTCAAGAAGGCACTCGACGGCAACGCGGCCTGAGCGCCGCCCGATCCGGCTCGAAGGGCTGCGCACCCCGCCCTTCCCCGCACGACGGACCGCACGACCGGGCAACCCGGTTCCGCGGTCCGTTTGCTTTTCAGCGCTCGGTTTCGCCTTTCGCCGACAGCCCGTAGCGCTTCATCTTCTCGTACAGCGTCGCCTTGCCGACATGCAGCCGGTCGGCCGTCGCGGCAACCGCGCCGCCCGTCTGGTTCAGCGCCTCGGCGATCACCGCACGCTCGAATTGCTCGATGCGCTCCTTCAACGTCTGCTCGCTGTCGGCGTCGTCGCCGCTCGCGCCCGTCTCCTGCGGCATGTCGGCCACGCCGAGCACGAAGCGGTCGGCCGCGTTGCGCAGCTCGCGCACGTTGCCGGGCCAGTCGCGCTGCATCAGGCTCGCGCGCTGCCGGTCGGTCAGCACCGGCGCGGGCCGCGCGTAGCGCACGGCCGCATCGAGCATGAAATGCTCGAACAGCGGCACGATGTCCTCGCGGCGCTCGGCCAGCGGCGGCAGCGCGATCGTCACGACGTTGAGGCGGTACAGCAGGTCGCGCCGGAACGTGCCGGCCGCAACCAGCTCGCTCATGTCGCCCTTCGCGGCCGCCACCACGCGGCAGTTCACGCGGATCGGCTGGTTCGAGCCGAGCCGCTCCAGCACGCCGTCCTGCAGCACGCGCAGCAGCTTCACCTGCAGTGCGAGCGGCATGCTTTCGATTTCGTCGAGGAACAGCGTGCCGCCGGACGCATATTCGAGCTTGCCGACGCGGCGCTTCGCGGCGCCGGTGAACGCGCCGGGCTCGTAGCCGAACATCTCCGACTCGAACATCGGCTCGGGCAGCGCGCCGCAATTCACCGCGATGAACGGCTTGTCGCGACGCGGCGACAGCTCGTGCAGGCTGCGCGCGATCAGCTCTTTGCCGGCGCCGGTGTCGCCGTTGATCAGCACCGACGCATCGGTCGGCGCGACGTTCGCGATCAGCTTGCGCACCTGCTCGATCGCGGGGCTGCGGCCGATGATGCGAGGCGCGACGACGTTCTGCCCGGCCAGCTCGCGCCGCAGCGCGTGGTTCTCGAGCACGAGCTCGCGGCGCTCGAGCGCGCGGCGCACCGTCTCGATCAGGCGCTCGGCCGCGAACGGTTTTTCGATGAAATCGTATGCGCCGTCGCGCATCGCCTGCACGGCCATCGAGATGTCGCCGTGCCCGGTGACGAGAATCACGGGCACGTCGGGCACGCGCTCGCGGCACTGCGCGAGCACGTCGAGCCCGCTCGCGCCGGGCAGCCGGATGTCGCTGACGATCGCGCCGGCGTTATCCGCGACGATCGCCTTCTCGGCCGCTTCGGCCGACTCGAAGCCGGCGACGTCGAACCCCGCCAGCTGAAGGCTCTGCACGCTTGCCCGGCGAACGAGCGCATCGTCTTCGATATAGATCACTTGCAGCCGGTTGGCCATCGTACTCACTTGCTCCTGACGGGCCGCGCGGCGGCAGCGCGCGCGGCGTCGTTGATACCGATCGTGCGCCGATCGGGCGGGCGGCGTGGCGCGCCTAGCGCGAGCCCGCCGGCTCGGACACGGAGTCCGGATGATGCGTGCGGGCGCGCCGCAGCGTCAAGACGAACAGCGCGCCGCCCGACGGCGCGTTGCGCGCGGTCAGCGCACCGCCCGCGTCGCTCGCGATCGACGACGAGATCGCGAGGCCGAGGCCGAGCCCGCGCCCCATTTCCTTGGTCGTGAAGAACGGCTCGAACAGGCGCGGCAGCAGGTCGGGCGCAATGCCGCTTCCGTTGTCGCGCACCTCGACCGCGAGCGTGGCCGCCGACACCGCGATCGTCACCTCGATCGCCGGCGCCGCCACCCCGGCGACCGCGTCGAGCGCGTTGCCGAGCAGGTTGATCAGTACCTGTTCGAGCCGCAGATCCTCGCAACGGGCGACGAGCTCGGGATAGTCGCGCGCCAGGTCGAGCGGCGCATCGTGCGCGGGCGACACGGTCGCGTCCTGCAGCGTCAGCGTGAGCGCGACGCCGCGCAGCCGCTCGTCGAGCAGCGACAGCACGCTGCGCAGCGCGCGCACGACGAGCGCCTGTTCGTTGCGCGGCTTCGCGCGGCCGACGAACAGCTTCAGCTGGTTCGTGATCTTGCCCATCCGCTCGGTGAGCGCGGCGATCGCCTCGAGGTTCTCGCGCGCGGCCGCCTGCTCGCCGCGATCGAGCAGCACGCGCGTGTTGTCCGAGAAGCTGCGCAGCGCCGCGAGCGGCTGGTTCAGTTCGTGCGTGATGCCGGCCGCCATCTGGCCGAGCGCGGCGAGCTTGCTCGCCTGGATCAGTTCGTCGTGCGCGGCGCGCAACTCCTGCTCCGCGCGGATCCGGTCGCCGACTTCCTTCTGCAACTGCTCGTTCGCCGCCGACAGGTCGGCCGTGCGCTCCTCGACGCGCCGGTTCAGCTCCGCATACGCCTGTTGCAGCAGCGCGCGGCCGCGGATCATTTCGCGCACGCGCGCGCGGCGCATCCGCCAGTAGAACGCGAGCAGCGCGACCGACACGAAGCCGAAGCCCGTAACGATCGTCGCGTTGCGCGCATCGGCGTCGACGGGTGCGACCGGCGCGAGCGTGACGAGCAGCCAGTCGGGCTCGCCGATCCGGCGCTTGCTCGCGAGGAATCGCGGCGCACGCAGGCCGGCGCCGAGGCGCACGATCTCCGCATCGGGGCCGAGCACCTGCTCGATGCGCAGCGGCAGCGGCGTGACGGGCTGCTGCGCGTACTGGCGCGTCTCGTAGATCGACGCGGCGACAGGGCCCGTGAGCGGGCGCAGCGTGTGGTACTTCCATGCGGGCACCGACGACAGGAACACGACGCCGTGATCGTCCGCGACGACGAGCGGCTCCGACGCATCGGCGCCCTGGAACCATTCGAGGTTGAGCTTCACGACGACCACGCCCGCGATCTTGCCGTCGCGCCACACGGGCTGCGAGATGTAGTAGCCGGGATCGCGCGAGATCGTGCCGATCCCGAAGAAGCGGCCGACCTGGCCGTTCATCGCATCGAGGAAATACGGGCGGAAGCGGTATTCGGTCCCGACGAAGCTGTCGGGCGCGCGCCAGTTGCTGGCGGCGACACACAGGCCGTCCGCGCCGATCACGTAGGTGACGGTCGCGTGCGCGTGTTCGTTGAGGTCTTCGAGATAGCGATTGACGCGCCCGGTGTAGTCGGCGCGCTTCGGCTCGGCGAGCAGGTCCTGTACGTACGGATGGCTGCCGAGCAGATAGGGCAGCGACTCGTAGCGGTCGAGCGTGCTCTTGAGCGCGTTGGTGGTGCGGTCGACGCGCACTGCGGCGTTGCGCTGCAGCTCCGCAACGCCGCGCCGCCAGGTGATCGTCCACGTCAGCGTGCACGCCGCGGCGAGCGCGGCGGCAAGCACGACGAGAATGAGCAGACGGTGCGTCACGGTCGAGGCTTCCTGGCGATGCGGATCGCCTATTGTGTCATAGGCCTCCGCCTCCCCGCCTCGACCGCCGCGGCCCGCGCCGCCGGCGGGCGGTGCCGCCGCCTGCTCCTTCATCGGGTCAGACGCCGGCCGTCTCGGTCGGCGCGACTTCGCCGCCGCCCTTCAGCGCCTGGCGCAGCTTGTTGCGGTCGAGCTCCTTCTCCCACGCCGACACGACGACCGTCGCGACGCCGTTGCCGACGATGTTGGTCAGCGCACGGCATTCGCTCATGAAGCGGTCGATGCCGAGGATCAGCACCATGCCCGACAGCGGGATCGTCGGCACGACGGCCAGCGTCGCGGCGAGCGTGATGAAGCCCGCGCCGGTGACGCCGCTCGCGCCCTTCGACGTCAGCATCGCGACGGCCAGCAGCGTGAGCTGCTGCATCCACGTCAGCTCGATGTTGGTCGCCTGCGCGATGAACAGCACGGCCATCGTCATGTAGATGTTGGTGCCGTCGAGGTTGAACGAATAGCCGGTCGGCACGACGAGGCCGACGACCGAACGCGAGCAGCCGGCCTTCTCGAGCTTTTCCATCAGCTGCGGCAGCGCGGCTTCCGACGAGCTCGTGCCGAGCACGATCAGCAGCTCTTCCTTGATGTAGGACACGAAGCGGATGATCGAGAAGCCGGTGAAGCGCGCGATCGTGCCGAGCACGACGAGCACGAACACGACCGACGTCAGGTAGAACGTGCCGATCAGCTTGAGCAGCGGCACCAGCGAGCCGACGCCGTACTTGCCGATCGTGAACGCCATCGCGCCGAACGCGCCGATCGGCGCCAGCTTCGTGACGATGTGCACGATGCCGAACAGCACGCGCGTGAGGCCGTCGATGAAGTCGGTGACGACCTTGCCGCGCTCGCCGAGGTGCGCGAGCACGCTGCCGAACAGCAGTGCGATCAGCAGGATCTGCAGGATCTCGCCCTGTGCGAACGCATCGACCATCGTGTTCGGGATGATGTGCATCAGGAAGTCGACTGTCGACTGCCCGTGCGCCTTCGCCGCGTACGACGCGACGGCCTTGCCGTCGAGCGTCGCCGGATCGATGTTGAAGCCGACGCCCGGACGCAGGATGTGCGTGGCCGCCAGGCCGAGCACCAGCGCGAAGGTCGACACGATCTCGAAGTACAAAAGCGCCTTGCCGCCGACACGGCCGACCTTCTTCATGTCCTCCATGCCGGCGATGCCGGTCACGACCGTACAGAAGATGATCGGGCCGATCACCATCTTGATCAGCTTGATGAAGCCGTCGCCGAGCGGCTTCATGTCGGTGGCGATCGACGGGTAGAAATGGCCGAGGATCACGCCGACGATGATGGCGAAGATCACCTGCACATAGAGCACTTTGTAGAAGGGTTTCTTCTTCACGATGGTTCCTGCAGAAGTAGATGAGCCGATGGAAACGGCGTCACGCGCGCGGACGAATGTCACAGGGGAAGCGTCACTCGCCCGCGCGGGTGCCGTGCCGCAACAAGCGATGCCTCAGGACGTCCGGAGGGGGAGGAAGGCAGTGGTCATCGATTGTCTCCTTGCTTGCTGTAGTAGTTCGGCCGGGGGGAAGGCCGTGCGCTTTATATTGCAAGGTCAATGCCAGGTTTCCGAAACCCGTCAAACCTTTGTTTTCATTGTATTTCTCATAATGCGGCAGGCAAGGAAATCCGGTATTCCGGATTTCCGGAAAATATCCGTCCGGCGATCCGGACGGATGTGCTCATTCGTCCGATGAATCAGTGCTGCACGGCGCGGCCGGCCAGCACCCCCGTCTGTGCGTAGAACTCCTGCTGCGCGAAGGCCTCGCGCTCGCGCCGCGCGCGCTCGCCGCGATCCGCGAGCGAGCCGACGACGATCCCGACGAACGCGAGCGGCACCGACACGAGCGCCGGGTTGTCGAGGAACACCGGCGCGTGCGCGTGGTGCAGCACGTCGACCCACACCGACTTCGACAACACCGTGAGCGCGACCGCCGACGCGAGGCCGAGGCCGCCGCCGAGCACCGCGCCGCGCGTCGTCATCCCGCGCCAGAAGATCGACATCGCGAGCACCGGGAAATTGGCGCTCGCGGCCACCGCTGCGACGAGGCCGACCATGAACGCGACGTTCACGTGCTCGAACAGGATCGACAACCCGATCGCGACCGCCGACAGCGCGATCGTCGCCGCGCGCGAAATGCGCATCTCGACGCGTTCGTCGGGCTTGCCGCGCGCCCACATCTGCGCATACAGGTCGTGCGAGATCGTCGTCGCGCCGGCGAGCGTGAGGCCGGCGACCACCGCGAGGATCGTCGCGAACGTGACGGCCGCGATGAAGCCGTAGAACCAGTTCCCGCCGACCGCCTGCGCGAGCTTCACCGCGACCATGTTCGAGCCGCCGAGCAGGTCGTGCGTCAGGTTGAACGTGCCGTTCGCGCCGAGCTTGAAGAACTCCGGATGCTGCGCGAGCAGCACGATCGCCGAGAAGCCGATCACGAAGGTCAGCAAATAGAAGTAGCCGATGAAGCCGGTCGCATAGAGCACCGACTTGCGCGCCTCCTTCGCGTTCGGCACCGTGAAGAAGCGCATCAGGATGTGCGGGAAGCCGGCCGTGCCGAACATCAGCGCGATGCCGAGCGACAGCGCGTTGGCCGGATCGCGGATCAGCTTGCCGGGGCCCATGATCGACAGCGCGCCCGGATGCACGGCCACCGCGCGGCGGAACATCTCGTCGACGCTGAAACCGAACTCGCTGAGCGCGAGCACGACGAGCAGCGTCGCGCCGCACAGCAGCAGCACGGCCTTGATCACCTGCACCCAGGTGGTGGCCGTCATCCCGCCGAAGAACACGTAGACGACCATCAGCACGCCGACGATCAGCTCGGCCGTGCCGTACGACAGCCCGAACAGCAGCTGGATCAGCTTGCCCGCGCCGACCATCTGCACGACGAGGTACAGCACGACGATGGTCAGCGAATTCGCGGACGTCAGCAGCCGAATCGGCCGCTGCGCGAAGCGGTACGCGACGACGTCGACGAACGTGAACTTGCCGAGGTTGCGCAAGGGTTCCGCGATCAGGAACATCACGAACGGCCAGCCGACCAGAAAGCCGATCGAGTAGATCAGCCCGTCGAAGCCGAACATGAACACCATCCCGGACAGCCCGAGGAACGACGCGGCCGACATGTAGTCACCCGCGATCGCAAGCCCGTTCTGCAGCCCGGTGATGCCACCGCCGGCCGTGTAGAAGTCGCGTGTCGAGCGCGTGCGCCGCGCGGCCCAGCGCGTGAGCGCGAGCGTCGCGAACACGAACGCGAAGAACATCCCGATCGCGACCGGGTTCAGTTCGACCTTGTCGGGCATCGGGCCCGCGACGGATACCGCGTGCGCGGCGGAGGAAGCGAGAACGGCCGGCGCGCCGAGCGCCATCGAGAGTCGTCGCATGTCGGCCTCCGTCACGAACGCTGCAGGATCGCGTCGACGCGGCGGTCGAACGCACGATTCGCGCGCAGCACGTAGCACGCGGTCAGGCCGATCGCCACCAGGATGATCGCGACGCCGGTGGCGATCCCGACCGTCGTCGTCGCGCCGCGGTACAGCGGCGTGGCGAGCACGTGCGGCGCGAGCGCGACGAGCAGGATGAAGCCGTAGTACGTGGCGATCATCAGCGCCGTCAGCGTGAAGCTGAAGCGGCGCCGCGCACGCACGAGCTGCTGGTAGTCACGGCGCGCCGTGACCGATTCGATGACGGAAAGCTCCATGGTGTCTCCATTTCCGCCTCGTCATTGCGAGGGGTGCTTTGTGGATGGATGGCGCGTCTACCGATCCGCCCGCGCCGCGGCGGTGCAATGCAATGTGTCCTGCCCGTGCGTGGGCTTGCCCTCAGACCACGCGATCCGCCCGCAGCCGCGCAACCTCGTCGGCCGACATGCCGAGCCAGCCGCCGAGCACCGCATCCGTATCGGCGCCGAGCACCGGCGGAGCACCGCGCACCGGCAGCCGCGCGCCATCGAAGCGATACGGCGGCGCGAGCACGTCGACGCCGCCCGCGACCGGATGCGGCTGCCGCGTGACGAGCCCCGCGCGCGTCGCGCGTTCCGACTTCAGCGCCTCGTGCAGCCCGAGCACTTCGCCGCACGGAATGCCCGCCTCGGCGAGCGCCGCAAGCAACGTCGCGCGCGACCGGCGAGCGAGTTCACGACCAATCTCCGGCAGCAGCTCGGCGCGGTTTTCCGAGCGGCCGAGGTTGGTCTTGTAACGCGCGTCGGCTGCGAGGTCGGGCCGTTCGATCGCCTCGCAGAAGCGCGCGAACTGCGCGTTGTTGCCGACCGTGATCACGAGCGGGCCGTCGGCCGCGTCGAACACGCCGTACGGCACGACCGACGGATGCGCGTTGCCGTAGCGCGGCGGGTCCTCGCCCATCAGCAGCGCGTCGAGTCCGTAGTACGCGGTGATCATCAGCCCGCAGTCGAACAGCGCCATCTCGATGCGCCGACCGCGCCCCGTCGCATGGCGCTCGTACAGCGCGGCGAGGATCGCCTGCGCCGAATACATGCCGGTGAACAGGTCGACCGCGGCGACGCCGAACTTCAGCGGCGGCTGGCCGGCCTCGCCGTTCAGCGCCATCAGCCCCGCCTCGCCCTGCACGACGAGGTCGTAGCCGGGCCGCGCGGCCTCGGCGCCCGAGCGGTCGTAGCCGGAAATCGCGCAGTGCACGAGGCGCGGATTCAGTTCGGCCAGCGCGTCGTAGCCGAGCCCGAGCTTTTCCGCGCCGCCGAACTTGAAGTTGTGGAGCACCACGTCGGCCTGCGCGGCCAGCTCGCGCGCGAGCTGCCGCCCTGCTTCGGTCTGCAGGTCGAGACAGATCGAGCGCTTGCTGCGGTTCACGCTGTTGAAGTAGGTCGTCTCGGTGTCGCCGATCCTCAAGCCCCAGTCGCGCGTGTCGTCGCCGCGCGCCGGATGCTCGACCTTGATCACTTCCGCACCGAAGTCGGCGAGCACCATCGCGCACCACGGGCCCGCGAGCACACGCGAGAAATCGAGCACCTTCACGCCGGCCAGCGGCAATGCGCGCGATTCGTTCGTCATCCTTGTCTCCTCCATTCGCGTCGTTCGTTTTTACTGTTTCGACAGCGCGATGTAGCGCGCGAGGTGATGATCCTCGTCGCCGAGCTGGTGATCGATCATCACGAGGCGCTTCGCGTAGTGCGACAGCGGCAGCTCCCACGTCATCCCGATCCCGCCGTGCAGCTGGATGCTCTCCTCGGCAACGAGCGTGCCGATCCGGCCGATCGTGTACTTTGCCGCCGCGAGCGCGCGTTCGCGCACCACGCGCGGCGCATCGAGTTGCGCGGCCGCGTTGATCACCGCCGAGCGCGCCTGCTCGACTTCGAGCAGCAGGTCGGCCATCCGGTGCTGCAGCGCCTGGAAGCTGCCGATCGGCAAGCCGAACTGCTTGCGCGTGCGCAGGTAGTCGAGCGTGTATTCCTTCGCGACGTCCATCGCGCCGAGCGCTTCCGCCGACAACGCGAGCAGCCCGTAGCCGAGCACGCGTTCGAGCAACTCGGCACCTGCTTCCCCGTCGTGCGCGCCGAGCGCGGCATCGGCCGGCAGCGCGACACGCTCGAAGCGCACCTCGGCCGCGCGGCCGCCGTCGATCTTCCGGTAGTCGCGCAGCGATACGCCCGGTGCGTCGGCCGGCACGACGAACAGGCCGATGCCGGCCGCATCGTCGTCATGACCCGACACGCGCGCGCTGACGACGAAGAACGCCGCCTGCGCGGCCTGGTCGACGACGCCCTTCGCTCCCGTCAGCACCCAGCCGTCGCCCGAGCGCTCGGCGCGCGTGCGCACGGTCGTCAATTCGTAGTGCGAACCCGGCTCGTCGTGCGCGAACGCGGCGCTCGCGCTGCCGTCGATCAGCGCGGCCAGCCGGTCGCGATGCGCGGCGCCGCCGGCGAGCGACAGCGCACGGCCCACGAGCAGCGCGCCGAGGAACGGCTCGACGACGAGCCCGCGTCCGAGGCATTCGAACACCACGGCGATGTCGAAGCCCGCGCCGCCGAACCCGCCGTCGGCTTCAGAAAACAGCGCGCCGACCGTGCCGAGTTCGGCAAGGCGCCGCCACATCGCGCGATCGAAACCCTCGGCCGACTGCGCGATGCGATCGCGCACCGGGAACGCGTACTGTTCGGCGATGAAGCGGTTCAACGTATCCGCCAGCATCCGGCGGTCTTCTGTGTGCTGGAAATCCATCGTCGCGTCCCTCGTTACAGCCCGAGCATCATCTTCGCGATGATGTTCTTCTGGATCTCGTTCGAGCCGCCGAAGATCGACAGCTTCCGGTTGTTGAAATACTGCTGCGCGGCGCTCGCGGCTTCGTCCGGGCCGACCGGCTCGCCGTCGTAATCGGCGTCGAGTGCTTCCTCGACGAACGGCTGCGCGTATGGCCCCATCGCGCGCCGCATCAGCGCGGTGATCTCCTGGCGGATCTGCGTGCCGCGGATCTTCAGCATCGAACTTTCCGCACCGGGCGCGCCGCCGCCCGCGACCGCGGCCAGCACGCGCAGGTTGGTCGTGCGCATGTTCTCGAGTTCGATCTCGACCCGCGCGACGCGCGCCGCGAAGAACGGATCGTCCGCGAGTGGCCGGCCGTTCTTCGTGACCTTCGCGGCCACCGCGCGCAGCCGGTCGAGCGCGGCCGTCGAGAAGCCGATTCCCGCGATGTTGGTGCGCTCGTACGTGAGCAGGTATTTCGCGTAGGTCCAGCCGCCGTTCTCCTCGCCGACGAGGTTGGCCGCCGGCACGCGCACGTCGGTGAAGAACACCTCGTTCACCTCGTGCTCGCCGTCGAGCGTGATGATCGGGCGCACCTCGACACCCGGCGTGTTCATGTCGATCAGCAGGAAGCTGATGCCTTCCTGCTTGCGCACGTCGGTCGCGGTGCGCACGAGGCAGAAGATCATGTTCGCGTAGTGGCCGAGCGTGGTCCACGTCTTCTGGCCGTTCACGAGGTAGTGCTCGCCCTGCGCGTCGATCCCGCGCACCGCGCTCGTCTTCACCGATGCAAGATCGGAACCGGCACCCGGCTCCGAGTAGCCCTGGCACCACCAGTCGGTGCCGTCGAGGATGCGCGGCAGCCAGTGGCGCTGCTGCGCGTCGTTGCCGTACTTGATCAGCACGGGGCCGAGCATGTTCACGCCGAACGGCACGATGCGCGGCGCACCCGCGAGCGCGCATTCGTTGTCGAACAGGAACTTCTGCGCGACGCTCCAGCCGGGGCCGCCGTATTCGCGCGGCCAGTGGCTCGCGAGCCAGCCGCGCGCATTGAGGATCGCGTGCCATTCGCGCATGTCGTCGCGCGTGAGATGCAGGCCGCCCTTCACCTTGCGCGCGATGCGCGCGGACAGTTCGGCTTGCAGGAAGCACTGCACTTCCGTGCGGAAGGCTTCCTCTTCGGGAGTGAAATTGAGGTCCATCTTCGGTCCGTGGCGAATGCGGTGGGCGTTCAGTCGATGCGGTTCAGGCTCGCGAAATCCGCGCCGCGCGCGACGAGATCGACGAGCAGCGGCGACGGCTTCCAGAACAGCGGATCTTCCTTCGCGAACGCGCGGATATCGGCGAGCACGTTCGCGAGGCCGACCGTGTCCGCGTAATGCATCGGGCCGCCGCGATAGCGCGGGAAGCCGTAGCCGTGCAGGAACACCGCATCGACATCGAGCGGGCGCAGCGCGATCTTCTCGTGCACGACGTTCGCGCCTTCGTTGATCATCGCGGCGAGGTAGCGGCGCAGGATCTCGTCGTCGGTGAAGGTGCGCGGCGTGACGCCCTTCTTCGCGCGCTCTTCCGCGACGATCGCTTCGACTTCCGGGTCCGGCGTGCCGACGCGCGCGCCGTCCGGATACAGGTAGTAGCCGCGCGCGGTCTTCTGGCCGAACCAGCCGCGCTCGCACAGCCGGTCGGAAATCGCCACGTAGCGCGCGCGCGGATCGCGCGTCGCCGCGCGGCGCTTGCGGGTCGCCCAGCCGATGTCGCCGCCCGCGAGGTCGACGACCTGGAACGGCCCCATCGGGAAGCCGAATTCGCGCACCGCGCGATCGATCTGGTACGGCGACGCGCCGTCTTCCATCAGGGTGTCGGCCGCCGTGCGATAGACGGCGAGGATCCGGTTGCCGATGAAGCCGTCGCACACTCCGGCGCGCACCGGCGTCTTCTTCAGCTGCTTGGCGAGCGCGAATGCAGTCGCGACGACGTCCGCGCTCACGCGCGCCGGCACGACGATCTCGAGCAGCTTCATCACGTTGGCCGGCGAGAAGAAATGCAGGCCGATCACGTCGGCCGGCCGGTCGATGCTCGCGGCCAGTGCGTCGATGTCGAGATACGACGTGTTGGTCGCGAGCACCGCGCCCGGCTTGCACACGCGCGCGAGTTCGGCGAACACGGCCTGCTTCACGGCCATGTCCTCGAATACCGCCTCGATCACGACGTCGGCCTGCGCGAGCGCGTCATACGACGTGCTGCCCTTGAAGCGCGCAAGCCGCGCCGCGTGCGCGGCCGGCGTCATCCGCCCTTTCGCGACGAGGCCGTCGTACACCTTCTCGACGTGCGCACGGCCGCGTGCGAGCGATGCTTCGTCGCGTTCGATCATCGTCACCGGCAGCCCGGCATCGAGCGCCGCGACCGCGATGCCCGCGCCCATCGTGCCGCCGCCGACCACGCCGATCCGCTCGACCGGCCGCGCGCTCGCGCGCCGTGCCTCGGGCGCCTTCGCCGCTTCACGCTCCGCGAAGAACGCATGCACGAGGCCCGCGCGCTGCGGGCTGTCGATGCACTGCAGGAACAAGCTGCGCTCGAGCTTCATCCCCGCGTCGAACGACTGCGTGAGCGCGGCCTCGACCGCGTCGACGATCTTCGCGGGCGAGAACAGGCCACGCGATTTCTTCGGCAGCTCGGCACGCGCCGCATCGATCGCGGCCTGCGCGGCCGCGCGGTCGGCGAGCCCCTGCGCATCGCGCGTGCGGCGCACCGGCGCGCCGAGCGACACGAGCTCCTGCGCATACGCGAGGCCCTCGGCGAGCGTGTCGTCGCTGTGCGCGACGCGGTCGACGAGGCCGAGCGCGAGCGCTTCGTCCGCGCTCACATGGCGGCCCGTCAGCATCAGGTCGAGCGCGGCCTTCGCCCCGATCAGGCGCGGCGCGCGCTGCGTGCCGCCCGCGCCGGGCAGCAGGCCGAGCGTGACTTCGGGTAGCCCGAGCTTCGTGCCCGGCACCGCGAGCCGGTAATGCGCGGCGAGCGCGACTTCGAGGCCGCCGCCGAGCGTCGCGCCGTGCAGCGCGACCACGACCGGCTTCGTGCCCGATTCGATCCGCTCGCACACGTCGGGCAGCGACGGCGGCGCGATCGGCTTGCCGAATTCGCGGATGTCGGCGCCCGCGATGAAGTTGCGGCCGGCGCCGACGATCAGCACCGCGCGGATCGCGGCGTCGGCCTGCGCGGCGTCGAGCGCGTCGGCGAGGCCGCGCCGCACATCGGCGGACAGCGCGTTGACGGGCGGATGGTCGATCGTGACGACGAGCACCTTGTCGCGCCGTTCGCGCGTGACGGTGCCGGCCGGGCTGGCGGGGGAAGCGGGTGAGTTCATCGTGTCTCCTTGACGCGGCGGCCGGTACGTCGATGCCGGTTCGTGGCTCACGGCCACGCGAGCGGCGCCGGGGCACCGGCCCCGGTCCCGCACGAAGCGGGACAAGATCCGGCCGTACGCCGGGCATGACCTGATTCTCGATTGATCGAGATTTATTGACAATTCCCTCCCGCTTTTACAAGCTGTCAAGTCTGACTTGACACTGAATGCTTCCAATCGTTAAGCGGGACAGATCAGGAGACGCGACGCATGGACCTGAACGCGCTGACGCTGCTCGTCGAGATCCTCGACGCCGGCAATCTCAGCAAGGCCGCGCAGCGGCTCAAGATGAGCCGCGCGAACGTCAGCTACCGGCTGAACCAGCTCGAGCGCTCGATCGGCCAGCAGCTCGTGCGGCGCACGACGCGGCGCATCGAGCCGACCGAGATCGGGCTGAAGCTGTACGAGCACGGCCGGCGCATCCGCAACGAACTGCTCGCCGCGCAGGAATCGGTGACGACGCTCGGCCAGGACCTGCAGGGCCGCGTGCGGCTGTCGGTGCCGAGCGGCTACGGGCAGATGGTGATGTCCGACTGGCTGCTCGCGTTCAAGCGGCTGCACCCGGGCATCGTGCTCGACGTCGTATTCGAGAACCGCGTGGAAGACCTGATGCGCGACGAAATCGACATCGCGGTGCGCGTGATGCCGGAGCCGCCGCAAAACCTCGTGGCGCGCGACATGGGCGCGGTGCGCTACGTCGCGTGCGCATCGGCCGCATTCGCGGCCGAGCACGGGATGCCGGCGAGCCTGGGCGCGCTGGCCGCCGCGCCGGTCGTCACCGCGACGGTGATGGGCCGGCAGCTCAGGATCGCCGCGTATCTCGGCGACGAGCGGCACGAGGTGCTGCTCGAGCCCACGCTGATTTCGGAGAACTTCCTGTTCCTGCGGCAGGCGATCCTCGGCGGGATCGGCGTCGGCATCGTGCCCGACTACGTGATGCAGGACGACATCCGGCGCGGCACGGTCGTCACGTCCCTCGACGCGTACCGGCTCAGCATCTTCGGCACGCACATGTACATGCTCTACATGCCGAACCGGCACCACACGCGTGCGACGTCGACGTTCATAGAGTTCATCCTCGAACAGGCCGGAAAGACCGGCCGGGGCGGGCCCGGCGCGATGCGTCAGGGTTTCCTGTCGGGTGACAAGCCGCCGGGCGCGCGGCGACAATAGCGCGCCGGGGCGGGCAGCCGCGTTGCGCCGGCACCGTCGCCTCCTTCGAATTCACTGCTGCCGAGGGTTCAATGTTCGACCGGATTCGTCCGTATTCGCGCTCCTGGACGCTGCTTGCCGCCGTCGCGCTCGTCGCGTTCAACGCCGGCTGCACGTCCCCGTCCACGCCGCCGTCGGGCGCGGTGGTGCCCGTCGCCGCCGCCTCGGGCGCCGCCGTGCCGCTGCCCGGCTTCCACGCGCCCGAGCTGTCGTCCGGCTGGACCGACAAGCCGGGCTGGACCTCGCAGCACTTCATGATCGCGGCCGCGAACCCGCTCGCGACGCAGGCCGGCTACGACATGCTGAAGGCGGGCGGCACCGCGATCGACGCGGCGATCGCGACGCAGATGGTGCTCGCGCTCGTCGAGCCGCAATCGTCGGGGATCGGCGGCGGCGCGTTCATGCTGTATTTCGACGGCAAAGCGACGCAAGCGTACGACGGCCGCGAAACCGCGCCGGCCGCCGCGACCGACCGCCTGTTCTACGGGCCGACCGGCCAGCCGATGAGCTTCTACGAAGGCGTCGTCGGCGGGCGCTCGGTCGGCACGCCGGGCGTGCTGCGCATGCTCGACGCCGCGCATCGTGCGCACGGCAAGCTGCCGTGGCGACGGCTGTTCCAGCCGGCGATCCGGCTCGCCGAGCACGGTTTCACGATCAGCCCGCGGCTCGCAATGCTGATCGCCAACGACAAGTACCTGAAGAACGACCCGGCCGCGCGTGCGTACTTCTACAACCCGGACGGCACGCCGAAGGCGGCCGGCACGGTGCTGAAGAATCCGGCGCTCGCGACCGTGCTGCGCCAGGTCGCCGACCGCGGCGCGAACGCGTTCTACAGCGGCGCGATCGCGCGCGACATCGTCACGAAGGTGCGCAAGCACCCGACCAACCCGGGGCTGCTGTCGCTGCAGGATCTCGCGCGCTACAAGGCGAAGGTGCGCGCGCCGCTGTGCGCCGACTACCGGCGCTCGGTCGTGTGCGGGATGCCGCCGCCGTCGTCGGGCGGCCTCGCGATCGCGCAGATGCTCGGCATCCTCGAAGCGATGCCCGACTGGCAGCAGATCGGCGCGCAGAAGCCGGTGCGCAACGACGTCGGCTACGAGCCGACGCCGTTCGCCGCCCACCTGTTCAGCGAAGCCGGGCGCCTCGCGTATGCGGACCGCGCGCGCTACGTCGCCGATCCCGATTTCGTGCCGCTGCCGGGTGGCAGCTGGGCGAGCCTCACCGACAAGACCTATCTCGCGCAGCGCGCGCGCCTGATCGGCGACAGCAGCATGGGCGTCGCGCAGGCCGGCACGCCGCAGGGCGCGACGCTCGCGATGGCCGACGACCGCAGCCCCGAGCTGCCGTCGACGTCCGACATCGCGATCGTCGACCGCTACGGCCAGGCACTGTCGATGACGACGAGCATCGAGGACGCGTTCGGTTCGCGGCTGATGGTGCGCGGCTTCATGCTGAACAACCAGCTCACCGATTTCTCGTTCGTGTCGAACGACAACGGCCGGCCGGTCGCGAACCGCGTGCAGGCCGGCAAGCGGCCGCGCTCGGCGATGTCGCCGGAACTGGTGTTCGACAAGAAGACGAAGCAGGTGACGATGGTCGTCGGTTCGGCCGGCGGCCCCGCGATCATCAATCACGTCGCGAAGACGCTGGTCGGCGTGCTCGACTGGGGGATGACGATGCAGCAGGCGATCGCGCTGCCGAACGTCGGGTCGATGAACGGGCCGACGCAGCTCGAACGCGGCCGCGTGTCGGAAGCACTCGCCGACGGGCTGAAGGGCCGCGGGCACGACGTGCAGGTCGTCGAGATGAACTCGGGGCTGCAGGGGATCCAGCGGCTGAACGTGCAGGGGCAGACGGTATGGTTCGGCGGTGCGGATCCGCGGCGGGAAGGGATCGCGATGGGGGATTGAGGGCGATGAGCGACAACTTCACGTGGCTGATCGACCCAGCGGTTTCACTCGATGCAGCGCCTGCGCAAGCGCAGAGAATGATCGCGTGGCTGCAGGCGGCAGGCATCGTCGGCACGGCGACGCGCGTCGGTGACCTGTATCGCGAATGGGGCAAGACCTGGGGGCTCAAGGAAAGCCATCTGACGGCCATCGACCGAACCGGTTACCCACCCGGCCCGCATCATGCGAACGCCTGCGACGCGCGCGCGAATTTGCCGCCGTCAATCCCGAACTGGCTGGAGATCGCCGTGGAACGCCGCATCTTCGATGCCGGGGGGAACGGCCTCGAAATTTTCTGCCCGGCGTGCAACGCGGAGCAGACCGCACTCGGCGACGCATGGGGTGATGCATTTTCCGGCTGGTTCAAGGGTGACGATGCGGCTCCGCTCGTATGCGGCGCGTGCGGACATCGGCAGGCCGTGACGCAGTGGCGCTACGACCCGCCGTGGGCCTTCGGCAATCTCGGCTTCAATTTCCAGAACTGGCTGCTGAGCGATGCGTTCATCGCCGAATTCGCCGCCGCGTACGGCCAGCCGCTGGCGGTCGTGCACCAGCACATCTGAGCGCCGCGCGCTGCGTCAACCGCGCCCCTTCCACGGCACGATCCGCCTTTCGACCCACCGCATCGCGAGATCGAACAGCCACGCGATCGCGCCGATGATCAGGATCCCCATCACGACGATATCCGTGCGCAGGAAGCTCGACGCGTTGAGCACCATCTGCCCGAGCCCGGCCGTCGCGGCGACCATCTCGGCCGCGACGAGCGTCGTCCAGCCGAAGCCGATCGCGATTCGCAGCCCCGTGAGGATCTCCGGCAGCGCGGCCGGCAGCACCACGTGGCGCACGATCTGCGCGAAGCTGCCGCCGAGCGAATACGCGGCGTTGATCTGCTCCACCGTCGCCGCGCGCACGCCGGCGCGCGCAGCCATCGCGATCGGCGCGAAGCATGCGAGGAAGATCACGACGAGCTTCGCCGTTTCGTCGATGCCGAACCAGATCACGACGAGCGGCAGGTACGCGAGCGGCGGCAGCGGCCGGTAGAACTCCAGCAGTGGGTCGAGCACGCCGCGCGCGACGCGGCTCACGCCCATCAGGATGCCCGCCGGCACGCCAATCGCGGTCGCGAGCAGGAACGCGCCGAACACGCGCGCCGCACTCCACAGCAGGTGCTCGGACAACGGCAAGCCACCCTGAATGCGACCATGCCAGGCATCGACGAACGCCCTCCACACAGCTTCCGGCGCGGGCAGGAACAGCGGCGGCAGCCACTGGCGATGCGTGGCGACCCACCACAGCACGGCCAGCACCGCGACCGTCGCCGTGCTCAAGGCCGCCGTCTTCCCCTCCCCCGGCAACCGGTAGCGGCGCGACGACGGCGCACGACGTTCTGCCGCCCGAGTCCGCGTGCGATCGCCCTGCTCGAAGCCTGCGGCCGTTCCGTCGGCCGCCCACGAATCCTGCGTGCTCATGCTGTCCTGCCTGTGCAAAGTGCTGATCCGACCGCGTCCGACCGACGCGCCCTGTCGCACGAGTTCATGCATCACGCGGCCACCTCGGCCGCTTCGTCGCGATGCAGGTACGCGATCAGCCGCTCACGCCACGCGATGAAATCCGGTGAAGACTTCACTGCGCGCGCGTCGCGCGATTCGACATAGCGGCGCGCGAACGGCAGTTCGAAGGTTTCCGCGATCCGGCCGGGGCCGGGCGTCATCACGACGAGACGCGTCGCGAGGAACAACGCCTCCTCGACATCGTGCGTAATGAAGAACACCGTCTTGCCAGTGCGCGCCCACACGTCGAGCACGAGCGCCTGCATCGTGCCACGCGTCATCGCATCGAGCGCGCCCATCGGCTCGTCCATCAGCAGCACGCGCGGATCGCTCGCGAGCGCGCGCGCGATGCCGACACGCTGCTGCATCCCGCCCGACAGCTCGTACACGCGCGCATGCGCATGACCATCGAGCCCGACGAGCGCGAGCATCTCCCGCGCCCGCGCCGCGCGTTCGGCCTTCGACACGCGCGCGAAGCGCAGCCCGAGCGCGACGTTGTCGAGCACGTCGAGCCACGGCAGCAGCGCGTACTTCTGGAACACGACGCCGCGATCGGCGCCGGGGCCCGTGACCGGCACGCCGTCGACGCGCACCTCGCCAGTGGTCGGCGCGACGAAGCCGGCCATGCAGTTCAAGAGCGTCGTCTTCCCGCAGCCTGACGCGCCGAGCGCGACGACGAATTCACCGGCATCGATGCGCAGGTCGACGCGCGCGAGCGCCTGCGTGGTCGGCCTGCCGCGCTCGCCCGGATAGGCAACCGATACCTGACGGACTTCCAGCGTGCTCATGCTCGGGACTCCGCGATGATCGCCGCGCTCAGCGCGCGGCCTTCTGCACGAACTGCGGATCGACGCCGGCCGAATAGTCGGCGAGCACCGTCTGGATCGTGCCTTGCGATTTGAGGAAAGTGGCGGTCGCCGCGAGCGACTTCGCGGCGCCCGATTGCGCACCGCCGCCGAGCCACGTCGGCGACGCCTGCTCGGCCGCCGTCGGGAATGCGTAGAGCGCGAGGCTGGCCGGCACGTCCTGCGCGTTCGCGCCCGATACCTTCGCGACCGCCGCGACCTGCGGCGAGCCGACCTTCCACGCAGCGGCATGCGCGCGATAGTCGGCATCGGCGGCCGCGAGCACCTTCACGAAGCGCGTGACGAACTCGGGGTTCTCGCGCGCGAACTTGCGGCTCACGACGAAGCCGTCGAAGGTCGCCTTGCCGCTTTCTTTCGCGACCTGCCCCGACGTCGTCAGCACGGTGCCCGACTGCTTGACCTTCGCGAGCACCGGATCCCAGATGTAGGTCGCGTCGATGTCGCCGCGTGCCCACGCCGCCGCGACTTCGGGCGGACGCAGGTTGACGATCTTCACGTCGTTCGGATTCACGCCCGCGGCCTGCAGTGCGACGAGCGTGTGGAAATGCGACGTCGACACGAACGGCACGCCGATCTTCTTGCCCTTCAGCGATGCGACGTTCGTCACGCCCGAACCGTTGCGCGCGACGAGCGCCTCGGCGTCGTTGATGTTGTCGAGCACCCAGAACAGCGAGATGTCGAGCCCCTGCGACAGCCCCGCCGCGATCGGGCTCGAGCCGGCCTCGCCGAGTTGCACGGAGCCCGACGCGAGCGCGCGGATCACGTCGGCGCCGCTGTCGAGCTTGCGGAACGTGACCTTGTAGCCGGTCGCCTTTTCGACTTCACCGCTCGCCTGCGCGTAGCGCCACGGCACCACCATGTCCTGGTACGCAATCACGACTTCGCGCGATTCGGCGTGCGCCGCGCCGAGCGCGGCAAAGGCGGTCAGCGCGACGACGGCGCGGCGGATGAAGCTGAAACGGGACATGCGGCTCTCCTTCGGAATGCGGGCATTGCTGCGGGAGAGCCGACTTTACGAGCTTTGCGCGCGGCGGGAGCGAACTTATCCTGCGAAGCTATCGATGCCGTTTCAGCTTTGCTTTCCATGCTCGACCGGATTGCGTGTCCGGTTGGGTGGCGATTGCCGTGCGGCGGCGCGGATGGCCGCCGCGCCAACGAAAAAGCCCGCATCGCTGCGGGCTTTTTTTCGGGTTCGCCGGAAGACGACGAAACAAGGACGCTCAGACCACCCCGGCCCCGTGCGCCTGCAGATCGGCGTGATAGCTCGACCGCACCATCGCGCCGACGGCCGCGTGCGTGAAGCCCATCTTGTACGCCTCTTCCTCGTACATCTTGAACGTATCCGGATGCACGTACGCCCGCACCGGCAGGTGATGCTCGGACGGCTGCAGGTACTGGCCGATCGTCAGCATGTCGACGTCGTGCGCGCGCAGGTCGCGCATCACCTGCAGGATTTCCTCTTCGGTTTCGCCGAGGCCGACCATCAGGCCCGACTTCGTCGCGACGTCCGGATGCAGCGCCTTGAAGTCCTTCAGGAGCTTCAGCGAGTGCGCGTAGTCCGAACCCGGGCGCGCTTCCTTGTACAGGCGCGGCACCGTTTCGAGGTTGTGGTTCATCACGTCCGGCGGCGCGGCGTTCAGGATCGAGATCGCGCGGTCGAGACGGCCGCGGAAGTCCGGCGTCAGGATCTCGATGCGCGTTTCCGGCGACTGCTCGCGCACTTCGCGGATGCATTCGACGAAGTGGCCGGCGCCGCCGTCACGCAGGTCGTCGCGGTCGACGCTCGTGATCACCACGTACTTGAGCTTCAGCGCGCCGATCGTGCGCGCGAGGTTCTTCGGCTCGTCCGGATCCAACGGATCGGGGCGGCCATGGCCGACGTCGCAGAACGGGCAGCGGCGCGTGCACTTGTCGCCCATGATCATGAACGTCGCGGTGCCCTTGCCGAAGCATTCGCCGATGTTCGGGCAGCTCGCTTCCTCGCACACCGTATGCAGGTTGTGCTCGCGCAGGATCGTCTTGATCTCGTTGAAGCGCGAGCTGCCGGTGGCCGCCTTCACGCGGATCCACTCGGGCTTCTTCAGCTTCTCGATCGGAATGACCTTGATCGGGATGCGCGCCGTCTTCGCCTGCGCCTTCTGCTTGGCGGTCGGATCGTAGGCAGGGGTCGCGGCCGAATCGGCCGGTGCGGGGGAAGCGGTAACGTCAGTCATTCGAATGTTGTTCCAGTGCCTGCGGCTTGTCGGCGGCCGCGGATGCGCCGTCGAGGTTGGCGATCAGACGGCGCACCAGCGTGTGGGCGACGTCGTTCCAGTCGGCGGCAACCTCGAGGCTCGCCATGTCGACAGTTTCCAGTCCGGCATAGCCGCACGGGTTGATCGCAAGAAACGGGCGCAGATCCATCTTCACGTTCAGGCTCAGCCCGTGATAGCTGCAGCCGTTGCGGATCTTCAGGCCAAGGGCCGCGATTTTCGCGCCCTCGTGCACGCCGGACGCCACGTAGATCCCGGGCGCGCCCGCCTTGCGGACCGAAGCGAGATTATACGCCGCGAGGGTTTCGATCACGGCCTCCTCGATCTTCGTCACCAGCGTGCGCACCATCAGCTTGCGCCGGCGCAGGTCCAGCAGCAGGTACGCGACGATCTGGCCGGGGCCGTGGTAGGTGATTTGCCCGCCGCGGTCGACCTTCACGAGCGGCACGCCGCTGTCGGCCACCAGCAGGTGGGCCGGGTCGCCGGCCTGGCCGAGCGTGTAGACGGGCGGGTGCTCGACCAGCCAGATCTCGTCGCCGGTGTCGGCCGTGCGCGTGTCGGTGAACGCGCGCATCGCGTCGAAGCTCGCCTCGTAGGTCTCGACGCCCCGCCACCGCACGGTGACCGGCGGGGCCGGCTGATCCGGGGACCCGGCGGGCGATGCGGAAACGGCAACAGGCGTGGACACGATGGAAACCGGCGAAACGGACATGGGCGGTAGTTTACCGAAAACCCGTGGGTCTCGCCGGCCTGGGGAGGGGGACGGATCGCCGGTATCCGTCAGAGGAAATGATGGTCAGACGGTGCGCCATCCATCGTGAAGCAGCGCGATCAGGCGTTCGCGCAGCCGTGCCAGCCCGCCGAGCGCGACTTCCCGGGGCGGCCGCGACACCGAGAACGCCACGCGCGTGCCCTCCCGGCCTTCCGCGCTGAGCCACAGCCGCTCGCCGCGGCGCAGCTTCAGCGTTTCGCCGTCGACCAGGAAGTAGTCGTTGACGTCGTTGCTGCGCGTCGCCCATACCGGCCCGCTCTGAACGATCAGCCGCGTGCTGCGCTGTACCTTCATCGGCACGGTTTCGCCCGCGGGGATTTCGAACGTGATGCTTGAAGAAATTTCTTGCATGATCGACTCCGCCAAAAAGTGCTTCGATGGCTACAATCGTAGTCACTCCAAGGCGTCTGACAAAACGACCAATTTTCACGTCGATGTGAGGAAAATTAGCAAATGGACCTCCGCCAGCTACCTGCGCTGAACGCGATTCGCGCGTTCGAAGCCGCCGCCCGTCACGAGAATTTCTCGCGCGCCGCCGACGAGCTGTTCGTCACGCACGGCGCGGTCAGCCACCAGGTCCGCGCGCTCGAGGAAGAGCTCGGCGTGCAGCTGTTCACGCGCAACGGCAAGCGGCTGTGCCTGACCGACGCCGGCATGCGCTACGCGCAGCAGATCCGCACCGCGCTGATGGTGATCGCCGATGCGACCCGCGACGTGCGCGCGAGCGACCGCGACCGGCGGCTCGTGGTGTCGATGCTGTCGTCGTTCGCCGCGCGCTTCATCACGCCGCGCATCGGCACGTTCATCGAGCGGCATCCGGAAATCGACGTCGAGCTGCAGTCGACCAACTCGCTCACCGATTTCGCACGCGACGACGTCGACATCGCGATCCGCTTCGGTCAAGGCAACTATCCGGGGCTGCATGTCGAGCCGCTGTTCGACGAGGTGTTCTTTCCGGCGTGTGCGCCGACGCTGAACGGCGGCAAGCTGCCGCAAACGCCCGCCGATCTCGTGCACTACAACCTGCTGCGCTCGGACGACGAGCTGTGGCGGCCGTGGTTCGACGCGGCCGGGCTCAAGACGCTGACCGAGCCGAAACGGGGGATTCTGTACCAGGATTCGTCGAACCTGCTGCTGGCCGCGATCGACGGCCAGGGCATCGCGCTCGTGCGCCGCTCGCTCGCGGTGCACGACCTGCTCGACGGGCGCATCGTGCGCCTGTTCGACATCGACGGGCCGAGCCCGTGGCACTATTTTTTCGTGTGTCCGCCGCCGCTCCTGAACACGCCGCGCGTGCAGGCGTTCAGGACCTGGCTGCTTCAGGAAGTCGCCGAATACAAGCGGCTGTGCGACGAACTGGACGCGCGGCGCGCGGCGGGGAAATGCCCCGCCGAGTGCGCACTGGAGGGAGGATGGAAAGGGATCAGCGGCCGATTGCGCTGACCCCGGGCGCCGGAACGTCCGTTAGAGCACGACCTTGACCATCGGATGGCCGGTCAGTGCACGATAGATGTCGTCCAGCTGTTGCTGGCTCGTCGCGCGCACGGTGATCGTGAGGCCGGTGTAGTTGCCGCCGCTCGATGCGCGCTCTTCGATCTTCTCGACGTCGATCTCGTTGTCGTGGACGGCCACGACCTTGAAGATCGTGTCCTTGAACTCCGGGTGCGCCTTGCCCATGATCTTGATCGGGAAATCGCACGGAAACTCCAGCAGCGACTCCTTCCGGGCATCGACCGCGCCGGTGACCTCGATGGTTTTGGTCGGTTCGCTCATCATTTTCTCCGGGTTAGGTCAAACTGTTCAAACTCGCGTGCCTTCGCACGCTGGTACGCGTCGTACAACGCCGCGAACACGGGGCCCGGCTTGCCGCCCTGCACGGGCAGGTCGTCGAGCGACGTAACGGGTAGCACTTCCTTCGTGGCCGACGTGATCATGATTTCGTCGGCTGCGCGCAACTCCACTTCGCTGATCTCGCGTGCGACGAACGGGATCTTGCATTCATCCGCCAGTTCCTCGATCAGCGCATAGCGGATCCCCTCGAGGATCTTGTTGCTGCGCGGCGGCGCGAACAGCTCGCCGTTCTTCACGATCCACACGTTCGACGACGAGCCTTCCGTCAGCTTGCCGTCGCGCAGCTGCAGCGTCTCGAACGCATCGCGTTCGGCCGCATGCTGCGCCATCAGCACGTTGCCGAGCAGCGAGATCGACTTGATGTCGCAATGCAGCCAGCGACGATCCTCGGCCGTCACGCAGCGCACACCCTGCGCGCGCTCCTCGGCGGACGGCAGGCGCAGCGGGCTCGTCATCACGAACACCGTCGGCACCGCGTTCGCCGGGAACGCGTGGCCGCGCTTCGCGACGCCGCGCGTCACCTGCAGGTAGACGAGCGCGTTGGCCGCGCCGAGCCCTTCGGCATTCGCCGCGACCACGCGCTCGATCAGTGCACGCCAGCCCGCGTCGTCGTGCGGGTTCGCGATGCCGATCTTCTTCAGGCTGCGCTCGAGCCGTGCCAGATGCTGTTCGATCCGGAACGGCACGTGCGCGCCGTCGTGCGCATAAACGGGGACGACTTCATACACGCCGTCGCCGAAGATGAACCCGCGGTCGAGCACCGGTACACGGGCTTCCGACAGCGGCACCATTTCCTCCTGCGACGAGACGCTGAGGTAGACGATCGGTTCGAATTCGGCTTGGCTCATAGCTATGACAGATGGGGATGAAGTCGCAAAAACAAAGGCCCGTCGTGCTTACTTCTTCTTGCTGAACATCAGCAGGATCGAGTCCCAGATACGCCCGAAGATACCCGCTTCCGGCACGGCCTGCAGCGCGACGACCGGGAATTCCGACAGCGTCTTGCCGTCGGCAACGATCTTCACGGTGCCGACCTGCTGGCCTTCCGCGAGCGGCGCGATCAGCGGCGCGTTGACGTCGACTTCCGTCTTGATCTTGTCGCCGAGGCCGCGCGGCACGGTCGCCCACTGGTCGGCCTTCACGCCGACCTGCACGGTGTTGTCCTTGCCCTTGTAGATGCGCGGCGTCGACATCGCCTGGCCGCCCTTGAACAGGCGCACCGAGTCGAACGCGCTGTAGCCGTAGTTCAGCATCTTCATGCTGTCCTGCGTGCGCTCGCCTTCCTTCTGCTCGCCCATCATCACCGACACCAGGCGGCGCTGGCCGTCCACGCCCGGAATCGCGCGCTTCGCCGACGCGATCAGGCAGTAGCCGGCCGCTTGCGTATGGCCCGTCTTCAGGCCGTCGACGGTCGGGTCGAGCCACAGCAGGCGGTTGCGGTTGCCCTGGCGGATGTTGTTGTACTTGAATTCCTTCTCCGAGAAGATGCCGTAGTACTGCGGAAAATCGCGGATCAGGTGCGCGGACAGCTTCGCGAGGTCGCCGGCCGTCGTGTAGTGGTTCGGGTCGGGCATGCCGTTCACGTCGGCGAAGTGCGTGCCCTTCATGCCGAGGCGCTGCGCCTCGTCGTTCATCAGCGTGACGAACTGCCCTTCGCTGCCGCCGACGAGTTCGGCCAGCGCGATCGCGGCGTCGTTGCCCGACTGGATGATCATCCCGTACACGAGGTCGTGCACCGACACCGGCTTGTTCGCCTCGATGAACATGCGCGACTCGTCGCGGCCGACGCGGCGCACGGCTTCGCTCGGCGTGACGATCTGCTCCATCGAGATCTTCTTCTTGTCGAGCGCCTCGAACACGAGGTACGCCGTCATCAGCTTCGTCAGCGACGCAGGCTCGACGCGTTCATCGGCATTGCCCGATGCGAGCACCGTGTTGCTGGTCGCATCGACGAGCACCCACGAGCGCGCATTCACGCCCGGCGGCGGCACCGCGCCCGGCATGTAGGTCGCGGGCGCGCCGGTGAACTGCTCGGTGGCGGCCGGCGCCGCATGCGCGGCCTTGGCCTTGGCGGCCGGCTTCGCCTCGGCGACGACGATCGTCGATGCGAGCGCAACGGGCAGCATCACGCCGAGCGCGACGTTGCGCGCGGCGGTGCCGAAGGCGATGGAGGAAGCGAGGGACTTGAGGCCTTGGGGAGACAGACGCATGATCGATTCAGGCTGATGGCAGAAAGTGCGGTGCGAAACGCGCAGGGTTGAACGGCAAGGCGGCGGGCGTTTCGGGCACTCGCCCGACATCGTCGGGCGGCGCGAAACGCGCCGGTTGGACTCGTACGGACGCGTTCGGTTCGCGGCCGTCGCGAGCGGGCGGAAGGCGGCGAAACGAGCGCCGCAATGGGCCCAGCCGGGCCGCGGGCGACGCGGAATCCGGCCATTATACGTGGCCGCGCAGGGCGTTTTCGCGAACCTGGCGCCGGACAGTTGCACATCCGCATCGGGCGCGGGGGGACGGCAAGCTGCCCGTCATCGCACGCGAAGGTGGGCGAAAGGCATGCGCAGGCGAGGTGGAAATCGAGTCGCGCCGCACGGTGCGGCGCGATGTCGCGGGGGAGAAAGCGCGCCTCGGGCGAGGGCCGGAGGTCACGTGCAGGAAGCGACGCAGGCTGCCGGCGTCATGCCGGCACCCGCACGGAGGCTAGCGCCACGCGTCGACGATGATGCGCTTCAGCACGTGCAGCTTGCGATGCAGGAAATGCTCGGCGCCGGGGATCACGACGACCGGCAGTTCCTGCGGCCGCGCCCAGTCGTACACGGAAGCGATCGGCACCGTGTCGTCGGTTTCGCCGTGGATCACGAGCGTGTTCTCGGGCACGTCGGCCACCTGCCAGCGGCTCGCGGCCGTGCCGACGAACACCATCCGTTCGATCGTCTCGCCCGCATCGCGCAGCCGCTTCGCGACGTGCGACAGCACAAAGGTGCCGAACGAGAAGCCCGCGAGCACGAGCGGCAGGTCCGCATACGCGGGCTGCGCGCGCATGTGCGCGAGCACCGCGAGCAGGTCGTCGGCTTCGCCGGTGCCGTTGTCGTGCACGCCTTCGGTCGCGCCGACGCCGCGGAAGTTCGAGCGGAACACGACGTAGTTCAGCTGCACGAGCGTGCGCGCCAGTGTTTGCGCAACCTTGTTGTCCATCGTGCCGCCGAACAGCGGATGCGGATGCGCGACGAGCGCGATGCCGCGCGGCGCGGCGCCGCTTTCGCGCACGGCGTCGGGGAGGTCGACGGCGATTTCGATCTGCCCGACCGGGCCCGCGATCAGCGACTTCTGCGTATGAACGTTCATTCGGCCGGCCCGCTCAGATCTTCAGGCGGTCGACGACCTTGCCGTCGCGCAGGTGCGATTCGACGATCTCGTCGATGTCGGCCTGGTCGACGTACGTGTACCACGTGCCCTCCGGATACACGACCATCACGGGCCCTTCCTCGCAGCGGTCGAGGCAGCCGGCCTTGTTGATGCGAACCTTGCCGGGCCCCGCGAGGCCGAGTTCCTTCACGCGCTTTTTCGCGTATTCCTGCATGGTCTGTGCATCGCATTGCGCGCAGCTCGGGCGTTCGGCGCCCGGTTCGCGCTGGTTCAGGCAGAAGAAGACGTGGTGCTGGTAGTAGGAATCCATGATGGTGACGAGCGGCCCGGCGCGAGGCCGTGCGGAAAGAGGAGCGGTTGCCGCTGCGCGGGGCAACGGAGGATGCGGACGATTATAGCGAGCGGCACGTGTCGCTGCCCGCGATGGCACCCCGGCCGCGCCGATGCCCCCGCGTCACCGGCGCAACGCGGCCGGCAGCCATGCGTGCTCGACGCGCTGGCCGAGCCAGATCAGCGCCGCGTAGGGCCAGATCCACGCGAGCCAGCGCGCGAGGCTGTTGAAGTGCACGTAGCGGCCCTGCCGCCAGCCCGACAGCGTGAAGTCGAAGAACGGATTGACCGGCAGCAGGTTCACGAGCGCCACGCCGGCCAGCAGCGCAAGCGCCGCAAGCGTCGCGCGCCAGGTCGCCGGCACGTGCAGCGCGACGAGCGCGGCCGCGAAACCGAGCTCGATCCCGAGCCGCGCGCCGGGCGTCGCCCATACGACGACGAGGCCGGTGGCCGACTGCATGAACGTCGCGGCCGCCTTCAGCACGAGCGTCGCGACGACGAGCGCGATCAGGAGCCGGATGCGCGGCGCGCGCGGCCGCATCGCGAGCGACGCGATCGTCAGCGCGGCGAACAGCATCAGCCCGCCGAGCGCGGCCTCCCACGCGGAGTCGGACAGCCAGCCGTCGACGCGCTCCGGCCATTCGCCCACGCGCCACGCGGCCGGCAACCACGCGAGCAGCGCGTCCTGCATCGACGCGTCGGCGCGCTCCCACAGCGCGGCCGGCCAGTCGCCGATGCCGAACAGGAACGGTGACGGAAACAGGATCGCGAACGGCCACAGCCCGGCGAGCAGCAGCGGCGTCGCACCGTCGTCCTCGAACCACGCGAAGCGCAGCCGGCGCAGCGCGCCGCGATCGAGCAGCGCACCGGTGGCCGGCGCGACGAGCGCGGCGCCCAGCAGCGCGCCGAGCGCGTTGGCCGCGAGATCGAGATTCGACGCGACGCGCGTCGGCAGGTAGGTTTGCAGCGCCTCCATCGCGCCCGACAGCAGCACGCCGAGCCCGGCCGCGATCAGCGTCGCGGCCACGCCGCGCCAGCGCGGGTGCAGCGCGAGCACGGCGAGCGCGCCGAACGGCATGTAGCCGAGCACGTTCGTGACCACGTCGAATGCGGTCACGTAGCGCTGCATCGGCGCGAACAGGTAGTCGAACGGCCCGATGCCGAGCGACATCCAGCCCGCGAACGGATACAGCGATGCGTAGACGATGAGTGCCGCGTAAGCGGCAAAGGCCTGCCGCGCGAGCGGCGATGCACGCGGGGTACCGGTCGCGCTCATCGCGGCTGCGCGGCACGCGTCACGGCGTGCCCGCGTACGCCTGCATGCCGACCCACGCGGCGATCTGCGACACGAGCTGGTCGCTCGCCGTCGCGAGCGCGCGGGCACCGCCCGCCGCGTCCGGCGTGCTGGACGGCGCGCGTGAAACGAACGTGCGCTGGCCGAGCACCTTGCCGTCCAGCGTCAGCGTCGCGCGCGCGGTGACGGCGCCGTGGCTCTGCGACTGGCCGTCGAACACCTGTTCGAATTCGTTCAGGTCGACCTTGAGCGTCGGCGCGCGCACGCCGTCGGATCCTTCGAGCACCGTGCCGCGCGACGACAGCGCCCCGCGCAGCCGCTGCGTGAGCAGTTGCGCGGGCGGCGCGGTCCAGCGGCTGTCGCGATAGACGGCCACGTGCTGCGCGTCCACGTACGCGAGGCGGTAGGCGAACTTGTCGGAGTCGAGCGCGTCGGGTGCGGCGACGTCGAGCACCTTCAGCGCGGGGCCCGGGCCTGCGGTCACGACCGAGGTGGCCGGCCCGAGGTCGTAGCGGACATTCGACAGCACCGCGCTGTTGCCGGCGCAGCCGGCCGCGAGCGACAGCGTCAGCACGGCAAGCGCGGCCGCGGCGGGACGCAGCGCGCGGTCAAGGATTCGTGGCATGGCGTGTTCCTGCATGATGTTTCCGGTTTCGATGGGTGTCACTGCCCGGCCGTCGCACCCGGCCAGACGAAGCCCGGCTCGCCGGGCCCCGGCGCCGCGCCGGGCGAACCGAACAACAGACTGCGCGGATTGCGGCCAAGTTCACCGGCCACGTCCTTCAATTGCCGCGACGCGTCGCCGACGCTGCCGGCGAGCGCGTTGAAACGCGGCAGCGTGTCGTACTGCACGCGCGTGTTGAGACCGTTCAGCGCGACGCTGATCTGCTCGGCCGCCGTGCCGGCCTTGTTCAGGTTCGACACGAGCGGCCCGTTCGGCTGCAGCAGCGTGTTCGCCGACGCCATCGCGCGGTTCACCTCGTGCATCGTTTCCGGCAGCGCGGTGACCGCCGGGCCGAGCTGCTTCGTCAGCGTGGCGGCGCCATCGGCCGCGTGCTGCAGGCTTTCGGCGGTCGCACGCAACTGCTCGCGCATCTCGGGCGACATCAGCGCATTCGCGCTCTTCGCGGCCATTTCGAGCTGCCGCAGCAGCACGTCGCCGCGCTCCTGGATCTGGTCGAACAGGCTCGGCCGCATCGGGATCTGCGCGATCGCCTTCGGCGACGACGGCAGCGGCGCCAGGTCGCGGCCCGTGTCCTCGAGCTGCACGAACGCGATGCCCGTCACGCCCTGGAAGCCGAGGCTGCCGTAGGTCGACTGCGTGATCGGCGCGTCGTGGTCGACGAGGATCCGGATCCGGATCTGGCCCGGGTGCGCGCGATCGAAGCCGATCGACTGCACCTTGCCGACATCGAGGCCGCGAAACCGCACGGCCGCGTCCGGGAACAGCCCGGTCACGTTGGCGCGCGCGAGCAGGTCGTACGGCACGCGCACGGTGCGGTCGACGTTGAACCAGAACACGGTGCCCGCGATCGCGAGCGTCAGCGCGATCGTGAACAGGCCGGCCCAGAACGCATGTGATTTGTTTTCCATTCGCGGGTTCCTTGCTTCTACAGCTCGACGCTCGACAGCGCCGGTTCGAGGGCCGCCTTCGGCAGCTTCGCGCGCCGCTCGGGCGGCAGCGCCTGCAATGCGCGGCGCCCGCGCAGCCCCAGGAAATATTCGTGGATGAACGGATGGTCGACGTTCGCGGCCTCCTCGACCGGCGCGGCGACCAGCACCTTGCGATCGGCCAGCACCGCGACGCGCGTCGACAGCGCGACCATCGTGTCGAGGTCGTGCGTCACCATCACGACGGTCAGCCCGAGCGTGCGGTGCAGCGTCGCGATCAGCTCGACGAATTCGTCCGACGCCTGCGGGTCGAGGCCGGCCGTCGGCTCGTCGAGGAACAGCAGCTCGGGCTCGAGCGCGATCGCGCGCGCGATGCCCACCCGCTTGACCATCCCGCCCGACAGCGCGGCCGGCATCTTCGACGCGTGCTTGCACGGCAGCCCGACCATCTCGAGCTTCAGCATCACGATGTCGTGCAGCAGGTCCGGCGGCACGCGGCCGAGCTCGCGCAGCGGCTGCGCGACGTTGTCGAACACCGTCATCGACGAGAACAGCGCGCCCTGCTGGAACAGCATCCCGGAGCGCGTGCGCATCATCCGCGCGCTCGCGTCGTCGATCGTCGCCGTGTCCTCGCCGAATACCTTGATCGTGCCCGACGTCGGCCGCTCGAGGCCGAGGATCTGCCGCACGAGCGTGGTCTTGCCGGAGCCCGAACCGCCGACGATCGACACGATCTCGCCGCGCCGCACGTCGAAGTCGAGCTTCTGGTGAATGATGTTGCGCCCGTAGCGCTTGGTCAGGTTGCGGACCTCGATCACGAAGTCGCCGTCATCGGCCGCCGCGCCCGGCCGGTTGCCGACCGACCCGGCGCCGATGGCCGCGGCATGCGCGGTCGTTTCGTTCGATGCGTTCATCCGAGCCCCACGTTCTGGAACAGGATCGCGAACACCGCATCGGCGAGGATCACGACCGTGATCGACGTCACGACCGACGTGGTCGTGCCTTCGCCGAGGCTCTGCGAGTTCGCCTTGATCCGGAAGCCGAAATGGCAGGCGACCAGCGCGATCAGCATGCCGAACACGACGCCCTTGCCGACCCCGATGTACAGGTTCGCGATCGGCACGACGCCCGGCAGCGAGCGCACGAAATAGTTGACGTCGATCCCAAGTACGAGCTTCGCGGCGAGCGCGCCGCCCGTCAGCGCGATGATGTTGGTCCACATCACGAGCAGCGGCATCGCAATGCCGAGCGCGAGCACGCGCGGCAGGATCAGCCGCAGCCCGTGCGGGATGCCCATCACGCGCATCGCGTCGAGCTCCTCGGTCACGCGCATCACGCCGATCTGCGCGGTGATCGCCGAGCCCGAGCGGCCCGCGACGAGAATCGCCGACAGCACCGGGCCGAGCTCGCGGATCACCGACAGCCCGAGGATGTTCACGATGTAGCGGTTCGCGCCGAACATCTGCAGCTGCTGCGCGGACAGGTAGCTGAGCACGATGCCGATCAGGAACGCGACGAGCGCCGTGATCGGCAGCGCCTGCGCGCCGGCGCTGTAGATGTTCGCCGAGGTTTCCTTCCACGGCATCGTCTTCGGACGGCGCAGCACCGACAGTGCATCGAGGATCACGAGGCCGAACATCGCGATACCGCCCTGCAGGTGTTCGCCGAACGCGAACAGCATGAAGCCGAAGCGCGTGATCGGGCCGTAGCGCGCCACGCGCTCGGGCGCCTCGCGCGCGCTGTCGAGCCGCTCGATGCGCTCGAAGATCGTGCGCTGCGTGGCGCTCAGCGCGACGCCGGCCGGCAGCTTGCGGCCCCACACGCGCCACAGCGCCTGGCCGCCGACGTGGTCGAGCCGCTCGATGCCCGACAGATCCCATTCGCTCACGCGCCCGGACGCGATGCTCGCGACACGGCGCGCCACCGCGCCGCGATTGCGTGCAAGCGCGAGCGCGGTCCACTGGCCGTACAGGCGCACCGTCTGGCCCTGGCCGCCGGCGTCGACCGACAGGCCGGGAGGAGTCTCGAAGTCCAAGGGCAGGTTGTTTGCAAAAAGGTGACAGCGGTCATTGTAGCGAACCGCCCGATGACGCGACGTGAGGATTTCCGTGGGACGCCCAGCCCGGGGGCGCCTGCCCGGACACGCCCGCCCCGGGTGCGCGTGGCAGCCGCCGTCCCCTGCCCGTTACCGGCTTCGTCACCTTTCATTCTTCCGTCACGATTCCTTTCGATACTCTCACGCGCCGCACATCAGGCCGTCGGCGCCCCGCGCCGCCATGCGTTGCGACCCTCGCATTCCATAAAACAGAACACCGAACAGGACAACCGATGCGTCTCCCCCTGCTTTCCCGCCGTCGCGTGCCGGCCATCGCCGCGCTCGCCAGCCTCGCCTTCATCCTCGCCGCCTGCGGCGGCGACGACGTCACCGCCACGCCGCCGTCGCAGCCCGAGGCCCAGGCGCCCGTCGGCACGACGGCCACGCTCGCCCTGCTCGAGACGACCGACCTGCACACCAACGTGCTGTCGTACGACTATTTCAAGCTCGCCGCCGACAATTCGCTCGGCTTCGAGCGCGTGTCGACGCTGATCGCGCAGGCGCGCAAGCAGTATCCGAACACGCTGCTGCTCGACAACGGCGACACGATCCAGGGCACCGCGCTGTCGGATTACCAGGCGCTCGTGAAGCCGGTCGGCTGCGACCAGACGCTCGCGATCTACAAGGTGATGAACGCGGCGAAATTCGACGGCGGCGGGATCGGCAACCACGAATTCAACTACGGGCTGCCGTACCTGTCGCAGGTGACCGGCAACACGTTCGAAGTCGACGGCCTGCCGGCGCCGGCCCAGCAGAAGAAGTGCGCGGGCCCGAACTTCCCGCAGGTGCTCGCGAACGTGATCAGCGCGAAGACCAACGCGCCGCTGTTCACGCCGTACACGATCCTGACCCGCACCGTGACCGCGACGACGCCGGACGGCAAGACGGTCAGCGCGCCCGTGAAGATCGGCATCATCGGCTTCACGCCGCCCGCGATCATGAGCTGGGACAAGCGCTGGCTCGACGGCAAGGTCTACACGACAGGCCTGAAGGAAGCCGCCGAGAAGTACATTCCGGAGATGCGCGCGAAGGGCGCCGATCTCGTCGTCGCGATCTCGCACGGCGGCCTCGACAATTCCGCGTATTCGCCGACGATGGAGAACGGCAGCTGGTGGCTGTCGAAGGTGACCGGCATCGACGCAATGCTGATCGGCCACTCGCACCAGGTGTTCCCGGACGCGAACAGCACCGTGTCGCAGTTCAACCTGCCGGGCGTCGACAAGGTCAAGGGCACCGTCAACGGCGTGCCGACCGTGATGGCCAACTACTGGGGCAAGCACCTCGGCGTGATCAAGCTCGGCCTGAAGTTCGACGGCAAGACGTGGAGCGTCGACAAGTCGCAGACCACCGTCGAGGCGCGACCGATCCAGAACGCCGACAAGAGCTACGTCGCGGCCGATCCGTCCGTGTCCGCCGCGATCGCCGCCGAGCACCAGGCGACGATCGACTACGTGAAGACGCCGATCGGCTCGACCGACTACCGGATGAACTCGTACTTCGCCGATGTCGGCGACCCGGGTGCGATCCAGATCGTCAACGAGGCGCAGGCCGACTACGTGAAGACCTACGTGCAGGCGAACCTGCCGCAATACGCGTCGCTGCCGGTGCTGTCGGTCAGCGCGCCGTTCAAGAGCGGCTTCGGCGGCGGCACCGACTACACCGACGTCGCGCCGGGCGCGCTCGCGATCAACAACGCGGCCGACCTGTACCTGTACCCGAACACCGTGTACGCGGTGAAGGTGAGCGGCGCCGACGTGAAGAACTGGCTCGAAACGGCCGCGAAGCGCTTCAACCGCATCGACCCGACCAAGGCGACCGTGCAGCCGCTCGTCAGCACGTTCCCCGGCTACAACTTCGACATGTTCACGTCGGCCGATCTCGCGTATGAAATCGACGTCACGCAGCCGGTCGGCAGCCGGATCAGGAACCTGACGTACAAGGGGGCGGCGATCGACCCGAACGCGCAGTTCATCGTCGCGACCAACAACTACCGCGCGAGCGGCGGCGGCAACTTCCCGGGCCTCGATGGCAGCAAGACGATCTTCGCGTCGCCGGATGCGAACCGCGACGTGCTGATCGCGTTCATCAAGAAGCGTGGCGCGATCACGCGCGCGGCCGACGGCGCGCAGCGCAGCTGGCGCTTCACGAAGCTCGCGAGCTCGGTCGCGCACGTGCAGTTCGCGTCCGCGCCGAACCGCCTCGGCGACGCGGCGGCGGCCGGCCTGACCGGCATCACGCAGGTCGCGGCCGACGACGGCTCGGGCAAGAACCTCGCCACCTACGAAATCGACCTCACGCAATGAGACCCGCGATGCAACCGATCCGGACGATGCGGCCGGCCGAAACCGGCCTCGCCGCCGCCGCGCGGCGCCTGCTGCGCGCGAAACTCCCGCCGGCCGCGCTGCTCGCGGCGGCGGCCGTGACCGTCGCGGCCGTCGTCGCGGCGACCGGCCTGCGCGGCGCCGGCCCCGCGCCGAGCGCCGCGCAGCTCGACGAGTGGCAGGCGATGGTCACCCAGGCCACCGAGCCGCATGCGCTCGCGCAGTTGCGCACGTTGGCGCGCCGCGGCTCGGGCGACGCGCAGGCGGCGCTCGGCATAGCGCTCGTCGACGCGCGCGAACCGGGGCTGCGCGACGAGGGACGCGGCTGGCTGGAAACGGCCGCGGCGGCAGACAGCAAGGCCGACGCGCCGGCCGCCCGGCGCGCGCAGCTCGCGCTCGGCAAGGCGTTGCTGCTCGGCAGCAGCGACATGCCGAAGGACTACGCACGCGCCCGCACGCTGCTCGGCGAAGCGGCCGCGCAGGGCGACCCGGCCGCCGCGTATTACCTCGGGCTGATCTATCGCAGCGGCTACGGCGTCGCCGCCGATCCCGTGCAGGCCGCGCACTGGTTCGATGTCGCGTCGCGCGCGGACATCCCGGCCGCGGACTTCATGCTCGCGAACGCGTACCGCGAAGGCAGCGGCGTGCCGCGCGACGAGGCGCGCGCGCTGGCGCTGTATCGCCGCGCCGCCGAGCACGAGCTGCCGGAAGCCGTGCAGACGCTCGCGATGGCCTATCGCAACGGCGAACTCGGGCTCAAGCCCGACGCGGACGAGTTCCACGCGCAGTGGATCGAGACCGCGCACGCGCTGAAGCACCCGGTCGTCGCGCCGTAACGGTTCGTCCGCACGCACCGGCATCACGCCGGCTGCATGACGCGCATGCCCCGACGCCCCGCGCATCGATTACCCGGCGACGGAATCGATCGGGGGGCGCGGGCGTATGCGCCTGTTGCATTGCCGCCATCCGGCTGCTCCCCGTCGATCGTTCGACACGCGGCAATGCATTAACATGCAGCCTCACAATAAAACCTGAGAGAACTGCATCCATGTCCCATCGCCTTTCCAGGCTTGGTGCCGCTGCCGTCGGCGCCGTCGCCCTCGTCATTGCCGGCGCACCGCTCACCGCACTCGCCGCGCCGCCCGCCCAGCCCGACATCTTCAACGCCGCGCTTTGCAAGCCGCCGTTCACGTCGGATCTGATGGACTCGATCTACAACACCGCCAAGGCAGCCGATCCGAAACCGGACGAATCGATGCTGGGTGCCGCGGTCTATCGCCTGCCGGAGCCGATCCACCGCGACGGCTTCACGACGCAGCAGGTCGTGTTCGTCAGTACCGGGATCGGCGTGCTCGTGGACGGCGAGGTGGCCGATCAGCTCGCGAAGCGCTACCAGCTCACCCTCGAGAAGGGCCACCTGCTGGGTGCGTCGTCCGTCGGCTATTCGCGCCGGCTGACGGTCCGTGGCCCGGGCGGTGCGCTGATCCTCGTGTCGGCCCGCCAGGGCCCGGCGCTGAAGGGCAAGACGCTGCTGGCCTGCGAAATGACGTCCGAGGAGGACATCAAGGCGCTGGAGCGGATGGAAAAGCATTGAGCGGTGCGGCGCTGCGGCGCCGCTCGCGTGTGGGCGGCCGGCGCGCTGCCCTGCCAGTCGCGCGCGTCGCCCGACGCGCGCCAGCGCCCCCTGTCGCTACAATAGGCGCCATGAACGCCCCCACCTCCTCCGACACGCCTGATTCCGGCGACGCGCACATCGCGCGCAACCGGCTCGAGGCGCACCTGGACGCCGCGCCGCGTGCGTGGCCGCTCGACATCGTCGCCGCCACCGGTTCGACCAACGCCGACGTCGCCACCCGGCTCAAGGCGCTGCCGCGCAACGCGAACGCATTGCCCGCGCCGCTCGTGCGCGTCGCGTTCGAGCAGACGGCCGGCCGCGGCCGGCAGGGCCGCCCTTGGTTCGCGCAGCCCGGCAATGCACTGCTGTGCTCGGTCGGCTGCATCGTGCCGCGCCCCGTCGAAGCACTCGGCGGCCTCAGCATCGCGATCGGCGTTGCGCTCGCCGAAGGGCTGGCCGCGCTGCCGCTCGACGCCCATACGCGCGTCGCGCTCAAATGGCCGAACGACCTGCTGCTGACCGCCACCGACGACGGCACGCCGCGCATCGTCGGCAAGCTCGCCGGGATCCTGATCGAAACCGCGTGGACCAGCGCCGACGCCACCGCCGTCGTGATCGGCTTCGGCATCAACGTGCGCGGCGCGGAGGCCGTCGCCGCACAGGTCGACGCGCTGCGCGCGCGCGAAGCGACACTCGCGAGCGGGCTGCCGCCCGCCGCGCTGTCGATCGCGTGCGCATCGGCCAACCTCACCGATACGCTCGCCGCGTCGCTGAACGCACTCACGCCCGCGCTCGCGCAGTTCGGTGCCGAAGGGCTCGCGCCGTTCCTGCCGCGCTGGCACGCGCTGCACGCGTACGCGGGGCGCGAAGTCGTGCTGCTCGAACAGGGCGTCGAACGCGTGCGCGGCATCGCGACGGGCATCGACGCGACCGGCCAGCTGCTGCTCGATACGCCGGACGGCGTGCAGGCGATCGCCGCCGGCGACGTGTCGCTGCGCGAAGCGCAATGAACGAGCCGCACCTGCTGATCGATGCCGGCAACAGCCGGATCAAGTGGGCGCTCGCCGATGCGCAGCACACGCTCGTCGAGACGGGCGCGTTCGGCCACACACGCGACGGCGGCACCGATCCCGACTGGTCGACCCTGCCGCGTCCGCGCGGCGCGTGGATCTCGAACGTCGCGGGCGCCGACGTGGCCGCCCGGCTCGACGCGCTGCTCGATGCACGCTGGCCGGGCCTGTCGCGCACGACGATACGCTCGCGTCACACGCAATGCGGCGTGACGAACGGCTATACGACACCCGACCAGCTCGGCAGCGACCGCTGGGCCGGCCTGATCGGCGCGCACGCGGCGTTTCCGGGCGAGCACCTGCTGATCGCGACGTTCGGCACCGCGACGACGCTCGAGGCGCTGCGCGCGGACGGCCGCTTCACGGGCGGGCTGATCGCGCCGGGCTGGGCGCTGATGATGCGCGCGCTCGGCACGCACACCGCGCAGTTGCCGACGCTGACCACCGACATCGCGAGCGGCCTGCTCGCGGGTGCGCAGGCCGAACCGTTCCAGGTCGATACGCCGCGCTCGCTGTCGGCCGGCTGCCTGTACGCGCAGGCCGGGCTGATCGAACGCGCGTGGCGCGATCTCGCCGATGCATGGCAGGCGCCCGTGCGGCTCGTGCTGGCCGGCGGCGCGGCGGACGACGTCGCGCGTGCGCTGACGCTCCCGCATACGCGGCACGATGCATTGATCCTGTCCGGCCTCGCGCTGATCGCCGCGGCAGCGGCATCCGCAACGCCGACGCAGGCGTGACGGAAAAGCGCCGGCCTCGCGCCGGCGCACGGCAACGCGCGCCCATGCGGGCCGGCGTCACGATGACGGTGAAGAACGGGCCGCGTCATGACGGCAGCCCGCACGCACGGTCAACGGAAGGAACGAAATAGCCGGCCATGCGGCCGGCCCGATTGAATGACGTGAACCACGTCAATGACGACGAGGAGTGTCGACGATGCTGCGCTGGCTGATCGCTGTTCTCTTTCTCGCCAACATGCTTGCGTTCGTGGTGACGCGCGGCGTGTTCGGGCCGCTGCCGGCAGCCGGCCCGCGCGAACCGGGCGTGCTGGCGCGGCAGGTACGGCCCGATGCGCTGCGCGTGACGCCGCTCGCACAGGCCACCGACCAGCCTGTCATCGGCAGCCCGATCGCGCCGCCGGCCGTCACGGCCGAGCCGCTCGCGGCGTCCGCGCCCTGACCGAGCCGGGCCGCGCTCAGGACTGCTGCGCGCGCACCTTCTTCAGCAACGCGGTGGTCGAGCGATCGTGCTCGAACGGAATCGCCAGCGCCCGGCCACCCCAGCCACGCACCAGCGCCGATTCCGGCAACGCATCCATGTCGTAGTCGCCGCCTTTCACGAGGATGTCCGGCCGGACGGCCTCGATCAGCGACACGGGCGTCTTTTCCTCGAACGTCACGACCCAGTCGACGCTTTCCAGCGCCGCGAGCAGCGCCGCGCGGTCTTCCTCGCGATTGATCGGCCGGTCGTCGCCCTTGCCGAGCATGCGTACCGACGCGTCGCTGTTCACGCCGACGATCAGGCATGCGCCGAGGGCTTTCGCGTCGGCGAGATACGTGACGTGGCCGCGGTGCAGGATGTCGAATACGCCGTTGGTGAACACGACGGGCGACGGCAGCGACGCGCGCAGGGCGACGAGGGCATCACGGGTGATCAGCTTGCGTTCGAAGGTGGCGGACATGATGGAAGTCGGACGGAATGGGCAACGGCGCACGCGGCGGCGGCGCCAGATAAAAAGCCCGCCGGACTGACCGGGCGGGCTTCATGCAACGGGTGCGACATCGCGCAACGCGGCCGGCGGGATTCACGCCGGCTGCGGCGCCAACCGGCCTCAGGCCGGCTGCGCGGCCGACGACGGGCCGCTTTCGGCCTGCAGGCGGCCGGTGACTTCCTTGCGGTAGCGGTTCAGCTCCTGTGCGGTCGCGAACGTGCGCTCGAACAGGATCGACAGGTTGTGCAGGATCCGCTCGACCACCTTCTTTTCCCACTCGCCGTCGAAACGGATCTGCTCGTCGAGCCAGCGCTCGAGCCATTCCGGATCGGGCAGGCGCGACTGCACGGTGTCGCGCGGGAACAGCGCCTGGTTCACGTGCAGGTTGGTCGGGTGCAGCGGCTTCTCGGTGCGGCGCGCCGACGCCATCAGCACGCCGATCTTCGCGAACGCGGCACGTGCGACATCGCCGCAGTTGTTCAGCGCCTTCTTCATGTAGCGCAGGTACGCGCCGCCGTGGCGTGCTTCATCGCGCGAGATCGTTTCGTAGATCTGCTTGATGACCGGCTCGGTGTGCCAGTCGGCCGCGCAACGGTACCAGTGGTTCAGGCGGATCTCGCCGCAGAAGTGCAGCATCAGCGTCTCGAGCGGCGGCGCCGGGTCGAACTGGAAGCGCACCGCGTGCAGTTCCTCTTCGGTCGGCACCATTTCCGGCTTGAAGCGGCGCAGGTATTCCATCAGCACGAGCGAATGCTTCTGCTCTTCGAAGAACCACACGCTCATGAACGCGGAAAAGTCGCTGTCGTGCTGGTTGTCGCGCAGGAACATTTCCGTCGCGGGCAGCGCCGACCATTCGGTGATCGCGTTCATCTTGATCGTCTTCGCCTGCTCGTCGGTGAGCAGCGAAGCGTCGAACTTGTCCCACGGAATGTCCTTCTCCATGTCCCAGCGGACGGCTTCGAGCGATCGGTAAAGTTCCGGATAAAGCATCGTGTTCATGATGGTCCCACCCCTGTTCTGCGCAATGCGACTTCTCTAAACGTGACTGTTGCCGCGCAAGCACGCCCGAGCGCGCTTTTTGCAGCCAAGACTGTAATTTTACGCGGGAAACCGACCCGCCGGACGGTGATTCCTCGTCCAGCAGCCGGGCGGCCGCGCCGCCGCCGTTGCGGCATGCCGCAACCACGCTCCGCGAACGGAACCGGCTGCACGCTTGCCTGAGTGGGGACCGGCGCTGGCCGGCTCGTTGGCGCGCCCGTCCCCTGCCCCAGGCGGGTTCCCCGAAAGGTCCCGTGCGGATGCCGGATCGGCGGGCTGCTCGATATGGTGTATACGGCGGCGGCCATGATATCACGCGTGCATGACGGTTCCGAGACGCCTGCCCGGTCGTGCGCCGCCAATTTCGGTGCGGCGATCGGTCGCGGGCGACCGTCGCGAAAACGCAACCTTACATTGTCCTGCAAGCATCAGACCCGTATTTCGCCGGTCGCGAGGCCGTCTTCCGGCGGCATACCGGCGGTCGGCGCGCTGCCGCCGTCCGCCCGCGCGATCCACCCGGCCAGCGTGTCGCGCTGCGCGCGCCCGTCGCGGTAGCCGAGCTCGATCAGTTCACGCGTAAACGCCTCCTCGAACAGCAGGTAGCTCGCGAACGACGCGCCGGCCGGCTGGCTGCCGCCGATCGCGCCGAGCAGCCCGCGCATCGTCGCCGGCATCTGCTTCAGGTGCTTAGCGGCGATCAGCTCGATGCGCTCGGACGGCGCGATCGCGAGCACGTCGACGTGCCGCCAGCCGCTGTCCATCTCGACCTGGTGCGGCAGGTGCTCGATCATCCGGTTGATGTGCTCGATGCGCTCGATGTCCGAGCCGATCGAGTCGAGGAACACGCTCGCGAGCACCTGCTGGCCGATCTGCGCGGGCGTCGGGTAGCCGCGTACCAGCCCTGCGCCGTTCGCGGCCGGAATCTCGGGCCGCGGGTCGGCCGCGCCGACCACGACGATCCGGTCCGCGCCGAAGTGGATCGCCGGCGACAGCGGTGCGATCTGCCGGATCGACCCGTCGCCGAAGTATTCGATCTGCCCGTCGAGCACGAGCGGCACGGCCGGGAACACGAACGGAATCGCCGACGACGCGAGCAGGTGCGACGCCGACAGGTCGACCAGCCGCGCGGTGCGCTGCGCGCGCCGCCACGCCTGGATCGGCTGGGCCGCCTGGTAGAACGTGAGGTGCCGCCCGCTCGAATAGCTGAGCGCCGTCACCGCGAGCGCGTGCAGCAGGCGCGCCTCGAGCATCTGTTCGATCCGGTGGAAACTCAGCTCGCGCTGCAGCAGATGGGCGAGCGGCGCGTTGTCGAGCAACCCGCGCGGCGAACGGCGGGCCGCCCAGCCGAAGGTCATCGCCGCGAGCCAGCGCGCGCCGGCGGCCGCGATACCGAGCCAGTCGGTGCGGTACACGTAATCCGCGCGCAACGGCTCCCAGAATTCGAGCAGGCGCCGCACGCCATGGGAAAAGTCGTCCGCGTGGCTCGCGATCGACGTCGCGTTGATCGCGCCGGCCGACGAGCCGCACACGACCGCGAACGGCAGCGTGTGCCGCTGCGGATCGGCTTCGAGCGCGATCTCGGCCAGCGCCTTCAGCACGCCGACCTGATAGGCAGCACGTGCGCCGCCTCCCATCAGAACGAGCGCGAGCCGCATGATCGACCTGCTACCTGCGCCGCGTCACGTCGAGCGCTTCGGCGGACGGGTTTCGGGCGACGATGCGGCTGCCGCGCGCGCCGCGGCCGAACCGGCCGCACCGGCCGACTTCGCGCGCTTCGCGGCAGGCTTGCGCGGCGCGGCGGCGGCCGGTGCCGGCTTCGCGGCCGGCTCCGGCGCAGCGGCCGCGTCCGGCGGCGCATCGCCCGGCGCCGCGGGCTGCATGCCCGGCTGCGCCATCGCGAGGCTCGCGAGCTGGTTGAACTGCGACTGCAGCAGGCTCCACCAGCCCGATGGGTCGAAGGCCTGCTGCGCGGCGTCGCCCGACGCTGCCTCCGACGCATCAGCATCCGGTGCCGGCGGTGCGTCGCCCGACGCGTGTTTCGCCGCATGCGCGGCCGCGACGGCCGCTTCCTCGGCCGCCGACATCGAGCTCTGCGCGAACGCGCCGAACGCACGCAACGTCGCGAGCGTCGCGCGCTGCACCTCGAGCGCCTGGATCGCGGACTGCAGCATCCCGAGATTGAGCTTCAGCCACTGCTCGACCGCGCGCAGATCGGTGATCCGCTTGTCGAGTTCCTCGACGCTCGTGAGCGGCGCCATCATGTCGGACATGCTCGACAGCGACGGCGGCAGCCCTTGCGTGGCGCCCGGGAACGACGTCATCCCGCCGAACGGCGACATCCGCATCATGTCCCACATCCGGTCCATCATGTCGGCGGGCTTGAAGCCGGCAAAGCCGGCGAAAGGGTTGGAGCCGGAGGCATCGGTCGTCATACGGGCATCCTGGTTGACTGGGTGAGAGCGAGGCGGCCGCCATGCGTCGCGCGAGCCGCGCCTGGATCGATCATAGCGCCAGCGCGTGTCAGAACGGCGCGTCGCCGGGAAACTCGGGCGGGCGCCGCTCGCGCAGCGAGCGAATGCCTTCCTGCACGTCGGGCCCCGAAAAACCCATGAATTCGAGCGCCAGCGACGTATCGAAGGTCGGCCCGGCCGTGCGCAGCCAGTTGTTCAATGCGTACTTGGTCCAGCGGATCGCCGACTGCGAACCGTGCGCGAGCCGCTCGGCCACTTCGTAGGCCTTCGGCAGCAGGTCGGCCGGCTCGACCGCGAGCGACACCAGCCCGATCCGCTCGGCCTCCTCGCCGCTCACCGGCTCGCACAGCATCAGGTAGTACTTCGCCTTCGCCATCCCGCACAGTAGCGGCCACACGATCGCCGCATGATCGCCGGCCGCGACGCCGAGCCGCGTGTGACCGTCGATGATGCGCGCATCCTTCGCGGCGATCGAGATGTCCGCGAGCAGCCCGGCGACGAGCCCCGCGCCGACGGCCGGGCCATGCATCGCCGACACGATCGGCTTGCTGCAGTTGATCACGTTGTAGACGAGGTCGCGCGCCTCGCGCCATACGCGGGCACGCACGTCGAAGTCGTTCGCCATGTCCTCGACGAGCGCGAGGTCGCCGCCCGCCGAGAAGCCCTTGCCTTCGCCGCGAATGACCGCGACGCGCGTGTCGGGATCGCGGTCGACGTCGCGCCAGATGTCGGCGAGCTCGCGATGCATGCGTGCGTTCGCGGTCGCGAGGCCGCTGCGGTTCGCGCCCTCGCCGCTCATCACGATGTCGAGCACGCCATGGTCGCGGCGCGTCACCTTCAGTGCTTCGTAACCGCCGTACGCGGCGAGATTGGCCATGCGCTGCTCCTTGCTCGAGGTTCTCGAACCCCTGAATCGAGTGTAGCCAAGCCCGCGCGGGCAAACATCAGGCGAAACCCGGCGCGCGGGCCGGGCCCGGGTTTCGCGAAAGCGGAGCGCTGCGTGCTCCGCGTGACTTACGCCGCGCCGTCGGGCGGCGCGACCGACTGCTCGATCGCGCCGAAGATCGACTTGCCGGCCGTGTCGAACATCTCGATGCGCACGGTGTCGCCGTAGCGCATGAACTCCGTCTGCGGCGCACCGTGCTCGATCGTCTCGAGGCAGCGCTTCTCGGCGATGCAGCAGTAGCCGCGCTTCGCGTCCTTGTTCGACACCGTGCCCGAGCCGACGATCGAGCCGGCGCGCAGGTTGCGCGTCTTCGCTGCGTGCGCAATCAACTGGCCGAAGTGGAACACCATGTCGGTGCCCGCATCGGGCTGGCCGACCTTCTTGCCGTTCCAGTGGACGATCATCGGCCGGTGCACGCGGCCTTCGCGCCATTCGTCGCCGAGCTCGTCGGGCGTCACGGCGACCGGCGCGAACGCGGTGGCCGGCTTGCTCTGGAAGAAGCCGAAGCCCTTCGCGAGCTCCGCCGGAATCAGGTTGCGCAGCGACACGTCGTTCACCAGCGTGACGAGCCGCACGGCCTTCAACGCTTCGTCGGGCGTCGCGCTCATCCGCACGTCGCCGGTGATCACCGCGACTTCCGCCTCGAAATCGATGCCCCATTCCTCGGACGGGCACACGACGTCGTCGCGGGCCCCGAGAAAATCGTCGCTGCCGCCCTGGTACATCAGCGGGTCGGTCCAGAATTCGGGCGGCATCTCCGCGCCGCGCGCGCGGCGCACGAGCTCGACGTGGTTCACGTACGCGGAGCCGTCGGCCCACTGGAACGCGCGCGGCAGCGGCGCCATGCAGTTGGCCGGATCGAACGCGAATGCATTGCGCGCGCGGCCGTGGTTCAGTGTGTCGTACAGGTCGCGCAGCTGCGGCGCATAGAACGCCCAGTCGTCGAGGACGCGCTGCAGCGTCGGCGCGATCGCGTCGGCGATCGCCGCGGTGTGCAGGTCGCGCGACACGACGATCAGCTGGCCGTCGCGCGTGCCGTCCTTCAGCGAAGCAAGTTTCATAGGGGGACTCTGGCGTTGTAGTGACGATGGAGGGAATCTATTTTACGATGGTGAATCCCTGCGGCGCGCGGCGATTGTGCGCGCTGTTTTCGCCCCGATTCCTTTCGCCTTTTCGCGCACCTGCCGCCCATGCCCGCCAGCCCGCTTCCCGACGACGATCTCGCCGACTCCGACACCGACGACGCCGCGTCCGGCGAGCACGGCGAGAAGGTCCGCTCCGGCATCCAGTCGATCGAGGTCGGCTTCCGCCTGCTCGACGTGCTGACGAGCGAGCCGCGCGCGATGATGCTGCGCGACCTCGCGCAGCGCGCGGGCATGAGTCCTGCGAAGGCGCACCGTTACCTGGTCAGCTTCTCGCGGCTCGGCGTGGTGTCGCAGGACCCCCTCTCGGGCCGCTACGAGCTCGGCGGCTTCGCGCTGCAGATGGGGCTCGCACGGCTCGCGCGCGTCGACGGCGTGAAGCTCGCGCGGATCGCGCTGACCGAATTCCGCGACCGGCTCGACCAGACGGTCGGCATCGCCGTGTGGGGCAACCAGGGGCCGACGATCGTGCACTGGATGGAATCGAGCCACCCGGCGAAGGCGTCGCTGAAGCTCGGCGACGTGATGCCGCTGCTCGGCTCCGCGACGGGGCTGCTGTTCGCCGCGTACCTGCCGCGCAGCAAGACCGCCGCGATGCTCGAGCGCGAACTCGCCGATACGCGCCGCTCGCCGCACCACGGCGGCCCGCGCACGCTCGACGAGGTCGACGCGGTGCTCGCCGACGTGCGCCGGCACGAGGCCGCGCGCGTCGAGGGGATGCTGCTGCCGACGATCCACGCGTTCTGCATGCCCGTGTTCGATGCGGTCGGCGAACTCGCGCTCGCGATCGTCGCGCTCGGCCAGGAAGGCTCGTTCGACATTGCATGGGGCGGCGAGATCGACACCGCGCTGCGCGCCTGCGCGCAGAAACTGTCTTACGAACTCGGCTATAGTCCCGACGCGCGCGACGCCTGACGCATCCGGCACCTGCCCGTCACGCAGCGCGAACGCGCGGCGCATTCGACAGTCCGATTCCTGTGGCGCGCGCTGCGCGCCCGACGTCACGCGAACGCCCCGATCCTGTTCCGATGCCCATGCAGCCTGCCGACACCCGCCCGAGTCACGCCTTGCCCCGCCACTGGCTGCGCGTGGGCATTGCGCTCGTCATCGTGCTGGTGCTGCACGCGCTCGCCGCGTTCTGGCTGATGCGCAACCGCGATGCGTTCACGCCGCCCCTACCCGCCGAAGTCCCCGTGCAGATCGAGCTGCTGAAACCGCAACCGATCGAGCGCGCGCCCGCGCCGCCTGCGCCGAAGCCGGTCGAGCAGCCGGCCGCGCCCGCACCGGCGGCCCCGAAGGCCGCCGCACCGAAACCCGCGCCTGAGCCGGTCCTCACGTCGACGCAAACGGCCGAGCACGGCGAGCCGCCGGCCGCCGCGTCCGCGGCGAGTGGCGTGCCGGCCGCATCGGGCGCACATGCCGCGTCGGCCGCCAGCGCCGCCAGCGCCACGACGTCGGGCCCCGCGACGAACGGCGTGAAGTTCACCGCACCGCCGTCCGGCGATCTCCAGTACGACACGTTCTACAACGGCATGCAGAACATGATCGGCACGATCCACTGGCGCACCGACGGGCACACTTACGACCTGTCGGTGTCGATGCCCGTGCCGTTCGTCGGCCCGTTCACCTATCGCAGCGAAGGCCGCATCGACGCGTTCGGCGTCGCACCCGACCGCTACGTCGAGAAGCGCGGCAAGCGGCCGGAAGACATCGCGATCTTCAACCGCGAGATCCGGCAGGTCGTGTTCACGCGCACGCCGAACAACGCGCCGCTGCCCGACGGCGTGCAGGACCGCTTCAGCATGCTGATGCAGCTGTCGGGGCTCGTGCGCGGCAATCCGTCCGCGTACAAGCCGGGCGTCACGCAGCAGTTCTTCGTGATCGACAACAACAGCGGCGAAACCTGGCCGATCACCGTGATCGGCGACGAGCAGGTGCAGACGCAGGCCGGCATCATCGGCGCGCGGCACTTCATGCGCCTGCCGCGGCGCGACGGCGACACGCGCCGCATCGACATGTGGCTCGCACCGTCGCTCGGCTGGCTGCCCGCACGGCTCGTGCAGACCGAACCGAACGGCGCGCAGATCGAGCTGTTGTGGCATGGCCGGCTCGCGGCGCCGGGCGCGTCCACCGACGAAGCACCGGCAGGCGGCGCAACGCCTGCGCCCGCCGGTGCACCGACGCCCGACGCATCGGCCGCTCCCGCCGCGGAACCGGCACAACCCGCGCCGCCGGCCACCGTGCAACCGCCGGCACAACCGGCTGCACCGCCCGCGCCATCGCCTGTCACATCGCCTGTCACACAGTGAACTCGCGCGCGAACGCACGCGATTCGGCAATTTCGACCGATTACAGATTTCCGTGAAATGGCCGATGACACTCTTTAACAACTATTTCCGTCCACCGGCAGACAATGGGAAACGTTTCATAGACATCGGCTTCTAACCGATACACCCCATGCAGACGGGAACGGGGTGTGCAGCGCAAGCCCCTTGAAACCGGCAAGGCTCGCCCCACCTAGGGGACAACAAGGCCAGATGCCACTGCGAAGAGGAGTGCCGCCATGCAAATGATCTACAACAGCCCCAACTACTGCGTCGTCGAATTCGCGCCGCAGGCCGGCCACCACCTGATGAATGCCGGCGGATATGAAATCGTCGACAAGAACGCGCAGCGCGAAATCTTCATCGACGGCGAACTTGCCGAACGATTCCGCGCGCACGTGAAGCAGTTGATCGAGGATGAACCGTCGCTCGATGAAGTCGACGAATTCCTCGGACAATTCGACAGCCTGATGATGATGCCCGTCGTGCTGCACTGACGACCGCGGCCCGGCGCCTCGTGCGCCCGGGCCATTCGCCGCGCATCGACGCGGCGCCGCGAGCACTCCGATCATGCCCCCGCCCGGTTCGCCGGCGGGGGTTTTTCATTTGGCGGCCCGGCCGGCGCGGCGCAAGGCCGGGCGGCGCCCATGCGCACCGGCTACAATGACGGTTTTCCCGTCTTCGCCGGTCTTTCGCCCATGTCTGCGACTCCTCTCGCCGCTTCCGTCCCGCTCGACGCGCCCTACACGCGCGGCGCCGCACTGCCTGCGCTGCTCAAATCGCGCATCCTGATCCTCGACGGCGCGATGGGCACGATGATCCAGCGCTACAAGCTCGACGAAGCCGCGTATCGCGGCGAGCGCTTCAAGGATTTCCCGCGCGACATCAAGGGCAACAACGAACTGCTGTCGATCACGCAGCCGCAGATCATCCGCGAGATCCACGACCAGTACTTCGCGGCCGGCGCCGACATCGTCGAGACCAACACGTTCGGCGCGACGACCGTCGCGCAGTCCGACTACGAAATGGAAGATCTCGTCGTCGAGATGAACATTGAATCGGCGAAGCTCGCGCGCGAAGCGGCTGAGAAATACGCGACGCCGGACAAGCCCCGCTTCGTCGCGGGCGCGATCGGGCCGACGCCGAAGACGGCCAGCATCTCGCCGGACGTCAACGATCCGGGCGCACGCAACGTCACGTTCGACGAGCTGCGCGCGTCGTACTACCAGCAGGCGAAGGCGCTGCTCGACGGCGGCGTCGACCTGTTCCTCGTCGAGACGATCTTCGACACGCTGAACGCCAAGGCCGCGCTGTTCGCGCTCGACGAGCTGTTCGAGGACACCGGCGAGCGCCTGCCGATCATGATCTCGGGCACCGTCACCGATGCGTCGGGCCGGATCCTGTCGGGCCAGACGGTCGAGGCGTTCTGGAATTCGCTGCGTCATGCGAAGCCGCTCACGTTCGGCCTGAACTGCGCGCTCGGCGCGGCGCTGATGCGCCCGTACATCGCCGAGCTCGCGAAGCTGTGCGACACGTACGTATCGTGCTACCCGAACGCGGGCCTGCCGAACCCGATGGCCGAGACGGGCTTCGACGAGACGCCGGACGTCACGTCGGGCCTCCTGAAGGAATTCGCGCAAGCCGGGCTCGTGAACCTCGCGGGCGGCTGCTGCGGCACGACGCCCGAACACATCGCCGAGATCGCGAAGGCGCTCGCCGACGTGAAGCCGCGCCGCTGGCCGAACCAGTACAGCGACAACGCCTGACCCGACCGCCCCACGTCCTTCATCACCAGAATTCGCACCGCCATGACCGATCACATGATGCGCCTTGCCGGCCTCGAGCCGTTCAACGTCACGCCCGGGACGCTCTTCATCAACGTGGGTGAGCGCACCAACGTCACCGGCTCGAAGGCGTTCGCACGCATGATCCTCAACGGCCAGTTCGACGAGGCGCTCGCGGTCGCGCGCCAGCAGGTCGAGAACGGCGCGCAGGTGATCGACATCAACATGGACGAGGCGATGCTCGATTCGAAGGCGGCGATGGTGCGCTTCCTGAACCTGATCGCATCGGAGCCGGACATTGCGCGCGTGCCGATCATGATCGACTCGTCGAAGTGGGAAGTGATCGAGGCGGGCCTGAAGTGCGTGCAGGGCAAGGCGATCGTGAACTCGATCTCGCTGAAGGAAGGCGAGGACGCGTTCCGCCACCACGCGCACCTGATCCGCCGCTACGGCGCGGCGGCCGTCGTGATGGCGTTCGACGAAACCGGCCAGGCCGATACGTTCGCGCGCAAGACCGAGATCTGCAAGCGCTCGTACGACTTCCTCGTGAACGAAGTCGGCTTCCCGCCGGAAGACATCATCTTCGACCCGAACATCTTCGCGGTCGCGACCGGCATCGAGGAGCACAACAACTACGCGGTCGACTTCATCGAGGCGACCCGCTGGATCAAGCAGAACCTGCCGTACGCGAAGGTGAGCGGCGGCGTGTCGAACGTGTCGTTCTCGTTCCGCGGCAACGACCCGGTGCGCGAGGCGATCCACACCGTGTTCCTGTACCACGCGATCCAGGCGGGGATGGACATGGGCATCGTCAACGCGGGCCAGCTCGGCGTGTACGCCGATCTCGACGCGGAGCTGCGCGAGCGTGTCGAGGACGTGATCCTGAACCGCCGCGACGATTCGACCGACCGCCTGCTCGAGATCGCCGACAAGTTCAAGGCAGGGGGCGCGAAGAAGGAAGAGAACCTCGAGTGGCGCAACCAGCCGGTCGAGAAGCGGCTCTCGCATGCGCTGGTGCACGGCATCACGAACTTCATCGTCGAGGATACCGAAGAAGTGCGCGCGAAGATCGCCGCGGCCGGCGGCCGCCCGATCAACGTGATCGAAGGGCCGCTGATGGACGGGATGAACATCGTCGGCGACCTGTTCGGCCAGGGCAAGATGTTCCTGCCGCAGGTCGTGAAATCGGCGCGCGTGATGAAGCAGGCGGTTGCGCACCTGATCCCGTTCATCGAGGAAGAAAAGCGCCTGCTCGCGGAAGCGGGCGGCGACGTGCGCGCGAAGGGCAAGATCGTCATCGCGACCGTGAAGGGCGACGTGCACGACATCGGCAAGAACATCGTGTCGGTCGTGCTCCAGTGCAACAACTTCGAAGTGGTCAACATGGGCGTGATGGTCCCGTGCAACGAGATCCTCGCGAAGGCGAAGGTCGAGGGCGCGGACATCATCGGGCTGTCGGGCCTCATCACGCCGAGCCTCGAGGAAATGGCGTACGTCGCGTCCGAAATGCAGCGCGACGACTACTTCCGCGTGAAGAAGATCCCGCTGCTGATCGGCGGCGCGACGACCTCGCGCGTGCACACGGCCGTGAAGATCGCGCCGCACTACGAAGGCCCGGTGGTCTACGTGCCGGACGCGTCGCGCTCGGTGTCGGTCGCGTCCAGCCTGCTGTCCGACGAAGGCGCGACGAAGTACCTCGACGAGCTGAAGTCCGACTACGAACGCATCCGCGACCAGCACGCGAACCGCAAGGCGCAGCCGATGGTCACGCTCGCCGAGGCGCGCGCGAACAAGACCAAGGTCGACTGGGCGGGCTACCAGCCGGTGAAGCCGAAGTTCATCGGCCGCCGCGTGTTCAAGAACTACGACCTGAACGAGCTCGCGCAGTACATCGACTGGGGCCCGTTCTTCCAGACCTGGGATCTCGCGGGCCCGTACCCGGCGATCCTGAACGACGAGATCGTCGGCGAATCGGCGCGACGCGTGTTCTCCGACGCGAAATCGATGCTCGCGCGCCTGATCCAGGGCCGCTGGCTGACCGCGAGCGGCGTGATCTCGCTGTTGCCGGCGAACACCGTCAACGACGACGACATCGAAATCTACAGCGACGAGTCGCGCTCGGAAGTGCTGCTCACGTGGCGCAACCTGCGCCAGCAAAGCGTGCGTCCGGTGGTCGACGGCGTGATGCGGCCGAACCGCTCGCTCGCCGACTTCATCGCGCCGAAGGAATCGGGCGTCGCCGACTACATCGGGATGTTCGCGGTGACGGCCGGCCTCGGCGTCGACGCGAAGGAAAAGCAGTTCGAAGCCGACCACGACGACTACAGCGCGATCATGCTGAAGGCGCTCGCCGACCGCTTCGCGGAAGCCTTCGCGGAAGCGATGCACGCGCGCGTGCGGCGCGAGCTGTGGGGCTATGCGAGCGGCGAGACGCTCGACAACGATGCGCTGATCGCGGAAAAGTACGCGGGCATCCGCCCGGCGCCCGGCTATCCGGCCTGCCCCGACCACCTGGTGAAGCGCGACATGTTCGACGTGCTGCGCGCGGACGAGATCGGCATGAGCGTGACCGACTCGCTGGCGATGCTGCCAGCCGCGAGCGTGTCGGGCTTCTATCTCGCGCATCCGGACAGCACGTATTTCTCGGTCGGCAAAATCGGGCAGGATCAGCTCGAGGACTATGCGCAGCGCATGGCGCTGTCGCTCGACGACGCGCGCCGCGCGCTCGCGCCTCAGCTGTAACCGCGTCGACTGCGGCGACGCGCCGCTTCCATCGCCACGCGCCCCGATCCAGGGGCGCGTCGCACAACGGCATGATTCATCAGGATACCTAATCTCAATAATCGAGATCGAAGTCCGTGCAGCGCCGAGCTTTCGGCCAACGCGCGCGGGCGACATGACACGCCCTTCTCCCTAAATCATTCCCGCCATGTCGACCTTCGAGATCCGGATCACCGAAACGCCAGTGGACAGCGCGAGTCCGTTCCCGCCGACGATCTACCGCGGCGAGCGCTGGGATCTGAGCCATCTGCGTCCGTTGACATTCACCTGCGATCTGGAAACCGGCTTCGACGTGACGGTTCTGGTCCTGTTCTCCTGTCACTGCTTCACACGCAGCTTCAAATGGGACGGACGCACCCGCGACGCCATTCCGGACGACGAGATCTACGACGACGGCCGCGAGACACGCGTGCTCTGTGCGGACCGGTATCGCGCGTCACGGCAGCTGCTGCGCGGCGTGATCGTCGGGCTGGCGACGCGCCGGATCGTCGTCGCGGATGAACGGCAACCCAATTTCGTCACGGTGGAAGCGGTCGCATCGGACGGCACGCACCGCTGGTATGCCGTGTTCTTCGAGGTTGCGAAGGACAGGATCAGGAAACGCCGGCTCATCCTGCGCGTGCAGTCGGCCTACATGCTGGATGGCGGCCTGAACCGGCGCCAGCGGGAAGCCCGGAAAGTCGCGTTGCGCACGTTGCTGCGCGCAAGCCTGGAAGGCCGCAAGATCCGGGCGTAGAAAAACCAACGGCCGCCTTTCGGCAGCCGTCGCATGCGGGACTCTCTTTCCGTCTTTCGACGAAATACCCACTCCAGGTGGGACCCGATTGCTCGGGCGGCGCTATGTTTTCGCACCCGCTTTCACATAGTCTTGCATTGAATTATAAGGAATTTCACCTTTCGGTCAAGGCAGGCGCCGCGCTCCCACCCCGATTTCGTGGCCGCCGTCCGGTCGGCGCGAATTTAATCAGACAAATGAAAAAGCCCGCTCGAACGCGGGCTTTTTCCTGTCCGGCGAACCGTTCGATCCGCCAGGCAACGAAGCTCAGAAGCCCCAGTGCACGTCGGCTTCGCCGGCTTTCGCTTCGCGCAGCATCGTGAGGAAGGGCGCAACGCGCTGTGCCAGGCTCGCCGGCACTTCGTGGTGCGCGTGGTCGGCTTCGTCCTCGTGGAAATGGCCGGCGTGCTCGGCGCGCTCCTGCTTCGCCTGCGCGACCGCGCCTTCCAGCTTGGCGATCGCGTGGTCCAGCTCGTCGTGCGTAATCACACCGCGCTCGCCCAGCTGCTTGCCGACGAGACCCAGCACATACACGGCGAAATCCTTCAGCACGTCGAGATCCTGTGCCGCCTTGCTCTTGAACGTAATCATGACAATTCCCTTTTCATCTTGTTGTGCCTGCGCGGCGCGGTTGGGGAACGCCGGCAGACCGGCGTCCGGCCTCGCGGACGCGGGCCGCCTGAGCGGCATATTAGCACCTGTTAAAATTCTGCGATCCCTGAAACGCGCGCTTAAAAAGCGCGCCGGCGGGCCGGCGTTTCCGGCCGCCACCAACGAAGCCTTCTACCAGCATGCTGCCAGCACACAAACAGACCCTCGAAGCCCTGCTCGCGGATAGCGTCAAGCAGGTCGCACACGCGCTGAAAGGCGCCGACGCGGCATCCGTCGCCCCCGTCATCACGCTGGAGCGCCCGAAGGTCGCCGCGCACGGCGACGTCGCGTGCAACGTCGCGATGCAGCTCGCGAAGCCGCTCGGCACGAACCCGCGCCAGCTCGCCGAGCAGATCGTCGCCGCCCTCACCGCCCAGCCGGGCGCGCAAGGCCTCGTCGAAGCCGCCGAGATCGCCGGCCCGGGCTTCATCAACCTGCGCCTGTCGGCCGCCGCGAAGCAGGCGGTGATCGCCGCCGTGTTCGACCAGGGCCGCGCGTTCGGCACGTCCGATCGCGAGAAAGGCAAACAAGTGTTGCTCGAATTCGTGTCGGCGAACCCGACCGGCCCGCTGCACGTCGGCCACGGCCGCCAGGCCGCGCTCGGCGACGTGCTCGCGAACGTGATCGCGAGCCAGGGCTACGCCGTGCACCGCGAGTTCTACTACAACGACGCGGGCGTGCAGATCGGCAACCTCGCGATCTCGACGCAGGCGCGCGCACGCGGCCTGAAGCCGGGCGACGCGGGCTGGCCGGAAGCCGCGTACAACGGCGAATACATCGCCGACATCGCACGCGACTACCTGAACGGCGAAACGGTCGCCGCGTCGGACGGCGAGCCGGTCAAGGGCACGGGCGACGTCGAGGATCTCGACGCGATCCGCAAGTTCGCGGTCACGTACCTGCGTCGCGAGCAGGACATGGATCTGCAGGCGTTCGGCGTGAAGTTCGACCAGTACTACCTCGAGTCGTCGCTGTACAGCGAAGGCCGTGTCGAGAAGACGGTCGACGCGCTGATCAAGGCCGGCATGACCTACGAGCAGGACGGCGCGCTGTGGCTGCGCACGACCGACGAAGGCGACGACAAGGATCGCGTGATGCGCAAGTCGGACGGCACGTACACGTACTTCGTGCCGGACGTCGCGTACCACGTGACGAAGTGGGAGCGCGGCTTCACGAAGGTGATCAACATCCAGGGTTCGGACCACCACGGCACGATCGCGCGCGTGCGCGCCGGCCTGCAGGGCCTGCACATCGGGATCCCGAAGGGCTACCCCGACTACGTGCTGCACAAGATGGTCACCGTGATGCGCGACGGCCAGGAAGTGAAGATCTCGAAGCGCGCGGGCAGCTACGTGACGGTGCGCGACCTGATCGAATGGTCGGGTGGCGCGGCGGCAGGCCAGGAAGCGGCGCCCGACCTGATCGACGAAGCGACCATCACGCGCGGCCGTGACGCGGTGCGGTTCTTCCTGATCTCGCGCAAGGCCGATACCGAGTTCGTGTTCGACATCGACCTCGCGCTGAAACAGAACGACGAAAACCCGGTCTACTACGTCCAGTACGCGCATGCGCGGATCTGCTCGGTGCTCAACGAGTTGAAATCGCGCTACAACGTCGACGTCGCGCAACTGCCGGGCGCCGACCTGTCGCAGCTGACGAGCGCGCAAGCGGCGTCGCTGATGCAGAAGCTGGCCGAGTACCCGGACATGCTCACGCACGCGGCCAACGAACTGGCACCGCACGCCGTTGCGTTCTACCTGCGCGACCTCGCTGGCGAATTCCACTCGTTCTACAATGCGGAGCGCGTGCTGGTCGACGACGAAGCGCCGCGCAATGCGCGCGCCGCACTCCTCGCCGCGACGCGGCAGGTGCTCGAGAATGGCCTGGCGGTGCTCGGCGTGTCCGCGCCCGCCAAGATGTAAGGCAGCAAGCGGCCCGAACCGGGCAGCGAATGGCTGCGGCTGGAGCGCCCGCCGTCGGATGCCCGCCGCCGGGTGCCCGCCGCCGGGTGCCCGTCGCAGCCTTTTCACGATTCTTTTTGCAGGTGACTCAAGCAATGGCACAACCACGCCGAACTTCGAAGCAATCGAAACAAGCCGGAGGGACATTTCTTGGAATCGTGCTGGGCCTGATCGTCGGCCTCGCGATCGCCGTGGTGGTGGCGCTCTACATCACGCGTTCCCCGTCGCCGTTCGTGTCGAAGGTCGCGCCGCCGCCGGCCGACAACGGCGCGAGCCAGCCGCAGCAGTTCGATCCGAACCGCGCGCTGCAGGGCAAGACGCCGGGCCAGCCGGTGCCGCAGGCCGCGCAGCCTGCACCGCCGAACACCGCGCCCGGCCAGGCCGCGAACCAGACCCAGGGCGGCCTGCTGCCCGAACCGCAGATCGTCGAAGTGCCGCCGCAGGCCAACGGGTCGAGCGGCTCGAACAACACCGGCAGCTCGAACAACACGACCGCGTCGAACAATACGTCGTCGAGTAACGGCGTCGCCGTCGCGCCGAAGCCGGCCGACACCACGCCGCCGCCGAAGAAGACGCAGCAAGCGCAGCAGCAACAGCAGCAAGGCGGCGAGGACGACCTCGCCCGCTTCGCCGCGCAGAAGCAGGCGCAGCAAGCCGCCGCGCAAAAGCAGCAACAGCAGCAACTGGCCGCGAACACGCCGAAGCCGAACTCGTCGGCCACGGCCGCCGCGGCAGCGAAGCCGCCGACCGCGAACGACGCGAATACCGGCTACTTCCTGCAGGTAGGTGCGTACAAGACGGAAGGCGACGCCGAGCAACAGCGCGCGCGCCTCGGCTTCCAGGGCTTCGAGTCGAAGGTGTCGAAGCGCGATGTCAGCGGCGTGACGTATTTCCGCGTGCGCGTCGGCCCGTTCTCGAAGTTCGAGGATATGAACTCGGCCCGCCAGCGCCTGTCCGATGCAGGTGTCGACACGGCGGTGATCCGTTTCACGAAGCAGTAAGCAACCGGCCGAGCCCACTCAGAACCCGTTACGTCCCGTAACCCGAGCAACTGATTCGACGTTCACAACATGAAAAAACTGCTTAGCACGCTCCTTCTGTCCCTGGGCCTGGCCGCCGGCCTCGCGCAGGCTTCGCCCGCCGCGCCGGTCGCCGGCAAGGACTTCGAGGTGATGAAGTCGCCGCAGCCGGTGTCCGCACCGGCCGGCAAGGTCGAGGTGATCGAGTTCTTCTGGTACGGCTGCCCGCACTGCTACGAATTCGAGCCGACGATCGAGGCCTGGGTGAAGAAGCAAGGCAACAACATCGACTTCAAGCGTGTCCCGGTCGCATTCCGTGACGATTTCGTCCCGCATTCGAAGCTGTTCTACGCGGTGTCCGCGCTCGGCATCTCCGAGAAGGTCACGCCGGCGATCTTCAACGCGATCCACAAGCAGAAGAACTACCTGCTGACGCCGCAGGCGCAGGCCGACTTCCTGGCCACGCAAGGCGTCGACAAGAAGAAGTTCACGGACGCGTACAACTCGTTCAGCGTGCAGGGCGAAGTGAACCAGTCGGCCAAGCTGCTGAAGGACTACGCGATCGACGGGGTACCGACGGTCGTCATCCAGGGCAAGTACAAGACGGGCCCCGCTTACACGAACAGCATCCCGGGTACCGCCCAGGTGCTCGACTTCCTCGTGAAGCAGGTTCAGGACAAGAAGCTCTGATCCCCGCCCGCGCGCCGGCATGACTACTCCGCTGAAGGTCTTCATCACCGGCGCATCGAGCGGCCTCGGCCTCGCGATGGCCGAGGAATACGCCCGCCAGGGCGCCACGCTCGCACTCGTCGCGCGCCGCACCGATGCCCTCGATGCGTTCGCGCGGCGCTTCCCGACGCTGTCCATCTCCGTCTATTCCGCCGACGTGCGCGACGCCGATGCGCTCGCGGCGGCCGCCACGTCGTTCATCGCGACGCACGGCTGCCCCGACGTCGTGATCGCGAACGCAGGCATCAGCCAGGGCGCCGTCACGGGCCAGGGCGATCTCGCGACGTTCCGCGACGTGATGGACATCAATTACTACGGGATGGTCGCGACGTTCGAGCCGTTCGTCGGCCCGATGACGGCCACGCGCCACGGCACGCTGGTCGGTGTCGCGAGCGTGGCCGGCGTGCGCGGGTTGCCCGGTTCCGGTGCATACAGCGCGTCGAAATCGGCCGCGATCAAATACCTCGAGGCGCTGCGCGTCGAACTGCGGCCGGCCGGCGTCGGCGTCGTGACGATCGCGCCCGGCTACATCCGCACGCCGATGACCGCGCACAACCCGTACCGGATGCCGTTCCTGATGGACGCCGACCGCTTCGCGGCGCGTGCGGCCCAGGCGATCGCGCGGCAGCACGCGTTCCGCGTGATTCCGTGGCAGATGGGCGTCGTCGCGAAGGTGCTGCACGTGCTGCCGCGCTGGCTGTACGACCGCCTGTTCGAGAAGGCGCCGCGCAAGCCGAAGGCGGGCGCGCACTGACGCCCCGGTGAGCGCCGGCCCGCGTGAAGCTTCGCGGGCCGTCTCTCCGTCTCTCCGTCTCTCCGTCTCTCCGTCTCTCCGTCTCTCCGTCTCTCCGTCTCTCCGTCTCTCCGTCTCTCCGTCTCTCCCGCTCTCCGCATCACCGCCTCTCCACACCGACGCCTGGCGGCTTCGACGCTTGGATTCACCGCACGCCCGCGCCGTCCCCGACGCGCTGCCGTCCCGCCTCCCCGGTCCCAGCGCTCTTCCGCCCGCAGCCTCCTTCGCGCCACTCGCCGCCCCAACACCCGTTCCGTCGCGAACGCAGCCGTTTTTCGGTCAATTCGCCGCGTTCAGGCGCCTTTTTTCACGCGTCGCGCGCTTTGACGGTATGCTATTCGCCAGCCGCGCCGGCCCTGTCCGCTTCCGGGCCGCGCCCGCATCCCGTCACCCAGCAAAAAACACAAGCCACGTGGGAGATCCTATGCAGGTCAAGCTGTTCGCCGCGGCCACGCTCGCCGCCGCCCTCGCCGCCCCCGGCCTCGCCGCCGCCAAGCCGCTCACCGTGTGCACCGAATCGAGCCCGGACGGCTTCGACGTCGTGCAGTACAACTCGCTCGTCACGACCAACGCCTCGGCCGACGTGATCTTCAACACGCTCGTGTCGTACGACGAAGCCGCGAAGAAAGTCGTGCCCGCGCTCGCCGACAAATGGGACGCGAGCGCCGACGGCCTCACGTACACGTTCCACCTGCGCCCGAACGTTGCGTTCCAGACCACCGACTATTTCAAGCCGACCCGCGCGCTCGACGCGGACGACGTCGTGTTCACGTTCTCGCGGATGCTCGACGATGCGAACCCGTGGCACAAGGTGGCCGGCGCGAGCGGCTTCCCGCACGCGCAGTCGATGGGCCTCGTGAAGCTCGTGAAGTCGGTCACGAAGGTCGACGACAGCACCGTGAAGTTCGTGCTGAACGAGCCGAACGCGACGTTCGTGCCGATCCTGACGATGGGCTTCGCGTCGATCTACTCGGCCGAATACGCGGACCAGTTGCTGAAGGCCGGCAAGCAGGCCGACCTGAATGCGAAGCCGGTCGGCACCGGCCCGTTCGTGCTGAAGAGCTACACGAAGGACGCGCTGATCCGCTACGACGTGAACCCGACCTACTGGGGCACGAAGCCGAAGGTCGACCGGCTGATCTACGCGATCACGCCCGATCCGTCGGTGCGCCTGCAGAAGGTGAAGGCCGGTGAATGCCAGATCGCGCTGTCGCCGAAGCCGCAGGACGTGCTCGCCGCGAAGGGCGAAAGCGCGCTGAAGGTCGCGCAGACGCCTGCATTCATGACCGCGTTCGTTGCACTGAACACGCAGAAGAAGCCGCTCGACAACGACAAGGTGCGCGAAGCGCTGAACCTCGCGTTCGACCGCGCGACCTACCTGAAGGTCGTGTTCGACAACACCGCGACGGCCGCGAACAACCCGTATCCGCCGAACACGTGGAGCTACGCGAAGGACGTCGCGCCGTATGCGTACGATCCCGCGAAGGCGAAGCAGCTGCTTGCGCAGGCCGGCTTCCCGAACGGCTTCTCGACGACGATCTGGACGCGCCCGACCGGCAGCGTGCTGAACCCGAACCCGAAGGTCGGCGCGGAGCTGTTGCAGGCCGACCTCGCGAAGATCGGCGTGAAGGCCGAGGTCAAGGTGATCGAATGGGGTGAGCTGATCAAGCAGGCGAAGCTCGGCCAGCATGACATGCTGTTCATGGGCTGGGCCGGCGACAACGGCGATCCGGACAACTACCTGTCGCCGCTGTTCAGCTGCAATGCGGTGAAGTCGGGCATCAACTTCGCGCGCTTCTGCGACACGCAGCTCGACAAGCTGATCGCCGACGGCAAGTCGACCGCCGACCAGGCCAAGCGCGCGAAGCTGTACGAAGCCGCGCAGAAGATCATCCACGACCAGGCGCTGTGGATTCCGCTCGGCTACCCGACCGCGGCCGCGCTCACGCGTACGAACGTGAGCGGCTATCACGTGAGCCCGTTCGGACGGCAGAACTTCACGTCCGTCGCCGTGCAGTAACGCGACCCTCGCGCGTGGCGCGCAAGCGACGGTGCGTCGGGCCGTCGCTTGCGGCCCGCGCGCCGCGCTTGCTACACTGCGCGCCTATTCCTCATACCGGACGCCAGCCAAAGTGAACAACTAAGCCTTCCCGAAATGTTTTCGCCGCCGTGCCACGCACGCCGCGCGCGAAGGTCTTCACGCATTTTCGGAGGTGCTTATGGCTGCTGCCACGCCCACCGGCGCGCTCGTCGCGCTTCATCACGTTTCCTTCCGCTTCGACGACGGCTTCACGCTGTTCGATTCGCTCGACCTTTCCATCGATCGCACGCCGACCGGCCTCGTCGGCCGCAACGGCATCGGCAAGAGCCAGCTCGCGCAATTGATCGCGGGCCGCTGCGCGCCGAGTTCGGGGACGATCACCCGGAACACGCCAGTCGTCTACGTCGCGCAGCAGCACGACGACGACGTCGCGACCGGCCCGCGAACCGTCGCGCAAATCGCCGCGCTCGATGCACCGCTCGGCGCGCTCGCGCGTCTCGCCGACGGCCGCGCGGAACCGCACGACTTCGACCTGATCGGCGATCGCTGGGATCTCGCGGAGCGGCTGCGCACCGCGCTCGACGCAGCCGGCCTGCACGACGTGCAACCGGACACGCCCGCGCAGGCACTGAGCGGCGGGCAGCTCGCGCGCGTCGCGCTGATCGGCGCGCTGCTGTCCGGCGCGGGCCTGCTCGTGCTCGACGAACCGACCAACCACCTCGACGCGCCCGGCCGCGCGTGGCTGCGCGCGGCGCTCGACGGCTGGCGCGGCGGCCTCGTCATCGTGAGCCACGACCGTGCGCTGCTCGCCGGCGTGCAACGGATCGTCGAGCTGACGCCACAAGGCGTGCGCGCGTATGGCGGCAACTACGCGCTCTACCGCGCGCAGCGTGACGCGGAACAGGATGCCGCGCAGTCCGCGCTCGACAACGCGCGTGCCGAACGCGGACGCGTCAGGCGCAGGCTCGAACAGGAACACGACACGATCCAGCGTCACGCGGCCGGGTCGCTGCGCGACGCGAAGACAGCCAACCTGTCGTCGATGGCAACACAGAGTCGCAAGGGTGCGGCGCGCAGCATCATGGGCACGGTGCGGCGCCACCAGAACGAATTCAAGGCGACACTCGACGAACGGGTACAGGAAGCAGCCGCGCGCGTCGAAGCCGATGCGCCCGTGCTCGTATCGCTGCCGGGCACCGAGGTCAGCGCGCGCCGCCAGCTGTTCACGTTCGAACGCGCACGACTACCGTGGCGCATCGCCGGCGCTGCCGACGCAATCACGTGGTCGGCGAGCGGCCCGGTGCGCATCGCATTGACCGGCCCGAACGGCTGCGGCAAATCGACGTTGCTGCGCATGCTCGCGGGCGAGCTTTCGCCGCGTTCAGGCGCGTGCACGACGCACGTAAGCGCCGCGTATCTCGACCAGCGGCTCGCGCTGCTCGATCCCGATCGCTCGATCGTCGAGCAACTGGGGCTGCTCGATACGCCGCTCGCCGAAGGCGACCTGCGCAGCCGGCTCGCGCTGCTGCAGCTCGACGCGGCGCGCGCGACGCAGCCGGCACGGCAGCTGAGCGGCGGCGAACGGCTGAAGGCCGCGCTCGCGTGCGCGTTGTGGCGCGGCACGCCCGCGCAACTGCTGCTGCTCGACGAGCCGACCAATCACCTCGATCTCGAATCGGTGCGGGCGATCGAAGCCGCACTGGCCGGCTTCCCCGGCGCGATCGTGGTCGCGTCGCACGACACCGCGTTTCTCGCGGCGCTCGACCCGACGCACACGATGCAATGGCATCGCGACGGGTGGCGCTACGAACCCGTCGCATGAGGAGAACGCAGGGGTGTCAGCCGGCGGTGCGGAACCGCAGCACGCCGTCGTCGCCCTGCTCGCGCACGAGTTCGCCCGCGAGCCACAGCAGGTTCAGGTGCGCGAGCGCCTCGCCGAGCGCGAACGTCATCTGGTGGATGTCGAGCTCGCGGCGGCGGAACATGATCGGCACGATGTCGGCTGCGCTCATCGGCTTTTCCGCGCACGCGACGCGCACTTCGGCCAGGCGCGCGTCGTGGTGTTCGCGCAGCTGCGTGATGCGCGTGCGCACGCCGCGGAACGGCTTGCCGTGCGACGGCAGTACCAGCGTCTCGGGCGCCATCGTCTCGTAGCGGCCGAGCGACTGCAGGTACAGCGCGAGCGGATTCGCTTCCGGCTCGAGGTCGAACACGGACACGTTCGTCGAGATGCGCGGCAGCACCATGTCGCCGGAGATCAGCACGCCGTCCGCTTCGCTGTGCAGCGCGCAATGTTCAGGCGAATGGCCGAAGCCGGTCACGACGCGCCACGTGCGCGCGCCGATCGTCACCGCATCGCCTTCGCGCAGGCGCCGGTAGCGCGGCGGCACGGCCGGCACGAGATCCGAGTAGTAGTTGCGACGGTTGCGCAGCTTGTCGAGCGCGGCCGGATCCGTCAGCCCATGGCGCGCGAAGTGATCGGCGGCGGCCGCGCCGCCCGCGTTCGAGCCGTTGCCGGCCGCCATCAGGCAGCCGAACATGTACTCGCCGAGCGTCATCCACAACCGCACGTTCCAGCGGCCCTTGTCGCCGCCTTCGCACAGCCAGTTCGCGAGGCCGAAGTGATCGGGATGGCAGTGCGTGACGAGCACGCGCAGCACGGGCAGGCCGTCGAGATGCGTATCGAAGATCTGCTCCCAGTGCGTGCGGATCGCCTCCGACGAGATCCCGCAATCGACGATCGTCCAGCCGGCCTGCCCGTCGATCTCGTCGCGCAGCAGCCAGAGGTTGATGTGATCGAGCGAGAACGGCAGCGGCATGCGCAGCCAGCGCACGCCGGGTGCGACCTCGAACGTGTCGCCCGCGGCGGGCAGCGTGTCGGCGAAGGGATAGTCGAGTTGGTGTTCCAGTGCGTTCATCGGTGGGGCGTCTCGTCGTTATCGGTGCGATTGCGCGCCGGCGGCAGGCCGCGGCGGGCGTTCCGCCGATTCTATCGCCGTCCCGCGGAACGCGTGTCCGGCGGCTTGCCGCCCGTCAAAAAAAGTTCGTGCCAGAATCGGTTCCGTACCCGTATCTTTACGCGAAGATGCACCGAACGGCACCCAACGGCGGGCAACCCGCCGCCTGCCGGCCGGCCGCGCCTCGCCGCAAAGCCCTTGAACCGCCCGCTTGGGCGCTAAAATGGCGAGTGCTTACAGCCCCTCCCGAACGAGCCTGCACGCGATGAATCACTTCCCCAAACTGCTGTCCTCGCAGATCGGTTTCGACGTCGCGCAGACGATGCTCGAAAACTTCGACCGCCACTACCGGATCTTCCGCGAAGCGGCCGTCGAGGCGAAGACGCTGTTCGAGCGCGGCGACTGGCACGGGCTGCAGCGGCTCGCGCGCGAGCGGATCACGTCGTACGACGATCGCGTGAAGGAATGCGTCGAAGTGCTGGAAGACGAATACGACGCGGAGAACATCGACGACGAAGTGTGGCAGCAGATCAAGCTGCACTACATCGGCCTGCTCACGTCGCACTGCCAGCCCGAGTGCGCGGAGACCTTCTTCAATTCGGTGTGCTGCAAGATCCTGCACCGCTCGTACTTCAGCAACGATTTCATCTTCGTGCGCCCGGCGATCTCGACCGAGTATCTGGAGAACGACGAGCCGGCCGCGAAGCCGACCTACCGCGCGTACTATCCGGGCACCGACGGGCTCGCGGCCACGCTCGAGCGGATCGTCACGAACTTCCAGCTCGAGCCGGCGTTCGACGATCTCCCGCGCGACATCGCATGCGTGATGGACGCGATCCACGACGAATTCGGCCATTTCGACGAAGCGCCGAATTTCCAGATCCACGTGCTGTCGTCGCTGTTCTTCCGCAACAAGAGCGCGTATATCGTCGGCCGCATCATCAACGCCGACCGCGTGCTGCCGTTCGCGGTGCCGATCCGCCACGTGCGCCCGGGCGTGCTCGCGCTCGACACCGTGCTGCTGCGCCGCGACCAGCTGATGATCATCTTCGGCTTCTCGCACTCGTATTTCCTCGTCGACATGGGCGTGCCGTCCGCGTACGTCGACTTCCTGTGCACGATCATGCCCGGCAAGCCGAAGGCGGAGATCTACACGTCGGTCGGCCTGCAGAAGCAGGGCAAGAACCTGTTCTATCGCGACCTGCTGCACCATCTGTCGCATTCGAGCGACCGCTTCATCATCGCGCCCGGGATCAAGGGCCTCGTGATGCTCGTGTTCACGCTGCCGTCGTTCCCGTACGTGTTCAAGATCATCAAGGATCAGTTCCCGCCGCCGAAGGAAACGACGCGCGCGCAGATCATGGAGAAGTACCAGCTCGTGAAGCGCCACGACCGCCTCGGGCGGATGGCCGACACACTCGAGTATTCGAGCGTCGCGCTGCCGCTCGCGCGGCTCGACCACGCGCTCGTGCGCGAGCTGGAAAAGGAAGTGCCGTCGCTGCTCGAATACGAGGACGGCAATCTCGTGATCGAGCACCTGTACATCGAGCGCCGGATGACGCCGCTCAACCTTTATCTGCAGAACGGCTCCGATACCGACGTCGAGCACGGCGTGAAGGAGTACGGCAACGCGGTGAAGGAACTGATGAAGGCGAACATCTTCCCCGGCGACATGCTGTACAAGAACTTCGGCGTCACGCGCCACGGCCGCGTCGTGTTCTACGACTACGACGAGATCGAGTACCTGACCGACTGCAACGTGCGCCGCGTGCCGGCGCCGCGCAACGAGGAAGACGAGCTGTCCGGCGAACCGTGGTATACCGTCGGCCCGCACGACATCTTTCCGGAGACCTACGGGCCGTTCCTGCTCGGCGACCCGCGCGTGCGCGACGTCTTCATGAAGCATCACGCGGACTTTTTCGATCCCGCGCTGTGGCAGGCCAGCAAGGACAAGCTGATCCAGGGCGAATTGCCCGACTTTTATCCGTACGACACCGCGCTGCGCTTTTGCGTGCGCTACCCCGCGCGCTTCGGCGCGACGGACCAGAACGAGGGCGCAGGCGACGCGCAGCGCGCCGCCTGACGCCCGCTGCACCGCACCGATTGCGGCCCGATTTCCGCCAACGGAATCCACACCGATGAACCCCCAAGACAATCCGCTTTCACACCTGTTCGACAACAACGACGCCTGGGTCAAGCAAAAGCTCGAGGACGACCCGCAATTCTTCGCGCGTCTGGCCCACCAGCAGGCGCCGGAGTATCTGTGGATCGGCTGCTCGGATTCGCGCGTGCCCGCGAACGAGATCATCGGGCTGCCGCCGGGCGAAGTGTTCGTCCACCGCAATATCGCGAACGTGGTCGTGCACAGCGACCTGAACTGCCTGTCGGTGATCCAGTTCGCGGTCGACATCCTGCGCGTGAAGCACATCATGGTCGTCGGCCACTACGGCTGCTCGGGCGTGAACGCCGCCCTGCTCAATCGCCGCGTCGGCCTCGCCGACAACTGGCTGCATCACGTGCAGGACGTGCGCGAACGCCACACGGCGCTGCTCGACGCATGGCCGGTGGGCGAAGCGCGCTATCGCCGCCTGATCGAGCTGAACGCGATCGAGCAGGTGGTCAACGTGTGCCGCACGACGATCGTCAACGACGCGTGGGCGCGCGGCCAGTCGCTCACCGTGCACGGGCTCGTGTACGGCGTGCACGACGGCCGGATGCGCAACCTCGGGATGGCCGTGTCGAACTTCGAAGCGCTCGACGAGACCTACAAGCGCTGCGTGGCCGCGCTCGTCGCCGGCGGCGAGCACGCCCCGGACAACGACATGATCGCGGCGGATGCCGCGCGGCTCGAAGGCATCGCGCAGGCAGTCGCCGCCACGCTGAAGCCGTGCGACGACGCGAAGTAACGCCACGGCCTGCGCGGCGGTCGCTACGCAGGCGCGCAGCCGTGCCACCCATCGAACGGATCTGACACCGGCGCTGCCGCCACGGCGGCGCCAAGCAAAGGAGCGACGGGCATGAAAACCGCATTGATCGTCGGTGCATCGCGCGGCCTCGGCCGCGAATTCGTCCGCCAATACCGGCGCGACGGCTGGAACGTGATCGCCACCGCGCGCGACGACGCGTCGCTCGACGCACTGCGCGCGCTCGGCGCGCAGGCCCATGCGCTCGACATCACGCAGCCCGAGCAGATCGCGGCGCTCGGCTGGAAGCTCGACGGCGAGCGGCTCGATGCGGCCGTGCTGGTGTCGGGCGTGTACGGGCCGCGCACCGAGGGGGTCGAGACGGTCACCGCCGAGGATTTCGACGCGGTGATGCATACGAACGTGCGCGGGCCGATGCAATTGCTGCCGATCGTGCTGCCGCTCGTCGAGGACGCGCGCGGCGTGCTGGCCGTCGTGTCGAGCCGGATGGGCAGCATCGCCGAGGCGACCGGCACGACCGGCTGGCTGTACCGCGCGAGCAAGGCCGCGCTGAACGACGCGCTGCGCATCGCGTCGCTGCAGACGCGCCACGCCGCGTGCATTTCGCTCCACCCCGGCTGGGTGCGCACCGACATGGGCGGCGCGCAGGCCGCGATCGATCCGGAAACCAGCGTGACCGGCATGCGCCGTGTGATCGCCGAATCCGCCGCGGACGTGTCGCAGGCAAACGGTCGTTTCTTCCAGTACGACGGTATCGAGCTAAGCTGGTAGGCCGCCGACAACTTTGTGTCGTTAATTCACGTTTCGCATGATTATGAACCGACCTGACGCGTGCCCGTGCGGCGGCGCGTCCCCCGCTCCCGCCGGCAAAGCCCCGGCGCCCCGCTATGCGGCCTGCTGCGGCCGCTTCATCGACGGCGGCGAAGCCGCGCCGACCGCACTCGAGTTGATGCGCTCGCGGTACAGCGCATACGTGCTCGGCGCGACCGACTACCTGCGCGCGACCTGGGCCGCGCGCACCTGCCCGCCCGATCTCGACACCGACCCCGAAGCCCCCGACGCACCACGCTGGCTCGGGCTCGCGGTCAAACGCCACGCGCCGCTCGACGAGCGGCACGCGGAGGTCGAGTTCGTGGCCCGCTACAAGGTCGGCGGACGCGCTTACCGGCTCCACGAGACGAGCCGTTTCGAGCGCGACGAACAGGGTTTCTGGCGCTACGTCGACGGCGAAGTCAGTGAACGCTGACAAATAGTTGCTGTGTCAGACGCCGGGTAATTCCCGCATTGCACAACCCCATTTTGTCCGGCTACGATGACCTCGAATTGGTCATGTTGCATGGCAGGGCTTACGAATGGCGTTCAGCAAGGTATTGGTGGGATGGATGGCGGCGTGTGCGCTGTCGGCCGCTCAGGCCGGTACGCTGCCGAGCGCCAATACGGGGTCAGGTGCCGGCGCCAGCGGGTCGCTCGCCCATGCCGAGCGCTTCGACTACGCCGATTCGAACCTGCCGCAGGTCGCCGCCGACCTGAACGAGCAGATCCTCCGCATTCCGGCCGACGCCTCGGGCACCGTCACGCTCGAGGCCACGCTCTTCAAGCCGAACGGGCCCGGCCCGTTCCCGCTCGTCGTCTTCAACCACGGCAAGAACACCGGCGATCTCCATCAGCAGCCGCGCAGCCGGCCGCTCGCGTTCGCGCGCGAATTCGTGCGCCGCGGCTATGCGGTGATCGCGCCGAACCGCCAGGGCTTCGCGGGGTCGGACGGTTCGTACCAGCAGGAAGGCTGCAACGTCGGCAAGAACGGCCTCGCGCAGGCAGCCGACGTCGACGCGACGGTGCGCTACATGTCGCACCAGTCGTACGTCGATGCGTCGCGCATCGTCGTCGCCGGCACGTCGCACGGCGGCCTCGTATCGGTCGCGTACGGCACCGAAGCCGCACCGGGCGTGCGCGGCATCATCAACTTCTCCGGCGGGCTGCGCCAGGATCTCTGCGACGGCTGGCAGAAAAACCTCGTCGACGCGTTCGACCAGTACGGCGCGCACACGGCCGTGCGGTCGCTGTGGCTGTACGGCGACAACGATTCCGTGTGGACGCCCGGGCTCGTCGCGCAGATGCACGACGCGTACGTTTCGCACGGCACGCAGGCCCAGTTCATCGATTTCGGCCGCTACAAGGACGACGCGCACCGGCTGATCGTCGATCGCGACGGCGTGCCCGTGTGGTGGCCGGCGGTCAACGCATTCCTCGCGCAGTTGAACCTGCCGACGTCGGTGCGCTATGCGGTCGCGAACCCGCACGAGCCGAAGGCGAGCGGCTATGCGTCGATCGACTCGGTCAACGCGGTGCCGTATGTCGACGATGCCGGCCGTGAAGGCTATCGCCGCTTCCTGAACCAGCATCCGAGCCGCGCGTTCGCGGTGTCGTCGGAAGGCGCGTGGTCGTGGGCCGAAGGCGGCGACGATCCGATGGCGCTCGCGCTCGACAACTGCTCGAAGCAAGGCGCAGGTTCGTGCCGGCTGTATGCGGTCAACGACCGGGTCGTGTGGAACGGCGGAACGCAGACTGCCGGCAACGACGACAGCAACGCACGCGACACCGGCACGCCGGCGCTGGCTTCGCGCTGACCAGCGGCGGCACTCGCCGCCGCTTTTTGTTTTCCTCCCCCTCCTCCCTTTCGTGGCTTCGCGCGCGTGCGGCGTTCGCGACGGACGTCGCACATGCGGCACGCAACGCATGTCGACAGGAATGCGCCGTCTCGCAACCCCGCGCCCGAATTCTCCTCGTCACCGCTCGCCATCAAGCGCGTGCCGATCAGCTGCGGCCGCATCATTCCGCACCACCGACTCCCCCTTCGCACCCCGTTTTTTCGCCCCGCCGCACCATCCGGCCCAGGATTTTTTTCGGTTGGGGGGTCTCACTCGAACGTCGTCATCTGCGGTCATTTCGGGACATCTGAACCGTACCGTCCCGAGCCGCCCCGATCTGCGCCGAACTCCCGCCCGGCAAGGCTTTGCGGTGTTTGTAACCGGTAGTGCAACGGCTCGCGGAACACGCTAATCTCAGCGCGATTCGTATCTCGCCGCGCGGCATCCCGTCGATGCCGCGCGGCCGTTTTATCCCCCCGGAGCCGCCTTGAGTACGCCAGCCACCGACGACTGGGTCGCGCGCAGCCTGCGCGCGGTCTGGCATCCCTGCACCCAGATGAAGCATCACGAGCGCCTGCCGCTGATCCCCGTCGCGCGCGGCGCGGGCCTGTGGTTGTACGACCGTGACGGCCGCCGCTACTTCGATGCGGTCAGCTCGTGGTGGGTCAACCTGTTCGGCCATGCGAACCCGGACATCAACGCGGCGCTGAAGGACCAGCTCGACACGCTCGAGCACGCAATGCTCGCCGGTTGCACGCACGAGCCCGCGATCGAGCTCGCGGAGCGGCTGCACGCGCTCACCCAGCGCACGCTCGGCCATGCGTTCTTCGCGTCGGACGGCGCGTCGGCCGTCGAGATCGCGCTGAAGATGAGCTTCCACGCGTGGCGCAACCGCGGCCGCGCGAACAAGCAGGAATTCGTCTGCATCGCGAACAGCTATCACGGCGAGACGATCGGCGCGCTCGGCGTGACCGACGTCGCGCTGTTCAAGGACGCGTACGACCCGCTGATCCGCCACGCACACGTGGTCGCGTCGCCCGATGCACGAGGCGCGCTGCCGGGCGAAACGGCCGCCGACGTCGCGGGCCGCGCGCTCGCGGACGTGCGGCGCCTGTTCGTCGAACGCGGCGACCGGATCGCCGCGCTGATCGTCGAGCCGCTCGTGCAGTGCGCGGCCGGCATGGCGATGCACGATCCGTCGTACGTCCGCGGGCTGCGCGCGCTGTGCGACGAATTCGGCGTGCACCTGATCGCCGACGAGATCGCGGTCGGCTGCGGCCGCACCGGCACCTTCTTCGCGTGCGAGCAGGCCGGCGTCTGGCCCGATTTCCTGTGCCTGTCGAAAGGCATCAGCGGCGGCTACCTGCCGCTGTCGCTCGTGCTCACGCGCGACGACGTGTTCGCCGCGTTCTACGACGACGACACGACGCGCGGCTTCCTGCACTCGCATTCGTACACCGGCAACCCGCTCGCGTGCCGCGCGGCGGTCGCGACGCTCGACCTGTTCGAGCGCGACGACGTGCTCGCGGCCAATGCGCGCAAATCGGCGACGATGCGCGCGGCGCTCGCGCCGCTCGATGCGCACCCGCAGGTACGGCACCTGCGCGAGCGCGGCACGCTGTTCGCGTTCGACGTCGCGCTCGACGGCGACGCGGCACGCGGCTTCTCGCGTCGCTTCTTCGAACGCGCACTGGAACGCGAGCTGCTGCTGCGCCCGATCGGCACGACCGTGTACCTGATGCCGCCGTACGTGATGAGCGACGACGACATCGCGTGGCTCGCGCAAAGCACGCGCGACACGCTCGATGCAACGCTCGCGGAGATCGCCGGATGACGAACCTCCTGCTCAATACCCTGCAGCGCGGCCTCGCCGAACTCGACGCGCAAGGGCTGCGCCGCGTGCGCCGCACCGCCGACACCGCGTGCGATGCGCGCATGACCGTCGACGGCCGCGAGATCGTCGGCTTCGCGAGCAACGACTATCTCGGCCTCGCCGCGCATCCGGCGCTCGTCGCCGCGTTCGCCGAAGGCGCGCAGCGCTACGGCTCCGGCAGCGGCGGCTCGCACCTGCTCGGCGGCCATTCGCGTGCGCACGCGACGCTCGAAGAAGAACTCGCGGCCTTCTCGGGCGGCTTCTCCGACGCGCCGCGCGCGCTGTACTTCAGCACCGGCTACATGGCGAACCTCGCCGCGATGACGGCGCTGACGGCCAAGGGCGCGACGATCTTCTCCGACGCGCTGAACCACGCGTCGCTGATCGACGGCATGCGGCTGTCGCGCGCGAACGTCCAGGTCTATCCGCATGCGGACACGGCCGCGCTCGCCGCGTTGCTCGACGCATCGGATGCCGAAACGAAGCTGATCGTCAGCGACACGGTGTTCAGCATGGATGGCGACATCGCGCCGCTCGCCGCACTCGTCGCGCTGGCCGAACGCCACGGCGCGTGGCTCGTCGTCGACGATGCGCACGGCTTCGGCGTGCTCGGCCCGCAGGGGCGCGGCGCGCTCGCGGCCGCCGCGCTGCGCTCGCCGCATCTCGTGTACGTCGGCACGCTCGGCAAGGCCGCCGGCGTCGCGGGTGCGTTCGTGATCGCGCACGAGACCGTGATCGAATGGATGATCCAGCGCGCGCGCAGCTATATCTTCACGACGGCCGCGCCGCCGGCCGTCGCGCACGCGGTATCGGCCAGCCTGAAGGTGATCGCGGGCGACGAAGGCGACGCGCGACGCGCGCATCTCGCCGCGCTGATCGACCGCACGCGCGCGCTGCTGCGCAACACGCGCTGGCAGCCGGTCGATTCGCACACGGCCGTGCAGCCGCTCGTGATCGGCAGCAACGACGCGACGCTCACGGCGATGCGCGCGCTCGACGCGCACGGCCTGTGGGTGCCCGCGATCCGGCCGCCGACGGTACCCGTCGGCACGTCGCGGCTGCGTGTGTCGCTGTCGGCCGCGCATTCGTTCGACGATCTTGCGCGCCTCGAAGCCGCGCTGATCGAAGCCAGCGAGGCGCAGGCCGTGCAGGAGACAGAACAGCCCCCACGCTCACTTCATTCGCTGTCGACCGGAGTTGGCGCTTCAACGCTTACTTCGGTCCCATGCACGGCTCCCCCCGAGGGGGCTGCAGCCCTCCTTGGGGCGGCCCGGCGGGAGGCAGAGCAGCCCCCACGCTCACTTCGTTCGCTGCCCCCCGAGGGGGCTGCAGCCTCCCTTGGGGCGGCCCGGCGGGAGACTGCGGCATGACCGCCCCGCTCTCGCTGTTCGTTACCGGCACCGACACCGAAATCGGCAAGACCTTTGTGTCGGCCGCGCTGCTGCACGGCTTCGCGCGACATGGCCTGCGCGCGGCCGCACTGAAACCCGTCGCGGCCGGCGCGTATGAACGTGACGGCGTATGGCGCAACGAGGACGCCGACCAGCTCGACGCGGCCGCGAACGTCGTGCTGCCGCCCGAGCTGCGCACGCCGTTCCTGCTGAAGGCGCCGGCCGCGCCGCATATCGTCGCCGCGCAGGAAGGCGTGACGCTCGACATCGACACGATCGTCGCATGCCATCGCGAAGCGCTGACGCGCGCGGAGATCGTCGTCGTCGAAGGCGCCGGCGGCTTCCGCGTGCCGATGAACGACACGCAGGACATGGCCGATCTCGCCGTCGCGCTCGGCGCGCCGGTCGTGCTCGTGGTCGGCGTGCGGCTCGGCTGCATCAACCACGCGCTGCTGACCGCCGACGCGATCGCCGCGCGCGGCCTCAAGCTCGCCGGCTGGGTTGCGAACCACGTCGACCCGGCGATGTCGTTCCCCGACGAGAACATCGCGACGATGCGCGACTGGCTCGCGCGCGAGCACGGCGCACCGCTGCTCGGCCGCATTCCGCACCTGAACCCGGCCGCCCCCGAATCCGCCGCGGCGATGCTCGACATCGCCGCGCTCGTCGAGACGCTGCGCACCGCGCAGCATTGACCCAACCGAAACAGATCCCCCGATCCCTCATCCCCGACCAGGACAGGAAAACGACATGACTCAAGCCCAGACCACCACCGTGCAACCCGACGCGATTCCCGTGGCCGCTCCGGTCTCGCAGCGCTGGCGCGTCGCCGACGTCGTCGCGCTGTTCGAGCTGCCGTTCAACGACCTGCTCTTCCGCGCGCAGCAGGTGCACCGCGAGCACTTCGACGCGAACGCGGTGCAGCTGTCGACGCTGCTGTCGATCAAGACGGGCGGCTGCGAGGAAGACTGCGGCTACTGCTCGCAGTCGTCGCACCACGACACGGGCCTGAAGGCCGAGAAGCTGATGGACGTCGACGCGGTGCTCGACGCCGCACGCGCGGCGAAGGCGAACGGCGCGAGCCGCTTCTGCATGGGCGCCGCGTGGCGCAACCCGAAGGAGCGCCACATGCCGGCGCTGACCGAGATGGTGCGCGGCGTGAAGGAGCTCGGCCTCGAGACCTGCATGACGCTCGGCATGCTGGAAGACGAGCAGGCGCAGGAACTCGCGAGCGCGGGCCTCGACTACTACAACCACAACCTCGACACGTCGCCGGAGTTCTACGGCCAGGTGATCTCGACGCGCACCTACCAGGATCGCCTCGACACGCTCGACCGCGTGCGTGACGCGGGCATCAACGTGTGCTGCGGCGGCATCATCGGCATGGGTGAATCGCGTCGCGAACGCGCGGGCCTGATCTCGCAGCTCGCGAACCTGAACCCGTATCCGGATTCGGTGCCGATCAACAACCTCGTCGCGATCGAAGGCACGCCGCTCGAAGGCACCGCACCGCTCGACCCGTTCGAATTCGTGCGCACGATCGCCGTGGCGCGGATCACGATGCCGAAGGCCGTGGTGCGCCTGTCGGCCGGCCGCGAGCAGCTCGACGACGGCCTGCAGGCGATGTGCTTCCTCGCCGGCGCGAACTCGATGTTCTACGGCGACCAGCTGCTGACGACGAGCAACCCGCAGTCGCAGAAGGACCGTGCGCTGTTCGAGCGCCTCGGGATCCGTTCGAGCGATGCGGACGCGATGACGGCGAACGCGTAAGCGGCAGCACCGCGTACCCACGAAAAAGCCGGGGCATGTCCCGGCTTTTTTTCACCCGATCGTCTGTACCGCGTTGCCCTGCGCATCGCGGATCACGGTCTTCTCGACCCGCCAGCGCACGCCGTCGAGCCCGTCGACCGCATACTCGCCGGCGCGCGGCTGCAGCGTGCGCGCCAGCGCCTGCACGGTCGCATCGGTAAGCCGCAGCGTCAGCGTGCCGTCCTCGTCGGTCACGTCGTTCGCGTCACCGTGCACGAACCGCACCGCGCCGTCGTGACCGACCAGACGGAACGGCCGGTCGAACGGCAACCGCAGCGGCAGCAGCGTGACGAGTTCGTCGACCTGCCGTGCGCCGACGGTGATCTCGATCACCGGCGCGCGCAGCAACCGCTTGCGCGTTTCCCATCCAAGCACGTCCGTGAACAGCGAGCCGCTCGACGAGCCGTCGCGCCGGGTACCTTCGTCGACCTGCGCGCGCACGTCCGCGCGCTCGAGCAGCGACGCGCGGCCGAGATCGGTCACCCACAGCGGCATATGCGGCAGCAGCGTGTCGAGCAGTGCGCGCGTGCGCCAGCGCTTCGCGGCGCGCTCCTCGTCGAGCGTCAGCCCGACGATCTGCAGGAACGCCAGGTGGCCGTGCGGCGTATCGATCGCCGGCAGCTCCGGATCGAACACGAAACCCATCGAGCAGAGCTTCGTATCGGTATCAAGCGCGATCGGGCCGTTGGCCGTCATCCAGTGACCGTCGTCGAACGCGTTGCCGCTCTGGAACACGTAGCGCGCAAGATTCTGCAGAAAGCTGAACACCCAGTTCGGCGGCTCTTCGTCGGTGGCGCCGCAGGCGACGCGCATCGTCAGCTCGAAGCCGAAGCCGCTGACGGCCGGATCGTCCGACTCCTTCGCATACAGCTCGGAGAGCCCGTACGTGACGAAATGCCAGTGCGGTACGGGTTCCGCGCGCTTCCACACGCTGATGCCGTCGAGCGGATCGCGGCCGCCGAGCCGCCACTTGAGCAGCGTGCCGTAGTGCTTCGGCTCCTGGCCCGGATAGACGCGCGCGAGCGCGCCGTCGATCGCGTCCCAGCCCGGCGCGCTGTCGTCGTCGGCGCTGTCCTGCGTGTCGTGTGATGCGTCCGTCATGCGGCCCTCTCTTCCCGTTGGTGTCCCGGTGTGTGGTGTCGGTGCGCGCGGCGGCGGCCTGCAGGCCGCCGTGTACATCACACGTGTGCCGCCGCGCCGTCGATCGCCGCGCGCACGCGCTCGACGAGTGGTTGATCGACCGGCGCCAGCACCTCGCCGCGCGGCCGTACGCCCGATCCAAAATGCACCGCGCGCACGCCGGTCGCGCGGACGAAATCGCCGACCGCGTCGACGGTGAGCCCCGAGCCGGCCAGCACCGTGCAGGTCGAGCCCGCCGCCTGCCGCACCAGCCGCGTGATCGTCGCGACCGCGTCGAGCACCGACGGATGGCCGCCCGACGTCAGCACCGACGTGACGGCCGGCACGCGCAGCAGCGCGTCGAAGGCGGCGTTGAGGTCGCGCGACACGTCGAACGCGCGATGGAAGGTCAGCGCGCGGCCGTCCGCCGCGGCCGCGATGCGGGCCAGTGCGTCGAGATCGACGTCGCCGCGTGCGTCGAGCGCGCCGAACACGACGCCGTTCGCCCCGGCCGCGACGGCTGCACGCACGTCGCGTTCGATCACGCGGAGATCGTCGGCGTCATAGACGAACGACCGGCTGTGCGGCCGCACGATCACGTTGACGGGAATCGGCACGGCGGCCACGACGGCTTCGATCAGGCCGACGCTCGGCGTCAGCCCGCCTTCGGTGATCGCGGTCACGAGTTCAAGGCGGTCGGCGCCCGCGCGGGCGGCGGCCTTCGCATCGCCAACGGTCGTGGCGATCACTTCGAGGAGAACGGAGGAAGCGGCGTTTCGGTTCATGGGCGGCCCGCGAATCGTCAGGACAATTCGCGCATCCTAGCCGAGCCGCGTGACGGACGCCAGCGTGCCGGCCGCCGCGTACTTCAGCCGCGCACTTCAGCCGGGGACGTCAGCCGCGCCGCATGAGCCAGACGCCGACGAGCGCGGACAACGCCGTCACGCCGGTGCCGGGCACGAAGCGGAACATGCGCGCGTTGAAGTACGCGCCCTGCTGCTGCATCACGTCGACGATCGCCGGTGTGAGCACGAGCATCCCCCAGCCCACCATCCCGAGCGCGGTGGTCGCGGCCGCGACGAGCAGCACGATGCCCGCGCCGCGCGCACGCGGCCGGAATGCGCCGGCAAACGCGCCCGCGGCGAGCAGCACGGCCGACACCGCGAACAGCACGGCGACGAATATGGTGGTCGCGCCCGCGTGGCCGACTTCCATGAACGCCGCCATCTGCGCGGCGATCACGCAGAAGCCGGCGATCGAGAACAGCACGATCGCCAGCGCGTTACGCACGACGCTCATGCGTTTGCCTGGAAATACGCGGTCGCGGGGCGCCGGAACAGCAGGTAGACGAACACCGCGAACAGCAGGACGCCGGGGATCAGCACCGCGAGCATCGACGCCGGCATGTTGACGAACGAGAACGCAATGCCGATCACGAACGTCACGATGTAGGCCTTGCGCGACCACTCGCGGCCCTTCAGGATCGCGATGCCGATCACGACGTTCACGACTTCGAGGATCATGCTGATGCCGAACGTCGCCCAGACCGGCAGCAGGTAGTGCGACAGCAGCGCCTGGGTGGTCGGCATGCCGATCGAGAATGGCGTATAGACGCACGTGATCGCGTTGGTCACGATGATGATCCACGCGAGGATGGTCAGCGAAATCGGTCGTTTCATGGTGTTTTCCTTTTTATATTCGCCGCCATGGTGGCCCCCGGGACGGCGCGCTCGCGGTCACGACGGCCGCGGTCGCGCCATTGTCGGGGAAGCGCGCGGCGAACGCAACGACCGCCCCCGCGCGCCGCGCCACCGATCGCCGCATGCAGGCCGTGCGTCGCTACGCGGCTTCGGCCTCGTCGTCGGCCCAGTCGATATCGCCGCACAGCACGCGCTGCGCATCGCCGACGCGCACCGCCACCGACAGCGTCACGCACGGCTGCGCCTCGTTGATCGACAGGTACGGCCGCGTGACCTGCACGCGCCCCGGCTCGGCGATCGCCGAGCGGAAATACGGCCGACGCAGCCAGTTCGCGCCCTGCGCGTCCGCCAGCGGCGAGAAGCGCGCCTCGGCGAGCGCGCGGTCGGCGCGCAGCACGACGTTGCGGCCCGACTGGCGGCCGTGCGCGTCGAGCAGGAAGCAGCGCGCGGCCGCGTCGAGCGCGAGGAAGTTCCAGCACACCTCGTCGAGCGGCTCGCCGGCCGCGAGACGCTCGGCCGCCCGTTCGAACGCACGGAGGTACGGCGCGAGCCGCTGCGCATCGCGCCGCTCGCGCGCTTCGGTCTGTTGGCGAAAGCGCTCGGTCAGCTCGCCGATGCAGCCCGTCGCGGCCGCGCTGTCCGGCAGCCCCGGCGCCGGCCGGCCGAAGTAGTAGCCCTGCACGAAATCGGCCTCGCACGACAACGCGATCTGCGCCTCGTGCTCGGTCTCGATGCCCTCGACGAGCACCAGCTTGCCAGCCTCGTGCAGCAGCGTCACCAGCCCGTGCAGGATCGCGGTGAGCCCCGTGCGGTGCGCCGCGTGCGACAGCATGATGCGGTCGAGCTTCACGATGTCCGGATTCAGTTGCCAGATCCGCTCGAGGTTCGAGTGACCCGCGCCGAAATCGTCGAGCGCGATCAGGAAGCCATGCGTGCGGAATTCGCGCACGGCCTCGGCAAGCCGCTCGACGTCTTCCGCACGCTGTTCGAGCACTTCGAGCACGATGCGGCGCGGCGGCATGCCGAGCCGCTTCAGGTTCGCGAGCAGCGCGGCCGCCTGGAACGGGTCGGTGAGCACGCCCGGATGCACGTTGAGGAACAGCCACTCGCGCTCGGCGCCGAGCAGCGCGAAGTTCTCGAGATGCAGCGCCTGCGCGAGCCGGTCGAGCTGCAGCAGTTCGCCCTGGCGCGCGGCTTCGCCGAACACGTCGAGCGGCGACACGGCGCGATCGAGCGCATCGTGCGCGCGCAGCAGCGCCTCGTAGCCCACCGCGCGCTGGTGCGACAGGCTGAAAATCGGCTGGAACACGGTCGTGAGCGTCAGGTCGCGGTGCTGCGTCGCCAGACGTTCGAAGCCGGAACTCACCTCCCGCTCGAACCGGTACGGCGACGCGGCGGCCGGACGCTCCTGTTGCACGATCGTCATGCTGCCTTCCTCCTGGTATTGCCTTCGAACGCGGCGCCCGACGAAGCGAGCGGCGCGTGCAATGTCATGGTTGGACCCTCGGTTGTCCGGTCGACGCCGGACGGCTGCCGAACCTCAAGCAAGCTCCGTGCAAGGCGCCGACGGCCCGTGTGCCGCACGGCTCGCGCCGGGCTGTCGCACCATCCCGGCGCAGGTGGCGCGCACCGTTTTCGTGCACGCGCACCGGTCGCTCGAAGGCAACCGTCACGCCAGCACGCTACACTCCGTACGATCGTTTCATTCCCCGTATTCGCCGTATCGATGGAAATCGTCTTCACCGTCCTGATCCTGCTGCTGACCGTCGCGCTGTCCGGCGCCGTCACACGCAACCTGCCCTTCCAACTACCGTTGCCGCTGATGCAGATCGCGTTCGGCGCGATGCTCGCGTGGCCGAAGCTGAACCTGCACGTCACGTTCGATCCCGAAATCTTCATGCTGCTGTTCATTCCGCCGCTGCTGTTCGCGGACGGCTGGCGGATTCCGAAGCGCGAACTGTACTTGCAACGCCGCGCGATCCTGATGCTCGCATTCGGGCTCGTGTTCATGACGGTACTCGCAGTGGGCTACTTCGCGCACTGGCTGATACCCGAGTTGCCGCTGCCGATCGCGTTCGCGCTCGCGGCCGTGCTGTCGCCGACCGACGCGGTCGCGCTGTCGGGCATCGCCGGCAAGGGCCGGATCCCGCCGCAACTGATGCACATCCTCGAGGGCGAGGCGCTGATGAACGACGCGTCCGGCCTCGTCGCCCTGAAATTCGCGATCGCGGCCGCGCTGACGGGCATGTTCTCGCTGCGCGACGCGTCGGTCACGTTCGTGATCGTCGCCGCCGGCGGGCTCGCGACGGGCGCGATCGTGTCGTGGGCGTTCAGCGCGCTGTCGACGCGCTTCCTGAATGCCGAGCAGGAAGGCGATCCGGCCCCCGGCATCGTGATGACGCTGCTGGTGCCGTTCGCGGCCTACCTGTTCGCCGAGCACCTCGACCTGTCGGGTGTGCTGGCGGCCGTGTCGGCCGGGATGATGATGAACTACACGAGCTTCTCGCGCAAAAGCACCGTCGCGTCGCGCGTGCGCGCCGAAAGCACGTGGGCGATGATCGAGTTCGTGTTCAACGGCATGGTGTTCATCATGCTCGGGCTGCAGCTGCCGCACATCATCGGCCGCACGCTCGTCGACGCGCACCACACGAGCGACGCGCTCGTCGGCCGGATGATCTTCAACGTCTGCGCGATGATGCTCGCGCTGTATGCGATCCGCTTCCTGTGGGTCTGGCTGCTGCGCTGGTTCGCCAGCCGTCGCGCCGCGCGCCGGGGCCTCGCGGGCACGATGGCCGGCGTGCGCACGATCGCGGTGATGACGGTCGGCGGCGTGCGCGGGGCGGTCACGCTCGCCGGTGTGCTGTCGATTCCGGTCGCGCTGTCCGACGGCGTGCCGCTGCCGGGCCGCGACACGGCGATCTTCGTCGCGTCGGCCGTGATCCTCGGCTCGCTCGTCGTCGCCGTGATCGGCCTGCCGCTGCTGCTGCGCGGCGTGCGTTCGTCGCGCAGCCCGCTCGGCGACGAGGAACGCGCCGCGCGCGCGGCCGCCGCGCAGGCCGCGATCCGCGCGATCGATACGTCGCACGACGCGATCTCGGTCGATCTCGACGAATCGGGCGCCGCACGCTGCGCGGACATCTCCGCACGCGTGATGGACCAGTACCGCCGCCGCCTCGCGACGCTCGCCGAGGACGGCCCCACGCCGCGCGCGGAAGCGAAGCAGGCCGAAACGATGGAACTGCAGATGCGGATCGCGGCCGTGCGCGCGGAACGCTCCGCGCTGTACCGGCTGCGCAGCGAGAGCAAGATTTCCGACGAGACGCTGACGAAGCTGCTCCGCGAGATCGACCTGTCGGAAACCGCGCTGTCGACGCGCAAGAAAGGCATTCTCTAAAGGGCCGGCCGCTGCCTGTACGCAGCAGCCGGGGCCCAAGAAAAAACGGCGACGCACACGCGTCGCCGTTTTCATCTCCGCCCGCGTTCGCGTTACTTCGCGACGACGACCGGAATCCCCTTCAGCATCCCCGCGCCCTTCATCTCGTCGAGCGCGTGCTGCACGGCCGCGCTCGTCGCCGCTTCGATGCCGAGCTGCAGCGCAAGCTCGCGCTCCGCGCGTTTCACGCCGGCCAGGTTGCGCACCTTCACGTGACCGAAGCCGCGCACGCGTGCGTGCAGGTCGGCCAGTTGCACGACCTGCGCGGCATTGCCGGCCGTCGTCGCGGCGAGCGCACGCGTGAGCGTCGTCTCGTAGTCGTCGGCGAGCGCACGCTCCATCTTGCGCTCGACGGTGCGGCCGAACGGATCGAGCCACGTGCCGCGCAGGCTGCGCACGCGCGCCAGCATGCCGAACACCGGCCACATCCACTGGCCGAACACGCGCTTCTTCGGTGCGCTGCCGTCGCTGCCGGCCTTCGCGACCGTCGGCGGCGCCAGGTTGAACTTCACGCGATAGGCCTGCCCCGGCACGCCTTCGAACTGCGCTTCGAGCGCCGTGCGGAACGCGTCGTCCGTGTACAGCCGCGCGACCTCGTATTCGTCCTTCACCGCGAGCAGCCGGTAGAACGTCGTCGCGACCGCGCGCGTCAGCGCGTCGTCGCCCTTCGCACGCGCCGCGCTCACGAGCGCACGGTAGCGCTCGACATAACGTGCGCCGCCGTAAGCATCGAGACGCGCTTCGCGATCGGCGATCAGCTCGGCGAGCGTCTCCGGCGCGGCCTGCGCGGCCACCGTGTGACGCGCGTTCCACAACGCATCGAGGCCCGCCGCGTCGCCGGCCGCCATCCGGCCGATCGAGAACGCAAGCTTGTTCATTGGCACCGCGACGTTGTTCAGCTCGATCGCGCGCATCATCGCCGCGAGCGACACCGGTACGAGGCCGAGCTGCCATGCATAGCCGAGCATCAGGATGTTCGCGCCGATCGAGTCGCCGAGGAACTTCGCGGCGAGCGCCTGCGCGTCGCAGCTCGACAGGTAGCCGTCGCCGGCCGCATGGCGCATCTTCTCGAGCAGCGCGTCCGCATGCAGGTTCGCGTCGGGGTTCTGCACGAACGACGCGTTCGGAATCCGGTGCGTGTTGACGACGATCCGCGAACGCTCGTGACGCACCGTCTGCAGCGCCTCGGCGCTCGCGCCGACCACCATGTCGCACGCGAGCAGCACGTCCGCCTGCTGCGTGTCGATGCGCACCTGGTTCAGCCACCGGTCGCTCGATGCGATCCGCACGAACGACAGCACCGAGCCGCCCTTCTGCGCGAAGCCCATGAAGTCGAGCACCGACGCGCTCTTGCCTTCGAGGTGCGCGGCCATGCTGATCAGCGCGCCGACCGTCACGACACCCGTGCCGCCGACGCCTGTCACGAGCATGTCGAACGGCGCCGCGTCGAGATGCGTCGCGGGCACCGGCAGCGCATCGACGCGCACGGCGAGCGCGGCTTCGTCGAATGCGGCACCGGCCGCCTTCTTCAGCGCCGCGCCTTCGACCGTCACGAAGCTCGGGCAGAAGCCGTTCACGCACGAATAGTCCTTGTTGCACGACGACTGGTCGATGCGGCGCTTGCGGCCGAGCGGTGTTTCAAGCGGCTCGACCGACAGGCAGTTCGACTGCACACCGCAATCGCCGCAGCCTTCGCACACTGCGTCGTTGATGAACAGGCGCTTGTCCGGGTCGGGGAATTCGCCCTTCTTGCGGCGGCGGCGCTTCTCGGCCGCGCAGGTCTGGTCGTAGATCAGCACGGTGACGCCCGGCGTCTCGCGCAATTCGCGCTGCACGGTGTCGAGTTCGCTGCGGTGATGAAACGTCGTGCCCGGCGGGAACTGGCCGTGATGACCGTCGTACTTCTCCGGCTCGTCGGACACGACCACGAAGCGCGACACGCCTTCCGCCTCGACCTGCCGCGCGATCTGCGGCACCGAGATGCTGCCGTCGACCGGCTGCCCGCCCGTCATCGCGACCGCGTCGTTGTAGAGGATCTTGTACGTGATGTTCGCTTTCGCGGCCACGGCCTGGCGGATCGCGAGGATGCCCGAGTGGAAATAGGTGCCGTCGCCGAGGTTCTGGAACACGTGCTTCGTGTTGGTGAACATCGCGTGCGCGGCCCAGTCGACGCCCTCGCCGCCCATCTGGATCAGCCCCGTCGTGTCGCGCTCCATCCACGATGCCATGAAGTGGCAACCGATGCCGGCCTGCGCGATCGAGCCCTCCGGCACCTTCGTCGACGTGTTGTGCGGGCAGCCCGAGCAGAAATACGGCGTGCGCTTCACCGCATCGGCCTCGTTCGACAGGATTTGCGGCGCGACGAGATCGACGACGCGTTCGCGGCGGTCGAGCGCCGGCTTGTGGCGCGCGAGCCAGTCGGCGAACACCGGCAGGATGCGCGACGGGCGCAGCTCGCCGAGTTCGGACAGCAGGCAGGCGCCGGCGGCGTCGTGCTTGCCGAGCACGCGCGGGCGCGCGCCTTCCGTGCGGTTGTACAGGTAGTCCTTGATCTGCTGCTCGATGACCGGGCCCTTCTCCTCGATCACGAGCACTTCGGCGAGCCCGTCGACGAAGGTTTCGAGGCGCGTCATTTCGAGCGGATACGACAGGCCGACCTTGTAGATCCGCACGCCGGCCGTATCGAGATCGGCCACCGTCAGGTCGAGGCGGCGCAGCGCTTCCATCAGGTCGAGGTGCGCCTTGCCGCAGGTCACGATGCCGACGTTCGCCTGCGCGCTCGGCGCGATCCACTTGTCGATGCTGTTGGTGCGCGCGAAATGGCGCACCGCGTCGAGCTTCGCGGCGAGGCGCGCCTCGATCGTGAGGCTCGGCAGGTCGGGCCAGCGATTGTGCAGGCCGCCCGCCGGCGGCGTGAAGCCTTCCGGCGCGGGCCACTGCGTCTGCAGCGCGTCGAGGTCGACGGTCGAGCCCGATTCGACCGTTTCCGAGATCGCCTTGAAACCGACCCACGCGCCCGAATAGCGCGACAGCGCCCAGCCGTACAGGCCGAATTCGAGCATGTCGGCGATGTTCGCCGGGTTCACGACCGGCATGTGCCACGCGATCATCGCGAAGTCGCTCTGGTGCGGCATCGACGACGACACGCAGCCGTGGTCATCACCCGCCACCACCAGCACGCCGCCGTGCGGCGACGAACCGTACGCGTTGCCGTGCTTCAGCGCGTCGCCGGCGCGATCGACGCCCGGGCCCTTGCCGTACCACATCGCATACACGCCCTCGACCGTGCGCTCGGGATCGGCCTCGACCCGCTGCGTGCCGAGCACGGCCGTGCCGCCGAGTTCCTCGTTGATCGCGGGCAGGAAGCGCACGCCGCCGGCGTCGAGCAGCTTCTTCGCCTTCCACAGCTGCTGGTCGACCATGCCGAGCGGCGAGCCGCGATAGCCGCTGACGAAGCCGGCCGTGTTGAGCCCCTGTTCGGCGTCGACCGTGCGCTGCATCAGCAGCAGGCGAACCAGCGCCTGCGTGCCGGTCAGGAAGATCCGGCCGCGCGTCGCGGTCAGGTTGTCGGTCAGGCGGTAGTCGGACAGGGCAGGCGTGCCGTCGACGGGCAGGCGGGCAGTCATGGGGGGAAGTCTCCGGATTGTGCTGTTCTGGGCTGCTCGGCAGGGCGTCGGGCGACGCGTGACTGGCGGCAGCGAATGGCTCTATTTTTTCGCGCGCAGCCGAGAATGTTTTTTCTCATCTTGCTCTGGCGGGCCCTCAGTGAGAAAAAGTGCGCAGCTTTTTGCCGGGATTTGAGAGAGTTTTCGCGCACGGCGGTCGGGCGGGATGGGCGACGCGTCGGGGCGGGCGGCCCGTTTGCCGGGGAAACGCGTGGCGGTCCGACGGTGGCCCCGGGGAAGCGGCGGGTGGCGCTCGTGCCCCGTGTGACAAGGGTTTCAGCGCGTCGTGGCGCTGACCCTCACCATTGAAATGCACAGCGTTGCGATTGGTCGGCGGCGCGGGATGTCCACAACGCCGCGCCCCTCGGCCGACCGGGCTCGCGCGCTCACCGTTCGATTGCACAGCGTTTCGAGTGGCGTGGAGGCCGGGATGTCCACACCGTTGTCGGCATGCGTTTGGCGCTTGCCCCGACTCTCACCGTTGAAATTCACAGCGCGGCGAGTGGGTTTCGGCTGCGGATATCCCCATCGGTGAGGGCGTATTGCGTCGATCGGCGGCTCGCCTTCGGCGTTCGAATGCTCAGGGTCGTGAGTGGGTTTGTCGGCTGGAAAGGCGTGCAGAAACATGCATGCCGGGCAATTGCGGGCTCGCGCTCATCGTGGAAGTCCTTTGGGTCGCGAGTGGGTGTATCGGCCGGACATGTACGGCGGAACGCGCATGCTGCACAATCGCGGGCTCTCGCTCATCGTGAAAATACACTGGATCGCGAGCGGGATTATCGACCGGACAGGCGCGCCGGAACCCGCATGCTGCACAATCGCGGGCGGCCGCTCAACGTGGAAATACTTTGGGTCGCGAGTGGGTTGATCAGCCGGAAAGGCACGCTGGAACACGCATGCTGCGCAATCGCGGGCCTGCACTCACCGATGAAATTCACAGGGCTTCGAGTGTCTGCAACAGCGGTTATCCACGCCCGATCCGGCATTGCTGACCGGCCAGGCGAGCACCCTCACCGTTGAAAACCACAGCGCTTCGAGTGGTCCGCGACGCAGGATATCCACATGCATCCGCATCCGTCGATGCGATAGCGGATGCGCGCCGCGGAAGGCGCGACCGGCCGGCAATCCTTGCTGGAAGCGGCTCATCAGCCGATCGGGTACAGACACTCACCATCGAAATGCACAGTGTCGCGAGTCGTTTCGGCTGCAGGATATCCGCACGGGTGCCCGAGTTTTCCTCGTTCGCGCCCCCGTGTGCGAGCCTGAGACACACGACGCTTCAGACGGCGCCGATGGCCGAATGATCGCATTCCTGGTGCGCTGACCGCCGATCCCGCGTTCTCGCTCACCCCTGCATTGCGCAGCGCCTCGAGTCGCTTGCGAACGCGGCGATGCGCAGCGAAATCTGCACGTTGCAGACCACACGCCCGCACTCGCCGTTAAAATGCACGGCCTTTCGGGTAACAGCCGGAACCGGATCTCTACGTCGCGGCACGCACGCGGTTCCGCCAAGCATGCGCGCGTTCGGCTAGAATGCGCGACGCTTCGAACCACGCAAAGATCGGAAAACCGCGCCAGGACAGGCGCATCGCCCGATCGGATGCCGGCCCTCACCGTTGAATTCCACAGCATTTCGCGTCGTTTCGCGGGCGAGTTGTCCACAACCCGCTTCATGCATTCCGTATCATCCGGTGACCCTCACCTGTGAAATGCACAGGGCGCCGAGTCGTTTCGGCGTGAGGATATCCACAACCGATCGCGCGGTGCGACCTTCGTCGGACCATCGACTGGAACGGCCCGCGCATCCGCCGACGGCTATCGGGCATTGACCGGAAAGCCCCATCCAGACGGCCTCGGCGGCACCCTCACCATTCAAATGCACAGCGTTTCGAGTCGCCTTCGAGGTGGGTTATCCACATCTGTCCAACGAGGCTGCACCGAACAGGCACGCGCCCTCGAGCCGCATTACTCGGCAATCGACCGGATGACCGCCGCCGGATTGCCGCCGACCAGCACATTCGGCGGAACATCCCGCGTGACGACGGCCCCGGCCGCGACCACCGAATTCTCGCCCACCGTCACACCGCCGATGATCGTCGCACCAGCGCCGATCCAGACGTTCCGTTCGATCACGATCGGCTTCGCGACGACGAAGTCGCGCCGCCGCAAAGGTTCGACGGGGTGACCGGACGTGATGAGGCTGACGTTCGGCCCGATCATCACGTCATCGCCGATCTCGAGCCCGCCGAGATCGTAGAACGTGCAGTTCTGGTTGACGAACACGTTGCGCCCGAGCTTCATGCCGGTGCCGCCTGTCGCATGGAACGGCGGGATCAACACGAAGCCGTCGTCCACCGGCATGCCGATCAGTTCTCCGAATAATGTGCGAACCTCGGCGGCATCGTCGAACGTCAGGCGATTGATCCGCGCGGCGATCGACATCGCCCGCTTGACCTCGGCCACCATCGCCGCCGATTCCGGCGTTCTTCTCGGAATGATCGTGATGCGATCGTCGTTTTCCATGCGTGAGTTGTCTCCCATGATTTCCCTGTTTCGCGATGCATCGGCGCTTGCGGAACGATGCCAGTGTGGACGTGTGTGCAGACGCTGCGGGCTCCGTGATGCCGTGCGCGGGATGCCGGCCTGCACCGTGATTTCCATCCCATTTATAACTAGTATCAATATAACTAGTTATCAACGCACCTCATTGTGCGATAAGGCTTTGCCCGGCTTTCTGCCTGATTCTCGCTCGACACACAACGCGTCTGGCCATCCTATGCAGATAACCGCCGCTGGCTAGACGCCCTTGCCAGGTGCCCTTGTCCGAACCTGCGGCGCTCGGGTACGCTGGAGCATCCACCGGACCGACAGTTGCACCCACACGCGGAGGCACGATGAAGCTCTACTACTGGCCGAAGACCCGGGCATTTCGGGCATTGTGGATGCTTGAAGAACTCGGCGTGGTGTACGAACTCGTGCCGATCGACCTGCGTTCGCACGAACAGGGCAGCGACGCGTTCGTGCAGGTCAACCCGATGGCCAAGCTGCCCGCGCTCGACGACGGCGGCATGCCGTTCGCCGAATCGGGCGCCGTGCTGCTCTATCTTGCCGACCGCTGCCCGGGCGCCGGGCTCGGCGTCGCGCCCGACGATCCGCTGCGCGGCCGTTTCCTCCAATGGATGTTCTTCACGCCGACCTGCCTCGAGCCGGCGATGGCCGAAAAATTCACCGGCGCGTCGGGCAATCCGGTCGCGTTCGGCTGGGGCAACATCACCCGCGTGCAGCGCGCACTCGCGCAAGCGCTCGCTCATAGTCCGTGGCTCGTCGGCGACCGCTTCACCGCGGCCGACCTGCTGCTCGCCAGCACGCTGAAGACCGCATTCGACGCGCATCTGCTGCCGCACGAAGGCGTGCTCGGCGACTATGTCGCGCGCGCCGAGGATCGCGACGCATTCCACCGCGCGGTCGCGATCGAACAGCGCGAAGCGGCGCGCCTGCTGCATGCGTGACCCGTAGACGCGTCGCGCGGGAGCGGCACTACCGGCCGGCCGCGAGCGCCACTACGCGGCCGGGCCCGACGTCGCGGCGCCGGTATTGACCACCGCGCCCGGCGAGCCGCGCTCGTCGGTATCGGCGTCGACCGGCACCACCTCATGAAAATGCGTGTAGTCGATGTGCGTGATGCCGTCTTCGTCGTGCATCAGGTCGACATAGCGGTGACGCCAGCGGATCTCGTCATGCTCCCAGGAATGGCGCGCCTGCATCACCTGTGCGGTCGTCTCGTCCGAGCCTTCGATCGTGATCAGCAACGACGCGTCGCGCGCGGCGAGCGATTCGGGCGTCTCGCCGAACAGCGCGCTCGATTCGTCGATCACGTGCATCAGGTTCCAGCCGAGCAGGAAGATTGGATGCTCGCTGCGCACGAGCGCCAAGTCGTGGATCTTGCGCAGCGTGTAGCCCTCGTGCGTGCCTTCTACGCGCATCAGCCGCAGTTTCGCCTGCGCCTCGGCAATCACGTTCTGGCGCGCATTCGCGGCGCGCACCATCAGCGTCATCCTGCCGTTCAACGGCCGGACGATCGCGTAGCGTGCGAACAGGATCTTCGCCTGCGGCCGTGAAAACCGCGCAAACACGAGCCCCGTAGCCATCGCAATGCCCGACATCCCGACGAAGATCTCGAACGTCGCGACCAGGTGCGCATAGACGGTCTGCGGATGCATGTCGCCGTAGCCGACGGTCGCGAGTGTCTCGACGCTGAAGAAGAACGCGCCGCCGAAGCCGGCCGGCGACTGGTTCGCGATCGGCGCATGGCCAAGCAGGTAGAGCGTCGCAAAAGCGCCGTTGAGCAGCAGGAACAGCACGGCGAGCGACAGGAAGAATACGGGCCAGCTCACCGTCAGCGCGCGGTGATAGAGGTCGCGCCAGCCGAGCGGCGGCATCCCGTACGCGATCACCGGGCGGTTGCCCGACCAGAGCTTGCGGCCACGGCCGCGGGAGGCTGGGGAGGACGAATCGACGTTCATCGCGCGGCGCCGGAAACAGGGAGGCGATGAGCGTAGCACGCGCGGCGGCGGCCGGGTATGCGTACCGGTTCGGAATCGAAATCCGTCGCACCGCCGGCCGCGCGGCGCAAAAAAAGCCGGCTGCGGAAGCGGCCGGCTGCGTCGTCAGCGTGTGGGCGAGCGCGCGGTGCTCACGTGCGGTCGGCGCTCACTTGCGGTCGACGATCACCTGGTCGAACGTGCCGCCGTCCGCGAAGTGTGTCTTCTGCGCGTTCGCCCAGCTGCCGAAGACCTGTTCGACGCTGAACGTCTTCAGCGACTTGAATTCGGCCGCATGCTTCTTCAGCACGTTCGCGTCGCGCGGGCGCAGGTGGTGTTGCGCGATGATTTCCTGCGCCTCCGGCGTGTACAGGTAATCCAGATACGCCTGCGCGACCTTGCGCGTGCCCTTCTTGTCGACGACCTTGTCGACGACGGCGACGGGCGGCTCCGCGAGGATGCTCGCCGACGGATACACGGCGTCGAACTGCGCGCCCGATGCGCCGGTGTCCATCAGCGCGACTTCATTCTCGAACGTGACCAGCACGTCGCCGATGCCGCGCTGCGTGAACGTCGTCGTCGCGCCGCGACCACCGGAGTCGAGCACCGGCACGTTGCGGAAGATCGCCTTCTCGAAGTCGATCGCCTGCTGGTCGGTCGCGCCCTTCTGCTTCTGGAAGCCCCACGCGGCGAGATACGCATAGCGGCCGTTGCCCGACGTCTTCGGGTTCGCGATGATCACCTGGACACCCGGCTTCGCGAGATCGCTCCAGTCCTTGATCGCCTTCGGGTTGCCCTTGCGCACCAGGAACACCATCGTGGTCGAGTACGGCGAGCTGTTGTCCGGGAAACGCGCGCGCCAGTCCTTCGGCAGCAGCTGGCCACGCTCGGCGAGCAGATCGATGTCGTTCGGCTGGTTCATCGTCACGACGTCGGCCTGCAGCCCTTGCAGCACCGACAGCGCCTGCGCGCTCGACGCGCCGTGCGACTGCTTGATCGCGACCGTCTCGCCGGTCTTCTGCTTGTAGGCGGCGGCAAAACCCGCGTTGATGTCCTTGTACAGTTCGCGCGTCACGTCGTACGACACGTTCAGGATCGACGTATCCGCGTGCGCAGCCGTTGCCGCCACGACCAGCGCCGCCGCCGCGCCCGTGTGCAGCCAGCGGCCGATCCCCTTCATGCTTGCCATCGTGATATGCCCCGTTTCCAGTGGTGGTGAATGTGCGTGACGGCACGCGTACGCGCTGTCATCGAAACGTAAGCGGGCATTCTAGCGGCCGGGCGCGGCGCGCTTTCCAATCAGTCGTGGAAAGCAAATCTCGAATCCTGCTAAGCGGCGGCGGACGCTCGCGCGCGGATCGGATCCGGTGTTAAGATCGCCGCTCAGCCCATTTCCCGGTTCCTCCATGTCCGCTGCCCTGCGCTCGCTTCCGATCCTCGCCGCCGTCGCGGCAGGCGCGCGCGCGGCCGGGCTGAAACTGAAAAAACGACTCCTCGACTGACGAGGACGTCACGTCCCGTCAGGCGAATGCCGGACGGGATGCCCGCAGGTCGTTTCTTTCCCCTTGCTCACACGCCTCGCTCCGGCTCTCCGCCGGCGGAACGGTTCCTTCCCACTCCGTTTCCACCCTGAGGCTTTGCATGAACACACGTTTCGAAGGTATCTGGCTGCCGATCATCACGCCGTTCCACCACGGCGAAGTCGACCATGCCGCGCTCGCGCGGCTCGCGCGCCACTATGCCGCCGCGGGCATCGCAGGCTTCGTCGCGGGCGCGACGACCGGTGAGGGCGTGCTGCTCGACGCGCGCGAACAGGACGCGGTGATCGCGACGCTGCGCGACGCGGCGCCCGGGCTGCCGATCGTCGTCGGGCTGACCGCGAGCGCGACGCATTTCGCGGCCGCCCGCGCGCGCGAACTCGCGGCGCTGCGGCCCGACGGGCTGCTCGTCACGCCGCCCGTCTACGTGCGGCCGACGCAGGACGGCATCCGCCGCCACGTCGAGGCGATCGTCGAGGCGGCCGACCTGCCGGTGCTCGTCTACAACATCCCGTACCGCACCGGCGTGAACGTCGAACTGGAGACGCTGCAGGCGCTCGCGCGCGACCCGCGCGTCGCGGGCATCAAGGAATGCGGCGGCACGCTCGACCGGATGAGCCGGCTCGTGCACGACACGCCGCTCGCGATCCTGTCCGGCGACGACAATCAGAACTTCGCGGCGATGTGCGCCGGTGCGCACGGCGCGATCGCGAGCAGCGCGCACGTGCTGCCCGAATGGCATGTGCGCATCCATGCGCTGCTGCGCGATGGTCGGCTCGCCGATGCGCGGCGCCTGTCGGTCGCGCTGCAGCCGCTCGTCGCGGCGCTGTTCGCGGAGCCGAACCCGGCGCCGGTGAAGGCCGTACTGGCCGCGCAAGGGTGGTGCGAGGACGGGTTGCGGCTGCCGTTCGTGCCGGCGAGTGAAGGGTTGAGGGAGCGGCTGGCGGCCATTTGTGCGGAACTGGACGAAATCGAGCCGAACGTCGCGTCAGCATGAACCGCGACGCCACATGACGTACAGGCGACCAATGGATTTCGCCCCGACAGATTGCTTCAAACTGTCAGAACGAGAGACAGGTCGTACCGCGCGAGATGGGCATCGGCCGTCACGAGCTGAAGCGGCTCGTGACGGGCCTGCGCGACCAGCAAGCGATCGAATGGATCACGATGGTGGTGCGGCAGATCACGGACCGCGGCCCCATGCACGGCCCGGACTGGCAGCTCGCGAATCCCGCTCGAGCCGATCGCACGGATCAGCTTGCCGACGTCGATATCGAGCTTCCCCAGGCCGGCCTTGATGGCGGCCTCCCAGATACTCGCGCTGCTGACGAAACGCTCATCGGCCGCCGAGATCAGCCGGCGCGCCCTTGCGCTCAGCCTGGGGTCATTGGTCACGATCCACAAAAAGATGTGCGTATCGAGCAACAGCCGCATCAGTGCCCTTCGAAGGCATCCAGCAGGTAATCAGGCAGCGGGGCATCGAAGTCGTCCGCGATCCACGCCTGCCCTTGCAGGACACCGAACCGAACAGGCGGATCGCCGGGCACGAGTCGATCAGTTGACGCCCCGTCACCGCGGATCGTGACATCTGCCCTTTGGGCCGGATCGACCGCACTGGCGCCGGGCGTATTCTCGTTTTGCATGATGACCTCCGTTTCAAGTGATCATCACTGTAGTCAGGTTCACCTGATCGATCCATTCGACCGATCGGCAGAGGGATTGCCGAACCGCACCCGGCGACGGCAAGCGAGGGTTTCGTCACGCCGCCAGCGCCGCCCCCGTCCCCTCCGTCGCATCCCGCACCGCCTGCTTCACGATCCGCGCGAGCCGATCGACGGTCGGCGTCGCCGACGACGTGCGCCGCAGCAAAATCAGCGGCAAACTCGGCAGCGCCGGCAACCCGCACGAAGCCGCATCGAGCACGCGCACCGACGCGGGCAGCCCGTACTGCGAGCGCACCGTCAGCCCGAGGCCGGCCGCCGCCGCGGCCCATAGCCCGGCGAGACTGGGGGTCGTGAACGCAACGCGCCACGGCACGCCCGCGCGATCGAGCGCGCCGGTCGCCGCACCGAAGAACCGGCACGGCCGGTCGAACACGACGAGCGGCAGCGGCTCGCCCGGCGCGCGCACCGCACGGCCGCCCGTTTCGTCCGCGCCGCCTTCCTCCTCTGCGCCACCGCCCGGCATGCCGAAGTCGGTCGCGACCGAACCCGCCGCCCCCACCCACTGCATCGGCACCTGCGCGATCGCTTCGCTCTCGATCCCCGCGCGCGCCACCAGCGCCGCCGACGCCGGATCGCCCCACACCAGCGCGAGATCGAGCTGGTTCGCGTCGAGCCGGTCGAGCAAGTCGGCGTTGCGCGCCACGCGCGCCTCGATCCGCACCTTCGGATGCGCACGCGCGAACCGCCCGAGCACGTCGGGCAGAATCGCCTCGCCGAAATCCTCCTGCAGCCCGACACGCACCCAGCCGTCGAGATTCATGCCGCGCACGGCCGCGGCCGCCTCGTCGTTCAGCTCGATCATCCGCCGCGCATAGCGCAGCATCGCGTCGCCGGCGTCGGTCAGCGCCAGCCCGCGCCCGGCCTTCACGAACAGCGGCGTGCCGGCCTGCTCCTCGAGCTTGCGGATCTGCGCACTCACCGCCGACGACGAGCGCGCGACGCGGTCGGCCGCCTTCGCAAAACTGCCGAGATCCACCCCGGCGACAAGGCTGCGCAGCGCCGCCACGTCGAAGTTGGGCCGGGCCAGCGTGGCATCGGCCAGCGCGAGCGACTCGCCGTCGTCGCGGGGAATGTCTTGTCCGGGCATCTCAACCATCCTGTTTTATCGAACGATTCATCAAGAACTTTCCGATTTTCAGGATGAATGTAGGGCGCCAGACTGTGGATGTCAATTTCCAACCGGGCCTGCCGTCATGGATACCTCGTGCATCGCTTCCCCCTCCTCGCCCGCCCGCGACGTGCGCGGCGCGGCTCATCGCTGGCGCGTGCTGGCGGCCGGCGTCGCCGCGAACATGAGCTTTTCGGCCGCGGCGGCCGGCATTCCGACCACGGCCGTGTGGATGCGCACGGCCTATCACCTCGACAACGGCGCGCTCGGCCTCGTGCTCGGCGCGCTCGGCTTCGGCGTCGCGCTGTCCGAGCTGCCGTGGGGGATGGCCGCCGACCGCTTCGGCGACCGGCGCGTGCTGCTCGCCGGGCTCGTCGCGACGGCCGCGATGTTCGCGCTGATGGTGTGCACGATCGTCCCGACCGCGCACGGCGTGCCGCCGCTGATGCGCGTCGTCGTGGCAATGTGCTGCGTCGGCCTGCTCGGCGGCAGCGTGAACGGGTCGAGCGGGCGCGCGGTGATGCGCTGGTTCGGCGAGCGCGAACGCGGGCTCGCGATGAGCATCCGCCAGACGGCCGTGCCGCTCGGCGGCGGCGTCGGCGCGGCGCTGCTGCCGTCGCTCGCGTCGCACCTGGGCTTTGCCGCGGTATTCGGCGCGCTGATGCTGCTGTGCGCGGGATCGGCCGCGCTCACCTGGCGCTGGCTGCACGAGCCGCCGGCCGAACCGGCCGTGACGCACCCCGCCACGCATCGCCCCGTCGAGCGGCAGCCATCCGCGCGGCAGGTGCGCAACCCGCTCGTGAGCGGCCCCGTGTGGCGGATCGTCCTCGGCATCGGCCTGCTGTGCGCGCCGCAGTTCGCGGTGCTCACGTTCGCGACGGTGTTCCTGCACGACTTCGGCCGGCTCGGCCTCGCCGGCATCAGTGCCGCGATGGTCGCGCTGCAGCTCGGCGCGATGGTGATGCGCGTGTGGAGCGGCCGTCATACCGACCGGCACGGCAACCGGCGCGCGTATCTGCGCGGATCGGTATTCGTCGCGGCCGGCTCGTTCGCGCTGCTCGCAGCCGCAACGGCCGGCAGTGCGCACGTGCCGCTCGCCGCGATCGTCGCGATTCTCGTCTTCGCCGGCATCTGCGTGTCCGCGTGGCACGGTGTCGCGTACACGGAGCTCGCGACGCTCGCGGGCGCGAATCAGGCAGGCACCGCACTCGGGATGGCCAATACGATCGTCTACCTCGGGCTGTTTGCGACGCCGCTCGCGATTCCGCCGCTGCTCGCGGTCAGCTCGTGGAGTGTCGTGTGGCTCGCGGCCGCGCTGGTCGCCGGCGCGACCTATCCGCTGTTCGCCGCGAAATAGCAGCCGCTCGTCTCACGCGGGCGTCGCAGCGCTCGCCACGACGCCCGCGCAATCCGTCAGGCTGCTTCGCGCGCCATCGCACGCCGCGACGCCGGCCGCTCGGCCTCGCGCTGCGCATGAGCGGTCCAAGCCGCATGCCGCGTCATGTCGAGCCCGATCGCGACGCCCCAGCGATACAGCACGAACAGGAACGGATCGACGATCGAATGCGCGCCCGGCTCGGCCCATGTTCGGCCGTCGGCGAGCGCGGCTTCGATCGTCTCGTTCGCGGCTTCGATCGTGCGCCGCCCGTGCGCACTGACCTCGCCATGCAGGGCCGGATCGCCGATGAAGCGGCCCGGCCGCCACAGCGCGCCATAGCCGACGCCATGCACCCAGCCGACCAGCCAGGCGAGCCATTCGTGGCACCGTGCCTCGCGCAGCGGATCGCCGAACGGCAGCAACTGCGCATCGGGATAACGGCGCGCGAGATACGTGAGGATCGCCGGCGTTTCGGTCAGCACGCGCGGCTCGCCCGGAATCGCGAGCACGGGCACGCGCGCTTTCGGGTTGATCGCGAGATAGCGCGCTTCGAGGTTCTGCTGCTCGCGAACGGACACGATCTCGACGTCGAACGGTGCGCCGGTTTCCTCCAGCGCGATGTGGGCGGCAAGCGAGCAGGCGCCCGGCGAAAGGTAGAGACGATAGGCGTTCATGGTGGTGTGGCCCGACGGGGATGTGGAAGACGGAACCGAGTGTAGGAACGCGTGCCTGCCCGCCGCAAACGATGAATTGTCGTGCTCGGACATTAGTGTTACTAATACCCGCATGCGACGCATCCACCTTCCTCCGCTGCAGACGCTGCGTGCGTTCGAGACCGCCGTGCGGCTGCAGAGCTTCACGCGCGCGGCCGACGCGCTCGCGCTCACGCAAGGCGCCGTCAGCCAGCACATCCGTGCGCTCGAGGCGCAGCTCGGCTATCCGCTCTTCACGCGCGAGCGTAACGGCGCGACGCCGACGCACGCCGCGCACGCGCTCGCACTGCAGGTACGCCAGGGCCTCAGCGTGCTCGAGCGCGCGTTCGAGCCGGCGCTCGCCGTGCGCAGTCGCGCACGCACCTGCGACGTCACGTTGAACGTCAGCGTGCTGCCGAGCGTCGCCGAGCGCTGGCTCGCACCGCGCCTGCCGCGCTTTGCGGCCGCGCATCCGCACATCGCGATCGCGCTGCACCCGGACGTGGCGCTCGCACCGCTGCGCAAGCGCGACCGCATCGACGTCGCGCTGCGCTACGGGCCCGGCACGTGGCCGGGCGTCGTCGCCGAGAAGCTGATGAACGAAACGATCTTTCCGGTTGCGAGCCCCACGTACCGCAATCGCGACGGCGTCGCGCCGCGCGCGCCGGCCGATCTCGTGCGCGCGACGCTGCTGCGCCATCCGGCGCAGCCGTGGGAACCGTGGCTCCAGGCCGCGCGGCTCGACCTCACCGAATCCGCACGCGCGCCGCGTTTCACCGATCCGAATGCGCTGATCGACGCGACGCTGAAAGGCCGCGGCGTCGCCCTCGCGCGCCGCTCGCTGATCGAGCCCGAACTCGCGGACGGCACGCTCGTGCGCGTGTCGACGGTGCGCATCGCCGACGTGTACGCGCACTACGTCGTGTGGCGCCCCGGCCATCCGCACGAAGCGGCGATCCGCACGTGGCTCGACTGGCTGCGCAGCGAAGTGAGGCGCAGGACGCCGCGGCGCTGACGCCGGCGCTCACGCCCGCGTCAGCATCGCCACCTTGTCGAGCGTGATCGGCAGATCGCGCACCCGCACGCCGGTCGCGTGATAGACCGCATTGGCGATCGCGGCCGGCACGCCGGTGATGCCGATCTCGCCGATGCCGCGAATGCCGAGCGGATTGAAATGCGTGTCGCGCTCGTCGACGAAACTCACATCCAGCTCGCCGATGTCCGCGTTCACGGGCACGTGATATTCAGCGAGATTCGCGTTCGTGAAGCGGCCGTGCCGCACGTCGAGATGCGAGCCTTCCTCGAGCGCGGTGCCGAGCCCCCACACCATCCCGCCGATCAACTGGCTGCGTGCCGTTTTCGCGTTGAGCAGGCTGCCGACGCTGTAGACACCGACGATGCGCGGTACGCGAATCGTGCCGAGTTCGGCATCGACGTGCACTTCGGCAAACACCGCGCCGAAGGAATGAGACGCATAGCGCGACTTCTCGTCGCCCGGCTTCGTCGTCGCCTGCGCGTCGATCGGCTGACCGCCCGCACGCGCGATCACCGCCGCGGCCGGATCGCGCCGCGAAGGGTCGCCGCGATGCACGACCCAGCCGTTGTCGACCGTCACGTCGTCGGCCGCGGCGCCTTGCAGCGGCGATCCGGGGGCGGCGACCGCCAGCGCGACCAGCTTCGCGCGCGCCTGCAGCGCGGCCTCGCGCACGGCCGGCGCCACGCTCGCCGCTGACTGCGAGCCGCCCGATACCGGCGCACGCGGCAGGCTGGAATCGCCGAGCACGAAGCGCACGTTCTGCGGCGAGAAACCGAGCGCATCGGCCGCGACCTGCGTCATCACCGTGTAGGTTCCGGTGCCGATGTCCTGCGTGCCCGATGCGACTTCGGCCGTGCCGTCCGGCAAGATGCGCGCCCGCGCCGACGCTTCGCTGCGGTTCGCCGGATATGTGGCGGCCGCCATCCCGAGGCCGATCAGCGTGTCGCCGTCGCGCATCGTGCGCGGCGCGCCGGTGCGGCGCGACCAGCCGAAGCGCCGCGCGCCGACCTCGTAGCATTCGCGCAGCTTGTTGCTCGACCACGGCTTGCCGTCCTGCGGATCGACCGCCGCGTAATTCGCGAGCCGCAGCGCGACCGGGTCCATGCCGAGCCGCCACGCGAGTTCGTCCATCGCCGATTCCAGCGCGAACGAGCCCGACGCCTCGCCGGGCGCGCGCATGAACGTCGGCGTGCCGACGTTCAGCGACACGATCCGGTGCGTGGTCGCGTGGTTCGGCACCGCGTACATGATCCGCGACGGCATCCCGCACATCTCCATCCAGTCCTCGAACGTCGACGTGGTGGCAATCGTGTCGTGGCGCATCGCCGTCAACGTGCCATCCTGGCGGGCGGCCAGCACGATGCGCTGTTCGGTGAACGGCCGCCCGCCGACCGGGCCGAACATCTGCGGCCGCGTCAGCGCGAGACGAACCGGGCGGCCGACCTGCTTCGCGGCCATCGCGCACAGCGACACGTGCGACCACGACGAACCCTTGCAGCCGAAGCCACCGCCGAGGAACGGTGAAATCACGCGCACGTGGTCCGGCGCAATGCCGAAGACCGCGGCCACCGCCGTGCTCGCGCCCGACACGCCCTGTGTCGCATCGTGCAGCGTGAGCGTCGGGCCGTCCCAGCGCGCCATCGTCGCATGCGGCTCGAGCGGGTTGTGATGCTGCATCGGCGTCGTATAGGTCGCGTCGATGCGCACCGCGCCTTCGCGCAGGCCCGCATCGACGTCGCCGCGCTGCGTATCCATCGGGCGGCCCTGCTGCTTCGGCGGCACGCGCGCGCCGCGCAACGCCAGCGCGAAATCCGCCACGGCATCGCTCGCGCGATAGCGCACGTGCACGGCATGCGCGGCGTCGGTCGCCTGCTCGAGCGTTTCGGCGACGACGACCGCGACGGGTTCGTTGCTGTAGCGCACCGTATCGTCCTGCAGCAACGTGAGTCGGCGCCCGGCGGGCGGCGACAGCGGCGGCCGGCCGCCGTTGGGCAGCCGCATCGCGTTCTCGTGCGTGATCACGATCAGCACGCCCGGCATCGCGCGGGCGCGCGCCGCATCGATCGACTCGATGTGCCCGGATGCGATCGTGCTCGTCACGAGCACCGCGTGCGCGAGCCGCGCATCGGAGAATTCGGCCGCGTAGTGCGCGCCGCCCGTCACCTTGAGCACGCCGTCGACACGGTCTAGCGGTTGTCCCGTCATCGTGTTCATGCGGCACCTCCCGGCACGGCGGCTGCCGTTTCGACCGCACGGACGATCGCCCGCTGCGCGAGCGCGACCTTGAAGCCATTACCGTCGAGCGGCCGCGCGTCGCGCAACGCCAGCGCGGCCGCCTCGCGCAACGTCGCGTCGGTCGGTGTGCGGCCCGCGAGATGCGCTTCCGCCTCCATCGCACGCAACGGCTTGTGCGCGACGCCGCCGAGCGCGATCCGCGCGTCGGCGACGCGCGGGCCGTCCATCCGCAGCGCGGCCGCGACCGACACCAGCGCGAACGCGTAGCTCGCGCGATCGCGCACTTTCAGGTAGTGCGCATGGTCGGCGAAGCGCGGCGGCGGCAAGTCCACCGCGGTGATCAGCTCGCCCGGCTCGAGCGTCGTGTCGAGATCGGGACGATCTCCCGGCAAGCGGTGAAACGATGCGATCGGAATCTGCCGCGCGCCGCGCGGGCCGCTCACCTGCACGACGGCGTCGAGCGCGGCGAACGCGACGCTCATGTCCGACGGGTTCACCGCCACGCACTGGGGGCTGGCGCCGAGGATCGCGTGCATCCGGTTGTGGCCGCCGATCGCCGCGCAGCCGCTGCCCGGCTCGCGCTTGTTGCATTGCGCGAACGCGGGATCGTAGAAATACGGGCAGCGCGTGCGCTGCATCAGGTTGCCGCCGACGGTCGCCATGTTGCGCAATTGCGCGGACGCGCCGGCGAGCAGCGCCTGCGACAGCAGCGGATAGTCGGCGCGGATGCGCGGATGGTCGGCCGCATCGCTGTTGCGCACGAGCGCGCCGATGCGCACGCCGCCGCCGGGCAGCGCATCGACCGTATCCAGGCCCGCGATCCGCGTGATGTCGATGAGCGTGACGGGCCGCGCGACGCCGCCCTTCATCAGGTCCAGCAGGTTCGTGCCGCCGCCGATGAATGCGGCGCCGGGCCGCTGTGCCGCGCGCACGGCGCCGGCGACGTCGGTCGCGCGTTCGTAGGAGATCGCTTCCATTGCGGTGCCCTCCGTCGGCTAGCCGCGCGCCGCGTGCGCGGCGCGCACGGCGGCGACGATGTTCGGGTACGCGCCGCAGCGGCACAGGTTGCCGCTCATGCGCTCGCGGATCTCGTCGTCCGACAGCTGCGCGGGACGGCGCCGCACGTCGTCGGTGGCGGCGCTCCCGGCCCCCGCCGCGAACTCGTCGAGCAGCGCGGTCGCCGAGCAGAGCTGGCCGGACGTGCAGTAGCCGCACTGGAACGCATCGCATTCGACGAATGCGCGCTGCACCGGGCTCAGCACGCCACCGCGCGCCAGCCCTTCGACGGTCGTGATCCGCGCGCCTTCGTGCATCACCGCGAGCGTCAGGCATGCGTTGATGCGCCGCCCGTCGACGAGCACCGTGCACGCGCCGCACTGCCCGCGATCGCAGCCCTTCTTCGTGCCCGTGAGCCCGGCGTATTCGCGCAGGGCGTCGAGCAGCGTGACGCGCGGTTCGAGCTGCAGCGTGTAAGCGCGCCCGTTGATGTCGAGACGCACGGGCTGCGCCGGCACCGTATCGCGGCGGGGCGCGGCCGGCGTGGATGCCGCGTACGACGGCTGCGGATGAACGTGCGATGCGGCGCTGACGGTCGCGGCAGCCGCCGCGGATTGCAGGAAGCGGCGCCGCGCGGCACTGGACGGCGTATCGCGCGGCAACCGCGGCGCCGCTGAATGGCCGAACCCGAGCGGCGACGGGGCGGCATCGCGCGCCGGTTCGGCAGACGGAGAATCGGATTGATCGCTGGACATGATTTCTGCTCGCTCCATGGTTGATGGACGCAGATGTGCCGCCCCGCGCCCGGATGGCGGCGCGGTCGGCACGCGCATCGGCAACGAGCAATTCCGGTGCCGCGAAACGGCGGGGCAACGCCGATGTGCCGCGCCAGTCACCCGTGCGCGGCGCGCACCGGGCGGCAGACGGAACACGTTGCCGCTGACCATGCCTTCATGACACCCCGCTGGCGCGCGGCTGGCCGTTCGCTGACGAAGCGGCAATAACGCCCGGTTTTCCGGCGCATCCGGCCGCACATCGGTCGAAAGTTGCCGGGTGCATGTGCAACGGCGCGCATGGCGCTCGCGTCGCCGTGGCCGCGTCGCGTCGTTGCGCGCCGTGTAAATGCGCGCAGCATCCGTCTCTGCCGGAAAATTCCGCACGCATGCCGGCGGATCGCCGCGAAGGCGTTCCGTCGGCCTGACGAAAACAGGTCGCGATTACACTCGCATCGCAAACGATTCACCGAAACGTCGCATCGCGGCGGCATACTCGAAAACGTTTCCCGATCAGCCTGCCAGGAGAGAAGTCATGCGTCGCGTTTTCGTCGCCGTCGTTCTGTGTGCCGCCGTTTTCGTCGCCGCCTGCAGCGACGACGCGCCGCACGACGCCAACGCGACCGACGCCGCGCAGCAGGCCGGCGGCGCATCGAGCGGCGCCGCCAGCGCGTTCAACAGCGACGCGAGCGCGAATACCGCCGCGTCCGATGCCGCGCCGCTCGCGCCGCCCGTCGTGCACTACCCGCCCGATGACGACGACGATGCGAAGCCCGCCGCGAATGCAGCCGCCTCCAGCGCGGCCGCGTCGTCGCCGGGCTGATCCCGTCACCACGTGATATGAGTCGGACCCGCTCGGGGAGAGCGGTGGGCATTCGTTGGGAGGCGTCGCTGACATGACGTCACGGTCGGCGGTGGCGCAAACGGCATGGCGTCGCGCCACCTCGCGGGCCACGCCGAGCCCGGCCGGCCGAGCGATTCGGACCCGGCCGGCGTCAGGCCCGTGCGTGCGTCGCAAGCGCAACGGCGCGCGATGCCGCGACAGCCGCCGCGCGGCATGCGCCGCGCCGCCCGCCCGTCAGACCGCGTGCGCGAGCGCGCGATCGACGAGCGCGGCCTCGAAGCCGTCGTCCGCATCGCGAAAGCGCAGCGGTGCCGCGCAGTGGACGAGCGTGTCGATGAAGTATTTCGCGCGCGGCCACGGCCCGAAGCCGGCCGCGGTGTTGATGTGCCCCGCGTCGCCGAGGTTCACGAACGCGCTGCCCAGATGCTGCGCGAGCGTGCGCGCGTCGCCGAGCGGCATCCACGGATCGGTTTCGCTGCCGATCACGATCGACGGCACGGGGAGCCGGCGCGCGTCGAACGGCCCGGCAAACGTGAATTTCTTCGGACTGGCGGGCGCGACGAGCAGCACGCCCGCGACGTCGCCCGTATGCGGCCACTGCGCGAGCGCATGGGCGGCCGCGAGGCAGCCGAAGCTGTGCGCGGCCAGCACGAACGGGCCGCGTTCGCGGTCGAGCAATGCGCGCACCGATTGCGCCCAGCGCGCGAGATCGGGCGCGTCCCAGTCGTCCTGTTCGACGCGCAGCGAGCGCGGGAACTGCCGTTCGAGCCAGGTCTGCCAGTGAGCGCCTTCGCTGCCGTGCAAGCCCGGAACGGTGACGAGCCGCGGCGGCCACGCCGATTTGCTGCATGCGCGCATGATTGCCCTCGCTTGCTTGAAGACGGGATTCGATTGTGGCGCGGCGTGTGCGGCGGCCGAACCAATATTTTGTGCTTTGCTTTTGCGGGGGCGGGCCATCCGGGGGCCGGCCATCCGGGGGCCGGCCATCCGGGCGTCCGCCCGCCCCGCGCACCGGCGCGCGATGCGCCACGAGACCGTAGAATGTGGGCTTCCCGTCAGCTTCACACGGAACCGGGGCCAGGCGCCGACGCGCCGGGCGCCCGGTCGTCAGGAGACGCCCGATGTCCGCTACGCCCGCCGGCGCGCTGCGCCCGGCCCCGCTCGCCGTTCCCGTGACGCGCCTCGCCGGCGCGCACGCCGTCATCCAATGAAGATCCTGTTCCATTCCCCACACCACGAAGCAGACGCGTGGCGCGACGAGATCGCGCATGCGCTGCCGGAAGCCGAACTGCGCGCGTGGCAGCCGGGCGACACGGCCGCCGCCGACTACGCGCTCGTCTGGCGCGCGCCGCGTGAATTCTTCGCCCCGCGAGACGGCCTGCGCGCGATCTTCAACCTCGGCGCCGGCGTCGACGCGCTGCTCGCGCTCGAGCACGCGCATCCGGGCACGCTGCCGCCGCACGTGCCGCTCGTGCGGCTCGAAGATTCGGGCATGGCGCAACAGATGGTCGAATACGTGACGCACGCGGTGCTGCGCTACCTGCGCCGCTTCGACGAATACGAAGTGCTGCAGCGCGAGCGCCGCTGGCAACCGCTCGAACCGCATGCGCGCGCCAGCTTCACCGTCGCCGTGCTCGGCCTCGGCGTGCTCGGCGCGCAGGTCGCGCGCGCGCTCGCTGCGCTCGGCCTGCCCGTGCGCGGCTACAGCCGCAGCGCGAAGCAGCTCGACGGTGTGACGACCTTCGCCGGCGACGGTGCATTCGATGCGTGCATCGACGGCGCGAAGGTGCTCGTCAACCTGCTGCCGAGCACGCCCGACACCGACGGCATCCTGTCGTCGCGCACGTTCGCACGGCTCGCGCCCGGCGCGTATGTCGTCAACGTCGCACGCGGCGCGCATCTCGTCGAAGCCGACCTGCTCGACGCGCTCGCGAGCGGCCAGATCGCCGCCGCGACGCTCGACGTATTCCACCGCGAGCCGCTGCCGGAAGACCATCCGTTCTGGCACGCGCCGCGCATCACGATCACGCCGCACAGCTCGGCCGAGACGCTGCGCGACGAAGCCATCGCCCAGATCGCCGGCAAGATCCGCGCACTGGAGCGCGGCGAGCGCGTCGGCGGCATCGTCGACTACGCACGCGGCTACTGAACCTACAAGCACACCAGGAGACAACCATGACGTTCCCCACCGCCGTCAAGATCGTCGAAGTCGGCCCGCGCGACGGGCTGCAGAACGAGAAGACCTTCGTGCCGACCGACGTGAAGATCGCGCTCGTCGACCGGCTGTCGCACGCCGGCTTCCGCAACGTCGAGGCCGCGTCGTTCGTGTCGCCGAAATGGGTACCGCAGATGGCCGACGGCGCCGACGTGATGGCCGGTATCGAGCGCCGCGCGGGCACCGTGTACTCGGTGCTCACGCCGAACCTGAAGGGCTTCGAGAATGCGGTCGCGGCGCGCGCGGACGAAGTCGTGATCTTCGGCGCGGCGAGCGAGGCGTTTTCGCAGCGGAACATCAACTGCAGCATCGCCGAAAGCATCGCGCGCTTCGAGCCCGTCGCGAAGGCCGCGAAAGATGCGGGCCTGCGGCTGCGCGGCAGCGTGTCGTGCACGCTCGGCTGCCCGTACCAGGGCGAGGTGCCGGTCGCGTCGGTTGTCGACGTCGTCGAACGCTTCGCGGCGCTCGGCTGCGACGAGATCGACATCGCCGACACGATCGGCGTCGGCACGCCGAAGCGCACGCGCGAAGTGCTCGCGGCCGTCACGCGCGTGTTCCCGCGCGAACGCCTGTCCGGCCACTTCCACGACACCTACGGCCAGGCGCTCGCGAACATCTACGCGGCGCTGTTCGAAGGGATCGAGATCTTCCACGCGTCGGTCGCGGGCCTCGGCGGCTGCCCGTACGCGAAGGGCGCAACCGGCAACGTCGCGACCGAGGACGTGCTGTACCTGATGCAGGGCCTCGGCATCGACACCGGCATCGATCTCGCGCAGGTCGTCGCCGCCGGCGACTTCATCTCGAACGCGATCGGCCGCGCGAACGTGTCGCGCGCCGGTCGCGCACTGCTCGCCAAGGCGCAGAGCGCGGCCGACGCCGCGAACTGCGTATGACCCCGGTATTCGATGGATTCCTCAACATGACGACACCTGCTTCGTTCGATTCCCTCCCCGATTCCGCGCGACGCGTCGCGCTGCTGCTGCGCGAGCGCGGCCATGCGAAAGGCATCGTGATGCTCGCCGAAACCGGCAAGACGTCGGCCGAAGCCGCGGCCGGGCTCGGCTGCTCGGTCGCGCAGATCGCGAAGTCGATCCTGTTTCGCCGCCAGTCGGACGGCGCGCCCGTGCTCGTGGTCGCGAGCGGCGTGAATCGCGTCGACGAGAAGAAGGTCGCCGCGCAAGTCGGCGCGGTCGGCCGCGCGGACGCGAAGTTCGTGCGCGACAACACCGGCTATGCGATCGGCGGCGTCTGCCCGATCGGCCATCTCGTCGAACCCGTCACGCTGATCGACGCCGACCTGCTCGAGCTCGACAGCCTGTGGGCGGCCGCCGGCCATCCGCACGCGGTGTTCAACCTGTCGCCGAACGAACTCGTGTCGCTGACGGGCGCGCCGGTCACGGACGTCGCGTTGCGGGAGCCCGCATGAGCGACGTGCCGGTGACGATGCCGGTCGGCACGGTCGCGTCGCCGTGCACCGACGTATGCCGGATCGATCCGCGCACCGACTGGTGCGCGGGCTGCCTGCGCACGCGCGACGAGATCAAGGGATGGCGCGCATCGGACGACGACGCGAGGCGCGCGTTGCTCGCGCGGCTCGATGCGCGGCGGCGTCTGCTGGCGAGAAGCGGCGCATAAAAAAAAGCCGTTCAGCCTGACAGGCGAACGGCATGAGATCGGAATCCTGTGAACGTGATCAACGTCACAGCCCGCATCATACGAGCGACGCGGCCGCATCGCATCGGGTGTTTCCCTACAACTTCTTACAGCGTCTTGCACGCGTATGCACGCACGACTTTTGCTCGCCCTATACGCACCCGCTGCCCGCAATACGCGTTCCTGAAATCAGCATTCGATGAGCCGCTGCGCTGCCCCGCAGCGGCTCGCCGAATCGCACGACCGTTTCAGTGGCCGACGGCCGCGCGACGGGCCGGCACGATGCGCCAGCCGAGATTCACGCCGGCCGCCGCGAGCAGGATCAGCAGCGCGCCGACCACCTGCGTCCACGCGAGCGTCTGCCCGAACGCGACGTGATCGACGACGATCGCGACGACCGGATAGACGAACGACAGCGCGCCGGTCATCGCGGTCGGCAGCTTCTGGATCGCGCCGTACAGCAGCACATACATCAGACCTGTGTTCACGACGCCGAGTACGACGAGGTCGAGCCACTGCCCGGCCGTCGCTGGCAACGTGCCGAAGTGCGCAAACGGCGCGAGCAGCAGGACCCCGAGGCCGGCCTGCAGCAGCGCAAGCAGGTGCGGGGGCGTGCCCTTCAGGTGCTTCGTGACGATCGACGAGATCGCGTACAGAAAGGCCGCACCGAGCGACAGCGCGACGCCTTCCAGGTATTCGCCCGGCACCGCGAGCACGGCCGGCTCGACGCGCACCACGGCGACGAGCCCGACGAATGCGAGCGCGAGCCACGCGACGGTCGACGCGGTGATCCGCTCGCGGAACACGATCGCGCCGAGCGCGACGAGCATGAACGGCTGTGTGTTGTAGACGGCGGTCGCCATCGAGATCGACGCGCGCGAATAGGCGGCGAACAGCAGCAGCCAGTTCGCGACGATCGCGACGCTGCCGAGCGTCGCCAGCGCGAGCATCCGCGGCGAGAACAGCGCGCGGCGCAGGAAGCCGAACGCCGCGCAGACGATCGCGAGCGTCGCGGCGCCGAACAGGCAGCGGAAGAACACGACGTTCGTCAGCGGCTGCTGCGACGACATCACGAGCCAGCCGATCGTGCCGGACATCATCATCGCGACGACCATCTCGGCGGCGCCGCGGCGAATTTCATTCGAAGCCATCGTGAACTCCGTTCAGAAGAGTGGATGACTTCGATTCTAGAAACTTGCTTTCGCGGCAACCACGGCTAAACTGAAGTGAATCGACCGATTCACCTTCGAAAGCAAAGCGATCATGCCGAAACGCCTTTCCCCGCCTGCCGTCGCGTCGCTCGACGCGACCGACCGCGCGATCCTCGCGGCGCTGGCCGACGACGCGCGCATCGCCACCAGCGAACTCGCCCGGCAGATCGGGCTGTCGGCGCCCGCGACCGCCGACCGCGTGCGGCGGCTCGAGGCGCAGGGCGTGATCGCCGCGTTCACCGTCGAGCTCGACCCGCGCGCGCTCGGCTACACGCTGCAGGCGATCGTCCGCGTGAAGCCGCTGCCCGGCCAGCTGCATCTCGTCGAAGAGATGCTGCGGCGGATTCCCGAATTCGTGGAGTGCGACAAGGTGACCGGCGACGACTGCTTCATCTGCCGGCTCTACCTGCGCACGATCGCGCACCTCGACGACATCCTGTCGAAAGTGACGGAGCGCGCCGAGACGAGCACCGCGATCGTGAAGTCGACGCCGGTGCCGCGCCGGCTGCCGCCGCTCGTCGAGGACGACGGCGCGCACCGCTGAACGAGCCGGTACGCGGCCGCGCCGCTGACGTGCTCGCGCGTGCCCACGCGTACCGTCACGCAGCCGCGTCGCGCGCCTCGAAGAACGCCAGCAGTTCGTCGATCAGCGCGACGGGCGCCTCTTCCGGAATGTAGTGCCCGCACTCGAGCGCACGGCCGCTGACGTCGCGCGCAACGCGGCGCCATTCGTCGAGCGGATCGAAGCAGCGGCCGACGATCCCGTTCTCGCCCCACAGCACGCGCAGCGGACACGCGACCTTGTTGCCGCGCTCGAGATCCGCACGGTCGTGCTCGAGATCGATCGTCGCGGACGCGCGGTAGTCCTCGCACATCGCATGCACGGCGCCCGGCTGCGCGAGCGCGGCCCGGTACGCGGCGAGCGCCTCGGGCGCGAACGGCGCCAGCCCGGCGGACCGGTTGCCCATCACGCGCTCGATGTACGCATCGGTATGCGCGTCGACCAGCGTCTCGGGCAGCGGCTCCGGCTGGATCAGGAAGAACCAGTGGAAATACGCGGTCGCGAACGCGCGATCGGTTTTCTCGTACATCGCGAGCGTCGGTGCGATGTCGAGCAGCATCATCCGTTCGACGGCGTCCGGATGATCGAGCGCGAGCCGGTGCGCGACCCGCGCGCCGCGATCGTGCGCGCACACGTGGAAGTGCTCGAAGCCGAAATGCCGCATCACGGCGACCTGGTCGGCCGCCATCGCCCGTTTCGAATACGGCACGTGCTGCGCGTCGCTCGGCGGCTTGCCCGACGCGCCGTACCCGCGCAGGTCGGTGGCGATCACCGTGAAATGATTCGCGAGCGTCGCGGCCACGCGATGCCAGATCATGTGGGTTTGCGGATGTCCGTGCAGCAACAGGAGCGGCGGACCCGCGCCTCCTTTGACACCGAAGATGTCGGTGTCCTGCACCGTCACGCGAAACGGTGCAAACGCCTCAAACGACATGGTTTGTTTCTCGTTGGTTTGTTATGGCGGCTATTTTAGGAGCGCTTGCGCATCTACACAGCGGGGCAACAGCCAGATTCCGTAGAAAGAGAACACTCACTCGATTGCCGGCACACCGCGCATTTTGTTAAGCTCGCGTAGAATCGCACGATCGTTCGTATTAATAAGGACGACATCGTTTCGCAGCTACACTCGAATCACCGTTCGACCGCAAAGCATGGCGTCGGCGCGACCGCGCGGCCGCCCCTGGAGACTGGAGACATCACATGGCATTGCCCACCGTCCTGCAGAACCTGACGCTGCCCGTCATCGCGTCGCCGATGTTCATCGTCAGCTACCCCGAACTCGTGCTCGCGCAATGCAAGGCGGGCATCGTCGGTTCGTTCCCCGCGCTCAACGCCCGTCCGGCCGAACTGCTCGACGAGTGGCTCACGCAGATCCAGTCCGAGCTCGCCGACCATCAGGCGAAAAATCCCGACGCGGTGATCGGCCCGATCGCGGTCAACCAGATCGTCCACCAGTCGAATGCGCGGCTCGAGCACGACGTGCGCGTGTGCGTCGAGCACAAGGTGCCGATCTTCATCACGAGCCTGCGCGCACCGGCGCGCGAGATCGTCGATGCGGTGCACAGCTACGGCGGCATCGTGCTGCACGACGTGATCAACCTGCGTCACGCGCAGAAGGCGCTCGAAGCCGGTGTCGACGGGCTGATCCTCGTCGCGGCCGGCGCAGGCGGCCATGCGGGCACGACGTCGCCGTTCGCGCTCGTCGGCGAAGTCCGCAAGATCTTCGACGGCCCGATCGTGCTGTCCGGCGCGATCGCGAACGGCGGCTCGATCCTCGCGGCGCAGGCGATGGGCGCCGACTTCGCGTACATGGGCACGCGCTTCATCGCGACGCAGGAAGCGCACGCGATCGACGACTACAAGCACGCGATCGTGAACGCGAAATCGTCGGACATCATCTACACGAACCTCTTCACGGGCGTGCACGGCAACTACATTCGGGAGAGCATCGAGAAGGCCGGCCTCGATCCGGAGGCGCTGCCGGAATCCGACAAGACCAAGATGAATTTCGGCAGCGACAAGACGAAGGCGTGGAAGGACATCTGGGGCGCCGGCCAGGGCGTCGGCCTGATGGACGACCTGCCGAGCGTGGGCGCGCTCGTCGAACGCCTGAAGCGCGAGTACGACGACGCGAAGGCACGGCTCGGCATTCCGCGCTGACGGATGCGGCGGCCATCACGGCCGCCGCTGGCGCGAATGCCGTCGGATAAAACAAAAAGCGCGAACCGCAGCGGTTCGCGCTTTTTCATTGCCCCGCTGCCGCGGGAAAGACGGCTCAGACCGCGCGCTTCATCCGCGTGATCGGCAGCACGCGCAGGCGCGATTCGATCGACGGGCACAGCGACTGCCCTTCGAAACGCGCCGCCAGGAAGTCGACGAACGAACGCACCTTCGCGGACACGTGACGACGGCTCGCGTAGACCGCGTAGATCGGCGCCTCGTGCGGCGGCACCGCATCGAGCAGCACCGGCACGAGCCGACCGGACTCGATGTCGTCGCCGACCACCTCGGTGCCGAGCAGCGCGATGCCCGCGCCCGCGAGCACGGCCGCACGCAGCCCTTCGAGATGGTTCACGATCAGGTTGCCGTTGAGGTTCACGCGCGACGCGGCGGCCGCGTCGATCACCAGCGAGTCGAGCATCGTCGAATTCGAGTCGCGCCGCAGGTAGTTGTGGTGCGCGAGATCGCCGATCGTCGCGGGCGTGCCGTGCTTCTCGAGATACTCGGGCGACGCGACCAGCAGGATGTGCGCGGTCGCGATCTGTCGCGCGACCAGCGACGACGACTTCAATCCGTTCGGCGCCGCGCGCACCGCGACGTCGTAGCCTTCCTCGATCAGGTCGACCACGCGATCGGACAGCGTCATGTCGACGGTCACGTCCGGGAACCGGCCCGCATAATCGGTGACGGCCTGCATCACGTGCCGCAGCCCGAACGCCGACAGCGACGTCACGCGCAGCCTGCCTTGCGGCACCACGCTCGCGGCGCCGACGGCCTGCCCGGCTTCGTCGAGTTCGGACAGCGCCTGCACGAGGCGCTCATAGTATTCGCGTCCCGCCTCGGTAGGGGCGACGCGTCGTGTCGTGCGATGCAGCAGCCGCGCACCGAGCTGCTGCTCGAGATGCATCACGTGCTTGCTCGCCATCGCAGCCGACATCTGCATGCGCTCGGCCGCGCCGACGAAGCTGCCCACTTCGACGACGTAGCGAAACACATTCATGCTGACGAGGGTATCCATCGAACTCGCTCGTAATGACGGGGAATGTTCCAATTACGAGATAGGGTAACAAAGGCGGGGAAACAGAAAGGTCAACAAAGGCAAAACGGCGCCGCGGGTGGCGGCGCCGTTCTGGCGTGAAAAACATGCAGTCTGGACGCACTTTTCGCGCCGTCCGGCGCGCCGGTCGCGCGTGTGCGTCAGAACTTCGCGCGGATGCCGGCGCCGAACGTGTTGCCGGTCGACAGGCCGCTGATGTGGTCGTTCATGTACGCAGCGTAGACGTCGGTGCGCTTGGACAGCGGATAGTCGTAGCCGACGGCCCAGGTCTGGCGCGTCTGGTCGAGGCCGCCCGAATCGCGCGAGTACGCGTACGACGCCATCGCGTTGCCGACGCCGAGCGGCACCGACACGCCGCCCTGCGCGGTGTTCACGTGCCAGCTGCCCGCGACCTGGTCATTCTTCGTATACATGTACTGGCCGAACAGCTTCACCAGCTTCAGGTCGTAGGTCGCGCCGACCAGCGCGATGCCCTGGCTCTTCATGCCGGTCACCAGCGCGCTCAGGTCGCGCGGGCCGTTGTTGAAGTTCACGTACTGATAGACCGCGGTCGCCGCGAACGGGCCGTTCGCATAGTTGAACTGCGCGCTCCACTTCTTCGAGCCGTTGTCGCCGGCCTGGTTGCCGAGTGCGTACATCGCGCCGAAATTCAGGCCACCGAACGAAGGCGACGTGTACGACAGCGCGTTGTTCCAGCCCGAATCGCCAACGGCACCCTGGTCGCTCGGGTAGGTCGGGAACGTGCCGAGGCCGAGGAACACGTGGTACACCATCGGCGAGAAGGTGTACGAGTCGTAGAACGGGTTGAACAGGATCGTCGACAGGAACAGGTGCGTCGTCAGGCGGCCGGCCGTCACCGTGCCGTACGGCGAATCGATGCCGACGTAGGCGTTGCGTGCGAAGAACGTGTCGCCCTGGAAGCGGCCGAACTGGCCGTTCTGCGCGCGGAAGAAGCTTTCCAGCGTGAAGATCGCCTTGTAGCCGTTGCCGAGATCCTCGGCGCCGTGCAAGCCCCAGTACGACGTCGACATCCCGCCGCCGCTCACGTTCCACGCGCGGTTGCCGCCCGGGAACTTGGTTGCGCCGACCCATTCGTCGACCTGACCGTAGAGCGACACGCTCGACTGTGCATGGACGGGAGCGGTAGCCGCCACGCAGGCAGCCGCGGCGATCAGCTTGACGGACGTGCGCGACGCACGGCGTGCGAATGCTTTCATTGGATCTCCAGATTTTGTCGAATTGTCGATAAGTGGCGCGAGCGTTGTTTTTTGGAGCCGAGTGCTTGCGTCGTATGGGGCGCAGCCATCTTTACGGATCATTCGTCCGGTCAAAATTGCGCACACTTATTGCGGGTATAGCGGCGGCATTAACTTCGCGGAATTGATACATGGCCGGGCGCCTGCCGGCGGCCCCGCACGAACGCGGTCGCGCGGCGGGACGGCAGCGGGGCACACGCGAGCCGGGCGCGAAAGATAGCGCAATGCGACGGGAAAATCAGCGGAAATCTGTGCGCGACTGTGGCGAATTCGCATCAGCCGCCGGAGGGACGAGCGCGCGGGCGCTCAGTTTCGGTAGAACGGGGAGAAATACGGCGAGTGCGCAGGCTCTTCCTGCGAGCGGGGCGGCGGCATCGGGCGTCCGCCGCGCTCCTCGTTGTAGCGCGCGACGTCGGCGCGGATCGACCCGGCACGCAGCGGCACGTTGCCGCCGCCCGGCGGGCGCGGCACCTGGCGCGCGTCGGCGCTGATCGGACGATACGGGCTTTGCGCGGCGTAATGGCCATACGACGGCGTCGGGCGCAGGCCCCAGCGGGAGCCGTAGCCGTTCACGCCGCCGGCGCGTGCACCGGCCGGGGGCGCCACGCGGCGCCAGACGGGCCCACCACCTGCCGGCTGACCGTACGCGTGCATGTCGCCGCCACCGAAGCCGTGGCCGCCGAACGCATAACCGCCGTGAGGCGGTTGCGCGAGCGCGAGCGGCAACAGCAGCGCGCCGAGCACGCCTGCCACCCATCGTCCGATCTTCCGTTTCACGCGTTCCGTCATCGTTCAGTGCCTGTCCACGCCCGCCGCCGGCTCCTTTCGGCCGACCCAAGGCTTTCATCAGTAATTTATGGGCGGGCCGAAAGCGTGTCGAGCCAAAAAGTGTTATGTCGCCGGCATCGGTGTAACACCATGTTACTGCTAGGTTTTTTCACTTCCGGGCGCGACCGCGACAGAACATTCTTCCGCCGTTTTGCGCCCGGCGGGGCCGGTGCCGCGAACGCTGTTGCATGAGATTGGCTCATCAATCGATTCCCACAATGCATTTGTGTAGTGAATCGTCGACCGGGACAATGGCGCCATCCGCGCGCGCGACGCGCGCCTCCGTCGTTTCCGAATCGAGTTCCCGATGGCCCGTCCCCGTTTTCTTCCCGACAACTTCACGCTCGCGCTCGTCGGCACCGTCGTGCTCGCGAGCCTCCTGCCGTGCCGCGGCCCGGCCGCCCACGCGTTCAACTGGGCGACCAACATCGCCGTCGGCCTGCTGTTCTTCCTGCACGGCGCGAAGCTGTCGCGCGAAGCCGTCATCGCGGGTGCGACCCACTGGCGGCTGCATGCGGTCGTGCTGCTCAGCACGTTCGCGCTGTTCCCGCTGCTCGGCCTCGCGCTGAAGCCCGTGCTGCAGCCGCTCGTCACGCCGACGCTGTACGCGGGCGTGCTGTTCCTGTGCACGCTGCCGTCGACGGTCCAGTCGTCGATCGCGTTCACGTCGATCGCGAAGGGCAACGTGCCGGCCGCCGTGTGCGCGGCATCCGCGTCGAGCCTGCTCGGGATCTTCGTCACGCCGGCGCTCGTCGGGCTGATGATCACGTCGCAGTCGGCCGCCGCCGCGTCGCCGTGGAGCACCGTCGGCAGCATCGTGATGCAGCTGCTCGTGCCGTTCATCGCCGGCCAGTTGCTGCGCCCCGTGATCGGCGGCTGGATCGACCGCAACCGCGGCGTGCTGCGCTTCGTCGACCAGGGCTCGATCCTGCTCGTCGTCTACGTCGCCTTCAGCGAGGCCGTCAACGAAGGCCTGTGGCACCAGATCCCGCCGCGCGCACTCGGCGGCCTGCTCGTCGTCAACCTCGTGCTGCTCGCGATCGCGCTGCTGCTGACCGCGTTCGTCAGCAAGCGGCTCGGCTTCAACCGCGCCGACCAGATCACGATCATCTTCTGCGGGTCGAAGAAGAGCCTCGCGGCCGGCGTGCCGATGGCGAAGGTGATCTTCTCGGCGAACGCGGTCGGCGCGATCGTGCTGCCGTTGATGCTGTTCCACCAGATCCAGCTGATGGCGTGCGCGGCGCTCGCGCAGCGCTGGGGGGCGCGCGACATGAGCGGCGAGCACGACGAGGGCGACGCGGCATCGGCGTCCGGCGCGTTGAGCGCGGGCAAGCGCTGACGAGCAGGGCGGCGGGACGGTCATCGCGGGGGGCCGTCCCGGCGCTCTTGCCCTCCGCCTTCCCGCCTTCCCGCCTTCCCGCCTTCCCGCCTTCCCGCCTTCCCGCCGCACCGCCGCACCGCCGCACCGCCGCCCCCTTCCCAATGCGCACCAATGCGCCCCGAGCGCGATGCACCAGCAGCGCCCATCGTGTCACGAAATCTTCATTCAATTCTCCGCGGGCGATGCCGTTATGTCGGGCGTCCCGTCGATTCGGCTGCCCTCGCCCATGCCCGCGCCCCACTCCGATTCCGCTGCCGCCAGCATCACGCGCCTGATCGCGGATCGCGCGCTCGCCGCCGTCTTCCAGCCGATCGTCGATCTCGGGTCGGGGACGGTCGTCGGCTACGAGGGCCTGATACGCGGCCCGCGCGGCACCGACCTCGAGCCGCCCGCCGCGCTGTTCGCGCAGGCCGCGCGCGAAGGCGAAACGATCGCGCTCGAACAGGCGGCTGCGCGCACCTGCCTCGACGCGTTCGCGGCACTCGGCTGCGACGGCAAGCTGTTCCTCAACTTCAGCGCCGGGACGATCCTGAAGCTCGCCAGCGAACGCGAGCGTGCACGCCAGCTCCTCGTCCGCGCGCGGATCGGCGCCGAGCGCATCGTGATCGAGCTGACCGAGCAGAATGCGATTCCCGACGTCGCCCAGATCGGGCCGGCGGTCGCGTCGCTGCGCGACGCCGGCATCCAGTTCGCGCTCGACGACTACGGCACCGCGAACGCGAGCATGAACCTGTGGCTGCGCCTGCATCCCGATGTCGTGAAGATCGATCGCTTCTTCATCCACGACATCGCCCGCGATCCGCTCAAGTTCGAAGCCGTGAAGGCGATGCAGCACTTCGCGCAGGCGAGCGGCGCGAAACTGATCGCGGAAGGCATCGAGAACGAACGCGACCTGATCGTCGTGCGCGACATGGGCATCTGCTGCGTGCAGGGCTTCCTGCTCGGCCGGCCGAACGCGCAGCCGTCGCGGGTCGTCGCGCCGGCCGCGCGCGATGCGATCCGCACGCCGCACATCGCGGTGTTTCCCGGCGCGACGCGCTCGGTGCGGCCGGCCGGCACGATCGCCGGGAAGATGCTGGTGCCCGCGCCGGCGCTGCCGCGCGACGCGACCAGCAACGACGTGCTCGACCTGTTCAACCGGATGCCCGACCTGCATGCGGTCGCACTCGTCGAACGCGGGCGGCCCGTCGCGCTCGTGAATCGCCGCGGCTTCATCGACCGCTTCGCGCTGCCGTATCACCGCGAGGTGTTCGGGAAGAAGCCGTGCCTGCAGTTCGCGAACGACGCGCCGCTGATGATCGACAACGCGACGACCTTCGAGCAGCTCGCGATGCTGCTCGCGAGCCACGACCAGCGCTATCTCGCGGACGGCTTCGTGATCACCGAACACGGTCGCTACGTCGGGCTCGGCACCGGCGAGAGCCTGGTGCGCGCGGTGACCGAGATGCGCATCGAGGCCGCGCGCTACGCGAATCCGCTGACGTTCCTGCCCGGCAACATCCCGATCAGCGCGCACATCGACCGCCTGCTCCAGCGCGACGCCGGCTTTCATGCGTGCTACGTCGACCTGAACCAGTTCAAGCCGTTCAACGACCAGTACGGCTACTGGCAGGGCGACGAGGTGCTGAAGTTCGCGGCGACGGTGCTGGCCGGCGTGTGCGACCCGCAGCGCGACTTTCTCGGGCACGTCGGCGGCGACGATTTCCTCGTGCTGTTCCAGCGCGCCGACTGGCGCGAACGCGCCGCCGACGCGATCGCCCGCTTCAACGACGGCGCGCGGCTCTTCTACACGCAGGCCGACCGGCAGGCGGGCGGCCTGCACGGCGAGGACCGCCACGGCAACCCGGCGTTCTTCGGCTTCGTGACGATGGCGATCGGCGCGGTCGGCGTGGCGGCCGGCGCGCACGGCGCGAAGCGTTACGGCAGCGACGAGATCGCGTCGGTCGCCGCGCTCGCGAAGCGGCGCGCGAAACAGCAGCCGGATGGGCTCGCGGTCGTCGACCTCGATGCGGGCCGCGCCGCGCTGCGCCATCGCGGCGAACCGCCGGCCGTGGCGATACGCTGAACGGCGGCCGACCGCCGCCTGGAGACACGGCGGCGCCCGGTGCGGCGGGGGCGCGCATTCGCCCGCCGGGCAGCCGGACCGTTAGTTGCATAGCGCCTTTCCGGCAGCCCGCGAAGGCAGCTGGGCACGACTCGCGCGAATGCGTGAAGCCGGGCCATTTTCCATCCGCTTCCCCCTCGCCAAGCATCCGCACGTCCACCTTGCCTTTTTCGTGTTTTGTTTAGTATTTTTAGTAACGGTGTTTTCGCAGATTAGCGCTTAAAACCCGGGAAATTGCGGGTATTCCCCGGCTATCCGGCCCGAATTCCGCAATTCGTTTTACTATACAATCGCTTCCACCCTAAACAAACCGGACCCCGAACGATGGGTACGACCATTCGCGATGTGGCGCGGGCGGCAGAGGTCTCGATCGGCACCGTCTCCCGCGCGCTGAAAAACCAGCCGGGCCTGTCCGAAGCCACGCGTGCGCGCATCGTCGAGATCGCGCAGCGGCTCGGCTACGATCCCGCGCAACTGCGGCCGCGCATCCGCCGGCTCACCTTCCTGCTGCATCGCCAGCACAACCGCTTTCCGGCCAGCCCGTTCTTCTCGCACGTGCTGCACGGCGTCGAGGACGCGTGCCGCGAGCGCGGCATCGTGCCGACGCTGCTCACGGTCGGGCCGAACGACGACGTGCTGCGCCAGATGCGCCCGCACGCGCCCGACGCGATCGCGGTGGCCGGCTTCATCGAGCCCGAGACGATCGAGGCGCTCGCCGCGACCGGCCGCCCGCTCGTGCTGATCGACCTGTGGGCGCCCGGGCTGCGCTCGGTGAACATCGACAACGCGACGGGCGCGGCGCTCGCGATGCGCCACCTGCTCGCCACCGGCCGCACGCGGATCGCGTTCATCGGTGGCTCGCCCGCGCACTACAGCATCGCGCAGCGCGCGATCGGCTACCGGCGTGCGTTCTTCGAGGCCGGGCGGCTGTTCGATCCCGCGTACGAAGTGACGATCGATGCGGGGCTCGATCCCGATACCGGCGCCGCGCGGGCGATGGAGCAGCTGCTCGACGCGCCGGGCCCGCGCCCGGAAGCCGTCTTCGCGTACAACGACGCGGCCGCGCTCGCCGCGCAGCGCGTCTGCACCGCGCGCGGGCTGCGCATTCCCGACGACATCGCGATCGTCGGCTTCGACAACATCCCGGCCGCCGCGCACGCGAGCCCGCCGCTCACGACGCTCGCGGTCGACAAGGAGGCGCTCGGCCGCCGCGGCGTCGAGCTGCTGCTCGCGGAAGCGCCCGAGCGCACCGAGATTTCCCTGCCCGTCGAGCTGATCGTGCGGGCCAGCAGCCAGCCCGCCGGCTCCCCGGCACTCGATACCGCAACGGTCACCGAATCATCATGAACATGCCCCCGGTCCAACCCTGCACGGCCGCGCCGGCCACCCACACGCAAGCCGCGCCGTTCGTCGCGAGTTTCCGCGATCCGTCGTTCCTGCTGTCGCACATCGAAGACACGCTGCGCTTCTACGCCACGAACGCGTTCGACCCGACAGGCGGCTTCTACCACTACTTTCGCGACGACGGCAGCATCTACAACCGCACGTCGCGCCACCTCGTCAGCAGTTGCCGGTTCGTCTTCAACTACGCGATGGCGTACCGGCATTTCGGCGATCCGCGCCACCTGGAATATGCGCGCCACGGGCTGCGCTTCCTGCGCGACGCGCACTGGGACGACGCGCTGCAGGGCTACGACTGGGAGCTCGACTGGCGCGACGGCGCGAAGCGCGCAACGCTCGACGGCACGCGCCACTGCTACGGGCTCGCGTTCGTGCTGCTCGCGGCCGCGCACGCGACGATGGCCGGCCTCGACGAGGCCCGCCCGCTGATCGCGGCCACCTTCGAGCTCGCCGAGCACCGTTTCTGGGATGCGGCCGCGGGCCTCTATGCGGACGACGCGACGCCGAACTGGATCGTGTCGTCGTACCGCGGCCAGAACGCGAACATGCACATGACGGAGGCGCTGCTCGCCGCGTACGAGGCGACCGGCCACCTCACGTACCTCGATCGCGCGGAAAAGCTTGCGTCCCACATCACGCAGCGCCAGGCCGCGCTGTCGGGCGGGCTCGTGTGGGAGCACTACCATGCGGACTGGTCGGTCGACTGGGATTACAACAAGGAAGACAGCTCGAACATCTTCCGTCCGTGGGGCTTCCAGCCCGGGCACCAGACCGAATGGGCGAAGCTGCTGCTGATCCTCGAGCGGCACCGCCCGCTCGACTGGCTCGTGCCGCGCGCGGCCGAGCTGTTCGACGCCGCGCTCACGCACGCGTGGGACGCCGATCACGGCGGCCTGTACTACGGCTTCGGCCCCGACTTCACGATCTGCGACCACAACAAGTATTTCTGGGTGCAGGCGGAAACCTTCGCGGCCGCCGCGATGCTCGGCGCGCGCACCGGCAGCGAGCGCTTCTGGGACTGGTACGACGAGATCTGGCGCTACAGCTGGGCGCACTTCGTCGATCACCGCTACGGCGCGTGGTACCGCATCCTCACCTGCGACAACCGCAAGTACAGCGACGAGAAGAGCCCGGCCGGCAAGACCGACTATCACACGATGGGCGCATGCTACGACGTGCTCGCGACCCTCGCGCGCGCGCAGCGCAGCGAGCCGACGCAATGAGCGGCGGCACGTTTCCGGCTTTCGTGTCGGCGGGCGACATCCTGACCGACATGGTGCGCGCGGGCGACGCGCAATGGACCTCGGTGCCGGGCGGCGCCGGCTGGAACGTCGCGCGCGCGGTTGCGCGGCTCGGCGTGCCGAGCGCGCTCGCGGGCTCGATCGGCGAAGACTGCTTCTCCGACGTGCTGTGGCACACGAGCGAAGCGGCGGGGCTCGACCTGCGCTTCCTGCAGCGCGTCGCACGGCCGCCGCTGCTCGCGATCGTCCACGAGACGCGCCCGCCCGCGTACTTCTTCATCGGCGAAGCGAGCGCCGACCTCGCGTTCGATCCGGCGCGACTGCCTGCCGGCTGGACCGACCACGTGAAATGGGCGCACTTCGGCTGCATCAGCCTCGTGCGCGAACCGCTCGCCGGCACGCTGGCCGCGCTCGCGGCCGACCTGCACGCGCGCGGCGTGAAGATCAGCTTCGACCCGAACGTCCGGAACCTGATGACGGCCGCGTTCCGGCCGACGCTCGAGAAGATGGCCGCGCTCGCCGACCTGATCAAGGTGTCCGACGAGGACCTGCGGCACCTGTTCGGCGGCGACGGCCCCGACGCGGTTGGCGCGGTGCGCGCGCTGAACCCACGCGCGGCCGTGCTCGTCACGCGCGGCGCGCAGGCGGCGACGCTTTACGCGGACGGCGACGTGCATGAAGCGAGCCCGCCGCGCGTCGAGGTGGCCGACACCGTCGGCGCGGGCGACGCGTCGATCGGCGGCATGCTGTTCAGCCTGATGGCCGCGCCGCAGCGAACGTGGCGCGAGCACCTCGTGTTCGCGCTGGCGGCAGGCGCCGCGGCCTGCCGCCATACGGGCGCGCACGCGCCGACGCTCGACGAGGTCGTCGCACTGATCGAACGATGACGGGAAGGATGGCGGCCGGACCCCGTTCGGTCACCGATAAGCCGCGCTGTACATGCTGCGCCGCAGTGCTACGATGAAGTGTCCTTTTGCGGGAGAGCACCATGGACACCAACACGTTCACGAAGGGCATCTACACGGCCAAGGCGCATACCCAGCATGCGGGCAACGGGCAGTTCCAGGGTTACGTGATCCTCGCGCGGGACGACGGGGACGACACCGAGAACACGCGCTACGACGTCCACTCGACGAGCCCCAGCGAGGAGGAAGCGTTCGAGGAGGCAAAGGCGCTCGCGCACCGGATCCTCGGCGAAATCGAGCTGTGACGCCTGCCGCTCTTTTCTGCGCGGCTTAGGGTCCGTTATCAGCGTGAACAGGCCCTAGCAGGCTGTTGAAATTGGGAACGGTGTAAACGGGCTCGAAGGGCGGTGCGTTAGAGATATCGTGTTCATGATCTTGAGCAGATGAGCCGATGCGTGGAATGGACGAGATGCAAGAACCGTTGTTCATGACGGTGAAGCTGGAAGACTTCGTGCCGGCCGATCACCCGTTGCGGCCGCTTCGGCTGCTGGTCAATCAGGCGTTGAAGCGGCTCAACGGGCTGTTCGGCACGATCTATGCGGACAGCGGTCGCGCCTCGATTGCGCCGGAGAAGCTGCTGCGTGCGTTGCTGCTGCAGGTGTTTTACTCGGTGCGCAGCGAGCGCATGCTGATGGAGCAGATGCGCTACAACCTGCTGTTCCGCTGGTTCGTCGGCCTGGCTATCGAAGACGCTGTCTGGGACCACTCGGTGTTCTCGAAGAACCGGGATCGCTTGCTCGAACACGAAGTGGTCGAAGCGTTCTTTACCGAAGTCATGCGCTTGGCCGACAAGCAAGGGCTGCTGTCCAGAGAGCACTTCTCGGTCGATGGCACGCTGATTCAGGCGTGGGCCAGCCACAAGAGCTTCCGTCCCAAGGACGGCTCGGACGATCCGCCGGCCGGCGGTGGACGCAACGCCGACACGGACTGGAAAGGCAAACGGCGCAGCAACGACACGCATGAATCGAGCACAGACCCGGATGCCCGGCTGTTTCGAAAGGGCAGGCAAAGCGGAGCCGTCCTTTGTTATCAGGGGCACATCCTGATGGAGAATCGTTCGGGCTTGGTGGTCGGCGCCGTGGTGAGTCACGCCGACGGATTCGCCGAACGGGCCAGTGCGTTGCGCCTGCTCGATTGCGTGCCGGGTCGTCATGCCAAGACGCTCGGCGCCGACAAGGGCTACGACATGCGCGACTTTGTGCGCGATTGCCGGGCGCGCAAAGTCACGCCGCATGTCGCGCGCAACGATTCTCATCAAGGCGGCAGCGCGATCGACGGCCGCACCTCGCGGCACGCCGGCTATGGCATCAGCCAAGTGATTCGCAAACGCATCGAAGAGCACTTCGGCTGGGGCAAGACTGTCGGCAGGATTCGACAGACCGTGTATCGCGGCGTCAAGCGGGTCGATCAGCACTTCAAGTTGACGATGCTGGCGAGCAACCTGACTCGAATGGCGCGAATGCTGACGGTGGTGCAGCAAGGAGCCGTGCAATGAGCCGCCCAAGCGCGGCCGTTGCGCGGCAACGCGTTGACTGGACCGCTCGCGAGCGGTCCAGCTTCGACGATCCGTCGCCAACTCAGCAGCCAATCGCATACGAAATCCTTTTACGCAGCGACCTCGTGATCAAGACGAGGCGTTTTTCAACAGCCTGCTAGAGCAGCCGCGCCACCATCGACAGCAGCATCGTCAGCACCAGCGTCGACATGAACGGGAACGGGTAGCGCCGCCCGCCGAGCGTCAGCGTGACGTCGCCCGGCATCCGCCCGATGCCGAGCTTGCCGAGCCACGGCCAGCAGCGCGTCAGGATCATCACCGCGACGAACGACGTCATCAGCCAGCGCAGCATGTCGGCTCCCGTCAGAGTGCGTGCGAGCGGTCGCCGCGCGCGAACGCGTCGAGCGTGCCGTCGATGCCGCGCGAGAACGCGATCACCTTGAACAGCTCGCCCATCTCGGCTTCGGAAATCAGCTTCTGCACCGCGTTCGCGGCCGGCAGGAACGCATGGATATCCGACGGATCGATCGCGGACAACGCGTCGGTGATGCCCGCGTTCAGCAGGAAGCGCGCCTGCGACGTGTAACCGAGCAAATCGGCGCCCGTCGCGACGGCCGCGTCGTAGATGCCGGTGAATTCGACGTGCGCGGTGATGTCCTGCAGCCCCGGGTACAGGAACGGATCGTCGTGCGCATGATGACGGTAGTGGCACATCAGCGTGCCGCGGTCGCGCTGCGGGTGGTAGTACTCGTGCGCGGGAAAGCCGTAGTCGACCAGCAGCACCGCGCCGCGCCCGAGCATCGTGCAGACGGTGCGCGTGAACGCCAGCGCGGCCTCGTGCGTCTCGGTCACGTAGCCGTCGTCCGCATCGTCAAGACCCGCGAGCACCGGCGGCAGGCCGGCCGGTGCGGCCGGACGGTCCTCGAACACGAACGCCTGCCGCGCGTCGAGCGCAACACCGCGCTCCTGCCATGCGCCGCCCGCCTTCGCGAACAGGCGCACCGGCATCGCATCGAGCACCTCGTTGCCGACCACGACGCCGTCGAACCGCTCGGGCAGCGCGTCGAGCCAGCGCACCTTCGCGGCGAGCGTCGGTGCGGCGGCCGTGATCGTGTCGCGCTGCCGCTCGCGCAGCTCGCCCGAGAGATCGACGATCAGGTAGGCGTCGAGTTCGACGCCCAGCGCGTCGAGCGCCGCGAGCAGCCCGGCCGCGAGCTTGCCCGTGCCGGCGCCGAATTCCATCACGCTGCGCGTGCCGCTCGCCGCGAGCGCTTCCGCGACCGGTTGCGCGAGCGTCTGCGCGAACAGCGGCGACAGCTCCGGCGCGGTGACGAAGTCGCTGCCGTCGTCGGCGCGGCGCCCGAACTTGCGCGCGCCGCCGCTGTAATAACCGAGGCCGGGCGCATACAGCGCGCGCTCCATGAAGCGGTCGAACGGCAGCCAGCCGCCGGCCGCCGCGATCTCGTCGCGCAGTTGCGCGGCAAGGGTTTCGGACTGCGCAAGCGCGTCAGGGCCGGGAGCAGGTAAACTAGCGGGTTCGTGAGCTTTCGGGTTCATCCCGGCATTGTAAATGACCGTTTCAGCCGATACGTCGACCCAGCGCGTGGCGCTCATCACGGGTGCCCTGGGCAGCGCGGCCGACGCCGCGTCGATCGGTCGTGCGCTCGCGACGGGATTCGCCCGGCGCGGCTGGGACGTCGCGCTGCAGCGCAGCCACGGCGCGCCGCATGCGGCGGCCGACGCGCTCGTCGCCGAAGTCGCGGCACTCGGCCGCCGCGCCGTCGTGCTCGACGCCGATCTGGCCCTGGAAGCCGAGGCCGCCGGACTCGTCGCCGCGTGCGGCGCGGCGCTCGGCCGGCCCGCGTGCGCGGTGTTCGTGAGTGCCAGCGCAGGCGCCGACGACGCGCACACGGTGGACGGCGCGGCGCTCGCCGGCGCCCTCGCGCGCAACGTGACGGCGCCGCTCGCGCTGGCCCGCGCGCTCGCCGATGCGACGCCCGACGCCGCGCGCGAGCACGAAGCGCTGCGCGCCTGCGCGATCCACGTGCTGGATCAGGCCCTGTTTCACCCTGCGCCGGCGCAGATGTCGCACGCGCTGATGCAGGCCGCGCTGAACCGCGCGACGTCGGCGCTGGCGCTGGCGCTCGCGCCGAAGGTGCGGGTCGCGGCGCTCGTGCGCGGCCACGCGCCGCACGCGGACGACATCGCGGCGGCCGCCTGCTACCTCGCGAGCGCGCCGGGCGTCACCGGCGCGACGCTGACCGTCGACGGCGGCGAGCACCTCGTGCCGCCCGCCGCCGGCCTGAATGAATGAACTGCGCGGAAACGCGCGGCCTGACTGCCGCCGCCCGCGCCGCTTTGCGTGTGCGCACGCCAATTTGACTGGGACGACCATGTTTTCCGCTCTCCTGCACCCCCGCCTCGCGGACTGCCGCAGGCTCTACCTGCGCGACTACGAAGTGCACATCAACATCGGTGCCTTCGAACACGAGAAGCGCGGCGAGCAGCGCGTCGTCATCAATGTCGACCTGTTCGTGCCGCTCGCGCTGTCCACCCCCGTCGACGACCGGCTGCATGAAATCGTCGACTACGATCTGATGAAGCAGAGCGTCACGCAATGCCTGGCGCGCGGCCACATCCACCTGCAGGAAACGCTGTGCGACGCGATCGCCGCGCGCCTGCTGGCGCACGATGCCGTGCGCGCGGTACGCGTCTGTACCGAGAAACCGGACGCTTATCCGGACTGCGACGCCGTCGGCGTCGAAGTCTTTCGCATCAAGGACGAGGAGCGCGCATGAACGCCCCCCACATGAATGACACGGCGGCCGATGCCGCCACACTCGACACGCCCGCCGCCCCGGCCGGCCGCCCGGCGCTGACGCGCCGCGAACAGAAGGACGCGTACGAGAACAACAAGCTGTTCAAGCGGATCGTGCGCCAGGTCGGCCAGGCGATCGGCGACTTCAACATGATCGAGCAAGGCGACAAGGTGATGGTGTGCCTGTCGGGCGGCAAGGACAGCTATGCGATGCTCGACGTGCTGCTGCGCCTGCGCGAGCGCGCACCGATCGACTTCGACATCGTCGCGGTGAACCTCGACCAGAAGCAGCCGGGCTTCCCCGAGCACGTGCTGCCGGAATACCTGAAACAGGTCGGCGTGCCGTTCCACATCGAGAACCAGGACACCTACAGCATCGTCAAGCGGCTCGTGCCCGAGGGCAAGACGACCTGCTCGCTGTGCTCGCGGCTGCGCCGCGGGATCCTGTACCGCGTGGCCGGCGAGCTCGGCGCGACCAAGATCGCGCTCGGCCACCACCGCGACGACATCGTGCAGACGCTGCTGCTCAACATGTTCTACGGCGGCAAGCTGAAGGGGATGCCGCCGAAGCTGCAGTCGGACGACGGCAAGAACATCGTGATCCGCCCGCTCGCGTACGTGAAGGAAACCGATCTGGAGAAATACGCGGAACTGCGCGAATTCCCGATCATCCCGTGCAACCTGTGCGGCAGCCAGCCGAACCTGAAGCGCGCGGAAATGAAGGCGCTGATCCGCGAATGGGACAAGCGCTTCCCGGGCCGCGTCGAGAACATGTTCAACGCGCTCGCGAAGGTCGTGCCGTCGCACCTGATGGACACGACGCTGTACCCGTTCCAGTCGCTGCGCGCGACGGGCGAGGCCGATCCGCAGGGCGACATCGCGTTCGACGAGGAACCGTGCGCGTCGGGCGACGACAGCGCGGCGCCGGGTGGCGCCAAACCGATCTCGATCGTCCAGTTCGACGATCTGTAAGCAGGGACCGAACACCCGCCGAAACCGGGGCCGGCGGCCTCGTTTCGGCGTTGTCGCCCCGCCGCGACAGGCCCGGAGCGACAAAGGCCGCATGCTAAAATGGACGGCTTCGAACTCTGACCCAAGCGCGCGCCATGAATATCGTGATTTTGGCGGCAGGCACCGGCAAGCGCATGCGTTCCGCGCTGCCCAAAGTGCTTCACCCCTTGGCCGGCAGGCCGCTCCTCTCCCACGTCATCGACACCGCGCGCACGCTGCAGCCGTCCCGGCTCGTCGTCGTCGTCGGTCATGGCGCGGAGCAGGTCCAGGCGGCCGTCGCCGCACCCGACGTCCAGTTCGCCGTGCAAGCAGAACAGCTCGGCACCGGCCACGCGGTGCGCCAGGCGCTGCCGCTCCTCGATCCCGCGCAACCGACGCTCGTGCTGTACGGCGACGTGCCGCTCACGCGCGCGTCGACCCTGCAGCGCCTCATCGATGCCGCGCGCGAGGGCCGCTACGGGATCCTGACCGTCACGCTCGACGATCCGACCGGCTACGGCCGCATCGTGCGCGACGCGGCCGGCTTCGTCACGCGCATCGTCGAGCAGAAGGATGCGTCGCCGGACGAGCTGCGGATCGCCGAGATCAACACCGGCATCATCGTCACGCCCACGGCCCAGTTGTCGATGTGGCTCGGCGCGCTGAAGAACGAGAACGCGCAGGGCGAGTACTACCTGACCGACGTCGTCGAACTCGCGATCGAGGCCGGTTTCGACGTCGTCACCGCGCAGCCCGACGAGGAATGGGAAACGCTCGGCGTGAACAGCAAGGCGCAGCTCGCGGAACTCGAGCGCATCCATCAGCGCAACGTCGCCGACGCGCTGCTCGTCGACGGCGTCACGCTCGCCGATCCGGCGCGCCTCGACGTGCGCGGCACGCTGCGCTGCGGCCGCGACGTGTCGATCGACGTGAACTGCGTGTTCGAAGGCAACGTGACGCTCGCCGACAACGTGACGATCGGCGCGAACTGCGTGATCCGCAACGCGTCGGTCGGCGCGGGCACGCGCATCGACGCGTTCACGCACATCGACGGCGCCGAGCTCGGCGCGCACACCGTGATCGGCCCGTACGCACGGCTGCGCCCCGGCGCGCAACTCGCGGACGAGGCGCACGTCGGCAACTTCGTCGAGGTGAAGAACGCGGTGATCGGCCACGGCTCGAAGGCGAACCACCTCACGTACATCGGCGACGCCGACATCGGCGCGCGCGTGAACATCGGCGCGGGCACGATCACCTGCAACTACGACGGCGCGAACAAGTTCCGCACCGTGATCGAGGACGACGTGTTCGTCGGCTCCGATACGCAGCTCGTCGCGCCCGTGCGCGTCGGCCGCGGCGTGACGATCGCCGCCGGTACGACGATCTGGAAGGACGTGGCCGACGGCCTGCTCGCGTTGAACGAGAAGACCCAGACCGCGAAGAGCGGCTACGTCCGCCCGGTCAAGAAGAAAAGTTAACATCACGCGGGTGCCGTACGGCGCCCGCTTCCCTATGGAAGGTAGATTTCATGTGCGGCATTGTCGGCGCAGTTGCGCAGCGTAATATCGTTCCGGTGCTGATCGAAGGGTTGCGGCGCCTCGAATACCGTGGCTACGACTCGTGCGGCGTCGCCGTGCTCGAGCCGGACGCACCGAAGCGCGCGCGCAGCGTCGCGCGCGTCGCCGATCTCGACGCGCAGGTGCGCGAATCGCACCTCGAAGGCACCACCGGCGTCGCGCACACCCGCTGGGCGACGCACGGCGCGCCCGTCACACACAACGCGCACCCGATCTTCTCGTCGAACGCGCTCGCGCTCGTCCACAACGGCATCATCGAGAACTTCGAATCGCTGCGTGAAGCGCTGCGCGCGAAGGGCTACGAATTCGTGTCGCAGACCGACACCGAAGTGATCGCCCACCTCGTGCACAGCCTGTATCGCGGCAACCTGTTCGACGCGGTGCGCGAAGCGGTGGGCCAGCTGCACGGCGCGTATGCGATCGCCGTGATCCACAAGGACCAGCCGCACACCGTCGTCGGCGCGCGCCAGGGTTCGCCGCTCGTGGTCGGGCACGGCGACGGCGAGAACTTCCTCGCGTCCGACGCACTCGCGCTCGCGGGCAGCACCGACCACTTCACGTTCCTCGAGGAAGGCGACGTGTGCGAGCTGTCGCTCGACGGCGTGAAGATCGTCGACCGCCACGGCGCCACCGTGCAGCGCGAGATCCGCGTGGTCAGCGCCTACGGCGGCGCGGTCGAACTCGGGCCGTATCGCCACTTCATGCAGAAGGAAATCTTCGAGCAGCCGCGCGCGATCAGCGATACCGTGCCGCAAACGGACGCGTTCGACGCGACGCTGTTCGGCGACGCCGCACCCGCCGCGTTCGCGGACATCGACAGCCTGCTGATCCTCGCGTGCGGCACGAGCTACTACTCGGGCCTCACCGCGAAATACTGGCTCGAATCGATCGCGAAGATCCCGACCCAGGTCGAGATCGCGAGCGAATACCGCTACCGCGAGTCGGTGCCGAACCCGCGCCAGCTCGTGCTGGTGATCTCGCAGTCGGGCGAGACGGCCGATACGCTCGCGGCGCTCAAGCACGCGCAGTCGCTCGGCCATACGCATACGCTGGCCGTCTGCAACGTCGCGACGAGCGCGATGGTGCGCCTCACCGAAATGCAGTTCCTCACGCACGCGGGCACCGAGATCGGCGTCGCGTCGACGAAGGCGTTCACCACGCAGCTCGTCGCACTGTTCGTGCTGGCGGCCACGCTCGGCAAGCTGCGCGGGCACGTCGATGCCGCGCAGGAAGCGCAATTCCTGAAGGAGCTGCGCCACCTGCCGGCCGCGCTGAACAGCGTGCTCGCGCTGGAGCCGCAGATCATCGCGTGGTCGGAGGAATTCTCGCGCAAGGAAAACGCGCTGTTCCTCGGCCGCGGGCTGCACTACCCGATCGCGCTCGAAGGCGCGCTGAAGCTGAAGGAAATCTCGTACATCCACGCCGAGGCCTATCCGGCCGGCGAACTGAAGCACGGGCCGCTCGCGCTCGTCACGGAAGCGATGCCGGTCGTCACGGTCGCGCCGAACGACACGCTGCTCGAGAAGCTGAAGTCGAACATGCAGGAAGTGCGTGCGCGCGGCGGCGAGCTGTACGTGTTCGCCGATGCCGACACGCAGATCGTCAACGACGACGGCCTGCACGTGATCCGGATGCCGGAGCACTACGGGCAACTGTCGCCGATCCTGCACGTCGTGCCGCTGCAGATGCTCGCGTATCACACCGCGTGCGCGCGTGGCACCGACGTCGACAAGCCGCGGAACCTCGCGAAGTCGGTGACGGTGGAATAAAACCGGTCGCCGGGATGGCCTCCGCCGGGCCGTCCCGGGCGCGGTCCGGCGTGAAGCAGGCCATTCGGCCAGGTCAAAATATATACCACTTAGTGGTATATAATCCTGTGCAAACTCGACCGACCCGACATGCCTGCTTCCGTACGACGCGTCTTCAAGACGAAGTGGTTTCACAAGGCAGCGAGAAAATCAGGCATCGCCGATGCCGAACTCTGCCGCGCCGCGCGGGAACTGGCACGCGGCCAGGGCATCGAGCTCGGCGGCAACGTCTGGAAAAAGCGCCTGGACGGCAATCGGCAGCGCGGGATCGTGCTGAGCAAGGTCGGGCGAGTGTGGGTGTTCGTGTTCCTGTTCGCGAAACGCGATCGGGACGACATCGCCGAACGCGAACTGCGCGCCTTCAGAAAGCTCGCCGCGGATATCGGGCGCCGCAGCAACGCCGAGGTCGCGACGCTGATCGCACTGAAAGAGCTTGTGGAGATTTGCAATGGCTAAGAGTCGATTCAAGAGCGATGCGACGGAGGCGATCCACAGCGCCGCGTCGGGTCTCTATCGCGCCAAGCTGATCGACAAGAAGACGATGCGCGAATACGACGAGCTCTGCATCGAAGCCGCGCCGCAGTTCGACCCTGAGGCAATCGCCCGCATCCGCAAATCCGTCAACGTCAGCCAGAGCGTGTTCGCGCTCTACCTGAACACGACGGCTTCGACGATCCGCCAATGGGAACAGGGCGACAAGCGGCCGAGCGGCATCGCGGCCCGGATGCTGCAGATCGTCGAGAAGCACGGGCTCGAGGTGTTCTCCTGAGCCACTGCTCCGAATGCGCATGCACGGCCGGCCGAACGCGGGTCGCAAGGAATATGACGGAGAGACAATGGTAAGACTGATTGGATGCGGTGTGCTGGCGCTGACGTTCGCGTCGACGGGCTGGGCCGCCGAGCATTACGTCGAGGTCTGGAACCCGCCCGAGGCGCGGCAGCCGGCGGCCCATGCGCCGGAAGTCCGTACCCCGGCCACGCACACAGGCGCCGACGCGCGCGCCGGCAAGAGCGCGGAGAAGCACGCGAACGCCGCCCCCAAAGCGGCGGCGAAACCGCACAAGCGGCGCGTCGCGCAGGCCGTGAAAGCCGATTCGCATCGCCCGCCCGCGGCCGGGACGCCGGCCGCTCCGCGCCCCGTTGCACAGCCCGCACCGGGACGCCTGACGGTGATGCAGCCGGCTGCGCCCGATGCGCCGCACGCACTGAATTACTCCAATATCCCGCGTCAATACACGCCGGACGGCAACGTGCTGCAGGTCGGCACGCACGGCCGCTCCGCGGAGGTGACTCGATAATGGAAGCGCAAACCTACCACGGCTACCAGATCTGGGGCCACGCGATCCTGCAGCAGGACGAGATCCTGCAGCCCGAGCGCTTCGCGGCGAGCGGCACGATCACGCAGAACAACAAGCTGGTCGAGGCATCCGGCGTGCTCGGCGTGTTCGACACCGAGGACGACGCGCGCGACGCGGGGCTCGAATGGGCTCGCGCCTGGATCGACAGCCACCGCTGAGCCGGCGCGGCGTGCGCCACCGGCACGCTGTCGCCGACGCCGCGCATCGGCCGGCCGCACACCGCACATGAAAAAAGGGGCGTCATGGACGCCCCTTTCCCATTCGAACCCGGACAACTCAGGCCGCGGGCCGTGGCGGCCGCATTGCCGTCTGCGGCCGGCCGACGAGCCGTGCCAGTCCGACGATCGTGGCCAGTGTCGCGAGGTACGCGACGATCTGGATGCCCGCCGGTCGCGCGGTATAGCCGATCAGCGTATGCAGCGCCTTGCCGACGATGCTCGAATCCTTGAGCAGCCACGACGTATCCCAGATCGTATCGCCCCACGACGGCACGAGGCCCGCCGAGAGCAGGAAGCCGACGCACTGGCTGGCCATCCCCGCCGCGAGCAGCACGATCAGCCAGTTGGTGACGGAGAACAGGCGCTTCAGCGGAATCTGCAGCAGGCCCGCATACATCCCGTAGCCGAGCCCGGCGCCGCCAAGCACACCCAGCAGCCCGCCGACGATCATCTGCGGCGTCTGCCCGGGATCGCCCGCCGCGATGCCGTACAGGAACAGCACAGCCTCGGAGCCTTCGCGCAGCACCGCGACACCGACCACGATCGCCAGCCCCGTCAGCGGCTTGCTGCCGTCCGCGACGGCGCGCCCGACCTCGGTCATCTGCATCGCCATCTCGCGGCCGTGCCGGCTCATCCAGATGCTGTGCCACGCGAGCATCAGCGTCGCGACGAACATCACGCCCGCGTTGAAAACCTCCTGCCCCATGCCGGACGCCCACTGCGAAATCCCGTCGGCGAACGCGGCGATCAGGCCGGCGCCGATCACGCCGCCCGCGAGGCCGCCGCCGACCCACCAGCCGCGCCGCAGCACGCCCTTCGTGGCGGCCATCACGATCGACACCACCAGCGCGGCCTCGAGCACTTCACGAAAGACGATCAGGGCGGTAGACAACATGGCGATATGGGCTTACTTGACGGTGAGGTGCGTCTTCGACTGCGCTTCGTGATACTCGTCGTGGAATTCGTACGTGCCGGCCTTCAGCGGCCCGACCAGGATCTCCACCGATTTGCCGGCGGGCACGACCTTCTCCGCCTTGAAGTCGTCGCTCTCGAATTCGGCGGGCGTCGTGTCGAGGTTCTTCACGACGAACTTCACCTTCTTGCCGGCCGGGATCGTCACGCCGTCCGGCGAAAACTTGTGATCCTTCAGGGTCAGGTTGACGACATCGTCGGCCGCGAATGCGGACGTTGCCGATGCGCCCAGCAGGGCCAGCGCAAAGCCGAAAGCAAAACGGTTCATGAGGGTAACGAATTGAAATATCGAAGGGAACCGATACTAAGATCGATTCGCATTTTCAACTCGCGTACCCTTACTGGCGTCATGGTGATCACGCTTCATGGATCGCCGTCGCGCGTTGCCCGACAAGGCATCCGCCCCGCGGCGCCCGAAACGCTTCGCCGTCAATCGGGACAAGTTCCGAATGACGTCAAAGGCTCGCTCGCGATTCATCAGACTTCACGTTTACAAAATACTGTCGCCGCAGCGAAGCCGCGACACGGATTTCCGGCGACACGCGTACGCTTGACCTTCCCACCGTGGCAAGCTTCATGCTGTCGATGCTTGTCAATCGTCAACTCAGGAGAACACGATGGAATTCGAAGTCCAGGACATGACCTGCGGCGGCTGCGCCAACGCCATCACGCGCGCGGTGACGGCCGCCGATCCCGCCGCGAAGCTCGACATCGACGTCGCGACGAAGATCGTCAAGGTCGAATCGGCGCAAGGCGCCGAGCGCGTGCAGTCGATCATCGAAGCCGCCGGTTTCCACCCCGCGCTGCGCGCCGCATAACGCCCGCGCGCCGCGACCCGCGGGCACACCGCCGACCGGCGCTGCGCCCGCGCCCGATTGCGCGTCAGCGCAGCCGGATCAGCGTCGACTTCAGCTCGGTGTATTTCTCGAGCGCATGCAGCGACTTGTCGCGACCGTTGCCCGACTGCTTGTAGCCGCCGAACGGGAAGTTCATGTCGCCGCCCTCGTCGTAGCAGTTCACCCAGACGGTGCCCGCACGCAGCCGGCGCGACACGTCGTGCGCGGTCGTCAGGTTCGACGTCCACACGGCCGCCGCCAGCCCGTATTCGGTGTCGTTCGCGATCCGCACGGCCTCGTCGACGTCGTCGAACACGATCACCGACAGCACCGGCCCGAAGATCTCCTCGCGCGCGATCTTCGCATCAGGCTTCACCTCGAACACCGTCGGCTCCACGTAGAAGCCGCCCGTTTCCGCCTTCACGCGCGCACCACCCGTGACGAGCCTGCCTTCGCTGCGCCCGGCCTCGATATAGCCGAGCACGCGCTCGAGCTGGATGCCGTCGACGATCGCGCCCATCGACACCGACGGATCGAGCGGATTGCCGGGCACGTACGCGCGCGCGGCCGCGACGAGCTTCTCGATGAACGCGTCCTTGATGTCGCGATGCACGAGGAGGCGCGAGCCTGCCGTGCACATCTCGCCCATGTTGTAGAAGATCGCGCCGGCAGCCGCCTGCGCCGCGCGGTCGAGATCGGGACAATCGGGCAGCACGATGTTCGGCGACTTGCCGCCGAGTTCGAGCCACGCGCGCTTCAGGTTCGACTGCGCGGCGTACTGCATGATCAGCTTGCCGACCGCCGTCGAACCCGTGAACGCGATGCAGTCGACGTCGCGATGCAGCGCGAGCAGCTTGCCCGGCTCGCCCGCACCCGGCACGACGTTGAACACGCCGGCGGGAATGCCGGCCTCGACCGCGAGCTGCGCGACACGGATCGCGGTCAGCGGTGATTTCTCCGACGGCTTCAGCACGACGCTATTGCCGGCCGCGAGCGCGGGACCGAATTTCCACGCAGCCATCAGGATCGGGAAGTTCCACGGCACGACGGCGGCCACCACACCCACCGGCTCGCGCGTGACGAGACCGACGAGATGATGGTCGGCCGGCGCGACTTCGCCGCCCACCTTGTCGATCGCTTCCGCAAACCATTCGACGCAGTACGCGGCGCCCGGCACGTCGACCGTCGTCGTGTCGCCGATCGGCTTGCCGGCGTCGAGGGTCTCGAGCAGCGACAGTTCGTCCAGATGCTCGCGCATCAGCGCGGCCCAGCGCAGCAGCACGGCCTTGCGCGCACGCGGGTTCAGGCCAGCCCACACGCCCGCGTCGAACGCGCGGCGCGCAGCCGCGACGGCCGCGTTCACGTCGGCTTCGCCGCAATCGGCGACCTGCGCGAGCACGCGGCCGTCGATCGGGCTCACGCAGTCGAACGTCTTGCCGCCGTGCGCGTCGCGCGATGCGCCGTCGATAAATGCACGCCCTTCGATCTCGAGCGACGCCGCCTTGTCCTGCCAGTCAGCCAAAGTCAACTTGTTCATCAGGATGCCTCAGTTTTTTGGCATTCGCGAAGCGGCACGCCGCTGCGCATGATGCGCAGGCGGCCGGCAGCGAATGCAGTGACGCGCGGGGGACGGTCAGAAGGTCGCCGGCGAATTGGCCGAGACGACCTCGCAGATCAGGTCCGCGCTGGGATTGCGAAAACGATGCGGCAAACGGCTTTCGAAGTAGTAGCCGTCTCCGGGGTCGAGCAGCCACGTCGCGCCGTCGACGGTCAGCTCGAGCCGGCCCGACACGACGACACCGCCCTCGTGCCCCGCGTGCACGAGCATCTCGGGCCCCGTATCGGCCTGCGGCTGGTAGATCTCGCGCAGGATGCACATGTTGCGGTCCTTCATGCTCGCGCCGACCAGATGAAACGCGAGCGTGTCGTTGCCGAGGTTCGGCATCTCGTCGCGACGCGACACGACCGAGCGCGATTCGACGAGCTCGAACGTGAAGAACTCCGCGAGACTCATCGGGATGCATTCGAGCAGCTTCTTCAGCGAGCCGACCGACGGGCTCACGCGGCCCTGTTCGATCAGCGAGATCGTGCCGTTGGTCACGCCGGCCCGCTTCGCGAGTTCGCGCTGCGACAGGCCCTGCTTGTTGCGCACGAAACGCAGGCGCTCGGCGACTTCGGTGGACATCGATTCGGTTTCGGACACGATAAGTGCGATGACAAAGTGAAACGACGCGGTGGACAGCCGTTGAATATTCTAATCACTTTATGCCGCGCATCAGCGGGGAAAACCCTGAAAGGCGTTCGAAATAATGAACACCGTGTCGATTATTCCTTTTGCGAATCTTTTGTTCGCACTGCTCGGGAAAGCCCTGATACAACACCGTTAAAAAACATTTGACGCCGTTTTTGGCTCGTATATGCTGGCTCTCAGGTTAGCGTCATCAAGCATTCATCGGCAGCAGAAAACGTTATTGCAACGCAAAAATTGATGCCCATCAATGTAAATAACGCGTAACCGGCACCTTGATTATTTTAAACGCCCAGCGCGTCGAAACGGTCAGGTGTTCAATACTTTCAACAACCCAGTCGAGTGTAATCGTGAGAGTCCGTGGCCCTCTGGTGAGGTGGGATCGAGGCGATGTGCGAAGTTTGCGCAGCGCGTCGTCCGCTTCCGACGACGGCAGTTGCGGCTGGCATAGTCCTCGCCTGCTTCATCTGTCGATCTACACCATCCTGTCCCGTCGTTCCGTTCGGCGTCACAACGCCGTTTCAGCACGCGCATTCGTCGCCGTCGATACCGACGAAGTGGCGTCGCTGCTGCCGTAGCGCCTCTCCTTTCTTTACGTCGTTCGTTTCGATTGCTGATTCGCCAACCGCATCGTCCGTGCGGTGACGGAACGCGTTCGCGCATGCGTTGCTGCGTCGCGACTCGCAATGAAACGAACGACGGCCTGATCGTCGCGCGCAGCGCGGATCGCCACGCCATCCCGTTGCGCCCATTCATCAGCGGCCTTGCCTCTTGCGCAAGGCTGCGGGGCCGTTGCACGCCGGCGTTTCGCCACATCCGGCAAGCAAGACGCAACGCTCCTCCGGATAACTGATTGACGTCATGGATAGAAGAAAACCCCTCGTCGGCATCACCGCCGACCACACGCAAATCGGTGCGCATGCGTCGCATACGGTCGGCGACAAATACGTCGCAGCGATCGTCGACGGCGCGCAAGCGTTCGCGATGGTGCTGCCCGCGCTCGGTGAGCGCCAGTCGGTCGACGACGTACTCGACACGGTCGACGGCCTGCTGTTTACCGGCAGCTACTCGAACGTCGAGCCGCACCGGTACGGCGGCGAACCGAGCGCACCGGGCACGAAGCACGACCCGGCCCGCGACGCGACCACGCTGCCGCTGCTGCGCGCGGCGATCGCCGCGGGCGTGCCGGTGCTGGCCGTCTGCCGCGGCTTCCAGGAGCTGAACGTCGTCTGCGGCGGCACGTTGCACCAGCGCGTGCATGAAGTGCCGGGCCTCGCCGATCACCGCGAGGACGACGACGCGCCGATGGACACGCAATACGGCCCCGCGCACGTCGTGCGCCTGACGCCCGGCGGCGCGCTGCACGCGCTCGCCGGCGGCCGCGACGAAGTGCACGTGAACTCGCTGCACAAGCAGGGCATCGCCCAGCTCGGCTCCGGCCTCGCCGTCGAGGCCGTCGCGCCGGACGGGCTGATCGAAGCCGTGAGCGTCGTCGACGCACCGGCTTTCGCCCTCGCCGTGCAGTGGCATCCGGAATGGCGCCATGCGCAGGACCCGCTGTCGAGCGCGATCTTCCGCGCCTTCGGCGATGCCTGCCGCGCCCGCCGCGCTGCCCGTACGCGCGCCATGGCCGCCGCCGCACTCGCCTGAGCGCGCCGACTCAACCAACGAGAACAAACATGCAAGACATCGAAGACTTTCTGAAGCAGCACCGGATCACCGAGATCGAAGCGATCATTCCCGACATGGCCGGTATCGCGCGCGGCAAGATCACGCCGCGCAACAAGTTCACGTCCGGCGAATCGATGCGCCTGCCGCAGGCCGTGATGGTGCAGACCGTCACCGGCGAATATCCGGAAGACGGGTCGCTGACCGGCGTGACCGACCCCGACATGGTGTGCGTGCCCGACACGTCGACGATCCGCCTGATTCCGTGGGCCGTCGACCCGACCGCGCAGGTGATCCACGACTGCGTGCACTTCGACGGCTCGCCGGTCGAGATCTCGCCGCGCTACGTGCTGCGCCGCGTGCTCGACCTGTACAAGGCGAAGGGCTGGAAGCCCGTCGTCGCGCCGGAACTCGAGTTCTACCTGGTCGACATGAACAAGGACCCGGACCTGCCGCTGCGCCCGCCGGTCGGCCGCACGGGCCGCCCCGAAACGGGCCGCCAGTCGTATTCGATCGAGGCCGTCAACGAGTTCGACCCGTTGTTCGAGGACATCTACGAGTACTGCGAAGCACAGAACCTCGACATCGACACGCTGATCCACGAGGTCGGCGCCGCGCAGATGGAGATCAACTTCATGCACGGCGACGCGCTGTCGCTGGCCGACCAGGTGTTCCTGTTCAAGCGCACGGTGCGCGAGGCCGCGCTGCGTCACAACATGTACGCGACGTTCATGGCCAAGCCGATGGAAAACGAACCGGGTTCGGCGATGCACGTGCACCAGAGCATCGTCGATGAGGAAACGGGCCAGAACCTGTTCACGTCACCGGAAACCGGCGGCGCGACGTCGATGTTCTACAACTTCCTCGCGGGGCTGCAGAAGTACACGCCGGCGCTGATGCCGATCTTCGCGCCGTACATCAACTCGTATCGCCGCCTGTCGCGCTTCATGGCCGCGCCGATCAACGTGCAGTGGGGCTACGACAACCGCACGGTCGGCTTCCGCATCCCGCACTCGGGCCCGTCGGCGCGCCGCATCGAGAACCGCATCCCGGGCGTCGACTGCAATCCGTACCTCGCGCTCGCCGCGACGCTCGCGGCCGGTTATCTCGGCATGACGCAGCGCCTGGAGCCGACCGAGCCGCTCGTCAGCGACGGCTACGACCTGCCGTACCAGCTGCCGCGCAACCTCGAGGAAGGGCTGACGCTGATGGCCGCCTGCGAGCCGCTCGGCGAGATCCTCGGCCACAAGTTCCTGAAGGCGTATTTCGCGCTGAAGGAAACCGAATACGAAGCGTTCTTCCGCGTGATCAGCTCGTGGGAACGCCGCCATCTGCTGCTGCACGTCTGAGCATGCACCCGACCGAATACGGAATCACGGAGGAAACATGACGTACCGCAACGAATCTGCCTGGATCCAGCCGGCCGCACCGAGCGCCACGGCCGCAGCGCCCCGTGCGACGCAGGCGCGCACGACCGCCGAATACCGCGCGCTCGACGCCGCGCACCACATTCACCCGTTCTCCGACATGGGCGCGCTGAATCGCGCGGGCAGCCGCGTGATCGTGAAGGCCGACGGCGTCTACCTGTGGGACTCGGACGGCAACAAGGTGATCGACGGGATGGCCGGCCTCTGGTGCGTGAACGTCGGCTACGGCCGCAAGGAGCTCGCCGACGCCGCGTATCGCCAGATCCAGGAGCTGCCGTTCTACAACACCTTCTTCAAGACCACCCACCCGCCGGTGATCGAACTCTCCGCGATGCTCGCGGAAGTCACGCCAAAGGGCTTCAACCACTTCTTCTATTGCAACAGCGGCTCGGAAGGCAACGACACCGTGCTGCGCCTCGTGCACCAGTACTGGCGCGTGCAGGGCCAGCCGCAGAAGAAGTACGTGATCTCGCGCAAGAACGGCTATCACGGCTCGACGATCGCCGGCGGCACGCTCGGCGGGATGGGCTACATGCACGAGCAGATGCCGTCGAAGGTCGAGAACATCGTGCACATCGACCAGCCGTATTTCTTCGGTGAAGCGGCAGCCGGCGAAACGCCGGAAGCGTTCGGTCTCGCCCGCGCACAGCAGCTCGAAGCGAAGATCCTCGAACTCGGCGCGGAGAACGTCGCGGCGTTCATCGGCGAGCCGTTCCAGGGTGCGGGCGGCGTGATCTTCCCGCCGTCGACGTACTGGCCGGAAATCCAGCGGATCTGCCGCAAGTACGACATCCTGCTGGTGGCCGACGAAGTGATCGGCGGCTTCGGCCGCACCGGCGAATGGTTCGCACACCAACACTTCGGTTTCGAACCCGATCTCATCACGATGGCGAAGGGCCTCACGTCGGGCTACGTGCCGATGGGGGCGGTCGGCATTCACGAACGCGTGGCGCGACCGATCATCGACAACGGCGAATTCAACCACGGCCTCACGTACTCGGGGCACCCGGTCGCGGCGGCCGTCGCGGTCGCGAACCTGAAGCTGCTGCGCGACGAAGGAATCGTCGAGCGCGTGAAGAACGACACGGGCCCGTACTTCCAGGCGCTGATGCGCGAAACCTTCGCGCGTCACCCGATCGTCGGCGAAGTGCATGGCCACGGCCTCGTCGCGAGCCTCCAGCTCGCCGAAGCGCCGGCCGAACGCCGCCGCTTCGCGAACGGCGGCGACGTCGGCACGATCTGCCGCGACTTCTGCTTCAACGGCAACCTGATCATGCGTGCGACCGGCGACCGGATGCTGCTGTCGCCGCCGCTCGTGATCTCGCGTCCGGAAATCGATGAACTCGTATCGAAGGCGAAAAAAGCAGTCGATGCAACCGCCCAGCAACTGGGTATTTCGTAACGGTTTTGCCTACAGGCGTGCGGCGGGCGCCGCACGCCGCCATAACCAGGGGAATTCCACCATGCGTGCCTGCTTTCTTCGCCAAGCCTGTTCTGTTGCCGCCCTTGCCGCCGCGGCCGCGTTCACGTCGGTCGCCAGCCCGACGGCACACGCGGCCGACGAGCTGAATGTCTACAACTGGTCCGACTACATCGCACCCGACACGATCCCGAACTTCCAGAAGCAGACGGGCATTCACGTCAAGTACGACAACTACGACAGCGACGACACGCTTCAGGCGAAGCTGCTGGCCGGCAGTTCGGGCTACGACATCGTCGTGCCGACGTCGAACTACATGGCCAAGCAGATCCAGGCCGGCGTGTACCAGAAGCTCGACAAGTCGAAGCTGCCGAACCTCGCGAACCTCGACCCGCTGTTGATGAAGATGATCTCGGATGCCGATCCGGGCAACCAGTACGGTGTGCCATGGGCCTACGGCACGGACGGCATCGGCTACAACGCGCAGGCGGTGAAGAAGGCGCTCGGCGACAAGGCGCCGGTCGACAGCTGGGCCCTGGTGTTCGACCCGGCCAACATGGAAAAGCTGAAGAGCTGCGGCGTGTCGTTCCTCGACCAGGCCGTCGACGTGTTCGCCGCCACGCTGCAATACATGGGCAAGGACCCGAACAGCAAGAATCCCGGCGACTACCAGGCAGCCTTCGAAGTTCTGAAGAAAGTCCGCCCGTACATCACCCAGTTCAACTCGTCCGGCTACATCAACGACCTCGCGAACAACGACGTGTGCGTCGCGCTCGGCTGGTCGGGTGACGTCGGCATCGCACATCGCCGCTCGGCCGAGGCGAAGCGTTCGTACGACATCAAGTTCTCGAATCCGAAGGAAGGCGGCCTGCTGTGGTTCGACGTGATGGTGATCCCGAAGGATGCGCCGCACCCCGAGAGCGCACTGAAGTGGATCAACTACGTATCCGATCCGAAGGTCAACGCGGCGATCACCAATACGGTGTTCTACCCGACCGCGAACAAGGCCGCGCACCAGTTCGTCACGCCGGCCGTCGCGCAGGACCCGACCGTCTACCCGCCTGAAGACGTGCTGAAGAAGATGGTGCTGATGAAGCCGATGCCGGCCGACATCCTGCGCCTCGAGAACCGCCTGTGGGCCCAACTGAAGACCGGCCACTGATCGCCCTGAATTCCGGCGGCGCAGGCGTCGCTTGACGCCTGCCCGCCTGAGATCCGCGGACCTCCGTCCGCCCGTGCGCGCCGCGCGCACTGTTCCATCCGGCACGAGCCGTCGCCCGTGAGTCGCGTCCTGCGCCTCGCGCGGGGACGCTCACGCCTGCAATCCGTGAAGAACGAATGGTGAATCCCATGCAATCGATACCCTCTTCCGCTGCTGCACGACAGACCCAACCGGCCCTCGCGGCCCGTACGCAAAACGACGCCTTCGTGCGCATCGAAAACGTCGTGAAGAAATTCGGCGACAGCACCGCCGTCGACAACGTGAACCTGACGATCGCGAAGAACGAGCTGTTCGCGCTGCTCGGCAGCTCGGGCTGCGGCAAGTCGACGCTGCTGCGCATGCTCGCCGGGCTCGAGACGGCCACCTCCGGCAAGATCTTCGTCGACGGCGAGGACCTCGCGTCGCTGCCGCCGTACCGCCGCCCGGTGAACATGATGTTCCAGTCGTACGCGCTGTTCCCGCACATGACGGTCGAATCGAACGTCGCGTTCGGCCTGAAGCAGGAAGGCACGCCAAAGAACGAGATCAAGGAGCGCGTGGCCGATGCGCTGGCGCTCGTGCAGATGAGCAAGTACGCGCAGCGCAAGCCGCATCAGCTCTCCGGCGGCCAGCAGCAGCGCGTCGCGCTCGCGCGCTCGCTGGTCAAGCGCCCGAAGCTCTTGCTGCTCGACGAGCCGATGTCCGCGCTCGACAAGAAGATCCGCCAGAAGACCCAGCTCGAACTCGTGAACATCATCGAGAAGGTCGACGTGACCTGCGTGATGGTCACGCACGACCAGGAAGAGGCGATGACGATGGCCAGCCGCCTCGCGGTGATGAGCGAAGGCAAGATCGTGCAGATCGGCGCGCCGGGCGAGGTGTACGAGTTTCCGAACAGCCGCTTCTCGGCCGAATTCATCGGCTCGACCAACCTGTTCGAAGGCCGCGTGGTCGAGGACGAGCCCGATCACATCTTCGTCGAGAGCGACGACCTCGAGGCGCGCATGTACGTGAGCCACGGCGTCACCGGCCCGCTCGGCATGCCGGTCGGCATCTCGGTGCGCCCGGAACGCATTCACGTGTCGCGCGAGAAGCCGGGCTCGAAACACAACTGGGCGCGCGGCGTCGTGACCGACATCGCGTACATGGGCAGCTACTCGCTGTACCACGTGCGCTTGCCGAGCGGCAAGACGGTCGTGTCGAACCTGTCGAGCTCGCACCTGATGAACGACAACGCGCCGGCGTGGAACGACGACGTGTTCGTGTCGTGGTCGCCGGCCAGCGGCGTCGTGCTGACGCAGTGAGGACGCCACGATGAGAACCTCCGCTTCCAATCCGTCCGCGCCGGTGCCGACCGGCGCCGCGAGCGCCGGCACCGGCCGCGCCCGCCCGGGCCGCTTCGACTTCCTGTCGCGCTTCCTGCCGTCGGGCCGCAGCGTCGCGATCGGCGTGCCGTTCGTGTGGCTTGCCGTGTTCTTCGCGCTGCCGTTCGTGCTGGTGCTGAAGATCAGCTTCGCCGACCAGGTGATGGGCATCCCGCCGTACACGTCGCTCGTCGAGATCAAGGACGGCGTCGTGCACTTCGCGCTGCAGCTGTCGCACTACGCGTTCCTGCTGCAGGACGACCTGTACATCGCGACCTACCTCAGCTCGCTGAAGATGGCCGCCGTGTCGACGGTGCTGTGTTTGCTGATCGGGTATCCGATGGCGTACTACATCGCGCGCTCGGAACCGAACCGCCGCAACGTGCTGATGATGGCCGTGATGCTGCCGTTCTGGACGTCGTTCCTGATCCGCGTGTACGCATGGATCGGCATCCTGAAGGACGACGGCCTGCTGAACCACACGCTGATCGCGCTGGGCATCATCCACACGCCGCTGCGCCTCTACCACAGCGATGCGGGCGTCTACATCGGGATGGTCTATTCGTACCTGCCGTTCATGGTGATGCCGCTGTACGCGCACCTCGTGAAGATGGACCTCACGCTGCTCGAAGCCGCGTACGACCTCGGCGCGAAACCGTGGGTCGCGTTCACGCGGATCACGCTGCCGCTGTCGAAGAACGGGATCATCGCCGGCAGCCTGCTGGTGTTCATCCCGGCGGTCGGCGAGTACGTGATTCCGGAGCTGCTCGGCGGCGCCGACACGCTGATGATCGGCCGCGTGATGTGGGATGAATTCTTCAACAACATGGACTGGCCGATGGCGTCCGCGGTGACGGTCGCGATGGTGATGCTGCTGCTGGTGCCGATGGCGCTGTTCCAGTACTACCAGGTCAAGGAACTGGAGGACGCGAAATGATCAAGCCGAGCAAACCGCTGTCGACGGGCGTCCTCGCCTTCGGCTTCCTGTTCCTGTACATCCCGATCATCAGCCTGGTCGTGTACTCGTTCAACGAGTCGAAGCTGGTGACGGTGTGGTCGGGCTTCTCGCTGAAGTGGTACGCGGCGCTGCTGGACGACGACGAGCTGCTGACCGCCGCGTGGCTGTCGCTGAAGATCGGCCTGTTGACGGCCACCGCGTCGGTCGTAATCGGCACGTGGGCGGGCTTCGTGCTCGCGCGCTTCGGCCGCTTCAAGGGCTTCACGCTGTACACGGGGATGATCAACGCGCCGCTGGTGATCCCGGAAGTGATCCAGGGTATCTCGCTGCTGTTGCTGTTCGTTGCGCTGGAGCAGATGTTCGGCTGGCCGAAGGGGCGCGGGATGGTGACGATCTGGATCGGTCACGTGATGCTGTGCGTGTCGTACGTGGCGATCATCGTGCAGTCGCGCGTGAAGGAGATGAACAAGTCGCTGGAAGAGGCGGCGCTGGATCTCGGTGCAACGCCGCTGAAGGTGTTCTTCGTGGTGACGCTGCCGCTGATCTCGCAGGCACTGCTGTCGGGGTGGCTGCTGTCGTTCACGCTGTCGATCGACGACCTGGTGCTGTCGGCATTCCTGTCCGGGCCGGGCTCGACGACGCTGCCGCTGGTGGTGTTCTCGCGCGTGCGGCTGGGGCTGAACCCGGAGATGAACGCCCTGGCGACGCTGTTCATCACGGCGGTGACGATCGGCGTGATCGTCGTGAACCGGATGATGATCGCGCGCGAGCGGCGCCGCATCGCCGACATGAAGGCGGCGTTCGCGGTGGCGTGACGCATCGCCTCCCGTTCCCAAGATAACAAGCACTGCAGACAAGCAAGACGCGCCGCCCCAGGGGGGGCGCGCGATTCGATTCCGATTTGACAGGCACACGACAAGGAGAATCCGCAATGAAGAAGAAACTGATCTGCCTGCTGGTGGCCGGCGCGTTACCGGGCATCGCGCTGGCCGACTCGACATCCGCCGAGATCAAGGCGCTGCAGGCGCAGGTCGCGGCGCTGCAGAAACAGATGAAGGCGATGCAGGCGCAACTGTCGGCGAAGGGCGGCACCGCGACCGCCCAGGCCGGCACGAAGGCAGGGGCCGGCGCCGCGCCGGCCGCCGTGGCCGTCGACCCGGGCTCGCCGGACTACGGCAAGGCGCAGGCCACGCTGACCAACGACGAGGTCGGCGAAATGAAGCAGCAGATCGCGAACCAGCAGCTGAAGGTCGACTCGCTGACGGACGCGGCCAACACGGGCCCGCTGGCCGGCCTGTCGGTGACGGGCTACATCGACCCGACCTACATATACAACCGCGCGGCCGGCACGTCGTCGTTCCTGTTCGCGAACCACGAGAACGCATACAACTACTTCAACAGCACGTTCGGCGATCTCTACCTCGACATCAAGAAGACGTTCGGCGTCGGCCCGATGGCGCCGTCGGCGGAAATCACGCTGATGCCGAACCGCGGCAACGGCATCACGCTGCTGCAGAACTCGCGCGGCTCGATCACCGACAACCTGCTGAACACCGCCGTCATCAACGTGCCGATCACCGCCGAAACGACGCTGGTCGCCGGCCTGATCCCGAGCTTCGGCGGCTACGAGGTGCAGCAGTCGAACCAGATGCTCACGCTCACGCACAACCTGCTGTACGATTTCTCGGATCCGGGCAGCTACGTCGGTATCGGCGCGAACTACACGAAGGGCAACTGGGCGTGGAAGTTCTTCCTCGGCAACGAGCAGTACCGCACGTACGGTTCGGTCACGACGACGGGCACCAACGCGCTCGGCGATCCGATCACCACCAGCAACAAGGTGCCGACCTTCACCGCACGCGCGGACTACACGTGGTCCAGTGCGCTCGATCTCGGCGGTTCGTTCAACATCGGCCGCCAGACGCTCGCGAGCGCGATCGATGCGAACGGCGTCGTCCACTACGGCCCGGGCGGAGCGGCACCGAGCGGCTACGGTTCGTTCTTCTTCGGTGAACTCGACGCGACCTACACGCTCGCCGACATTCAGTACAACGCGGAAGTCGACTACGGCCGTCAGCAGCATGCGGCGTTCAACGGCGGGCTCGCGCAGTGGTACGGCCTGTCGCTGCTCGCGCACCGCAAGTTCAACGCGCCGGTGGTCGGCCGCATGGGCGTGACGCTGCGCTACGACCTGCTCGCCAACTCGAAGAACGGCGGCGGCGGTGGCGGCATCGCGCTGAACGGCAACGGGATGGATCCGAGCAACGGCTTCGGCGTCGACGCGGACTGCCTCGCGATGTCGAAGGCCGGTGGCGGCCTGGGCTTCGAGTGCAAGGGGGCCGTGCGCCAGGATGTCGCGCTCGACCTGCTGTTCTATCCGACCCAGCAGATCACCGTGAAGGTCGAATACCGCCACGACTGGGCGAACAACAAGGTGTTCCTGCGCAACGACGGATCGTATGGCAAGTCCAACGACCTGCTCGCGACGCAGTTCATCTATTCGTTCTGATGCAGCCCGCGCGGGACGCCGTGCCGCGCGCACGGCGTCCCGCGCCGTTTTTACCGGCCGGATGACGGTGCGCGATGCACCGCCGCCGGCTGCAACGAGGGAGTCGGATTCATGACGCAGTCTTTCACCCGCCGCGCCGATGCGCTCGCGCGCGACTCGTACTACGAAGCGACGGCCGTGCGCCCCGCCGTGGACGACCCTGCGCTCGACGGGACGATCGACGTCGACGTCTGCGTGATCGGCGCCGGCTTCGCGGGCCTGTCGACGGCGCTCGACTGCCGCGCGCGCGGGCTGTCCGTCGCGGTGATCGACGCGCACCGGCCCGGCTGGGGCGCATCGGGCCGCAACGGCGGCCAGGCGATCACCGGCTTCGCGAAGGACGAGGAGATCGAGCGGCAGCTCGGCGCCGACGGCGCGCGCGCCGCGTGGTCGCTGTCGCTCGACGGCGTCGCGCTGATCGCCGAGCGGATCGCGCGCTACGGGATCGACTGCGACTTCACGCGCGGCTACCTGACGGTTGCGACGAAACCGCGCCGCATCGACGACCTGCACGCGTGGATGGACGCCGCGACCCAGCGCTGGGGCCATCCGTCGCTGTCGTGGCTCGACACCGGCGAGATCCGCGCGCGCATCGCATCGACGCGCTATCTCGCAGGCGTCTACGATCCGCTGTCGGGCCACCTGCATCCGCTCAAGTACTGCCTTGGCTTTGCCGATGCCGCGCGCCGCGAAGGCATCGCGCTGTACGCGCATACACCCGCGCTCGACATCGTGCGCGGCGAGCGGCCCATCGTGCGCACGCCGACGGGCGACGTGCGCTGCCGCTTCGTCGTGTCGTGCTGCAACGCGGGCCCCGGCGGCGTGCTGCCGGCCGCGACGGCCGCCCGCATCGCACCGATCGCGTCGTATATCATCGCGACCGAGCCGCTCGGCCAGGCGCGCGCCGACGCGCTGATCGCGCAGCGCGAAGCCGTGTGCGACAACAACTTCTTCCTCGACTATTTCCGGCTGTCGGCCGACCACCGGATGCTGTTCGGCGGCCGCGCGAATTCGGCCGGCGCATCGCCCGCCACGCTCGCGGAAACGATCCGGCGCCGCATGGTCGGCGTGTTCCCGCAGCTCGGCGACGTGCGCGTCGACCATGCGTGGGGCGGCTTCGTCGACGTCACGCGCAACCGCGCGCCGGATTTTGGCGCACTCGATCCGAACTTCTTCTACGTCCAGGGCTTCAGTGGCCACGGCGTCGCACTCACCGGCATCGCCGGACGCGCGGTCGCCGGCGCAATCGCGGGCGACACGCGCGCGTTCGACCTGTTCGCGCGCATGCGTCACCGCCGTTTCCCCGGCGGCGACGCGTGGCGGCAACCCGCGCTCGAACTCGGGATGCTGTACCACCGCGTGCGCGAGCTGTTCTGAGCCCACTTTCTCCGTTCTCCTGATCATGCAGACATTCGCCAACCAGCCGCACGTCGCGTCCTACTACGCGGCGACCGCCAACGATACGACCCGCCACGCGCCGCTCGCCGGCACGATCGATGCCGACGTGTGCGTGATCGGCGCGGGCCTCACGGGCTTGTCCACCGCGCTCAACCTCGCCGAGCGCGGCCATTCGGTGACCGTGCTCGAAGCGTCGCGGGTCGGATGGGCGGCGAGCGGCCGCAACGGCGGCCAGCTGATCGGCGGGTTCGCGTGCGACATCGACACGTTCGGGCAGTTCATGCCGGAAGGCGACGTGAAGCGCATCTGGGACATGGGGCTCGAAACGTTGTCGCTCGTGAAGTCGCGCATCGCACAGCACGACATCGACTGCGCGCTGGTGCCCGGCTATCTCACGGCCGCGAACACCGAGCGCGATGCCGACGGGCTGAAGCGCTGGCGCGACGAAGCCGCGAAGCGCTTCGGCTACGACCGCTTCCACTTCGTCGAAGCCGACGAACTCGGTGACTACGTGCAGTCCGAGCGCTATTGCGGCGGCCTGTACGACCCGGACAGCGGCCACCTCCATCCGCTCAACTACACGCTCGGCCTCGCGCGCGCGGCGACCGAGGCGGGCGTGCGCATCCACGAGGACAGTTGCGTGACGCGCGTGCGCGACGTCGCGGGCGGACATGTGGTCGAGACGAGCGGCGGCAACGTGCGCGCGCGTTTCGTCGTGCTCGCGTGCAACACCTTCGTCGGGACGCTCGCGCCCGCGCTGTCGAAGAAGATCATGCCGGTCGGCACCTACGTGATCGCGACCGAGCCGCTTGGCGACGCGCGCGCCGCCGCGCTGATGCCCGCACGCGCGGCGATCTGCGACAGCCGTTTCGTGCTCGACTATTTCCGGCCGGCGCCCGACACGCGGCTCGTGTGGGGCGGCAAGGTCAGCTATTCGACGCGGGAGCCGCGCGATCTCGCGGCGGCGATGCGCGCGGACATGCTGAAGACGTTCCCGCAGTTGGCGGACGTGAAGGTCGATTACGCGTGGGGCGGCTTCGTCGACATCACGATGAACCGTGCGCCGCACTTCGGCCGCATCGCGCCGACGATGTATTTCGCGCAGGGGTTCTCGGGGCACGGCGTGAACACGACCGCGCTCGCGGGCAAGCTGATCGCCGAGGCGATCAACGGACAGGCGAGCCGCTTCGACCTGTTCGACAAGATCCGCCATCGCGACTTCCCCGGCGGCGAGGCATTGCGCACGCCGGCGCTGGTGCTCGCGATGAGCTGGTACCGGCTGCTCGACGCGTTCGGCGTGCATTGAGCGGCGGCCACCTCAACGAGACACGGCCGCGCCGACACGCAGCCGTTCGTTTGCCGCCGTGCGCTGACGCGCCCCGCTAGTCAGCCACCTTCTGCCGCATCGTCACGAACTCCTCGGCCGCGGTCGGGTGAATGCCGATCGTGTCGTCGAACTGCGCCTTCGTCGCGCCCGCGCGAATCGCGATCGCGATGCCCTGGATGATCTCGCCCGCATCGCGGCCGACCATGTGCGCGCCGACCACGCGCTGGCTGTCGCGCGCGACGACCAGCTTCATCAGCGTGCGCTCGTCGCGGCCCGACAGCGTATGACGCAGCGCCTTGAACGACGTGCGGTAGATATCGACGTCGCCGTCGTACAGGTCGCGCGCGGTCGCCTCCGTGAGCCCGACCGTCGCGACCTCGGGCTGGCTGAACACCGCCGACGGCACCCATTCGTGATCGGCCGCGACGCGCGACCCGCCGAACAGCGTGCGGGCGAGCAGCCCGCCGTCGCGCGTCGCGACCGGCGTGAGCTGCGGCCGCGACGTGACGTCGCCGATCGCGTGGATCGACGGCACCGACGTCGCCGAATACGCATCGACGGCGATCGCGCCACGCGCGTCGAGCATCACGCCCGCCTGCTCGAGCCCGAGGCCGTCGACGTTCGGCACGCGGCCGGTCGCATAAAGCACCTGGTCGTACGGCCCGTGCCGCGCAGCGCCGACGCGCACGCTCAGCGTGCCGTCGTCCGCGCGCTCGATCGACTCGACGACCGCGCGTCCATGGATCGTGACGCCCTGTTTCGTCATCTCGTCGGTCAGGAACTGGCGCACGTCGTCGTCGAAGCCGCGCAGGATCTTCTCGCCGCGATAGAACAGGTCGACGTGGCTGCCGAAGCCGTTGAAGATGCCCGCGAACTCGACCGCGATATAGCCGCCGCCGACCACCGCGATGCGTTGGGGCAACGCGGCAAGCGACAGCGCCTCGCGCGACGTGATCGCATGCTCGATGCCGGGCCGCGCCGGCATCGACGGACGCGAGCCGGTCGCGATCGCGATGTGGCGCGCGCGGATCGTGCGTTCGCCGATCGCGACCGTATGCGCATCGACGAGCGTCGCGCGCCCCGCGTGCATCTCGACGCCCGATTGCCGCAGCAGGTTGATGTAGATGTCGCTGAGCCGGTTGATCTCGCGATCCTTCGCGGCGATCAGCGCGGGCCAGTCGAGCGTGCCGGCGCCGAAGGTCCAGCCGAAGCCCTTCGCGTCCTCGACTTCATGCGGGTAGTGCGATGCGTAGACGAGCAGCTTCTTCGGAATGCAGCCGCGCAGCACGCAGGTGCCGCCGATCTGCTCTTGTTCCGCTATGCCGACACGCGCGCCGTATGACGCGGACATGCGTGCGAGCCGCACGCCGCCCGAGCCGGCGCCGATGACGAACAGGTCGTAGTCGAAATCCATCGCATTCCCTCATCGCAGTTCGGATGAAGGCACGATAGCAAGATTCCGGCATTCTTGCGGCGCACGGTGCAGCCCGGCGCGCGCCCAATAAAAAACGGCGAGAGACGTTGCCTCTCGCCGGTCAAACCAGCCGCCGGGTGTGTCATGCGTCACCGATCGACCGCATGCCCGACCTGCCGGCTGCGCGGCACCGGTCCGCCCGGGCGCGCGAAGGGCGCGCCCACGGCCGGACCAGCCGCCATGCTCATGCCTGCGACGTGTCGCTGCCGTCCGTCGCCTGCGTGTCGTCTGCAGCCTGTTCGGGCTGGTCTTCCTTTTTCTTCTCGAGCATGCCTTCGATCGCTTCCGCACCCTTGAAGCCGGCGACAGCGGCGGCCGCCTTGGTCAGCAGGCCCGCATCCGGATCCAGCTTTTCCGCGCCTTCGACAGCGGCGACCGCGCCAGCGATTTCACCCACGGTGTTCAGGATACCCATCGTCATCCCCTTTCAAGAAAATCGTGAGCGCATCGTCCCACGAAAAAAAACCGGCGGACCACGATTGTCATCACCGGATACACAAGTTACGCACCAGGCCGGCCGCACTCGCCGAGCGCAACCGGAACGACGCACGCGCGCGCCAGGCGGCACGCAACGGGCGATGCACGCAGCGTAGCGGAAAGCCGTCGCGCGCACTGTAAAAGTATGTTCTGGATTGCCGACGAAACCCTTACGGCGCGGGGGTCTCGTGATGAAGCATTCGCCGAATAGTCGTGCGCGCGCATGAAGGTCGCGTGACGAAAAAAAAGAGGCGCCTCGCGGCGCCCCTTCGATGCAGGTCGGACGAAGCCGGCCCATGCGTTCCGACGTTCGTCAGAAGATATTGCGCAGGCCGATCGCGATGCCGGTCTGGTTGCTGCGACCCGGCAGCTCGACGTTCGCCGCGCCGTTCGTCTTGTTGAAGTCGACGGTGCCGTAGACTTCCGTGCGCTTGCTGAGCGCGTACTCGGCGATGCCGACGATCGCGTAGCGGTTGCCGCTCGCGAGCGTGCCGTTGGTGGTCATCGCATTGCGCATGTGGTCGTAGTAGAACGCGCCCGTCAGCGTCAGCGGCGCGCTGACCTGCCAGCTCACGCCCGCGAACGGACCGTCGTCGATCCGGCCGGTGCCCTTCGCGACCGGAATCGTCTGCTGGGCGAGCAGGCTGTCGACGAAGCCCGTGTCGTCCTTCGAGCGCAGGTAGCCCGCGTAGATCTTCGCCTTGCTGAACGCATACACGACGTTCGCGTGGTAGATCGTCTGCTTGCGCGCCGAGTTGTCGCTGTTCTGCTGCGCGCCGGCCGCGATGCTGAGCGGACCCATCACGTACGACAGCGACACGCCCCACGCATTGCCCTTGCCGAGCGAACCCGGGATCTGGCCCGAGAAGCCGCCCGCGCCGGTCGATTCGTAGTTGGTGCCGGTCGAGTACATCGCCTTCGCGGTCAGGCCTTCGAACTTGCCCGTGTACTTGATCTGGTTGTCCGCATACAGGCCGCCGCCGAGTGCGACCGGCAGCCACGCGTTTTCGAGGTAGTTACCGACCGTCAGCGGATCGTAGGTATCCGACAGCAGGTCGAACAGCGGGGTCTTCTGACGGCCGAGGGTCACCGTGCCGTACGGGCTCTGCAGGCCGACGTACGCTGCGCGGTTGAACAGGCGGCCGCTGTCGGCGAAGGCGCCGTTCTGCAGGTTCACGCCGCTCTCGAGGTTGAACACGGCCTTCAGGCCGCCGCCGAGGTCTTCCGTGCCGTAGATGCCGAAGCGGCTGTTCGTGATCGCGCCGTTGGTCATCGACAGCAGGCCGTCGTTCTTGGCGTTGGCGTTGGTCAGGTAACGGATGCTGGCGTCGGCGACGCCCCAGAGCGTGACCGAGCTTTGTGCGGCCGCGTACTGGCTGGCAAATGCGAGCGCGGCGCCCCCTGCGATGGCTGCGAGTCGGGTGGTCTGCTTCATGAGCTTTCCTTTTTGTAGGTGTCTCCATTCATGGCCGGCCGCGTGCGCAGCCGGGTGGCGATCGCTCACGTTCTTGGCGCGCGCGATGTGGGCTGAATCATATGACGACTGCAATCGCTGAAAGAAATTGAAATGCGCGGCAATCGCGCGATTGTCGTCCGGGAACAACGGTTCGCGCGGCGGGCCCGCCCGCGCGGCGCGGCAAGGTTCGGCGATGGTGCGACGCGGTCACGCCGATCGTGGCGAAATGGTCGGCGCGATCGGTGCAGCGGGTTACGGGTTACGGGTTACGGGTTGCGGGTTGCGGGTTGCGGGTTGCGGGTTGCGGGTTGCGGGTTGCGGGTTGCGGGTTGCGGGTTGCGGGTTGCGGGTTGCGGGTTGCGGGTTGCGGGTTGCGGGTTGCGGGTTGCGGGTTGCCGTCAGGCCGTTTGCGTCGCCCCGTCGCTGCCGTCGCCCGCATCGTCGTTACTGCCCTCGCCGCCCGCACCGCCGTTCCCCGCGCGGCGCCACGCACGCCGCACGATTTCCGCGAACGCGGCGACGAGCAGCAGCACGGCGCCCCACAGCGCGACCTCCGGCACGAGCCGCGTGACGAGGCCGCCGACCACCGCCCCGGCCAGGAAGCAGAAGCTGATCGTCGCGAGCAGCGCCGAGTCGTGCAGCGCACCCGCGTCGTAGCGCGGGATCAGCCCGACGAACAGCTTCTGCGCGGCGCGCCGCAGGTTGCCGGTGGTCATCACCGACGTGTACGACAGCGCCTCGAGATGGGTGAACGACAGCGTCTGCAGCGTCGCGACGAACGAGATGCCCGGAATCAGCCACGCACTCGACACGCCGACGAGGCCGCTCGCGGCGACGCCGAGAAAGGCGATCTCGACGAGCAGGCTCGCGAACGCCGTGTGCTTCATCCAGCCGCGCTGCGCGGCAAGCCCGAGCAGGTGCGCGACGAACACCGCGATCGTGAAGCCGACGAGCGGCGGCACGTGATGCAGCGCGGCGGCCCACTCGCCGGCCGACAGGTTGATGCCGAGCAGCGCGACGTTGCCGGTCATCGTGTTCGCGAACACGTGGCCGTGGCCGACATACGTGTACGCGTCGAGGTAGCCGCCGGACAGCGTCAGCAATGCGGCGACAGTGAGATTGCGGCTGGCGCCGTCGAGATCCATCGAGCCTCCCGTGAAGATTCGCGCCAGTATGGCGCACGGGCGGTCAAAGTGCGCCGCTCACTGCCCGATGCCCGTCAGGCCGATCAGCGCGCCGCCCGCGAGCAGCCACAGCGGATGGATGCGCGTGCGCCACGCGAGCACCGCGCACGCGGCCGTGATGCCCCACTGGATCGCGGTGCGGTTCGACGCCTCGGAGATCAGCACCGCGCTCGCCGCGACGAGCCCGGCGGTGACCGGCATCATCCCCTGCTGCACGTAGCGGCGCCACGGCCGGTCGCGAAAGCGCTCCCACGCATGCAACGCGAGCACGGTGACGATCGACGACGGCCCGAACTTCGCGAGCGACGCGACCAGCAGCCCGCTCCAGCCGGCCACGTGCCAGCCGACCAGCGACACGATCATCATGTTCGGCCCGGGCGCGGCCTGGGCCAGCGCGAACAGCGCGGTGAACTCGTGCGCGCTCATCCAGTGATGGACGTCGACGACCTGCCGCTGCATCTCCGGCAGGATCGTGTTGCCGCCGCCGAACGCGAGCAGCGACAACTGGCTGAAGATCGTCGCGATGGCGATCAGCGTGTCGTTCATGGCCGGTCTCCTCGCTGCGTGTCGCGCGCCGCGGCCGGCGCCGGCTGCGGCGTGCCCGCGTCGCGGCGCCGCGACGCGAGCCAGATGCTGACCGGCGTCAGCACGAGCATCGCGGTCAGCAGCGGAATGCGCAGCACCGCGATCGCGACGAACGCGAGCACCGCGATGCCGGCCGCCACACGCGCATGCCTCAGCGGCTTCAAGACCTTCACGGCCATCGCGACGAGCAGCCCGGCTGCCGCCGCGGCGAGCCCCGCGAACAGGTGCTGCACGCGCGGATCGTTCTGCGTCTTCGCGTACAGCACGCCGAGCGCGACGACGACGAGCGTCGGGCCCGCGATCAGCCCGAGAATGCCGGCGAACGCGCCGGCGACGCCGCGAAAGCGCATGCCGACGGCCACCGACAGGTTGATCACGTTGCCGCCCGGCAGGAACTGGCACAGCCCGAGCAGATCGGTGAATTCGTCGGCGGAGAGCCACTTGCGCTCTTCGACGATGGTGCGCCGCGCGAACGGCAGCGCGCCGCCGAACGACATGAGGCCAAGCGACAGGAAACCGGTGAACAGCTCGGCGAGGCCGACGCTGCGGGGTGACGCGGCCGGCGGCGGGGCGGCCGGCGGAGAAGCGGATTGCATGGGGTTCCTTATCAAACGGTGACCCGAGGTTACCGCCGTTCGGAATACCGGCAAAACGATTTTATCGGCGCGCCCTTGTGATCTAGAATCACAAGCATGGCACGCGATCTCCCGCCCTTTTCCGCGCTTCGGGCCTTTGAAGCCGCGGCACGACATGAAAGCTTCAGCGCCGCCGGCGACGAGCTGCATGTGACTCACGGTGCCATCAGCCGGCAGATCGCCGGGTTCGAGGCCTGGCTCGGCAAGCCGGTGTTCCACCGCTACGGCAAGCGCGTGAAGCTCACCGACGAAGGCCGCCGCTACCTGGACACCGTGCGCGCGGCGTTCGACAGCATCGCGCTCGCGACCGAGCAGCTGCGCAACACGGGCGCGGCACGCGTGCTGCGCATCAATGCGCTGCCGACCTTCGCGATGAAATGGCTGCTGCCGCGCCTGTCGCGGTTCCAGCGCGACGTGCCGAACGTCGAGCTGAAGCTGTCGACGTCGAACGCGCCGCTCGACACGCTCGACGGTTTCGACGTCGCGATCCGCCGCGGCCCCGGCCACTGGCCGAACTGCACGAGCGGCCACTTCCTCGACGAAAGCGTGATTCCCGCCTGCAGCCCCGCGCTGCTCAAGCGCGTGCCGATCGCGCGCGCGGACGATCTCGCGCGCCATGTGCTGCTGCATTCGGATACGCGGCCGGAAGGCTGGCGCGACTGGTTCGCGGCGGCCGGCGTGGCGATGAAGGGGCGCAAGCGACAGTCGTTCGACCACTTCTACCTGGCACTGCAGGCGGCCGTCGACGGCCTGGGCGTCGCGCTCGGCCCGTTGCCGCTGATCGACGACGAACTCGCGAGCGGCCGGCTGGTGATGCCGCTGGAGGGGCCGCGCATCGCGACGCGCAGCTACTGGTGGATCGCGCCGCGCGCGCCGGCGGACGATCCGCTCGTCGCGCAGTTCTGCGCTTGGCTGCAGACGCAGTCGAACGTCGGCGCGTAGCGCCTCGACGTTCGACGCAAAAGACGACGCGGGCGGCAGGACGACGCGGGCGGCAGGACGCCGCCCGCCGGAAGCTCAGACCACCGGGCCCGGTTCCTTTTCCTTGCGCAGGATCGCGTACAGGATGATCGCGCCGAACGTCGCGGTGCCGATCCCGCCGAGCCCGAAGCCGCCGATCTTCAGCGAGAAGTCGCCGGCGCCGAGCACCAGCGTGACGGCCGCGACGATCAGGTTGCGGTTGTCGGAGAAGTCGACCTTGTTGACGACCCAGATCCGCGCGCCCGTCACCGCGATCAGCCCGAACACGACGATCGACACGCCGCCGAGCACCGGGCCCGGAATCGTCTGGATCACCGCGCCGAACTTCGGCGAGAAGCCGAGCACGATCGCGATCACCGCGGCGACCGCGAACACGAGCGTCGAGTAGATCCGCGTGACGGCCATCACGCCGATGTTCTCCGCGTAGGTCGTCACGCCCGTGCCGCCGACGCTGCCCGACACGATCGTCGCGAGCCCGTCGCCGATGAACGCGCGGCCCACGTAGCGATCGAGGCTGGTACCGGTCATCGCGCTGACGGCCTTGATGTGGCCGAGGTTTTCCGCGACCAGGATCACCGCGATCGGTGCGAGCATCAGCATCGCGTGCGGATCGAACACCGGCGCGCGGAAGCTCGGCACCCCGAACCAGGCCGCCTGCCCGACGATCGAGAAATCGATCGGCTTGCCGAGCCCCATTCCGTTGGTCGCGACCGCGTAGATCGCGTAGGCAATCACCAGCCCGACCAGGATCAGCAGGCGCTGCACCATGCCGCGCGAGAACACCGCGACGCCGCCGACGCACAGCACCGTGACCAGCGCCATCACCGATTCGAAGGTCGACCCGGACACGCCCTTGACCGCGATCGGCGCGAGGTTCAGCCCGATCACCGCGACCACCGCGCCGGTCACGACGGGCGGCATCAGCGTCTCGATCCAGCGCGTGCCGATCGCCTGCACCAGCAGGCCGAGCGCGACGTACACCACGCCGCACGCGACGATCCCGCCGAGCGCGACCGGGATGTTCGGGTTCGGGCCGCTGCCGCCGTAGCCGGTCACCGCGATCACCAGGCCGATGAACGCGAAGCTCGAGCCGAGGTAGCTCGGCACGCGGCCGCCGACCAGCACGAAGAACAGCAGCGTGCCGATGCCCGACATGAAGATGCACAGGTTCGGGTCGAAGCCCATCAGCAGCGGCGCGAGCACGGTCGAGCCGAACATCGCGACGACGTGCTGCACGCCCATCGCGACCATCTGCGGCCACGCGAGGCGCTCGTCGGGGCCGACCACGCGCGAGGCCGCGCCGGTCGATTGCACCCGCCAGCGCGGGAAGTAGGAATCGGACATGGGGGAAAAGGGCTCCTGTCAGTCGCCGGCTGCGGAGGATGCGCCGGTCTGGAATCTGGCGCGAGTTTACGGAGCGGAAATGGGGCTGGCAAGCAGGCTGAGAAGGGGGCTGAAAAGCGGGCCGCCGAGCGGGGCCAGCGTGCACGATGCGCGGCTTGCCGCATGTGCGAAACGGGGCACGATGGTGCGCCCCGGTGAAGCGCCCGCCCGCGCGGGGACAGGCGCGGGCGGCGTCCGACGCCGGCCGCGACGCAAGCGGGCGCTCACATCGCGGCCGGCGCGGCTGACATCAGGGGTTGATGTACTGGAACAGCGACAGGTTCTGCAACTGCGCGTACGCCTTCTGCGAGCCCGTCAGCGCGTTCTGCATCTGCAGGAACTGGCTGATCGTCGTCACCATGTTGGTGCTCGTCAGGTCGGACAGGTTGCTGGTGACCTGCAGCGACGCGGTCTGGTTGACGGCCTGCATCGCCTTGACTTCCTGCTCGCGGCCACCGACCGATGCCTGAATCGTCGTGACGTTGCGCATCGTGTTGCCAAGCTTGGTCGAGCCGGTCATCAGCGCGTTCTTCAGCGCCGCGCCCGCCACAGCGTTGCCCGTCACGGGCGTCTTCAGCGCCGCGATCATCGCGTCGAGCGTCGAGAACACGTCCGAGCCGCCGCTCGCCTGCGGCGCCGGCTCAACAGCAAACTTGTCGCCGGCGGCCGGCGTGCCCGACACCGCCACCGTCATTCCGCTGCCGAGCGAGATCGCCGCGCCCGACGAATAGGCCTGCGCCGGCGTGGTGGTTGACGGGCTGACCGAGTTGTCGGTCACGGTGTAGGTCGGCGCGGCGGCCGTGCCGCCAAAGGTGATCAAGAACTGATGGCCGTTCGTCGCGATCGACGGGTTCGTCACCGTGACCGCGCCGATCGTGCCGGTGCCCGTGTTGCCCGCGCCGGCCGACGGCACCGGCGAGCTGCCGATCGCCGGCACCGACATGAAGACGGCCGCGCCCGTGTCACCCTGCGACACGGTGCTCGAATCGGCGATCTGCACCTGCCGCGTGCCGGTGTCGCCGACATAGGCGACGCTGCCGCTCGCCGTCGTCGAAAACGGCGCCGCCGAATTCTTCGTGCCGGCGAACAGGTAGTTGCCCGCGCCGTCGTTGGTGTTCGCGAGCGTCATCAACTGGTCGCGGTAACCCTGCAGCTGCGTGGCGAGCGCCGAGCGGTCGCTGTCGGACATCGAACCGTCGCCGGCGCGCACGAGCAGCGACTGCGTGTTCGTCAGCACGGTGCTCACGTTCTGCAGCGTCTGGTCCTCGGCCTGCAGTGACGCGAGCGCCGCGTTCTGGTTGGTCGCGTACTGCGACAGCGTCGCCGACGTCATCGACAGCTGCACGGCCTGCGCCGCGCCGGCCGGATTGTCCGCCGCCGTCTGCAGGCTCACACCGCTCGAGATCTGCTGATACAGCTGCGCAAGCTGGGTCTGCTGATCGTTCATTTGTGAAACGTTCAGCTGGAAGAACTGGGCGCTGGAAATCCGCATCGCTTCTATCCTTCGAATCCGGTCAATTGAACAGGCCGAGCACGGTCTGGAACAGCGTCGCCGCCGTCTGGATCACCTTCGCGTTCGCCTGGTAGAACTGCTGGTACTGCATCAGGTTGGCCGCTTCCTCGTTCGTGTTCACGCCCGACACCGACTGCTGCGCCTGGGTGATCTGGCCGACCAGCCCTGTCTGCGCGGCGCTCGACGATTTCAGCTGGGTCGTCGTGTTGCCGATGCCGTTCACGTAGCTCGCATACGCGCCCGTGAGCGTCATCGTGCCGTTGCCGAACGCCTTCGCGTTGACCAGCTTCGACAGCGCGAGCGCGTTGGAGCCATCGCTGGTGCCGCCCGCATACGGCCCGATCGTGAACGAGTCGCCGGTCGCCGGTGCGCCGGACAGCGTGACGCTCACGCCGTTGAGCGCGCCCGCGGCCGTTCCCGACATCGTCATCGTCGCACCGGCCGCCGGATCGTACGGGACAGTGTCCGTCGGGGTTTTGATCGTGACCGACGTCGGCGGCGTGGTGCCGATCGTCACCGTGGTGCCGACCGGGAAACCCGTCAGCGTCTTCGCCGTCGCGTCGTAGGTCAGCTTGGTCGTCGGCACTTGGTAGCCCGCGGTGACGCCGCCCAGCGTGATCTTGCCCGTGCCGGTGTTGGTGCTCGCCGCCGACGTGACGGCCGGCGATGCTGCCGCGATCGCCAACGCGCTCGACGTGGCGAGCCCGAAGCCGTTCAGCGCGCCGCGCGTCGGCAGCACGGTGAACTTGTCACCCGGCTGCATCTGCGTGCTGGTCGCGGTCGAGAAATTCAGCCCGCCGAGCGAAACCGGCATCGGCCCCGCCTTCTGGTCGACCACCGCGCCGCTCGCGCGGTCGGTCAGCGTGTAGTTCGCGCCGTCGAACGACAGCGTGTAGTCGCTCGTCGTCGGCTGCGACGCGTTCGCGAACGACACGGACAGCGACGCGTTGCCGGTATTGCCCTGGTTCGCGTACACGGTCGGCGACGGCGTCGAGAACAGGTTGCCGCCCTTGTTGCCCGACAGGTCGATGCCAAGCGCGTTCTGCGCGTTGACCTGCGCGGCGAAGCTGGTCGCGATCGCGCCGAGCTGGGCCTGTGCGGGGTCGAGCGTCTGGCTGCGGAACGCGAGCAGGCCGCCGAGCGTGCCGCCCGACAGCGACGAATCGGGCAACGCCTGGTTCGGCCCCTGCGGCTTCGCGCCGGCGATCCCCTGCGACACGACGGTCAGTTCGCTCGGATCCGACGGCGACGTGACGGCCGCAAGCTGGTAGCTCTTGTCGGCGACGACGAGCGGTTGGCCACCCGACATGAACACGCTGTAACCGCTGTCGTTGCGCACGACCTGGATACCGGCCAGGCCCGACAGGTTCGACACCGCGAGGTCGCGCTGGTCCAGCAGCTGGTTCGGCGGCTGCCCCTGGCTGCTCGCCGCCGCGATCTGCTGGTTCAGCTGCGCGATCTGCGTGGTGTACGTGTTGATCTGCGACACGGTGCTGGTGAGCTGCGTGTTCACGCTCTGGCGCAGCGCGTCGTACTGCTGGCCGGCCGCGTTGAGCTGGTTGGCCAGCGTCTGCGCGTTGCTGATCGCGGTCTGCCGCACCGACGGGTCGGACGCGTTGTTCGCGACGTTCTGCAGCCCGGTGAAGTAGCTCGTGATCCCGGTCGAGATCCCCGCCGTCGGGCTGCCGATGTAGTTGTTCAGCTGCGCGACGAGCGTGTACCACGTCGACAGCGCGCCGCCCTGCGTCTGCGCGGTGTTCAGCTGGTCGCTCAGGTACTGGCTGTACTGCCGCTGCACGGTGACGGTGTTCACGCCTTGCGGCATGTAACCGCTGCCCGAGTATTGGCTGCTCGCTTCCGCATACACGGGCCGCTGGACCGAATAGCCGGGCGTCGCCGCGTTGCTGATGTTGTTGCTGGTCGTCGTGAGGCCCCAGAGCGCGGCATTCAGGCCGCTGACGCCGAGGTTCATGAGTGTGTTGGACATGCGCGATCCTGATGAGCCGGCCGCGCGTCGCGGCCGCCGGGTTGCGTGACTCCCGGTATAACGGCCGCCGATCGAAAAAATTGAGGGAAAAAATGCACGCGCGACGCGCACGTGCGCGTCGCCGGTTCAGGCGTGCGGCCGAGGGTGCCGCAAACGTCGTGCGGGCCGCCCCGGGCGGGCCGGCCGCCGCTTGCGCGTCAGGCCCGCGCGAGCGAGCGGCGCTTCATCTCGAGCTGCGTGATCAGCCGCTGCAGCGTGTTCTCGGCGCTGCCCGGCAGCGACATGTAGCGGAAGCCGAGCTGGTAGCGCCGCGACCCGTTCGGCATCTGCGTCGAACGCTGCGACACGAGCTGCAGGTCGAGCGACAGCTTGCCGTGGCCGGTCAGCGTGAGCTCGACGTCGGGCAGCAGCGTGCCGACCTCGAGCGCCTCGACGCGTTCGTCGGCCGTGCGCAGCCCCACGCCGCCGAGCGACAGGTTATGCACCTCGAACACGAAGCTTTCGCCGTCCGGCAGCTTGCCGCGGCACAGGAACGGATCGACGATCGGCGCATCGACGCGGAAATATTCGCGGCGCTGGATGCACATCAGCACGTCGGGGAAATCGGCGACGAACGCGGGCAGCCCCTCGTAGCGCGTCTCGCGCGGCGTGCCCGTGGAGAATTCGACGCGCACGCCCTCCGGCGCGGCCGCGAACGTGCAGTGCGACGCGCCGAGGATGCCGGCGTTCTGCTCCGACAGCGCACCCCAGTCGAACGTAAACGTCCGCGCGCCGACATCCACCTCGAGCAGGCGCGTGACGAGCTGGCCGCCCGGGTACTGGACGGTCAGGAAATCGCCGCGATTGACGAGGTTGCGCAGCTGCACGCCGATTTCCAGTGGATTGCGGCGGGCATAGTCGGGCCCGGAGTGGCCTGCATCCAGGCTGGGGTCCGTCGACGTTTCGATATTCATGGCTAGCCGGTCATTCTTGTCATGGGCGCCCGGGCAACCGGTGCGCAATAAAACCGGGCCAGAACGGGGCCCGGTCGCAGGTCTCTCACACTTAGCGGCAGTGCTGACCGAAAGTTTAGATCGAATTGGGGATTTTTTTCGCGCAAACGTTGAAACCGCGCGCGGCGGGCGGCCGGGCGCGGTCCAGAGGGGTGCAACAGGCAGTCGCCGACGGGGCCGTCAGCCGATCTGCTGCATGATCGAGATCAGCTTTTTCGCGTAATTCGGGTCGGTCGCGTAGCCGGCCTTCTGCATCCCGTGCGCGAAGCCTTCGACGCTGCGGCTCGCGCTCAGCACGCCCGAGTAGCGCGGATTGTTCTTCAGCAGGTTCGCGTAATCGGTCATCGCGTGCTCGTACGAATCGTACGCGCGGAATTTCGCGACCACGCGGCGCGGCGTGCCGTTCACGTATTCCGTGGTCAGCGCCGACACCGTGCGGCCGGTCCAGCCCTTGGTCGCCTTGATGCCGAACACGTTGTAGCTCGTCGAGCCGTCGGTCGCGCGGATCTCGCGCTTGCCCCAGCCCGATTCGAGCGCGGCCTGGCCGACGATGAAGCGCGCCGGGATGCCGGTCGACGCGCTGGCCGCCTGCGCGGGGCCCGCGAGCCGGTCGACGAACGCGTCGGCGTCCTGCACGCCGCTCGCGCCCTTCAGCGGCGGCGTCAGCGCGCTGCCGGCCGAATAGCCGCGCGTGCCGGCGAGCCCGCCGTTGTTGGCCGCGTTCGCGTAGGCCTTCGCCATCGCGTTCATCGCGGCGAGACCGCCTTCGTTGCCGGACGCGCCGAAGCCGTCCGCGCCCAGCCCGGCCGCGCCGACGTCGGCCGCCGTTTCGCTGCCCGCGCCCTGCCCCGCATTGCGCAACAGCTGCTTCATCAGCGCGTCGGCCACGCCGATCCCGCGCGTCGACATCTGCTGCGCGAGCTGCTGGTCGAGCATCGACGTGTACATCTTCGACGTATGCGAATCGAACAGCCCGCCGTCGGGCGACGCGTCGCGCATGCTCTTGAGCATCATCTGCGTGAACATCGCGTCGAACTGGCCGGCGACCGCCTTCGCGCCGGCCCGCGGCGATTGCTTCGCCTGCTCGCGCAGGGCGTCGAAACCCTGCACGTCGAGCGCAAAGCGCTGCGTGAGGTCGTTCGCGTTCGGGAGACTGGCTGCCATTTAGATGATCTCCAGGTCGGCGCGCAGCGCGCCGGCCGCCTTCATCGCCTGCAGGATCGACATCAGGTCCGCGGGCGTCGCGCCGAGCGTGTTCAGCGCCTTCACGACGTCGGCGAGATTCGCGCCGGCCGTCACCATTTTCAGCGCGCCGTTGTCCTGCTTCAGCTGGATCTGCGACTGCTGCGCGACCACCGTCTGCCCGTTCGAGAACGGCCCCGGCTGCGACACCACCGGCTGCGTGTTGACGACGACCGACAGGTTGCCGTGCGCGACCGCGCAGCTCTGCAGCGTGACCATCTGGTTCATCACGATCGAGCCGGTACGCGCGTTCAGGATCACCTTCGCCGCCGCCTTGTCCGGGCTGACGTCGAGGTTCTGCAGCCGCGCCATGAACGCGACCTGCTGCGCCGAATCGGCCGGCGCGGCGAGCTGGATCGTGCGCCCGTCGAGCGCCGTCGCGGTGCCCGGGCCGAAGCTCGAGTTGACCGCGGACACGATCCGCTGCGCGGTGCCGTAGTCCATGTCGTTCAGTTGCAGCTGCAGCACGCCGTTCATCTGCGCGATCGCGTTCGGCACCGAACGCTCGACGATCGCGCCGCCGACGATCCGGCCGGCCGCGAGCTGGTTCACCTGCACGCGGCTGCCGTTCGCGCTGGCGCCGGCACCGCCGACCGCCATGTTGCCCTGCGCGAGCGCATAGACCTGGCCGTCCGCGCCTTTCAGCGGCGTCAGCAGCAGCGTGCCGCCGCGCAGGCTCTTCGCGTTGCCGAGCGACGACACGGTGACGTCGAGCGCCTCGCCCGGCCGCGCGAACGGCGGCAGCGTGGCGGTCACCATCACGGCCGCGACGTTCTTCAGCTGCATGTTGCTCAGCTGCGACGCGCCGCCGTTGGCCGACCCGTTGTTGATCGAGATGCCGAGGTTCGCGAGCATGTTCGCGAGCGTCTGCGTCGTGAACGGCGTCTGCATCGTCTGGTCGCCCGTGCCGTCGAGGCCGACGACGAGGCCATAGCCGATCAGCGGGTTGTCGCGCACGCCCTGGATCTGCGCGAGATCCTTCAGGCGTTCCGCGTGCGCGGGCGCCGCGCCGAATACGCACGCCACGGCCACGGCCGCGAACGCGACGGCGAGCCGCGCGGCGGCATGCGCGCGGGCCGGGAAGCGGGCGAGAAGCGTCTTCTGCATCGTCATCACCACGGCGCGATGTTGAGGAAGAAGCGCTGCAGCCAGCCCATCGTCTCGGCTTCGTTGATGTAGCCCTTCGACGAGTATTCGATCTTCGCGTCGGCGACCTGCGTCGAGTAGACGGAGTTCGCGCCCGAGATCGTGTTCGGGTTCACGACCCCCGAGAAGCGCACGAATTCGTTGCCCTGGTTGATCAGCATCTGCTTCTCGCCGCTGACCACGAGGTTGCCGTTCGGCAGCACGTTGGTGACGGTCACCGTGATCGTGCCGTTGAACGTGTTCGCCGCGCTGGCGCCGCCGGTCGCCGCGAACTTGTTGTTGCCGGCGGCCGACAGGTTCGCCTTCGCGAACAGCCCGCCGAGGAAGCCGGCCGTCGGCACGTTGAAGTCGGTGGTGCCCTGCCGGTTCGTGTTCGCACCCGACGACTTGGTCGCGTTGATATTCTCCGCGATCATGATCGTCAGGATGTCGCCGACGTTGCGCGGACGCTGATCCTCGAAGAGCGGCCGCCCCGCGTAGCCGGGATTGTAGATCGAGCCGGGCGCCTGCATCGACATCGGCGTCGGCGGCTGCGCCGTCATCGGCTGCTGGATGATCGGATCGCGTGGAATCTGCGCGCAACCGGCGGCGAACGCCGCCACCGCGACCGCGCATGCGGCGCGGACGGTGGCTGACGGGAGGAGGCGAACCTGCTTCATGGCGACGACGGGTGTTCCGGTTAGCTCTTCATCTGCGTGACGGTCTGCAGCATCTGGTCGGACGTCGTCACGGCCTTGCTGTTGATCTCGTAGGCACGCTGCGTCTGGATCATGTTGACGAGCTCCTGCACGACGTTCACGTTCGACGCTTCGACGTAGTTCTGGTTGAGCGTGCCCGCGCCGTTCAGGCCCGGCTGCGACACGTTCGGCGCGCCCGACGACGTCGTCTCGGAGAACAGGTTCTCGCCGCGCGCTTCGAGGCCGGCCGGGTTGATGAAGGTCGCGACCTGCAGCGAGCCGATCTGCACCGAATTGGTCGAGCCCGCCTGCGTGACCGTCACGACACCGTCCTTGCCGATGGTCAGCGACGTCGCGTTCTGCGGGATCGTGATCGCCGGCAGGACCTGGTAGCCGCTCGACGTGACGAGCTGGCCCTGCGCGTTGGTCTGGAACGCGCCGTCGCGCGTGTAGGCGTTCGTGCCGTCCGGCATCACCACCTGGAAGAAGCCGGCGCCGTTGATCGCGACGTCCTTCGCGTTGCCGGTCTGCGTGAGGCCGCCCTGCGTATACCGGCGCTCGGTCGCGACCTGCTGCACGCCGGTGCCGAGCTGCAGGCCCGACGGCAGTTCCGTCTGCTGCGTCGAGTTCGCGCCCGGCTGGCGGATGGTCTGGTACAGCAGATCCTCGAACACCGCGCGCGACGCCTTGAAGCCGTTCGTGCTGGTGTTCGCGAGGTTGTTCGAAATCACGTCCATCTGCGCTTGCTGCGCATTCATGCCGGTCGCGGCGATGTAGAGCGAACGATTCATTTATCAGGTCTCCTGCGTAGGGTGGCGCGGGCGCTCAGCTGAAATTGAGCAGCTGGTTCGCCGTCTGCTCGTTCTGGTCGGCCGTCTGGATCAGCTTCGACTGCAGCTGGAACGCGCGCGCGTTGTCGATCATCGCGACCATCGCGGTCACCGGGTTGACGTTGCTGCCTTCGAGCGAATTCGGCGTGACGACCACGTTCGGGTCGGCGTCGGCCGGATTGCCGTCGGCGGTACGGAACAGCCCGTCGTTGCCGCGCGTGAGCGTGGCCGGATCGGGGTTCACGAGCTTCATCTGGTCGACGATCGCGACCGCCGTCGGCGGGTCGCCCGGCATCAGCGCGGAAATCGTGCCGTCCTTGCCGATCGTCACTTCCGCGTTCGGCGGCACCGAGATCGGGCCGCCGTTGCCGACCACCGGCAGGTTGCTCGCGTTGACGAGCTGGCCGTTCTCGTCGACGTGCAGGTTGCCGGCGCGCGTGTACGCCTCGCTGCCGTCGGCCGCCTGCACCGCCAGCCAGCCCGCGCCTTGCACGGCGACGTCGAGCGGGTTGCCGGTGCGCGTGATCGGACCCGGCGCGTAGTCGGCGCCGGGCGTCGACGCGAGCACGTAGGTGCGCGTCGTCGTCGGGTCGATGTTGCTGCCGTCGCCGAAATTCATCGGCACCGCGCGATACGTCGCGAGCTGCGCGCGAAAGCCCGTCGTCGACGCGTTCGCGAGGTTGTTCGCGACGATCGCCTGCTGGTCGAGCGACTGCGACGCACCCGTCATCGCCGTGTAGATCAGTCGGTCCATGGCTGCCCGTTATCCGCGCTTACAGGTTGATGAGCGTCTGGTCGACGGTCTGCTGCGTCTTGATCGTCTGCGCGTTCGCCTGGTAGTTGCGCTGCGCGGTGATCAGGTTGACGAGCTGCGACGTGAGGTCGACGTTCGAGTTTTCCAGCGCGCTGCCCTGCAGCTTGCCGTGGTTCGTGCTGCCCGGCGCCGAGATCTGCGGCACGCCCGACGCGGAGCTTTCCGCGTACTGGTTGCCGCCGAGGTTCACCAGCCCGTTCGGGTTGTTGAAGTTCGCGAGCGCGATCTGGCCGAGCACGGCGGTCTGGCCGTTCGAGTAGTTGCCGGTCAGCTTGCCGTCGGCGCCGATCGTGTAGGTCGTCAGCGTGCCGCTCGCGTAGCCGTCCTGCGCGAGGTTGTTCACGCCGTCCTTGCCGCCGTACTGCGTCGTGCCGGTCAGGTCGAGCGTGAGGCTCTGCGGCGTCGCCGAGCCGTCGGTGTTCGGCACCGTGAACTGGAACTGGCCGACCGACGTGGTCGGCGCGGGCGGCGTGCCCGTGGTCGTGCTCTTGATCGCACCCGACGAGTCGAACGTGACCGTGCCGAGATCCGTCGTGGCGCCGCCCTGCACGCCCGCGTATGCTTCCCACGTGCCGGCCGCCGACTTCACGAAGTACATGTTGACCGCCTGCGAACCGCCAAGCGAGTCGTACACCTGGATCGACGTCGAGTAGTTGTAGGTCGTGTTGTCGGACGCGCTGAACGGCGTCTTGGTCGGCACCGTGTCCTGCGAGTTCAGGTTGAACTGCGCGGAGATCTTGGTCGTCGCGGTCGGCGCGATGTTGCTCGTCGGCGCCTGCAGCGGCACGGTCTGCGCGGTGTTGATCACGCCGCCGCCGTTGGCTGCGTAGCCCATCAGGTTGCGGCCCTGCGAGTCGACGATGAAGCCGTTCTTGTCGCGCTGGAACGTGCCGTCGCGCGAGTACGTCGTCACGCCGTTGTTCGACATCTGGAAGAAGCCGTTGCCGTTGATCGCGACGTCGAGCGACGAGCTCGTCGTGTTGATCGTGCCCTGGCCGAAGTTCTGCTGCACCGCGTTCAGCGACGTGCCGATACCGATCTGCGTGTTGGTCGACGTCGCGACCGAGTTCGCGTACATGTCGGCGAACTGCGCGGTGCTCGACTTGAAGCCGACCGTGTTCGCGTTCGCGATGTTGTTGCCGATCACGTCGAGCGCGTTCGATGCACCCGCGAGGCCGCTCAGACCCTGTTGATAACCCATTTCGGTCTCCGTTTCGAGATTGCTCGATCAGTATCAGTTGGAGGTGGTGCCGCTGCCGGACGACGACGCGGTGTTCGGGAAAATCGAGGCGACCTGGGTCAGCCCCACGGTCGTGCCGTTCGACAGCACGAGCCCCGCCGTGCCGTCCGCCTGCTTGATCACGCTCTGCACGGTCGACGCCGCGAGCGTCGTGGCCGGCTGCGGCGTGCCGTTGCTGTCGGTGTACGACGCGCTGACGGTGTACTTGCCGTCCGGCAGTGCGTTGCCCGCCGCGTCGGTCGGCGTCCAGTTGAACGGCACGGTGCCGGCCGACTGCGCGCCCGCGTTGATCGTGTTCACCACGGTGCCCGCCGCGTTCTTCACGGTGATCGTCAGGTTCGACACCGAACTCGCGAGCGACACGCCGAACGGCGACGCCGCGCCGCTCTTCACCGCGACCGCATTGCCCGGCGCGAGCACGTTCGTGCCGATCAGCAGCGCGGCCTGCGTCTGCTGGCCGGCCGTGAGCTGCGAAGACAGCGACGTGAGCGACGTGTTCAGCTGCGCGATGCCGCTCACCGTGTTGATCTGCGCGAGCTGCGACGTCATCTGCGAGCTGTCGACCGGGCTGGTCGGATCCTGGTTCTGCAACTGCGTGACGAGCAGCTTCAGGAACGTCGCCTGCAGGTCGCTCGCCGACGTGCCGTTGGTCGACGACACTTTGTTGGTGTTCATCGTGTCGGTCGGCAGGTTCGACACGTTGGTGCCGTTGCTGCCGATCGTCGTGCTGGAGGAAGTCATCCTGGGTGGCCTTCTGTCGGAACTGTCGGGTCTGTAAGGTCGGTCGGCGCGGCTTACGAGCCGATCGTCAGCGTCTTGAGCATCAGCGTCTTCGCGGTGTTCAGCGTCTCGACGTTGGCCTGGTACGAGCGCGATGCCGAGATCATGTTCACCATCTCCTGCACCGGATCGACGTTCGGCATCTGCACGTAGCCGTTCGAATCGGCGGCCGGGTTCGACGGGTCGTAGGTCGACTTCATCGGCGACGGGTCGTCCATCACCTTCGTCACGCGCACGCCGCCCACGCCCTGGCCGGACGCGGTGCGCGCGCCGCCGATCGGGTCGGTCGCGAACACGACCTGCTTGGCCTTGTACGGCTTGCCGTCGGGGCCGGTCGCGCTGTCGGCGTTCGCAAGGTTCGACGCGGTGACGTTCAGGCGCTGCGACTGCGCGGACAGCGCCGAGCCGGCGACGCCGAAGATGTTCATCAACGAGGGCATGGAAGCTCCTTTTGCTCGGATTCGGAGGCGGTACGCGCCGTTACTGGTTCGACGTGATCGCGGCGATCATCGCCTTGATCTGCTGGGTCATCACGGTCATCCCGGTCTGGTAGTGCAGCGCGTTGTTCGCGAACTGCACGCGCTCGACGTCGAGATCGACCGTGTTGCCGTCGAGCGACGGCTGCAGCGGCATCCGGTATTGCGCACGGCCGTAGTCGTCCGACGGGCCGCCCGTCGGGATCAGCTTCGCGGTGCCGGCCATGTGGCCCGCCGCCGTCGACACCATCGACATCCCGTTCGTCACGCCGGCCGGCTGTGCCATCGGCAGTTGCGCCGCGTTGCTCGGCGCGAGGCCGCCGCCTGCCTGCTTCAGCGAGCGCGCGAGCGTCGACGCGAAATCGACGTCGCGGGCCTGGTAGCCGGGCGTGTCGGAGTTCGCGATGTTCGACGACAGCAGTTCCTGCCGGTAGGCGCGCACGTCCAGCGCCTGTCGGCCGAACGCGAATTCCGCATCGAGTTTGTCCAGCATGTGTGCGTCTCTCCGTATGAAGCGCTGCACGCCCCTCACGCCGGATGGCGACGCGAGAGGCTTTTTTCCATGACAGCGATGGTAGGCGTCGGACGCAACCGGCAATCGGGCGAATAACGCGGCAAAGGCCCCCTCTATTCATCGTTTGCGCGACCGCCCCGCTCCCTAGAATGCGAAGCGGAGCAACGGATCGGGGATACGGCGATGACTGGCAGCGCACTTCGCGGAAGGAACGGGCGGCTCACGCACGTCCGGCGTGCGTTTGCGCTCGCCGCGGCGCTGTCGGCGCTGTGGATCGCCGCCCCGGCCGCGCACGCGGACGACGCGATGATCGTGATTCCGGGGCGCGGCGAGACGGCCGAAACCGCGCTCGCGCACGCCAATGCGGCGAGCGGCGGGCAGTTCGGCGGGAATGCGGCGATGGCGCCGGCTTCGGGCCTGGCGCCGGACACGGGTCGTGCCGCGAGCGGCGCGGGTGCGGGTGCGGCTGCCGCCGCCGGCGCGTCCGGCACCGGCTACGCGGCGCAACCGGCTGGCACGATGGTCGTGACGACCGTCCCGGCGCCTGCGCCTGCGCCAGCCCCGGCGCCGCGCGCTGTTTATGCAGCCGCCCGCATGAACGCCGAAACCGGATATGGCGCGCCACGCGCCGCCGATCCGAACGCGATCGCGACGGTCGTCGCCGGCACGGCCGAACCCGCATCGAATCCCGTACGGCCGGCCCCGCAGCCGGCCATGGCCGCACGCCTGGCGGCGGCCCGCGCCGCACCCGCGCCGCGCGCCGTCCCGGTTTCCGCGAACCCGGCCCCGGCGGCCAATGCCGCCAACGCGACCCAGCCCGCGACGCCGCCCGGCCAGCAGGATCCCGAGTCGATCCGCCGCACGGCCCTCGCGTTCCTGCAGCAGCAGGTCGCGGGCCTGCCCGGCAAGACCACCACGACGGTCACGACCGCGTTTCCGCGCGGGCTCGCCGCGTGCACGACGCTCGAACCGTTCATGCCGACCGGCGCGCGCCTGTGGGGCCGCACGACGGTCGGCGTGCGCTGCGCGGGCGAGCGGCCGTGGACCGTCTACCTGCAGGCGAAAGTCACCGTGCAGGCCACCTACTACGTCGCCGCGCGCCAGATCGCGCCCGGCGAGCCGCTTTCCGCGGCCGACCTGGTCGCCCGCGACGGCGACCTGACGGTGCTGCCGCTCGCGGTGATCACCGATCCGGCGCAGGCGATCGGCGCGACCGCGCTCGCGCGCATCTCGGCCGGGCTGCCGCTGCGGCAGGACCTGCTGAAGAGCGCGGCGTCGGTGTCGGCCGGCCAGACAGTGCGGGTCGTCGCGGCCGGGCCCGGATTCACGATTTCGGCCGAGGGCAGCGCGCTGGCGAACGCGGCGCCCGGCCAGTCGGTACGGGTGCGGATGGCGGCGGGCCAGATCGTCACGGCGATCGTCAAGGACGCCGGCACCGTGGAAATTCCGCTATAGGGACGGATCTCGCGGCAAGAATGTAAAGAATTGTTTATTCGGGCCATTTCGGGCTCGCGATGCTAAAGTTCGGGCCGACCCGGCCGTTATCTGGGTCAAACCGAACAGGAAACCCATCGTGAAGATCGATTCCACTCCGAACCCGAGCCCCCTGGCGCCGACCGGCAACGGCGCGACCCGTGCGCAATCCGGCACGGCCTCGTCTTCGTCCGCGCAGGCGGCCGATGCGGGGTCGACCGGCGGTGACATGAGCGTGAACCTGTCGGGTCTGTCCGGCCGGTTGCGCTCGGTATCCGCGTCCGGCAACGGCGATATCGACACGGGCCTGGTCCAGTCGATCAAGGACGCGCTGAACAACGGCACGCTGACGATCGACGCGAACAAGATCGCCGACGGCGTATTGAATACCGCCCGAGAGCTGCTGCAGCAGCAGCGCCCGGGCAACTGAAGCCGGCCTCGCGAGGCCGGCCCCCCGGGTTTGCCGGCGCTACCCGCGCCGGCGCGACGAGCATGACGCGATGAGAGAAGAGCTGCTGGCCACGGTCAACGACGAACACGCGACGGTCGAGGCGTTCGCGTCCCTGCTCGCGTACGAGGAAAAGGCGCTGACGACGGCGCAGCCGCTCGAGATGCTGCCCGGGATCGTCGAGAAGAAAAGCGAGCTGATCGACCGGCTCGCGCAGCTCGAACGCACGCGCGATACGCAGCTTTCCGCACTCGGCTTTCCGGCCGGCAAGAAGGGGATGGACCAGGCCGCCGAGCGCGATGCCCGCCTCGCCGGCCGCTGGCAGTTGCTGCAACAGGCCGCCGAACGCGCGCGCCAGGCCAATGCGAACAACGGGATGCTGATCCGGATCCGGATGGACTACAACGAGCGCGCGCTCGCGGTACTGCGCTCGGCGCCCGCGCCGGCCGGCGTCTACGGCCCCGACGGGCGCGTGTCGGCCCTCACGCGCTGAAGCACTGACTGACCGACCGGCGGCAGCGCCGCCACCGTACTCCCCCCCGCCGTTCGCGGCACGTCACGTTTCGACAGACCGGGCCCGAGCCCGGCACCCACGGTCCCTTCCGATACACGGTCGCGCAGCCGCGCGCCGTCCCGTCACAACAATCAGAAGAGGGCCGCATGCCATATTTCCGCATTCCGTTTTCATCCCGCGTCGCTGCCGTGTCCGCTGTCGCCACGCTGGGCGCCGCCCTGACGCTCCCCGCCGCGCAGGCCGCCGGCCCCGCGCCGCTGCCCACGCCGACGGGCGACATGGCGCTGTCTCCAGCCGGCCCCGACATCGCGCCGCCGGCCGCATCGAGCCCGCCGGGCGCCACGCCGCGCGCGTCCCGCCGCGGGTCCGACACCTACACGTACCTGCGCTGCTGGTACCGGATCGACGCGGACCCGCTGAAGCCGGCCGCGACGTACGAATGGGCACTCAACCCCGCCGGCGGCGACTGGTATCGCGTGTCCGGCTACTGGTGGGCGGACGGCATCACGCAGTGGAAGAACATGTTCTACAGCACGACGACGCAGGACACGCTCGCCGACGTATGCCGCAAGACGCTGGCCGCGAAAGGCATCAGGACCGACCTCGTGCAGGCGGTCGCGGCGAACAACGCGCTGTCGTTCAACTACACGGTGTGGACCATCGACGCCGCGCAGCAGGACGCGCGCGTCAACAAGCTGATCGTGTTCGGCGACAGCCTGTCCGACACGCAGAACATGTTCAATGCAAGCCAGTGGAAGCTGCCGAACGGCACGAGCTGGCAGGCGGGCCGCTTCAGCAACGGCCCGGTGTGGGCCGAATATCTCGCGCACGCGCTGCGGCTGCCGTTCTACAACTGGGCGATCGGCGGCGCGGCGACCGACCAGTACCTCGTCGTGCCGGGCCTCGTGCAGCAGATCGACTCGTGGCGCGAATACATGGATCGCGCGCCGGACTACCGGCCCGCCAACACGCTGTTCGCGGTGTTCGCGAGCGGCAACGATCTGGTGAACTACGGGCGCTCGCCCGAGCAGGCGGCGAATGCGGTGCGCGACAGCCTCGAGCGGCTCGCCGCGGCCGGCGCGACGCGGATCATGCTCGTCACGCTGCCGGACGTGTCGCGCGCGCCGGTGTTCGCGACCCGCACCGACACCGCGAGCGTCGCCGCGCAGGTGAAGGACTACAACCAGCGCCTCGCGGACGCGGCCGCCGCGCTGCGCGCCCGCTACGGCGCGACGCTGCGGCTCGAGGTATTCGATGCGTACGCGCTGTTCGACGACCTGCTGAGCCACCCGGCCCAGTACGGCTTCGACGACGCGAAGCGTTCCTGTCTCGACATCCCGAAACCGTCGTCGCTCACCTACATGGCCGCGCAGACGCCGCGTACGGACTGCCGCGATCCGGCGCGCTTCGTGTTCTGGGACACGCTGCACCCGACCACGCGCACGCACGCATGGCTCGCCGAGCGGATCGCGCCGTTCGTGCGCGCACGCCTGCTGAACTGAGCGGCACGGGCGGCGGTGCCTACAGCAGCGGACACGCGGTGACCTGCGTGCCGCGCTCCACGCACAGCCGCTCGTAGTCGCGCAGGTACGCGCGCTCGCCGTCGTCCAGCAGGTCGAGATCGATCAGGTCCCAGTCGTAGCCGACCGTCACGATGTTCTCGAACGTGACGGTGTCCGGCTGCGCGTCGTCCCGGTGGATGATCACGATGTTCTCGATCCGCACGCCGCCCTTGCCCGGCACGTAGATGCCCGGCTCGACCGAAATCACCGCATTCGGCACGAGCCCGTACTGCGCGCCCGGCGCGAACCGCACGCCGCCCTCGTGCACGTGAATCCCGACGCCGTGCCCGGTGCCGTGACCGAAATCGTAGCCGTGGTCGCGGCACACCTGCCGCACGAGCGCATCGACGTCGCCGCCCTTTGCGTCGCTCGGGAAGCGCGTGACGAGCCCCTTGATGCAGGCCTTCAGCGCGACCGTGTAGATCTCGCGCTGCCACGGCTGCGCGACCGTTTCCGGCCGGGTCCGGCGCAGCACCACGCGGGTGCAGTCCGTCGCGAAGCCGGCTTCGTAGTACGCGCCGCTGTCGAGCAGCACGAGTTCGCCTTCCGTCAGCTCGACGTCGGCGCTCGCCGCCGTGTAATGCGCGAACGCGCTGTTCGCGCCGTTCGCCGCGATCGACGGAAACGTCAGCGCCACCGCCGAGCGTGCGCCGTACGCGTCGTTGATCGTGCGCGCCAGGTCGTATTCGGTGTGGCGCGTGCCCGGCTCGCCGGCCTTCGCCCAGCGCATCGTCTCGGCGATCGCCGCGGAGCTGCGCGCGAACGCGTCGCGGAACCGGTCGAGCACCGCCGGCGTCTTGCCGGCCCGCATCGCCTCGACCGGGTTGAAGTCGGCCTGCCGCGCGTGCGGCCACACCCGCTTCACCGCGTCGACGAGCGCGCAGTTCACCGATTCGAAGCCGTAGCACACGTGCTCGACGTCGAACTGCGCGAGAAAGCGCTCGAGCGCCGCGACATCGCGCCGGATCACGTGCAGCGCCGGATACGACGCGAGCGTGACCTCGCAGCGGTCGCAGCCTTCCGGCAGGAACAACGCCACCTGGCCGCCGACCGCGAACAGGAAGCCGAGGTGCGACGACGCATTCGGGATGTGATAGCCGCGGCTGTTCAGCAGGTACGCGAGGTCATCCGACGCGCAGGTGAAGAACGCGGTCTTGCCGTCCGGCGCGCCGGTATGCGCGGCGAGCTGACGGTTCAGCGTGTCGAGGTTCTGCGCGACGCTCAAGCCGGTCGCCGATTCCGGCACTTCGAAGATCGGCCGCTCGACGACCCAGCCCGGCAGCGCGATCGCGCGATCGATCTCCCGGTCGACGAGGCTCGTCCAGTCGAGCGACGCGGCCTGCGTCCGTTCGAACAGACGATCGCGCTGCGCGACGCTGATCCGCCGCGCGTCGTAGCCGACCCGTGCGAGCCGGCTGCCGTGCGCGACCAGCCAGTCGGCCATCGCCTGCCAGATCGTCACGTCCATCCCGAGCTTCTCGATGCGCACGCGCGCCGGATCGCACTGCTGCTCGGCCTGCAGGTGATAGCGGCCGTCGACGAACAGCACGAACGGGGGCAGATCGAGCGCCTGCGCGGTCGCCGTGCTCAGGAAGATCCCGCAGCCGGCCGAGCCGTCGAAACCCGACACCGCATAGCGCGGATTGTTGGCGAGCGGCAGGTACTCGGTCACGTATTCGTCCTGCGACGTGACCAGCACCGCGTCGAGCCGCGCGGCATCGAGCAGGCGCGACAGGCCCGCCTGCGTGTCGACGACGGATGCGTCGTACGGGGGAAGGCCGGAGAAGCTGTATTTCAGTCGATCGATCATCGGAAGCCCGTTATGCATTGTTGTCGGCGGCCGGCGGTGACGCGGCGGGGTGCAGGCCCGAGGCAGGCCTGATGCGGCACGGCGCCGCTGCAGGTGGACGTTCGGCCCGGTCCGGCGCGGCACGGCGCCGGACCGCCGTGCCGTTCCGGCAGCAGTCCTTGAAAAAATTTTCGTCCCACTTAACTTTTTTTGATACGCGCGACAGAATCTAGAGCACACCGAAATTGAGGTCAAGCTAAAATTTTCGTAGGGCTAAAATCGGCACGGCGCCTGCGCAGCCCGGCACAACGAGCATTCGTCCGGCAACGCTGCGCGGTACAATTCGCCGGCATCGCCGTCCCGACGGCCGTGCTTCGTGCGGTGCGCGGAAATCACCGTCCGGCGACTGCACCGCCCGTCCGCTCGCCTCCCGACTCGTTGTCACGAAAGAGATTCATGGATTCAGACATCATGCGTATCGGCCAGCGCATTCGCCGCCTGCGCCGGGACGCGAAGAAGACGCTGCTGGAAGTCGCGACCGAAGCGAAACTGTCGGTCGGGTTCCTGTCCCAGGTCGAGCGCCACCTCACGGGCATCTCGCTGTCGTCGCTCGTCAACGTCGCGAAGGCACTCGGCGTGCCGCTCGGCGCGCTGATCGACCAGCCGCGCCAGACCCAGCCCGATTCGTACGAGGGCCGCCGCAAGCCGTACGCGCTCGACGCCAGGTCGCAGTGGTACGAACGCCTCTCCACCACGTTCGACGGCAGCCAGATCAACGCGCTCAAGGTGCAGATGATGGAAGGCTACCGCTCGGAATGGGTCGCGCACGGCGGCGACGAATTCGTATACGTGCTGGCCGGCCGGATCTGCTACACGGTCGGCAAGAAGGATTACCCGCTGTCGCCCGGCGACTCGCTGCACTTCGACGCGCGCAAGCGGCATCGGGTCGCCAACGTGGGCGACGGGCCGGCCGAGGTGATCACGGTCGGCACGCTGCCGCTGTTCGACGACCGTGGCGCCTTCGTGTCGGCGACGATGGACGTCGGGAAACCGGGCCCCGCCGCGCGTGCGACGCCGGGCGAGCCGCGCGTGAGCCGCCGCGGGCCGTCGCCCAAGCGGGCGGAGCGCGATCGCGACGCCGGCGCGGCAGGAAAGGAAAAGAAAGCCGCGGCCAAGTCGCGCACATCTGCCGCCAAACGCCCGGCGGCCGCGAAGCCGGCGCGCAAGAAGAAGTCGTAACGATTGCCGGGAGGGCGACGCACGCCCTTCCCGTCGGCCCTATTCGCCGATCTCGAGCGCCTGCGCGACGGCCTCGATCCGTGCGCGATGCACGGCGTCCTTGATCTTCTCCGTGTCGTTGCCGATGCCGCGCGCGATTGCGCCGGCATCGACGCTGCGCGCGGCCGCGAGCGCGACGCGCAGCCGCTCGGCCTGCGGATACGGCTGCGCGTCGAGCCCGAGCCGCCCGCGCGCATCCGATTCGCACGCCTGCAGCATCTCGGCGAAACGCGCCGGCTTGCGCAGCGCGTCGCTGCGCTCGAACAGCCGTACCAGCGCGGCAGCGCCCATCTCCATCACGCGATGCAGGTTGCCGTGCTCGCGCGCGACGACCAGCGCGAGATCGCGGCATTCGTTCGGCACGCGCAGCCGCTCGCACAACGGCTTGAGCAGGTCGACGCTGCGCCCCTCGTGGCCGACGTGACGCGGCAGCACGTCGGCCGGTGTCGTCGCCTTGCCAAGATCGTGCGTGAGCGCCGCGAAGCGCACCGGCAGCGAATACCCCTGCTTCGCCGCATAGTCGACCACCATCATCACGTGCACGCCCGTGTCGACTTCCGGGTGGTAGTCGGCACGCTGCGGCACGCCCCACAACGCATCGACTTCCGGCAGGATGCGCGCGAGCGCGCCGCACTCGCGCAACACCGCGAACATCCGCGACGGCTTCGCTTCCATCAGCCCGCGCGCGATTTCCTGCCACACGCGTTCGGGCACGAGCGCGTCGACCTCGCCCGCATCGACCATCCGCCGCATCAGCGCGAGCGTTTCGTCCGCGACCGTGAAATCCGCGAACCGCGCGGCGAAGCGCGCGATGCGCAGGATCCGCACCGGATCCTCGACGAACGCGTCGCTCACGTGCCGGAACACGCGCGCGCGCAGGTCGGCCTGCCCGTCGAACGGATCGATCACCGGCCCGACCAGGTCGCCCTCCGGGCTCACCTCGCGCGCCATCGCGTTGATCGTCAGGTCACGCCGCGCGAGATCCTCGTCGAGCGTCACGTCCGGCGCATAATGGAACTGGAAGCCGTGATAGCCGGCCGCCGTCTTGCGCTCGGTGCGCGCGAGCGCGTACTCCTCTTGCGTGCTCGGATGCAGGAATACCGGGAAATCCTTGCCGACCGGCCGGAAACCCTGCGCGGCCATCTGCTCGGGGGTCGCGCCCACCACCACGTAGTCACGGTCCTGCACGGGCACGCCGAGCAGTTCGTCGCGGATGGCGCCGCCTACTGCGTAGATGTTCATGGCTGAGGCTCGTATTCGGCGATCACGTTCGTTTCGCGGCGCGCGGCGTCGATCCAGCGCTGGACGGCCGGCAGCGCCGTCACGCGGGCCGCATAGCCGGCCGCTTCCGGCGACAGGCCCGGCGCATACGTGTTGAAGCGCATCACGACGGGTGCGTACATCGCATCGGCGATGCCGAATTCGCCGAACAGGAACGGCCCGCCCGACGCCTCGAGACACTCATTCCACAGCGCATCGATGCGCGCGACATCGGCGAGCGCGTCCGGCGTCGCACCGCGCCCCGGCATCGACGCGCGCACGTTCATGCCCATCTGCGTGCGCAGCGCCGCGAAGCCCGAATGCATCTCAGCCGCGACGCAGCGCGCATGCGCGCGCTCGAGCGGATCGGCCGGCCACATCGGAAACTGCGGATAGCGCTCGGCGAGCGTCTCGGCGATCGCGAGCGAATCCCAGATCGCGACGCCGTGGTCGTCGATCAGGCACGGCACCTTGCCGGACGGCGAATACTCGCGGATGCGCGCGGCCGTGTCATCGTGGCGCAGCTCGATTGCGATCTCGTCGAACGGGATGCCGAAATGCGCGAGCAGCAGCCACGGGCGCATCGACCACGACGAGTAGTTCTTGTCTCCAATGACGAGTTTCATGACGGTGTTCCGGAAAACGCGAAGGTGGAAAGGATGACGCTGCCGGCCTAGCGGCGCGAGCGGAACCAGTCGAACCGGGAGCGCTGCGCGGCATGGCCGAGATACGCGGGCGCGATGCTTTCGAGACTCGCGGGCGAGATCCCGAGCTCCGGCGCGAGCGGCCCCGACAGCACGTTTGGCACCGACATCGTCGCGAGATTGTCGCGCGTCAGCACGGGCTCGCCGGGCAGGCATTCGAACACGCTCGCCTGCAGCCGCGCGAGCGCGTCGGGCAGCCGCACGATGCGGGCCTGCCGGCCGACCAGCGTGCCGCAATAGCGCACCAGCTGCTCGAGCGTATAGACGGTCGGGCCGCCGAGTTCGTAGGTCTTGCCGTATGCACCCGCGAGATCGAGCGTGTTGACGAACGCGCGCACGACATCGCCGACGAACACCGGCTGGAAGCGTGCGTCGGGCATCGCGAGCGGCAGCACGGGCACCGAGCGCTGCAGGTTCGCGAACGTGTTGAGGAACGCATCGCCGGGGCCGAATACGACCGACGGGCGGAAGATCGTCAGCGCGAGCGAATCGGTCGCCGCGATCGCATGCAGCGCGGCCTCGCCGTCGCCCTTCGAGCGCTGGTACATGCTCGCGCCGTGCGAATCGGCGCCGAGCGCGCTCATGTGCAGCACGCGCTGCACGCCCACTTCGGTGCACGCGGTCGCGAGCGCGGCCGGCAGCGTGACGTGCGCGCGCTCGAAACCGGGCCCGTACGGCGTGCCGCGGCCGCCGTGCAGCACGCCGACGAGGTTGATCGCCGCGTGCGCACCGGCGACGAAGCGCGCGAGCGTGCGCGTGTCGAGCGCTTCGAGCTCGACGATTTCGACCGGCAGCATCTGCAGGTGGCGCGCGTGGTCGCGCCGGCGTGTGCCGATCCGTACCTGCTTGCCGGATTCGATCAGCGCATTGACGAGCCGGCTGCCGATGAAGCCGGTGCCGCCCAGCAGCGCAACGGTCTGGCTATCCATGTCGTGAGCCTCAAAAGAACACTGCCGCGTCTCGCGCGGCAGTATGAAGATTGCGTATCAGGGCGAGATCATGCCTAGACGTTTCTTCAACGACTGCGGTTTGCCCTCGAAGAGCGCCGCGTAGTAGACGGTGTTCGACAGCACGTTCTTCACGTAGTCGCGCGTCTCGTTGAACGGAATCGTTTCTGCGAAGATCGCGCCTTCGACCGGCTGCGTCAACACCTGGCGCCACTGGCGCGGCCGGCCCGGGCCCGCGTTGTAGCCGGCCGTGGCGAGCACCGGCGAGCTGTCGAAGTTGTTGTAGATGTCCGCCAGATACCAGGTGCCGAGCTGGATGTTGGTATCGATGTCGTGCATCTGCGCGCGCGAGATCGTGCCCATGCCGAGCTTCTTCGCGACCATCTGCGCGGTGGCCGGCATCAGCTGCATCAGGCCGCCCGCACCCACCGACGAACGCGCGCTGATGATGAAGCGCGATTCCTGGCGGATCAGCCCGTACGCCCATTCGGTGTCGAGGCCCGTCGATTGCGCGTAGCGCTCGACGATGTTGCGGTACGGCGACGGGTAACGCAGCGTGAAGTCGTGCTCGGCCTTCGTGCGGTCGGCCGTGTTGACCGTGCGGTCGAGCAGCTCGACGCGCTTGCCGTATTCGGCCGCGGCCAGCAGCTGGCGATCGGTCATCCCGCGCAGCGGCCAGTTCCATTCGCGGTTGCCTTCGAGGCGCAGGTTCAGCGCGTAGAAACGCTGCGCGAGCGCGAAGCCCGGAATCTTGCTCATCGCGTCGATCTCGGCGTCGCTCACCTTCGTGCGCGGCGGGATCGACGTGCGCTGGCCGAGCTCTTCGCCGGCGAGCTGCCCGTAGAAGTTGAACTGGCCCGCGACCTGCTCGAATTCCTGGTTCGCCTGCAGCGTGTCGCCGCTTTGCTTGAGCGCACGCGCATGCCAGTAGATCCAGGCCGGATCGTCGCGCAGCGACGGCGGCATCTGCTCGATCGACCAGCGCACCATCGGCCAGTTGCCGGCGAGCAGCGCGGCGCGCGTGCGCCATTCGTAGCCCGGGTTCGACAGCGGCGCATTCGTGGATTTCGCGTACCAGACCGACGCGAGCGGCGAGCGCTTGATCGCGCCCTGGTAGCCGATCGCACCCCACGCGATCGCCTGCTCCTGCTTGGTCAGCGACGGCGCGACCGTGGTCAGCATCGCGGCTGCCGCGTCCGGATCGTTGCGCGCCATGCGGCCGAGCGCGATCAGCGCGAGCTGGTGCGAGGTTGCGTCGGGGCCGACGCCGCGTGCGAGGTACAGCGGCGGCGCGCTCGTCGCCTGGTCGAAGCCGACCGGGCGCGCGCCGAGCGCGTCGACGATCTTGCCGCCGAGCGTCGTGTAGTTCTGCTCGTACGCGAGGCGCGCCTGCTGCCACACGTCGTCGCTCGTGAACTGCTGGTTGACCGTGAGCGCGGTGATCAGGTCGACGCACGCGTCGCCGTAGTTCTTCGGCTCGACGAGCAGCGCACGTGCCGCTTCGGCGACGTTCTCGCCGCGCGCCGCGCGCGATTCGAGCGCATAGCACTTGACCTGCGTGTCGTCGTCGAGCACGAAGCGTTTGTATTGCTCGTCGAAGTTGCGCCAGTCGTGGCGCGCGCCGAGCACGAGCAGGTAGTCGTTGCGCAGGCGGTCGGCAATCGCCTGGCCGTCGTAGCGCTGCAGGAACGACTGCACGGGCGCGTCCGGCGCATCCACGCGCGCGCGGCCCGTCGAATCGAACAACTGCGGCTTGATCTGGAAATACTCGACGTAGGACGGGACCGGATAGTTCGGGATCATCGACGCGAGCTGCGCGGCTTTCGCGGCGTCGTTGCGACGCGCGGCTTCACGAAGCTGCACGAAGGTCTGGTCGTCCCCGGAGACCGTATCGTCGTTCGGTGCGGCGCACGCAGCCGTACCCGCGACGAGCGCGGCGGCCGAAAGTGTGAGCGCGACCGCGCGATATACTCGGAAAAGGCTGTTCGACATCGTTTTGAATGGAGCACGAAGTGAGCGAAAGCATAGCACGCAACCCTGTGCCGAACCCGAAGGTTGCGCTACGCAAAACGCTGTCCGGCGCGCGTCGCGACGCCGCGTCGCAACCCGCCGCGAACGCCGCGCTCGACGCGCGGCTGCGCACGCTGCTCGAACGGCTCGCGCCGCGCACGGTCGGGTTCTACTGGCCGCTGCCGGGCGAATTCGATGCGCGCGACGCGGTGCTCGCGTGGTGCGCGGCCGGTGCCGGCAGGCAGGCTGCGCTACCCGTGATCGACGAGCGGCACACGCCGCTCGAGTTCCATGCATGGGACACGCACACGCCGATGCGCGAAGGTCATCACCGGATTCCGGAACCGGCGTCGGGAATCGTCGTCGTGCCCGACCTGTTGCTGATTCCCTGTGTGGGATTCGATCTGCAGCGCTACCGGCTCGGCTACGGCGGCGGCTACTACGACCGCACGCTCGCCGCATGGCCGGGCAGCGAACTGCCCGTGACGGTCGGCATCGCGTATGAAGCGTGCCGCGTCGATGCGCTGCCGGCCGAAGCGCACGATCTCGCGCTGCACTGGATCGTGACCGACGGCGCGCTGTACCCGGCCGCCGGATGAGGCGGCGGGCGGCGCCGCATCCGTCGTCGCACGCCCGTCAGCGCACCGCCGCGCACCACCCGCGGCGCAATCGTTTACAGCGACGCCGCCGCGCGCGCGGCCGTGTCGTACAGGCCCGATGCGTTGCGCAGCAACTGCGCCGCGTCGCCGATCTGCTCGTTGGTGAGCCCGCTGTCCTTCAGCGTCTCGATCAGGCAGTGCTCGCGCACCTCGCGGTACTTCAGGCACAGGTCGCGGCCCGCGTCGGTCGCGAAGAAGAACACTTCCTTGCCGTTCTTCTCGCTCTTCACATAGCCGCGGGCGATCAGTTTTTTCAGCGCATAGGTCGCGACGTGCGTATCCTCGATATTGAGCACGAAGCAGATGTCGGCGAGCTTCTTCTTGCGTTCGCGATGGCTGACGTGATGCAGCAGCGACACCTCGACCGCCGTCATGTCTTTCGCGCCGGCCGCCGACATGCAGCGCACCATCCACCGGTTGAAAGCATTGCCTGCCATGATGAGGCCGTATTCGAGTTCCGATAGCTCCGCGCTCGAATCGGAAACGAGGTGTTCGGATGACACGATCTTGGTCGCAGGACGCTTCATGGAAAGGCGGAGCAAGCCGGATGACAGGGTGTGCCGAGTGTACGCCAGAAGCCCCGACATACGGGCTAGGCGAAAACGCTTATTGGGAAGTTGTCGATATTTTATTGACAATGTGCGCTAACATTGCCGTCCGAACCGTGCCAGTCCGATGACGCAACCCCGCATTTATCCGCTCGGCGATGCCGCCCTCGTCTGCGAGGTGCCGCCGCCCGCCACGCTCGATTGCCAGCGCCGCGTCTGGGCCGTGGCCGAGGCCGCGCGCGCGTGGCCCGACGTGATCGACGTCGTGCCCGGCATGAACAATCTGACGATCGTATTCGACGCGCTCGCCACGACGGCCGATTCGCTCACGCCCGCACTGCGCGACGCGTGGGAGACGGCCGACGTCGAGCACGCGGACGGCCGCGAGGTCGAGATCCCGGTCGAATACGGTGGCGCCGCCGGCCCCGATCTGCCGGCCGTCGCCGCGCATACCGGCCTGTCGGCCGACGAGGTCGTCGCGCGCCACGCGGCCGGCGCCTACGTCGTGTTCTTCGTCGGCTTCCAGCCGGGCTTCGCGTATCTCGGCGGGCTCGACGCCGCGCTGCACATGCCGCGCCGCGCGGCGCCGCGCCTGGAGGTGCCGGCCGGCTCGGTCGGCATCGGCGGCGCGCAGACGGGCATCTACCCGGCCACGTCGCCCGGCGGCTGGCAACTGATCGGCCGCACGTCGCTCGTGCTGTTCGATCCGGCGCGGCCGCAGCCGACGCTGCTGCTGCCCGGCGACCGCGTGCGCTTCACCATTGCCGGAGTCGACGCACGATGACCCAGAGCAACGTACCGGGCACCATCGAGGTGGTGCGGGCCGGCCCGCTGACCACCGTGCAGGATCTCGGGCGCCGCGGTGCACGCCATCTCGGCGTCGCGCAGGGCGGCGCGCTCGACGGCCTCGCGCTCGAAGTCGGCAACCGGCTGGTTGGCAACCGTCCCGATGCGGCGGGCGTCGAGATCACGATCGGCCCGGCCGCCTTCCGCTTCACGCGCGCGACCCGCATCGCGATCACCGGCACCGAGTTCGGTGCGACGCTCGACGGCCAGCGCGTATATTCATGGTGGAGCCTGCCGGTCGAGGCCGGGCAGACGCTCGTGCTGCCCGCCGCGAAACGCGGGATGCGCGGCTACCTGTGCATCGCCGGCGGCATCGACGTGCTGCCGATGCTCGGCTCGCGCAGCACCGATCTTGCATCGCGCTTCGGCGGCCTCGGCGGCCGCGCGCTGCGCGACGGCGATCGCCTCCCGGTCGGCGTGCTTCCGGCCGGGATGGGTTGCCTCGCGGCCGACGCCCCCGAATTCGGCGTCAAGGCGCCGGCGTGGTGCGCGTTCGTGCGCGTCGACGAGCCGCCGCGCCGTCACCGCCCCGTGCATGCGCCGTGGGCGATGCCCGTGCGCGTGCTGCCGGGCCCCGACTACGCGTCGTTCGCCGCCGATTCGCAGCAGGCGTTCTGGGATGAAGAATGGCTGGTCACGGCGAACAGCAACCGCATGGGCTACCGGCTCGCCGGTGTCGAACTCGTGCGCGAGCGGCCGGCCGAGCTGCTGTCGCACGCGGTGCTGCCCGGCACGATCCAGGTGCCGCCGAACGGCCAGCCGATCGTGCTGATGCACGACGCGCAGACCACCGGCGGCTACCCGAAGATCGGCACGGTGATCCGTGCGGACCTGTGGAAACTCGCGCAGGCGCGGCTCAACCTGCCGATCCGCTTCGTGCGCACGACACCCGACGCCGCGCGCGCCGCGCTGGCCGCGGAACGTGCCTATCTGCGGCAGATCGACGTGGCGATCGACCTGCGCGAGGAAACCCGCCGCCGCGCCGAGTCGCGTGCGGCGTGACAATGGCGGTAGCAGTACCGAAGGCAGTCGCAGTAGAGAGGACGGGCCACGCAATCAGTGGACGAGGAACACCATGGAAATCGATCTGAATGCCGATCTCGGCGAAGGATGCGGTTCGGACGAGGCGCTGCTCGACCTCGTGACGTCCGCGAACATCGCATGCGGGTGGCATGCGGGCGGGGCGAACGCGATGCGCGATTGCGTACGCTGGGCCGTGCAGAAAGGCGTGGCGATCGGCGCGCACCCGAGCTTTCACGATCCGGAGAATTTCGGCCGCAAGGAAATGCAGCTGCCGGCCAGCGACATCTACGCGGGCGTGCTGTACCAGCTCGGCGCGCTGTCGGCGATCGCGCAGGCCGAGGGCGGGCGCATCGCGCACGTGAAGCCGCACGGCGCGCTGTACAACCAGGCCGCGCGCGACCCGATGATCGCCGAGGCGGTGGTGTCCGCGATCCGCGATTTCGACCCGTCGCTCGCGGTGTTCGGGCTGGCGAACAGCGTGTTCGTCGCGGCCGCGCGGCACGCGGGGCTCGCCGCGGTGGAGGAAGTGTTCGCCGATCGCGGCTACCTCGCCGATGGCTCGCTCGTGCCGCGCAACCAGCCCGGCGCGCTGATCGACGACGAAGACACGATGATCGCGCGCACGCTGGACATGGTGCGCAGCCGGCAGGTGCGTGCGATCGGCGGCGAATGGGTGATGCTCAATGCGCAGACCGTCTGCCTGCACGGTGACGGGCCGCACGCGCTCGTATTCGCGAAACGGATTCGCGCCGCGCTCGAAGCGGTGGGCGTCGACGTCGTCGCACCCGGCATGCTGCACGCCGACGAACGCGCCTGATCGGGCCGATCGCGCAGCAGACGCACGATCCGTCGCACAAAAGAAAAAAGCGCCCTCGTGGCGCTTTTCCGTTGGCGCAATCGCTGCGGCTTTGCCGTCTGTCGATTCGCCCCCCGAAACCGTCTTGCGACGGTGACCGGAAAAATATTCCGGATTAAAAAACGTCCGCCACCGCCCGATCACTGCCTTTCCCCGGTGGGACGACGGAACGTCGCTTATCCCGCAAGTCGGCCTGCATGGGTTGTTGTTGTCCGACGATGATTGGCCCCGCCGTACATGCAGACACTGCCGCGGCCGGCACGTGCACCACGTGCCGGCAACGCGCTAACCCCGCGCTTTATTTTCTGCTACCCCGTAGAACTTTTTCTATTCTTTTCATTTTTTCAACTTGTGGATCGAAGAATAGATATTGGCAGATCCGGATGTCAATCGTTTGAAACGCTATTTTCTGATGAATCGAGGGTTTTCCTTATCGAATCGCGTGCCCAACCAGGCGTTTGAGCCGCTCGCACAGCGTCGATCAAACAGGGGAGGATCGGTTCGGGTGCGGTGACGGCGATCAGTTCGCGTCGACGCTGTAACCTTGTTGACGCAACAATTCGAGCACGCCGCGCGGGCCACCCAGATGCAGCGCGCCGATCGCGACGAACAGCGGCCGGTTCGGTGCGGCGATTGCCGTCATCCGTGCAACGAAGCGCCGGTTGCGCTCGTACACGATCTTGTTGTCGATCGCGTCCGACAACGCCTTCGACCGCGCGAGCCGTTCGCTCTTCGCGACCGCCCATGCCGAGATCGCATCGGCGTCGCCAATTCGCCACAGTCGGTGCAGCGCCTTGATGTCGTCGGCGTTCTGCGCGGGTGTCTGCACCATGTCCTGCGCGAGCATCTCGCGCTGCTCGGCAAGCGTCAGCCCGGTGAACGCCCGCATCTGTTCGGCGAGCGTCTCGAGCCCGATCACGCGGCCGCCCTTTTTCTTCAGGAACACGTTCTGCAGCTGCGCCTCGGTGCCGTACTCGGTCTGCAAACCGGCCGACAGCGAATCGTAGGTCTCGACGACGAGCGCCGCGAGCCACGGCCGCATCTTGCGGATCTCGACGAGCGCGGCCGGGTTGCCGCGCAGGCGCGCCGCGAGCCGCTGCCACAGCGGCTCGGGCAGCAGGCGCTGCAGGCACGGGTAGCGGCAGACGCCGTACTTCGACACGTCGTCCTGCGATTCGAGCAGATCGTCGGGCGACAGCTCGAGCGCCAGTGTGGGCGACGCGGCGAGCGCCGCGAGGATGCGCGGCCGGAACGGCTGCGCGCCCGGGTAGTCGGACGGGTCGCCGGTGTGCAGCGTGCCGAGCACGTAGAGCGTCACCTTGCCCTTGGTCGCGACGTAGAACGGCATGCGCGCGGGCTGCACGCGCACGGTGCCGCGCGACACCGTGCCATTCGACACGGCGGGCGCGTGGAAGCCCGGCAGGCTCAAGCCGGGCGGCGGGACTTGCGATGGATGGATCGGTGAAGTGGCCGGTGCGCGCCCTTCGGCGCGCGCGGATTCGACGGGAACCACGAGGCTGGCCGCCACGCACGCGCCGGCCAGCGCCGCGCCCGTGACGGTACGCACGCTCCAGCGCCGCGCGTAGCGGTACGCGCGCACCACGCGCGCGCTGCTTGCCCCCGCACGGCGCACGCCGGACGCGCGCGCCGCCAATGCTTCAGGCATTCTCCTCCCCGACCTCCTCGGCGCGATGGCAGGCCACGCGCCGGCCGTCGACTTCGCGCAATTGCGGCTCCTCGACGCGGCACCGCTCGACCGCGTATGGGCAGCGCTGGTGGAACGCGCAGCCCGACGGCGGATTGAGCGGCGACGGCAGTTCGCCCTGCAGCTTGATCTGCACGCGGCGGTCTTCCTCGAAGATCGCCGGCGTCGCCGACATCAGCGCGCGCGTGTACGGATGACGCGGCCGTGCGTAGATCGTCGCCTTGTCGCCCAGCTCCGCGACGCTGCCGAAGTACATCACCATCACGTCGTCCGCGACGTGCTCGACCACCGACAGGTTGTGCGAGATGAACACGTAGCTCGTCTTGAACTGCTCCTGCAGATCCATGAACAGGTTCAGGATCTGCGCCTGGATCGACACGTCGAGCGCGGACACCGGCTCGTCGGCCACGACGATGCGCGGATCGAGGATCATCGCGCGCGCGATCGCGACCCGCTGGCGCTGGCCGCCCGAGAACATGTGCGGATAACGCTTCGCGTGCTCGGGCCGCAGGCCGACCGTGCGCATGATCTGCGCGATGCGGGCGGCGCGCTCGGCGGCCGTCAGGTTCGTGTTGATCTCGAGCGGCTCGGAAAGCGTCTGCTCGACGGTCTTGCGCGGGTTGAGCGACGCGAACGGGTTCTGGAACACCATCTGCACGCGGCGGCGCAGGTCGGCAACCGTCTCGCGGCTCGCGCCGGCCACGTTCTTGCCGTCGATCGTCAGGCTGCCCGAGGTGGGCGTCTCGATCATCGTGAGCTGGCGGGCGAGCGTCGACTTCCCGCAGCCCGATTCGCCGACGACGGCGAGCGTCTTGCCGCGCTTCAGCGAGAACGACACGCCGTTCAGCGCCTTCACCGTGCCCTGCCCGAACATCCCGCGCTTCACCGAATAGTGTTTCGCGAGGCCGTCGGCCACCAGCACGGCTTCCTCGTCGTGCGACACGCGAGGCGTTTGATTGACTGCATTCATCGTGCACCTCCCGTCAGGTCGAGGTTGGAAACGTTGAGCGGCTTGATGCAGCGCGCGCGCATCGCATCGTTGGCCGGCACCAGCGTGTCGAGCGCCGGCCGCGCCTTGCGGCAGTCGTCGACGACGTACTTGCAGCGCGGCGCGAACAGGCACCCGGACGGGCGATCATCGCGGCCCGGCACCATGCCCGGCAATGCGGCAAGGCGACGCGCCCCCTGATTGTGCTCGGGAATCGCCGCGAGCAGCGCTTCGGTGTACGGATGATGCGGCGCGCGGAAGATGTCGGGCACGCGGTTGGTCTCGATCACCTCGCCCGCGTACATCACCGCCACGCGCTGCGCGACCTCCGATACCACGGCCAGGTCGTGCGAGATCAGCACGAGCGCCATGCCGCGCTCCTTCTGCAGCTTCACGAGCAGGTCCATGATCTGCGCCTGGATCGTCACGTCGAGCGCGGTGGTCGGCTCGTCGGCGATCAGCAGCTTCGGGTTGCACGCCACCGCCATCGCGATCATCACGCGCTGGTTCATCCCGCCCGACATCTGGTGCGGGAACGACGCGATGCGGTTCTTTGCATCGGGAATGCCGACCTGGTCGAGCAGCTCGAGCGCGCGCCGGTGCAGCGCGTCGCCGCGCAGCCCTTCGTGCAGCTTCAGCACTTCCTTGATCTGGTAGCCGACCGTATAGCTCGGGTTCAGGCTCGTCAGCGCATCCTGGAACACCATCGCGATGTCCTTGCCGACGATCTTGCGGCGCGCCTTCGGCGACGCCTTCAGCAGGTCGACGCCATTGAACGTGACTTCGTCCGCCGTCACCTTGCCCGGCGCGTCGATCAGGCCCATCAGCGCCATCATCGTCACGCTCTTGCCCGAGCCCGATTCGCCGACGACGCCCACCACCTCGCCCGGTGCGATCGACAGGTTGATCCGGTCGACCGCGGGCAGGCCGTTGAAGTTCACCGCGAGATTGCGGATGGTCAGAAGATCTTGGCTCATGTTCACGCCATCCGTTTCAGTTTGGGATCGAGCGCGTCGCGCAGCCCGTCGCCGAGCAGGTTGATCGCGAGCACCGAAATCAGGATCGACAGGCCCGGCATCGTCACGATCCACCACGCGTTGTCGATGTAGTCGCGCGCGGAGGCGAGCATCGCGCCCCATTCGGCGGTCGGCGGTTGCACGCCGAGGCCGAGGAAGCCGAGCGCGGCCGCGTCGAGGATCGCCGACGAGAAGCCGAGCGTCGCCTGCACGATCAGCGGCGCCGTGCAGTTCGGCAGCACCTGCGAGAACATCAGGCGCAGCGTGCCGGCACCGGCCACGCGCGACGCCGTCACGTACTCCTTCTGCAGTTCGCCGAGCGCCGATGCGCGCGTGAGACGCACGTAGGCCGGCAGCGCGACGATCGCGATCGCGAACATCGTGTTGGTGAGGCCCGGGCCGATGATCGCGACGACCGCGACCGCGAGCAGCAGCGACGGCAGCGCGAGCAGCACGTCCATGATGCGCATCACGGGCGTGTCGGCCCACTTCTGGAAGAACGCGGCGACGAGCCCGAGCACGATGCCGGGGATCAGCGCGAGCACGACCGACACGAAGCCGATCCAGAACGACATCCGCGCGCCGAACATCAGCCGCGAAAGAATGTCGCGGCCCGCTTCGTCGGTGCCGAGGATGAATTTCCAGTTGCCGCCTTCGAGCCACGCGGGCGGGATCTTCACGAAGTCGCGGTACTGCTCGACCGGGCTGTGCGGCGCGAGCAGCGGCGCGAGCAGCGCGACCAGGATCAGCATGATCACGACGATGCCGGCGCCGACGGCGCCGCGGTTGCGCGAGAAGTTGGCCCAGAACTCGCGCAGCGCGAGCGCACGGCCGCCGGCCGGCACGGATTCGGTCGGCAGGGTATTTTGCAGATTGCTCATGGGATTACCTCGTGTGGCGGATGCGCGGATTCAGCACGCCGTACAGCAGGTCGACGACCAGGTTCACGACGATCACGAGCGTCGCGATCAGCAGGATGCCGCCCTGGACGACCGGATAGTCGCGGCGGCCGATCGCATCGATCAGCCACTTGCCGACACCGGGCCACGAAAAGAGCGTCTCGGTCAGCACGGCGCCAGCAAGCAGCGTGCCGATCTGCAGGCCGATCACGGTGACGACCGGGATCAGCGCATTGCGCAGCGCATGCACGACGACCACGCGCGCGGGCGACAGCCCCTTCGCGCGTGCGGTGCGGATGTAGTCCTCGCGCAGCACTTCGAGCATCGACGAGCGCGTCATCCGCGCGATCACCGCGAGCGGGATCGTGCCGAGCACGATCGCGGGCAGGATCAGGTGGCTGACCGCCGACTTGAACGCGCCTTCATCCGGCGCGAGCAGCGCGTCGATCAGCATGAAGCCCGTCGGGTGCGGGAAGTCGTATTCGACCGCGATGCGCCCCGACACGGGCGTCCAGCCGAGGGTCGACGAAAACACCATGATGAGGATCAGCCCCCACCAGAAAATCGGCATCGAGTAGCCGGTGAGCGCGGTGCCCATCACGCCATGGTCGATGACCGAGCCGCGCCGCAATGCGGCGATCACGCCGGCCGGCAGCCCGACCGCGAGCGCGAACACGAGCGCGCACAGCGACAGCTCGACGGTCGCCGGGAAGCGCGCGAAGAACTCGCCCGCGACGCTCGTGTTGGTGATGATCGACGTGCCGAGGTCGCCATGCAGCGCCCGGCCGATGTAGTGGACGTACTGCATGGGCAGCGGCTGGTCGAGCCCGAGGCGTTTCATCGCCTCCGCATGCATCGCGGGATCGACGCCGCGCTCGCCCATCATCACTTCGATGGGGTCGCCCGGTATCAGGTGAATCAGCGCAAACGCCAGGATGGTGATACCGATGAAAGTCGGGATCACCATGCCCACGCGGCGCAACACGAATGTGAACATGATGCGTCTCGTATTTTCTTGTGGGAAATGTGCGACCGGCGACGGGAAGCTTTTGGCCTCCCGCCGCCGGATGAATTAGCCGGTCTCGGTCTTCGTATACAGCTTACGCCGGGCGCGTTACTTCACGCTCACACCGTCGAAGCGGGCATAGCCGAGCGGCTCGATACGCATGTCGACCACGGTCTTGCGCACCGGCTGGTAGACCGTCGAGTTCGCGATCGGCGAGAACGGCAGCTGTTGCGCGAAGATCTGCTGAGCCTGCATGTAGAGCTTCGTCCGCGCGTCCTGGCCCGTCGTCGTGCGGCCCTTCTGGACCAGCTCGTCGAACGGCTTGTAGCACCAGTGCGAGAAGTTGTTGCCCTTGATCGCTTCGCAGCCGAGCAGCGTGCCGAGCCAGTTGTCCGGATCGCCGTTGTCGCCCGTCCAGCCGATCAGCATCGTGTCCTGCTCGCCCGAGTGCGCGCGCTTGATGTACTCGCCCCACTCGTACGTGACGATCTTCGCCTTCACGCCGATCTTCGCCCAGTCGGCCTGGATCATCTCGGCCATCAGGCGGGCGTTCGGGTTGTACGCGCGCTGCACCGGCATCGCCCACAGCGTGATCTCGAAACCGTTCGGGAAGCCGGCCTTCGCGAGCAGCGCCTTCGCCTTCGCGGTGTCGTTCGGCGCCATCTTCAGGTTCTTGTCGTACGACCATTGGGTCGGCGGCATCGGCGCGTTAGCTGCCTGGCCTGCGCCCTGGTAGACCGACTCGAGGATCGCCTTCTTGTTGATCGCCATGTCGAGTGCCTGACGCACCTCGAGCTTGTCGACCGGCTTGTGCTCGACGTTGTACGCGAGATAGCCGAGGTTGAAGCCTGCCTGCGACGGCATGTCGACGCCCGAATCGGCCTTCAGCGTCGCGATGTCGGCCGGACGCGGATAGCTCATCACCTGGCATTCGTTGCGCTTGATCTTCTGCACGCGCACGCCCGGATCCGGCGTGATCGAGAAGATCAGCTTCGAGATCTTCACTTCGCCCTTCTTCCAGTAATCAGGATTGCCGTCGAATCGGATCGTCGCGTCCTTCGTGTAGCTGCGGAAGATGAACGGGCCCGTGCCGACCGGCTTCTGGTTGATGTCGGCGGCCTTGCCTGCCTTCATCAGCTGGTCGCCGTATTCGGCCGACAGGATCGACGCGAATTCCATCGCCATGTTCTGGATGAACGGCGCGTTCGGCTCGGCCAGCGTGAACTTCACGGTGTACGGATCGACCTTCTCGATCTTCGTGATCAGCTTGTCGAGGCCCATGTCGGTGAAGTACGGGAACGACACCGGGTAAGCCTTGCGGAACGCATTGTTCGGGTCGAGCATGCGCTCGAACGAGAACAGCACGTCGTCCGCATTGAATTCACGCGTCGGCTTGAAGAAGTCGGTCGTGTGGAACTTCACACCGTGGCGCAGATGGAACGTGTACACCTTGCCGTCCGGCGACACATCCCACTTCTCGGCGAGGCCCGGCTCGACCTTCGTGCCGCCGCGCTCGAATTCGACGAGGCGGTTGTAGACGGTGAACGTGGCTGCGGTGAAATCGACGCCGGTCGTAAATTGCGCGGAATCGAAACCCGCCGGGCTGCCTTCTGAGCAGTAGACGAGCGTTTTGTTCGGGATCTGTGCGAATGCAGAGCCCGCGACGCCGAGCGATGCCGCTGCCACGCCTGCAATGGCGGTAACACGCAGGGTGTGCAACAGACGGTTGTATTCCATGTTTCCTCCAGGTCTCCAGATCGGAACCGGCCCGCCAGGGGCCGGCGTACGCGGATATTACTTGAGCTAACGATGTGGCAACAAGCTGGAGAAAAAACTCTTCTAGACCCCCGCCGGGTTTTTGCCGATGTTTAGTGGGGGTAAAAAAATGCGATAACGCGCGCGAGCGCCCATTTCGTTCATCTCGCGCATGTTTCGTTCGACGACTAAACAATTCGGGCGCGAACACGAAGGCCCGGCGCACCGCTTTCCCGTGTTCCGCAGCACATCATTGCGTTTTGCGAAACGATCGGGTGACCGTCTTCACGTCGTCATGTCGTCGCGTCGTCACACCGGCGCGTCGAGGTCGGCGCTGCGCGCGGGCACGAATGCGACCGCGACGATCGACAGCGCGATCCCGGCCATCACGTAGTAGGTCGGCGCGAGCGGCGTGCCCGTGACCTTGATCAGCCACGTGACGATGAACTGCCCGAAGCCGCCGAACAGCATCACCGCGACGTTGTACGCGATCGACAGCCCGGTCGAGCGCACGTTGGCCGGGAACAGCTCGGCGATCATCGCGCCGAACGGCCCGTAGTAGCCCGCGAGCGTGACCGACAGCACGGCCTGCACCGCGATCAGCCGCGCGATGCTCGGCGCCGCGTCGAGCCACGCGAACAGCGGATACATCAGCGCGAGCGTCAGCACGAGCGACCACAGCGACAGCCCCTTGCGGCCGATGCGGTCCGACCACGCGCCCGCGATCGGCGACAGCACCATCAGCAGCAGGTTGCCGACGATCACCGCGTAGAACGATTCCGCGTAGGGCAGCTTCAGCTGCTTCACCGCGAAGGTCGGCAGATAGCTGATCAGCACGTAGATCGTCACCGTCAGCGCGATCACCGAGCCGAGCCCGCACAGCACCTCGCGCGGGTGGCGCGTGAACACTTCGCCGAGCGTCGCGCGGCGCGCGCTTTGCTGCGCATGCAGGAACGCTTCGGAATCGGCGAGATGGCGGCGGATGTAGAAGCCGATCGGGCCGATCAGGAGCCCGAGGACGAACGGCACGCGCCAGCCCCAGCTGCGCAGCGCGTCGTGCGACAGCCCGCGCGTGACGGCCGCGCCGACGAGCGCGCCGATCAGCAGCGCGGCCGCCTGGCTCGCCATCTGCCAGCTGCCGTAGAAGCCGCGTTTCGAGAATGGCGCGGCCTCGATCAGCAGCGCCGTCGCGCTGCCGAATTCGCCGCCCGCGGAGAAGCCCTGCAGCAAGCGGCCGAGCACGATCAGGATCGGGCCGCCGATGCCGATCGCCGCATAGGGCGGCGCGACCGCGAGCAGGAAGATGCCGGCCGTCATCAGGAGAATCACGAGCGACAGCGCGGCCTTGCGGCCCGCGCGATCCGCGTACAGCCCGAACACGATACCGCCGATCGGACGCATGAAGAACGCGACGCCGAACGTCGCGGTGGTCAGCAGCAGCGACGAGTATTCGCTGGAGGTCGGGAAGAACAGCTCGGCGATCACGACCGTCATGAAGCCGAACACCGTGAAGTCGTACCACTCGAGTGCGTTGCCGATCACGGCAGCGGCGACCGCACGCCGGTTCAGCGCACGCTCGGGCCGGCTCGTTTTCGTTGAATTCGCAATCGTCGCCATGCGTGCCTCGTCCTCGTCAGTTCGCCGTGTCGGGCTGCGCGGCGCGCGGGGGGCCCGCGGCGCGCCGGTGTGCAGCGAGTGTAGAAAGCGCCGGAACCGTTTTCAAGCAATAAAAAACGCCCGCCATCTTTCGACGGCGGGCGTTTTGCGGTTTTCGCCACAATGCGGCATCGCACGATGCCGCACGGGCCTCAACCCATCTTCGAGAAGGCGCTGCACCAGCCCTTCGCCGACACCTGCTTGCCGGGGAAGGCGCCGCACGGGCCCGAGGCCGAGCCCTTCTTGCCCTGGTACAGCATGCAGGCCGCGCAATCCTGGCCTGCTGCGTATTTCGGGTACTTCGTCTTGTCGACCTTGGTCGCATCGGCCTTGTAGCCGAGTGCCGTCGCGGTCGGGTCGCTTTCCGTGAGCATCGGCGCATCGGCCAGCGCTTCACGCGACAGCGCCAGCGCGGACACGGCACCAATGCTCGTAATCAGGAAACTCCGACGGGATGTTTTCATGGGGGACTCGCTCCAACGTTATCGGTTTGAAAGCTGTTCTGGCGACAGCCGTTCGACAGAATAACCTTCAAGCGAATAAATGTGCGCGCCGAAATTCCAGAGATAAAGAATTTCACACAGCCGCCACACGGCCGATACGCATTCGCCACCTACCCGTCACACCGTCACACACACGCGCGTCAGCGGTAAGCCGTCATGTCGCCCACCCGCTGCGCGAGCGCGAGCGACGCGGTGAGCCCCGGCGACTCGATGCCGAACAGATTCACGAGCCCCCGCACGCCATGCTGCGCGGCGCCCTGCACGATGAAGTCCGCCGGCGGCTCGCCGGGGCCCGCGAGCTTGGGCCGGATGCCCGCATATGCCGGCTGCAGCGCGTCGTCGGGCAGGCCCGGCCAGAACGCGCGGATCGACGTGTAGAACGCGGTCGCGCGCGCCGGATCGACTTCATAGCGCAGCGCATCGATCCATTCGACGTCCGGGCCGAAGCGCGCCTGCCCGCCGAGATCGAACGTCAGGTGCACGCCGAGCCCCGCGCGGTCGGGCATCGGGTAGATCAGGTGGGAAAACGGTGCGCGCCCCGACAGGCTGAAGTAGTTGCCGCGCGCGAGATAGAGCGGCGGCACCCAGCGCGGGTCGAGGCCGCGCGTGCGGCGCGCCAGCGCCTGCGCGCCGAGGCCCGCGCTGTTGATCACGCAGGCGGCCTCGATCTCGGTCGGCGCGTCGCCGCCCGTGCGCACGACGAAGCGCCCGCCGCGCAGCACGTCGATCGATTCGACCGGGGATTTCAGCGCGCACACGGCGCCTCCGCGCTCCGCGTCGCCGAGCAGCGCAAGCATCAGCTGGTGGCTGTCGACGATGCCGGTGGACGGCGAGAACAGCGCCTCGACGCATTCGAGCGCGGGCTCGAGCGCCTGCGCCTCGGTGCGCGTGAGCGGCATCAGGTCGAGCACGCCGTTTTCGGTCGCGCGTGCGGCGATCGCCTTCAACTGTTTCACCTGCGCGGCGCTCGTAGCGACGAGCAGCTTGCCGGCACGCCGGTGCGGCACGTGATGGGTCTCGCAGAATTCGTACAGCAGGTCGCGCCCGTGCACGCACGACGTCGCCTTCAGCGACCCGCGCGGATAGTAGAGCCCCGCATGGATCACTTCGCTGTTGCGCGAACTCGTACCGGTGCCGATCGCATCGGCCGCCTCGAGCACGAGCGTTTCACGCCCGCGCGCGGCCAGTTCGCGCGCAATCGCCAGACCGACGACGCCCGCGCCGATCACGACACAATCCATCTGCTCCATGACGTTTCGCGCCGCTAGCGCGTCGAGGGGAGACAAGAGAATTGTACGTCCCGGTTCATCCGCTTGCCGAAGGTCGTGCAGCGTCTCGCGGCGACGCCGTGCGCGACGCACGACGCACGGCACGACGCGCACGCCGCCGCCGTGCGCGCGCCGCTCGTTCAGAAGCCGATCGGCCGGCGCTTCGCGGCGCCTTCGTCGGCCCGGATGTCGCGCGGCCCGATCGCGTCGCGCCCGTCGAGCCGCGCGGCGCCGAACGCGTGCAGCAGCGCGCGGCGCATCGTGCGCGGCGGGGTCGCGGCCAGCACGTCGAGCGCGTCGTCGCCGAGGGTGTCCGGGAAGCGCCGCCCCCATGCATGCGACGTGCGGATCTCGTCGTAGATCGTCTGCGCGATCCGGCGCGCGCCGGCCGCATCGGGCGGCTCGATCTCGTACACGTTCATCCGGTTGAGCAGCGGCTCCGGAATCGCGTGCGCCTCGTTCGCGGTCGCGATCCAGATCACGTTGCCCGCATCGATCGGCACTTCCGCGAATTCGTCGATGAATGCGCGCGCGGTGTCGTGCTCGAGCAACGCATACAGCGCGCCGAGCGGATCGTATTGCGCATCGCTGCCGGCCTTGTCGATCTCGTCGACCGCGATCACCGGGTTCGCGTAGCTGCCGTTCACCAGCGCATCGAACACCTTGCCGGGCTTCGCGTTCTTCCATTGCGACGACGCACCCGACAGGATCCAGCCGGCCGTCAGCGAACTCATCGGCACGTAGTGGTACGCGGTGCCGAGCAGTAGCGCGAGCGCCTTCGCGAAATGCGTCTTGCCGATGCCCGGGGGCCCGAGCAGCAGGATCGGCATCAGTTCGAGCCGGTCCTCCGTTTCGAGGCACAGCGCGACCTGCTTGCGCACGTCTTCGAGCGGCTCGGCGAAATTGGGCAATGCCTCGCCGAGCGCGTCGAACGACGGCATCCGGTTCGGCTTCACGCAGAAGCGCAGATTGCCCGTCTTGAGCATCCTCTCGTAGGTGGCGCGCAATGCGTCGCTCGCGCTCTCGTTCAGGTCATTCAACGCCGTCTCGACCTGCTCGAGGTCGTACACCGTGCTGAAGGATGCCACCGCCAGTTCCTGTTTCACCATCGCCGTCGTCATACCAACCTCGCTGCCGCTTGCCGTCACACGACCATCAGACCCTTACGATTTCAGTGTAGCGATCCCGCATTCCCGCGCAAGCAAGCAGCCACGCGCGTCTGCTGCTAACAGCCGCGCGCGCTGCACGCCGGCGCGCCGCGGCGTATGATCGTCGGTTCACCCACCCGCCGCACCGGCCCGGCCGACCGCGCCCGCGCGGCGCGTCGCCCCCGCCTCGAAGGTATGCCGATGTCCGTCCCCACTGCTGTCCCGCGCGTCGATGCCGATGCGATCGACGCCGTCGACGCGGCGCTCACGTCACGCCGTGCGGTCCGCGCGTTCCTGCCGACGCCGGTGCCGCGCGACACGCTCGAGGCGATCCTCGAAGCCGCGAGCCGCGCGCCGTCGGGCACCAACATCCAGCCATGGCGCGTGTACGTCGCAACGGGCGCCACGCGCGATGCGCTCGCCGCCGCGCTGACCGCGGCGTACGACGATCCCGCGCGCGACGAGAAATACGTCGCCGAGTACGACTACTACCCGCGCGAATGGGTGTCGCCGTACATCGACCGGCGCCGCAAGGTCGGCTGGGACCTGTACGGCCTGTTGAACATCGGCCGCGACGAGAAGGCGCGCATGCATGCGCAGCACGCCCGCAACTTCCGGTTCTTCGATGCGCCGGTTGCGCTGTTCTTCACGCTCGACCGCGTGATGACCTACGGTGCATGGCTCGACTGCGGGATGTTCCTGCAGGGCGTGATGACGGCCGCGCGCGCACGCGGGCTCGATACCTGCCCGCAGGCCGCGTTCGTGCCGTTCCACCGGATCGTCGCCGAACACCTCGGCATTCCCGCCAACGAGCAACTGGTCTGCGGGATGTCGCTCGGCCATGCGGACCCCGACGCGATCGAGAACCGCCTCGTCACCGAGCGCGCGCCGGTCGCCGAGTTCACGCGCTTTTTCGCTTGAAAACGCATGACGCGGCCCTACCTTTCGAACAGGTACGCATCGTGCTCCGAACCTGCCGCGACGCGTCCTGTCACATCGCGATCGAAATCGATCGGGCGTAAGATGTGCGTCCGTTCCCCGCTATTGCGCGTTTCCGGAGACGTTTCATGCTGAAACACGGCCTGGCCGTCCTGCTCGCGAGCATCGCGCTCGCCGCCCATGCGCAGAGCCCCGCACCGGCCTCCGTCGCGTGGGAGATCCAGGTCGCACGCGACGGTCAAACCATCGACACGTTCCAGCAGCGCACCACCGTGGGTCAGACCCGTACCGATACTCATCGCTATCCGTCCGCCGTGCCGGTCGGCTGCGGCAACGCCGCGCGCGTCGTGCCGACCGAGCGCTCGCGCTCGGTGACGGTCGCGCCGCTCACCGTCGATGCCGGCGCGAATACGGTGTCACTCGCGCTCGACGTGCAGGAAACGATCGACGACGAAGGCGCGAAGCCGGCCGATCCGTGCGTGCCCGCGTCGCCGCGGCAAATCGTCGCGAGCCACCCCGGCCTGACGGTCGGCGCCGACGCGTGGACCGACTGGACGCTCGTCGAGCAACATCCGCACCTCGTGTACCGCGTGCGTGCGCACGTCGCGAAGGATTGAGCGTCATGTCCGCCGACGCCCTGTCCCTGCCGTTCGCCGAACCGCACGCCGCACCCGACGAAATCACCGCCGTCAGCTGGAACCTGCACAAGGGCCGCTCGCCGCTCGGTTTCACCGCATGGAACGCGATGCGCAACTGGATGCAGTCGACGCACGCCGACGTGTATTTCCTGCAGGAAGCGATGGCGCGCCGCATGCCGCGCCCCGTGCTCGCGCCCGGCTTCGGCGCACCGATGGACGACGCGGTCGACGACATCTGGCACTGCCAGGCCACCGAGATCGCGCATGCGCTCGACTGGCAGATCGCGCTCGGTCCGAACGTGTTCAAGCCGTCGTGGCGGCACGGCAATGCGATCCTGTCACCGCATCCGCTCGACCTCGGCGGCCGCTGGGACATCTCGGCGCACCGTTTCGAGCGGCGCGGCCTGCTGGTCGCGCGCGCGACGCTCGCGGGCGCCCGCCCGGTCACGCTGCTGTGCGCGCACCTCGCGCTCACGCGTGCCGCACGGCTGCGCCAGATGCACTGGATCGCGCACTGGATCGTGCGCAACGCAGGCGACGGCCCGCTGATGCTCGCCGGCGACTTCAACGACTGGCGCAACGATTCGGTCGCGCTGTTCGGCGAGATCGGGCTGTCCGAGGTCGCGACGCTGCTCGGCGAATCGGGCCGCACGTTCCCCGCGTTCTCACCGGCGCTCGCGCTCGACAAGATGTTCGTGCGCGGGCTGACGCCGCTCGAATGGCGCGCGCCGTCCGGCGAGGCCGCGTGGCTGTCGGACCACCTGCCGTACATCGCGCGCCTGCGCCTCGAGCCGCAATAGGGCTCCCCCAGCTCGGCCCGATCTCAGCCGGATTGCGCGCCGCCAAAGCGCGGCCGCGCGGCGCGCGCTACATTAACGACTTGCCTATTCCGCTCCGCCCCGCCGCCGGGCCGCGCCGCCATGACCTACCTGCCGATCCTGCTGCAAATCGCCGTCGTCTATCTCGTCGCGGCGATCACGCCCGGCCCGAATTTCTTCATGATTTCGCAACTGTCGCTCGCGGGCCGCCGCAGCCTCGGTGCCGCGTCGGCGCTTGGCGTCGGCACCGCGTCGATCGCATGGGCGACGCTCGCGATGCTCGGCCTCGCCGCCGTGCTGCACCAGGTCGAATGGCTGTACGAGGCGATCCGGATCGGCGGCGCCGTGTACCTCGTGTATTTCGGCTTCAAGCTGCTGCGCGCGGGCGTGCGCCGCGATACGGCGCCGGCCGACGCGCCCGACGACCGCGCACCGCTGGCCGCGCCGCACGCGCGCGACTACCTGCGTGCGTATCGCAGCGGCCTGTTCACCTGCCTGACGAACCCGAAATCGTGCGCGTTCTGGACCAGCGTGTTCGCGGCGATGCTACCCGCGCACGTGCCGCTGTGGTTCAACGGCGCGGTGCTGGTGACGATCGGCGTGCTGTCGGCCGGCTGGTATTCGTGCGTCGCGTACCTGTTCGCGAGCCCGCGCGCGCAGCGCGGCTACCGGCGCGTGCGGCGCCCGCTCGACGCGCTGTGCGGCGTGGCGCTCGTCGGCCTCGGCGCGAAACTCGCGGCCGAGCGCTGAAAAACCGAAAGGCAATTGAAATAATTCGTTGCGCCAAATCCGCGCGGCCACGGGGGTCAAGCCCGCGAACGGCGTCAACAGGGTAAAATAACGAGTTCCTCAATCGTCTGTCATCGAGAAGGCGCGTGTCCGACGCGCCGGCCGGCCGATCCGTGATCGGGCCGTCGCACTCGGTTTTTTGCCCGTTTTTGGGCCCGTTACTCGCGTTCGCCACGCGCGTCCGTTTTCAAAGCCATGAGCAAATACGACACCGCCACCGTCCAATCCGTCCATCACTGGACCGACACGCTGTTCAGCTTCACCTGCACCCGTGAGGCGAGCCTGCGCTTCAACAACGGCGAATTCACGATGGTCGGCCTCGAGGTCGACGGCAAGCCGCTCGCGCGCGCCTACTCGATCGTCAGCCCGAACTACGAAGAGCATCTCGAATTCTTCAGCATCAAGGTGCAGAACGGCCCGCTGACGTCGCGCCTGCAGCACCTGAAGGTGGGCGACACGGTGCTGATCGGCAAGAAGCCGACGGGCACGCTGGTCGCCGACAACCTGCTGCCGGGCAAGACGCTGTGGATGCTGTCGACGGGTACGGGCCTCGCGCCGTTCATGTCGATCATCCGCGATCCGGACATCTACGACCGCTTCGACAAGGTGATCCTGACGCACACGTGCCGCCTGAAGGGTGAGCTCGCGTACATGGACTACATCAAGCACGACCTGCCGGGCCACGAGTACCTGGGCGACATCATCAAGGAAAAGCTCGTCTACTACCCGACGGTCACACGCGAAGCGTTCGACAACGAAGGCCGGATCACCGACCTGATCGCAACGGGCAAGCTGTTCACCGATCTCGACGTCCCGCCGTTCTCGCCGGAAAACGACCGCGTGATGCTGTGCGGCAGCACCGCGATGCTGAAGGACACGACCGACCTGCTGAAACAGGCCGGCCTCGTCGAAGGCAAGAACAGCGCACCGGGCCACTATGTGATCGAGCGCGCGTTCGTGGACTGATCGATCCCCAAATTTTGCGCATCATCAAGGACCGGAGCAAAAGCTCCGGTTTTTTTTCGTCCCTACTTGGCGAATTCGTAACAAATTGGGATCATCTCATCTCAAATAGTTACATTTGGATACGTCCTCGTCCGGTGCTCGGGTGTCAGTGTTTTTCCTACAACACCTTCATCCCGATTATTCACATTTACCCTTAAATGTCCGCCCGACATGACCTTTTCAGAAATTTTGAGATATTATTCGCCGCGCGCGGTTGCCGTTCGGATGAGAGTGGAAGGGTCGGATGCAAGTGTTACAAGACGTAACTTTTGTTACCTCGGCAGGGGGCGATTCTCTGGCGGCGACCGTCATCGAAACGGCAGCCGATCCACGCAGCCAGCCGGTGTCTGAACCGCTTTCTGACAGCAGGGAGAGTCATGGATACGTCGCTTAACGCGCCTTTGGGCGCCCACGCCCCGTTCCCGTCGCAACAGCGCGTGCCGGGCTGCGTCGCGACTCCGCCCATTGCCGACGCCGCGTCGAAACGTGGCGCCTCCGCCGCGCGGATCGCAGCGCTGTCTGCCCAGTTGCTCGCCGCCGACGAAGCGGCCCGCCGCCATCTGGCCGGCGAACTGCACGACGGGCTCGGCGCCGAACTCACCGCTGCGCGATTCGCGCTCGCAAACGTTCAAACGTGGCTGCCGGCCGATGCGCCGGAGGGTTGCCTGCGTGCGCTGGAACTGGCGCAGCAGGCGCTCGACGCCGCGACCGACGCGAATCGCCGGCTGATCGACGAGCGCGACACGCCGGCGCTCGACGCGGGCCTGGTCGGCGCGTTGTCGTCGTGGGCCGACACCCATGCGGCCCGCACCGGCCTGCGCACCAGCTTCGTCTGTGCGGCCGACGCGCGCCTGACGCAGATCGCCGGGGCCAGCGCGCTCGCGGTGTTCCGCGTCGCGCAGGAAGCGTTGTCGAACGTCGCGAAGCACGCACGCGCGACGTCGGTCGACGTGCGGATCGCCACCGACGGCACGCACCTGTCACTGATTGTCTCCGACGATGGCACCGGTTTCCCCCGGCGCCGCCGCACCGGCTATGGTCTCGCCGGCATGCGCGCCCGCTGCGAGGCGTTCGGCGGCAGCTTCGAGACGGCCACGCCGGCAACCGGCCACGGCACGCGCGTCACCGCGCGCTTCGCTTGGGATTCGCTGCTCGCGGTGCCCGTCGCGGCCCGCCGCGCGTCGCTTTCGTGAGGGCGTCATGAGCCTGAACATCCTGCTCGTGGACGATCACGCGATCGTCCGGCAAGGGATCCGCCAGTTGCTGATCGATCGTGGCGTCGCGCGCGACGTCACCGAGGCCGAAACCGGCGGCGACGCGATGGCCGCCGTCGACAAACAGGAATTCGACGTGATCCTGCTCGACATCTCGCTGCCGGACACGAACGGCATCGAGGTGCTCAAGCGCCTCAAGCGCAAGCTGCCGCGCACGCCGGTGCTGATGTTCTCGATGTACCGCGAGGATCAGTACGCGGTGCGTGCACTGAAGGCCGGCGCGGCCGGCTACCTGTCGAAGACGGTCAACGCCGCGCAGATGATCGGCGCGATCCAGCAGGTCGCGGCCGGCCGCAAGTACGTGAGCCCCGCGATGGCCGAGGCACTCGCCGAATACGTGTCGTTCGAGAACGAACCGCTGCCGCACGAGAAGCTGTCCGACCGCGAATACCAGACGCTCTGCATGCTCGCGTCGGGCAAGCGGCTCACCGACATCGCGAACACGCTGTCGCTGTCCGTGAAGACGGTGAGCGTGTACCGGTCGCGGCTGCTCGAGAAGATGCGGCTGTCGAACAACGCGGAACTCACGTTCTACGTGATGAGCAACCGGCTCGTCGACATGGCGCCCACGGCCGGCGCCTGATTTCCCCGGCTCACCCGATTCGTCCGGGCCAGCGACGCGGCACATGCCGCGCCGCCGCCTGCTGTCGCCCGCCTGAAGCGCAAGCGCTTGTTTTATCGGACGATTTTGTGACGAACCGCTGCGCCGCAGCGGGTCTTGTGCGCCAAATCGGCTAAAATTGCGGGTTTTCACTCAGTCAGCGCTACCGCGCCCGCGCGCGCTGGCGATTCATCCGCAATGTCTCTCTTCCGCAAGAAAAACGTCGATCGCATGATCGCCGGCGCGCATGCCGCCGGGCTCAAGAAAGCGCTCGGCGCGATCGACCTCACCTTCCTCGGCATCGGCGCGATCATCGGCACCGGCATCTTCGTGCTGACCGGTACCGGCGCCGTGCAGGCCGGCCCCGCCCTGATGCTGTCGTTCGTGATCGCCGCGATCGCGTGCGGCCTCGCCGCACTGTCGTACGCGGAGTTCGCGTCGACGATCCCCGTCGCCGGCTCGATCTACACGTATTCGTACGCCACCCTCGGCGAGCTCGTCGCGTGGATCATCGGCTGGGACCTGATGCTCGAATACGGCCTCGCGTCGTCGGCCGTATCGGTCGGCTGGTCGGGCTACCTGCAGTCGCTGCTGCAGGGCTTCGGACTCACGCTGCCCACCGTGCTGACGGCCGCGCCCGGTGCGGTGCCGGGCGTCGTCACGTGGTTCAACCTGCCCGCGTTCCTGGTGATGATCGTGATCACGACGCTGCTGTCGATCGGCATCCGCGAGTCGACCCGCATCAACAACATCATGGTGTTCATCAAGGTGTCGGTCGTGCTGCTCGTGATCGCGGTCGGCGTGTTCCACGTGACGCCCGCGAACTGGAAGCCGTTCATGCCGCACGGCTGGAACGGCGTGTTCGGCGCGGCGGCCGTGATGTTCTTCGCGTTCATCGGCTTCGACGCGGTGTCGTCGGCCGCCGAGGAAGTAAAGAACCCGAAGCGCGACCTGCCGATCGGCATCATCGCGTCGCTCGCGGTGTGCGCGGTGCTGTACGTGACGGTCGCCGCGGTCGCGACCGGCATCGTGCCGTCGGCCCAGTACGCGAACATCTCGCACCCGATCTCGTACGCGCTGCAGAAGGCCGGTGAAACGTGGGTGGCGGGCTTCATCGATCTCGGCGCCGTGCTCGGCATGCTGACCGTGATCCTCGTGATGAGCTACGGCCAGACGCGCGTGATCTTCGCGATGTCGCGCGACGGGCTGCTGCCGGCAGCGCTGTCGCGCGTGCACCCGCGCTACGCGACGCCGTTCCTGACGACCTGGCTCGTCGGCCTGTTCTTCGGGCTGATCGCCGCGCTCGTGCCGCTCAACGTGCTCGCCGAGCTGATCAACATCGGCACGCTCGCCGCGTTCTCGATGGTGTCGATCGCCGTGCTCGTGCTGCGCCGCACGCACCCCGACCTGCCGCGTGCGTTCCGCTGCCCCGGCGTGCCGGTGGTGCCGATCCTCGCGGTCGCGTCGTGCCTGTTCCTGATGCTGAACCTGCAGCCCATCACGTGGGCCGCGTTCGGCATCTGGCTCGCGATCGGCCTCGTGATCTACTTCCTGTACTCGCGCCACCACTCGAAACTCGCGCACGGTCACCACGACGCGCACTGAGCGCCGCCGTGCCGCTCGCGGCACGGTACGCCCCCGCGGGGCCGGACGCCGGCCCCGCCCCCTCCCCGCCCTGCCTTCACCCGTCCCGCCGCCACGTTGCCTTTTCTGCAACGATCCGCGCGTCAATTCCGGTTCCCATTGGTTATTTTCCGAATGCCGATATATTCGATTCGGATCAGCATATTTATCGATTAAAAATGTAATTCGATTGAATTGAATATGAATAGACGAAAATAATCACGCGGCCGACATTGAACTCTTGCATTCGCCAACCTAGTATTCAGGTCGGCCGGTCTCACACCCTTCCCGCCTAGACCAGACGGGGCACGAGCCGCAGCAGGAGCGCGGCGGGATGCGATCGATTTCCTCGAAGCGCCTTTTTATAAGCACAACCTCATCGCGCATTCAAAAACGAATTTTCAGCATATTTTTAATTAAAAAATTCACGGCCTGATAATCCGGTCGACGGTATTTTATTGCCTCCGTCCGGAGGCATGTGCTGTACCTGTCCGAAGTTCAACAAGAACCAGAGAGGTCTGTCATGAGCAATACATTGGTCAACGTCACGGCGAAGGTCGAAATCAGCGCGGCCAACCAGACGATCGCGGGGCTCAAGGATTACCAAAGCAAGAACTGGGCGATCGGGCTGAACGGGGATACGCTCGCGCCGGACGGTTTCCTGACGTTCTTCACCGAGCGCAACCTGCCGTTCAGCTACTACGTCCGCGCGCGCGGTGTCTCGGTCGGCGAACCGAGCGCCTACCAGGCGAACATCGAGACGCTGACGCAGCACATCGCCGCGATTCGCGCGTCGGAGACGAACCAGGTCCAGGCGACCATCCGCGAGCTCGAGCTGTACAAGTCGCGGAACTGGGCGATCGGCCTGAACGGCACGACGCTGCAACCGGACAATTTCCTGCCGTTCTTCGGCACCCGCTCCGTGCCGTTCGAGTACTACGTGCGCAGCGGCGGCGTCGAGCTCGGCTCGCCGAGCGCGTATGACAACAACATCCGCAACCTGACGCAGTACCTGGGCTCGCTCTGACGGAGCGACCCGCCGGGCGGATGCGTCCGCCCGGCAACCTGCCGGCGGCCCGCCTCCAGCCGCCCTGCCCGCCTTCCTCGCTGCTGCGCTTCTCCCTTCCCGTTTTGCGCGTTCCGTCGTTGCCTGCACGCTTGCCGCGGCCGGTTCATAATCCCGCCATCGAACGACGGTCCCGGGCAGCGGGCCGTCCGGCAACAGGAAGAAGATGATGGAAAGCGTCGATCTCGATGTATTGAAATCCAGCGCTCGCTGGCTCGAAGAAGGGCGCCGCGTGCTGCTCGTGACGGTCGTGAAGACGTGGGGCTCGTCGCCCCGCCCCGAAGGCGCGATGCTCGCGGTGCGCGAGGACGGGCTCGTGGTCGGCTCCGTGTCCGGCGGGTGTATCGAGGACGACCTGATCGCCCGTGTGCACGCAAGCGGGATCGCGGCCGACGCACGCCCGGAAGCGCTCAAGTACGGCGTGACGGCCGAGGAAGCGCACCGCTTCGGGCTGCCGTGCGGCGGCACGATCCAGCTCGTGCTCGAGCCGCTCACGCGCGACAGCGGGATCGCCGCGCTGTGCGCGGAAGTCGAGGCCGGCCGCCTCGTCACGCGCACGATGACGCTCGCGACCGGCCGCGCATCGTTGTCGCCCGCGCAGGCGGCCGACGGGCTCGCGTTCGACGGCGAGCGGCTCGTGACGATCCACGGGCCGCGCTACCGGATGCTCGTGATCGGCGCCGGCCAGTTGTCGCGCTATCTGTGCCAGATCGCGGTCGGGCTCGACTACCAGGTGACGGTGTGCGATCCGCGCGAGGAATATACGGACGCATGGGACGTGCCGGGTACGCGCGTCGTGCACACGATGCCCGACGATACGGTGCTCGACATGAACCTCGATGCGCGTTCGGCGGTGATCGCGCTCACGCACGACCCGAAGCTCGACGATCTCGCGCTGATGGAGGCGCTGAAGACGCCCGCGTTCTACGTCGGCGCGCTCGGCTCGCGGCGCAACAATGCGGCACGGCGCGAGCGGCTGCGCGAATTCGACCTGAACGAAGCGGAACTGGCCCGGCTGCACGGGCCGGCCGGCATCTACATCGGCAGCCGGACGCCGCCGGAAATCGCGATCTCGATCCTCGCCGAGATCACCGCCGCGAAGAACAACGTGTCGCTGCCGACGATCCTGCAGGTCGAGGGCGCGAAGGCCGCGCGCGAGATCGCCGCGAACAGCGGCGCGGCCTGCGGGCTCTGATCGCCGCGACTCCGGCGCGCAGTCGCGCCGGGTACGCGTCCGCGACCGGCGAAGCGGACGAAACCGACGAAAGCGCCCGCGCCAGGCCGCCGATCAGGCCAGGCCGGCGGCCAGTGCCGCGGCGACCGAACCGACCACCAGCACGACGCCGACCGTGCGGCGCTTGTTCAGCTCGGTCCACAGCAGCACGCCGGTCAGCGACAGCAGGATCAGCGAGCCCGCGATCGTGTCCATCAACAGCACCCAGCCGAGATTCATCCCGACGCCGCGATGCAGGTTGTTCAGCGTCGTCAGGAACGTGTTGCCCGTGCGTTTCACCGCGACGTAGCCGTTGCCGACCCAGTATTCGGCCTGCAGGTTCTGGTGCGGGCCGAACAGGCCCATCTGCCAGTGCTCCGGCTGCATCACGCGCTTGTCGCCCCACGCGACGGGCTGCGCCGGCTCCTTGCGCATGCGGCCCGGCTTGCCGTCGAAATGCAGTTCGTGCTGCAGCCACTTCGTCATCGCGGCGGGCGTCTTCGGCGCCGGGTCCGGCAGCGCGATCTGCATCTCCTCGACCTGCGGCTCGCCGGTCGAAATCTTCAGCGGCGGCGCGCGGTGGTTGAGCAGCACGCCCGTCACGCCGAACAGCAACCCGAGCACCGCGCCCCACAGCCCGACCCAGCCATGCACCTTGCGCAGCCACTTGATGAAGGTCGCGCGGCGCGAACGCTGGCGGCGTGCGGCCAGTTCGTCGTCGCTCAGCGGGCGGGCCGCCGGGTGCAGCACGGTGACGCCCGCGCGGGAAGCCCCCGTCCGGGGCGGATTGATCGTTTCGGGCGCGTTCACGCGAGAGGTTCCATTCGTTCAAAACAACGGGCGGCGCGCAAAGCGTGCGCGCCGCCCGGGCAGCATGAAAATGAGAATGGATATCATTACACAAATCTATTACAGGCTCAATCCGCCCGGGTACGCCGCGGCAAGCCCGTCGAGCGAGGAAATTCGGGCGAAGCACGACCGTTGCAGCACGATGCCGATCGATAGGCGAAAAATACCGACAGAATGACCTTGCAAGGTCAAGGCGGCATTTCGTAAGAAATCGCGCGGCGCAGCGCCGTTCAGCGCAGCGGCGGCAGCGGAAAGCGCGATGCGGCGGCGTCCGGCGCGGGGTCGGCACGGTCGAGCGAGTACAGCCACGCGAGCAGATCCGCGACTGCCTGGTAGAGCTGCGGCGGAATCCGGTCGTCGAGATCGACCTGCATCAGCAGCGACACCATCTCCGGCGCCGTATGCACGTATAGCCCGGCGTCATGCGCGCGCGCGACGATCATCTCGGCGAGCGCGCCGTAGCCCTTCGCGACCACGCGCGGCGCGGCATCGCCGCCCTTCGGATCGTAGACGAGCGCGGCCGCGCGCTTGCGGGACGTCATGCTCATGTCAGCGCCTCGTCGTCGGTATCCGGCGCACGCGCCGCCGGGCCGCCGGCCGAGGCCGACGCCGAGCCGCGCGCATACGCGGCGGCCGCCGCCTGGGCCGCAAACAGGTCGAAGCCGTCCGGGCCGTCGTCGACTGCGCGGATCGACAGCCCGCCCACCTTGAGCCCCGACACTTCGAGCCGCTGCCGCAGCGCCGCCTCGTGCCGCGTGAGGCGGTCGGCACCCGTCTGGTTCGCACGCAGCCGCGCGACGAGCTGCGTGCCGTTCAGCACCAGCTCCGCGTCGACCGTGCCGAGCGACGGCAACGTCAGCGTGAGGCGCGTGCGCCAGGCCATGCCGTCGCCCGTGTCACCGTCACCGCGCGACGCACGGTTGCCCGGATCGTCGGGCTCGATCGTCCAGTCGAGCCGCGCGCCGGGCCACGCCTCGCCCGCCCAGCGGAACTGGTCGGTCGCGAGCGCGTCGAGCTGCTGCCTGACGAGCGGCACGGTGGCCGGATGCACGGTCGCGACCGTCTGCGCCGGCGAATCGGACGACGCGGCGGCCAGCTCGGCCCGCGCGGGCGTCCAGCGCGCATCGGGCCGATCGCCGAGCAGATCGGCCGTATCGTGCGGCAGCGACGCCCCTTGCCGCGCGCCTGCCGGCAACGCCTGTGCGGGGTCCCGAGCCGGCGCGCCGCCCTGGGCCGGCGTGCCCGGCGGCGCGGTTGCGCGCGCGGTCGCGGCCAATGGCGGACGCGGCTCGAGCAGCTCGTCGAGCAGGTCGGTCGAGCCGTGCCGTGCGGCATCCGGATCGGCCGGTGCGAGCGCGGCCGCGAGGCGCGCCTGCGGCTCGCGCATCAGCGCCGCGAGCGGACGCTGGCCGGCCAGCCACTGCGCGAGATGAGATTCGTAGAAAAGGCCGCTTTCGCTCACGGCCTGCGCGAGCGCCGCGCGCAGCGCCGCGACGGGCAACGTCGCCGCGGCTTCGCGTGTTGCCGCAGCCGACGACGCAGCAGTTGAAGCGGGCGTGGACGGCGCTGCCGGATCGGCAGCGGCTGGCGCGCGGGCCGGCGCAGCCGTGTCGGTCAACAGCACGGCGGGGTCAGCCAGCAGCGGCGCGCGCCCGGCGATGGCCGGCGTCGCGTCCCCGCCGGCGCGCGAGATCGCGTCGAGCACGCGCCCGACATCGGACAGTGCAGTCTGGGTGGAAGCAGGCGGTGCGGCAGGCGGAGTGCCGGCCGACGGCGTGGACGACGCGCCGGTGCCCGGCGTGCCGACCTGCGAGGTCACGCCGCCGCCGGCGGGCGCCGACACGGTGCCGGTCAGCAAGCTGTCGAGGCGGCTCGCCAGCAGCGCGGCCGCAACGGAGTCGATACCGGTCATGATCGGAGCCTGCTTATCTCAGCCACATCGTTGCGAATCCGGGAACGGCATGCCGGTGCCGTCCGCGGGAACTGCGCGCCTGCCGCAACGGGCTCGTGCGCCCCCGCGCCCGTTTCCCCGGAAACGGGCCCTACCCGCGCGCGCGGTAGAGATCGGTCAATACCTGGGTCGAGCGCCGCGCCTCGAACAGCGCGGACAGCCGCGCGAGGTCCGGGCTCGCGAGATCGCGAATCGCGGCGTCGTCGGCCAGGATGCGGCGGATCAGGTCGAGCTTGCGGCCGAGATCCGATTCGTCGAGCACGACGCCCGGATCGGCTTCCTTCAGCCCGTCGACCAGTTGCATGAATTCGGCCTGCAACTCCGGCAACGCGCTCCAGTCGGCGCTGCGGGCAGCGCCCAGCATCCGGCCCGACACGGCGGCGAGCGCCTCGTAACGTTCGAAGTATTCGGCCTTGCGATTCATCTCGATGCTTCCACTGCCTGTTGCGCGGCCATCCGCGCGACTTCCGGGGCGATCCCCGTCCATGCTTCCTCGAGCGTCGCGAGCAGCCTGTCGACCTCGACCAGCATCGCGTCGCTCGCCTGCGCATTGGCTTCGAGCAGACGCCGGCCGATATACGCATACAGCGCGTCCAGCCGCTCCGCGATCTCGCCGCCCGCATCGAGGTTCAGCGACGCCTTCAGCCCGCTGTCGACGATCCGGATCGCCTTGCTGATCGCTTCGCCGCGCGCGGATACATTGCCTTGCTGCAAATGCATGCGCGCCAGCGCAACCGCCTGCCGCGCGCCCTGGTACAGCATCGCGATCAACCGGTGCGGGGAAGCGCCCATCACCCCGGTCTCGACGCCGACACGCGCGTATGCACTGGCTCCAGCGTGTCCTGGGGAAAACATGCGCTTCTCCTTGTTGTGCCTTGGCTATACGGGAACCGCCGCCGTGCATCGCACGACGCGGCCTTCACCGGAGTTATCGGAAGGGATTGGGAAAGCTTTAGGCAAGCGGCGCGTGCCGCCTGGCGCAGCCAGGCCGGCCCGCAGCCCAGGCCGGATGGCCGTCCACGGATCGCTTTCCCTGAATAGCCGCCGTGTCAAACCGCCATCTGCATGATGTCGTTGTAAGCGCTCACCAGCTTGTTGCGGACCTGGAGCCCGAACTGGAAGCCGATGTTGGCTTTCTGCATGTCGACCATCACGTCGTTCAGCGACACGTTCGGCGCGCCGACCTCGAACGCCTGCGCCTCGCCGAGCGCGTGCTGCTGGTCGCCGCTGATCTTGTCGAGCGACGCCTTCATCGCGCTGGCGAACGTGCTGGCCGTCGCCGCGCCCGAGCCGGCCAGTGCCGCCGCCGGGCTCGCGACGCCGCCTGACGCCTGCGCGGCCATCGACTGCATCTGTTGCACCACCGAACCGATTCCGCTGACGTTCGCAGTCATGCTGTCCCCAAAACTGAGAGAGAGACCCGGACGCACCGGGAGATCCGCCGGTGCCGCACCACGCGCACCATGCCGGATTCCGAAAAAGGATAGCAGCGCGCCGCGCGTCAAAGCCGAGAAAGTACGGGGGAAACCCCGCTCTTTTCGGTCGATCGGAGTCGGGCCCGGGTCACGATAATCGCATCGTGTCATTGTCCGCCCGCTCGTCCGAGCGAGCTCAGTCGTCCCGCTCCGGAGAAACTCGACGCATGGATTCGCAGGCCAACTCGCTGATCAACCCAGACGCCCGCGGGGGCCTCGCCAGCCCGGCGCCCGGCGCCGCCGCGGCCGCCGCGTTGCCGGGCGCGGGTGGCGCAGGCGCGGACTTCGGGCTTGGCGGCTTCGCGGAACGCATCCCCGGCATCTCGCGGATGAAGGGCAACCCGAAGCTGCCGTTCCTGATCGCCGTCGCATTCGCGGTCGCCGTCATCACCGCGCTCGTGCTGTGGAGCCGCGCGCCCGACTACCGCGTGCTGTACAGCAACCTGTCGGATCGCGACGGCGGCGCGATCATTGCCGCGCTCCAGCAGGCAAACGTTCCCTACAAGTTCGCCGATGCCGGCGGCGCGATCCTCGTGCCGTCGAGCCAGGTGCATGAAACGCGCCTGAAGCTCGCCGCGATGGGGCTGCCGAAGGGCGGCTCGGTCGGCTTCGAGCTGATGGACAACCAGAAATTCGGCATCAGCCAGTTCGCCGAGCAGATCAACTACCAGCGCGCGCTCGAAGGCGAGCTGCAGCGCACCATCGAATCGATCAACGCCGTGCGCGGCGCGCGCGTGCATCTCGCGATCCCGAAGCCGTCGGTGTTCGTGCGCGACAAGGAAGCCCCGAGCGCGTCGGTGTTCGTCGACCTCTACCCGGGCCGTGTGCTCGACGAGGGGCAGGTTCAGGCAATCACGCGGATGGTGTCGTCCGGCGTGCCCGACATGCCCGCGAAGAACGTGACGATCGTCGACCAGGACGGCAACCTGCTGACCCAGACCGCGTCGGCATCCGGCCTCGACGCGAGCCAGCTCAAGTACGTGCAGCAGGTCGAGCACAACACGCAGAAGCGCATCGACGCGATCCTCGCGCCGATCTTCGGCGCCGGCAACGCGCGCTCGCAGGTCAGCGCGGATCTCGATTTCTCGAAGATCGAGCAGACGTCGGAAAGCTACGGCCCGAACGGCAATCCGCAGCAATCCGCGATCCGCAGCCAGCAGACCAGCAGCGCGACCGAGCTGGCGCAGGGCGGCGCGTCGGGCGTGCCGGGCGCGCTGTCGAACACGCCGCCGCAGCCGGCCTCCGCGCCGATCGTCGCCGGCAACGGCCAGAACGCGCCGCAGACGACGCCGGTCAGCGACCGCAAGGACCAGACGACCAACTACGAGCTCGACAAGACGATCCGCCACACCGAACAGCCGATGGGCAGCGTGAAGCGGCTGTCGGTCGCGGTCGTCGTCAACTACCAGCCGGTCGCCGACGCGAAGGGCCACGTGACGATGCAGCCGCTGCCGCCCGCGAAGCTCGCGCAGGTCGAACAGCTCGTGAAGGATGCGATGGGCTACGACGAGAAGCGCGGCGACTCGGTGAACGTCGTGAACAGCGCGTTCTCCACCGCGAGCGACCCGTACGCCGACCTGCCGTGGTGGCGCCAGCCGGACATGATCGCGATGGCGAAGGAAGCGGCGAAGTGGCTCGGCATCGCGGCGGCCGCGGCGGCGCTCTACTTCATGTTCGTGCGCCCGGCGATGCGCCGCGCATTCCCGCCGCCCGAACCGGCCGCGCCGGCGCTCGCCGCACCGGACGATCCGGTCGCGCTCGACGGCCTGCCGGCGCCGGAGAAGGCGGAGGAACCCGACTCGCTGCTGCTCGGGTTCGAGAGCGAGAAGAACCGTTACGAACGCAACCTCGACTACGCGCGCACGATCGCCCGCCAGGATCCGAAGATCGTCGCCACCGTCGTGAAGAACTGGGTGTCCGATGAACGCTGAAGGCTTGACCAAGAGCGCGCTCCTGCTGATGTCGATCGGCGAGGAAGAGGCCGCGCAGGTATTCAAGTTCCTCGCGCCGCGCGAGGTCCAGAAGATCGGCGCCGCGATGGCCGCGCTGAAGAACGTCACGCGCGAGCAGGTCGAGGACGTGCTGCACGAATTCGCGAAGGAAGCGGAGCAGCACACCGCGCTGTCGCTCGATTCGAGCGACTACATCCGCTCGGTGCTGACCAAGGCGCTCGGCGAGGACAAGGCCGGCGTGCTGATCGACCGCATCCTGCAGGGCAGCGACACGAGCGGCATCGAGGGCCTGAAGTGGATGGACTCGGCCGCCGTGGCCGAACTGATCAAGAACGAGCATCCGCAGATCATCGCGACGATCCTCGTGCACCTCGACCGCGACCAGGCGTCGGAAATCGCGTCGTGCTTCACCGAGCGGCTGCGTAACGACGTGATCCTGCGGATCGCGACGCTCGACGGCATCCAGCCGGCCGCGCTGCGCGAGCTCGACGACGTGCTGACGGGCCTGCTGTCCGGCAGCGACAACCTGAAGCGCAGCCCGATGGGCGGCATCCGCACCGCGGCCGAAATCCTGAACTTCATGACGAGCGTGCATGAGGAAGGCGTGCTCGAAAGCGTGCGCCAGTACGACGCCGAACTCGCGCAGAAGATCATCGACCAGATGTTCGTGTTCGAGAACCTGCTCGACCTCGAGGATCGCGCGATCCAGATGGTGCTCAAGGAAGTCGAGTCGGAAACGCTGATCATCGCGCTGAAGGGCGCGCCGCCGGCACTGCGCCAGAAGTTCCTCGCGAACATGTCGCAGCGCGCGGCCGAACTGCTCGCCGAGGATCTCGACGCGCGCGGCCCGGTACGCGTGTCCGACGTCGAGACGCAGCAGCGCCGCATCCTGCAGATCGTGCGCAACCTGGCCGAAAGCGGCGCGATCGCGATCGGCGGCAAGGCGGAAGACGCGTATGTCTGATTCGGCGAGCGATCGCGCGGGCACCCTCACCGCCTACCAGCGGTGGGAGATGGCGTCGTTCGACCCGCCGCCGCCCCCGCCGCCGCCCGACGACGCGGCAGCGGCCGCCGCCGCGCTCGCCGAGGATCTGCAGCGCGTGCGCGACGCCGCGCACGCCGAAGGCCATGCGGCCGGCCACGTCGAGGGCCAGGCGCTCGGCTACCAGGCCGGTTTCGAGCAGGGCCGCGAACAGGGTTTCGAAGCCGGCCAGGCCGACGCGCGTGAACAGGCCGCGCAGCTCGCGGCGCTCGCCGCGTCGTTCCGCGAGGCCGTGTCGACCGTCGAGCACGATCTGGCCGCCGATATCGCGCAGCTCGCGCTCGACATCGCGCAGCAGGTGGTCCGCCAGCACGTGAAGCACGACCCGGCCGCGCTGGTTGCCGCCGTGCGCGACGTGCTCGCGGCCGAACCCGCGCTGTCCGGCGCGCCGCATCTCGCGGTGAATCCGGCCGACCTGCCCGTCGTCGAAGCCTATCTGCAGGACGATCTCGATACGCTCGGCTGGAACGTGCGCACCGATGCGTCGATCGAGCGCGGCGGCTGCCGCGCGCACGCCGCGACCGGCGAGGTCGACGCGACGCTGCCCACGCGCTGGCAGCGCGTCGCCGCCGCGATCGGCAAGGTGAGCACGTGGTGACGCGGCCGCCCGAGGCGCTCGCGCACGACGGCATGACGCCGCTCGAGCGCGAACTCGCGCTCGCGTCGTTCGGCCCGGACGCGCACAACGCCGCGCTGGACACCGCTCAAGACGCCACCCAGCCCCTCACCACTGCGGCGGCCGAGGCGGCCGAGGCCGCCGGCGCCACGCCGCGCGCCCCGCACAACCCGCATCTCGCGCACTGGCGCACCCACCTGAACGGGCTCGCCGCGCGCAGCCGGCGCGCGCTGCCGCTGCGGCCGTGCGGGCGCCTGACGCGCGCGGCCGGCCTCGTGCTGGAAGCGATCGGGCTGCGCCTGTCGGTCGGCGCGGAATGCACGATCGAACTGCCGCCCGGCAGCACGCTGCCGCACGCGGAAGCGGAAGTCGTCGGCTTCGCCGGCGATCGCCTGTTCCTGATGCCGACCACCGACGTCGCGGGCGTGCTGCCCGGCGCGCGCGTCTGGCCGCGCGAAAGCGCGCCCGTCGCCGATCCGCTCGCGGGCGCGAAGCGGCTGCCGGTCGGCTGGGAAATGCTCGGGCGCGTCGTCGACGCGTCGGGCCGCCCGCTCGACGGCCTCGGCCCGCTCGCGTCGAAGGTCGACGCGCCGCTGTCGGCGCCGTCGATCAACCCGCTCGAGCGCGAACCGATCCACCACGTGCTCGACGTCGGCGTGCGCGCGATCAACGCGCTGCTCACCGTCGGCCGCGGGCAGCGGATGGGCCTGTTCGCGGGCTCCGGCGTCGGCAAGTCGGTGCTGCTCGGCACGATGGCGCGCTATACGAGCGCGGAAGTGATCGTGATCGGGCTGATCGGCGAACGCGGCCGCGAAGTGAAGGAATTCATCGAACAGATCCTCGGCGAGGACGGGCTCGCGCGCTCGGTCGTCGTCGCGGCGCCGGCCGACGTGTCGCCGCTGCTGCGGATGCAGGGCGCGGCCTACGCGACGTCGCTCGCCGAGTATTTCCGCGACCAGGGCAAGCACGTGCTGCTGCTGATGGATTCGCTCACGCGCTACGCGATGGCGCAGCGCGAGATCGCGCTGGCGATCGGCGAGCCGCCCGCGACGAAGGGCTACCCGCCGTCGGTGTTCGCGAAGCTGCCCGCGCTCGTCGAGCGCACCGGCAACGGGCCGGAAGGCGGCGGCTCGATCACCGCGTTCTACACGGTGCTGACCGAAGGCGACGACCAGCAGGACCCGATCGCCGATTCGGCGCGTGCGATCCTCGACGGCCACGTCGTGCTGTCACGCGCGCTCGCCGAGGCCGGCCACTATCCGGCGATCGACATCGAGGCGTCGATCAGCCGCGCGATGACCGCGCTGATCGACGAAACGCACCTCGACCACGTCCGGCAGTTCAAGCAGATGCTGTCGCGCTACCAGCGCAATCGCGACCTGATCGCGGTCGGCGCGTACGCGCCCGGCCGCGACGCGCAGCTCGACCGCGCGATCGCGCTCTATCCGCGCATCGAGGCGTTCCTGCAGCAGGGCTTTCGCGAATGCGCGCCGTTCGCGTCGAGCCTCGCCGGGCTCGATGCACTGTTCGACGCTTACGGAGGCTGATCCAGATGGCACACGGCTTTCCCCTTCAGTTGCTGCTCGACCGCGCGCAGGAGGATCTCGATTCCGCCACGAAGCAGCTCGGCACCGCGCAGCGCGACCGCACCGCGGCCGCCGAGCAGCTCGACGCGCTGCTGCGCTACCGCGACGAATACCACGCGCGCTTCTCGCAATCCGCGCAGCACGGGATGCCGGCCGGCAACTGGCGCAATTTCCAGGCGTTCATCGATACGCTCGACGCCGCGATCGCGCAGCAGCGCAGCGTGCTGGCCGCGGCCGAAATCCGTATCGACGAAGCCCGCCCGAACTGGCAAAACAAGAAACGCACCGTCGGCTCGTTCGAAATCCTGCAGGCGCGCGGCGTCGCGCAGGAAGCGAAGCGTGACGCCCGGCGCGAACAGCGCGACGCCGACGAACACGCCGCGAAGATCCTGCGCATGCGGGCCGACGCGGCCCGTTCGTCGTAACCGACCACCGCCTTCGAACGAGAGAACCGACATGCCTCCCCTGCCCCTGCTCGGCGCGCTGCTCGACACCGCCGGCACCGCACTCAAGGCCGCCCGCGGCTCGGGTTCGTCCAGCGCCGCCGGCAACGATGCCGCGACCACGACGACCGCCGTGCCGTTCGCGCAGACGCTGAAGCAAAGCGTCGCCACGCGTCGCGATACGTCGAATTCCGGCGTGCCGGATGCGTCGACGCAACAGGCTTCGTCGAAGCCGGCCGCCGGCACGAAGCCGTCCGCCACCGAAGACGACGACACGACCGACGATACGACCACGACTGCCGCCATCAACCCCGACGCGGCCGCGCTCGCGGCGGCTGCGGCCGTGCAGGCGCAACTGCAGGCGCGCACGGACAACGCGATGCCGGCCGATGCGGCTGCCGCCGCGGCCGCTGCGCAAAAGACGGCCGTGTCCGGCCAACCCGATGCCACGGCCACGCTGGCGGATCACGCGGCCAAGGACGCGGCGGCGGCCACCCAGGCCGCACCGGCAACGAGCCGCGATGTGCTGCAGGAAGCGCTCGCCAAGCTGACGGGCGGCTCGGGCGCGATCGCGATGCCCGCGGCCGGCACGACGGCGTCCGCACCCGCCGCGACCGCGGCGACCGGCACCGCCGCGCCGCTGACACCGAAGGTGCCGACCTTCGACCGCACGCTCGCCGACGCGAAGGGTGCGCTCGCCACCCAGCAAACGCCGGTACAAGCCACCGCGCAGGCGCTGCAGGCCAACGCGAACGCGCAGTCGGGCGAGCAGCACGCGCTCGCGGCAGCCAGCGACGCGGCGGACCCGGCCGCCAGCGCGACGCTCGCGGCCGGCGCCACGGCTGCGGCCGCGGCCCAGGCGAACCTGCAGCTGTCGCCGGCCGCGGGGGCGATCGCCGCCGCGAACGCGCACGTGCTCGCACCGCACATCAGCACGCCGGACTGGACGGACGCGCTGAGCCAGAAGGTCGTGTTCCTGTCGAATGCGCACCAGCAGAGCGCCGAACTGACGCTCAATCCGGCCGATCTCGGGCCGCTGCAGGTCGTGCTGCGCGTCGCGGACAACAACGCGCACGCGCTGTTCGTGTCGCAGCACGCGCAGGTGCGCGAAGCGGTCGAAGCCGCGCTGCCGAAGCTGCGCGAGGCCATGGAAGCGGGCGGGCTCGGACTCGGCAGCGCGACCGTCAGCGACGGCGGCTTCGCCTCGCAGCAGCAGAACCCGCAACAATCCTTCGCCGGCGGCCAGCCGTCGCGGCGCGGGAGCGGCGGATCGTCAGCCGGCGATGCACCGGTCGGCGTTGCGCAATCCGCACCGGCCGCCGCGAGCGTGAGCCGCGCCGGCCTCGTCGATACATTTGCCTGAGCATGGCCGCCGCCGTGCGCGCGCCGCTCAGCGGCCGTGCACCGCCGCGGCTGCCTCGCCGCGCGGCGCCGCGCCCTTGCGCGTGGCGACGATGAAATCCGCCGCGCGTTCGCCGATCATCACCGACGGCGCATTCGTATTCCCGCCGACCAGCGTCGGCATCACCGACGCATCCACCACGCGCAACCCTTCGACGCCGCGCACGCGCAGTTGCGGATCGACGACCGCGCGCGCGTCCGAGCCCATCCGGCAGGTGCCGACCGGGTGGTAGATCGTGTCGGCATGCTCGACGATCGTCTTGCGCAGTTCCGCTTCGCTCTGGTCGGCCCGCGTGTACAGCTCGCGCCCGCCCTGCGACGCGAGCGGCGCCTGCGACAGGATCTTGCGCATCGCCTGCGTGCCGCGCACGAGCAGGTCGAGATCGCGCGAATCGCTGAAGAAGCGCGGGTCGATCAGCGGCGCGTCGCGTGCATCGCCGCTCGCGAGCGCCACCGTGCCGCGGCTGAACGGCCGCAGCGCGCACACGTGCAGCGAATAGCCGAAACCCCAGTGCATCTTGCGGTTGTGGTCGTCCACGAGTGCCGTGCAGAAATGCAGTTGCAGGTCGGGACGTTCGAGCGACGGATCGCTCTTGATGAAGCCGCCGGCCTCCGCGACGTTGCTCGTCATCATCCCGGTGCGGCTCGAGAAATAGCGCGCGAGCGCGGGCGTCATCTTCGCGATCCCGCGCAGGCACACGCCGACCAGTTCCGATGAATTCACGCGCGTATTGATGATGAAATCGATATGGTCGATCAGGTTCGTGCCGACGTCCGGCGCATCCTGCACGACCGCGATCCCGTGCCGGCGCAGCTGCTCCGCAGGGCCGATCCCGGAACACATCAGCAGTTGCGGCGAATTGAACGCGCCGGCCGACACGATCACTTCCGCACGCGCGTCGAGCGTCTCGACCCGCCCGTTGCGCGCGAGCGCGACGCCGGCCGCGCGCTTGCCGTCGAACGTGACGCGCAGCACCGTCGCATCGGTGATCACGTGCAGGTTCGGCCGGTTGCGGCCATAGATGTACGCGCGGGCGACGCTGCAGCGCGAGCCGTCGCGATGCGTGACCTGGTAGAAGCCGACGCCTTCCTGCGTCGCGCCGTTGAAGTCGTCGTTCAGCGGATAGCCGGCTGCATGCGCCGCCTGGATGAATCGTTCGGAGAACGGATTGCGAAAGCGCAGATCCGACACCGTGAGCGGGCCGTCCGCGCCGTGCCACGCATCGGCGCCGCGCGCGTTGCCTTCCGCGCGGCGGAAATACGGCAGCACGTCCTGCCAGCCCCAGCCGGTCGCGCCGAGCTGCGCCCATTCGTCGTAGTCGCCCGGGTGGCCGCGCGTGTAGATCATCGCGTTGATCGCGCTCGAGCCGCCCATCCCGCGCCCGCGCGGCTGGTAGCCGCGCCGCCCGCCGAGGCCCGGCTGCGGTACCGTCTCGTAGCCGTAGTTCGTGCCGAGCTTGAACGGCACCAGCGCCGCGATGCCGACCGGCATGTTGACGAGCAGGTTGCGCTCCGTGTGCGAGCCGGCCTCGATCAGCGCGATCGTCGCATCGGGGCAGGCATCGGCGAGACGGCCTGCCAGGCTCGACCCGCCCGAACCGCCGCCGACGATGATGTAGTCGTATTGCATGTCACGTCTCCGTCGTGTCATGGAAGGCGCCCGGCACCGCCGCGCGACCGCGTCTCCTCTTTGGAGGGTCTGTTTGCAGATGGAACACGCATGCGAATGCCCGAAATCGCTCGTCCCCCAAGGGGACTTCCTTCGGGGCGTATGGCAAGGAGCGAGGAGCGCCGTTTGGCCGAGCCAAACAAGCGACGAGCGACGCCGCCATACGGGCGATTTCGGGCATTCCCGTGACATGATTTTTTTAATTTGGGGTTGCCATGAGAACGGCCGCTCGCCGCGTTGCGCTCCTTGCGAATACGTCACGCGCCTCGCGAGCGGCCGTTCTCATGGCAACGCATGCGTGTTCCATCTGCAAACAGACCCTCGGGGCATTGTAGGAATGGCCGTCCCGCGCACGGCGCGCCAATTCAAGAGCGATTCCTCTAAACGCTCGCGTGAACTAAATTTAAGATGTATCGATTCGCTTTGCGCGACGCGCCGGCCACGAGAAGCCGATCCGTCGCGAAACGGGAGTGACGACGATGCAGCGCCAGGTTCTGCAGGCCGCGTGGCGACCGGGTGGTCCGGATGCGATGCGCGCAGCCTGCATTTCATTTCAAACGGCTGCCCGCGCGGAGATGCTCGGCGTCATGCGCGCAGTCGATCGAAATCGAACGGCACGTGTCGTCGCCGACCGTTTGGACGGTGTGTCGCCGCAGCGGCACGATGCGCCGCGGCATGATTTGACGGACCTGTCGCGCTGCTCCGCTTCGGTGCGCCGACAGGTAGTCGCGCTTCGGCATCGCGTGCTCGGCAACAGTCGCATCGCGCTACCTGCACATGCGCATCGACACGGTTTCCGGATGCACACACCGTCGCGTGGATGCGACGCCCGCTGCACGCTTCAACCGGTTTTCGAGCACACGTCGCATCGGCCCCGTGCCGCGCGACCCGCACCATCCCGATCCGCGTCGCCGCGCTCGCCGAGCGTGCGCGTGCGGCGTGACGGCCGGCCGACCCGCCTGGCCCAACTGGAGGAGACGACATGAAGAACGAGCTGCCCGAACTGGCCCCGCAAGCCCTGCCGTCGGTGGACACGCTGACGGCGCTGCTGCGCGACCAGCGCGCGGCCTACCTGCGCGCGCCGTATCCGGCATGGGAAACGCGCGTGCAGCACCTGCGCGCGCTGCGCACGATGCTGATCGACCATGCGGATGCACTCGCCGAAGCGATCAGCGCCGATTTCGGTCATCGCGCGAAGCAGGAAGTGCTGCTGTCGGAAATCTGGATGGCGAAGGAAGAGATCGACGACGCGCTCAAGCACGGCAAGCGCTGGATGAAGCCGATCCGCAAGCCGATGAACAAGTGGCTGCGTCCGGCGCGCGCGAAAGTGATTCCGCAGCCGCTCGGCGTGGTCGGCATCGTCGTGCCGTGGAACTACCCGGTACTGCTCGCGGCCGGCCCGCTGATCTGCGCGCTCGCGGCCGGCAACCGCGCGATCATCAAGATGTCCGAACTGACGCCGCGCACGTCGGCGCTGTTCGAGCAGCTCATTGCCAAGACCTTCACGCGCGACCACGTCGCGGTCGTGAACGGCGATGCGGAAGTGGGCGCCGCGTTCAGCGGGCTGCCGTTCGATCATCTGCTGTTCACCGGCTCGACGCACGTCGGCCGCCACGTGATGCGCGCGGCCGCCGACAACCTCACGCCCGTCACGCTCGAACTCGGCGGCAAGTCGCCGGCGATCGTCGGCCCGAACGCGCGCTTCGATGCGGCCGTCGACGCGATCGTCGCGGGCAAGACGCTGAATGCAGGCCAGACCTGCATCGCGCCCGACTACGTGCTGCTGCCGCGCGGAATGGAAGCCGCGTTCATCGAGCGCGCGCGTGCACGGTTCGCGAAGATGTATCCCGACCTGTCGGCCAACGGCGACTACACGACGATCGTGTCGCCGCGCCACTACGCGCGGCTGCAGCAGCTCGCGAGCGACGCGCAAGCGGCCGGCGCGCAGCTGCATCCGCTGTCCGATGCGCAATCCGATCCCGCATCGCGCCGCTTCGTGCCGTGTGCGATCACGCGGGTGCCGGCCGCGTCGCAACTGATGCAGGAGGAAATCTTCGGGCCGCTGCTGCCACTCGTGCCGTACGAACGGCTCGACGAAGCGATCGCGTACGTGAATGCACGCCCGCGTCCGCTCGCGCTCTACCTGTTCGACGAGGACGGCGGCACGATCGACCGCGTGATGCGCGAAACGATCTCGGGCGGCGTGTCGATCAACGAAACGCTGATGCACATCGCGTGCGGCAGTTTGCCGTTCGGTGGTGTCGGTGCGAGCGGCATGGGCGCCTATCACGGCTACGACGGCTTCGTGACGTTCTCGAAGATGAAGCCGGTGCTCACGCAGGCGCGCCTGAACGCGCGCAACCTGCTCGCGCCGCCGTACGGCAAGCGCTTCGCCGCACTGATCAAGCTGATGCTGAAGTTCTGAGCGGAACGGGCCGCGCGCGTCGCGCCGCGGCCCGCACAGGCATGCCGCGCGGCGAGGGTGCCGCGCGCGCCGTCACACGGGCCAGAGCGGCCCTTCCTGCATCGCGCCGATCTGCTCGCGCAACTCGAGCACGCGCGCTTCCCAGTAACGATGCGTGTTGAACCACGGGAACGCGGCCGGAAATGCGGGATCGTCCCAGCGCCGCGCGAGCCATGCGGCGTAGTGGATCAGCCGCAGCGTGCGCAGCGCTTCGACGAGATGCAGCTCGCGCGGCTCGAATTCGCAGAAATCCTCGTAGCCGGCCAGCAGGTCCGCCAGCGCACGCGACGCGCCTTCGCGATCACCCGGCAGCAGCAGCCACAGATCCTGGATCGCGGGCGCCATCCGGCTGTCGTCGAAGTCGACGAAGTGCGGGCCGGCATCGGTCCAAAGCACGTTGCTCGGATGACAGTCGCCGTGCGTGCGCAGCAGACGGATCTCGCCCGCCCGCTCGAACGCGGCCTCGACACCTTCGAGCGCGAGCGTCACGGCCGTCTCGTATGCGGGCCGCACATCGTCCGGAATGAAATCGTGCGCGAGCAGGTAGTCGCGCGGCTCATAGCCGAACGTATTGATGTCGAGCACGGGGCGCGCGACATACGGCTGCGTCGCGCCGACCGCATGGATCCGGCCGATGAAGCGGCCGAGCCATTCGAGCGTGTCGCTGCGATCGAGATCGGGCGCACGGCCGCCGCGCCGCTCGAAGATCGAGAAGCGGAAGCCGTCGAACGCGTGCAGCGTGCGGCCGTCGAAGGTGCGCGCGGGCACCGCCGGAATCTCGCGCGCGGCGAGTTCGGCGACGAACGCGTGCTCTTCGAGGATCGCTTCGTCCGACCAGCGCGCCGGACGGTAGAACTTCGCGACGACCGGCGGGCCGTCTTCGATGCCGACCTGATAGACGCGGTTTTCGTAGCTGTTGAGCGCAAGCAGGCGCCCGTCGGTGCGCAGGCCGGCCGGTATCAGCACGCTGTCGAGCGCATCGAGCACGCACTCGGGCGTGAGTCCGGCGAACGGCGGGCCGGCGGGCGAAGCGGGAGCGGAAGTGACGTCTTTCATGCCCCGCATTGTGCCTCCAGTCGGGCTGAAAGACGAGCGCCCGGTGCGGAGGTTGCGCTTAGTGAAGCGCCGCGCCGGCCGGCAGCACGGATTCGCCGGTGTCGATCAGGTCCTCGAGAAAGAACGGCTCGGTGTTGAGTTCCTTGGACTCGCCCGGTACGCCCGCGTACCAGGTCACCATGGCCATGTCGCCCAGGACGCGCTGGACGATGCCGCGCGCGCCCTTCGGCACCGCGATATGGGTAGTGCAGACAATCGACCCGACATGCATGATGGTTCCCCACTCTTGAATCTTGAAACCCGGCCCGCTGGGGGCCGGCAAATGCACGATCCGCGCGCTCTCGTCGGAGCGTTGCGCGTAATCCCATTGTTCACGGTTTATCGAAGCACGAAAAGAAGAAGAAGCAGGCGAAGTGCCGCGAATTCGTCGAATGTCTCCAATCAACCACTGCGCCGGAGCAGACGCTTGCCCGCCCGGTTACCCCCATCATACCCTGTCGAATGTGACCGCCCGCCGAATCCCCGGCATCACCGCGGCGCGCATGTGACGGACGCTCCGCGTGCGTCATGGGTCCGGTGCCGGGTCGTCACGCAAATTCGCGCGACGGCGGTTGCCGAATCACGCGACGCCGTCATCACCTTCCCCCCGCCTCGAACGCAGCCAGCGCAGCGACCGTTGCGCACGCAACGCCCTTCGCCCTTCGTCATGCGATGCACCACCGACAGGTGTTGCATCCGACGCCGGCCTTGCGGTACCTTTGACGCTCATTCGCGTTCAAGCGCATTCCGACACGATGCATCCGTTCACGTCCGCCCTTGCAAAATCCCGGCCGCAGTTCGACTCGCGGCCGCAGGCGTGCGCGCATCCGTCGGTCCTTCCTCCTCCTGTCGCACCGCCGCTCGTCTGCGCCGCGCCGCCCCCTCCGGCGGCACGCGTCGGCTGACCAGCCGGCTTTTCGTTTCGTCTTCCATTCGCCCGTAGGCTCGCATTCGTGCGTCGTGACGCACGGCGTGTTGCTGCGCGCGCGGATGGAACATCCCGATCCGTTCGACAGGTGGATTCACATGGTTTCGTTCAAACGCGCGCTCGCCGCGCATGGCGCGACGTCGCTCTTCGTGCTGCTGTGGAGCAGCGGCGCAATCTTCGCTGAACTCGGTCTGCGTCACGCGTCCGCGTTCGTCTTTCTCACCGCACGTTTCGCACTGGCATCGCTCGTGCTGCTCGGGCTGGCCTTCCTGCGCAAGCGCTGGCTGCCGCCGCGCGGCGAGCGGCGCATGGCCGCGCTGACCGGCCTGCTGATGATGGGCGGCTATTCGATCTTCTACCTGCTCGCGCTCGAACGCGGGATCGCACCGGGCGTGCTCGCGACGATCCTTGGCGTGCAGCCGATCCTCACGCTCGCGATCGTCGAGCGGCGCTGGCAGCCCGCACGCATCGCGGGGCTCGCGCTGTCGCTGGCCGGCCTCGCGCTCGTCGTGTTCCGCGGCGCGGGAGACGGCGGCCTGTCGCTCGCCGGCATCGCGTACGCGCTCACCGCGCTCGTCGCGCTGACCGCCGGCTCGCTGCTGCAAAAGCGCGTACGTGCGGCGCCCGCCGACGTGCTGCCGCTGCAGAATGCGATCGGCCTCGCGCTGTGCGTGGCGATCGTGCCGTTCCGGCCGGTGTCGTTCGACATGAGCTGGGCCTTCGTGATCCCGCTGCTGTGGCTCGGCATCGTGATTTCGGTGATCGCGCAACTGCTGTTCTACCGGTTGATGCAGCGCGGCGATCTCGTCAACGTGACGAGCCTGTTCTATCTCGTGCCCGTCGTCACCACGCTGATGGATGCCGCATGGCTCGGCAACCGGCCCGAGCCGCTCGCGCTCGCCGGCATGGGGGCAATCATCGCGGGGCTCGCACTCGTGTTCCGCGCACCGGCCGCCCGCGTGCAACCCGACCGCGCATGAGCGGGCGTGCCGCCGCGCCCGCGGTGCGGCGGCACGCATCGGACACATACGACGAAACCGCAAAAATCGAAAGGCGCGAGAAAGATACGCGCAAGGCGTTCGTCGAACTTGCGGGAAAAATGCGCGATTCGCCGGGCTTTCCGCTGATTTTTAATGGTTCGGATAGCGAAAAGCGCTGACGGTTGCCTATACTCGAATTGACCGCCCCGCTCGCAATCGGGCCGGACCATACTAGAAACACCCGGCATGGGGCCGGAGCAAGCGCGCATGCGCCCACTCCGGTCGACCCTGGAGACACGCATGACGACCTACTTCACGATCGGCGACTTCATCCTGTTGATTCCGATGGCGCTAGCCGGAGCGCTATTTCTCGGCGCGGTGCCGTGCGCAACCGAATTCCGCCACAACCTGCTGCGCGTGCTGGGCGTCATCCTCGGCGTCGGCGTCGCGGTATTGCTCGTCGAAGGCCTGCCTGCGCTGATCTAGCGGCGCACCACCCGTGCGTGGCGTGCATCGCTGCATTGCAGCGATGCGATGTGCTGCGCGCAAGCCATCGATACGGCACGCGATGTTTCGCATGCCGTATCGACTGCCGGTCAGATCGCCTGATCGGTGGACGGCTTTTCCCACAGATTGATGCCGCCTTCCGTCGCGTAACGATCGATCTCCGCGAGTTCTTCCGCCGAGAATTCGAGATTCTTCAGCGCGCCCACGTTTTCACGCACCTGCTCCGCCCGGCTCGCGCCGATCAACGCGGACGTCACGCGGCCGTTGCGCAACACCCAGGCGAGCGCCATCTGCGCGAGGCTCTGCCCGCGCCGTTCGGCGATCGCGTTGAGCTTGCGCACATGGTCGAGGTTGTCCGCACTCAGGTGATCCTGCTTCAGCGAACCGCCGCCCGGCTTGTTCACGCGCGCGTCGGCCGGCACGCCGTTCAGGTACTTCGACGTGAGCAGCCCCTGCGCGAGCGGCGTGAACGCAATGCTGCCCGTGCCGATCTCGTCGAGCGTGCCGAGCAGTTCGGTTTCGACCCAGCGGTTCAGCAGGTTGTACGACGGCTGGTGGATCAGCAGCGGCACCTTGTACTGCGCGAGCAGCTCGGCCATCTCGCGCGTCTTCGCCGCCGAGTACGACGAAATGCCGATGTAGAGCGCCTTGCCCTGCTGCACGGCCGACGCAAGCGCGCCCGCCGTTTCCTCGAGCGGCGTGTGCGCGTCGAAGCGGTGCGAATAGAAGATGTCGACGTAGTCGAGCCCCATCCGCTGCAGGCTCTGGTCGAGGCTCGCGAGCACGTACTTGCGCGACCCGCCGCCGCTGCCGTACGGCCCCGGCCACATGTCCCAGCCGGCCTTCGTCGAGATCAGCAGCTCGTCGCGATACGGCCGGAAATCTTCCTTCAGCAGCCGGCCGAAGTTGGTTTCCGCGCTGCCGTACGGCGGCCCGTAGTTGTTCGCGAGATCGAAGTGGTTGATACCGAGGTCGAATGCGGTGCGCAGGATGTCGCGCTGCGTCGAGATCGGCGTCGAGTCGCCGAAGTTGTGCCACAGGCCGAGCGACAGCGCGGGCAGTTTGAGCCCGGATTTGCCGCAGGTGCGGTATTGCATGTCGGCATAACGTTCGGAAGCTGCTTCGTAGGCCATGAGTCGGTTCCGTCAGGACATCGGGAGAGGGGACGCGCGCCGGCCGCGCTTGCGGCGGGGCGGCGGCGAAGGAGTCATACGACGACTATGGTAGCGAAAGCGGCCGGAACGTGCTCGGCGGCGCGACGATGGACGCGGCCGCGGTCGTCGCCTACACTGCGGCGTCTCGAATCACCGTTTCAGCGAGGTTGGTATGTCCCGGGTCATCTCGGTTGCGCTGCTCGTCGGCGGCGTCGTGCTGCTGTATTTCGGCGGCCAGTCGTTCCATTCGATCAACGACAACGTGTCGCGCTTCTTCACCGGTTCGCCCGCGACGAAGACGATCCTGCTGATCGTGGGCGGCGCCGTCGCATCGTTCATCGGCCTGATCGGCCTCGCGATGCCGGGCGGCAAGCGCTGAGCGCGCAGTCGCGCGATGCACGCACGGCCCGCGTCATACGCTCGGGCCGCACCCAACGAAACGGGCGGCCAGGCCGCCCGTTGTTCCATGCACCCGCGATGCTCGGCATCGCGTCATCGCCGCGGCCTTGAAGGCCGCCCCCTCCGCGCCTAGAACGGCACTTCCGATTTCGATGCCGAGCGCGTGCCGGGCACCGGCCGGTTGCTCGCGCCGTGATACGTGTACACGAGCGAAAACTTCACCTGGTCGGAACGGTTCTGCCCGGCCGAATGCAGCGTGTTGCTGTGGAAGAACACGACGTCGCCCGTCTGCAGTGACGGGCACGTGGCCGCGTCGATCATCTTCCGGTTCGCCGGCAGGTCGCTGCGGAAGAACTTCGCATCGTCGAATGCTTCAGGTCCGAATTCGGCCGTATGCGACCCCGGTACGAGCCACAGTGCGCCGTTCTCGTTCGTTTCCGGGCCGAGCGCGAGCCACACCGACACCATGTCCGGACGCTCGAACGACCAGTAGCGGAAATCGCGATGCCAGCCGGTCAGGCTGCCGTACGCGGGGTGCTTCGTCATCATGCAGTTGTGATGCGCGCGCGACAGCACCGGTTCTTCGCCGAAATACTCGCGCATCCACGCACCGATTTCCGGTGCGACCGCGCGCTCGGCGAAGGCCGGATCACGCGAATACGCATCGAGCAGCCGCCGCACCGTGTGCCCGCCCGGCGCATGCTTGGACTCGGGCGCGCCCGGGTAGCGCAGGTCCGCCTCGAACTCGATCGGCTCGGCCGCCTCCCGCAACTGGCGCTCCGCGATCTGCCTGAGCGCCGCGCACTGCTCGTCGCTGACGAGGCCACGCGCGACGACGAAGCCGCGCTCGCGCAATTCCGCGACTTGCGCGCGGATCGATTCCGACTGCAATGGAGACGACATGGGATGCCAGACGTTTATTGTGTGAATGTGACGATTGTAAATCGGCGCCGGATGCCGCGAACAGCACCATTGTCGTGCGCAGGGGCATGCCAATCTCGAATTTGATCCGGCTCAAGGGAACTGTGCGGCGCGGTGCCGGCCTCACCGACAGGCGGTATGCGGCACACGCCTTGTGGCACAAGGGTTTATCGCGACTTTTGCCCGTCATGAATCCCCTGTAGCCTGTCGCGGCCTGTCAATTCTGGCGGGCGCGGCGCGCAGCGAGTTTCGATAAGATCCGTTGCGCAATCCGAGGCCGTTCATACCAGTGCGCTCCCAAGGGCGCCATCCATACAAGCGAAGCATCGTTCACATGCCATTCCGTCTGACTTCCCGTCTCAGCCGCGCTGCAAAGCGCGTCGTGCCGCCCGCTCCTGCCCGCTCGCTGCGCCATCACCGCGCACGCACGCAGGCGCTGGCCGAGCGTACGCCCGCACATAGCCGGCTGGACGGCATCCGTGCGTGGTTCCACGCATTTTTCTCGATGATGAGCGCGCAGGCGTTCTCGCGCCGTTCCGGCCTGCGCTCGCTGCTGCAGAAGCCGTCGTCGCTGCGCGCGCTCGCGCTGCGCCGTACGCTCGGCCCGCAGCGCCGCGTCAACCGCCCGCGCCGCCTCGCGGCCAGCAACGGCTGGTTCGGGTTCGGCGCACGCTGAGCGCACGCAGGCGGGCACCGCCGCGCGACGATCGCCGTCGCGCCGCTGCCCGCGCCGTTGCCCGATTGCCGCGGCGATCGGAATCATTGGGTAGGGAGAGGGGTTACCCCCTCAGCCCTCCCACACCACCGTACGTGCGGTTCCGCATACGGCGGTTCATCAAGAACGCTGGAGGCGCTGCTGGGTGTCCAGCAGCGAGACCAGCCCCAGGTCGTCGAAGTAGCGTTTCGGGAAGGCCGCGTTCATGTGGCTCGCTCCTGCGTTCCACCAAGGCCCTCGCCCATTGCGGGACGATCGCCATGCCCGTGCTTCCGTGAGTCCCCTTCGACGCAGCATGGTCGCGCGGGCTCCCCGGCGTTTCGCCTGCCTCCATAGAAGGCTGCGCATTCGCCGTCTGACCCACCCGTCCAGTTCCTCCAACGCGCCTTTGACCTCCGTGTGCCGGAAGTAGCTTATCCAGCCGCGAAGCACCGGGTTCAGCGCCTCGATCGTCTGCGATACGCTACGTCCTCGACCCGGACGCATCAGTTCCCTGACCCGCGCCGTCAGCCTCTTCAGGCTCTCCGGTGCGATTCGCAACCTCGCCTGACGATGCATCGTCACGCTGTAGCCCAGGAACTTGCGCGTCCACGGCCGTGCACACGTGCTCTTCGCCTCGTTGATTCGCAGCCTCAAGCGCCTCTCCAGAAACGCCTTCATCTGCATCAACAGCCGCTCGCCCGCCGCCTTGCTTCGAACATAGATGTTGCAGTCGTCCGCATAACGGCAGAACGCGTGGCCGCGTCGCTCAAGCTCGCGGTCCCAGTCCGTCAGCAGAATGTTCGACAGCAGCGGCGAGAGCGGCCCGCCTTGCGGCGTCCCCTCCCGTCGCACCGTCACCATCCCGCCTAGCAGCAGGCCCGCCTCCAGATATCGCCGGATCAGCTTGAGCACCCGATCATCCTTCACCTGCCGGGCCACCCGTGACATCAGGATGTCGTGGTTCACCCGGTCGAAGAACTTCTCCAGATCGATGTCCACCACCCAGCGGCGGCCTTCCTGCACATACCGCCGTGCCTTCAGCACCGCCTGCTGCGCGCTGCGCTGCGGCCTGAAGCCGTAGCTCGACTCAGAAAACCCCGGCTCGAAGATCGGTTGGAGTACTTGGTGCAGCGCTTGCTGGATCAGCCGGTCCAGCACCGTCGGGATGCCCAGTGTCCTTACCCCGCCCGCAGGCTTCGGTATGTCCACCGCGCGTACCGCCGCCGGCATGTATTGCCCCTCCAGCAGCGCCGCCTTCACGCTCGGCCAATGCATCTTCAGCCAGTCCTTGAACTGCTCCACCGGCAAGTCATCGACTCCCGGCGCGCCACGGTTCTCGACCACCCGTCGATACGCCAGCCACAGGTTGCTGCGTTCTACCACCGCCTCCATCAGCGATGGTCCCTCCGCTTTCGCTTGCCCAGTAGCCGCCGTGCCAGCCTCCGCACCACGCGCGCCATCCCCGGAGTTCCGCCCCGGCTCCTGCGTCATGGCCCCGTTCTCACAGGCTTGTGCTTCATCGACTCGCATCGAGTTTCTACCGTCCTAATTGCGGTCCTTCATGTTCGGGCCTTCAGCCTCGTGGCCTACTATGCCCTCTGCTGACTTCTGCATGGCCATCCCGACGCCTCTCGACGCCAGTAGCACTTCGGCAGCCGTGCAGATCTCCCCGGGTATTGCGCACCCACCTTCACGCTTATGCCTGTCGGATATACGCCGCATCGCCCCGTGCAAGTTTCGGGCTTCGGCCGTTTTGGCTGCCTTACCCCGATGCGTCGCCTCTTATCCGCTTCCTGTTCGTCAGGCCAGCGCTTTGCCTCGGGCTTCCTTCAGACTCGCAGTCACCCACGACGCCCTTGCCTCTAGCTAACACTTCCCCTTGCCGGGCGTGTAGAGGACTTTCACCTCCTAGTGAGTGCGCCCTGCCGGGCGCACCATAAAAAAACCCCGGCTTTGCCGGGGTTTTTCATTTGAGGTGAACGACGCTTACGCGACGCGTGCCGTCGGCTCGACGCCGGCCGCTTCGGCCAGGGCGAGCGCCTTGTCGGTCGCTTCCCACGAGAATTCCGGCTCTTCGCGGCCGAAGTGGCCGTAAGCAGCGGTCTTCTCGTAGATCGGGCGCAGCAGGTCGAGCATCTTGATGATGCCCTTCGGACGCAGGTCGAAATGCTCGCGCACGAGCTTCGTGATCACCGCATCCGACACGCGGCCCGTGCCGAACGTGTTGACCATCACCGAGGTCGGCTCGGCCACGCCGATCGCGTACGACACCTGGATCAACGCGCGCGACGCGAGGCCGGCGGCGACGATGTTCTTCGCGACGTAGCGGCCTGCGTACGCAGCCGAACGGTCGACCTTCGACGGATCCTTGCCCGAGAACGCGCCGCCGCCGTGCGGTGCGGCACCGCCGTAGGTATCGACGATGATCTTGCGGCCGGTCAGGCCGCAGTCGCCCTGCGGGCCACCGATCACGAATCGGCCGGTCGGGTTCACCAGGAACTTGATGTCGCCCTTGATCAGGTCGGCCGGCAGCGTCGGCTTGATGATTTCCTCGATCACGGCTTCGCGCAGCGCCGGCAGCTCGATGTCCGGTGCGTGCTGCGTCGACAGCACGACGGTGTCGATCGAATCGGGCTTGCCGTCGACGTAGCGGACCGTCACCTGCGACTTCGCGTCCGGGCGCAGCCATTGCAGGCGGCCGTCGCGGCGCAGGCTGGCCTGGCGCTCGACGAGGCGGTGCGACAGGTAGATCGGCAGCGGCATCAGTTCCGGCGTTTCATCGCACGCGTAACCGAACATCAGCCCCTGGTCGCCCGCGCCCTGGTCGAGGTTGTCGTCGTGTGCACGATCGACGCCCTGGGCGATGTCCGGCGACTGCTTGTCGTACGCGACGAGCACCGCGCAACCCTTGTAGTCGATGCCGTAGTCGGTGTTGTCGTAGCCGATGCGCTTGATCGTGTCGCGCGCGATCTGGATGTAGTCGATGTTGGCCGTCGTGGTGATTTCACCGGCCAGAACGACGAGACCCGTGTTGCACAGCGTTTCCGCCGCAACGCGGGAATACTTGTCCTGCTCGAGGATGGCATCGAGGATCGCGTCCGAGATTTGGTCCGCGACTTTGTCCGGATGGCCTTCAGAGACGGATTCGGACGTGAAGAGATAATCGTTTGCCACTTTTTCAGGCTCCTGTGTGGTTACGGTTGGTTTCACGTAGCCAGCTTCGTTGGGCCTGAAGCGGCGACGCTTTAGCGGATTACCAGGACCGGGCAGCGCGTGTCACGCTAACCGGCTTCGCCCCGCAAGTTGTCAGTTAACTCGGCGAAGCCCGTATTATAGCGGCTTTCCTGAATTGTCACAGAGCGCCGCCCGTGCTGCATCTTCCGCTGTCTCACCCACCTGTTTGCAAAGCGCCGGCCAGCCGGTCCCACGGAGGTTTCGCATGCTAGGTCGTCTAGCCACGCACCTCGCCATTGGCTTGCTGAAACTGCTCGCCCTGTTGCCGTACGGCCTGACCGCACGGTTCGGCGATGGTCTCGGCTGGCTGCTCTACAAGATCCCCAGCCGGCGAAAACGCATCGTACACACCAATCTGAAACTCTGCTTCCCTGACTGGAGCGACGAACGCCGCGAGGAAATTGCCGGGCAGCATTTCCGCCATGCGATCCGCAGCTACGTCGAACGCAGCGTGCAGTGGTTCGGTTCGGAGAAAAAGCTCGCGAAGCTGATCCAGGTCGACAGCGCGGTCGACCTCGACGATCCGGACCTGCCGCCGACACTGTTCCTCGGTCTGCATTTCGTCGGCATCGAGGCCGGCTCGATCTGGCTGAATCGTTCGCTGCACCGCCGCTGCGGGTCGCTCTACCAGCCGTTCTCGAACGCAGTGCTCGAGGAAGAGGCGAAGAAGGCGCGCGGGCGTTTCGACGCCGAGATGGTCGGCCGCGCGGACAGCGCGCGCGTCGTGCTGCGCTGGCTGCGCGACCGCAAGCCGGTGATGCTCGGCGCCGACATGGACTACGGGCTGCGCAATTCGACGTTCGTCCCGTTCTTCGGCGTGCCCGCCTGCACGCTGACGGCGGTCGGCCGGCTCGCGAAGACGGGCCGCGCGCAGGTCGTGCCGTTCATCGGCGAGGTGCTGCCGAACTACAAGGGCTACCGTCTGAAGGTATTCAAGCCGTGGGATCACTACCCGACCGGCGACGACGATCTCGACGCGCGGCGGATGAACGAATTCCTCGAGGAACAGATCCCGCTGCTGCCCGAGCAATACTATTGGGTCCACAAGCGCTTCAAGACGCGCCCGGCCGGCGAGCCCAGCCTGTACTGAGCCGTACCCGCGGGCGCACGGTCACGCACGTGCCTGCGCCCTCGCTACCTTGGGCACGCCTTTCGCGCGCGCCTGCCACAAGTCGTAAGCGGATTGCTGTGCCAGCCACAGATCCGCGCGACCGCCGTTTTCCTCTCCGAGCCACGCCTCGATGCGCAACGCCATTTCCGGCGAAATCCCGGCGTGGCCATGCAAGATGCGCGACAGCGCCGCACGTGTGACGCCGAGTTGCGCGGCGGCCTCGGTGACGGTCAGGCCGAATGCCGGCAGCACGTCGTCACGCAGCGCTTCGCCCGGATGCGGCGGATTGAAGATGCGAGTCATCGCTTGAATCACCTCAGTGGTAGTCCTGGTAATCGACCAGGACGGCATCGGCGCCGTCGAAACTGAACGTCAGACGCCAGTTGCTGCTCACGCTCACCGCGAAATGGCCGTCCAGTCCACGGGCAAGGCCGTGAAACCGCCAGCCCGGCACGTTCATGTCGAGCGGCCGGCTCGCGACGTCGAGACGTGCAAGCTGGCGCCGTAATCTTGGAGCATGGTCGGGCCGGATGCCCGCCTTGTTCCCGTTCGTGAAAAACGCTTCCAGCCCCTTGTGCTGCCACGACTTGATCATGGATCTCCCACATTCGAGTCGCGATGCCGACAGCATGGCCCATGCGTATAGCCGCACTATACGAATCGCTTGATTGCCTTGTCAATTTGACCTGTCCGAAAGTACGCGTCCGCACCATCCCGTGTTTTCGCCGAACCCTGCTCGCACCACGACAGGCCCGTCACACCACATCAATCTGCCCGCCTGCCGCACACGCGACCAGTCGACCGATCGGCAGACGCGCCCCATTTCGCGGCCGCCCACCCCCGCCCGCGCAGGACGCCCCTGTCGGCTGCATGTATCATTTGCGGTTGAGATCAGCACGACGAACGAGGCCGCCCGGCATGGCGCGGCGTCGCGCACGCCGCGCTGACCGCCTTGTTCGCCATGGAAATCCGGACCCAGTGAAACTCTCGTTCACCAAGATGCACGGCGCGGGCAACGACTTCGTCGTGCTCGACGGCTATTCGCGCGCGTTGCCGCCGCTCACCGAAACGCAGGTGCGTGCGCTCGCCAACCGCCACTTCGGCATCGGCGCCGACCAGCTGCTGCTCGTCGAAAAACCGACTGTCGACGGCGTCGATTTCAAGTACCGGATCTTCAATTGCGACGGCGGCGAGGTCGAACACTGCGGCAACGGCGCGCGCTGCTTCGTGAAGTTCGTCAGCGACCGCGGCCTGACCGACAAGCGCAGCGTGCGCGTGCAGGTCATGAAGGGCCTGATCACGCTGACGATGCAGGACAACGGGGAAGTCGTCGTCGACATGGGTGCGCCCGTGTTCACGCCGGCGCAGGTGCCGTTCGACGCAGCGGGCCTCGACGGCCGCACCGAGGGTCGCGACACGCTGTGGCCGCTCGACGTCGGCGGTGCGACGCGCTGGATTTCGACGGTGACGATGGGCAACCCGCACGCGGTGCAGGTCGTCGACGATGTCGAGGCCTACCCGGTGCGGGAAGAGGGCCCGCTGATCGAGCACCACGCGCGCTTCCCGGAGCGCGTGAACGCCGGCTTCATGCAGATCGTGTCGCGCAGCGAAGTGAAGCTGCGCGTGTACGAACGCGCGGCGGGCGAGACGCTCGCGTGCGGCACCGGCGCATGCGCGGCGGTCGCGGCCGGCATCCGGCGCGGTCTGCTCGATTCGCCGGTGACCGTGCACACGCACGGCGGCACGCTGACGATCAGCTGGGACGGCGCGCGCGACGAAGCCGCCGCGCTGATGATGGCCGGCCCCGCCACGACCGTGTTCGAAGGCGAGATCGATCTGCCTGCCTGACCCTGCAACGTCCTTGATAACTGAACGCTCCAGCCACATGAACGATCGCGAAGTCGCCGACTACCTGCTCGCCAATCCCGAATTCTTCGCGCAGCACGCCGAACTGCTTGCGACGATCCGTCTCGCGAACCCGCACGGCAAGGCCGCGATCTCGCTGCAGGAGCGGCAGATGGAGATGCTGCGCGACAAGAACAAGCATCTCGAGCGCCGGCTTGCCGAACTCGTGCGCTACGGCCACGAGAACGACAGCCTGTCCGCGAAGTTCAGCCGCTGGACCGCGCGCGTGATCGCGGAACGCGATCCGTACGCGCTGCCGCGCACGATCGCCGACGGCATCGCTGAAGTCTTCGACGTGCCGCAGACGGCGCTGCGCGTATGGGACGTCGCCGACACCTACTCGCAGGCCGACTTCGCACGCCAGGTCGGCGAGGAAGTGCGCCTGTTCACGAACGGGCTGTCGACGCCGTACTGCGGTGCGAACACGGGCTTCGAGGCCGCGCAGTGGCTCGCGCCCGCAGTTGCCGCCCCGGCCGCGAATGCGGCGGAAGGCGCGGACGCCGCACCGCCGGCCGGCGACGGCTCGGCCACATCGGTCGCGCTGCTCGCGCTGCGTGCACCGCTCGCCGGTAACGATGCGCCCGCGTTCGGCCTGCTCGTGCTCGGCTCGCCCGACCCGCGCCGCTTCCACGACGGGATGGCCACCGACTTCCTCGCGCAGATCGCGACGCTCGCGAGCGCCGCGCTCACGCGCCTGCTGCCGCACTGATCCTCCGCACGCGATGACAGACGATCCGATCGCCGCCTACCTGTCGAACCTGAAGCACGTCAGGCAGCTGTCGGAACACACGCTGCGCGGATACACGCACGAACTCGACGAGCTGAAGAAGCTCGCGAACGGCCGGCCGCTCGAAGCGCTGACGGCCGCCGACATGCGCGGCGCGGTCGCGCGCGCACATTCGGGCGGGCTGTCCGCCCGGTCGATCTCGCACCGGCTGTCCGCGTGGCGCGCGTTCTACCGCTGGCTCGCGCAGCGCGTCGAGATGCCCGCGAACCCGGTCGCCGCGGTGCGCGCGCCGAAACGCGCGAAGACCTTGCCGAAGGCGCTGTCGGTCGACGACGCATCGGCGTTGATGGACGCGCCGCTCGCCAACACGACCGAAGGCATTCGCGATCACGCGATCCTCGAGCTGTTCTATTCGTCGGGGCTGCGCCTTGCCGAGCTGATCGGGCTCGACGTGATGTACACGCAGGCCGACGGCTACCGGTCGACCGGCTGGCTCGACCTCGCCGAAGCCGAAGTCACCGTGCGCGGCAAGGGCAACAAGGAGCGCAAGGTGCCGGTCGGCCGCAAGGCGATCGATGCGCTGAACGCATGGCTCGCGGTACGCGGCGAATTCGTGAAGCACGATCCGCATCCGCTGTTCGTGTCCGTGCGCGGCAACCGGATGTCGCCGGGCGTCGTGCGCGAGCGCGTGAAGCGCGCGGCGCTCACCGCGGGCATCCCCGCCAACGTCCATCCGCACGTGCTGCGCCACTCGTTCGCGACGCACGTGCTGCAGTCGAGCGGCGACCTGCGCGCGGTGCAGGAACTGCTCGGCCACGCGAGCGTCGCCGCGACGCAGGTCTATACGTCGCTCGACTTCCAGCATCTCGCGAAGATTTACGACAGCGCGCATCCGCGCGCGAAGAAGCGCGACTGACGCGCGTCCCGTGTTACCCGCCGCGCGCGGCGACCGGCCACGGTCGGCGTCGCGCACGGCCCATTTCGATCTTACCATGCAAACCGTCACCCTCAAGCCGTCCAAGGAAAAATCGCTGCTGCGCCGCCATCCGTGGATCTACGCCAATGCGATCGACCGCGTCGACGGCAAGCCCGCGCCCGGCGCGACCGTGATCGTGCGCGCACACGACGGCCGCTTCCTCGCGCGCGGCGCGTACAGCCCGCAATCGCAGATCCGCGTGCGCGTGTGGAGCTTCGACGAGAACGAGCCGATCGACCACGCGTTCTTCAAGCGCCGCGTGCAGCGCGCGGTCGCGCACCGCACGACGATGGTGTCGGGCACGGGCGCGGTGCGGCTCGTGTTCGGCGAAGCCGACGGGCTACCGGGGCTGATCGTCGACTACTACGTCGCGGACACCGCCGAAGCCGGCGCGGCGCCGCGCGGCCAGCTCGTCTGCCAGTTCATGGCCGCGGGCGTCGAGGCGTGGAAGGACGCGATCGTGAAGGCGCTCGTCGGCGCGACGGACTGCCCGAACGTGTACGAGCGCTCGGACGTATCGATCCGCGATAAGGAAGGGCTCGAACAGACGACCGGCGTGCTCGCCGGCGATGCGCCGCCCGCGACGCTGATCTCGAACGAAAACGGCGTGCGCTATCACGTCGACGTACCGAACGGCCACAAGACGGGCTTCTACGTCGACCAGCGCGACAACCGCGCGCTGGTGGCGCAGTACGCGACCGATCGCGATGTGCTGAACTGCTTCTGCTACACGGGCGGCTTCTCGCTCGCCGCGCTCAAGGGTGGCGCGAAGCGTGTCGTATCGATCGACTCGTCGGGCGATGCGCTCGCGCTCGCGCAGCAGAACGTCGTCGCCAACGGCTTCGATGCCGAACGCGCGACCTGGCTCGACGCCGACGCATTCAAGACGCTGCGCCGCCTCGTCGACGAAGGCGAGCGTTTCGACCTGATCGTGCTCGATCCTCCGAAGTTCGCGCCGACGCGCGACAGCGTCGATCGCGCGGCGCGCGCGTACAAGGACATCAACCTGAGCGGCTTCAAGCTGCTGCGTCCGGGCGGCCTGCTGTTCACGTACTCGTGCTCGGGCGCGATCGACATGGACCTGTTCCAGAAGATCGTCGCGGGCGCGGCCGCCGACGCGAAGGTCGACGCGCGCATCCTGAAACGGCTCGGCGCGGGCGTCGATCACCCGCTGCTCGCGGCCTTCCCGGAAGGCGAATATCTGAAGGGCCTGCTGTTGCAAATCGTCTGACTGCCCCGATCTACGCGCACGCCCTCCCCACTGGTCGCCGGTACCGCGATGCGATGACCCTCCGCGCGGCGGTCGCCGGCATGACAGTCGAGCTCTCCGGTCTGTCGCGTCCGACCGACCGGACGGCTTGACCAGGTGCGCGGCAAGCCTCGGCCATCAGGCCGGGTAAAGGCAGCGAGGAAGTCCTGATACGACTCATTCATGCAACGCTATCAAGCCTTCAAATACGAACTGATGCCGACTGACGAGCAGCAGCACAGCATGCGCTGCTTCGCAGGGGCATGCCGCTTCGTGTTCAACAAGGCATTGGCCGTGCAGAAGGAACGCTATGATCGAGGCGAGAAAAATCTGAGCTACGCGGGGCTGTGCAAGCTGCTTACCGATTGGCGCAACGGTACGGAAACACCGTGGCTCAAGGACGCACCGATTCATCCGCTGCAACAGTCTCTCAAGGATCTGGAACAGGCTTACACAAACTTCTTCGCTAAGCGCGCTGATTTTCCACGCTTCAAAAAGAAGAGTCTCGGCAGCAGCTTCCGCTATCCCGACCCGAAGCAAATCAAGCTCGATCAGAGCAACAACCGCATTTTCTTGCCCAAACTCGGTTGGCTTCGCTATCGCAACAGTCGGGATGTGCTGGGCGAGGTGCGTCACGTCACCGTGTGTCAAAACGCGGGCAAATGGCGCGTTTCGATCCAGACAGTACGTGAAGTCAAGCAACCAGTACCGCAGGCAGCGAGCGCGATTGGTATCGACATGGGCATCGCTCGGTTTGCCACCATGAGCGACGGCAGTTTTCTCGCGCCTCTCAACAGCTTCAAGCGGCACGAGGCCAAGCTGCGTCGTGCGCAGCAGGCACTGAGCCGAAAGGTCAAGTTCAGCAACAACTGGAAGAAGGCAACGGCCCGTATCCAGCGTATCCATGCCCGCATCGGCAATGCCCGCCGCGACTATCTGCACAAGGCCACGACCACCATCAGCCAAAACCACGCGATGGTATGCATCGAGGACTTGCAGGTACGCAATATGTCTAGGTCGGCGGCAGGCAGCCCAGATGCGCCGGGCAAAAATGTTCGGACCAAGTCTGGCCTGAATAAAGCCATTCTCGATCAGGGGTGGTTCGAGTTTCGTCGCCAACTGGACTATAAGCTGGCGTGGAACGGCGGCTGGCTTGTCGCGGTGCCGCCGGCGAATACGAGTCGAACGTGTCCGGCCTGTGGGTCGGTGAGCGCCGAGAACCGACAGACGCAGGCCGCATTCCACTGTGTCGGGTGCGGGCATGAGGACCATGCCGACGTGGTCGGCGCGATCAACATACTGGCGCGGGGACACCGCGTTGCAGCCTGTGGAGAGCCGGCGCAATCAGGCCACTCCGCGAAGCAGGAACCCACCGAGGCGATCCGAGACACGCATCATCGTTCGAGACGCGGCAGGAATCCCCGCTCTTTCCGCCAAATGGCGGCGGCCAGAGGTCCAGAGTGGGGAGGATGTCAAAGGTATGTTTCAATGGAGGATTGCGCGCTCGACTAACCGGGCGCGACGCACATCCTGGTTTTGACCCCGATTCACGAACAACAGGCGATTGACATGGCCACTCCCGTCACCATCCTCACCGGCTTCCTCGGCAGCGGCAAGACGACGCTGCTCAAGCGCATCCTGAACGAACAGCACGGCATGAAGATCGCCGTGATCGAGAACGAGTTCGGCGAAGAGAACATCGACAACGAGATCCTCATCCAGGATTCGAACGAGCAGATCATCCAGATGAGCAACGGCTGCATCTGCTGCACGATCCGCGGCGACCTCGCGCGCACGCTCGGCGATCTCGCCGCGAAGAAGCGCGAAGGCAAGCTCGACTTCGACCGCATCGTGATCGAAACCACGGGCCTCGCGAACCCGGGCCCGGTCGCGCAAACCTTCTTCATCGACAGCGAGATCGCCGACGATTTCCTGCTCGACGCGGTCATCACGCTGGTCGACGCGAAGCATGCGAACGCGCAGCTCGACGAGCACGAAGTCGTGCAGCGCCAGGTCGGTTTCGCCGATCGCCTGTTCATCACGAAGTCGGACCTGGTCGACGACCAGACGGTGGCCGACCTCAAGCACCGCCTGATGCACATGAACCCGAAGGCCGCGATCAAGGTCGTGAACTTCGGTGAAGCCGACATCAAGGAAATCTTCGACCTGCGCGGCTTCAACCTGAACGCGAAGCTCGAGATCGACCCCGACTTCCTCGCCGAAGACGATCACGCGCACCACCACCACGATCACGACCATGATCACGATCACGCGAATTGCGACCATGATCACGGTCAATGCGCGCACGATCACAGCCGCCACCATCACCACCACGCGCATCACGACGACAAGATCAAGTCGTTCGTGTACCGCAACGACCGCCCGTTCGACCCGAACAAGCTGGAAGACTTCCTCGGCGGCATCCTGCAGATCTACGGCGAGCGGATGCTGCGCTACAAGGGCGTGCTGTACATGAAGGGCGTCGACCGCAAGGTCGTGTTCCAGGGCGTGCACCAGATGATGGGCAGCGACCTCGCCTCGAAGTGGCTCCCGGTCGAGAAGAAGACGAACAAGATGGTGTTCATCGGCGTCGATCTGCCGCAGGACCTGATCACCGACGGCCTCGACGCCTGCCTCGCCTGACGCGCGCGGGCGACCGTCGCGCCCCCGCCGCACGGCCGCCTCGCGGGCGGCTGCTGCGGCCGCGGGGCGCCTTTTCCGGGCAGGGTTTCGCCGTCATCGCTTTTTCTCGATTTGCGCGTTATATTTTCTAGATATTGGCGCAGCCGACGGGGATCGACCCGATACGGCGCCCGCTTGCGATTCAGTTACAATACGTGCCCGCTGGAGTACGGCAACAAACAGGCCCGGTTCTTGCTGAACCAGTTTTCCGGGCATCGCAACCGCGCCGGATCGCCAATCCGCCTCCCGGCCGCGGCCGATGCGATGTGCCGCGCAGCACACCGGTTCGCAGCGCGCGCAACTCCGCGCCAGGCCTATCCTGGTATTTGAGAACCGGTTTTCCAGAGGCTTTCGGCCCCGCGGCGGCAAATCGCAAATGATTGCAAGGGCGGTTGCGGGTAATCCCAAAGTGCAGGCAATATCTATCGATTTGCCGCACATTGAAGAAGCAAGCAGATGACGAAGAAACTCTTGACCGAAGCCGAAATCCTGAAGATGAGCGACAAGGATTACATGAATGAGGATCAGCTCGCCTTCTTCAAAAATCGGCTCGAACAGTTGCAGGCGGACATCCTCAAGAATGCAGGCCAGACGACCGAGAACCTGCGCGAGACGGTGATCGTGCCCGATCCCGCCGATCGCGCGACGATCGAGGAAGAGCACGCGCTCGAACTGCGTACGCGCGATCGCGAACGCAAGCTCCTCAAGAAGGTTCAGCAGTCGCTCGCCCGCATCGATTCCGGCGATTACGGCTGGTGTGAGGAAACCGGCGAGCCGATCGGCATTCCGCGCCTGCTCGCGCGTCCGACCGCCACGCTGTCGCTCGAAGCGCAAGAGCGCCGCGAGCTGCGCCAGAAGCTGTTCGGCGACTGATCGAGCGGCGTTCCGCTCAGACACGCTGCTTCCCGAAAGCGCGCGGCCTGCCGCGCGCTTTTTGTTTTTCCGGCACCGGTTTAGGGGCCTGTTCCCGCTAATAACGGGCTTGCGCTGGCCGCATTGCTGCGTCGCGCGTCGCTTGTTTGGCTCGGCCAAACGGCGCTCCTTGCTTCTTGCACGCGCCCAAAGGAAGTCCCCTTGGGGGACGACCGGCAAGACACGTTCACAAGCCCGTTATTAGCGGGAACAGGCCCCTGCCGGCCGATTTGCCAGCCCCTCTTGATATCCCGGCGCCCGCCCTAAAATGAAACGGATGCGCGCCGGGCCGCTCCCCGGCGCACTGCGATTCATGCGGCGGCGCCCCGCGCCGCCCGACTCTTCCCCGTTTTTCTCAAGGAACGCAGATGGAGCAATTTCACGGCACGACCATCGTTTCGGTCCGGCGCGGCGACAAGGTCGCGCTCGGCGGCGACGGCCAGGTAACCCTCGGCAACATCGTCATGAAGGGTGGCGCGCGGAAAGTGCGGCGGATCTACAACAACCAGGTACTGGTCGGATTCGCGGGCGGCACCGCCGATGCGTTCTCGCTGCTCGATCGCTTCGAGGCGAAGCTCGAGAAGCACCAGGGCAACCTGACCCGCGCGGCCGTCGAGCTCGCGAAGGACTGGCGCACCGACCGGATGCTGCGCCGCCTCGAGGCGATGCTGATCACGGCCGATGCCACCACCACGCTCGTCATCACCGGCAACGGCGACGTGCTCGACCCCGAAGGCGGGATCTGCGCGATCGGCTCGGGCGGTGCCTATGCGCAGGCCGCGGCTCGCGCGCTCGTCGAGAACACCGAGCTGTCGCCGCGCGAGATCGTCGAGAAGTCGCTCGGGATCGCCGGCGACATGTGCATCTACACGAACCACAACCGCATCATCGAAACGATCGAGTAAGGACCGCACCATGAGCACCATGACCCCTGCCGAGATCGTCTCGGAACTCGACAAGCACATCATCGGCCAGGCGAAGGCGAAGAAGGCCGTCGCGGTCGCGCTGCGCAACCGCTGGCGCCGCCAGCAGGTCGCCGACCCGCTGCGCCAGGAAATCACGCCGAAGAACATCCTGATGATCGGGCCGACGGGTGTCGGCAAGACCGAAATCGCGCGCCGCCTCGCGAAGCTCGCCGATGCGCCGTTCATCAAGATCGAAGCGACCAAGTTCACCGAAGTCGGCTACGTCGGCCGCGACGTCGACAGCATCGTGCGCGACCTGATCGAGATCTCGGTCAAGCAGACGCGCGAAACCGAAATGCGCAAGGTGCGCAGCAAGGCGACCGACCAGGCGGAAGACCGCATCCTCGACATCCTGCTGCCGCAACCGCGCGCGGTGGGCTTCGGCGGCAACGCCGAGCACGCGAACGACGACAACAACGTGACGCGCCAGACGTTCCGCAAGCGCCTGCGCGAAGGCCAGCTCGACGACAAGGAAGTCGAGCTCGACCTCGAGCAGCCGTCGGCCGGCATGGACATCATGGCGCCGCCGGGGATGGAAGAGATGACCGAGCAGATCCGCTCGATGTTCTCGAACCTCGGCAGCGGCAAGAAGCAGCGCCGCAAGGTGAAGATCAAGGAAGCGCTGAAGCTGCTGACCGACGAGGAAGCGGCGAAGATGCTCAACGACGAGGAAGTGAAGACGAAGGCCGTGCAGAACGTCGAGCAGAACGGCATCGTGTTCCTCGACGAGATCGACAAGATCACGTCGCGCAACAACGAAGGCAGCGGCGGCGAAGTGTCGCGCCAGGGTGTGCAGCGCGACCTGCTGCCGCTCGTCGAAGGCACGACGGTCAACACGAAGTACGGGATGGTGAAGACCGATCACATCCTGTTCATCGCGAGCGGCGCGTTCCACCTCGCGAAGCCGAGCGACCTGATTCCCGAACTGCAGGGCCGCTTCCCGATCCGCGTCGAGCTCGACTCGCTGTCGGTGAACGATTTCGAAGCGATCCTCGTCGCGACCGATGCAAGCCTCGTCAAGCAGTACCAGGCGCTGCTCGCGACCGAAGACGTGCAGCTCGAATTCGCCGAGGACGGCATCCGCCGTCTCGCGGAGATCGCGTTCTCGGTCAACGAGAAGACCGAGAACATCGGTGCGCGCCGGCTGTACACGGTGATCGAGAAACTGCTCGAGGACGTGTCGTTCTCGGCCGGCAACCATGCGAGCGAGCGCGTGACGATCGATGCGAAGTATGTCGATCGCGCGCTCGGCGAAGTGGCGCAGGACGAAGATCTGTCGCGCTACGTGCTGTAACGCGCGCGGCGTCGAATGCGAGACGGGCGGCCCGGCGGGCCGCCCGTTTTCGTTGGTGCGCCGCGCGGCAGGCCGCCATGCGCCGCCCGTCCGCCTGCGCGATCGCGCGCCGTATCCCGCGGCACGCGTCGTACGGAATCGCCCTCGCCGTGACGACCACGGCGCGGCGCGCCGCTTACTGCCGCACCGGCTTCTTCGCGAGCTTGCGTTGCAGCGTGCGGCGATGCATGTTCAGCGCGCGCGCCGTCGCCGAAATATTGTTGTTGTTCTCGGCCAGCACGCGCTGGATGTGCTCCCATTCGAGCCGGTCGACCGACAGCACGACCGGATTCTCCAGCGCTTCGTCGGCCTGCACTTCGGTCGCGTTGGTCTGCAGCGCGGCGAGGATCGACTCGACGTTCGCGGGTTTCGCGAGATAGTTGTCGGCGCCTTCCTTCACCGCCTGCACGGCAGTCGCGATGCTCGCGTAGCCGGTCAGCACCAGGATCCGCGCGTCGGGCTGCAGGTCGCACAGCGGTGCGATCAGGCTCAGGCCCGAATCCTCGCCGAGATGCAGGTCGACGGTGATGAACTGGAACTTGCCGCCCGCGGCGAGCCGGAGCGCCGCCTCCTTGTCGTGCGCCTGCTGGACCGCGTAACCGCGGCGCTCGAGGCCGCGCGCGAGCGTGCCCGCGAACACCTCGTTGTCGTCGATCACCAGGAAATTGTTCTCGCTCATGTGGTTTCTCCGTCTACGTGTTGGTTGAGGCGGCCGGCGTCGCGACACGCACGACCGGCAGCCGCAGCACGGCCCGCGTGCCGCGCGCGGCGGTCGTAACGGCCGGGCGGCTGTCCGGCGCGCCGGTTGTCCGTTCGGTCAGGCGCTGGCCCGCGCGCTGTGCCGATCCTGCCGCGGCGTGACCATTCGCCGCACTGGCGGCCCGCCCGTTGCCGCCCGCCGCGCGCGGCACGACATCGGACAGTTCGATCTCGCCGCCGAGCCGCGCGGCCGCGCTGAACGCCAGATACAGGCCGACCCCGTGCCCGCCCTGCGTGCTGTCGACCGGCATCGCGCCGAGCGATTCACGCAACGCCGCCGGAATGCCGGGCCCGTCGTCACATACCTCGAATTCGATCTCGTCGGCCGTGCCGGCGTGCGCGACCTTCGCGGCCAGCGTCACGCGCTGCGGGCTCGCGCGCGCGGCGTTGTCGAGCAGGATCGTCAGGATCTGGCCGGCCGCGACCGTGTCGTCGAGCGCGACGCCCGCCGGGCGCGCGCCGAGCAATTCGAACTGCACATGCGGATGCCGCAGGCGCCAGTGCTCGACGAACGTGTCGAGCCAGTCGTCCACCGGCTGGCGGCTCGCGGGCGCGCTCGCGCGGCTGCGCAGGCGCGCGAGCGCCGACGTGCAGAGCGTCATCTGTTCCTCGAGCACCTTCAGGTCGGCCTCGTAGCGGGCCAGCCCCGGATCGTCGCGCGCGGCGTCGCGCAGCTCTTCGGCGAGCATCGCGATCGTCGACAGCGGCGTGCCCATCTCGTGCGCGACGGTGGCGGCCTGCACGCCGAGCGCGACCGCCCGCTCGTCGCGCAGCAGGTGCTGCTGCGCTTCGCCGAGCGCCGCATCGCGCTGGCGCAGCGCATTCGACATGCGCGCGACGAACCACGCGATCAGCCCGACGCTGACCATGAAGTTCGCCCACATCCCGGTACGGTAGTAGTCGAACAGGTTCGCGGGGTTGTCCATGTTGAGCGGCACCGAGTCGAAGCCGAGCGCCGCGTAGCACGCGACCGCGAACGCCGCGAGCCAGATCATCAGGTGCCACGGCAGCACGGCCGCCGCGATCGCGAGCGAAGGCAGGTACAGCGACACGAACGGATTGGTCGTGCCGCCCGACAGGAACAGCAGCGCGGACAGCGCACCGAGGTCGACCCACAGCTGGCCGAGCAGCTCGAAATTGGTCTCGGGCCGCGCGCGCAGCACGCGCACCCAGGTGAGCGCATTGAAAACGATTTCGAGCGCGATGACCATCAGCATCGCCGGCAACGGCAGATGCACGCCGAAATAGGTCTGCACGACGCCGATCGTCACGAGCTGGCCGATGATCGCGAGATTGCGGAGCCAGAACAGGTGACTGAGGTTGACGCGCCCGGTGGTGGTGATTCGTTGCATCCGAGCAGTTTACCCGTTTAGCGGGCGGCGCCTCTAGCGGGGCCGGATCGGCGCGCGGCGAACGGGACGCCCCACGTGCGCGGCCGATGCCGTCAACCTGCCGCGCCGGCCATCCGCTGCGCGATCTCGTCGGCCAGGCACTCGGGGCAGCGGCAGCGTGCGCCGGCCGCGGGCGGCGTACCGCCGGGCACGACCGGCATCGACGCGCACCAGCATTCGAACGGCTGCGTGCGGGCGCCGCAGTCGAAGCTGCGGCCGCAGTGCGGGCAGCGCGCGCGGCGCGGGGCGGAACGGGCGTCGGCGGCGGAATCGGTCATGGCTGAAGCGCTCGAGCGGGCGGGAAGCCGCCCTACGCGACAAGCATAGCGCGGCGAACGGATTTTGCACGCCGGCCGTTCGGCCGATGGCCATCGCGAACGGGCGCGAACCGCCCCTCCGGCGACGCCCGCGCACCGCTCCCCGTATCGCGGCCGGCATCGCGCCGCGCCATAGCCGGCGGGCCGCCGCGCGCGGCGCCCACGCCGCGCCGTCGGTGTTCCGGCCCGCCCAAAAACCCGATGCTGCGCTGCGCCACTCCTGTACAATTCGCCGTGTTTCAACGTTCCCAGCCTGAGCCGCCGCCATGTCCGAGCCCATCGACCTCTCGCAGATCGCCCCCACGCTGAAAGCAGAAATCCTCGCCGAAGCGCTGCCGTACATCCGCCGCTACCACGGCAAGACCGTGGTCATCAAATACGGCGGCAATGCGATGACGGAAGAGCGGCTCAAGCAAGGCTTCGCGCGCGACGTGATCCTGCTGAAACTGGTCGGCATCAATCCGGTGATCGTCCACGGCGGCGGTCCGCAGATCGATCAGGCACTGAAGAAGATCGGCAAGGCCGGCACCTTCATCCAGGGCATGCGCGTCACCGACGAAGAGACGATGGAAGTCGTCGAATGGGTGCTGGGCGGCGAAGTGCAGCAGGACATCGTGACGCTGATCAACCACTTCGGCGGCCATGCGGTGGGCCTGACGGGCAAGGACGGCGGCCTGATCCACGCGCGCAAGCTGCTGATGCCGGACCGCGACAACCCGGGCCAGTACATCGACATCGGCCAGGTCGGCGAAGTCGAGGCGATCAACCCGGCCGTCGTGAAGGCGCTGCAGGACGACGCGTTCATCCCGGTGATCTCGCCGATCGGTTTCGGTGAGGACGGTCTCTCGTACAACATCAACGCCGACCTCGTCGCGGGCAAGCTCGCCACCGTGCTGAACGCCGAGAAGCTGCTGATGATGACCAACATCCCGGGCGTGATGGACAAGGACGGCAACCTGCTGACCGATCTCTCCGCGCGCGAGATCGACGCGCTGTTCGAAGACGGCACGATCTCCGGCGGCATGCTGCCGAAGATCTCGTCGGCGCTCGACGCCGCGAAGAGCGGCGTGAAGTCGGTGCACATCGTCGACGGCCGGATCGAGCACTCGGTCCTGCTGGAAATCCTGACCGAGCAGCCGTTCGGCACGATGATCCGCTCGCATTGAGCAAGCGCAGCAAGACCGCCACACCCGACTTGCCGGCTCCGCTGCTGCGCCGGCGCGTGTCACGCAGCCGGCCCCGCGCCGGCGCGCCGGTGTGGCTGTTCGATCTCGACAACACCCTTCACCACGCATCGCACGCGATCTTTCCGGAGATCAACCGCGCGATGACGCAGTACATCATCGACGCGCTGCAGGTCGAGCGCGCCGAAGCCGACCGCCTGCGCACCGGCTACACCGAGCGCTACGGCGCCGCGCTGCTCGGCCTCACGCGCCATCATCCGATCGACCCGCACGACTTCCTGCGCGTCGTCCACACGTTTTCCGACCTGCCGGCGATGGTGCGCGCCGAGCGCGGCCTCGCGCGCATCGTCGCCGCGCTGCCGGGCCGCAAGCTGATCCTGACCAACGCGCCGGAGAACTATGCGCGCGCGGTGCTGCGCGAGCTGCGCATCGAGCGGCTGTTCGAGCGCGTGATCGCGATCGAGCACATGCGCGACCGCCGCACATGGCGCGCGAAGCCCGACCACACGATGCTGCGCCGGGCCTTGCGTGCCGCGCATGCGCGGCTGGCCGATGCGATCCTCGTCGAAGATACCCGCAGCCACCTGAAACGCTACAAGCGGCTCGGCATCGGTACCGTATGGATCACCGGCCACCTGCCGGGCCATCTGCCGAGCATCGGCCGTCCACATTATGTCGATCAGCGCATTCGTTCGTTAAAATCGCTGCGACTGGGCACACGATCGGGGCGACAGAAATGCAGCCGACTTACCCGCAGGACCAAGCCGTAAAGGAAGACCAGGCCACGCCGTCCCGCCCGCGCCCGAAGCCGGGCGAGCGGCGCGTGATGATCCTGCAGACACTCGCGACGATGCTCGAGGCGCCCAAGCCCGAGAAGATCACGACCGCCGCGCTCGCGGCCCGGCTCGACGTTTCGGAAGCGGCGCTCTACCGGCATTTCGCCAGCAAGGCGAAGATGTACGAGGGGCTGATCGAATTCATCGAGCAGGCGCTGTTCGGCCTCGTCAACCAGATCGTCGCGAAGGAGCCGAACGGCGTACTGCAGGCGCGCACGATCGCGCTGACGATGCTCAATTTCGCCGCGAAGAATCCGGGCATGACGCGCGTGCTGACCGGCGAGGCGCTGGTCGGCGAGGACGAGCGCCTCACCGAACGCGTGAACCAGTTGCTCGACCGGATCGAGGCGACCGTCAAGCAGTGCCTGCGGGTTGCCCGCACCGAGGCCAGCACGCCGCAGGACGGCGCCGCACCGTTCGCGTTGCCGGCCGACTACGATCCCGCCGCGCGCGCCAGCCTGCTCGTCAGCTACGTGATCGGGCGCTGGCACCGCTTCGCGAAAGGCGGGTTCCAGAAATCGCCCGGCGAGCAGGCCGATGCGCATCTGCGGCTGATCCTGCAGTGAGATGACGCGGGCGCGGCGGCCCCGCCCGGCGCGCCCGAATCCGCGCTCCGCAATTTCCGCTATACTTTGCCGACTGCCGCCCCTAGGGCGGCAGCCAGACACGCGCCGATTTGCTGACTCGATTGCGGGCGCGCGAACCGGCCAGGGCGTTGATGCTGTCTTTGTCCCGGCGGTTCACTACAAATGCGGCTAAAGAGGTCGTCAGCCGCGCACCTTCGCCTCCGCGCATCGCCGACACCATTTAGCTGCCCAGTCATAAGGCGGAACGAATGGAATCGATCGGCATCGTCGCTCCACAGACCATGCACTTCGCCGAACCGCTGCGCTTGCAAAGCGGCAGCGTGATCGGCAACTATCAGCTCGTCGTCGAGACGTACGGCGAACTCAACGCCGCGCGCTCGAACGCGGTGCTCGTCTGCCACGCGCTCAACGCGTCGCACCACGTCGCCGGCGTCTACGCGGACGATCCGCGCAGCACCGGCTGGTGGGACAACATGGTCGGCCCGGGCAAGCCGCTCGATACCAACCGCTTCTTCGTGATCGGCGTGAACAACCTCGGCTCGTGCTTCGGCTCGACCGGCCCGATGAGCATCGACCCGTCCACCGGCAAGCCGTACGGCGCGAGCTTCCCGGTCGTCACCGTCGAGGACTGGGTGCACGCGCAGGCGCGCGTCGCGGATGCCTTCGGCATCGAGCGCTTCGCCGCGGTGATGGGCGGCAGCCTCGGCGGGATGCAGGCGCTCGCGTGGAGCCTGATGTATCCGGAGCGCGTCGCGCACTGTATCGACATCGCGTCGACGCCGAAGCTGTCCGCGCAGAACATCGCATTCAACGAGGTCGCGCGCTCGGCGATCCTGTCCGATCCCGATTTCCACGGCGGCGACTATTACGCACACGGCGTGAAGCCGAAGCGCGGCCTGCGCGTCGCGCGGATGATCGGCCACATCACGTACCTGTCCGACGACGACATGGCCGAGAAATTCGGCCGTGCGCTGCGCCGTGCCGACGGCGCGCTCGACGCGTACAACTTCAGCTTCGACGTCGAGTTCGAGGTCGAGTCGTACCTGCGCTACCAGGGCGACAAGTTCGCCGACTACTTCGACGCGAACACCTACCTGCTGATCACGCGCGCGCTCGACTACTTCGACCCGGCCAAGGCGTTCGACGGCAATCTGAAGGCCGCGCTCGCGCACACGCAGGCGAAATACCTGATCGCGAGCTTCTCGACCGATTGGCGTTTCGCGCCGGCCCGCTCGCGCGAGATCGTGAAGGCGCTGCTCGACAACAAGCGCACGGTCAGCTACGCGGAAATCGATGCGCCGCACGGCCACGACGCATTCCTGCTCGACGACGCGCGCTATCACAACCTGCTCCGCGCGTATTACGAACGAATCGCCATCGAGGTGGGTGCATGAACCAGCAAGCACTGAATTCCCTGTCCGCGCGCGCGGACTTCCGCACGATCGCGCGCTGGGTCGAACCGCGCTCGACGGTGCTCGACCTCGGTTGCGGCGACGGCTCGCTGCTCGCGCTGCTGATGGAAGAACTGGACGTGACCGGCTACGGGATCGAGCTGAACGACGCGGGCGTGCTCGCGAGCGCGAAGAACGGCATCAACGTGATCCAGCAGAACCTGGAAGACGGCCTGCGCCTGTTCGAGGACCACAGCTTCGACATCGCGATCCTGTCGCAGACGTTGCAGACGATCCACCAGACGGCCGCGATCCTGCGCGAAACCGCGCGGGTCGGGCGCGAATGCATCGTGTCGTTCCCGAATTTCGGCTACTGGCCGCACCGGCTGTCGGTGCTGAACGGCCGGATGCCGGTGTCGAAATCGCTGCCTTACCAGTGGCACAACACGCCGAACGTGCGGGTGCTGACGATCGAGGATTTCGAGGCGCTCGCGCCCGAAGTCGGCGTGACGATCCTCGACCGCGTGGTGCTGCACGAAGGCCAACCGATTCGATGGGGAGCGAACTGGCGTGGTAGTCTTGCTGTCTACCGCGTCAAGCGCAGCTGAGCCGGGGAGCCGTTGACGGACGCCGTCGGCCCGCACGCACGTGCGGCCGCGCCGCTGCGCGACCCGCGCCGTCGCCTGCGCTGCCGCCGCAATCAGTCAACGCTATCCAGTTCCAGTCCATGTCGAAAACGCCACACGAGGCGCCCGCACTCACCGCTCACGAGGATCACCCCGGCTGGCGAGCCTATCTGAACACGCACATGCTGATCTGCGTGTTCCTCGGTTTCACGTCGGGTCTGCCCCTCTTCACGCTCGTCTACCTCGTGCAGGCATGGCTGCGCTCCGAGGGCGTGAACCTGAAGGAAATCGGCCTGTTCGCGCTGATCCAGTTCCCGTACACGTGGAAGTTCCTGTGGGCGCCGCTGATGGACCGCTACGTCCCGCGCCTGCCCGGCTGGCGGCCGGGCCGCCGGCGCGGCTGGCTGCTGCTCACGCAGCTGCTGGTCGCGGGTGCGATCGCCGCGCTCGGCTTCGTGTCGCCGCGCGACTCGATCTGGACGGTCGCCGCGCTCACCACGCTCGTCGCGTTCTTCGGCGCGAGCGCCGACATCGTGATCGACGCGTACCGCCGCGAGCTGCTGCGCGACACCGAGCAGGGCCTCGGCAACGCGGTGCACGTGAATGCGTACAAGCTTGCCGCGCTGATCCCCGGTTCGCTCGCGCTGATCCTGTCCGACCACCTGCCGTGGGACGCCGTGTTCGCGCTCACCGGCGCGTTCATGCTGCCGGGCATCCTGATGACGCTCGTCGTGCGCGAGCCCGAAGTGGTCGGCGCGCCGCCGCGCAACCTGCGCGACGCGATCGTGCTGCCGTTCCGCGAATTCATCCAGCGCGACGGCTGGGCCGGCGCGCTGCTCGTCATCGCGTTCATCTTCCTGTTCAAGATCGGCGACACGATGGCCACCACGCTGTCGACGTCGTTCTTCCTCGACATCGGCTTCTCGCGCACCGAAATCGGCATCGTCGCGAAGACCACTGCCCTCGTCGCGAGCGTGGCCGGCGGCATCATCGGCGGCGTCTGGCTCGTGAAGATCGGCATCGGCCGCGGGCTGTGGATCTTCGGTGCGCTGCAGATGGTGTCGACGCTCGGCTTCGCGTGGCTCGCGCAGGTCGGCCCCGGTTCGCCGGTGCTCGCGGTGCTGTACGACTTCACGGTCGCGGCCAGCCACGCGCTCGCGTCGTTCATGTCGGTGTTCGGTATCGAGATCACGCCAAAGCTGAGCCCGATGACGGTCGCCCTCGCGATCGTCTACGGCTTCGAAACCTTCACGACCGGCCTGACGATGGCCGCGTTCGTCGCGTATATCGCGAGCACGACCGACCCGCGCTATACGGCCACGCAGTTCGCGCTGTTCACGAGCCTCGCGTCGGTGCCGCGTACGCTCGCGTCGGCCGCGAGCGGCTTCGTCGTCGCAAAGATCGGCTGGTACGACTATTTCATCGTGTGCACCGCGCTCGCGATTCCCGGCATGCTGCTGCTGTTCAAGATCGCGCCGTGGAACGGTGCCGCACGCAACGGCGAGGCCAGCCGTGCGCAGTAACGGCCTGCACCGCCTCGCGCGCGTTGCGGCTTCGTTGAGCGTCGGCGCCGCGGCGCTCGCCGCGGGGTTCGCCCATGCGACCGACGCCGGCGCGCCCGCTGCCGCCGCCGCGGGCTCCCCGGCCACGGCACCCGCTTCACCGCCGGCGACTTCGACGCCCGCCGCCCCTGCCCAGTCGGCCACCGCCGAACCCGCGCAGCCGACCGGCGCCGCCGCGTCGGCGAAGGCTTATGCGCAGACATCGCAGCAGGTCCGCTACGGCGACGCCATTGCCTTCCGCACGTTGATCCCGTCGCCGCTGCTCGAGCAGCTCACCGCGAACGAATACGCGCAGATCGTGCAGGCGGCCGCCGACAGCAACCGCCTGCTGCCGGCGAACCAGCCGCGCGTGAAGCGCCTGCGCGCGATCGTCGCGAAGCTCGCGCCGTATTCGGTGAAATGGAACGACCGCGTAAAGAGCTGGGCGTGGGACGTCAACGCGATCCGCTCGCGCGACATTCGCCTGACCTGCCTGCCGGGCGGCAAGGTGCTCGTGTACGGCGGCCTGCTCGACCGCGTCCGCCTGAACGACGACGAGCTCGGCGTGCTGCTCGCGCACGGCATTGCGCATGCGCTGCGAGAACATGCACGCAGCAACTTCAGCGCGACCTCGCAGACGTCGCTGCACGCGGCCGCGCTGCCGCCGCTGTTCGGCGTCGGCGAGCCTCTGCCGCAGGCACTGAACCTCGGCGAGCGCCTGCAGTCGCTCCACTACGACCCGACCGACGAGACCGAAGCCGACGTGATCGGCGGCGACATCGCCGCCCGTGCGGGCTTCGATCCGCGCGCGGCGATCACGCTGTGGGACAAGCTCGCGGTTGCGACACGCGGGAACAAGGCGACGGGCTTCATCTATACGCACCCGTACAGCACCGCCCGCCGCCAGGACCTGCTGAACCGCCTGCCGGATCTCATGCCGCTGTACGCGAAGGCCGTGGGCAAGCACGTCGACACACTGCCCGACTACGCGGGCATCAGCGCGCAGCGTCGCAAGGTCGTGCGGCGCTGAGCGCCCCGCGCGGCCGATCGCGACGCCGCCCTACGCATCCACCTCCGCCGCGACCGGCCGGGCGCCGCTTTCGCGCATCCAGCGCACCTCGTCACCCGGGCTGCGGCCGAACAGCCGTTTGAACTCGCGGCTGAACTGCGATGCGCTCGCATAGCCGACACGCGCGGCCGCCGCACCGGCGCCGACCCCGTCCTGCACCATCATCAGCCGTGCCTGGTGCAGCCGCGCGGCCTTCACGTACTGCATCGGCGACGTCGCCGTCACGTGCTTGAACTGCGCATGGAACACCGCGAGGCTCATGCCGGCCTCGCGCGCGAGCGTCTCGACGTCGAGATCGGCCTTCAGGTCCGCATGGATGCGCCGCAGCGCCTTCGCGATGCGGCCGAAGTGATGCTGCTGGACGAGCGCCGCGCGGATCGCGTCGCCCTGCGCGCCCGTCAGCACCCGATACGCGATCTCGCGCATGATCGCGGGGCCCAGCACGCGCGTGTCGTGCGGCGACGCGAGCGCTTCGAGCAGCCGCAGCACGGCATCCGCCAGCGGCGCATCGAGCGGCGTCGAATCAACGCCGAGCGGTTCGCTGACGGGCGCACCGAGCGTCTCGTCGAGCAGGATCGCGAGCTCGGCGATCACCGCGAGATCGACGCGGATCGAGATCGCGAGAAACGGCTCGTCCTGGCTCGCGAAGGTCTCGCATTCGAACGGCAGCGGCACCGACAGCACGAGATACTGCTGCGCGTCGTACACGAACGAGCGCTCGCCGAGATAGCCGAGCTTGCGCCCCTGGCACACGACGACGATGCTCGGCTCGTACAACACCGGCATGCGCGGCACCGGACGGCTCACGCGGATGAAGCGCACGCCGTCGAGCGCCGCGAGGCGTGTCGCCCTCGTTCGGCGCGAGGCGCGTATGCAGCTCGACCATGCGGCGCTGCACACGGTCGCCCGTATCGGCGAAAAGGGGCTCGAAGCTCATCTGCGTGGTCCTGTCCGGCAAGAGAATCTGGCTCGCAATTTAGCACCCTGGACGTGTTTTGACGGCTGTTTGCACGCAGTTAGAGAGGAATAGGCAAATCTTCCAGACCTTCGTGTATTTCACTGCGGCGCCGCGCTCCTTACGATGACGTCCTGCCTCGCCGCATCGCCACATGATGCGACGGCAGTCTGTTTCGCCGGATGCTTTCCGGACAAGGAGCCCATCGCATGAGCACTACCTATGCCTACGCAGCGACCGATTCGCGCTCGCCGCTCGCCCCGTTCGAATTCCAGCGTCGCGCACTGCGCGACCTCGACGTCCAGATCGACGTCCTCTACTGCGGCGTCTGCCACTCGGACCTGCACCAGGCCCGCAACGAATGGCGCAACACGATCTATCCGGTCGTGCCGGGCCATGAAATCGTCGGCCGCGTGACCGCGACCGGCCCGGAAGTGACGCGCTTCAAGGTCGGCGAACTGGTCGGCGTCGGCTGTCTCGTCGATTCGTGCCGCACCTGCGCGAGCTGCGAAGAAGGCCTCGAGCAATATTGCGAGAACGGCTTCGTCGGCACCTACAACGGCCAGGATCGCGTGACGGGCGACATCACGTTCGGCGGTTATTCGACGCAGCTCGTCGTCGACGAGGCGTTCGTGCTGCGCGTGCCCGAGACGCTCGACCCGGCCGGCGCCGCGCCGCTGCTGTGCGCCGGGATCACGACCTACTCGCCGCTGCGGCAGTGGAACGTCGGCCCCGGCAAGAAGGTCGGCATCGTCGGGCTCGGCGGCCTCGGCCACATGGGCGTGAAGCTGGCGCGCGCGATGGGTGCGCACGTCGTGCTGTTCACCACGTCGCCGTCGAAGATCGAGGACGGCAAGCGGCTCGGCGCGCACGAAGTCGTGATCTCGAAGGACGAGGCGCAGATGAACGCGCACCTGAACAGCTTCGACTTCATCCTGAACACGGTCGCCGCGCAGCACGACCTGAACCCGTTCCTGCACCTGCTGAAGCGCGACGGCACGATGACGCTGGTCGGCGCGCCGGAGCACGACCATCCGTCGCCGCAGGTGTTCAACCTGATCTTCAAGCGCCGCCGCCTCGCCGGCTCGCTGATCGGCGGGATCGCGGAAACGCAGGAAATGCTCGACTTCTGCGCGGAGCACGGGATCACGTCGGATATCGAAACGATTCCGATGCAGCAGATCAACGCGGCCTACGAGCGGATGCTGAAGAGCGACGTGAAGTACCGGTTCGTGATCGACATGGCGTCGATCAAGCAGTAAGCGACGAAGGCGATACGCACGATCGCCGCCCCAAACGAAACGGGCCGCATGTTCGACATGCGGCCCGTTTTTGCATCCGACTGCTGCACGCGCGGCGCAGCGCGGAACATCACTTCTTGTAGTCGTAGTCCACCGTCAGCGGCGCGTGGTCGCTGAACTTGATGTCCTTGAAGATCGACGTGCTTTTCGCGGTGCCGGCGATACCCGGCGTCGCGATCTGGTAATCGATCCGCCACCCGACGTTCTTCGCATACGCCTGGCCGCGGTTGCTCCACCACGTGTACTGCTCGGCGCGCGGGTCGAGCGTGCGGAACACGTCGACATAGCCGACATCGTCGAACAGCTTCGTGAGCCACTCGCGCTCTTCCGGCAGGCAGCCCGAATTCTTCTGGTTGCTCTTCCAGTTCTTGATGTCGATTTCCTTGTGGACGATGTTCACGTCGCCGCACAGGATCACCTCGCGCTTCTTCTTCAGCGCGGCGAGGTGCGGCATGAACTCGTCCATGAAGCGGTACTTCGCCTGCTGGCGCTCTTCGCCGCTCGAGCCTGACGGCACGTACACCGACACGACGGACAGCTTGCCGTAGCGCGCCTCGACGTAGCGCCCTTCGGCATCGAATTCGCTGCTGCCGAAGCCGATGATCACGTCATCGGGCTCGCGGCGGCTGTACACGCCCGCGCCGCTGTAGCCCTTCTTCTCGGCGTGGTGAAAATAGCTCTTGAAGCCGTGCGGCTCGACGAATTCGACCGGCAGGTCGTCGGCCGAGACCTTGATTTCCTGCACGCACACGCAATCGGCGTTCTGTTCGCCGAGCCACTCGAAGAAGCCCTTCTTCGCGGCGGAGCGGATGCCGTTCAGGTTGGCGGTAATCACTCGCATCATGTCGGATTCCGTTCAGTTCGATGTTTTTCAGGGGGGCAGCTTAGCGGATCTTCACGCCTTCGAGCTCGGGCTTCGGCGGCGGGAATTCCAGCTTCATGTCGGTCATCGTGCGCAGCAGCAGCTCGGCGATCATCACGTTGCGGTGCGTCTTCGAGTTCGCCGGGATCACGTACCACGGCGCATGCTCGGCGGACGTCGCGGCGAGCGCGTCACGGTAGGCGGACTGGTACGCGTCCCAGTGCTTGCGCGCGTCGAGATCGGAGATGTCGAACTTCCAGTGCTTGGTCGGATCGTCGATGCGCGCCTGCAGCCGCGCGCGCTGCTCGTCCTTCGAGATGTGCAGGAAGCACTTGATGATCGTCGTGCCGTTCTCGACCAGCATCGTCTCGAAATCGCGGATCTGCCGGTAGCGGCGCTCGCATTCCTTCGCGTCGATCAGGTCGAGCACGCGCGGCACGAGCACGTCTTCGTAGTGGCTGCGGTTGAAGATCGCGAGCTCGCCCGCGGCCGGCACCTGCGCATGCACGCGCCACAGGAAGTCATGCGCGGCCTCGATCGGCGTGGGCGCCTTGAACGACACGACGCGCAGGCCGAGCGGATCGACCTCGCGGAACACCGCGCGCACGGTGCCGTCCTTGCCGCTGGTGTCCATCCCCTGCAGCACGAGCAGCACACGCTTCTTCTGCTGCGTGTGCAGGCGCTCCTGCTGCACGTCGAGCTCGGTCGACACGACCGACAGCCGTTCGCGGTCCGCTTCTTTCGATCCGGACGAAAACGGCTTCGCGGCCGGGTCGAACGCATCGAGCTTGAATGCGGCGGCTTCCTTCTCGCGCGTGCTGTAAGGCACGCGGAAATCGTCGAGCGACGGTTGTTTCGCCATTCGTTCCTCCGTTGGACGCTGTGGTGCATACGATAACGCATCCACCAAAACGCAACGGGCCGCCCCGATCCGGTTCGGGGCGGCCCGTCGTCAAGCGCGGTTCAGGCGCGCGGTCATGCTCAGCCGAGCTTCTTCTTCAGCAGTTCGTTGACCTGCTGCGGATTGGCCTTGCCCTTCGTCGCCTTCATCGCCTGGCCGATCAGCGCGTTGAACGCCTTTTCCTTGCCCGCGCGGAATTCCTCGACCGACTTCGCGTTCGCCGCGAGCACTTCGTCGATGATCGCTTCCAGCGCGCCGGTGTCGGAGATCTGCTTGAGCCCCTTCGCGTCGATGATGCGGTCGGCCGCGCCTTCGTCGGTCGCCTTCTCGTCCCAGATCGTCGCGAAGATTTCCTTCGCGATCTTGTTCGAGATCGTGCCATCCGCGATGCGCTGCAGCACGAGCGCGAGCTGCGCGGCCGAGACCGGAATCGCGTCGATTTCGATGCCGTCTCGGTTCAGCTGCGACGACACGTCGCCCATCAGCCAGTTCGCGGCGATCTTCGCGTTCGCGGTGCCGGCCTTCGCGACCACGGCTTCGAAGTACGCGGCCATCGCCTTGCTCGACGTCAGCACGCCCGCGTCGTACGCGGACACGCCGTATTCGTCGGCGAAGCGCTGCTGCATCGCGGCAGGCAGCTCGGGCATCCCGGACTGCACGCGCTCGATCCAGTCCTGGCCGATCACGAGCGGCATCAGGTCGGGGTCGGGGAAGTAACGGTAGTCGTGCGCGTCTTCCTTGCTGCGCATCGAACGCGTCTCGCGCTTGTCCGGATCGTAGAGGCGCGTTTCCTGCACGACTTCGCCGCCGTCCTCGATCAGCTCGATCTGGCGACGCACTTCGAAATTGATCGCTTCCTCGAGGAACCGGAACGAGTTCAGGTTCTTGATTTCCGCGCGCGTGCCGAACTTCTCCTGGCCGACCGGGCGCACCGACACGTTCGCATCGCAGCGGAACGAGCCTTCCTGCATGTTGCCGTCGCAGATGCCGAGCCACACGACGAGCCCATGCAGTGCCTTCGCGTAGGCCACGGCCTCGGCCGCGCTGCGCATTTCCGGCTCGGTGACGATCTCGAGCAGCGGCGTGCCCGCGCGGTTCAGGTCGATCCCCGTCATCCCGGCGAAGTCTTCATGCAGCGACTTGCCCGCATCTTCCTCGAGGTGCGCGCGGGTCAGGTTGACCGTCTTCTCGTACGCTTGCTTGCCGGCCTTTTCGTTGGCGGGCACCTGGATCGTGATCTGGCCGCCCTGCACGACCGGAATCTCGTACTGGCTGATCTGATAGCCCTTCGGCAGGTCGGGGTAGAAATAATTCTTGCGCGCGAAGATGCTGCGCGGCGCGATGGTCGAGCCGATCGCGAGGCCGAAGCGGATCGCGCGTTCGACCGCGCCGCGGTTCAGCACCGGCAGCACGCCCGGCAGCGCCAGGTCGACCGGGCAGGCCTGCGTGTTCGGCTCGGCGCCGAACTGCGTCGACGCGCCCGAGAAAATCTTCGAGACGGTCGACAGTTGCGCGTGCGTCTCGAGACCGATGACGACTTCCCATTGAGTAGCCATATGCTTACACCCCTGCCGGAACTTGCTTGTGCCAGTCGGTCGCGCGCTGGAACGCGTCGGCGACCTGCAGCATCCGGGCTTCGTTGAAATAGTTGCCGATGATCTGCAGGCCGACCGGGCGCTTCGCATTCGCGCCCGCGCCGAAGCCGCACGGCACGCTCATGCCGGGCAGGCCGGCGAGGCTCACCGACAGCGTGTAGATATCCGCGAGATACATCTGCACCGGATCGTCGCCCTTCGAGCCGAGATCCCATGCGACCGTCGGCGACGCCGGGCCCATGATCACGTCGCAGGACTTGAACGCTTCCTGGAAATCGTTCGCGATGATGCGGCGGATCTTCTGCGCCTGCAGGTAGTACGCGTCGTAGTAGCCGTGCGACAGCACGTACGCACCGACCAGGATCCGGCGCTTCACCTCGGGGCCGAAGCCTTCCGCGCGCGACTTCTTGTACATGTCGAGCAGGTCGCCGTACTGCGCGGCGCGGTGGCCGAAGCGCACGCCGTCGAAACGCGACAGGTTCGACGAGGCTTCAGCCGGCGCGATCACGTAGTACACGGGAATCGACAGTTCCGTCTTCGGCAGCGACACGGGCACGAGCGTCGCGCCGAGCGCTTCATATTGCTTCAGCGCCGCGTCGATCGCCGCGCGCACGTCGTCGGCGAGGCCGTCGCCGAAATACTCGTTCGGCAGGCCGATGCGCAGGCCCGCGAGCGGCTTGCCCGCATCGTTGCCGGCTGCCCACGGCTGGCCGAGGTGGCGCGTGAAATCTTCGTCGTCGCGCTCGAGGCTCGTCGAGTCGCGCTCGTCGAAGCCGGCCATCGCATTCAGCAGCAGCGCGCAGTCGGACGCGCTCTGCGCCATCGGGCCGCCCTGGTCGAGCGACGACGCGAACGCGATCATCCCGTAGCGCGACACGCGGCCGTAGGTCGGCTTGATGCCCGTCACGCCCGCGAACGACGCGGGCTGGCGGATCGAGCCGCCGGTGTCGGTGCCGGTCGCGGCCGGCGCGAGGCGCGCGGCCACCGCTGCCGAGCTGCCGCCCGAGCTGCCGCCCGGCACCGCGTTCGTGTCCCACGGGTTCTTCACCGCACCGAACGCCGAATTCTCGTTCGACGAGCCCATCGCGAACTCGTCCATGTTGGTCTTGCCGAGCGTGACCATGCCGGCCGCCTGCAGGCGGGCGACGACGGTCGCGTCGAACGGGCTCTCGTAGTTCGCGAGCATCTTCGAGCCGGCGGTCGAGTGCCAGCCGCGCGTGACGAAGACATCCTTGTGCGCGATCGGCAGGCCGGTGAGCGCGCCGCCCGCGCCGCGCGCGAGCTCGGCATCGGCGGCCTTGGCCTGCGCGAGGGTGAGATCGGTGTCGACGTGGACGAACGCGTTCAGGTCGCGCGCGGCTTCGATCCGTTTCAGGTAGAGCTGCGCGAGCTCGACGGCCGAGCATTCCTTGGCGGCGAGCGCGGCGCGCAGTTCGGTCAGGCTTTTTGCGTGCATTGAGTGGTTTTCCTGGGAATTCTGGGTGGCGCGCGGCGCAGAGGCGGCGCGCTTGTCATCGAATGCTTACTCGATCACCTTCGGCACGAGATAGAGGCCGTCCTGGACGGCCGGCGCCGGACGCTGGTTGTCGTCGCGATTGACGACCTCCGTCACGGCGTCGTCACGCAGGCGCTGCGCGACTTCCTGGATCTGTTCGATCGGGTGGGCGAGCGGCGCGATGCCGGCGGTATCGACCGCCTGCATCTGCTCGACGAGGCCGAAGAGTTCATTGAGCTGGCCGAGCATGTGCTCGGCGTCGGCGTCGGCCATTTCGAGTCGCGCCAGGTGCGCGATGCGTTTCACATCGGTCAGGGTCAGGGCCATGCGATCACCGGAAAAACAAGGCTGCGCAGCGCATCAAAAGCAGCACTGCGGCGGGGGGTTGGAGGGTGCGATCCCACCCTCAAAAATCGGGGCCGAAGCGGCAAAAATACCGCCCGTTTCGATTCAAATACCGTGAAATTATAAGGTATCATTACGCGTTCGACCCAAACCCGGCAGCCTTTTCCCGCACCGTTTCGCCCCGCTTCGGCAGGCCGTGCGTGCATCGTGCGATCCCCGGTAGACATCACTCGCAGCTTCGTGCGCCGCGGCGGCCGCTTCCGCCACGCTTCCCGAGGCTGTTATTTTTTCCGCTGCCGCCCTCAGCGCTCGCTATGCAGGGCCGGCCCAGAGCGAAACAGGATTCTGAATGTTCGGTTTTTTGCGCAGCTACTTCTCCAACGATCTCGCGATCGACCTCGGCACCGCAAACACCCTGATCTACATGCGCGGCAAGGGCATCGTGCTCGATGAGCCGTCCGTCGTGTCGATCCGCCAGGAAGGCGGCCCCAACGGCAAGAAGACCATCCAGGCAGTCGGTAAGGAAGCCAAGCAGATGCTCGGCAAGGTGCCGGGCAACATCGAGGCGATCCGCCCGATGAAGGACGGCGTGATCGCCGACTTCACCGTCACCGAGCAGATGATCAAGCAGTTCATCAAGACGGCCCACGAGTCGCGCATGTTCTCGCCTTCGCCGCGCATCATCATCTGCGTGCCGTGCGGCTCGACCCAGGTCGAGCGCCGCGCGATCAAGGAAGCCGCGCACGGCGCCGGCGCATCGCAGGTCTACCTGATCGAAGAGCCGATGGCTGCTGCGATCGGCGCGGGCCTGCCGGTGTCGGAAGCCACCGGCTCGATGGTCGTCGACATCGGCGGCGGCACGACGGAAGTCGGCGTGATCTCGCTCGGCGGCATCGTGTACAAGGGTTCGGTGCGCGTCGGCGGCGACAAGTTCGACGAGGCGATCGTCAACTACATCCGCCGCAACTACGGGATGCTGATCGGCGAACAGACCGCCGAGGCGATCAAGAAGGAAATCGGCTCCGCGTTCCCGGGCTCCGAAGTCAAGGAAATGGAAGTGAAGGGCCGCAACCTGTCGGAAGGCATTCCGCGCAGCTTCACGATCTCCAGCAACGAAATCCTCGAAGCGCTGACCGATCCGCTGAACCAGATCGTGTCGTCGGTGAAGATCGCGCTCGAACAGACGCCGCCGGAACTCGGCGCCGACATCGCCGAACGCGGGATGATGCTGACGGGCGGCGGCGCGCTGCTGCGCGACCTCGATCGCCTGCTGGCGGAAGAAACCGGCCTGCCGGTGCTCGTCGCGGAAGATCCGCTCACCTGCGTCGTGCGCGGTTCGGGCATGGCGCTCGAGCGCATGGACAAGCTGGGCAGCATCTTCTCGTACGAGTGATCGTCCAGGCAGTTCCCTGACATGACGCAACCGCGGCGTGGCCGGCTCGCTCGTTTAGAACGAACCGCCGCGCCGTTTGCGCGTCTGAGCATCATTTAACCGATCATTCGCGCCCGGCGCCGACCATGGAATACAGTCCGCCGCCCCTCTTCAAGCAAGGTCCGCCCGCGCTCGCGCGGCTCATCTTCTTCGTTGCCCTCGCCATCGCGCTCCTCGTCTCGGACGCGCGCTTCAGCACGCTCGAAATCGTCCGCGGCGTGCTCGGCACCGTGCTCTATCCGCTGCAGCGCGCCGCGCTCGTGCCGCGCGACCTGTTCATGGGCGCGGCCGACATCGCCGTCACCGGTGCGTCGCTGCGCCACGAGAACGACGACCTCCGCAAACTCAACCTGCAGCTGTCCACGCAAGCCAACCAGGCCGCCGTGCTCACGCAGGAGAACGCGCACCTGCGCGCCGTGCTCGAGCTGCGCCAGCACATCGCGACGCAGTCGACGCCGGCCGAGATCCAGTACGACACGAGCGATCCGTTCACGCAGAAGATCGTGATCGGCCAGGGCTCGCAGCAAGGTATCCAGAACGGCGCGCCCGTCGTCAGCGAGAACGGCGTGGTCGGCCAGGTCACGCGCGTGTTCCCGCTGCAGTCCGAAGTCACGCTGGTCACCGACCGCGATCTCGCGATTCCCGTGCAGGTGCTGCGCACCGGCCTGCGCAGCGTGATCTACGGCACGCCGAAGGGCGATTCGCTCGATTTGCGCTTCGTGCCGACCAGCGCGGATCTCGTCGTCGGCGACGAGCTCGTCACGAGCGGCCTCGACGGCGTCTATCCGCCCGGCCTGCCGGTCGCGAAGGTCGTGCGCGTCGACAAGCTCGCCGATACGGCGTTCGCGCGCGTGACCTGCGCGCCGGTCGCCGCCGTGCGCGGCGCGCGCCAGATGCTCGTGCTGCATTACCAGAACGACATCCCGCCGCGCCCGGCCGAGCCCGATCCGGCCGCCGACAAGAACGCGAAGGGCAAGAAAGGCGCGAAAGCCGCCGCGAAGGGCGAGAAGGCCGACAAGGCTGATGCGAATGCGAAGCCGGCCGCCGCGGCCCAGCCCGGCGCGAAGCCCGCGCCTGCGGCACCGGCCGCTCCGGCCAAGCCCGCCGCCGCGCCCGCGAAGCCCGCGGCCGGGCAATCAGGAGCCCAGCGATGAATCGCCCGCAATACATCCTGCAGCCGGTCAATCCGTACTTCATCGTCTTCAGCCTCGCCGCCGCGTTCCTGCTGAACCTGATGCCGTGGGGCCGCCTGCCCGGCGTGCCCGACTTCGTCGCGCTCGTGCTGCTGTTCTGGAACATCCACCAGCCGCGCAAGGTCGGGATGGGCGTCGCGTTCGCGCTCGGCATCCTGATGGACGTGCATGACGCGGGCCTGCTCGGCGAGCATGCGCTCGCCTATACGCTGCTGTCGTACGGCGCGATCACGATCCACCGCCGCGTGCTGTGGATGCCGATCGGCGTGCAGGTGCTGTACGTCACGCCGCTCCTGGTCGTCGCGCAGCTCGTCCCGTTCGTGATCCGCCTCGTGATGGGCGCCGCGTTCCCGGGCTGGCGCTACCTGGTCGACGGCTTCGTCGAAGCCGCGCTGTGGCCGATCGCGAGCCACCTGCTGCTGATGCCGCAACGCCGCCCGGTCGATCCGGACGATACGCGCCCCATCTGAGCCAGGGGCCCGCCTTGAATACCTGCCGCCTCCACGCCCGCCGCGCGCCGCGTTCCGGGGCGGCACCTCGCCCGCACCCGCACGCCGTGCGCGGGCCAGACAGACCCTAGCCGCATGACCGAATTCAACGACACCCAACAGCAGCTCTCGAAGTTCCGCCTGCGCGTCGCGGCGGCGGGCGTGTTCGTGTTCGTCTGCTTCGGGCTGCTCGCAAGCCGCTTCTTCTACCTGCAGCTGATGCAGCACGGCAAATACGCGCTGCAGGCCGAGGAAAACCGCATCTCCGTCGCGCCGATCGTGCCGAACCGCGGGATCATCACCGACCGCAACGGCGTGATCCTCGCGAAGAACTATTCGGCCTATACGCTCGAGATCACGCCGTCGAAGCTCGACGACACGCTCGACAACACGATCGACAAGCTGTCCGAGATCATCCCGATCGACGCGCGCGACCGCCGCCGCTTCAAGAAGCTGCAGGAAGACTCGAAGAACTTCGAGAGCCTGCCGATCCGCACGCGCCTCACCGACGCCGAAGTCGCGCGCTTCACCGCGCAGCGCTTCCGCTTCCCCGGCGTCGACGTGCGCGCACGGCTGTTCCGGCAATATCCGCTCGGCACGACGGCCGCGCACGTGATCGGCTACATCGGCCGGATCTCGAAGCGCGACCAGGATCGCATCGACGCGATGAGCGACGACAACGACAGCGATCAGGAAAACTACGATCCGCGCCGCGACGCGAACAACTACAAGGGCACCGACTACATCGGCAAGATCGGTGTCGAGCAGAGCTACGAGACCGAGCTGCACGGGCTGACGGGCTTCGAGGAAGTCGAGGTGACGGCCGGCGGCCGGCCGGTGCGCACGCTGTCGCGCACGCAGGCGACGCCCGGCAACAACCTCGTGCTGTCGCTCGACATCGGGCTGCAGCAGGTGGCCGAGCAGGCGTTCGCCGGCAAGCGCGGCGCGCTGGTCGCGATCGAGCCGAAGACGGGCGACGTGCTCGCGTTCGTGTCGTCGCCGAGCTTCGACCCGAACTCGTTCGTCGACGGCATCGACCAGCAGACCTGGGACGAGCTGAACAACTCGACCGACAAGCCGCTCTTGAACCGCCCGCTGCACGGCACCTACCCGCCCGGCTCGACGTACAAGCCGTTCATGGCGCTCGCCGGCCTGACGCTCGGCAAGCGCACGCCGGGCTGGGGCTTCCAGGATCCCGGTTACTTCACGTTCGGCGGCCACACGTTCCGCAACGACGTGCGCTCGGGCCAGGGCTGGGTCGACATGAACAAGGCGATCATGGTGTCGAACGACACCTACTTCTACATGCTCGCGCGCGACCTCGGCGTGAACTCGATCGCGAACTTCATGAAGCCGTTCGGCTTCGGCCAGATCACCGGGATCGACATCCAGGGCGAGGCGCGCGGGATCCTGCCGTCGACCGACTGGAAGAAGAAGGCGTTCAAGAAGGCCGCGCAGCAGAAGTGGTTCGACGGCGAGACGATCAGCCTCGGGATCGGCCAGGGCTACAACTCGTTCACGATCCTGCAGCTCGCGCACGCGACCGCGACGCTCGCGAACAACGGCGTCGTGATGAAGCCTCACCTCGTGAAGGAAGTCGAGGATCCGATCACGCGCGGGCGCCGCCTGACCGTGCCGAAGGAAAGCGAAACGATCCCGCTCAAGCAGGCCGACATCGACGTCGTGAAGCGCGGGATGGAGAACGTGATCGAGAACCCGTCCGGCACCGCGTACAAGGTGTTCCGCGGCGCGCCGTACCTCGCCGCCGGCAAGACCGGTACCGCGCAGGTGTTCTCGCTGCAAGGCTCCAACTACAAGGGCCACCTGCTCGCCGAGCACCTGCGGGACCACGCGCTGTTCATCGCGTACGCGCCGGTCGACCATCCGCAGATCGCCGTCGCGCTGGTCGTCGAGAACGGTGGCTGGGGTGCGCAGGCCGCCGGCCCGATCGCGCGCCGCGTGCTCGACTTCTACCTCGTCGACCGCCAGAACCCGCAGAACGAGGCCGCGGCCGTGGCTGCCGCGGCGTCGGCGACCGAACCCATCAACGCACCGGTGATCGGCGACGCAAACAAGCCTGCTGCCGTCGCGGCCGGCTTCACCGCGCTGCCGCAGCCAGTCGTGCCGAGCGCGGCCAGCGCGGCGGAAGCGGCATCGGCCGCGGCGGCCTCCGAAGCGTCGGCTGCCGCCGCCGCGAGCGCCGCCCTGCCCGCCAGCGCCAGCGCCGCGGCGCCGAGGGCCGCGAGCCTGCCGCCGATCCGGCGCCCGCACCGGCCGCGCCGGCCCGCCAGCGATGCGCAGCCGCTCGTCGCCACGCCGCGCGACGACAATCACCGTGCAACGGCCCCCGCGAAGGCGGCGGACGCCGGCACCGCTCATTAACGGAGAAAGGCATGCAATTCGACAAGCGCGCCTGGCTCGACAAGATCAAGCAGATGTTCGCGGGCTTCGACCGCCCGCTCGCCCTCATCGTGTTCCTGCTGCTGTGCGTCGGCATCGTCACGCTGTACAGCGCGGCGATCGACATGCCGGGCCGCGTCGAGGACCAGCTGCGCAACATCCTGCTGACGTTCGTGCTGATGTGGGTGATCGCCAACATCCCGCCCACGACGCTGATGCGCTTCGCGGTCCCGCTCTACACGTTCGGGGTCGCGCTATTGGTCGCGGTCGCGCTGTTCGGGATGACCAAGAAGGGCGCGAAGCGCTGGCTGAACGTCGGCGTCGTGATCCAGCCGTCGGAAATCCTCAAGATCGCGACACCGCTGATGCTCGCGTGGTACTACCAGCGCCGTGAAGGCGGGCTGCGCTGGTACGACTTCATCGCCGCGTTCGGGATCCTGCTGGTACCGGTCGGGTTGATCGCGAAGCAGCCCGACCTCGGCACCGGCCTGCTCGTGTTCGCGGCCGGCTTCTTCGTGATCTACCTCGCCGGCCTGTCGTTCAAGCTGATCGTGCCGGTGCTCGTCGCGGGCGTGATCGCGGTCGGCTCGATCGCCGTGTTCGAAGAGCGCATCTGCCAGCCCGAAGTGCAGTGGCCGCTGATGCACGATTACCAGAAGCACCGCGTGTGTACGCTGCTCGACCCGACTTCCGACCCGCTCGGCAAGGGCTTCCACACGATCCAGGCCGTGATCGCGATCGGCTCGGGCGGCGTGCTCGGCAAGGGCTACCTGAAAGGCACGCAGGCGCACCTCGAATTCATTCCGGAGAAGCACACCGACTTCATCTTCGCGGTGTTCTCCGAGGAATGGGGGCTCGTCGGCGGGCTCGTGCTGCTGACGCTGTACATGGCGCTGATCGCACGCGGGCTCTATATCGCCGCGCAGGGCGCGACGTTGTTCGGCCGCCTGCTTGCGGGCTCGCTCACGCTCGCGTTCTTCGTCTATGCGTTCGTCAACATCGGGATGGTGAGCGGCGTGCTGCCGGTCGTCGGCGTGCCGCTGCCGTTCATGAGTTACGGCGGCACCGCGCTCACGACGCTCGGTATCGCGATCGGGATGATCATGAGCGTCGGGCGGCAGCGGCGGTTGATGAAGAGTTGACCGCGCGGCACGCACCGCATAAAGAAAAACGGCGCTTCGGCGCCGTTTTTTTCGACTGCGGATGACAAGCGCGGCCACGCAGTGCCGCGCGGCGCGCGCCCCCGCTCACGGCGGCGGCGCGTGCGCCCCGCCCGGCTCCGCGCCGGCGCCCGATGCCGGCCCCTGCGCCTTCAGCCGCGCGCTCAGCTCCTTGAATTTCAGCCCGGCCGTCTCGTCGCCCTGTGCGGCCGCCGCCGCGTAATACGCCCGCGCGATGTTGAGGTTCTGCGCGACGCCGTCGCCACCGCGCTCGTAGAACGACGCGGTCACGTACTGCGCGGTCGGCTCGCCCGCGTCCGCGGCCTGCTTGTACCACGTGAACGCCTGCCGGTTGTCGCGTGGCGTGCCGCGCCCGTCGAGGAACTGGTTCGCGAGCGACAGCTCGGCCTGCACGTGCCCCTGCTTCGCCGCCCGCAGGAACCAGCGGTGCGCTTCGGCCGGATCGCGCGCGACGAACTCGCCGTCGTCGAACATCCGGCCGTACACGTACTGCGCATGCGACATGTTCGCGTCGGCCGCGCGCTTCAGCCAGCGCAACCCTTCGTCGACGTTCGCGGTCACGCCTTCGCCCGTCAGCAGCATCATCGCGTAGTTGAATTGCGCGAGACGGTCGCCGCGCTCGGCCGCGTCGTGGAACTGCACCAGCGCCGCACGATAGTCGCCGGCGTTGTAGTCGGCGACCGCCGACTGCGTCTCGCGCGACGGATCGGGCTTCGCTTGCGGCGCGCCCTGGGCGGCGGCCGCGATCCACGCGACCCACAGGCCGAGCACCGCGCCGACCTGCCCGCGCCTCCCGATCCCACCCTGCGCGCGCCCACGGCACGCGCCATCGCCACCGTTCATGACCGCACCTCCTGCAGCGCCTGCCGCGTGGCGCGCAACAACCAGCTGACGTCGGCCGACACCGTGATCATCCGGTAGCCGGCCGCGCGATACTGGCGCGCGGCCGCCGTATCACCCGCGAAGATCCCGACCGCGACGCCGGCCTGCCGGCCGGCCGCGAGCACGCGCGCCATCGCGGTTTCGACGTCCGGGTGACGGATGTCGCCAAGGTGCCCGAGGCTCGCCGCAAGATCGGCCGGGCCGACGAACAGGCAATCGATGCCGGGCAGCGCCGCAATTCGCTCGACTTCATCGACGCCGCGCGCCGATTCGATCTGCACGATCACCGCGACCTGCGCATTCGCCGTCTGCACGTAGTCGCGACGCATGCCGAACGCCGCCGCGCGCACCATGCCCGCGACGCCGCGCAGCCCGTCCGGCGATTCGGGCGACGGATAGCGCGTGAGCCGCACCGCGTGCGCGGCGTCGTCGAGCGTCTCGATGCAGGGAAACATCAGCGTGCGCGCGCCCGCATCGAGCGCGCGCTTCACGAGCCACGGCTCACGCGCCGGCACGCGCACGACGGGCTCGCTCGGCAGATGGGCGGCGGCAATCGCGCGCAGCTGCGATGCAACATCGCGGCTGTCGTTCGGTGCGTGCTCCATGTCGATGCAGAGCCAGTCGTAGCCGGCATGCGCGAGCGCTTCCGCGGCCGAGTCGCTGCCGAGCGACAGCCACAGACCGTACAGCGGCTCGTCGCCGTCGCGCAGGCGTTGTTTGAGGGAATTGGTGAGCGTGCTCATCGATACGGCCTCCTGGACGGAACGGCAATCGAACGGGACAAGCAACGGGCAAAGCGGAGCGCGACATGCCGGGCAGCGATGCACGGCGGCGCCAGGACCGGGCCCTGGAACGTTGGTCGGCCGTGGGCGGCCGATCTGACAGCGCCGGCCGCACGACTCGCGCACGGCAGCGTTTTTCGGCGCCACGCAACGATCATAGCGCGGCGTTACGCGGAATGTGGGAACGGACGGGGAGCGAGGCGGGACGAGGCCGCGGGGTGCGGCGTCAGGCAGCCCGCGCCGGCTGGCGGGGCTGCCGGGAAGGCGGGATTAGCGGCCGGGCTGGCGCTCGACGTCGGCCCAGCAGTTCGGCGTTTCGTACAGGCGCACGCGCTCGAGCCGCAGGTTCACGCCGTAGTGCGCGTCGTACACGTTCGCGAGGATGTCGAACGCGATCGCCGCGAGGTTCTCGACGGTCGGAATCCGGTCGATCACGACCGTCTTGTGGTCGGCCATCTGCTCGAGGAACGAGCGCACGACGTCGTCGCGCGCATAGACCAGGAACGCGTGGTCCCACTTGCCGACCAGGTGCTCCATCGCGAGCGCCTTCACGTCGGCGAAATCCATCACCATGCCGCGGTCGGGCGCCCCCTCGGTATCGACGAGATCGCCGCGCAGCGTGACTTCGAGCACGTAGCGATGGCCATGCAGGTTCCGGCACTGGCTGCGGTGGTCGGGAATGCGGTGGCCCGCGTCGAATTCGAGTTTTCGGGTAATCAGCACGATGTCAAAAGCCGGGGCTCAGGGAATGTTCAGATATTTATGGGTCTGCATCGACAGCCGCCACTGCGGATGACGCTTGCACCAGTCGATCGCGAGCTTCGTATTGAGGTCGCGCGACGGGCCGTCCATCGGCTGGACGAGGTAATACTCGAAGTCGAGCTTCGCGTAGTCGGCCAGCCGCTGGTTGTCCTGCGGGATCACGACCTTCAGCTCGTTGCCCTTCGTGACGACGAGCGGCGCGTCGGCCTTCGGGCTCACGCAGATCCAGTCGATCGATTCGAGCACCGGCAGCGAGCCGTTGGTCTCGATCGCGATCTCGAAGCCGGCCGCGTGCAGCGCGTCGACGAGCGGCTGGTCGAGCTGCAGCATCGGCTCGCCGCCCGTGCAGACGACGAAGCGGTGCGCCTCGCCCTCCGGCCACAGGCCGGCGATCGTCGCGACGAGTGCTTCGGCATCCTTGAACTTGCCGCCGTTCTCGCCGTCGGTGCCGACGAAGTCGGTATCGCAGAAGCGGCACACGGCCTCCGCACGATCCTCTTCGCGGCCCGACCACAGGTTGCAGCCGGCGAACCGGCAGAACACGGCCGGCCGGCCCGCGTTCGCGCCCTCGCCCTGCAACGTGTAGAAAATTTCCTTGACCGCGTAAGTCATCGTCCTTCGTCCGGCTCGCGCCGCTCGCTGTCGATCAGAATCCGTTAATCACCAGGCGCTGCCGTTGCTGCTGCATCACAGCGGCGCTTCGGTCACCCGCTCGCCCTTCAGGTACGCCTCGTAACCGCGCTTGCGCAGCTTGCAGGCCGGGCATTCGCCGCAGCCGAAGCCCCAGTCGTGCAGTTCCGCGCGCTCGCCCACGTAGCACGTGTGCGTCTCGACGCGGATCAGTTCGACGAGCGCTTCGCCACCGAGCTGTTCGGCGAGCTGCCAGGTTTGCGCCTTGTCGAGCCACATCAGCGGCGTCTCGAGCACGATGCGGGTATCCATCCCGAGGTTCAGCGCGACCTGCAGCGCCTTCATCGTGTCGTCGCGGCAGTCGGGATAGCCCGAGAAATCCGTCTCGCACATCCCGCCGACCAGCACGCGCAGCCCGCGGCGATAGGCGATCGCCGCGGCGATCGTCATGAACATCAGGTTGCGGCCCGGCACGAACGTGTTGGGCAGGCCGTTCGCCGCCGTCTCGATCTCGATCGTGCGCGTCATCGCGGTATCGCTGATCGCACCGAGCACCGACAGGTCGATCATGTGATCGTCGCCGAGCCGGTCCGACCAGGCGGGAAAGTCACGCTTCAGCGCTTCGCGCACGCCTTCGCGACATTCGAGCTCGACGCGGTGGCGCTGGCCGTAATCGAAGCCGAGCGTCTCGACCGTCTGGTAGCGTTCGAGAGCCCATGCCACGCACGTGGCCGAGTCCTGCCCGCCGGAAAACAACACGAGCGCGCCGTCTTTAGCGTCTGTCCGAATCACCGTGATACTCCGTGAATGTGTAGGCTCGCGTCGCGCTGCGCCCCGGGGCCGGCTGCCGCCGGGCGGCCCGACGCGTGCCGGCCTGGGCCGGCTCGACCAGTATAGGCAGCGCAATCGGCCGCGAACGCGGCGGAGCGCTTATACCGCCCATCGCGCGGCTTCGTTGCCGCGCGCCACGGCGGCGCCACGCTGGCGGCCTGCCGTGCGCATGAAGCGATACGCTAAGTTATTGAGCGGACACGGATTTTATCATGCCCTCACGAACACTGCCGGGCACGCCATGCATCACGCAAACCCCACCACAAACGAAAAACCCCAAGAACCTTCCGATTCTTGGGGTTTTAATTCTGGTGGCCTGGGTCGGAATCGAACCAACGACACGCGGATTTTCAATCCGCTGCTCTACCAACTGAGCTACCGGGCCAACGAAGAAGAGAAAGTATATCCACCCTTCGTTACTTGATCAAGTACTTTCACGAAATATTTTATACGGCGCCTTCGGACGGCTTCTTGCCGAGCTCGACGCCGAGCTGCTTGAGCTTGCGATACAAGTGCGTGCGCTCGAGGCCCGTCTTCTCCGCGACGCGCGTCATGCTGCCGTTTTCGCGCGCGAGGTGATATTCGAAGTACGCGCGCTCGAACGCGTCGCGCGCTTCGCGCAACGGGATGTCGAACGGGATCGCGGCCGTCTGGCCCGCGAGGCCGAGTGCCGAGGCCATGTCGTCGCCGAGCGTCGGCAGCGCGGCCGCGGACGCAACCGCCGCGGGCCCCGCCGCCTGCCCCGCACCGGCCTTCGCCGCCGCGTTCGCGGACACCGGCGCCGCACCGCGTGCGAGACCGTGCTCGACGGACTTCAGCAGCTTCTGCAGCGCGATGGGTTTCTCGAGGAAATCGAGCGCGCCGATCTTCGTCGCCTCGACGGCCGTATCGATCGTCGCGTGCCCGGACATCATGATCACGGGCATCGTCAGCAGCCCCTGCGCCGCCCACTCCTTGAGCAACGTCACGCCGTCGGTATCGGGCATCCAGATATCGAGCAGCACGAGATCGGGCGCCTGATTCAACCGGTATTCCCGCGCGGCCTGCGCGTTCTCCGCCGCCTCGACGACGTGTCCTTCATCGCTGAGGATCTCCGAGAGCAATTCCCGGATGCCCATTTCATCATCTACCACCAGGATGGTTGCCATTTACGCTGCCTTTGTCTGCTCACTTGCTTTTGTCTTGGCGGGGGCCGCCCCGTCCTGCACGCCCGATTCGGCGCCTGGCGCATCGCTCGCCATCTGCAGGAACAGGATCGACACCTGCGCACCCTCGACGGTCTCGCCGTGCATGCGATTGCGCAGATCGATCCGCGCACCGTGCTCATCGACGATCTTCTTGACCGTGGCCAACCCCAGACCCGTGCCCTTCGCCTTCGTCGTCACATAAGGCTCGAACGCGCGGGTCAGGATGCGCGCCGGAAAACCGGGCCCGTTGTCGGACACGGTAAGACGTACCGCGACGCGCGTTTTGCCCTCGGCGTCGGGATCGCCATATTCTACTGTCTTGGTTTCGATCAACACACGCGGATGCGGCGACTCCGCGACCGAATCCTGCGCATTCTGCAGCAGGTTGTGTATCACCTGGCGCAGTTGCGTCGCGTCACCGCGTATCACCGGCAGCGACGGCGCGAGCTCGGCGACGATCGCGCTCTTGCCTTCGCCCACACCATACAGCCCGAGCACCTCGCTCGCCAGTTCGTTCAACTGCAGGTTCGAGAGCACCGCCGGCGGCGTGCGCGCGTATTCGCGAAAATCGTCGACCATCCGCTTCATCGCGGCGACCTGATTGACGATCATCGTCGCGCCGCGCTTGAGCACATCGGCATCGGGCGGTGCGAGCTTGTCGGAGAGCTTCATCTGCAGCCGCTCCGCCGACAGCTGAATCGGCGTCAGCGGATTCTTGATCTCGTGCGCGAGCCGGCGTGCGACCTCGCCCCACGCGACCGAACGCTGCGCGGAAATCACGTCGGAGATGTCGTCGAACACGACGACGTAACCGGACGTCTGCGGATCGTCGGCCTGCCCCTCGACCGTCGACACGAGGCGCGTGCCGCGCACGAGCAAGGTCAGCGGATCGGCTTCGCCCGGCACCTCGATCGCGAACTGCTGCTGCCAGTGGCCGCGATCGCCGCTGCCGCCGTCGGATGCCGCCTCGCGATCGGCGAACGCCTTGCGCACCATCGCGCCGAACCCGGCGGCCACGCCGATCCGGTCGAGCGTCGTGCCGATCAGCGTGTTGAACGGCTGCCGGAAGATCCGCTCGGCGCCGCGATTGGCCGTCGTCAGCCGGAACTGGCGGTCGAGCACGAACACGCCGGCCGTCAGGTTCGCGAGGATGCTCTCGAGATACGTCTTCGAATGCTCGAGCGCGACGCGGTTCTTCTCGACCGCGAGCCGCGCCTCGGACAACTGACGCGTCATCGCATTGAACGACTGCGTGAGGAAGCCGAGTTCGTCGCGCGTCTTGATCTCGCGCTTCGGCGTGTAGTCGCCTTCCGTGACCTCCTTCGTGCCCTGCGCGAGCAGGAACAGCGGCCGCGCGAGCTGCTGGCCGAGCGCGAGCGCGAGCATCATCGCGATGAAGGTCGCGAGGAACAGCGCAAGCGTGAGCGTGCCGATGTACATCTTGCGCAGCCCCGTGCGGCCGAGCGACTTTTCCTGGTACTCGCGATACGCGCGCTGCACGGCGTCCGCGTTGTGGGCAAGCGTCGGCGGCACCGGCTGCGTGAGCTGCAGGAAGCGTTCCGCCGGCTGCAGCAGCGACGTCGACGCATCGGGAATCGGCCGCACGACGCGCAACCGCAGCGCGCCCTTCGCGCCATGCGCGCGCGGGTCGCCGTCGACTTCACCCTCGATCGCCGCGTACGCGCCGTGTTCGCGCGCCTGGTTCAGCATCAGCGGCGTCGGCAGGTCGTCCGGAATCAGTGCCGCGAAATTGCCCGACGCCTGCGCGACGATGTGCAGGTCGGGCGCCGCACCCGAACCGCCGCGGCTCGGCTCGACGATCGTCGCATCCTGCACGCCGAACTGGTCGCGCAAGCGCAGCAGCGTGAGCGTCGTGCCGTTCGTGTTCGCATCGACGCTCGCGAGCTGGTCGGACATCAGCCGCGCCTTCGTCTGCAGATCGGACAGCGAAGCATCGAGCATCCCGCGGCCGAGGTTCAGGCCGGCCGTCAGCGCCGTCTCGACGTTCACGTCGAACCACGACTCGATACTGCGCGACACGAACTGGTACGAGACGATGTAGATGATCCCGCCCGGCACCACGCCGACGAGCGCGAAGAACACCGCGAGCTTCGCGAGCAGCCGCGTGCCGAACTTGCCCTTCCTCAGGCGCACGACGATCATCCCGATCAGCCCGAGCACCACGAGCAGGAACACGAGCGCGACGACGATGTTCGTCGCGTACAGCCACGAGTAGTAGCGGTCGAAGAATTCGGTGTTCGCGCTCGCGGCCGCGAGCAGCACGAGCAGCAGCAGCGCGGTCAGCGCGACCGTCGAGACGATCACGCGGATGAGGAGGCTCTTCCCGCTGGCCGCGCGGCGCACTTTATTTAGCACGTTCGGTCACCGTGAAGTTGAAGCGCTTCCAGTCCGACCCGAGCGTCCAGTCGCGGTTGTTCACGGCATCGACCTGGAACGGCTTCGGCATCAGCGCCGTATCGAGCTGCATCCGCACCGATGCCATGTAGGTTTCACCCGCGCGCACCTGGTTGCGGTCGATCACGTGCCACGACGTGATGTGGCGGACCACCGCGAGCGCATCCTTCAGCGACGGGAAGCCGAGCTGCAAGCCGCCCGTCGACACGCGGTACTCGCGCGTGAGCGGCTGGAACGACAGGCGGATCGTCTGCGTGACCGCCACCGGCTGCTCGTCGAACCAGTACCAGCGTGCACGGCTCAACTCGAAGTCGGTCGTGAAATAAAGCGGAATGCCCTTGTTGACGGCATCCTCGAGGTTCGGGTTCAGCTCGAAATCGAAGCGTGCGTCGAGCGCCCAGCCGCTTCCGTCAGACTGGAGCGACGCGCGCTGCACGGCGATCGACTCGGCGTGCGCCGGCCGGACGACAGCCAGGCACAGCGTCAACACGACCATCAGGACGGCCGCGAGCCGAAGTGGAAAAAGGTGTTTGATCGTCACCGTTTCTGAAACCGCGCGTAGAAAAATCCGTCGTGATCGGTGTTCTGGTCGAGTGCGCCGGCGGCCGCCCCTCCCTGCACTCCGCCCGGCAGCAGCTGGCCGGGGGCGTCCAATCGTACCGCATCTTCACAAGCCGCTTCAAACCAGCGGGCCTGCAATTCGCCTTCCTCGGGGAAGACCGAACAGGTCACGTAAAGCAGTTCGCCGCCCGGCTTCACGAGCGGCCACAACGCCACCAGGATGCGGCGCTGCTCCGCGACGAGCGCCGGGATGTCGGCCTCGCGGCGCAGCCAGCGAATGTCGGGGTGCCGGCGCACGATGCCGGACGCCGAGCACGGCACGTCGGCAAGGATGCGGTCGAATGGGCGCCCGTCGTACCACGCGTCGGGGGCACCCGCATCGCCGACACGCACGTCCGCTTCGAGCGACAGCCGCACGAGGTTCTCGCCGATCCGTGCCGCGCGCGCGGCGTCGCTTTCCAGCGCGACGACGTCCGCATCGGCCAGTTCGAGAATATGGCCGGTCTTGCCGCCGGGCGCCGCGCATGCGTCGAGCACGCGCATGCCGTCGCGCGCACCGAGCCATTCGGCTGCGAGCTGCGCGCCGGCGTCCTGCACCGACACGACGCCGTCGGCAAACCCCGGAATGCGATCGACCGGCAGCGCCGACGCGAGCCGCACTGCATGCCGGCCGATCGCGGTCGCTTCGATCCCGTTCTCGCGCAGCGTATCGAGATACGCGTCGACGCTCGCGCGGCGCGCGTTCACGCGCAGCGTCAGCGGCCCTTGCCGCTCGCCGGCCGCGAGGATCGCCTGCCATGCGTCGGGCCAGGCGCGCTGCACCGAATCGACCCACCACGCGCGGTAGTTCCAGCGCGCGACGACATCGTCCTGCAGCGCCGCGACGAGTACGTCGCGCTCGCGCAGGAAACGGCGCAGCACCGCGTTGACCATCCCCTTCGCGAACGCGCATTCGCGGCGTGCGCCGATCACGGTCACGGCCTGGTCGACCACCGTGAACGCCGGATACGCGGCCTCGTCCGCCGCGTCGAGCAGCAGCGCGAACGCACCGGCGAGCACCGCGTGCACGTAGGCGGGCGGCGCCTTGCTGATGAGCCGGCCGATCAGCCAGTCCGCGCTGCCGAGGCGGCGCATCGTCCGGTAGGCAACGTCCTGCGTCGCTCCGCGCGCGAGCGCCTGCGCACCGGACGGCATTTGCGCGAATACCGCCGACAGCGCCGCCGGCAGCGCGGTGCCGCGCCGCACCGCATCGACCGCCTGCGCGGCCGCGTCGAGGGCGAAGCCGAGCGAATCGGGCGCGAGATGCAGCGTGGACAGGCGCGCCGGGCGGCCGGAAGAAGACGGAGCGGTAGAACGGGTTCGTGTCATCGGAGCAAATTCGGCAAACAAGCGCGGCAAACGGGCACAGCAAGCAAATGCGGCAAACGGCGGGGTCGCGGCGCCCGTGGGCCCTGCAATCCCAAACCGGGCATTGTAGCGTGCGATGCTGCAGGCCCTTTGGCCCCTTTACGGCACGCGCAAATGAAACACCCCGCAGCGCGAAGCGTGCGGGGTGGTGTGGGTGGTGTGGGTGGTGTGGGTGGTGTGGGTGGTGTGGGTGGTGCGGGTGGTGCGGCGGCCCCCGCGCGGCAACTGCCGCACGGCGTGCCGTGGCTTAGTCGAAGCGGCCGGTACGCGCCATCTCCATCAGGCGCGCGATGCGCTCCTCGGTGGCCGGGTGCGTCGAGAACAGATTCTGCAGGCCGCCGCCGTGCAGCGGGTTCATGATCATCATCTGCGCGGTGGCCGGATGCTGCTCGGCCGCCTGGAACGGGATGCCCGCCGCATAGCGATGGATCTTGTCGAGCGCGGTCGCGAGCGCTTGCGGATCGCCGGAAATCTGCGCGCCGCCGCGGTCGGCCTCGAACTCGCGTGCCCGCGAAATCGCCATCTGGATCAACGCGCCTGCGATCGGTGCGAGCAGCGCGACCGCGATACCCGCGATCGGGTTGGCCGGCCGGCCATTCTCGTCCCGCCCGCCAAAGAACATCGCGAAGTTCGCGATGGCCGAGATCGCGCCCGCCATCGTCGCGGTGATCGTCGAGATCAGGATGTCGCGGTGCTTCACGTGTGCGAGCTCGTGCGCCATCACGCCGCGCATCTCGCGCTCCGACAGCACGCGCAGGATGCCCGTCGTGGCGGCGACCGCCGCGTGCTCGGGGTTGCGGCCCGTTGCGAACGCGTTCGGCGCATCCTCGTTGATCAGGTAGACGCGCGGCATCGGCAGGTTCGCGCGCGTGGCCAGCTCGCGCACCATCCGGTAGAACTGCGGCGCCGTGTTCTCGTCGACTTCCTGCGCGTTGTACATGCGCAGCACCATCTTGTCCGAGAACCAGTAAGAGAAGAAATTCATGCCGAGCGCGAACAGCAGCGCGATCGTCATGCCCCGCGAGCCGCCGATCATCCCGCCGATCACGATGAACAGGGCCGTGATCGCGGCCATCAGCATCGCCGTTTTGACCCAATTGAACATACCCACTCCTTATCCGTCAGGGGACCCGCCGCGCATCAAAGGGCACGGCGGAAAATTGTAAGCGTTTTGTTAGATAAGGTCTTGCCGGAAAAATTCAATCTCACCGTTGCGATGTTGCAAGACGAAGCCCGAGGCCGACGAAAGCGCTGCCGACCGTGCGGTCGAGCCACTTCTTGACGCCCGGCTTGCCGGAGAAGCGCGCGGTGACACTGCCCGCGACCCACGCGACGAGGCTGGTCCATACCGTGCTCATCGCAACGAACACGCCGCCGAGGGTCAGGAACGCCAATGCCTTGTGCGGGCTCTCGGCCGCCACGAACTGCGGGAAGAACGACACGAAGAACAGCACGACCTTCGGGTTCAGCACGTTGGTCCAGAAGCCCTGCATGAACAGCTGGCGCAGCGGCTTCGCGGCTTGCGTGGCCGCCGTGCCCGACGGCTCGGCCGCCTGCTTCGCGATGATCATCCGCACGCCCAGGTAGATCAGGTAGGCGGCGCCGACCAGCTTGATCACCGTGAATGCGGCAGCCGACGCCGCGAGCAGCGCGGTCAGGCCGAATGCGCAGGCGAGCGCGTGAACGCAGCAGCCGGCCGAAATGCCGAGGGCCGACATCAGCCCCGCGCCGCGGCCCTGCGCGACGCTGCGGCCGACGATATAGGCCGTATCGGGGCCAGGCGTGATGTTCAGCAGGAAGACTGCCAGCACGAAGAAGCCGAAATGGGTGATGCCGAACATGAAAACCTCGAAACCGGAGAGCGCAGGGAAATTCTACGCGCCCCTGCCGCGCCGCGCGACTCGGCCATCCGGCCGATTGCGCATGCCCGGCAGGCCGTGTCGAATGGCGGTCAGGCCGCGTCAGGCAACGTCGGTCAGCGCGAAACGCTGGCCTGCGGCGAGCGGCGAGCCGGCCAGGAATTCGCGCGCGGGCAGCCGCTTGCCGCCCGGCTTCTGCAACTGCGTGACGCGCAGCGCACCGCTGCCGCATGCGACGACCACGCCTTCCGGCGCGGCTTCGACGATCGTGCCGGGTGCTGCGTCGCCGCGCGCCGCCACCGGCTCGGCTGCCCACAGCTTGATCGCCGCGCCGTCGAGCGTCGCGACGCCGCCCGGGAACGGATCGAATGCGCGCACCTGGCGCGCAAGCACGTCGGCCGGCTTGCGCCAGTCGAGCGCTGCTTCGTGCTTGCCGATCTTTTCCGCATAGGTCACGCCGTCGGCCGGTTGCGGCGTCGCCGGCAGCACGCCGTCGCGCTCGAGCTTCACGAGCGCGTCGACGATCAGTCGCGCGCCTTCGGCGGCGAGCCGGTCGTGCAGCGTCGCGGTCGTCTCGTCGGGCGCGATCGCGATGCGCGCTTCCTCGATCATCGCGCCGGTGTCGAGGCCGATATCCATCTGCATCAGCGTGACGCCCGTCTCGGCGTCGCCGGCCTCGATCGCGCGGTGGATCGGCGCGGCGCCGCGCCAGCGCGGCAGCAACGACGCGTGAATGTTGATGCAGCCGTCGCGCGGAATGTCGAGCACTTCCTGCGGCAGCAGCAGGCCGTATGCGGCGACCACCATCACGTCGTGCGGCGTCGAGCGCAGCAGCTCGATCGCGTCGGCCGCCTCGGCCGGGTACTTGCCCGCGCGGCGCAGCGACGGCGGTTGCGCGACGGGCATCCCGTGCTCGACCGCGTAGCGCTTCACCGCGCTCGCCTGCAGTTTCATCCCGCGCCCGGCAGGGCGATCGGGCTGGGTAAGCACGAGCGGCACCGGAAAACCGGCCTCGTGGATCGCGGCGAGGGCAGCCGCGGCGAATTCCGGCGTGCCGGCAAAAACTACGCGCAACGTATGGGTCATGACAGCGTTCGGGGTCGGGCTGGGCGAACGCGCGTTACATCGCGCGTTCGAGTTTCTTCATCTTCGTCTTGATGCGCGTCTGCTTGAGCGGCGACAGGTATTCGACGAACACGCGCCCCATCAGGTGATCCATCTCGTGCTGGACGCACACGGCCAGCAGGCCCTCGCAGTCGAGCTCGAAAGGCTCGCCCTGCTCGTTGAGCGCACGCACGCGCACATGATCGGGACGCTCGACTTCGTCGTAGATGCCGGGCACCGACAGGCAGCCCTCTTCATAGATCTGCTTCTCGTCGCTCGACCACACGATCTCGGGGTTGATGAACGCGCGCAGCTCGTTCTTCTCCTCGGAGACGTCGATCACGATCACGCGCTCGTGCACGTCGACCTGCGTGGCCGCAAGGCCGATGCCCGGCGCCGCGTACATGGTCTCGGCCATGTCGGCGACGAGCTTGCGGATCCGGTCGTCGACCTTGTCGACGGGCTTCGCGACCTTGTGCAGCCGCTTGTCGGGGTAATGAAGAATATTGAGTAAAGCCATGGCGTTCGGTATTCGGTGGAGCGGCGTGCCGCATCGGCCATCCGGCCGGCTGGCGCTGCCGCCGGGATGCAATGAAGATGAGGCGGACGCGCGGAGAATCAATGCCGCGGATCACGCCTCCTGCAATTGGCCGGGCGCCTGCGCGCGCGGCCCTGTCGAGTATTTCGGATGATGAAAATTTTATCATGGCGCCACGCGGTCCGCTGGCCACCGCATTCGAGGGGCGCCTCATGTCGCCGCAAGCGCTGACCACCTCCGCTGTGCGCGCGTGGCTGCAGCTCGCGCATGCGCCCGGCCTCGCCCCCGCCGCGCTGCAGGCACTGCTCGATGCGTTCGGCTCGCCGGACGCGCTGCTGCGAGCGCCCGACCACGCCATCGCCGCCGTAACCAGCGCCGCCGCCGCCCTGGCCGTGCGCGCAAGCGAGCGCGGCGATCTCGACGCGCGCACCGACGCCGCGCTTGCGTGGCTCGATGCGCCGGGCAACGCACTCGTCACGCTGAACGATCCGGCCTACCCGCCGCGGCTGCGCGACCTGCACGATCCGCCGCTGCTGCTATATGTAAAGGGCCGGCTCGACCTGCTGCACGCGCGCAGTCTCGCCGTGGTCGGCAGTCGTCACGCCACGCCGCAGGGGCTCGCCGACGCCACGCGGTTCGCCCGCGAACTGTCCGACGCCGGGCTGCCGATCGTGTCGGGCCTCGCGCTAGGGATCGACGCCGCCGCACATCGTGGCGGGCTCGACGGCCGGTCGGGCACGGTCGCGGTGATCGCGACCGGCGCCGATCTCGTCTATCCGGCGCGGCACCGCGCACTCGCCCACGAGATCGCCGCACACGGCGCGATCGTGTCGGAATGGCCGCTCGGCACGCCGGCCCGCGCCGCCCACTTCCCGCAGCGCAACCGGCTGATCGCCGCGCTCGCGGTCGGCGCGCTCGTCGTCGAGGCCGCGCCGCGCTCCGGCTCGCTGATCACCGCGCGGCTCGCGAACGAACTGGGGCGCGATGTGTTCGCGATGCCGGGCTCGATCCATGCGCCGCTGGCACAGGGCTGCCATGCATTGATCCGCGACGGCGCGAAGCTGACGGCAGCGCCGCTCGACGTGCTCGAGGAATACGGGCTGGGCGAATCGAAAGCCGGCGTCGCAGGCGGTGCGGCGTGTTCCGGGCATCCGTGCGCGGACACCGGAGACCTCCGCGAAACCGAAGCCGCCGTTCAGCGTGCCGCTACCGGTGTTATCCAAACCGGCGACGCCGTTCCGGCCACCGCACCCGCCCGAGACGAAGCACCACCGGCAGCGCCACCGCTGCCCGCCACCCCATCCGAACAGGCCCTGCTTGCCGCATTGGGATACGGCCCCGTCACCTACGAATGGCTCGCCGAGCACAGCGGCCTGCCTGACGACGTGCTGCACCGCGCGCTGCTTGCGCTGGAACTGGCCGGCCGCGTCGCCAGCCTCCCCGGCGGACGCTTCGCACGGCTTGACGCAGCAAGCACCCCGCCCGTGCACGGCATGCTACATTCCCCCGCATAGGGGCGGCCTGGCCGCCGACGATATCCAAGGAAACCCATGCCCGCGCTGAATCTCGACACCGATGCGGATCGGATCGCCGAGCGCCTCGCCGATCCCGGCACGTTGCTCGTCGCCTGCCTTTGCGCCGAGTGGTGCGGCACGTGCCGCGACTACCGGACGGCCTTCGACCAGCTCGCCGACGCCCATCCGGACGCCTGCTTCGCCTGGATCGACATCGAAACGCATGCCGACCAGCTCGACGATCTCGACGTCGAGAACTTCCCGACGATCCTGATCGAAGATACCCACACCGCCCGCTTCTTCGGCACGGTGCTGCCGCATGCGGCGATCGTCGAGCGGATGCTGTCCGACCTGAGCGCGGTACCCGGTGCGCCGCACGCACCGAAATTGCGCAACATCCTGGCCGTCGAAGCCTGAATTCGCGAGCCGGCCCGGTGGTTTCGCGCACATTTGCGCGCCCCGCCGCGCCGGGCGCTTGCCGCCGTTGCAGCCCCCCTCTATGATGAGCCGCTTTTTGCACGCCGAGCCGCCATCGCTGCGGCGTGTGCTATAAAGCGGTCGTAAAAGGGACCCACAACCGGCGAACCCGGTCTACCAACACACACCTGTCATGTCCAAAGCACTGATCATTGCGGAAAAGCCTTCTGTCGCGAACGACATCGCACGCGCTTTGGGCGGCTTTACCAAGCATGACGAGTATTACGAAAGCGACGATTTCGTCCTTTCGTCCGCTGTCGGCCACCTGCTGGAAATCGCCGCCCCGGAAGAGTACGAGGTCAAGCGCGGGAAATGGAGCTTCGCGCATCTGCCCGTTATCCCCCCGCATTTCGACCTGAACCCGATCGCAAAAAGCGAGTCGCGCCTCAAGGTGCTCACCAAGCTGTTGAAGCGCAAGGACGTCGACCGCCTGATCAACGCATGTGACGCGGGGCGCGAGGGCGAGCTCATTTTCCGCCTGATCGCGCAGCACGCGAAAGCGAAGCAGCCGGTCCAGCGCCTGTGGCTGCAGTCGATGACCCCGCAGGCGATCCGCGACGGCTTCGCGAACCTGCGCAGCGACGCGGACATGCTGCCGCTCGCCGACGCCGCACGCTGCCGCTCGGAAGCCGACTGGCTCGTCGGGATCAACGGCACCCGCGCGATGACCGCGTTCAACAGCAAGGGCGGCGGCTTCTTCCTGACGACAGTTGGCCGCGTTCAGACGCCAACGTTGTCGATCGTCGTCGAACGCGAAGAGAAAATCCGCCGCTTCATCCCGCGCGACTACTGGGAAGTGAAGGCCGAATTCGCGTGCGCGGGCGGCTTCTACGAAGGCAAGTGGTACGACCCGAAATTCAAGCGCGACGAATTCGATCCGGAAAAGCGCGACTCCCGCCTGTGGAGCCTGCCGGCTGCCGAAACGATCGTCGCCGCGTGTCGCGACCAGATCGGCACGGTCTCCGAGGAATCGAAGCCGTCGACGCAGCTGTCGCCGCTGCTGTTCGACCTGACGAGCCTGCAGCGTGAAGCGAACAGCCGCTTCGGCTTCTCCGCGAAGAACACGCTCGGCCTCGCGCAGGCACTGTATGAAAAGCACAAGGTGCTGACCTACCCGCGTACCGACGCGCGCGCACTGCCGGAAGACTACCTGTCGACGGTCGAGTCCACGCTCGAGATGCTCAAGGAGAGCAACAACTACCTGCCGCATGCGAAGCAGGTGCTCGATAAGGGCTGGGTGAAGCCGAACAAGCGGATCTTCGACAACTCGAAGATCAGCGACCACTTTGCAATCATCCCGACGCTGCAGGCGCCGAAGTCGCTGTCCGAGCCGGAGCAGAAGCTGTACGACATGGTCGTGAAGCGCTTCCTCGCCGTGTTCTTCCCGGCCGCCGAATTCCGCGTCACGACGCGGATCACCGAAGTCGCCGGCCATCACTTCAAGACCGAAGGCAAGGTGCTCGTCGAGCCGGGCTGGCTGCAGGTGTACGGCCGCGACGCCGAAGGCGCGGACGCGAACCTCGTGCCGGTGCAGAAGGACGAGAAGGTGAAGACGGACGAAATCGCCGCCGTCGCGCTCGTCACGAAGCCGCCCGCACGCTACTCGGAAGCAACGCTGCTGTCCGCGATGGAAGGCGCGGGCAAGCTCGTCGAGGACGACGAACTGCGCGAGGCGATGGCCGCGAAGGGCCTCGGCACGCCGGCCACGCGCGCGGCGATCATCGAAGGGCTGCTCGGCGAGAAGTACCTCGTGCGCGAAGGCCGCGAACTGATCCCGACCGCGAAGGCATTCCAGCTGATGACGCTGCTGCGCGGGCTTGGCGTGAAGGAACTCACCGCGCCCGAGCTCACCGGCGAATGGGAATACAAGCTGTCGCAGATGGAGCGCGGCAACCTCGGGCGCGAAGCGTTCATGCAGGAAATCGCCCGCATGACGCAGCAGATCGTGAAGCGTGCGAAGGAATACGATTCCGACACGATCCCCGGCGATTACGCGACGCTCGAGACACCGTGCCCGAACTGCGGCGGCCAGGTGAAGGAAAACTACCGCCGCTTCGCGTGCACGAAGTGCGAGTTCTCGATCTCGAAGATCCCGGGCAGCCGGCAGTTCGAGATCGCGGAAGTCGAGGAGCTGCTGCGCGAGAAGACGATCGGCCCGCTGTCCGGCTTCCGCAGCAAGATGGGCCGCCCGTTCTCGGCGATCCTCAAGCTGTCCTTCGACGACGAGACGAAGAACTACAAGCTGGAGTTCGACTTCGGCCAGGACACGGGCGGCGAGGAAGGCGAAGCACCCGACTTCTCCGCGCAGGAGCCGGTCGGTGCGTGCCCGAAGTGCAAGGGCCGCGTGTTCGAGCACGGAATGAGCTACGTGTGCGAGCACTCGGTGGCCAACCCGAAGACCTGCGACTTCCGCTCGGGCAAGGTGATCCTGCAGCAGGAAATCACGCGCGAGCAGATGGGCAAGCTGCTTGCCGACGGCCGCACGGATCTGCTGCCGAACTTCAAGTCGTCGCGCACGGGCCGCAACTTCAAGGCGTTCCTCGTGAAGCAGCCTGACGGCAAGATCGGCTTCGAGTTCGAGAAGAAGGAGCCGAAGGCCGCTGCCGCGAAGAAGACGGCAAAATCAGCGACGAAGGACGCCGAAACCGTGACGGAAGGCGCCGAAGAGAAACCGGCACCGGCTCGCAAGACCGCCGCCAAGACCGCGACCAAGACGGCCGCTCGCAAAACGACGGCGCGCAAGACCGGCTCGTAACGACCGGCCGCCGGGGCCTCCCCCGGCCCATCCGGCTCCGGCAGGCAGCCATGAAAAAACGCGGATCGATTGCTCGATCCGCGTTTTTCTTTGTGCCGGCGGCAACCGCCGCCCGGCCGTCGCGCCGTTACAGCGGCGACGGTGCCGCGACGCGCGTGCGCGGCGAACGCGGCAGGCGAGGCGACAGGTTCGGGTCGGCCGACTCCGGCTGCTCGGCACGCGTCTCGACACCGATCGGCGCGAGCGCCGGACTTTGCGCGGCCCACTGCTCGCCCATCGTCGCGTCGGTCGAATGGCTGAAATGCTCGACGAGGTGGTCGATGAACGTGCGCACCTTCGCGGGCAGATGGCGCCGGCTCGGGTAAGCGATGTTAATCTCGACCTGCGGCAGCCGGAAATCCGGCAGCAGCCGCACGAGCGCGCCGCGCGCGATGTCGCCGCCGATCAGGTAGCTCGGCAGGATCGCGACCCCCATCCCGAGCAGCGCGAACTGGCGCAGCATCGCGGTGTTGTTCGCGACGATCACGTTGGTCGGGCGCACGCGCACTTCGCCGTCCGGCCCCGTGAACACACGCTCGTCACCCCAGTATTCGGTCGGCAGGCTCAGGCTCGGGTGCTCGGCGAGATGCTCCGGATGGGTCGGCACGCCGTGCTTCTCCAGATAGCTCGGTGTCGCGCATACGGTCATGCAACCGGTGGTCAGCCGCCGCGTGACGATGCTCGCGCTGCGCATCTGGCGCGTGACGACGATGCCGACGTCGAAGCCTTCCTCGACGAGATCGACCTGCCGGTCGACCAGCGTGAGATCCGGCACCACTTTCGGGAAATTCTCCGTGTACGACTGCAACACGGGCGCGAGGTTGTGCAGGCCGAACACGACCGGCGCAACGATGCGCAACGTTCCGACCGGCTCGTGATTGCGCGCAACGACCATCTGCTCGACGTCCTCGAGCTCATCGAGGATCTGGCGAGCCCGCTCCAGATAGACCTGGCCCGACTCCGTCAGGGAAAGGCTGCGCGTGGTGCGGTTCAACAAACGCGTGCCGAGCCGGCCTTCCAGATCGGCGACGTGACGCGTCGCGACCGCGTTGGAGATATCCATTGCACTCGCGGCCCGCGCAAAACTGCCGAGATCTGCAACCTTGACGAACACGCGCATCGACTGCAAATGATCCATAAACGACTCCTGCCGCTGTTACAACTTCAAAAAGATGAAGCAAATGCGTAATTCTCCTACGACAGCGGAAATGATGCAGAGTTGCTCAACAAGGCCGTGGTTGACGATAAAAATAGTCAAAAATCCTCGGCTTCTGCGGATAGTTGATCCAATTATTCTGATTGGAGCAACAATTGGGTGAACCTCGTCGAGTAAGTGGCTGAATCAGGAAGGACGTATTTGATGCGACACAACAGCGCACCCTTCCGCCCGCCGCGCAAGCGGCTCCGGGTCAGGCTGCCGCCAATTGCGGCGGAGCGTAACAACCTGTTAAAAAGACACCATGGAGGCGGCCGACGTAGCATCATGTCGGCCCCGGCCGGGCGGGACGGGTGCGCGATGTGCGCCGCCGCCACCGCCGCTTTCAACGCGCGACACCCGCTCACCATGAAAATTGCCATCCTCGACGACTACCAGGACGCCGTCCGCAAGCTGAACTGCTTCGAGATGCTTGCCGACCACGACGTGAAGGTCTTCAACAATACGGTGCGCGGATTGGGACAACTCGCCAGCCGTCTGGCGGAAGTCGAGGCGCTCGTGCTGATTCGCGAACGGACCCCGATTTCGTCGCAACTGCTCGCCAAGCTGCCGAACCTGCGCATGATCAGCCAGACGGGCCGCATTTCGAGCCACATCGATCTCGAAGCCTGTACCGACCGCGGCATCGCGGTGCTCGAAGGCACGGGCTCGCCGATCGCCCCCGCCGAACTGACCTGGGCGCTCGTGATGGCCGCCCAGCGCCGCATTCCGCAATACGTCGCGAACCTGAAGCAGGGCGCCTGGCAACAGTCGGGCCTGAAGACGTCGGCCATGCCGCCGAACTTCGGCCTCGGCCAGGTGCTGCGCGGCCAGACGCTCGGTATCTGGGGCTACGGCAAGATCGGCCGGCTCGTCGCCGGCTACGGCAAGGCGTTCGGAATGAACGTGCTGATCTGGGGCCGCGAGCATTCGCTCGAGGCCGCGCGCGCCGACGGCTATACGGCCGCCGAAAGCCGCGAAGCGCTGTTCGAGCAGAGCGACGTGCTGTCGCTGCACCTGCGCATGCATGACGACACGCGCGGGATCGTGAAGCAGGAAGACCTGATGCGGATGAAGCCGACGTCGCTGCTCGTCAACACGAGCCGCGCCGAACTGCTCGAGGAAAATGCACTGGTCAACGCGCTGTCGCACAACCGCCCGGGGATGGTCGCGATCGACGTGTTCGAAAGCGAGCCGATCCTGCAGGGCTACAGCCTGCTGCGGATGGAAAACGTGATCTGCACGCCGCACATCGGCTATGTCGAGCGCGAAAGCTACGAGCTCTACTTCAGCGCGGCATTCCGGAACATCCTGGCGTTCGACCAGGGCGACATGTCGAGCGTCGTCAACCCGGAAGCACTGACGCCGCGCCGCGTGCGCTGAGCGCCGCGGGCCGCGCCTGCCGCGCGGCCCCGCTTTCCTGCTTCCCGTCTTCAGGCGGCCACGCGGCCGCCCGTCATCGCGCCGACGCGCGTGAGGAAATGCTCGCCGTCGCGCCGCCCGAGGTCGTACGCATGCCGCATCTGCGACGGGCTCGTGTAATCCCAACTCGAAATCGGCACCTTGCTCGACGGCTGGACGTACAGCCGCCGCTGCTCGCCGTGCGCGACCGTGAACATTTGCGGGTGCGGGTACAGCCGCGTGACGAGCACCAGCACGTCGCCCGGCGTCGGGTCGAGCGCGTCGACCGGCACGTTGTCGACCATCCCGCCGTCGAGCACGGGCCGGCCGCCGCGGCGCAGCACCGGCGTGAACGGCGGCGTGCAGGACGACTGCAGGATGAGGTCGGCGAGATCGTCGACGCGCGTGCAGGCCTGCGCGCGCACGAATTCCGGCCGAAAGCCGAGCGTGCGCCCGAGCGTCGGGTGCAGCGTCTTGCGCACGTACTTCTCGATGTTGTACGCGACGAGGCCGGCGGCCACCGCGCTGCGCGCGCCGAGCCAGCGCGGCACGTGCGACACGCCGATGCGGATCTCCGGCGCCGCGGCCAGCTTCGCGAACGGCTCGCCGTAGATGTCGAGCAGCGCCTGGCGGTAAATCCGGTAATGCGGAAACACGGGCTCGCGTCCGAACAGGTTGCCCCAGTACGCGTTCTTCCGGTTGTGGCGCAGCGCCTCTTCGTAATAGCGCATCACCCAGGCGGCGTCGCGCGTATACAGCATGCACGCGGTCGCCGCGCCGGCCGAGATGCCGGTGATCACGCGCGGGCGCAGGCCGAGCGCCGGCTGGGCGACGTCCCAGAAGCCAGCCTGCCACCAGCAGCGATTGCCGCCGCCCGCAAAGACGATCTGGTCGAACATCGCGCCGCTCAGCTGACGAGCGCGTAGGTCGACGTCGCGTGAACGGCCATCTTGCCGTCCTCGTCGAACAGCTCGACTTCGCCGAATACGAGGTTGCGGCCCATCCGCAGCACGCGTGCGGTGACGAGCACGTCGCCCTTGCGCACGGGCCGCATGAAGTTCGTGTTCAGCGATACGGTGGTCATCGGCCGGAACTCGCCGAGCGCGACCGAGATCGCGACCACCATCGCGGTGTCGGCGGCCGCCGTGAACACCTGGCCGCAGATGATGCCGCCCGAATGGCGGAATTCGCCGGAAAACGGCAGGCGCAGCGTGACGCTGTCGTCGCCGATCGACACGGGGACCAGACCGAGCGAGCGGACCCAGGGGGCCAGCAGGCGATCCAGCAATTCGCGGACTGCGTTTTCGTCCATCTTCGAAAGCCCAGAAAGCGTTGCGCGACCGCCGCGCAACACGTGTGGCGTCATCATACCGGGAGCGCGGAAACTCCGATCGCTCGATGTCGGTCCCACAGCCGCCGTTGCCGTGACGAAATATTTTCAGGAAATTTGCAGAAAGGGCTTGCAAGACCCGAAATACCCGTGCATAATCTTTCTTCTGTTGGGGGCGTTAGCTCAGTTGGTAGAGCAGCGGACTCTTAATCCGTAGGTCGAGTGTTCGAGTCACTCACGCCCCACCACCGAATTTTGTAGTAGAAAATCAAGCACTTGCGCGAAAGCGTCAGTGCTTTTTTTTCGTCTATAGCCCGCGTGGGTGGGCGTCAAAAACTGGCCTTTGCCGGAAATCTGCCGGAACGGAAAAATCCAGACCAAGCGATCTCAACCTTTCGCATGGAGTCTGGAATGGCATACATCAGTCAGCGCGGCGAGTACTGGCGGGCCGAAGTCCGTCGGCGCGGATACAAACCGGTCTATCGATCATTCGACACCAAGCAGCAAGCCCAGCAATGGGCTCGACGCGTGGAGTCCGAAATGGATAGCGGCGCATACATCGATCGCACCGAAGCCGAGCGCACTACGCTCCGTGAGGCACTGGAGCGGTACCGTCGCGAGATCGTCCCGGAAAAGCGCCACCCCTATCAGGAAAATCGGCGCATCGAGCGCTGGATCGACAACCCTCTGTCGTATCGAACTCTCGCCAACTTGCGTGGCGCAGATTTCGCCAAGTACCGAGACGAACGCCGGGCAGCCGGGCGCGCAGAAAATACCATTCGGCTCGAACTCCAGCTCGTCAGCCACCTCTTTGAGATTGCCCGGAAGGAATGGGGGCTGGAAAGCCTCCCAAATCCGCTTAAGAACATCCGGAAGCCGTCAGGCAGCCGCGCCCGCGACCGGCGCTTGAACCCGGGGGAATTCGAGGCCTTATACGCGCAACTTGCCGCATCAAACAACGCATGGGCCGCGCCGGCCTTCGAGCTGGCAATCGAAACCAGCTTGAGGCAGGGAACGTTGTTCAGCCTTCAGTGGCCGTGGATCGACCTCAAATCCCGTCTCATTACATTCCCTGCAGAGGCTCGGGGAAGCGACAACAAGGGCGTTCCGAGTGTTCTGCCCCTTTCAAGTCGGGCAGTGACGGTACTGCGCCATCTCGCCGCGCTCGCCGAAGCACCGATGCGACTTGAAGATCCTCGCGTCAATTTCGGTCCAGTGAATGTCGATCCGAGCAGGCTCAAAGGGCCGGTCTTTCAGACCACGGCGAATGCCGTGCTCTGCGTCTGGAAGCGAAGCCTTCAGAAAGTGAGCAAGTACGTTCCCAACGTCAAAGAGCTTCGATGGCATGACTTACGTCACGAGGCAGCGTCCAGATTGTTTGAGAAGGGCCTGCACCCCATGGAAGTCGCGAGCATCACGGGACACAAGAGCATGCAGATGCTCAAGCGCTATACGCACCTGCGGCCGGAAAGCCTCCTCGAAAGACTCGGCTGACCCATATCAAGCATCCCTCGAACCACGGCGACGTTCGATTCTAATTTCTAAGTAGTTCTAATTTATAGGCGTTAGGAAATGGAAAGAATACTGACTCTCGGCCCCCTGCTTATCGCGATCGCTCTGACTGGCTGCGGCAAGAGCGATGAACGCAGGATTTCTGATGCAGTGGCGGCGGACATGGCAGCAAAAGCCGATGCGATCCAGAAAGACAAAGAGCGGTCGACGCGACGTGCACACATTGCGCAACGCCTGAAACCGCTCGTCTACGACCCGAAGGCAGGCAAGTACGTCGAGCAGAAGTAGCAGCAAAGCGGCCCGACGTGGTGCTACCAACACCGCGCCAGGCCTGACCACAACCCACCTATATGAGAGGTGAATCATGGCTGAGATCAATTTTAACGAAGCTAAACCAGCATCCATAGGAAAGGACGGCGTACTCGCACTCCGTGACTGGATCGACGACCTGCAGCTGACGCACGACGGCATGAAGATGCTGCTCAGTCTCGAGACCAGCCTGGACCAGCAAGGCGTTCTGCTGAACACGGTCAAGCTGCTGGCGGCAACGATCGATAGGAAACTCGACGACGGCCGCCGCCTTCTGCCTTCTGCCGACTGACCGAACCTTGAACTAATGAATTGAGGAATACAACATGGCAGACATCTACACCTACGTCGGAACCTCCATAGACAACGCTACGGCTACGTGGGTTACGAGCGTTTCTTCGCGCCTCGTCGGAGGCATAACGCCGATTGTGCTTCTTGTTTTAACGATTTGGATCATGTGGTACGGCTACCGAGTGATGGCCGGACTTGCCGAATCGCCCGTGATGAACTTCTTGATGACAGCCATCAAAATCAGCCTAGTACTCGGTGTAGCACTCGGTGTCGGCAACTATCAATCGATGATTGTCGACGGCGTCCAAGGCTTCATCAACGGCATGGCTCAGATTTTCTGGCCCAGTTCTGCATCGCTCTATAGCGCCCTGGACACCTTCAACCAAACAGGAGCGAATCTTGGCATGGCCCTCTGGGATCGTGGCAGCCAGTCCTTACCTTGGGGTGGCTGGAGCGATGTGTTTGCCGGAAGTGTCGTATTGATTTCCGGCGGGCTCGTAGCAGTGTTCACGCTGGTTGTTATGCTCGTCGCCAAAATGGCGTTGGTGTTTCTGCTCGCTATCGGACCTGCGTTCATTGCGTGCCTGGCGTTTCCCACGGTCGCGCCTTACTTCGACAAGTGGGTTTCGAAGGTACTCAACTATGCGTTCCTACAAGCCATGCTCGTAGGCGCCTGTGGCCTGTTCATGCAAATCGCTCAGTACTTCACCGACCACATGTCGACCAGCATGACGAGCGGCAACACAAGCCAGTTGGGTGATGCTTTTGACCTGCTGGCCGTCTGCGCCGTACTCGCGGTGGTTATCTGGCAACTGCCTCATATCACCTCGGGCTTGGTAGGGGGCATGGCGCTTGATCACGGCCTCGGCATGGCTCGTCAGGCGATGGGAAATTGGAGCGCCGGCATCCCGCAAGTACAACCCAGCAAGCAGTCGTCATCGGGTGTTGACCGCGGCGGTGCAGTCGTCGGAAGCAATTCTTCGGCTGACAGTTCCGGAGGAGTGCCGGCTTTCCGGCGCGCGAGCACTTTGGCACATCAGCAAGGCACCGATCGAACGACGAGCGCCGCTTCGACAGGGAGCGGCCAGTCGTCGGCGTATCGCCGCAAACCCGGTAGTAACGCCTAGCGCTCCTTTCCATTTTGGCCAGATCGACGCGGGCCCTGCGTCGTTCGCTCGGACTGCTCGTCGCCCTTCGACTGGCCCACTTGCCGGGCCAGTCGCTCATTAAAGGCTGCACGCAGCTTTTCCTGATCCGCCGGCGGCTTGTTCGCTATCCTCCGCTCAAATGCATCTCGTTGGAGGGCTGCGACACGTTGCTCGAATATCTGGCGCGCCATATCCTGCACCGCCGCAGATTGCCCACCGACATGCTCTTCAAACTGCTCTCGTAGCATTTGCGCCTTCGCTGACGGCGCCTCCGCCTTGCTTCTTCGCTGCGCTCGCTCGGTTTCCAGATCGATTACTTCGGCACGCACATTCGGCACCAGTGCACTCAGCTCTCGTCGCGCTTGCCGCACATCGGCGCGTGCTGCTCGTAGCTCAAGAACCTTCGCACGACCGTCGCCGCGCCACTGACTGGGTAGCTGCTTAGCTTCCGGCTCCATCGCTAGCCCGCGCTCGGCATAGCTGCGCATGTCGATCCGCGCATCGTGTCCGGCGCGATGCAGATGAGCATTTGCCGTTTCCTGCCAGCGGCCACGTAGTGCCTTGAGGTCGGCGGCCCGCTCACCGCGCGTCAAAGTCTGCCCTGCATGCGGACCATAGCCTTTGCGCGCCCCACCCTTCTCTGGGGCCTTGGCGTTGTAGCGTTTGAAGTATTGATCCGGATCGCGCTCGATCCCGTCACGCTGGCGCTCACTGAACATCAGATGCACATGAGGCTGCTCTTTGCCGTCCGCAGCGGTTGGAGAGTGAATCGCCCACTGATATGCGTGACGATTGCCAATCTCTTGTCGCACGAACTCACGCACAAGGTCGACGCGCTGAGCTGGCGTCAACTCGCGCGGCAGCGCGATCTCCATTTCGCGGTACGTTGTACCGTTGGTCCGTTCGTTTGCGTCTGCGGCGAGCCAAAACTGCTGCGGGTCGTGTTCGGCCCAGGCCGGCATATTGCCTGCCTCAGCCGCTTCGAGCACCTCGCCACGCTCAAGCCGGTTCGCATACTGACCCACCCGTGAGATGTAGGCAGCATGAGGCGAAGCCTTGCCGGCCTTTCCAACTTTCATACTCAGACGACCTATCGCCACGAAGACACCTTTTCCGAAAGCACCGCGCCTCTGAGGAAGCAGAACGGCACATCGATGGAATAAAGCAGGAACATCAACGGGACACTGGAGGAAGACAAAGGGAACATCAGTGGAACATTGATGGAACCTCGATAGCAGTTTCCATTTTCGCGTACGCGAAAATCCGCCCGGAGGGCCGCGCGTTTCTCGGCTTGCCGAGAAACAACTAAGCGCGCCTTCTGCTCTGCAGAAGGATACGCCGGCGCGTTATGTTTCACCATATAATTAGGATTACGGTATATAGTGGAGTGACCATGACCACCGAATGGATCGAGCATCGCGTCGCCTACATCCGCGGCTTGAAAAAACCAACCGACCGACAACGCATGCTGTTACTACTGACTGAGAAGCGGCTTCGCTCCGTAGACGATCAACGAAAGTTGGATACGCTTATCAAGGCAGAAAAAGCGGAAGAGCGTGTGCAGAAGGCGCGTGCCAACGCAGCACGTGTCGTGACGGCCGTGAAGCAGGCGGAGCGCAAAGCACGGAATCACGAACTGTATAAGGCAGCTGGCCTGCTGATCCTCGCGGGGCTGGTCGATAGCGCCACTGGAAAACCGCTACGTGATCGTGGCGAACTTCTAGGCGCTCTACTCGATATGGCCGAAACGAAACGCGATGAGAAAACTGTCAGAGAGTGGAAGCGCGCCGGCGACGCTCGGCTCGACGAGCGCGCAGTAACCGAAAAGGCAGCGACAATGCTTTATGTTGACGCCGCGTTCGAGCAGTTCGGGCGCATACTCGGTGAGCAAACCGACCACCGGAAGCGAACCAAGACAGCGTGAAGAACGACCATGTCCGCCTGATCGGCCGCATGCTATCGAAATTGGCTCGTACAGTGCTGCGACTGAACACGGATCTGCCAACTACCCGAAACGGCCTACCCGTTCTATTGAACGCGCGCACGGCCCGCCCCGTCACGCCCGATCTAGTCAATCGATTGCGCGATGAGACGCCCTTATGATGCATCTGCTCAATGCCATTGATTGATCGCCCCACCCAGAGCCGGTCATGTCCAGTTGACGACGTTGAATCGCCGGCAGATGGTCGACGCATTCCCGCACGCCGCGCGACATGTGTATTCCGGTAGCCCACGCGGACCACGAATCACTTTCTATAAACAAATCCGCTCGACGTCTTCGAGCGGGACCGCTCGCGGATATTGGATGTAACGTTGTGTGGTGCGCGTCGACGCGTGGTTGGCCATCGCCGCGGCATTCTCCAGCGAGCCACCGTTCTGCAGGTACGCGGTGATCCCGGTCGCGCGGAATGTGTGAGTGCCGATGGCGGTCTCGATGCCGGCCGCGACTGCACGCCGGCGCACCATCGCATAGGCGTTCGCCTGCGGTAGCGGCGTGTCGCTCAACTGCCCTGTGCCACGTTGGATCGTGCGGAACAACGGTCCTTTCGGATCGGCGCCGATTCCCGTGCCGTCCAAGTACGCATGCAGGGCTGCCTCGAGCGTGTGATGACAGGGCAACGCGTGCACCTTGCCGCCCTTTTCTCGCAGACGCACCCACAGCCGTCGCTGCTGCACGTAAATGTCCTCGACGCGCATCGCCAGCGCCGAGCCGATCCGCGCGAACGAAAACACCATCAACGCGATCAGCGCGCGATCGCGCAACCCTGCAGGCGTGCTCCCATCGATGCTGTCCAAGAGCTGCCGCGCCTCGCTCGCCTCGAGCACGGGCGTCTTGCCGGTGCGGACCGTGTGGCTGGGGCCGCGCACCGACGCGGCGGGATTCATCGGCACGATCTGGCCGGTCACCAGCCAGTCGAACAGGTGGCGAATCGCCGCGAGGCGCTGCTTGACGGTCGGCGCGGCGTGCGTCGACATCTGCCGCTCGATCCACGCTGCGACGTGCAACGGCTGCACGGCTACGATCGACGGCACGCCCATCTCGCTGCACCAGGTCAGAAAGTCACTGGCCGCGCGCGCGTACGCACGGCGCGTGTGCGGGTTCCGGATCGCCGACGCGAAAAACTCCAGGAAACGGGTGCATGCACGCTCGCCGGTCACGACGATGAGCTCTGGAACGGCAATGCCACCGAACGTAGCGAGCTGCTGCCCCATAGCTAGAACGCCTTGTTCAGATCGACGGCATGGCCCGCGGCTTTGAGCTCGCGCGCCAACGCCAGCTTCCACCCATTACCAGCATCCATTGCCTCCCACACCCCTCCGGCGAAATCGCTAGGGATCTCGACATCGCCACGTTTAAGCACGCAAACATTCTTACGGGTCAGGCGCGCCATGAAATAGCCCAGCTCGAGCAGGACATTCTGTCGTGCCCGAGGCTTCAACTCAGCTTCCTTGACGCTGCGACCCACATCGTCCGGAGTCAGTAACACCACGGCAAAACCAACATCTCCGTGTGCCTCGATTTTTTCGATGACAGTCCCCCCCTGGTTGGCCTGCTCGTTCAAGATGATCGGCTCGAATTCCATCGCTTTCAGGAAACGGGCGACGGTCTCGCGTGCTTCACCGTCGTGGCCGTGGACAACGAACACACGCCGAGAAGGAGCCGTCGCTTTCGTCGCAGCGGAAGCAGGCAAAGCTACGGCCTCGTGCTGCGCGTCCGCAAGGTCCTCATTCAGTACGCGCTGCGCCTCCTGCAGGAGAGCGATGGAGTGTTCGATATTCTTGGCGACCCCGGCCTGATACTCATATGCAGGCGTCTCGTAGTCCAGTGAGATAACCATCGGATACCAAGACAATGATGTCGCGTCGTCAAATCGCTTAGCGGCCGATGTGTTTTCGCCAAAACACCGCTCAAGGGTGTCCTTGATAGCGGCGGACAGCGCCGTCAGCTCAGCGGAATCTCCCTTAGGTACCGTCGCAATGTCGAATGCCCGCAACTCGGTGATGCGCTCGCCGAGACGTTCGATACCACGCTGAATCGCGGCAGGCGAAAGCTGGAGCTTGGGCGCAATGGGGGGCGGGGCAGCAGGACGGCGGCTGGCCATGGTCTCTCCTATATGTTTGATAAAGGAGATTATCATATATAGAAACATCAGTGGTCGCCGATGACAGGTCAGTGGCCAAAAAATCACCGACCCGTCACGAACGACAAGGTGACGGAAAGAACGATCGGGATTGGCGCTTAGTGAACGAGGTGCTGGATCAGGGCCACCGTGATCGCCTCATGCGAATGAATCGCGGCAACCGTGATTGCCGTGAACGCATGGATGAGGGCGACGATGATCCGGGTCCGATTGACCTTTTTCATTTTGCTTTTGCCAATAAAAAACCGTATGCGGTCTTTTAACGACACCCATCAGAGGTTGGGAGTGGCAGGCATGCTCCATGGCATGAGGGCCGCGTAGTCGTCGGCGGTTGCAGCGAGAGGCAGCTTCGTGAACAGCCAGACGAGGTAGCGATACGGTTCGATGCCGTTCGCCTTGCACGTCTCGACGAGGGAGTACAGATTGGCGCTGGCCTGCGCGCCGGCGACAGTGTCGGAGAACAGCCAGCCTTTGCGGCCGACGACGAACGGTCTGATCGCGTTTTCACACAGGTTGTTCGAGAGTGGCCAGTTGCCGTTCTCGATGTAGCGGACCAGCTTGGGCCATTGCCCGCTCATGTATTGCAGCGCCTTGCCGAGCAGACTCGACGGCACGACGGCGGGCAGATGCTCGACCATCATGCATTCGACGAGGGAGAGCGCTCGGGCGCTGTATCGGGTACGCAATCGCTGCCGGCGTTCAGGCGTCCACTTCGCGCTTCGCGCCTCGGCCGTGAACAGCTTGCCGATCAGCTTAACGAAGCGCGTCGCCAGCAGATCCGATGAGCGTGCCGCTTTCGGCACCGACTCCTCGGCCTTGATGAAGCCGCGGCGTACATGCGCCCAGCATCCGAGATGCACGAGCTGGTGATCGTGGGCGATGCCGTTATAGAGTTCGTACCCGTCCGTCATCAGCACAGTGCCGGGCTGCACGCCGGCATAGAGCTTCTGCGCATGTTGGGCACCACGTCCCGGCGAGTACGAGAACATCCGCACGGGCGGCCCTGAGCCGTTGACCTGCGCCCACAGGTAGCTCTTTGCCTGCGGCCTTCGTCCCGGTTCCTTCAGCACCTGGAACGTTGTCTCGTCGCCGTAGATCAGGTCGGATTCGAGCAGCGCGTCACGCATCAGGTTGATCACCGGCTGCGTAGCAAGCCCCACTCGCACCACGCTAGCGGCCAGCGTGTTCGACGAGATGTCGCCGCCGAAGCGACGCAGCAGCGTGGCCTGGCGATACAGTGGCATGCCGTATTGGTACTTGCCAGTGATGATCCACGCCAGCGCGGATTCCGTGAGCAGCCCGCGAGGGATGATGCGCGTCGGCGCTGGCGTGACCTTAATGCCGAGATCACAGCAAGGGCAGGCGTACTTGACCCGCTGGTGCTGAACGACGCGCACTTGCTCGGGAATCACGTCGAGCTGTTCGCTCGTTTCTACGCCAATCTCGACGAGGGCGTGGCCGTCGTGCGCGCAGAATCGTTCAGCTTCTGGCAACTCGTGCCGCACGACCTCGCGCGGCAGGCTCGGATTGAGTGGTTTGCGCCCGCGCTTGCCGCGCGTGTGGGCGGCGACCGAGGTGCCGGGCACGTCTTCACGCGCGGGCGCGTCGGCAGTCGCCGCCAATGCCTCTGCTTCGTTGAACAGGCCGAGCTGGTCGGCATGGCGCGCCTCGCTCGATGCACCGAACAGTTCGTGCTTGTAGGCCCGCAGCTTCTCTTCGGCCAGATCGCGCTGGGCCGTCACGAGTCGAAGCTCACCGCGCAGCGCATCGCGTTCGGCGAGCAGTGCCTGGTATTCCTCAACACTCGGCATGACGGGGCTGTTCGGCATGGCCGATTAGACCATGTCACCCGCGCGGTGTTCAGCTCATCCGCGCGTAATATCGCTGGGGATGCTTCTGGATCACGGCCAGGTCGATGCCGTCGAGCAGCCAGTGCAATTGCTCGGCGCTGAGCGTGATTGTGTCGCCTCCGTTCGGCCAGATGAAGCGATCGGCTTCGAGTCGCTTGAGCAGCAACCAGAAGCCGTTGCCGCCCCAGCCGAGAATCTTGATTCGATCGCGCCGGCGGTTGCCGAAGACGAACAGCGCCGAGGTCATCGGGTTCAGGCGCATCGCCTGTTCGACCAGGATCGACAGTCCGTTGATGCCCATGCGGAAGTCGACTGGATCGCGATGCAGATAAACCTTCAGCCCTTCGTCGAACCGGAACATGGCAGCCTCCCGAGCATTTGCACAACGGCCGTCAGTTCATCGAAGTTCGCCGGGCCCAATTCTAAGGAAACGCCGTTTGGCAGGTGCACATTCAGTGAGAATGCCGCAGCCAATTTAGTCGGAGTGGGAGCAACCGCGGAGGTGACGACCTGCATAAAGGCTGATTCCTCAGGCACGCAAGCCGCCGGCAGTTCGACGCGAGCCTCTCGTGACGGCTCCGTCACGGAGCTGACTATCTCGCCCGCGGCTTGTTCGCGCTGATACTTGGAAATCCACGTCCGAACGAGGTTTGGATTGACGTCGTGCTCCATGGCCGTCCGCGCGATCGACACCCCGGGCTTCAGACACGCCTGTATCAATTCGCGCTTCGCATCCTCGTCGTACTTACGCCGTCCGTCTCGCTTGCGATCGACCACCAATCGGCTCTGCAAACCTCCGCGTTGCTCGTTCATGCACACCTGTCCACGCTCATTGAACATGGACACGTAGCCTCGGTGAATCAGCCTCGCCGTGCAATGGCGTCAATCAAAGAGCGCTTACAAAAAACCCGCCTCGATGGGCGGGTCAGAAATGCAAAAGGCCGCTCGAGGCGGCCTTTTGCGCAAAGCGGGGGCGCACGAATGCCCCACGCGAGAATCCTACACAAAAACAACGACTGGGGCCAGTCCAAGCCGGCCGAGAAAGCCCAGGAATCACAATCCTGGACTCTACATTTCGGGTGATATTCCGTCAGGGTGCAAAAACCGCACCATAACGACAGAATAATACCACCATGCCACAAAACACTACTACTCCCAGAATTTTTTACGACCACTTAGCGTGGTGGACGGATTTTTTTCTCTCTCGATCCCTTTCAGCGCACGTGCCATCTTCAAAGTCCGATAACAAGGGAGGCAGTATCTTCTCGGAACTCCCCCTAGATTGAGTCGCTTGCTTGCATCTGAGAACACCCAGTTCTGGCAGTGCTCACATTGGAGTGTCCGCGGGGTTCGAGGTAAGCCCTTGCCAGCCTTAGTTTCCTTCCGGATCCCCCATGCTTGGTAAATTTTCTCGAAGTCATCCCATTCGTACGCCTGCGGTTGCGGCAGCACATCCGCTAAGGTCATAAACGTTCGAGTCCGAGGCAAGTGACAGGTCGTCGCCACGCGCCATTGAAAACCGTTTTTGAGGCGCCACCCGTCCGGGCTCCAAAGGCGCTCATAAGTGAGCACCATGCCGCGCCAGGAGAAAATGCCAAGCAGCAACAACTGCCTTTTGCGCTCCGTCGTCAGCGTCCCGTCCGCTTGGTGGTGCGCTGGCGCCGGCTCCCCTATCAATTCGATCAGATCCGGAAAAAAATGACGCTGACGTAACTGCCCGAACGCTCGGCAATGTGCGTCAAGTCCAACGATATGCCGATACCCCGACTGGGCGCCCCATACGGCCTCAACAAACGCGTCGATCCGTTCGCCCTCGCTCTCGGGATCCTCCGCTGGCCCGGCCGACCACGACAGGAATTTACTCACTTGCTGCTGCCGCATCAGAAGCTCGCTCGCGCGATCGGTTGTGGGAAGGCAGTCGAGCATCAGCTGCGTCGACACTTTTTGCCCAAGAGCCCGTCCTCGCTCCCTTTGCCGCTGCATGTAGTTACTGCCTCCCCACATCCCCTTCTGCCAGGCTTCCTGCTCCTTCTGCCACTCGTACTCGTCAAGCACCCCTCGATGGGCCCACTTGCGGCTGCTTTTCCTCAGCAGATAGCGCTCGTCATCGGAGAGTGAATCTAAGTAGGTGAAAATTCGCTTTTCGAGGGAGTCGATCAATCCATCGTCGCCCAAGCCCAGGGCCGGGGCTCTCTCAAAGTCCATCGGGCTCAGAAAGCCTATATGCGCGACGTCCTCATCCAGGCGTGCTCGCTGCCGCCGACGAGCCTTTTCCAGCCGATCAAGCGCCTCAACCGCACGAAAATACCCGTTCGCGGATCTGATCCGTCCTTGAGGTACGTTTTTCGTCACCGGCCCCCTCCTTTGTCAGTGTCGCAAGCCACGACAGTATTCCGCAGGGCAATTATTGCTCGACTAGCTCACCCATATCTCACGGTCCTGGGTCGTAGCGAAACCCGCTTCTTATGTGTATATTAAGGACACGCCCAGAGTGGCATGAAGTGCAAATCATTGCTGTTAATGAAGAGTCTGGTCGTAGTGTGGGCACGAGGTCATGCGTCCTCTCAATGCCCCTAAGCGACCCTAAAAATTGCAGTCAGCAGTTTGCAGTACTGCCCCGTTGGTTCTCCATCTGAACGGCCATCTATAGGTCCGAGGACGCACAGGAGACGCGGAGTGCAATGCCTCATGAGCCCAGCGATATCTCGCTGGGGGATGCTCGTGTGCGCGTGCGCTCCGTTGTTCTCCGAGGCAGAAATCGTCTCGGAGAACAAGGATGGAAGAGCCACAACACGAACTGAAGAATTTCTACGGCAAGTACGAGAATCTCAATGTTCATCAATCGACCAGGTGGTACACCGCGGTAGCCGGTTACTTGGTCAGGTTGACAAGGTCCAAACTAGCTATCGTTGCAATGGTCACCGTTGACGCGATCGCAGCCTTCAAGGGTTTGTCTGGACCAATCACGCTCGCGTCTATCGGTGCCATCCTGCTGCTTGGTATTGTTGGCGGCATTCGCGAAAGCTAGGTTGGATATTGCGTTATGCCGGCTATAGCCGGCGTAACGATCAGCAACTGGAAATTGAATGCGCCCAGCACGAAAACAGCCGAAGGTTCGCCTCAACCTTGACATGTCCGTCGAGGTCAAGGAGCAGATCGAAGCACTTCGCGACCGCACACACGCGGACAGCATGTCCGAAGTCATACGGCGGGCGCTCGCACTCTATGACTTCCTGCTCACTGAGCAAACCAATGGTGGAGCCATAATGATCCGCGTAAGGGACGGCTCCGAAAAGCAGTTGCCGCTCTTCTAAGCTCGTTATTGAAGACGTCGCGTTTGGGCTGCGTGCCCCCCCCTTCGGGAGCAGACCACGGCCACCGATATACGCGCGGCACATAGGTTGATCGCCTGACAGGATTTTCGCGTACGCGAAAATACCGATCGCACTGTTACTTTCTTGCAGCTCCGCGAAACCAAGATCCACTCATGCCCCCCGCACGTCGCTTGAGCAGGTCCTGAAACTGACAGCGAAGCGATCCCGTTTCACGCTAGTCAAAGGGCAAAGAGAAAGTCCTCTTCTACAAAACGTATTGGGCGATCGCGGACCGATGACACTGTTCCGCGTGCTGCTGTCCCGAAGCCCTGAGCTGCCCATGGGCGGCTCAGGGGGCGGCGGTAGGGGCCGGGTCGGTAGACCTCGGCCGGCTTTGGCCGGCCGCCCCCGTATCCCGCCGCAGGACAGCACGCGGGCAGGGAGATCTGGCGCGCGATTGGTTTTGAACAACGTCAAGCCGCTTATGCGATGCATGTCCCAAACCATTTCGCTTTGGTGAGATGGGAAGCCACCATATCCGGGAGCGTATCTGACAAATTTCCGGGCAGTCTGACAGCTTTCGGGGTAGGGGGCATCCTCCGGACAGCATTGCTAGCGCTCCGCCTTCTTTAAGATAAAGGCTCTCTCTATTTAGTAGCTCATGGGCGAGCCACTTCCCCATGAATGCAGCTCGCGTGTGAACCCTTTCGCACGCAATGCAGCTCACTCCTGATCCCGACCATCCATGATCTGTGTATAACTTTGCGCTGGCGCCTCCCTCGGTACATTGACGCGGTTAACCAGTAGCGCATTGAGGGCGTTACGCAACGCCGGGTGGGTAATTTTCCCCGCCACCTCGGCCTGCTCCCCGTCCTGAACGTTGATCACGACGGCACCAGGAGCGACATGGTTGATGTTGACCAGCAGACGTTCAATGTGAACGTCTGCAGGCGGGCGCCCGGCCAGCAGTGCTGCCCGTAGCTCGTCCGCCGTCGGCTTCACCAATGAAGGAACGTATTCCCATGACGCTATCGCAGTCTGTCGCCCGTCCTTGTCCTGTACTCGCCATTTCTCCTTGAAGCGATACTCGTGTGAGCGTCCACGTGGCGACTTCGACAAGTATCCAAGCGATTCGAGTTCTTTGATCGCGCGCTTAACGGACGACTGGTGCAAGCCGGACTTCGATGCGATCGTTTTGTGCCCAATCGGGCCAGCGATCCCGGTTTCGATATTTGTGTGGGTCTTGATGACCAGGTACACCTTCAGGGTCGCTCCATCCATATCGGCCAACGCCCCACTGTCGACAAATGACCTGAAGACGTGAAACCAGCCAGTCTCAGCCCTGAAGAGTTCACCTTGTACCGCTAGTTGGTCAGCCATCACTCACCCGTTGCATGTCGCGGGCGACCGACGCGTGGCCGAGGCATGTCCGAATTCGTCTCATCACGCGCAAGCGCGTTACAGCCTGATCTCCGCGCGGCAACGTCGTTCAACCACTCCCGGATATCTGCAGCAAACCAACATGCCCGTCGTTTATCCGGAAAGGCAGTCTGCGGCAGCTCACCCCTGTAGGTCATTTGCGCGATCGCGCCAACGGTGGTCGCCAACAGTGCAGCGAGTTCGTCGCGCGTAACGATCGCTTGCGGCGCCATCCGAGCGAATGTCTGTCTGAAATCAGTGTCTGCTTTCTTCATTTGCAATCACCAGTGACTGGCAGTGAACATGTCGATAGCCTAGAATTCGTCGGGTATCCGAACTAGGGCCAGTTTTTGAACTGGTAATCGATGGCGAACGTTGGCCCCAACCAAGGACGACGGCTCAAAGCCGCAATCAGCCGTTTCACTGCGATGCTGATCAGGGAGGCTCGCGACCTTACCGGGCTCAGCTATGAGAAGCTTGACGAGGCACTTGGACTGACGCCCGGGAACAGTTACCGCTACTCCCTAGACCCCTCTCGGCCCAAATCACGGGCGGTACAGATTGGCGGAATACAGTCGCTGGAGAACCGAGTCGCGAGACTGTTGCGGCGCCCAGCCCATCTGATTGCCGTTGTCGAGACTCGTGAACTCGACGCCCTCGCAATGCTGTATCGCATGCCAATGGCAAACCTTGGGCTACCGCGACATGTCGGCGCGGATGACATCGAACTCATCTACGACAACTACTGGCCGACGTATGCCGACTTGTCGAGAGACGGACGATTCGATATTGAGTGCCCCTGGGCCGATCAACCGGAGCTATTCCGCGCGTTTGGATGGCAATGGGGTTGCTTGTGGGATCAAGCGCCGGATGAGCATCGGCAGAGGTGGTGTAGCCAGTTCAGGCAGCTTCCCCGCCATTGGCTCTCGCACTGGTGCGAACAAGTCGGCATATCCGAGGATCTGGCGACGGAAGTTTTGCTACCGTTGATCGTACAAAAGATGAGCGAGCATCCCGGCTTGATCGATCGATGGACGGAAACACGGACTATGCACCTTCGAGAGCGTGTCCTATCCACCACAACCAACGACCTGGTCGGCCCTCCCGGATGGGGAAGCGTCGCAGAAACGTTTGTCGACATCTTCCTGGAGGAAACAGAGCTTCCGGACCATCCTCTGCCGGAAATCTGCCGGAGCAGTGGTGTAACGGCGAATCAACTGTAGGAACCGAGAGTCAACAAATTCCTTGTAAACTCAAGAGATTAGCTGTAACCTACAAGCTGCTTGATTTGGCTCTTAATCCGTAGGTCGAGTGTTCGAGTCACTCACGCCCCACCAGGAATTCCGAAGCCCGGTCAGCGAAAGCTGACCGGGCTTTTTCCTTTTCCGCCGCCGCATTCGTGGCGCGCCCTGTCGCAATACGCCTCCGCACGCCCGCTCCGCATCGTTTCCGCTAGAATCGTCCGACAAATATCACACGACCGGCGCAGGCACTGCCGTTTGCCCGCCGGCACTGAGAGAACATGGGACGTCAGACATGGAAGCATGTAACCGAGACCCGACCATTCAGAGAGCCTGGTTGCGCCGATATCGGCAAGTCCGTCGGGACACGCCACTCCCACGATCACGCCGGCATCCGCAGTGCGACGCACGAACCAGATCCGGCCATGCCGGGTAAGGGCGCGCTCGTCGCGCTGGCGCTCGGCGCCGTGCTGCTCGTACTGGCAGGCGTGCTCGCCGTCACGACCGGCCAGGCGACCGGTCATCTGGTCCGCACGCCGGGCACGGTCGTCCGTATCGTGCAGGACAGCGACGCGATGCGCGCGTACCGGCCGATCGTCGCGTATCTCGCGAACGACGGTCAGCGCCGCGAGATCGCCGGCAATACCGCCTCGACCACCCCTGCCTACGATATCGGCGAAAACGTCGACGTCCTGCTCGACCCCGTCCATCCCGAACGCCCCTCGCTGATCGACGATTTCGCGCAACGCTGGTTTCCGGCGGCGGTGTCGGCACTGCTCGCCGTCGCGTCGTTCGCGATCGGCGCCCTGCTGATCGTCGGCAAGCGCCACCGCATGCAATTCGATGCACCGCCGACCCGAGCCGAGCGCAAGCAGGCGCGACGCCGCTGGGATATCGCGATCGTGCTGATTCCGATCACGATCGGCACGGGCTTCATCGCCGGTGCCGGCGCAGCCGGCCTGCGTCAGTGGCAGATCGTCCACCACTACGCGCGCTCTACCGGCCACGTCGTCGAGATCGCAAAAAATGCGCGGTCGGCCCGCCCGCGCACGTCGCTGTATTCGGCGATCGTCGCGTTCACGACCGACAGCGGGCGGCTGATCACGTTCGCGCAGGGCTCGGCGTCGTCGCATCCGGGCCTGCACGAAGGCGAAGCGGTCAACGTGCTGTACGACCCCGTCACCCCCGAACGCGCGATCGTCGACCGCTTCTGGGATCGCTGGGGCCTCACGGCGATCCTGTTCGCGATCGGCGCACCGTTCGTCGCAGCCGGGCTGTTCGTCGCCGCGACGCTGTGGCCGGAGCAGCGGCACCGGGAAGTGGCGCCGTAGCAGCGCGCGGCTACGCTCCTCCTCGACGCGTCATATGCCCGGCAGGCGCGCCGGCGTCGACGCGTCGATCGTCTGATTCTGGCGATCAGCGTGCTTCGCACGACGCTCGTCGCGGTCATGCTGCTTCTTCTCCGCCGCGAAGTCCGTCGTGCCGAACGTATCCGTCGCACGCGTCTGGAAGTACAACGGACCGGAGAGCAGGTGATCGTGCCAGCTCGTCAGCATCGTGTCGTGAACGAGAAAATCGAACAGCGCCATCACTTCAGCAGGCAATGGATTCTTGCCCGCGACTGCCTCGCTCCAAACCTTGGCCAGCGCAACCTGGTCCGGCGAAAGCAACGACTCCTCGATCACCCGGACGCTGGTATCGACATCGGTTCCCCACGGCTGGATGCGCTGCGTCTTCACCCTCTCCGCCGCACGCTTCAGGCTGTCCTGCCGCGCCGCCCGCTGGGTCATCTCCGCTGCCTCGCGCTCCAGCCGCTCCCACACGCTTTCGGCCGGCCGGGCGAGTTCGACCCGCGTCTTGCGCAACGCGATGTCCTCGGCCCGGTTCGCGTCGTCAAGCCGGCTTTGCGCTTCGATCAGCTTCTTCGTACTGCCGAACGGGCGCCGGCGCTCGGCGTCGTAGGCCGCCTGCGCATCCTGCTTGGCCTTCAGGAGCCGCTGATGCTCCGCCTTGAAGCGATCAGCCTCCTGCGTCACCGACGAGCGGAACGCCGGTGACTGGTAACGCACGGCGATCCAGCGGATAAACACCTGCATGTGCGCCTGGAAATCCAGCCCCGGCTTGCGCGGCACGATCTTCTGGTACGCGTTGATGAGCTCGAGCATCGTGTAGGAAGCGCCGCCTTCGGAGATACGCCGGGCCAACGAAAACCGCTGGTATGTCAAAGGCTTGTACTTGTACAGAAGTTCCATCGAGTCGATCGCGACACCTGCCTCGTATGCGGCATTCAACATGTCGCGCAACGGAATGCGCTGCAACTCCGCCCGCGCACCGAGCGACCCTGGCGGCGCGCCTCCCGTCACGTCTTCGCTCGTTCCGGGATACAGGTACTGCTCGCCACGCGTCTTTTCCAGGCTGTCGAGCCGCTGGTAGAAACGCAATTCGTGCGCAGCCGCGAAGTGGACGCAGCGTTGCACGGCCGCCGGCACGGCAAGGCTCAAGTCGCCGAAGTTCTGCTTGAGCAGGTCGAGCACCGGCAACGCGCTCAGCAGCTTGTTTTCCTCCATGACCGACGACACCGCATCGAACAGTCCCATGAATTTGATCTCGATCGGCACACCCCGTATCGCGAGATCACTGGCACTGCGTCGCTTGTACTTCTCGGCGAGTTCGTTCGCAAACACCCGTGCAACCACGGCCCCTCGGTCGGCAGCAAAAATCGACACCTGGATCCGCTGCAGTTTCTGACGCTCCTTCAGTGCGTCGTCAAACGTCTTCTCGAACTGCTCCAGCGCCATGGTCACACGGTCCTGCACGCCCGTGCCCATAACACGGGCAAGTGCGCGGCTGTCGCGAAACCACGGTATCGAATCGAGCCCGGTGGTGATCACCGTGCCCTTGACGAAGGTCCAGCCGAATTTCCACGGATGTTCGGCGAACTCATACAACGTCGAACGTAACACGGCGCGGCCGCGTCGGACGTACCGGTCGGCCGACATCATCTTCACCATGCGCAGCACCCGGTCCGGCAACTGCTCGGCCGTCTTCACGATGTCGTTGAAGGCAGCCGCCACCGGTTTGAACGAAAGCTCCGACCAGCCTTTCTTGATGCCTTCCTGCATCGTCTTCTCGGGATCGATCTTCAGCCGGCTGCTACCCGAAATCTGGCCAGGCAGGCCCTTCAATCTCTCAGCCGCACGGCTCTCCACAGTTTTCGTGACCTTGTTTCCCGTGCTGTCGAGCACCCCGATCTTCGCCTCGGAATTCAGGTCCGTACCGATTCCCGAGTAATAGTAGCGATACCAGAGCTCATTCGAGTAAGTGGGCGTCTGACGCCGACGGTCATCCTTATCCCGGTGAGCCTCGAACAGCCGGCAGATGTTCGAGAAGCGTGAAGTCGCCGGATCGTCTTCGTTACGGCTTCGCCGGTAACCGTCGAAGAAGAATCCGACATGAACGATACCGCCGCACGGAATGCAGTCGTCCGACTTGTATGCCTGAACGCTCGCGGCCCGTTTGCTGCGAATCATCTCCGGCGTCCGGTCGGCCGGATCCAGGTTGTTGTTGTCAATCTCGGGATCAGCCACGGACCACCTCCTTCTGCTCCGGACGGAAGCGCTTGATCTCATCGACGGTGGCGGGTGACAGCTTCCGCATCGCGTCACCGAATGCATCCGGTTTTCCCTTCGTTTCCACGAGGATTTTCTGCACCGCCGGGTATTCATCGAAGCGCGGATTCACGATCAATGCGTAGTAGACGTACTGTTCAAGATCCTTCTCGCTCGTCAGCCCGTACTTCTTCCAGCCGTCCGCCGCTACGCGCACGGTGCGTCGGAACGACTTCGCATCATCGAGGTTGTCCGGGTTGGCCGCCTTGCCGTACGTCCGTTGAAACCACTCGTCGACCTTTGCGTAGGAAATCCGTGCGCCCTGCAGATCGTCGCGGAATTCGAATTCAACGTGATCGTCCGGATAAAAGTGCAGGGCCAGCACATTCTGGCCCGGCTTGCCCTTCACTTCGGCCGGCGGCATATGCACACGGGCCGTCTTCCTGATCACGGAAATATCCTGCTGCGCATCGATCTGTTTTTGCGCAGCGTCTGCGTCGTAAACATCCCAATCGACCGTGAAATCCGTGCCTTTCAGGGCATAACAACAACTCACGCTACCCGCACCCGAGCCTGGCATCAGATCGCCGCCGCCACTCGCCTTGTTGCCGTACTGATCTCGGACGACAAAGTGATCGAGGTTGTACGACGTATAGTTGAACGCCTCGACCCCCACGCTACTGTAGACCGGCTCCGATGACGACTTGTCGCATGCCGACAGCGACATCGTCGCCACGATCATTGCCGTAACGGCAGTCCGGCCGATAGCGCACGAGAACCACGTGGACATGTTGAACGACTTACCCATTCCAGGACTTGTTCCTTGTTTTGACTTCAACCCACTATGCTCGAAAGCGCTTGATTTCATCTGGCCTGGCTTGCCCTTCACTTCGGTCGGCGGCATATGCACACGGGCCGCCTTCCTGAACTTCTCAAGCGGTGCGCAAAGATCGAGGCCGTCGTCGATATCTCAAATTGCCCGCTCGACCGTGAAGTGCGCGCCCTTGGACGTATAACGACAACTCAGCCCCCTCTCCTGCGCCCGGCACCAGACCCTCGCCACCTGTTGCCGCACATCCTGAATTGTCCCGAACAACGAAATAAGTCAGGCTGTACGGCGAGCAGTTAAACCCCTCGACATTCAAGCCGCTGTAGACGCGCTCCGATGCAAGTCGGTCACGCGCCGAAAGGAGGACGAACGTACAGATCGGCTCATCCATTTCCCGTCAACTCGTCGACATGCCGCTCAACCGCCGCCTCGACCGCATCCAGCGTCGCCGACGCGCTCTCGCCATCTGCGAGCCGCTGCAAGATCGGCTGCACCGCCGGATGCTCGTCAAACGTCCGCGAGATCAGCACGCCCAGGATCGTATATCGCGCGAGCGCTTGCTCCTCCTTCAATCCGTACGTGGCTGCGCGCGCAAGCTGCGTCTCGACCCGCTCGATCCAGTCGGCGTCCGCCACCTCGTCTTCGTCCACGTCGCAGGACCGTCTGAGCTGCATCGCCAGCTTGTCGGGATAACCGACTTCGAGCAGCCGCCGGTGCTGCACTTCGCTCAGCATCAGCGGCGTCGGATCAGGCGTGTACAACGGCGGCTGCGAATTGCGCCACACTACCGGCCGGTTCCGGCGATCGCGACTGCCCAGTGCATGGCAGGGCGCAACGAATGCCTGCCACAGTGCCGGCTCGAATCCCTGATGCAGCCGCGTCAGCACGCGGTTGTCGTAGAAATGCAGGTAGAAAAGCCGCAACGCCGGATTGCGGAACGTGCAAAAACGCCGGAAGTGCTGCGCCAATGCATCCAACCCGAATGGCGATGCCACCCAGGTCAGCATCGGACGATCGGCCACATCCATCCACAACTGTCGGAGCAACGCGTGACGCCCGTCGGGGCCGTCGAGCACGTCGGGTTCAATCGCAATCAGGTATGGTGCGATGTCGTGATACGCCGCCGTCGACAGGCCGTCCCACAGCGACACGTATCGCCAGCTGCGATCCTCGACCCAACGCTTCTGAAGATCTGGCTGGCTCCGCGTGTCGACCAGCAGGTACAGGGACGATGCCTGCCCGTCGCGCGGTGCGAGCAACGATGTACGAAGATAGTCGACATGCCGCAGCCACGGGTCGTCGGCACGCTCGACGGTCCGGATATCACTCATCGTCAGGCTCCAGTGAACATGTCGCACCCGTGATGAGCGCCGAGCAGGCACTCCTTGTAGACACCGTTCGGCAGTTGGGGCAATGGATATGCCTGACTCGTCGGCCCGGAAAAATTGTGCTGCGCGCCTTTCACGTCTATTTTTCCGGGTGCATGCAGCTCGATGTTGCCGTCCTTGATCCGGATGTACGCCCCACCCGACGTCAACAGGATTTCCTGCTTCGCCGCCACATCGACCGTCTGCGTGGCAGACATGACCTTGACCGCCTTCTGCGCGGTCAACTCGATGTCGTCCGTGTGCGCCCGAATCTCGACCTTGCCCTTGCCGGCGAACAGCTTCATCCCCGCGTTCTGCGCAAACAGGCTGATCTTCTCGAGCACGCCGGCAATCAGCGACTGGCCAGCTGCAACATGCACGCTGCCGCCGCTGACCACGTTGGTCTGGTGCGCCGCACACAGGTGCACGTCCTGTTGAGCGGACAACGCAATGCCTGCCGGACTGCCGAACAGCATCAGCGGCAGCGAGAACGCATTGGCGCTGCCGGTTCCACCACCAGCCGTGCGCCCCCCCGACGACTGGGGCGTATCGGCTTTCCGGGTCGCGTCGGCGAATGCCTTCAGTACGTCGTGGCCATCCTTCAGGCTCTCTGCCCGATGCTGTTCGCTCACCCCCGACATCGTGTCGAGCAGTTCAGCGGAGCCGGACAGCTGCTGACGCGCGTCATCGACGTCGAGTGGCTGGCTGGCCATCGTTTTCGGGTAAGTCGACAGATACAGCCCCTGGCCAGCGCGCATCGCACCGTATGCGTCGGTTCGCAGGTCGAAGCCGCTGCCGAGATACCCGCCGCGCGAATTGCCGCTCTGCTCGATCAGGTAACCGAGGTGAAGCATGCTGTTCGCGTTGCTGCTGAACAGCTTCGCCCGGGTCTGGCCCGTCGCGTCGTCCAGCGACATTTCGTTGTAGCCGCTGCCCGCATATTCCTTCGAGCGAAACCCAGACAAAATACCGTTGCTGTGCCATTGCGGCCGTGTTGCACCGTTGTAGACGCGATGCAGCACAACCGGCCGGTCGCAATCGCCGCCGACATAGCCGACGATCACTTCTTCGCCGACACGCGGCAAATGCACGCTGCCATATCCGCTGCCGCTATCCGTTTGTGCGACACGCAGCCAGCACGACGCGCGCTCGTCGCCGGCATTGCTCCGATCCCAGACGAACCGGACCTTGACCCGGTTCAGCTCGTCCGTATACACCTCTTCGCCCTCCGGGCCGACCACGATCGCCGTTTCAAGGTGCATCAGCGGCTTGTCGTGCTCAAACGGACTGCGGAACGGCAAGCTCACGCGCTGCGCCTCAACCTCCACCCGATAAAACCCGGCGCTTCCGTCCTCGTGAGACGCGGACGACGATACGTTCTGCGTCCGCTCCGCGCGTGCGTCGTCGATGCGGCGCTGGAGGCTATGCGGGAAATCTCCGTCGCGCACCGAGCCCGGCAAATTGTTCTCGATGTAGCGCCGGACCTTGATCGCAGCGAACTGACGCTGCTCGACCGAATCGGCATCGTGCATCGGGTGATGGTCAAGCGTGAAGCGGCGCCCCGCATCGATGCCGCGCACACCGCCGATGCCGTGAAAACGCTTCGCGCGCGACTCCCATTCCTCCAGCCGGACCGACGACAGCTGCTCGCCGCGCGCCTGAGCACCATAGGTATATGCGCCGGTGTACTCGTAGACCTCGGCCTGCACGGGCAAATCGCCTTGGTCGCTACGCGTCGGCAACGTCGTGCCTTTCGGCGAAAAGGCCGTCGGCGGCGACTTGTAGTCGAACGTCCGGGTCGTGTATTGCGTGCTTTGAAGCGTGCGCGATCCTGACCATTGCGTAAATGCGTCGACCTCGCTGCTGCTGCCGAAACGGGAGAATTCGACCGTTTCCGGCAACATTGCATCGACCGTTTGGATATCGTCGGTCACGACGAGCGTATGGGATGTCCCATCGGCCGCATGCCGCCAGAAGCCGAACAGGCCTTCCTGCTCCATCAGACGATGCACGAAGTGCCAGTCGGTTTCGCTTTGCCGGCAATACGAGCGCGTCGGCAGTGGGCGCGACAAGGCGAATTCGAATCGACCTCGAGCCTGTGGATGCATCGCAAAAACGTCCGCGATGATCTGATCTGCCGGCTGATCCTGCCAGTACCGCATATCATGGCGAAACTTCAGAAAATGCATCCAGGACGCAACGATCAACTGATAACTGGTCAGGGCGCCATCGGAGCCAAGGCGTCGCGCGGTATGCACATAGCCGTTGAGCGGCTGATAAGACGCGTTCGCCTGCCGGACCCAAAGCGTCATCGGCTGCGCGATGAGCATCTTGAGCTCGAGGCTGGCGGCCGCGGACAGCATGTCGATCGTGATGCTGAAGTCTCGGCCAAGTTCGCCATCGATAATTGCGCGCCGCGGAACCAGCGCATTTCCAGGCAGCGCTGGAATATCCGATTTCATCAGGCGATCTTGCTGAATCAGGCCACGTCGAATGGCCTGAGCCAGGTCGGTTGTGTTCATGTATTACCCGCCGTTTTTGATTCGCTCGTGCCGGCGCGCTCTCTCAGGCGCACCCGTCGTACCTTACACGAATTTTACAGAGATATTCACTTTCCGAGAAAGATCGACCGCGCGACCTATTCAGGATGTTTCACAAAAATTGAATGTCTTGCCGCCTCGGATAACAAACCGGCAATAAATACTGAATACAAGAGCGTATTGGCTGGGCCGGCAGGCATCATCCGTGCGCCGCTCACCGCTCCCTGAACGCCTCCACCTTCGCGCGATTCCCGCACGTGCGCATGTCGCACCAGCGGCGCCCGACGCCGCGGCCGCGATCGACGAAGAACCACGTGCACCGGCCGCACTGCCTCACCCGCGCGAAATCGTCGCTGCGCAGCAGTTGCTCGAAGCCGAGTGCGGCCGCATCGACCCAGCGCGACGCGGCGCGCGCGTCGGGCCGCCACGCGAACCGGCCGTCGACCGCATCGAATGCGCTGCGCCCGATCGCCTCGCGAATCGCGACAGCGAGCCGGTCCGCCGCGCGCGCGCCGGCCGTGCCGCCGCCTCCGGCCGTCAGGTGCGCGATCGCCGTGTAGGCATCCTCGCGAAAGCGATGCAGCGCCGCCAGCGCGTCCGCGTCGTCCTGCCGCGCATGGCGCAGCAGCCGCGCCAGATCGGCCCGCGCCAGCAGCCCCGATCGTTCCGCCCACGCATGCACGGCCGGCCAGTCGACGAGCTTGTCCGCATCGCGCGTCTTGCCCGTGTCGGCCACCGTGTTGAGGAAGTCGAGCGCCGGATGGCCGCCGACGAAATCGGCTGCACCCCATGCGGGCGCGGCTCGCGCGGGCTCGTGTCGAGTAACCATTTATTTTCACCTATTCGGTTTCACACCCGGGCAATCCGGAGTAACCTGTTAACAACCAAAACAGGTTAGCACGGAGATGCCGATGCTCGAACTCGCCAATCGCTTCATTTTCGAAGGCCACCGGATTGCCTGGGGAACGATCGGCGAAGGCCCGCCGCTCGTGCTCGTGCACGGCACGCCGTTTTCGTCGCAGGTGTGGCGCCGGATCGCACCGTGGCTCGCGCGGCGTCATCGCGTGTTCTTCTATGACCTGCTCGGTTACGGCCAGTCCGACATGCCGGACGCGGACGTATCGCTCGGCCGCCAGAACGGGCTGTTCGGCGCGCTGCTCGACGAGTGGACAATCTCACGCCCCCGCGTACTCGCACACGACTACGGCGGCGCAACCGTGTTGCGCGCGCACTTCCTCGACGGCGTCGCCTATGCGGATCTCACGCTCGTGAATCCGGTCGCGATCGCGCCGCAGGGTTCGCCGTTCGTGCGTCATGTCGCGCAGCACGAAGCCGCGTTCACCGGATTGCCTGCTTACGCGCATCACGCGCTCGTGTCGGCCTATCTCGGCAACGCGGTCGCCCGGCCGCTGAGCGACGAGGCGCTGTCGATCTACCGCGCGCCGTGGCTCACGCCCGACGGTCAGGCCGCGTTCTACCGCCAGATCGCGCAGATGCGCCAGCGCTACATCGAGGAAGCCGAGGCGCGTTACGCGCCGCCGGACTTTCCGGTGCGCATCGTATGGGGCGAGGACGACGCGTGGATTCCGCTCGAACAGGGACAGGCGCTCGCCGAGCGTATCGCACACGGCCAGCTGATCAGGGTGCCGCGCGCGGGCCACCTGGTGCAGGAAGATGCGCCGGAGGCGATCGTCGCGGCGGTGCTCGACGGGCCAGGGCAAGGTTGACGCCGCCGGTAATCCGCGTCGCGGGTCGCGTCAGAACACCGGCACGCCCTGCGCGAGCGTCGAGATGAACTTCGCGGTGCGCGGATCGCGCGGGTCGCCGAACAGGTCGCGCGACGCACCGGCTTCGACGACACGGCCCTCCGCGAGAAACACCGCGTCGTGCGCGATCGACGCGGCCAGGCGCAGGTCGTGGGTGGCCATCAGCATCGTCGTGCCTTCCCGTGCGAGCTGGCGCAGCACCTCGACCACTTCGACGGACAGCTCCGGATCAAGTGCCGACGTCGGCTCGTCGCACAACAGCACCTGCGGCGACGGCGCAAGCGCGCGCGCAATCGCGACGCGTTGCTGCTGGCCGCCCGACAGCGTGCCGGGCCATGCGTCGGCCTTGTCCGCGATGCCGACCTTCTCCAGCAGCGCGAGCGCGCGTTCGCGGGCCCGTTCGCGCGGCCAGCGCTGCACGGTGACGAGCCCTTCCATCACGTTCTGCACGACGCTCAGATGCGGAAACAGCTGGAAGTTCTGGAACACCATGCCGGTCTGGCGCCGCACTGCGAACACGGCGTCGCGCGCCGGCCGCTGCGCCGGCGAGAAGTCGATGCGTGCGTCGCCGACCGTCAGCGTGCCCGCCTCGGGCACTTCGAGCAGGTTCACGCAACGCAGCAGCGTACTCTTGCCGCTGCCGGACGGCCCGATCAGCGCCGTCACGCTGCCGGGTTGCAACGCGAGGTCGATCCCGTGCAACACGCGATGCGAGCCGAACGACTTGTCGATGCGTTCGAGCCGGATCATCGCCACTCCGCCTGGAACAGCGCGTGGCGGCCGAAACGGATTTCGAGGCGACGCTGCAGCGTGGACAGCACCGAGCTGAGCAGCAGATAGATCAGTGCGGCTTCCGTATAGAGAATCATCGGCTCGTAGGTCACGGCCGCGATCCGCTGCGCGGCCTGGAAGATCTCCGGCACGGTCAGCACGGCCGCGAGCGACGTGTCCTTCACGAGCGAAATGAACGAATTCGACAGTGCGGGCAGCGCGACGCGCGCGGCCTGCGGCAGGATTGCGCGACGCAGCGCCTGCGGGCGCGTCATCGCCATCGAGTACGCGGCCTCCCACTGCCCCTTCGGAATCGATTCGATTACGCCGCGAATCACCTCGGCGTTGTACGCGCCGACGTTCAGCGAGAAGCCGATCACGGCGGCCGTCAGCGGATCGAGCACGATGCCGACGCTCGGCAGGCCATAGAAGATCACGAACAGCTGCACGAGCAGCGGCGAACCGCGAAACAGCCAGATGTAGAAACGCACGGCGGCCTGCGCCCAGCGCGGCCCGAACAACCGCGTGAGCGCTGCGCCGAAGGCGAGCAACAGGCCGATCGCGAACGACGCGAGCGTGAGCGGCACCGTGAACACGAGCCCCGCGACGAGCAGGGGCCGCAGCGATTCCGCCATCAGATGAAGCCAGGCCGGCATCGTTCAGCCTCGCATCACGGCTGCGACACGTCGCGGCCGAAATACTTCTGCGAGATCTTCGCGTAGGTGCCGTCGGCCTTGATGTCCGCGAGCGCCTTGTCGATCGCGGCCACCAGCGCGGGGCTGCCCTTGCGCAGCAGCACGCCCGATGCGTCGCTCGCGCCACCCGTGTCGGTCGCCGCGATCTTCAGCTTCGCGTCCGGCTTGTGCTTGCGGAAATCGAGGTACGACAGCGAATCGTTGATCGTCGCGTCGACGCGCCCCGAGCTCAGCAGGTCGATCGATTCGTTGAAGCCCTGCACGGGCACGACGTCCGCGCCGTGCGCGGCCGCGAGCTTGCCGAAATTGCTGGTCAGCGTGTTCGCGGATTTCTTGCCCTTGAGGTCGTCGAACGAGCGGATCGTCGTGTTGTCGGCGCGCACGATCAGCACCGCGCGCGACGTGATGTACGGCGTCGAGAAATCGTATTTCGCCTTGCGCGCGTCGGTGATCGACACTTCGTTGACAACCGCGTCGTAGCGGTTCACGTCGAGGCCGGCGATCAGCCCGTCCCACTTGCCTTCGACGAACTGCGGCTTCACGCCGAGGCGCTGTGCGATCGCGGTCGCGATGTCGACGTCGAAGCCCGTCAGCTTGCCGGTTTCGTCGTGGTACGTGAACGGCGCGTACGTGCCTTCGGTACCGACCCGGAACACGCCGGACGACTTGATCTGCGACAGGTCGTCGGCAGCCAGTGCGCTCGTGACCGAAACGGCCTGCAGCATGGCGACGACCAGGATGGAGCGAAGGAATTTCATGGTGCGGACCCCGAATGATTGGAGGGAATATTCCCGCGGCACATGCATGCCGTTCGAGAGGTCCGCGAATTCTACCGACGCGTCGATGCGCGGCAAAAACGCAAATCGGCTATCGATATGAGCACGACGAATAACGCGCCGACCAGCCCCCTCATCCCTCAGATGAAATCCGTCGCGATGCAGCGCGGCAATGGTCCGACGATTCGTTACCGGCGGTTACAGAAGCGACACCGCGGTATCACCCGTTCGGCATGCGCTACGTACCATGAAGGCAGATCAACCTGTTGCTCGCGGGCCTTGCCCCCGCGAACGGAGTGAACGGCAAATGAAACGCATCCTGTTCTCCAGTGCCGTCGGCCTCGCGGCCGCCTGCCTGTCGGCAAGCGCATTCGCGCACACCGACGTCGGCGTGTACTTCGGCGTGCCGGGGCCGGTGATCGAGGCGCCACCGCCTGTCTACTACACGCCGCCGCCCGTCGTGTACGAGCCGGCACCCGCCTATTACGGCCCGTACTACGGCGAATATCGCTACCGCCGCTACCGGCACGACAACGGCTGGCATCGCGGCTGGCGACATCACCGCGACGAGGACGATTGACCGTCGCCTGGCGCCCGTCGCAGGCGTATCCCGCCGAGGGACATTACGCGCGCCGGCCTTCGCGCCGGCGCGTCCGCATTACACATCGCTTACCACGGCAGCGAATACGTCTTCGTATTCGTGAAGCTCTTCATCGCTTCCTGCACGCCTTCCTTGTAGCCCAGCCCCGAATCCTTCACGCCGCCGAACGGCGTCAGCTCGAGCCGGTAGCCCGGCACTTCGCGCACGTTCACGCTGCCGACTTCCAGCTCGGTGATGAAGCGCGTGATGTTGTCGAAGCGGTTCGTGCAGACCGACGACGACAGCGCGTAGTCGGTGCTGTTCGACATCCGGATCGCTTCGTCGATGTCGCGGAAGCGCATGATCGGCGATACCGGGCCGAAGGTTTCGTACTTCACGAGCGGCATGTCGGGCGTCACGCGATCGATCACGGTCGGCGAATACAGCGCGCCGCTGCGCACGTTGCCGACCAGCAGCCGCGCACCGCGTGCAATCGCGTCGTTCACCTGCTGCTCGCAGAACTTCGCGGCCGCTTCGTCGATCACCGTCCCCATGTCGACCGACGGATCGGCCGGATTGCCGTATGACCACGCCTTGGTTTTCTCGACCACCAGCTCCGTGAAGCGATCGGCCACCGACTCGTGCACGAGCATCCGCTTGATCGCCGTGCAGCGCTGGCCCGAATTCTTGTACGAACCCGACACAGCGAGCGTGCTCGCTTCGTCGAGATCGGCGTCCTCCATCACGATGATCGGATCGTTGCCGCCGAGCTCGAGCACCGCACGGCGGTAACCCATCCGCGATGCGATCGACTTGCCGATCGATACGCCACCCGTGAACGTGATGAGATCGATCGCCGGGTTCGTGATCAGCTCGTCAGCGATCTCCTTCGGGTCGCCGGTGAGCACTTGCAGCATCTGCGGCGGCAACCCGGCTTCATACAGGATGTCCGCGAACAGGTAGCACGACAGCGGCACCTTCTCCGACGGCTTCACGACGATCCGATTGTTGGTCGCGACCGACGGCACGATCTTGTGCGCGACCTGGTTCATCGGGTGATTGAATGGCGTGATCGCCGAGATCACGCCGAGCAGCGGGTCACGCTGCGTGTACACGCGGCGCTTCTTGCCGTGCGGTGTCAGGTCGCACGAGAAGATCTGCCCGTCATCCTTCAGCACTTCTCCAGCGCCGAACGTCAGCACGTCGGCCACGCGGCCGGCTTCGTATGCCGAATCCTTGATGCACAGACCAGACTCGGCCGTGATCAGCGCTGCGATCTCGGCGGTGCGCGCGCGCACGATGTCGGCCGCACGGCGCAGGATCGCCGCGCGGTCGTGGCGCGTGAGCGTCGGCCGGTAGGCACGCGCGGCGGCAAACGCGCGCCGCACGTCGTCCAGCGTCGCCTTCGGCACGGTGCCGACCAGCGCGCCGTCGTACGGGTTGCGCACTTCGATTACCGCGTCCCGATGAATCCGTTCCCCATCGATTCGCAGTGCTTCGCGACGAATCTCGCGGACGTCCGTCGATGCTGCAATGGCGTTCATGAGTGTGTCCCCTTACGGATGCGTACGCATCACTGCAGATGGTTGAGCGCGATGTCGATGATGTCGAAGTTGCGCAGCCGCGCGCGGCCCGAGACGTCGCCGGCGACCGGCTTGCTGAAGATCAGCGGCACGATCTGTTCGGAGATCCCGCCGTGCGAGCGCAGCGGCACGTCGAGGCCCGACAGGTCGTGCTTGATGCGGCGCGTGCCGAGCACGACGTCCTGCTTCGAGATCACGATCAGGTCGCCCATGCGCGCCGGCGGCAGCTCGAAGCGCGCGCAGCCCTCGGCACCCGTCAGCACGACCTCGATGCCGTCGACCGCGGCAAGCCGTGCGCGCAGCGCTTCGGCGTCGGCCGTCGCCGGCACGTAGACGGTCGCGAACGAGCCGAGCGCGCCGTGGTGCACGACGTACGGATCGGTGATCGGCAGGATCACGCGCGCCGCATCCTCGCCGAGCCACTCGTCGAACAGCTCCTGCAGGTAGATCACGTTCGGCTCGCCGGTTTCGTCGTCGTGCTTCGCGTTCATCCCGTGATCGGCCGTGATCGCGACGATCGCGCCGAGCGCGTCGAGGCGCTGCAGGTAGGTGTCCATCATCGCGTAGAACGCGTTCGCGCCTTCCGTGCCGGGCGCGCACTTGTGCTGCACGTAGTCGGTGGTCGACAGGTACATCAGGTCGATCGGGCGCGTCTCGAGCAGGCGCACGCCGGCCGCGAACACGAATTCCGAGAGATCCGCGCTGTACACGCTCGGCACCGGCTTGCCGACCAGCTCGAGCACGTTGTCGATGCCGTTTTCCTCGATGCTCGCCTCGTCGGCCTTTTCCGACGAGAAGCAGATGCCCTTCAGCCCCTTGCCGAGCAGGCGGCGCAGCTTGTCCTTCGCAGTGACGACCGCGACCTTCGCACCCTGCTCCGCGAAAGTCGCGAGCACGGTCGGTGCGACCAGGTACTTCGGATCGTTCATCAGCACTTCGGCGCCGGTGTCGCGATCGTAGAAGTAGTTGCCGCTTATCCCATGCACCGCCGGCGGCACGCCTGTCACGATCGACAGGTTGTTCGGGTTCGTGAAGCTCGGCACCACGCACTCGCCCTTGAGCGCCGTGCCCGGCTTCAGCAGCGTGCGCAGGAACGGCGCGACGCCGGCCTCGGCCGCTTCTTCCAGATATTCGTATGCGCAGCCATCGACGCACACGACCACCACGGGCCGGCTCATCCAGTTGTAGCGGCGGCCGTTCACTTCCACGGATACAGGCGTTTCATTCATGACGTTCATTCCTTTCAGTTCGAAGGGTAGAGCCGTCGGCGCCCGCGCCGCGCCGAAGGGGAGGTGTTTTCCATGCTTGACATTAAAATTGATGATTTGTAGATTGTCAACAACATGCAGAGAACAGAAAGCAAAACAACGTAGCAGCAAGAGGGCTGGTCTCCACTCATCCGCCGCGTGCCGCGGCGCCACAGTCAAGGGGTCTGAAGATGAACGAAGTGCCGGTAAACAAGCGTTTGAACGCATGGGCGGCGGGCGCGGCCCGCTTCGCGCTGGCCGCGGCGGTCGCGCTCGGCGCGGTGCAGGCGGCGCACGCGAAGACGTCGCTGCTCGTCTATACCGCGCTGGAAGACGAGGCGATGAAGCCCTACAAGGACGCGTTCGAGAAAGCGAACCCCGATATCGAGATCCGCTGGGTGCGCGACTCGACCGGCTCGGTCACCGCGAAGCTGCTCGCGGAGAAGAACAACCCGCGCGCGGACGTCGTGCTCGGCCTCGCCGCGTCGAGCCTGACGCTGCTGGACCTGCAGGGGATGCTGATGCCGTACACGCCGAAGGACTTCGACCAGCTCACGCGCAAGTACAGCGACGCGAACACGCCGCCGCACTGGGTCGGCATGGACGTGTGGGGCGCGACGATCTGCTACAACCGCGTCGCCGCGCAGGCCAAGGGCATCCCGAAGCCGACGTCGTGGGAAGACCTGACGAAGTCCGTCTATAAAGGCGCGATCGTGATGCCGAGCCCGGTTTCGTCCGGCACCGGCTACCTCGACGTGACCGCGTGGCTGCAGACCTTCGGCGACGACAAAGGCTGGAAATTCATGGACGCGCTCGACAAGAACGTCGCGCAATACGTGCACTCGGGCTCGAAGCCGTGCACGCTCGCCGGCACCGGCGAATTCCCGATCGGCATCTCGTTCGAGTTCCGCGGCCACGAACTGCAGTCGCAGGGCGCGCCGATCGATCTCGTGTTCCCGAAGGAAGGGCTCGGCTGGGACATGGAAGGCACCGCGATCATGAAGACGACGAAGCAGCCCGACGCCGCGAAGAAGCTGGCCGACTTCATGGCGAGCAAGGAGGCGAACCAGATCACCGCGCGCTGGTGGGCGATCGTCGCGTACCCGGGTGTCGCGCGCAAGCTCGCCGGCATCCCCGACAACTACTCGGACCTGCTCGTGAAGAACGACTTCGTATGGTCGGCGAAGAACCGCCAGTCGATTCTCGATACGTGGCAGAAGCGCTACGGCGCGAAAGCGCAGCAGTAATACCGCGACCCGCCGCGGGGCCGCGCCGCGCGCCGCCCCGCGCCCCCTTTCCATCGTCGAATCCGGCCCCCGGGCCGCCCCAGCATGGAGGCGCGCATGGCACCTTACCTGAGCGTAGAACGCATCGAGAAGCGGTACAACGACACGCAGGTCCTGACCGACATCAACCTGAGCGTGATGAAGGGCGAAATGATCTGCTTCCTGGGGCCGTCCGGCTGCGGGAAGACCACGCTGCTGCGGATCATCGCGGGGCTCGAGACGCAGAACGCCGGCCACATCATGCAGGACGGCCGCGACATCTCGCGGCTGCCGCCGCAACTGCGCGACTACGGGATCGTGTTCCAGTCGTACGCTTTGTTCCCCAACCTCACGGTGTACGACAACGTCGCGTACGGGCTCGTGAACCGCAAGATGAAGCGCGACGCGATCCACGAGCGCGTGCACACGCTGCTCGCGCTGGTCGGCCTGCCCGACAGCCATCGCAAGCATCCGGGCCAGCTGTCCGGCGGCCAGCAGCAGCGCATCGCGCTGGCGCGCGAACTCGCCACCTCCCCCGGCCTGCTGCTGCTCGACGAGCCGCTGTCGGCGCTCGACGCACGGGTGCGCGTGCGGCTGCGCCAGGAGATCCGCGCGCTGCAGCAGCGGCTCGGCGTGACGACGATCATGGTCACGCACGACCAGGAAGAAGCCTTGTCGATGGCCGACCGGATCGTCGTGATGAACCACGGCGTGATCGAGCAGATCGGCACGCCGCTCGAAATCTACCGGCAGCCCGCGTCGCCGTTCGTGGCCGACTTCATCGGCCGCGTCAACACGATCCCCGCCGAAGTCGCCCAGGACGGCACGCTGCGCGCGGGCGGCGTCGGCTTCGACTGCCGCCACGGCACCACCCGGCCAGCCCAGGGCACGGCCGTGTCGGTCTACGTGCGGCCCGAGGACCTGCGCATCCGCGTGCCGGGCGAGACGGCCGACAACGTGCTGGCCGGCCGCGTCGAGAAGCTCGAATTCCTCGGTGCGTTCTGCCGCGTGAGCTTCCGGATCGACGGGCTCGACGGCCAGGAGATCGTCGCCGACCTGTCTTATCACGACGTCGACCGCACGGGCGTGCAGGCCGGCGCGCGCATCGACCTCGCGCTCGATCGCGAGCATGTCCGCGTGTTCCCGAGCGCGAAGGAGCGACTGCAATGAGCACCGTCCTGACCGAGCGCCGCCGTGGCGCCTCCGCCCCCGCCGACGTGCGGCAGATCACGCACTGGCACGACCGCATTGCGCAGCTCGCGCTCGTCGCGATGGCCGCGCTGATGTCGATGTTCCTGCTGCTGCCGCTCGCGCTCGTCGTGCAGAAATGCTTCGTCGATGCGGACGGACGCTTCGTCGGCGCACACAACTTCGTCGAGTATCTCGAGGACAGCGGCGTACTGCGCTCGATGCTGCACTCGCTGACGGTCGGCGCGCTCGTCACGTCGATCGTCGTGCCGATGGCGTTCACGTTCGCTTACGCGCTGACGCGCTCGTGCATGCCGCTGAAGAACGCGGCGCGCACGATCGCGCTGCTGCCGCTGCTCGCGCCGACGCTGTTGTCCGCGGTGTCGTTCATCTACTGGTTCGGCAACGCGGGGCTGCTGAAGCCGCTGCTGCACGGCCATTCGATCTACGGGCTGCCGGGCATCGTGCTGAGCATGGTGTACGCGTCGTTTCCGCACGTGCTGATGATCCTCGTCACCGCGCTGTCGCTGGCCGACGGCCGGCTCTACGAGGCCGCCGACGCGATGGGCACGCGCCGCATGCGCAAGTTCTTCACGATCACGCTGCCGGGTGCGAAGTACGGGCTGATCAGCGCGACGATGGTGGCATTCACGATGTGCATCAACGACTTCGGCGTGCCGGTGGTGATCGGCGGTTCGTACAACGTACTGTCGACCGACATCTACAAGCTGATCATCGGCCTGCAGGACTTCAACCGCAGCGCGGTCGTGAGCCTGATGCTGCTTTGCCCCGCCCTCGTCGCGTTCGGCGTCGACTTCTTCATCCGCCGCCGCCAGCAGTCGCAGCTCGGCGCGCGCTCGACGCCGTACCAGCCGAAGCCGTCGCGCGGCTTCGACGCCGCAATGGTCGCGTACTGCGGCATCGTGTGCGCGTTCTTCATCTCGGTGGTCGGCATCTCGGTGTTCGCGTCGTTCGTGAAGTTCTGGCCGTACCAGATGAGCGTCGGGCTGCAGCACTACGAGATGGGGCTGATCGGCGCCGGCATCTTCGACGCGTACAAGAACAGCCTGCGGATGGCCGCGACGGTGGCGCTCGGCGGCACGATCGTCGTGTTCGGCGGCGCCTACCTGATCGAGAAGACACGCGGCGCACGCTGGCTGCGCGGCTTCATCGCGCTGTGCGCGATCCTGCCGATGGGCGTGCCGGGGCTCGTGCTCGGCATCAGCTACATCTTCCTGTTCAACGCGCCCGGCAATCCGCTGAACGGGCTGTACGGGTCGCTGTGGCTGCTCGCGATCGTCACGGTGGTGCACTACTACGCATCGAGCCACCTGACCGCCGTCACCGCGCTCCGGCAGATCGACAGCGAGTTCGAGGCCGTGTCCGCGTCGCTGAAGGTGCCGTTCTACAAGACCTTCCTGCGCGTGACCGTGCCCGTGTGCCTGCCCGCGATCCTGCTGATCGCGCGCTACCTGTTCGTCAACGGGATGACGACGGTCTCGGCCGTCGCGTTCCTCTACTCGCCCGACACGCAGCCCGCATCGGTCGCGATCCTGAACCTCGACGACGCGGGCCAGATGGGCCCGGCCGCCGCGATGGCCACGCTCGTGCTCGCGACCTCGTCGTTCGCCTGCGTGCTGTTCGCATGCATCTCGCACCGACTGTTGCGCCGTACGCAGGCCTGGCGCAACCCGCATCGCCGTTGATTCTTTGACCGTACTTACGTGACGTCCCGACTTCATCAAGGAGACACCATGACGCTCGCCGCCCAGCCCATCCTGCTCACCCCCGGCCCCCTGACGACCTCCGACACCACGCGCGACGCGATGCTGCGCGACTGGGGATCGTGGGACAGCGACTTCAACGCGATCACCGCGCGGCTGCGCGAACGCCTGCTGCAGATCGTGCACGGCGAAGGCACGCACGAATGCGTCCCGCTGCAAGGCAGCGGCACGTTCTCGGTCGAAGCGGCCCTCGGCACGCTCGTGCCGCGCGACGGCCACGTGCTCGTGCCGAACAACGGCGCGTACTGCCAGCGCATCGCGAAGATCTGCCGCGTGCTCGGCCGCAAGCTGACGACGATCGACTACCGCGAGGATCGCCGTGTCGATCCGGCCGACGTCGAGCGCGCGCTCGCCGCCGATCCGACCATCACGCACGTCGCGCTCGTGCATTGCGAAACGGGCGCCGGCGTGCTGAACCCGCTGCACGACATCGCGCAGGTCGTCGCGAAGCACGGCCGCGCGCTGATCGTCGATGCGATGAGCTCGTTCGGCGCGATCGACATCGACGCGCGCACGACGCCGTTCGACGCGGTGATCGCCGCATCCGGCAAATGCCTCGAAGGCGTGCCGGGGCTCGGCTTCGTGATCGCGAAGCGCAGTGCGCTCGAACGCTGCGAAGGCAACAGCCACTCGCTCGCGATGGACCTGTACGACCAGTGGGTCTACATGCAGCGCACGACGCAGTGGCGCTTCACGCCGCCGACGCACGTGGTCGCGGCACTCGACGCCGCGGTCGCGCAATACGTCGACGAAGGCGGGCTCGCGGCACGCGGCGGCCGCTACCAGCGCAACTATCGCGCGCTGATCGACGGGATGCTCGCGCTCGGTTTCCGGCCGTTCCTCGATCCGGCGATCCAGGCGCCGATCATCGTCACGTTCCACGCGCCGGACGATCCGAACTACGACTTCAAGCGGTTCTACCAGGAGGTCAAGCAGCGCGGCTACATCCTGTATCCGGGCAAGCTGACCGAGGTCGAGACGTTCCGGGTCGGCTGCATCGGCCACTTCGGCGAAGCCGGCATCCCGGGCGCGGTCGCGGCTATCGCGGACACGCTGAAGGCGATGGGCGTGCGTCGCGTGTCGGCCGAAGCGGCAGCGTGACGTGATGGTCCCCGCCGCATGCACGTTCGCATGTGGCGGTCAGTTGTTTCGGGCCGTGCACGGCATGGCCCCTTTTCGGCGAACCCTCCCATGCGACCCTTCTGGATCGAACAAGCGCTGTTCAACGACGGCGATCTCGCCCCCGCGCTGCAAGGTGCGACGCAGGCCGACGTGTGCATCGTCGGCGGCGGCTTCACCGGGCTCTGGACGGCCATCCAGGCGAAGCAGCAGAACCCCGCGCTCGACATCGTGATCGTCGAGGCCGACCTGTGCGGCGCCGGCGCGAGCGGTCGCAACGGCGGCTGCCTGCTCACGTGGTCCGCGAAATTCCTGACGCTGCGGCGGCTGTTCGGCGAGGCCGAGGCGATCCGGCTCGTGAAGGCATCCGAAGCCGCCGTGCAGCACATCGCCGATTTCTGCCGCGCGCATGCCATCGATGCCGAGCTGCGGCTCGACGGCACGCTGTACACCGCGACGTCGCGTGCGCAGGTCGGCACGCTCGCGCCGGTGCTCGACGCGCTCGCCGCGTGCGGCATCCACAGCTACGAGCCGCTGCCGCCCGCCGAAGTCGCGCGACGCTCGGGTTCCGCCCGCAATCTCGACGGCGTCTACTCGCCGATCGCCGCGACCGTGCATCCCGGCAAGCTCGTGCGTGGGTTGCGCCGCGTCGCACTCGCGATGGGCATCCGGATCCACGAACGCACGCCGATGCTCGACTTCACGCCCGGCCAGCCTGCCGTCGTGCGCACGCCGTCCGGCAGCGTGAGCGCGGGCAAGCTCGTGTTCGCGATCAACGCGTGGATGGCGGGCCGCTTCCCGCAGTTCGAGCGCACGATCGCGGTTGTGTCGAGCGACATGGTCATCACCGAGAAATGCCCGGAGCTGCTCGAAAAGACCGGGCTCGTGGACGGCGTGTCGGTGCTCGATTCGCGGATCTTCGTCTACTACTACCGCACCACCGCCGACGGGCGGCTGATGCTCGGCAAGGGCGGCAATACGTTCTCGTGGCGCAGCCGCATCGCGCCCGTGTTCGACCGGCGCTCGCCGTACGAGGCGCAGCTCACGCAAAGCCTGCGCGCGTTCTTTCCGTCGCTCGCGGGCGTGCCGGTCACCGCGAGCTGGAACGGGCCGTCGGATCGCTCCGTCACCGGCTTCCCGTTCTTCGGCCGCCTCGACGACGCACCGAACGTGTTCTACGGCTTCGGCTACTCGGGCAACGGCGTGGGGCCGACCTACATGGGCGGGCAGATCCTGTCGTCGCTCGTGCTCGGCCTCGACAACGCGTGGACGCGCAGCCCGATCGTGCGCGGCCCGCTGGGTCATTTCCCGCCGGAGCCGATCCGCTATGTCGGCGCGCACATCGTGCGCAATGCGATCCGCCGCAAGGAGCGCGCGGAGGACGAGAGCCGGCCGCCGGCAGTTGTCGACACGTGGCTCGCGAAATTCGCGAGCGCGGCCGGGAAAGCCGACAAGGCGTGACGATGCGTTGATCTTCAGAACCTTCAGGACCCGCATGACCTGAAGCCGCTATGAAAAAAGGGACGCTGCGAAGCGTCCCTTTGCTTTTGTGCGGCAACCATTTCGCGGCAACCCGCGCAGGAGTTGCCGCGCAGTTACGCGCGCACGGGCTTTTCCCGCGCCGCCTTGCCCGTCGAGGGCAAGCCCTGCTCATGCGTGCGGCGCATGCGCTCGAGGCCGTGCGACAAGTGCTCTCGCACGAGTGCCACAGCCTGCTCCTCGTCGCCGCCCGCGAGCGCCTGCACGATCTTGTCGTGCTCGGCCGCGGATACGGCGATCGCATCCTCCTCGGCCTCGATCGCCGCCTGGCGCAGCAGGCCGAGCTGGCGCACGAGCCGGCGGTAGGTATCGGTGAGGTGCGTATTGCCGACGCCCACGACCATCGCGTCGTGGAACTGCACGTTCAGCTCGGTATAGCGCGTGACATCGTGCGTCTTCGCGGCGTCCTTCATCGACTGGATGATGCCCTTCAGCACCTTCAGCGTGTCGGGCGAGATGCGCTTCGCGAGCGCGCGCGCGACCGACTCGTCGAGCATCGCGCGCACTTCGTAGATCTCCTCGGCCTCGCGCAGCGGCACGACGCGCACCGTCACGCCGCGGTTCTTCTCGTTGCGCAGCAGGCCGGCCTGTTCGAGTGCGCGGAATGCTTCGCGCACGGGGCCGCGCGATACGTTCAGCTTGGTCGCGATCTCGACTTCGTTGAGCTTCTCGCCGGGCGCGTATTCGCCGGAGACGATCGCGCGCTCGAGCATGTCCTGGACGATCATCGCGAGCGACTGGCTTTGCAGGAGTTCGATGGCGCTGAGCGCGTTCGGGGCTGTCATGGTCGGGCAGGCAGCAGGGCTGCGGTAGAAAACGAGGGCGCCATATCGGCGAATGATCCTTGTATACCCTCGACCCGGCACATTGTCAACAGTTTTCAGTTTCCAAAAACCAATCCTGCCTGCCGGAATGCAACCGAAACGCGCGCGGCAGGCGGCAGTCGCGCGGCGGGCCGACCTCGCCCGTATCGCGCGACGCGTGCTGGCCGTCAGGCCGCCGTGTGCTTCACCGGCCCCGGATCGCTTTGGCTCGGCCGGCCCGTCTCGACGTGGCCCGCGAAGCGGCGCACGACCTTGTCGTCGCCGCCGCGCAGCGTCGTCGCGGTGATCGTCAGATCGTACCAGCCGTGGCTCGACGACAGCTCGAAGTGATCCTCGATGCGCTCGCCCGGCTCCAGCGTGTAGGTCCGCGCTTGCTTGTGGCTGTATGCGTTGTCGACCGTCACGCGGCACGTCGCGCGCCCGCTGTTGCGCAGTTGCAGGTACACGTGGCGGTTGCGCACGTCGTAGCCGATCCGCGCTTCGGGGTTCGCGTGGTGGCCGTCCGCCGCGAGCCGCGTGTTGCCCTGGAATTCGCACAGATAGCCGTTCGGGCCGTAGGCCGCGAGATGGTAGTCGCCGCGCGCGGCCGACGTGTTCCACGTGTCGACGAAGCGGTCGTGCGCGGACACCGCATAGCGGCGCGGCGCCGTCGTCGGGTTGCGGCGGTCGTACACGTAGAACGCCGCGCCTGCGTCACCGGTGTTCGCGAAGTCGAGCGACACGCTGTCGTCGTGCCCGTTCACGCGGCTGTGCACGAACAGCTCGTACGGCAGCGCACGTGCCGGGCGCGTGCCCGGCTCCTGCGCCGGCATCGACTGCTGCGCGGGCACCTGGTACGCCTGGCCGGCCGTCGCGATGTGCTGCGGCACCGTGAAGCTGACCGTGCGCGTGTCGGGACGCGCGGAGAAGTCGAACGCCGACGTCAGGTCGCCGCAGATCGAGCGGCGCCACGCGCTGATGTTCGGCTCCTTCACGCCGAAACGCGCTTCGAGGAAACGCAGCACCGACGTATGGTCGAACGTCTCCGAGCACACCCAGCCGCCCTTCGTCCACGGCGAGATGATGATCAGCGGCACGCGCGGCCCGAGGCCGATCGGCTGGATGCCGCCCGGGTCCGCGCCCGGCACGAGCGGGCTCATTTCTCCCGGATACTTGTTCAGGTCGAGCAGCTCGTCGCCGAGATTCGACAGCAGGTTCGACGACACGATGCCCTGGCCGCCCACGCCGCTCGTCACCGGCGGCACCGGCGGCACGACGTGGTCGAACAACCCGTCGTTCTCGTCGTAGTTGAGGATGAACACCGTCTTCGCCCACACTTCCGGGTTCGACGTGAGCGCCTCGAGCACCATGTTGATGTAGAACGCGCCGTCGGTCGGCGATGCCTGCGGGTGCTCGCTGTACTTGTACGGCGACACGATCCACGACACCTGCGGCAGCCGGTTCGCCTGCACGTCGGCCTTCAGCTCGGCGAGCGTATGGTCCGACGCGCCCTTGTCGACCAGCGGGCCACTCGCGCCTTCCTTCACCTGGAAGCGCTTGAAGAACATCAGCGAGTTGTCGGTGTAGTTGTCGGTCGGGTCGCCCGGGATGCCCGTGCCGCCCTGGTACACCTTCCAGCTGATCTTCGCGTTCTCGAGGCGTTCCGCGTAGGTCGTCCACGTGTAGCCGTTCACGTCGTCGCGCTCGCCGATGCCCGGGCCGTTCGGCGGGTTGCCGTAGATGTTGCGCGGGTCGACCGTGCCGGTCCACAGGTAGATGCGGTTCGGTGCGGTGTCGGCGTGCGCGGAGCAGAAGTACGAATCGCAGATCGTGAACGCGTCGGCCAATGCGTAGTGGTACGTGAGATCCTGGCGCTTCAGGTAGCCCATCGTCAGCACGTCCTGCTTCTGGTTCACCCACTGGTCCCACTGGCCGTTGTTCCAGGACAGGTGGCCGCTGCTCCAGCCGTGGTTGGTGCCCGGCTGGAATTCGGTCGTCTGCTTCGGATCGAGGTAGAACGGCAGCACGTACGGCGCCGACGGATCGAGGCCGCGCGAATGGTAGTGCTTCGTGAACACCGACGCCGGCGGCTGCTGCCACACCGGTGCACCGCTCGGCAGCAGGTGCGGGCGCGGGTCGTTGAAGCCGCGCACGCCGCGCAGCCCGCCGAAGTAATGGTCGAACGAACGGTTTTCCTGCATGAAGATCACGACGTGTTCGACGTCGCGGATCGTGCCCGTGCGATAGGCGGCCGGCATCGCCAGCGCATTGCGGATCGCGGGCGGGAAGCCCGCGTAGGCGGCCATCGCGCCGGCCGACTGCGCGGCGAGGCGCAGGAAATCGCGTCGATTGTTCGAGGACATGAAGAGAACCCTGTTGTCGATAGGAGTGGGGCGCCGGTCGAGCGGGGCCGGCGGTGGTGCGTTGCCGTTATTACCCCGCATCGGCGTGTCCCGGCCGTGACCGGTTACCGCAGGTTTCTTTGGGTTACCCACAGGAATTTTTTCGAAGCGGCGCACGACGCGCCTTTCATCCGGCCGACATACGCATGCGCTACGCTGACGCGCGATACAGAGGGGAGAAGCCGAGTCGTGTTCGATCAGCTGAAGGCGTTCCACGCGACCGTCCGGCAGGGCAGCATCACGCGCGCCGCGCGCCACCTGGGCGTGAGCCAGCCGACGATCGCCGCGCAGATCCGGCAGGTCGAGCAGGTGTACGGCGTCGAGCTGTTCTACCGCAGCGGCCGCAAGCTCGAGGTCACCGAGACCGGCATCGAGCTGCTGCCGCTCGTCGAGAAGATGATCGCGCTCGAGGCGCAGGCCGACATCATGCTGCGCAACGTCGGCGGCCTGTTCGAAGGCCACCTGCGGATCGGTGCGACGGGGCCGTACTACATCATGGACGCGGTCGGCCGCTTCTCGCACGCGCATCCATCGATCGCGCTCACGTGCCGGATCGGCAACTCCGAGGAGATCCTGCAGGCGCTGCAGGAATTCCGCATCGACCTCGCCGTCTCGTCGCAGCGCAACGACGCCGATGGCCTCGAACGCAAGGTGATCTCGACCGACCCGCTCGTGCTCGTCGTGCATCGCAACCATCCGCTCGCGCGTTTCGACGCGATCGAGCCGGCGCAGCTCGCCGACGTGCGGCTGCTGATTCGCGAGGAAGGCTCGGTCACGCGCCGCTGCACGGAGACAATTCTCGAGGCGGCCGGTGTCGCGGCCGTCTCGGTGGCCGAGATCGGCAGCCGCGAAGCGATCCGCGAGGCGATCCTGCACGGCGTGGGCGGCAGCCTGTTTCCGCTCGGCGAGGCCGAGCGCCATCCGGATTTGCGCGTGATCGCGCTGCGCGGCGTCGACACGACGATCGACGAATACGTGTACTACCTGAAGGCGCGCCGCCAGAGCCCCGCGATCGACGCATTCCTCGCCTGCATCCTGCCGGCCGGCAGCGACGCGGCCGGGACGGATGAAGCAGGACGAACGGCGCGGCGGATGAACGCGCGCTGAACTGCCGCGCGCTCACCGGTTCCGCACTTCAATGGCGCTTTTCCCGCGCCTTCCCTCGTTTTTCCTCGTGCCTTCCTTCTGTCGTTGCGCTCACATCATTTCGGCAGTGCCGGAATCATCCACGTCAGCACGTGCTGCTGCAGGAACACCAGCACGCCGAGCAGCAGCGTGAGAATCACGCTGTGCCAGAAGGTGCGTGCAAACACGACACCTTCCTGCCCTTTCAGGTCCGTCGTCGACACACCCGTCGCGATGTTCTGCGGCGAGATCATCTTGCCCATCACGCCGCCCGACGAGTTGGTCGCGGCCATCAGCACCGGATCGAGGCCGAGCTGCCGCGCGGCGACGACCTGCAGGTTGCCGAACAGCGCATTGCCCGACGTATCGCTGCCGGACAGGAACACGGCAATCCAGCCGAGCGACGCGGACACCAGCGGGAACAGCGCGCCGGTCGACGCGACGCCGGTGCCGAGCGTGTAGCTGATCCCCGAGTAGTTCAGCAGGTACGCGAGCCCGACGATCATCATCACCGTGACGATCGCGATCCACGTCTGCCGCCAGGTCTTGACCACGCACTCGAAGAAATCGCCCACGCCCGTGCGCGTCAGCGCGGCCGTGATGATCGCCGAGAGCAGGATCGCGGTGCCCGTGCCGAGCGGCTGGAAGTCCCAGATCGCCGCGTAGGGCTTGTGGTACAGCGACACGAACACGGCGTTGTGCAGGCCCGGCCACTTGATCTTCACGTCGCCGATCGCCGCGATGTTCGCGTGCACCCACACGATCACGACCACCGACACGACGAGCCACGGCAGCCAGCCGCCGAAGCCCGCGCGCGCGGCGCCGGCCGTTGCCGGCACGCTGCGCGCGAGCGCGTATTGCGGATCGGGCTGCGGCTTCCACATCTGCAGGAAACCGATCGTGACGATCAGCGACGTGAGCGACGACAGCACGTCGGTGAGCTGGTAGCCGAGGAAGTTCGACGTGACGAACTGCGCGATCGCGAAGCTGCCGCCCGACACGAGCAGCGCGGGCCACAGCTTCGAGATCGAGCGCAGCCCGCCGTACGCGCCGACCACGTAGAACGGCAGCAGCAGCGCGAAGAACGGCAGCTGGCGGCCGACCATCTGCGCGAGGGTCGCGGGCGGCAGCGACGTGACCGCGCCGAGCACGGTGATCGGCACGCCGAGCGCGCCGAACGCGACCGGCGCCGTGTTGAACAGCAGCGTGTAGGTGAGCGCTTCGAGCGCGGGGAAGCCGAGCGCGATCAAGAGTGCGCTCGTGATCGCGACCGGCGTGCCGAATCCCGAGATCCCTTCGAGCAGGCAGCCGAACGAGAACGCGACGACGAGCAGCACGAGGCGGCGATCGTCGGGCAGGTTGTCGAGCATCCACTGCCGAAACTGGTCGAAGCGGCCCGACTTCACCGCGATGTTGTACAGCAGCAGCGCGTTGAAGACGATCCACATCACCGGCACGACCGCGAGCGCCATGCCGGCGCCGACCGCGTTGAACGCGAGCCCCGCCGGCATGCCCCATGCGCCGATCGCGACCGCGAGGCCCGCGACGAGCCCGGCGAGCGACGCCTGCCACGCGGGGCGGCGCAGCACGCCGAGTGCGATCAGCGCGACCGCGATCGGGATCGTGGCGACAAGGAAGGACAGCAGCAGCGAGTTGGCGACCGGCGTCAGCGGCTGTGCAAAGACGATGCCGGGCGGTAGGGCGTCGGTGGGGTTCATCGTGTCTCCAGAGTCGACCCGAGCTGGCAACGGGATGCCCCGGGTTCGGTACAAGGCGATGTCCTGCGGTCACGACAACAATCAGGCGCTTGCGCACGCAACGACGTCGCACGGCCAACCGATCAGTCGCTTAAAAGAGGTTAGGAGGCGCACGGCGCTTGTACAAGGGGGACAAGCCCGATGCGTAGCGACCCGATACGCACCACCCGCCGCCCGCTGACCGGCAGCAGGCAGCCCGCTGTCGCATTCGACAGGACGCCCGCCACGAGCGGCTCACCCGCGCAATGTTGCACATGCGGCAAAGGTGCCTGACGGCGGGCGGGATGTTTCGTTTGGCGTCCGAAGCCTAGACTGGCCGCATCGATTCCGCCCGCGCCGGCCACGGCAGGCCCGGCACCGGAACCTCACGGAGTGAACACGATGAAGACGATGAAACAGGCTGCATGCGCGTTCGTGCTGATCGGCGCGGCCTTCGCCGCTCACGCGCAGGCCGCGTCGACGCTGACGCGTGCCGAGGTCCGCCATGAACTCGTGGAATTGCAGGCCGCCGGCTACCGGACGAGCCTCGCGAGCAGTCCCGACTTTCCGGACCACATGCAGGCGATCATGCGCCGTGCCGCGCAGGCGCGCGGCGAGGACACCGGCTACGGCAGCGATGGCGGGGCAAACGTGGAATCGGGCAAACCGGCGCTGCCGCACGCATTCGACCGCGGCACGTACGCGCATCACTGACGGCAGATTCAACCGGATCGAGCGCACAACGGTGCGCCCTGACCGGCGACGGAGAGACGCATCGTGCACCGCGCCGGCCGACGCGATGCACGTGCGCAAACATCACACGCTGAAGCGGTTCAGCGTATAGGCGCGATAGGCCGCGACGAACGCGTCGAACGATCCGGCCTCCTTCGCTTCGAGCTCGGCCTGCTCGGCCAGCGATTTCGCGGCAAGCGCCTGCTCGGTGCGCAGCGTCTCCGCCGACGGCGGATGCGCACGGAAATGCGCGGCATGCGCTTCGCTCTGCGCCAGCGCGAACCCGAGGAACGACTGGCCGCGCTCGCGCATCGTGCGCAGCACGCGCGCGGACGGCGTGCGCTCCGGATCGGCGAGCTTCTCGCGTTGCGCGGCGATTGCACGCGCATGCTCGTCGCCGCCGCGGATCTCGTCGAGACGGCGGCCGACGGTTTCGATATCGGCCATCAGGTCGTCCGCCCATGCCTGCAGCGTGACCGGCTGGCCGTCGCGCTGCAGCGTCAGCCCCGGCTTGCGCCCTTCCATCGTCACGCTGCCGAAGTTCGCGTTCGCTTCCTTGTACGCGGGGCAGTCGAGCGCCGGGCTCTCGTCGAGCGCGCACGCGAGCAGGAACGCGTCGATGAAGCGCGCGGTTTCCAGTGCGATGCCGGTCGGCTCGAACGGATCGATATCGAGACAGCGCACCTCGATGTACTGCACGCCGCGCGACGCGAGCGCATGCAGCGGCCGCTCGCCCGAATACGTGACGCGCTTCGGCCGGATCGTCGAGTAGAACTCGTTCTCGATCTGCAACACGTTCGTGTTGATCTGGATCCACTCGCCGTCGCGATGCGTGCCGATCGCCTCATACGCCGGATACGGCTCGCTCACGGCCTTCGACAGTGCGTCGAGATAGCCCGGCAGCGTGTTGTAGTCGACGTGCAGCGCGGCCTGGGCCGTCGTGTTCGAGTAACCGAGATCGCTCATCCGCAGGCTGGTCGCATACGGCCGGTACAGCGTATCGGCGTCGAACGTGTCGAGCTTGTGCGGCTTGCCGCGCAGGAACTTCGTGTCGAGCACGGGCGATGCGCCGAACAGGTACATCAGCAGCCAGCTACGGCGGCGGAAGTTGCGGATCTGCGCGAGATAGCGTTCCGACTGGTAGTCGACGAGCGTGGCCGTCGAGCCTTCGTCCGCATGCAGGCGCCGCCACACTTCCTCGTGCAGCGAGTAGTTGTAGTGGATGCCCGCGATGCACTGCATCGTGCGGCCGTAGCGGTACGCGAGGCCGCGCCGGTACACCGTCTTCAGGCGGCCGATGTTCGACGTGCCGTAGTTGGCGATCGGGATCTGGTCGTCGGCCGGCAGCAGGCCCGGCATCGAGTCGTTCCACAGGATCTCGTCGCCGAGCGATGCATATACGTAGCGATGCAGATCGTCGAGGCGTTCGAGCGTGAGCGCGGCGTCGCGCTCCGCGGGCGTGATCAGTTCGATCAGCGCTTCGGAATAGTCGGTCGTCAGCGCCGGATGCGTGAGCGCCGAACCGAGCGCGCGCGGATGCGGCGTGAACGCGATCATCCCGTCGCGCGTCACGCGCAGGCTTTCCTTTTCGATGCCGCGCAGGCCGTCGGGCAGATGCTGCCGCGTCGGGCCCGAGCTCAGCGCGTCGAGGCGATTCAGCAGCAGTTCGGACTGGCGGTGAGTCATGGTGTTCGACATGGAGACGCAAGTGCGTGACGGCCGCGCGCAGAACGCCGCGCGCGGCCGGCTGGATTGTTGGTCGCTTCGTTGGTAGCGGGCACTTTAACATCTCGCCGAAACACGCGCTTGAGGTGGCGCCGGGCACGGTGCGCGGGCCGGAGCGGGCCGCCGGGCGGGCCGGTCGCGGCGGTCGCCGCATCTGCGACCGGTTCCATGCGGCGGCAACGGGCACGCCGGTTACGCGCATTCGTCGGACGGAACGTGATGCGCGAACGGGTGGCGGCAGGTGCAACCCTGCCGCTGAACCGATCGCGGAAAGCGGGGTGAAGGGGCATCGCGCGCCCGGCATTTGGCCGACGACGGATGCGCGGAATTGCCGCTACGGCCGGTGTCCGGTGTCCGGTGTCCGGTGTCCGGTGTCCGGCGTTCGGTGTCCGGTGGTTAGCCTGCGCATGTCGGCACCACCTGCGCAAACGGGTTGCATCGCGGCCTCGCCAGGTCGCACCCGACCGCAGGCCACAGCGGTCACCCGCCGCGCGCGCCGCCCGCCCGGTCGGCCACTTCGTTCCACAAATGCAGCGCCGCGTACGCGCGCCACGGCCGCCAGCCTTCGGTGCGGTGCTTCTGGGTCGCGAGCCGGTCGAGCGCCGGATCGCGCGCCGCGATCGACTGCATCAGCACGAGATCGGAGGCAGGCCACGCGTCCGGATCGCGCCATGCGCGCATCGCGATGTATTCGACAGTCCACGGGCCGATGCCGGGCAGATCGAGCCACGCGCTGCGCAGCGTCGCGAGGTCCGCGTGCTCGCGATCGACCGGCACGTCGCCGGCCGCCACTGCCCGCGCCACGCCCGTCAGTGCCGCCACCCGCTTGCCGGGCATCCCGATCTTGTCGAGATCGCAGGCGGCCAGCGCATCGGGCGTCGGGAAGCGCCATGCGGGCGCGCCGTCGTCTTCCTGAACCACGCGCTCGCCGGCCCGCTCGACGAGCCGGCCGACGATCGTCGTCGCGGCCTTCACGCTCACCTGCTGACCGACGATCGCGCGCACGGCCAGCTCGAACCCCGACCACGCGCCCGGCACACGCAGCCCCGGCGCGGCCTCGACGAGCGGTGCAAACCACGGATCGCGCGCGAGCCCGTCGCCGATAGCGGCCGGATCGGCGCCGAGGTCGAACATCGTCGCGACGCGCACGGCGAACGCCTCATCGACATGACGCGCGACCGCGCCTTCGACCGTCGCGACCAGGCAGTGCTTGCGCGGATGTTTCGCGACCGTGAGCCGGCCGGCATCGCCGTGCAGGTCGACGATGCGGCGATACACGCCGTCCGCGACCTGCTCGACACCCGGAATCGCGCGCCCGCTGAAGAAGCGCAGCACGCGCGCCCAGTCGTAAGGCGCATTGAAGCGCAGTTCCATTTGTGCGGACGGCGGCACCTGGCCGCCGTTCACGATGGAGGTGATGGTTGTTTTTGCGATGCTCAAACTGCGCTGCCCTCCGCAACGAATTCGGTTTGATCGTCGTGCACATGACGCGCTTCGGACGCGAGCAGCGTCGCCTTGCGGCGCACGCCCCAACGATACCCGGAAAGCGCGCCGCCCTTCTGTACGACGCGGTGGCACGGGATCGCGAGCGCGACCGGATTCGACGCACACGCGGACGCGACGGCACGCACCGCGCGCGGCGCACCCAGCGCCTCGGCGATCTCCGAGTAGCTGCGCGTTTCGCCGTACGGAATATGCGTCAGCGCCTCCCACACGCGCTGCTGGAATGCGGTCGGCGCGATGTCGAGCGGCAGGTCGAACGCGTGCCGCGTGCCGTCCAGGTACGCGCGGATCTGCGTGATGAACGGCGCGAGCCGTGCCGACGCTTCGACCAGCTCGGCGCGCGCGAACGCGTCCTTCAGTTCGCCGACCAGCGTCGCCGGTTCGTCACCGAACGCGATCCGGCAGATGCCCTGCTCGGTTGCGGCAACGAGCACGGTGCCGAGCGACGTCGATGCGGTCGCATAGTCGATCCGCAGACCCGCGCCCTGGCGGCGGAACGCGGACGGCGCCATCCCGAGCTCGCGCGGCACCGACGCATAAAGCCGCGACGGCGAGTTGAAGCCCGCGTCGACGGCCGCCTGCGTGACCGGCTGCCCGCTTTGCAGCGCCTGCCGCAGCGCGGCGCCGCGTTGCGCGGCCTGGTACTGCCGCGGCGACACGCCGACAACGCGCTTGAAGAGCCGCTGAAGGTGAAACGGGCTCACGTGCACGGCATCGCTCAGTTGCTGCAGCGTGAGCCGTTCGGCATGCGCGTCGAGCACCGCGCACGCGCGGTTGACGATCTCGAGCTCGCGCGGCAGCCCTTCCGGCTGGCAACGCTTGCAGGGCCGGAAGCCGGCCGCACGTGCGGCGGCCGTGTCGGCAAAGAAGGACACGTTTTCGCGACGCGGCAGCCGCGACGCGCAGGTCGGGCGGCAGAACACACCGGTCGTGCTCACGGCGTAGAAGAACGCGCCGTCCGCATGCGGATCGCGCTCGGTGACGGCGCCCCAGCGGGCATCATCGGTCGGATAGGCGGTTTTCATCTGAACCTCGCACTCTCTAGTGTAGATGGTGCCTACTCTAGACATCGGCACGTGCCGTCGCGCCCTGAATCTTGCTCTGTGATTCGCCCCGGATAATCGGGGCGCATCAGCCGAAAATAAATCCGACAAAACGCGCGCGCCGGCTGTTCCGGCGCGGTTTTCGTCATCGTCCCGTCACCATTTTGTTGCACTGCGGATGCGACAAATCGCCGTCCTGACGTTTTTTTGCATTCGGAATATTGCGTCGCACCATCGCCGTGTGTATAGTTGGAACTGTCTCCTCCATGTCTCCTCCTGATATGGATTAAGCCCGTTCCGCTCTGCGTGAACGGGCTTTTTTTCGTCCGTCGATTGTGCCGCGTTCCGGCCGGCGGCGCAGGCGCGATGCGTCTACACTCGATGCTCGTGGACTGCGAAGGAGAGCCTTGCCCATGAAACCGACCATCCGCGCGATCGATCACGTCGTGCTGCGCGTGACCGACATGGCCGCGATGACGCGCTTTTACTGCGACACCGTCGGCTGCCATGTGGAGAAGGAACAGCCCGATCTGGGCCTCGTGCAACTGCGCGCCGGCGACGCGCTGATCGACCTGCTGTCGGTCGGCGGCCCGATCGACCGGCCCGACAGCGGGCCGCCCGGCACGGGACGCAATCTCGATCACCTGTGCCTGCGCGTCGAGCCGTTCGATCCCGACGCCTTGACCGCCCATTTCGCCGCGCATGGCGCACGGCCGGGCGCGCCCGCGGAACGCTACGGCGCCGGCGGCTACGGGCCGTCGATCTACCTGTTCGACCCGGAAGGCAACATGCTCGAATTCAAGGGGCCGCCGGCCGCGATCGGCTGAACGCGGGCGGCACGCGGGCCGTCACGCGTCCGCGCGCGCCTTCAGCACCGTCCACTCGACCGCCACCGGATCGTGGTCGGCGCTCGAGATCCACGCGGCGCCGTCCTGCACCGTGCATTGCAGGCGCATCGTGCGCTCCACGAGTTTCCCGAGCGCGGCCGCGACACCGTCGTTCAGCGACAGCACCTGCACGTTGCGCAGCCGCTCGACCTTGCTGCGCACGCCCTGCCACCAGATATCCGACGTCTTGCCGCCGTATGCGATCACGGTGACCTGCCCGGCACGGCCGGCCGCCTTCGAGATGCGCCGCTCGTCGGGCTGGCCGGCTTCGATCCAGACGTCGATCGCGCCGGTCAGGTCCTTCTGCCACAGATCGGGCTCGTCGACGTCCGACAGCCCCTTGCAGAATTCGAGCCGCTCGTGCGCGAACAGCGCGAACGCGACGATGCGCACCATCATCCGGTCGTCTGTTTCGGACGGATGGCGCGCCACCGTCAGCGCGTGATCGGCGTAGTAATGCCGATCCATGTCGGCGATTTGCAGTTCGGCTTTGTAGATCGTGGATTTCAGCGCCATGCGGAGTCGGCCCGGGCGGGCATTCGGTTCGGTCGGGCCGTGATGATACCGAATGCGGGCCGTCCGGCGCGTGTCATGCACCATCCACAGCGCAACGGCCCGGCATGTGCCGGGCCGTGTTCGGTTCGCGCCGCCGGCTCATCGGGCCGGCGCGCTCGCGCGTCGTGTGACGTCGCGGTGAATGGACGGTTACTGCTTGACGAAGCGCGAATCGGTCCAGAGACCCTGCTGGTCGCTGTTGTCGGCGCTGACGAACTGCACGTCGCCCTGGTCGACCGACACCACGCGGAAGCGCTGGCCTTCCGGCACCGACAGGCACCGGTAATCGTCGAAGTATTGCTGCTTCGCCTGCGACTTGCCGTCACGCTCGTGACTCAGTACGGAGTCCAGATTGTCTTTCGACAGGCAGCCCCATGCGTTCTTCGTCAACTGGATTTCCTGCTTCGGCTTGACGGCCGAATCGCCGCCGGCTTGGGCAATCGACACCGCGCAAAATGCGCCGACGAGGGCAAAAAGGATACCGGTACGTTTCATCATGTTCTGTCTCCAGGCTTGCGGGCACCAGGCTTGGGTTAGCTATGTGTTTAAAGGTGATCGTGAACCCGCGTTTTTCACTTTAGAAGACCGGCAAGCGATAGCAAGCACATTTGTTGTGCGACCGCAATAGCGGCGGATTGTCGCACCCCGTGCGCAGCCCGCTTTTTCGCACTCTGCGCAGACATGACGACGCGCGCCGCCCGCCGAACAGGCTCGCGCCGCCGGGCGGAAAGCGTTACTCAGCAAGGCTTTCATCAAAGTTACAATGCGGCGATTGAACGGTTTGGATAATCCATTTCGCTATCCGGATCATTTTGATGCGCCGCACATAAAGTCATCCGAAACGATTCGACTTTACCGCAACGCGGCATCGCATTTACCTGATACAAGAAAAATGCCAGGTATAAGCGCATCCGTATTTATCCGTACTTCGCTGCATGTATTCAGCGCCCGCGAAGGCCCCGTCGCAGGCGCCTTTCGCCAGCGTGTTTACCCTGCTTTATTCAGGGTGGCTTGCTGGCGCTCGAAATAATCGCGCTGAAAAATGCACATGCGATAAGCGCTGTGATACGCGCCGTTTCCGAAAAATTCTTCCTTCAATTCGGCCTCGTGCTGGAATCCGCATTTCTCGTACACGTGAATCGCCGCCGCATTCGACGTATCGACGATCAGATACAGCTTGCGCATGTTCAGCACCTTGAACGCGTACTCGATCGCAAGACGCGTCGCCTGGCCCGCGTAGCCGCGCCTCTGGCGTTGCGGCGCGATGATGATCTGGAACTCGCCGCGGCGATGGATGTAGTCGAGCTCGATCAGCTCGACGAGGCCGACCAGTTCGCCTTGCGCGTCGACCGCGACGAAACGGCGCTCGCGCTGATCGTGCACGTGGCGGTCGTACAGTTGTGACAGTTCCGAGAAGGTTTCGTACGGCTCCTCGAACCAGTAGCGCATGATCTTGGCGTCGTTGTTCAGCTCGTGGACGAAGCGCAGGTCCTGGCGCTCCAGCGGCCGCAGCGCGAGCGTTTTGGTATCGTTCTGGAGTTGCATGTTCATGTCCTTTTTTGATGCCGGCGCACGTGCGGCAAGGCCGCATCCGGCCTGTTTCGCACTGTAAGAAATTGAACGCGGGCGAAGTTCAGAGCCTAGAATGGGAGCAAGGGTTCCTGCCACCGCAAGGAGGCTATCGTGTTCGAGCAAGTCATACTCGGAATATTCCTCGTGCTGCCGCTCGTGATCGTCGCGGCGCTGTTTTCCGACGAACTTTGGCAGGAACATCGGCGCCAGCATCCGCGCGACGAAAACGCACCGCACATCGACTGGAAGCATCCGTGGCGCCGCGTGCGACGCGAGCATTGAGTCGATTGCCGTTCATCCGCGGGGCGTGCCGGCCCAGCCACCCTGGCATGTGAACGCGTGACGCGCCCTGTCAAGCACCCGAACTTCGCCGCGATCCGATTCCCCCTTGATCCGCTCACCCCGCGAGACGCCGCCGTGAACGACCAGCCCGCCCAGCCTCCGCACGACATTCCCAGCGAAACGATCGACCTGCAGATCGCCGACGTCCTCGCGGCCGTCCGCTACCCGGCCAACAAGGATGCGATCGTCGATGCCGCGCGCGACGCCGGCGCCAGCAACGAAGTGCTGTCGATGCTCGACGGCCTGCCCGAACAGGACTACGCGGACGTGAACGCCGTCACGCAATGGGTCGCCGGCAACTTCGGTCCCGGCCTCGGGGTTTGAGCGCGCACCCATAACGCGATAGGATCAGGCCGCACCGGTCGCGCGGCGGCCGGTTGCCTGTCGCCCGGCGCAAGACCCGGGCGTTTCCGCCTACGTGCCCGGGGAACACCATGGAAGGCATCCTGATCCAGCACACGACACGCCGTCAGCTCTGGTTCGGCGCCCTGACGGCGCTCGTCATCGTGCTCGCGCTCGGGATCGCCGCGCCGCACGCGAACGTTGAGCTGCCAGCCGTCGAGCCGTTCATGCCGATGTGCGCGCTCACCGTGTTCACCACGGCGAGCATCGCGGCGTTCTTTCTCGGCGCGCAGTTCACCGTGACGCGCCAGCCGGTGCTCGGCGCGCTCGGCGGCGCCTACGCGTTTACCGCGCTCGCCGTCGCATTGCAGCTGCTCACCTTTCCCGGCGTGTTCGCACCACAGGGGCTGTTCGGCGCGCAACCGCAAAGCGCCGCGTGGATGTGGATCTTCTGGCATGCCGGCTTCCCGGGTTTCGTGATGGTCGCGCTGCTCGCGCGCGAGCGGCTGGCACGCGCACCGATCAGTGCGCAGCAGACACGCTGGTGGACACTCGCGCTAATCGGCGGGCCGGCTGTCGTCGCCGGAGTGCTGTGCCTGTTCGCGCTGAACGTGTCGCTGCCGCCCGCGTTTCATCCGCCGGGCGACGCGGCCGTGCTGCCCGTCAACGCCGTCGCGCTGATCGTGTGGTTGCTCAATGCGCTGGCGCTCGTGGCCGTGCTGGCCACCGGCCGGCTGCGCACGACGCTCGATCTGTGGCTCGCGATCGCGGTGCTCGCCTGCCTCACCGACACGACGCTGAACCTGATGAGCACCCATCGCTTCACGGTCGGCTGGTACCTCGCGCGCGTGTTCAGCATGTTCACGCCGGGCGTGCTCGTGTGCGTGCTCGCGTGGGAAGTGACGATGCTGTACCAGCGGTTGTTCGAGGCGCACGCGACGCTGATCCGTTCGTCCGCGCGCGACGGCCTGACGGGCGCATTCAACCGCATGCACTTCAACGATCATTTCCACACGCTGTTCCTGCAGGCGCGACGGCAAGGCGAACCGCTGTCGCTGCTGATGGTCGACGTCGACCGCTTCAAGGCGTACAACGATGCGTTCGGCCACGTGAAGGGCGATGCTTGCCTGATCGCGGTCGCGAATGCGCTCGCCGGCGCGGTGCGGCGGCCCGCGGACATGGTCGCGCGTTACGGTGGCGAGGAGTTCGCGATCGTGCTGCCGAACACGGGGGCGCGCGGTGCGCGGCTGGTCGCCGAGGAAGCGCGCGAAGCGGTGCTGCGGCTCGATCTCGCGATGCCGACCGCACCCGCCGGACGCGTGAGCGTGAGCGTCGGCTGCGCGACCGTGTCGGCCGACGATCTGTCGACGCCCGATGCATTGATCGAAGCCGCCGATGCCGCGCTGTATCGTGCGAAGGATACGGGGCGAAACAGGGTCGTCACCGCCTGAAAACGTCTGCTGTTTGGCTATTTGTTACGGTCATTGTGACCGGAATAATCCGCCGTTACGGATTGCGGCGCCGGGATACGATCGCTTACAGTCGGAGCCGGGACCGCTCGCTATGCTGGGTTTCATATTGAATCCGAGCAGGTGAACGCGATGAAGAAGGCCCTTTTGCTGATTGCCGGCGTCGCCGTGTTGTTGAGCGGCTGTATTGTGGTGCCTGACGGCGGCGGGTATTACGGGGATGGGTATTACCACCATCATCGTCATTGGGATTGATGCAGGCGCAGGGTCCGAAGCGGCGATCCGGACATTCGCGGGATCGAGCCGATGTGGTCCGGTTCGGTATGCATTGGGGATACCTGTAGCGCAGCGCGCCTTTCATCGTGGAGACGCTCGAGGATCGCCCCCTTTTCCGCGTCTTCGATCAGATTGCGTCGGGCATCGAATCGATACGACTCGCCCAGCAGTTCGGCTATGTCTATCTGGAAATACGGGCGCTCGCGCGCGGGTCGCTGCCGCCGATGCACGGAAATTGGCCATAGGACCCATGTTCTGGCCGCCAAGCACGCCGAATATCGCAGCGAATATTCTGTTGATGATCCCGATCTTCGAAAGATGTTCGGGCCAAGTGACGTTGACATCGACAACGCTCCCCCGCTAGGCCTCCCGCTTCGCCTTGCACGGCATCAAGCTGCTTCTCAACGGAAAGACACATGCTTTCACTCACGAAGCATTTCCTCCAGACGCGTATTGACCATGACGCTCAGATCCGACAACAGTTCGAAGAAGGCGTCACGACGTACGGCAAAGTGTTCAAACACCCGTTCGGGATCCATCGACAAATCGAGCAACAGAACGCTCAGTTGACGCGATGCCTGCAGCAGTTCGCGGCGCGCCTCCTCGATAGATAAAGTTGCGTCATCATTTTGAGCCATGATGCGCCTCCGCATTTTGCACGCAACGCGCCGCCTGACCCATCCGAGGCCCGATCTCAGCGATCATGAGAAGCGCATGTGCCTTCACTGCACCCAGCAAACAGCGAAGAATGATTTCGGCGGCGGAGATTGCGCACACCTCTGAGGCTTTACAGTCAGTGCAAGTTGCGGCCTCGATGCTGCGTTTGAACGCTGCGCAGCCATCAGCGCGGAACGGGATATGACCGAAGCCAGCGACGAGGTCTTCGAACATCAACCGATACCACCGGCTCGGGCGCGCCGTCGGGCGAACATTCAGCCAATGTTCTGTCGCACGGATACCGGCAAGTTCGAATAGCTCCGATGTGACAGTAATCGCGGGCTTCGACGCCCGGGCGTTACGCCAGGCACTCGGTACGAGAGCGATCGGATCGGCAGATTTGGGAAGAGTATTCGGAAAGGTAGCAGCAAGCACGCCGTCGGCGGTTACTCGTCGTCCAGCTCGATCGTTGCGCCGACCTTCCGACACTTCTCGAGCACTTGGTCGACAGTCGCGGAACGATCCTGCAGCGCTAGCGCTAGGAACAGCATCGGCAACGACATCGGTCTCGGCTCGACTCCCCCCGTGTACTTTCGCCACTGACTGTTGCCAGCCAATCCGAACATCTGAGCCATCTGCTCGCCGGTGAATCCAAGGCGCACTTTCAGCGCACGCAGGTCTTCCGGCGTCGGCGGGAAATATTTGAGGGCCATAAGCGTGGTCGCGCGGAATTCCCGCGAATACGATGCTATTCATAATGTCGTTCCTTTCGGAGGTAGCGGGCTACGCGGAGCGTTACCCAACGCGAGTCAATTTAGACCCTTAAGGTCTACCTGTCAACGAAATACGCTGCCCGCTGAGATCGCTACCCCATTACCTTCGAGTCGGCTACTTGAGCTGCGTGGCGAGCGCTTGCATCCCTTCGCACAGTTGGCCGTGGCGCAACGAGACACGGTGCGGCGCGGGTTCCACTCGGCCTGCTCGATTGCGAACCAGATCTGGAGACCGACGAGCAGACGGCTTGCCATAAGCATGGACCCGTGGTGAACGGGCAACACGAGGGGTTGTTGCGCCGGCGGTAGTCGATCGCACGCGAGACGGACGAGGAAATAGCACGAGAATGGGAAGCGCGAGCGGATACAGGCCTGGCAATCGCGCCAACCATGGAGCACGACATCGGTCCAAACATTGTCCGAACATGGAGCTCCAAACATCCACGCGAACAACATGCTGCGAAATAGTCAGCTTCGTGACAGAGCCGTCACGAGAGGCTTGCGTCGAGTTGTCGACCCCAAACTGTCCAAATAGGGCGTTTAGGCAAACAGTGCCCCATTCAGCTACCCGATTCTGGACTGTACAGAGGTATGACGAGGCGTGCCGATACGATGCAGGCGGATGAAGCAGCACCCCACGAGGTCAACGACCCTAGGATCATTTCGATACATAACCTAGCGAAACCCCGCAAAGCCTTACCCAACAATGGTCTTTGACGGCGACGAAAATTTTGTATGCCATCTTGTGTGCCAAAAAAGCGTTGCGCCTCCGGCTAACCACCTGCTGACGATCCAAACCGCCAGTAGCGGCGGGGCGGGGGCACTCTTTGCGCCGCTGGCGAGGTCGCTGACGGCGGCGAGGATACAGACTCAGTACGGACCGCTCCAGCAGGCAGGCAGCACGCTCGATTGCCGCTTCCGCTCTCAACGACTATGACCCCCTTGCTGCGCGCCTCCCACCGGAATTTCCAGACTTTCCGGCACTCCCACGCCCCTGCTATTCCGGTATGACTATGACCCCCCTTAGGCGCGCCGGGAGTAGGGAAAACACGCGGGTGTGAGCCCCCGCGTCTTTGCCCTAGACGCAGGGTCCCCCGCTTTCCGCCCGCCCCAACCTTTGCCCTGACGGCAACAATCGCCGAAGGTGCGTCGCATCGTACCCCCCGCTAGAAACATCGCCGCTAACCGTCCGTTTCGCTCGCCCAGCCTTGCCAGTGTTGAGTCTGCCTTTGTTGCGCCACCTCCACGCGCACCTCTCCCATTGCTCAATTTTCTTGGGAACATGGGAACAGGACCAATCAAAATGGCTGAAAGCCAATACCATAAAGGCTTTCGGCAGATCCCATCCATTCGGGAACAAACGTGAGGGGATTTTGGGAACAAGACGCTCAAACCCTTATCGGACAAGGACTTGGTCCGTACCCAAGCCGAAATTGGTAGCTTGGGAACAGGCATCCGCATTATTACCTAGACGGCAACAATCTGACAGGCGGCCAATGCGCGACAGGTCCGCTCTGGAACACGACGCCAAAGTAACTTTGAGCGCGGCAGAGGGCAATTCACGCGCAAAAGAATGCCCCGCGCCGACACCTCGGCACGGGCGCGAACTGCTAGTGGATATCGATGGAGAAAATGGACGAGCGGAGGCAATAAACGCGGATCGGCTGAGGAAAGCCGACCCGCTGCTTTGAGTCCGGGCGGCCGCTCTTGCTCTCAACGGCCAATACGTCGTGTTCAGCAAGCACCTTGGCTACGGCACGATAGTCGAATCCACGACATACCTCCATGCGAAATGCCTCAGGCAGAATGAGATATTCAATATCGCTCCGTTCCGCATCGGCCGGCGAGATGCTCTCGCCGTACTCCGCCATGTATTCCCGATTCGTATTGACAGCGCGCCCCTCCGATACCATCCGCTTGAACCCGACGCGGTGCATGGTTTTGCCCGCGTGATCGTCGCAAGTGCGCTGCACCCACGTAAAGCGGGCATCGCCATGCGCCTCCAGAAAGCCCCGGACCTGCCGAAGCATTGCCGTAGTTTCAGCATTTCCCACGCCGCCACGTTCACGAACCCACGCCTTAAAACAGGCATGCGCCGCTTGAATCGCATGCCCTTCGCCCCATCCCGTGCAACCCGCCTTGCTGGCTATCTCGCCCGCGACACCGACAAGCGCGAATCGCTGCGCAACGCGGGACACCTGCCCGTCCGATCCTTGCGGCACCCAATCAGCCACAAGCGCCGCGATCATGCCGCTCACCGTATCGCGCATGCGGTCGGCGTTCTCAGCCGTGTGCCGAATGAACTCCATCGCGGCCACGCCGTAATACTGGCCGGAGGCGCGCGCAACATGATCGGCCAAATCCTTCGGCGTCGCGAACCCGTGCAACTCTTCGAAGAGGCCGTAACCATGCCCCGCATCGGCCGGGAGCGTCGCCAGTCGCACGTCCTGACCGGCGTTTGCCGTCTTGCTCGCCTCGCCCATGATCGACGCGAGCGTCTTTTCCCCACTCGACAGAAACAACAACCGCCAGGACAACACGGGCTTCGCGGTCGCGTTGCGGGTCGCACGCCCCTTGCCGGCCTCGTTGCCGATCATGTAGACGATATCGCCCACCTCCTTCGGCTCGACTTGCCCGATTTCATCGAGAATCAACAGGCCGTCGCTATGCTGCGCGGCCGTCGATTCCATCGCGTTCGATGTGGCACGCCAGCTTCGCAGGTAGTCGCGCCCACCGAACACCGACGCGGCCGCGCGCAACGCGGTTGTCTTGCCGACCGTGCTGTTGCCCATCAGGTGAAAGCCGCCCGACGCCTGCCCGGAGAACCGCAACAATGTTCCAGCGAAGGCGCTCGACACGCAAAACATCAGGCGACTATTGCCGACGCACAATGCGGCCAGCTCGCGCCGCCAGTCATCCAGCGTTCCACTTTGCTTGAAGTGACTTTCGATGCTGCCGTCCGTCTGAAAAATCGTCAGGTCGTCACCCGCGCCTATGGTCCGATCCGGCAGGACGAAGGCGTTACCATGCCAGCCGATCCGGCTCGTACAGCGCGCACGTTGATCGCTGCGCGCCGTCTGAATGTAGCTCGTCAGCCGCTGTTTCGCAGACGATGACGGATCGATGTTCAGGCCCATATCCAGCAGGATCGCGCGGTATTCCGCGCCGTCGCCCGCCAGCATGCGGCGCGGCATCGCCCATCGCTTCGGGTTACCGTCGCGGTCCTCGAACTGGAGCAACACGCCCCATTCCGTGTTCGCCTCGTTACGTGTCTCGGCCGCAACCTCCAGCGGGTCGCAGATCCATTGCGGCGGCAGGTCGTTCCCGTCGCGGTCATAGCCCTCATACCAGACACCCCGGCCATCGACGCGAAACCGCGCCCGCCCGTCGCCCGTCTGCGTCGTTTTCGGGCGCTTGGTGGCCTTCGTAGCGGGCTGGGCCACCTTACCCTTGTCGGATGCCGAGGAGACGCCCACGGGGAGCGCTGCACGCACCGCAGCGGCCACGGCATCCGCGCCTCGATGCGCCGCCATGTCGTTGAAGTCTGTACCGGACGCCGGACGATCCGCTCCGAACTCGGGGACGGCCACCATGCCGGCGACGGCATCGGCCGCCGCGCGGGCCTTCGTCACACCCGGATTGCCCTTCGTTGTATGGTCGTCATCAGCGCACACGATGATGCGAGCGTCCGGAAAGCGGGCACGCAGCGCAGTCGCGACGGCCATCAGGTTCCCGGCGTCGAATGCAACGGCGGCCGGATGCCCCGTTGCGGCCGCAAGCGTCGCACACGTAGCGTAACCCTCGCCAATCAGCAGCGTGGACGATACCGCGCCGCCGACCATCGAGAGGCAACCGGACTTGCGACCGTTCGCCAGATAGCGTTTCTGCCCGTCCTCGAGAATGAATTCCAGCGTCCACAGCTTGCCGTCTGCGTCTCGCGCCGGGATGATCAGTGCGCCGTCGCATGCGGCCGTGCCAATGCGCAGGCTGCCGTGATAGACACGCAGCTCGCCGGCCGGAATGCGCTTGCGGACGAGATACGGATGATCGGCCGGCGCAGGCTCGGCCGTCGACCAGATCGATTCGGCGAGCGTCGCCGCTTCTCGCTGCTTCTCGGCTTGCGCGGCCAGCTCGGCCGCCTCGCGGGCGGCGCGTTCAGCTTTCTGTCGCTCGCGCTCCGCTGGATCGACCGGCTTTGCACGATGCGCGCGCGGATCAAAGCCGCTTTGCTTCGCAAGATGAAAGAGCGTGTTGATCGTGATTTTGCCGCCCTTGAACGACTTCCATACGTCGCGCGCATCATTCGCGTCGTAGCTTTGCGCGCCTTGGCTCCATTCGTTCCAGAGAGAGAAGCCCTCTTCACCAAACCCGGCCTTGAGCGCCATCCCGACCTGACGCCACGTATCGCGGTCGTCGGGCGGGATATAGCCGAGCGCGACTCTCGCCCGCTCGAATTCGGTCATATGTGTGTTGCTCATAATTTTCCGTATCGGTACGCGGCATCGATGAATATCCGATTAGCACTACGAATCGCATCGTGCGGTACAGCATCGGATACGCATCGCATGCCGCGCCATCGGTCAGGTCAACGCGTTACCGGCAGACCTGCGCCATGACGCTCCAATTTCCCCATCAATGCCGACAGGCCGTCGCTGAGCATCCCCGCGAATTCCCGTTCGACGCCATCACCCGCAATCGTGCAACGTCCGTCGCCGTGCATGAATGCCGCGACGTATGCGACCGGCGCGTCGTCCGGATCGCACACCGTCGCGAGCAATTTGTGACGAACGAGATTGCGGCGTTTCTCGATGCTCTCTGCGCCGTAGTCGGCCATCGACAGGACACGCGCATCGCCGACGTGCGACGGCGCATTGCGTTCCGTCCTTGCGCGAAACGCCGCTAGGTTGACGACGCTGGCCGCATGCACGGACATAACGCCCGCACCCCGCCCCTGACCGGAAGACGCCCCGAAAACGGCGTGCGTAGCGTTGTTGTTGTTCGTTGCCATGCCCGCCCCCTCAGTGCGTCGTGCGCGGATCGCGCGTAACGACGCCCAGCGCCGCGAACAGGTGTTGTTGCACGCGTCCCATCAAGCCGGCCGCGAACGCATGTCGACTTACATTGACCCGATGTGCATCGACCTCGCCGGCCTCGCGCATCGAGCCTTCCAGTCCGCGAACAAAGGCCATCGTTTGATGTGCCGCGTAATCGTGCAGGCGCACGTTGCCCTTCAGCTCAAGCCATGCGTCGGCGCAGATCGCGCCAAGATCGACGGCGAATTGCAGTTCAATCGGTGCGCCGGTATCGAGCGGCGGCGCGTTGTCGAATCCGTCGACAACCGCGGTTCGGGTGCGCTGATCAGTCATGGCATACCTCCGGGTGCGCAGCACGGCGCATTTCGGCCGAATAGCGGCTCGCAACACCTTGCCCCATGTCGACGAGCGAGCGCTCATAGGTGCCCTCCGGAAGATGCGAACGGACGGCATCGAACAGCGCTTCGAGGTGGGCGAACTGATGGGCGGCACTCATGGCGATCATGGTTACTTCGTTCGGCAGGCGGAATTTAGACATGGCGCACCTCCAGAATCGACGCAAGGAGTTGCCCGACGTCGATCGTGCAATTCAGCTCCGCTTCGCCGCGAATCGGCGTGAGGTTCCAGTCATGGACAGCTGCATGCGTGAATTCGCCGAACCGCCGGCCGTGGACGCTGCGCCCCGTGACGGGACCGCCCAAGATCCGCACGCGCCAATCGTAGTCAGGCGTCGGACGCGCCGATGCAACCTCGACCAGCATGCCGATGCGTGAGCGTGCATCGCATTTCGTGACGATAGCCAGATCGCCAATCTTGCAGCGCAGGTCAGCCATGACGAACCTCCGCACGGACGAGCGCCGCGATGGCGGCCAGTACCGCGCCGGTCGCATCAAGCGCGTCTTGATACGTGCTGGCGGTTGCTGCGTCGCGCAGGGCAGCGCGGACGATTGATTGAATAACGTGGGATTGTTGCCCGGCATGGGCGTGCGTGGACTGGCGCAAGATGCGGCCTCCTTTTGCTGGGGTGGAGGCCCGCCGCTCGGTTCCAAACGAGGTGGGCGGGCACATGACAGGGTTGGAACACCGGCGCAAAAGGAAACCGGCACGGCCGAAGCCGTCCCCGCCATGGCCCACCCATTGATCTTGAAGGCGCGCGAAGGCATACGGACGCAAAAAAACCGCACTGCGGCGGTCGTCCGCCTCTTGCATATCGGGGTTCCAAGCCCGAATCGCTGCTGTTTCAGCGACGTCCACAGGATACTGCGTACAGTCGCGGTGCGCAAATCGGGAGAGGAACGGACCAGAAAAGGGAGCGCAGCGCCCGCTGTGCGCTGGCATGACAAAGTGCCTTTGGAGAGCCATCATGCCGACACCTTCGGATCGAGCATGAAAATCGCCTCCTTCAGCAGCCGGACTGCATGCTTGGCACGTGACGGTATCGTTTTCGAATCGCGATCAAAGACGGCCGCCGCGACTACAATCATTCGCGCCGCTTCGACGCGATACTCATCCGAAGTACGCTCGCACACATCCGAAAACAGTTCGTACAAGCGATTCAGCTCGCAATCGTAGAACTCCGCGTCGACTTGCTTTTTGGTTTCACGCGCCGCCGCACGTGCATTCGTTGCGTTCATCATCGCGCGCCCTCCGTCACATCGCCCACCACATCAGCGGCGCGATAGTTCAGCGGATCAGCGAGATAACGATGGGTCTCCCTGTTGTCAAAAACCGTGCAACGCAGAGTCAGACGGATTGCGCGCGGGAAGCGGCCCTCCCGCTCAAGCTTGCGGACGGTCTCGCGAGACAGGCGGATGAAGGGACGCAGATCGGCCCATTTGGAAAAGCCGTCAAGTGGCAGAGTCGCCGGGGCTTGCGTTGCGAATGCGTTCTTTGCGGACATTTGTGCTCCCTGAGTGACAGTAACGGGAGCGACTATCGCCGCGCGATCAGCACCTTTTAAAGTGGAATGTCCGGATTGCAGGAATGTCCTGCAATTTCACGTCGGAATGTCCGCCGCTGAATCGTCATCGGCAAGTTGTTCAATCACGCGCCGCACGTGACGCTCAGAGATATCCAGCTTGTCCGCAATAGCCTTTCGCTCGTCGATTCCAATCTGGACGCCACGATTGCGATAGCGCGCGACTTCCGTCTTGACCAGCGCACGCGTTGCCGCACCCTTCGCGACATTGGCATCTCGGCCAACAGATCCGTCTCGCTTTCGCGTCTCGCGGCGCACCGCCTCTGCCGCCAGTTTCGCCGGAGCGGTCTTCAAGCGCCGACGCAGAAGTTCAAGCGTAGCGGTAAAGGCATGAGTGGTGCCGCAATGGACGAACGCATAAATCCGCTGTTCGCGCTGGATGCTGCTGACATCAGCAGAAACAGCAAATTCAATCGCGCGCTCCGTATCGGGCCATAGCTTTCGAATCTGCGCAGCGACGGCCTTGTCCGGCTTCGGAAGGTCGGACAAGTCGCCGCCAGCGCGCGCCCGCCGCCTTGCCTCCTCCACTCCGCGCAAATACAAGGCATACATCCATTCCGCCCGGTCGTACTTCCCACCGCTTAGGCGTGCAACGTGCCCCGCATTCTGTTCCAGCGGATACGGCAATGAATCGCTCAATGCAAGCCGTCGCGCCCGAAGCAAATCTAGGCGCTCCATCTGGAAATGCTCGCGCTCCCACCGCTCATACTCCGTTTTGATTAGCTGAACAGCGGCGGCCTGTACCGCAGGACTATCCCTGTCGGCGGGATCGAGATGCAGAAAATGGTCGGAGACGTGATTAATTTTCGCTGACGGGCCGCGATCAACAAACGCAGCCAGCTCGTCCGCTGATACCGGCTCTTCACCGGGATCTGTTTCCTCATGTCCGAGGTTGCGCGACTTTCTCATGTCCACCCTTCGCGTGGCCCTTCACGGAGAACGCCGAGCCAGCCGGTGAAGGTATCCGGTTTTCGGGTGGCCGCCCTAGGCTCGACGGACGACATTGTCTCAGGATTTACCGAGCCGCCAGATAGCTCACTAGGGTATACCTAGCAGAGCTACCTACTAACGACGGAAAGCGTAGCTCAATAGGGTTGACCGTTAATGAGCTAGCAAGTAGTATTGAGCTATCAATTTAAATGAGCTATCAGGACATGCGGAAACTCTATTACGGTCGCATCTCTACTACTGACGGACAATCCGCCGCCAGCCAGTACGCGGATGCCAAGGCACACGGCGTCAACGCGAAGGACGTGTTTGTTGACGAAGGCGTGAGCGGCTATCACGTCGCGCCGGATGCTCGCGAACAGTGGCGCAAGGTTGAACACGACTTGCGGCATGGCGGCGTGTTGATCGTCCGCTGGCTCGACCGGATCAGCCGCCGATATGACGAACTGCACCGCACGATGCGCCGCCTCATGGATATGGGGGTGCGCGTCGAATGTACGCTCAATGGCATGGTGTTCGACGGCGGCGCAGCAGACCCGATTGAAAAGGCGACACGTGATGCCGTACTGGCATTCATGGCAGCACAGGGTGAAGCGGACTACAAGAACCGGGCCGAAATGCAGCGCCGGGGCGTCGCCATCGCCAAGGCAGAGGGGAAATATGTCGGCCGCCAACGCGCCACCAACTATTCCGACATTAAGGACTGGCGGACCGAACACGGCGCGAGCATCGCGCAAGCGGCCGAACACTTCGGGGTTAGCACCGCGACCATCAAGCGGGCATGCGCAGCGACCGAGTAAGCGGCTCGCCAAGTTACTTTGTGCCGGCCGCACGTCTCGCCTCGCGTGCGGCCCCGATCAAGTTACGAGGACCCCGGGAATTTGGGCGTCTTGTGCAACTCGACCCAATAGCCGTTGAGTTCGTCGTCTGGCACGTTGAATCGCTGTAACCATGCCTCTGTTGCCACGCGCGTGTTGAGCAGGGGCGCAGTGCTATCTACCGTGCCGCCTTGCAGGATATCGGACGTTTCCGCCACGATTGAACGCAGTGCGTGATTCAGCAAGACATACGCTGCTGGCGGCGCTGGCGGTACCCCTTTACCCATCGGCACGCCTGCGACCGGTTCTACGCCCGCCTGAATAATGACGCCGCCATCGCCCAGCGGTGTTTTACGGAACCAGTCAGGGGGGAGCATCAATCTGTCGGCACCGCCGACGCTGCGGACGAGATCGGCATCTAGTGCCGTCAACCAGTCAACAGTCTTGATCTTGCCCGTTAAGTCACGAATGGACGTGCTAGCAGGGTCTCCAACGTCGATGCCCGGACCGTACCGCCGGCACCAAAAATACTCGCTAGCTTCATTCGCCTCAGCATCGAGCGGGGGGAGGTTCACGCCGAATCCGCCGTGCCCCCAAACGGTTGGAACCGCCGCTGCAAACTCGGCAAACATCGCCTCAAATGCGCCAGGGCAAATTTGCAGGAAGTGTCGCGGAACAGTGAACACCATCACATCGAGGCCACGGGTTCCCATTGCGGCTTGCCAGTCCTCAAGGCAAAACACAGAGAATTCGTAAAAGCCCGTTGCGAGCTTATGGTCTGCGCTCGTTGTCATGGACACAAGCATTTCACTGCTTTGCAATTCTGTTGCCAGTCGTGCGAAGCCGCGAGCCTTGTCGAATGCTGCCGGGCTCTTGCCTTCTTCGTAGAACCAGCGCATCGGTCCGGCCTTCGGCGGCTCAAGTCCTGCTGCCTTGGCGATCGCCAATTCGTAGTCTGCGATTGTCGCCATGTAACGATCGTAGCAACGCACGAGCGCCTGACGAACAGCCTTGGTGTGGCCGCCATTGAAGTACAGTGCACCGCGCACAACTAACGCCGCGCCGACGATCGCCTTTTGATACGCAGGCTCATATAGCCCGAATGGGAGGGTGTCTTGTCGTCGTGGATCGTTGGCCCACGCTACCAGCTCGTCACGCGTCATAGTCTTCAGGGAAATGCAGTAGTGCCGGGCTGTTGCGGAGGAAGTGGCAGACCGGATGGTCCCATGCTGCTATGGCTTCCTGTGTCGTTCCCGAACACGTCATCGGTTGCAGAATGGCTTTGTGTCGACCGGGCCGATTGTGTCTCTGACTGCTTGTCCGAGCACCCGCAGTTGGCCCGACTCAGCGGAGCGTATTTGCTTCTGCTGCCCGCAATGCGAATGTATGCGTCTCTTTGACCCCGCCCGAAGCCGTCATCGAATTTCATCTCAACAACTTTCTTGATGTTCGATTGTACCGGCGGCTGAGAGGGGTCATTCACGATAACCACGTCGGGCCGGCGAACGCCGGGGCCGCCGGCCCGCTTGTCCCTGCGATAGCCTCCCATCCTTCCCGGCCATTTGTCGCGAATCCAGTCTAACAGCGAGTCGTGCGGTTGCAGCGGATCGTCGTCCAACATGATCGGGGCGGGCGGGTCTTGTCTCATGTCATACGAGACTTCCGGCAAGTATTCCGTTGGCTTGCCGCTCATCATGCGCGAAGTTTCGTTCGCCAAATCCAGCCGCTGCGCAACACATGCTTGTCTCAGTATGCGTCCGCCACCCCGAGTCGCAACGCCGATCGAGCTGCATTTGCACAACGCATCGCAAAGCACCTTCTTGTCATCTGGCGAAAGGCCCTCTGTCGCGCCTACGACGGTCGTTTGTCCGTCGCCGCTGGCCGATCCTCCGACAGCCGAACCGCCCGAATATCCGCCGCTCATGCTTCGCTCGTGCTGGCCGGCCCGGACGCTCCCCGATGGCTGAACGAAAGCGACGCCCCCTGCTGGCTGTTGAGCCAGTCCGTGTGGCCGCTCGCGTCCGTCGTCCCTTGTATCGTCTTTCCGTCCGACGACGTGACGGTGTAGGGGTGATTCGCAAGCGGCGCGCGCGTGTGGTCGTCGACGAGCTGGAAACGTCCGCGATAGGCCCCATCCTGCTGTGCGATCACGCTTTTTCCGCCGCCGACTGGGGCGCCTGCGCCTGACGTCGGAGAGGCCGTAGCAGTGCCCTGAGACGCGATCAGGGTTGCGCCGCACGCCGTCATGTCACCCTCGGAAACGACCGGCCGGCCATTGAACGTCATGTGCAGGTCGGCCTTAATCTTGACGATCGGGTAGAGCCCGCCGCAGCGCGGGCACGACACCATGTCGCCGAGCAATGCCAGCGCTTTGCCGTCGACGGTGTTGGTTATGTCGCTGGCGATCACGCGTCCGCCGTGCGAGGTTGTGTCGCCGTCCCGAATGAATGCGAAGCCCATACCGAATCCTCAGTGGAAAACACGCGAGGAATGTAGCACGTGCCGAATAAGGGTAACCACCCTGTCAAAGTTACCGGGCAAGTTCATAGATGCACATCGCAGCATCAGACGCAGCCGGCCAAAGTCACTTTTCACGGGCCACGCGGCCCGCTTTCCCTGTCGCGCCCGGGAGGCGGCGGCGCGGGGAGTTCCTTTGCGCGCAGCGTTCCAGCAGGCGGCTCAGTCAGGCGCGGCGGCATGACTGGCGACTATGGCAGCGAATAGCGCCGCGACGTAGTACCCGGCTTGTTCCCAAGATATATGAGTGTTTGGGAACAACTTGGGAACAAAATAATCCAGACAAATCAATCCCCTACGCTATCTGTTCCCAATGTTCCCGCTGTTCCCATGACATTTCATTCCGGCGGCGCGTATCAACTACCCATTCGCTGCGAATTTGCCGAGGATCACCTTGCGCCCCTCGTCTATCTGAGCCTCAACGAAAGCGGCCCACAGGGCGAGGATGTGGCGGCGCTGTTCGGCGTACTCCGCACGGTTGTAGACGCCCTTGATTCCCGTGATGGTGTGCGAAAGCGCCTTCTCGATTGCGTCTGACGGCTGCCCCATCTCGTGAAGGTGCGTGCTGGCGGTGCGCCGGAAGTCGTGCAGCACAAAGTGCTGAACCTCCATATCGAGCGCCCGTACGGCTTGGTTTAACGTGCTCTTGGCGATTGGCCGGTCCGCGCCGCGAGATGAAGGAAACACGTATTGCTGGCTCGTGCGGGTTTCATACAACTCACGCAGCATCAGCACGGCCTGCGGAGCAAGGTAGACCCAATGCTCGCGGGGTTTCTTCATCCGATCAGACGGGATACGCCAGACGGCGGCATCCAGGTCGAATTCGGACCATCTAGCCTCGATCAATTCAGACTTGCGTACCATCGTCAGCACCAGCAGATGAATCGCCAGCTTCAACGGTCGGCGGATACTCGATGCATAGACGACGCGCAGCACGTGCCCGAGTTCGTCGGGAGATAGCACGCGGTCGCGGCTCTCCTGCGTGGCGATAAAACGGGCAACCACCGCCTGCGCCGGATTGATCGTCACGAGCTGGCGCGCAATCGCATATTCGTACATTCGCTTGATGACGTTGCGGGTGTGCAAGGCCATCTTCGGCGCTCCGCGCTTCTTGATCCGGTCGCAGATCGCCAGCACATCGCCGGGGGTCACTTCGGAAACCGGTTTGCTGCCGAGCGCCGGATACACGTCCTTTTCGAGTGCGCGTTTCGTCGTCCGCTGATACTCGGCCGACTTGTCCGCCATCTGTTGTTCGAGCCAGTACGCCGCGAACTCACGCACGGTATTGAGCACCTTGGTCGTACCCCGATCTTTCCGAGCATCCGCGACCGGGGAAACGCCACCCGCCACGATCTCCGCATATCGGCGAGCGCGCTCACGAGCAGCCGCCAAGCTGACTGCGGGATATTCGCCAATCGTCACGGGCGGCTGGCGCTTGCCATGGAGCGAGTAGCGGTAGCGCCAGAATTTCGAGCCTGATGGCATCACCTCCAAAATCAGACCGCCCCCGTCAGAGACAGGATAGCGGGCCGCTTTCGGTTGCAATGCCTTGACGCGGGTATCGGTCAGCGGTTGAACGACTTTCGGCATGGTCTTCCCCTTTTGGCATACAGATTCTTGATGTTTACCTCGGCCGGAAACGCTTTCCAGATAAGGCCACGAGGTGTTTTTGGCATACAGGATTTCGCGCATAGGCGCGGTGTATGCCATCTTGTATGCCAAAAACCGCTAGTTGTCGATTGGTAAACTTTGGGGAATATGGGGAGTCGATCTAAGTCTGGCGTGGCTTTGCGGCTTCTTTCTTGTGGAACTTAGGTGACGGCGGGCGACTACTTATTTTCCGATACAAAACCTGCTGAAAATCACCCCCAGCAGATCATCCGAAGTGAATTCCCCGGTAATCGCATTGAGCTGCTCCTGCGCGAGTCGCAATTCCTCGGCAAACAGATCGAGCGACTGCGCCCTTTGCTCCGCATGATCCGCCGCCTGCGCGAGATGCTCCTGCGCGGCCCGCAGCGCGATCAGATGCCGCTCGCGCGCAAGATAAACGCCCTCGACCCCCGCCTGCCACCCCGCGATCCGCAGCAGCTCCGCACGCAGCATGTCGATCCCGTCGCCGCGCTTCGCCGACAAATGCACCTCGGTCAGGTCGCCCTCAGCCGCCGGATGCTCGACGCACGCCGCCACACCGGTCAGATCCGTCTTGTTCAGCACGCGCACCACCGGCACGCCGCCCGGGAACCGCGCCGCGATCGTCTCGTCATCCGCCGTCATCCCGGTGCGCGAATCCAGCAAATGCAACACGACATCCGCCCGCTCGATCTCGCTCCACGTGCGCGCGATACCGATCCGCTCGACCTCGTCCTCGGTCTCGCGCAACCCGGCCGTATCGATGATGTGCAGCGGAATCCCTTCGACCTGGATCGTCTGCGCGACCTTGTCGCGCGTCGTGCCCGCGATCGGCGTGACGATCGCCAGCTCCGCGCCGGCCAGCGCATTCAGCAACGACGACTTGCCGACGTTCGGCTGCCCCGCCAGCACGACCGACAACCCTTCACGCAGCAGCGCCCCCTGCCGTGCATCGCCCAGCACGTGCGCGAGCTGCGCGCGGATCTTCGCGAGCTTGCCGCGCGCGTCAGCCGCTTCCAGGAAATCGATCTCTTCTTCCGGAAAATCGAGCGTCGCCTCGACCAGCATCCGCAGCGTGATCACGTCGTCGACGAGCGCATGGATCTGCCGCGAGAACGCGCCGTCGAGCGAACGCCCGGCCGAACGCGCGGCGGCTTCGGTGCTCGCCTCGATCAGGTCAGCAACGGCCTCGGCCTGCGCGAGATCGAGCTTGTCGTTCAGGAACGCGCGCCGCGTGAATTCGCCGGGTTCCGCGAGCCGCAGCCCGAAACCGCGCCCCGCATCCAGGCAGCGCTGCAGCAACAGCTGCATCACGATCGGCCCGCCATGCCCCTGCAGTTCGAGCACGTGCTCGCCGGTGTACGAATGCGGCGCCGGGAAGTACAGCGCGATCCCGCGGTCGAGCGACGCGCCGTGCTCGTCGAGGAACGGCACGTAGCTCGCATGGCGCGGGGCAAGCTTCTGCCCGCACAACGCGTCGATCAGCGGCAACGCGGCCGCCTCGCCGCCTCGCCCGAACGACACGCGGACGACCCCGATGCCACCCCGGCCGGCAGCAGTGGCAATGGCGACGATCGGATCGGAATCGGTAGCGAGCATGGGAATCGGATGAATGGGATGAATCGGGTGATCAGTGAATATGGTGCGCCCGCGCAACACCTCGGGCATCGGAACGCCGGCATTGTAGCGTGCCGGCACACATGTCACCGCCCGCCGCGCTGGATTCGGACGCGCTCGAATTTATCCCGCCGGGGATAAGCCAAGTATCAGCCCGGCGCCATGTCGCAGCCACCGTTTCGGACGAGTATGCCTGCTGGAGCGGCCTAACGCTGCGGCCCTCAATTCCACCACCCACCTCGATCAAGACCGGGATTCACCTGAACGCGATATGTTTATCCTTAATAGTTGTCTAAGAGGCTGCGGTGGAATTGCACAATCTCCCCATGCCGACATCCGAAGAAAAAGCCGCGTTCTCGGAACGCCTGAAATTCGCCCTGCGGCGCAGCCCGGAGAAGGTCACCGGTGCGACGGAGCTGGCGAACCGATTCAATCTGCGCCACCGCGGAGCGCAGCCCGTTTCGCCGCAAACCGCGCACAAATGGCTGACGGGCCGCACGATCCCGACGTCGGACAAACTCGCCACGCTCGCCGAATGGCTGCGCGTCGAAGTCCACTGGCTGCATTACGGCCCGTCGCCGAGCGTGATCGAACACCCGACGCCGCAACCGCTGCCGCGCGACGAGCGCTATCCACCGACGCCCGAGACGATCGAACTCGCGTCGAAGATCGAAGCGTTGTCGCCGCATCATCGCTACCTCGTGCAGGAACTGGTCGAGCAGTTCTACGGCGACTCGGGCGAAGCGAAGAAGGGCTGAGCCCGCATTACCGGCCCCGCAAAAAGCAAAAAGCCGCATGGGCGAACCATGCGGCTTTTTTTCGTGCATCGCGAGGCGAACGCACCGCCCCGCGTGTGCAACGGGCGTCAGGCCGGTTTCTTCTTGGCCCCGCCGAGCTTGCGCGTGATGTAGTACTGCTGTGCGATCGACAGCACGTTGTTCACGACGTAGTACAGCACGAGGCCGGCCGGGAAGAAGAAGAACATCACCGAGAACGCGATCGGCATGAACTTCATCATCTTCGCCTGGACCGGGTCCGGCGGCGTCGGGTTCAGGCTCGTCTGCACGTACATCGACACGGCCATCAGCACCGGCAGGATGAAGAACGGATCGCGCTGCGACAGGTCGTGAATCCACAGAACCCACGGCGCGCCGCGCATTTCGACCGACGCGAGCAGCACCCAGTACAGCGAGATGAACACCGGGATCTGGATCACGACGGGCAGGCAGCCGCCGAACGGATTGACCTTCTCGGTCTTGTACAGCTCCATCAGCGCGGCGTTCATCTTCTGCGGATCGCTCTTGAAGCGTTCGCGCAGCGCCTGCATGCGCGGCGTGATTTCCTTCATGCGCGCCATCGACTTGTAGCTCGCAGCCGACAGCGGGAAGAACACGGCCTTGATCAGGATCGTCAGCAGCACGATCGACCAGCCCCAGTTGCCGATGTAGCCGTGGATCTTCTCGAGCAGCCAGAACAGCGGCTTCGCGATGATCGTCACCCAGCCGTAGTCCTTCACGAGTTCCAGGCCCGGCGCGATGCCTTCGAGCATGCGCTCTTCTTCCGGACCGGCGAACAGGCGAGCCTGCACGTCGGCCGACTGGCCCGGTGCGATCGCGGCGACCGGCTGCTTCACGCCGACGCGGTACAGCGTCGGGTCGATCTTTTCAGCGTAGATGTCGCGCTTCACGCCCTGCTGCGGAATCCAGGCCGACGCGAAGTAGTGCTGCACCATCGCGACCCAGCCGTTGTCGGCGGAGTTCACGTAGTCGGCCTTGTTCTTGTCGAGGTCGCTGAAGTTGATCTTCTGGAAGTGCTTCGCGTCCGTGTAGACCGCCGGCCCGAGGAACGTGTGCGAGAACATCGGCGTTTCGACGGCCGTGTTGTCGCGCACCAGTTCCATGTAGACCGTCGGCGTGACAGGCGCCGTGCCGACGTTGTCGATCTTGGTGTCGACGCCGATCACGTAGCTGCCGCGCGTGAACGTGTAGGTCTTCACGACCTTCACGCCGCCCTTCACCGGCGACTCGAACGACAGCTTCAGCGCGTTCTGGTCACCCGTCAGCGACGTCGTGCCCGGGTTCAGCTGCGTGTAGACGTCGTTGTGGTTCGGGAAATCGCCGCCGAGCAGGCCCGAGCGCGCGAGATACGTGTGGCCGGCCGTGTGGTCGAACAGCGTGATGTACAGGTCGGGCTGCTTGCCATCGCCCTGCTTCTTCAGCGTCAGCTTCGCGAGCGTGCCGCCGCGCGTGTCGATTTCGCCGTCATACACGTCGGTCGAGAACTTCACGAGCTGCGCCTGGGCGGCCGGTGCCGTCGTCGACGGTGCGGCGCCGGCTGCGGCAGCAGGCACTTCACCTGCGGTCGTCGTCGCGCCCGTGCCCGATGCGCCGCCGGCAGCGGCCGCGGGGGCCGTCTGCGTGGCACTCGGGAAGAACATCGACGGGCGTCCATGGTCGCGCTGCCAGTTGTCGTACAGCATGACAGCTGACATGAAGAAGATCACCCATAGGACGGTGCGTTTGATATCCATGCGTTGTCTCAGAGTCGATGGGACCGCGCGTCGGCTTCGCCGCGAGCGCGAGTGTCGGAGTTGGGCGGCGGGACGAGGTCGATGCCGCCCGCGGAAAACGGATGGCATCGGCACACGCGCCTGACGGCGAGATATGTGCCGCGCGCGGCGCCATGATACTGGATTGCCTCGCGCGCGTAATCCGAACAGGAAGGATAAAAACGGCAACGGTTGCCGAGCATCGGGCTCACGGCAACCTTGTAGAAGCGCAGCAAGGCGATCAATACCGTTTCCATACCTTGGGCGACGCCGTTCGGCGCCGCGTCAAAACCGGCCGGGCAGGCGCGAACGCCGCACCGGGCACGGATGCGTCACTCGGACGCGGGCTTCGACGCTCGGCGGGCGATCTCCCGGACTGCCCTGTCGAGCAGTTCGCGAATCTCGGCCGCGCACATCGCCGCGAGCGGGGCGGAAGCCGCGCTCGGCAGCGCTTTCTTGTCGAAGCGCGTGTGCTGCCGCAGCAGCAGGTCGTAACCGGCGAATTCGGCCCGGCGCAGGCGAAACGCATCGCGCGCCAGCCGCTTCACGAGGTTACGAGTCACCGCACGCGGCGCATACTTCTTGCCGACGACGAGCCCCAGACGCGCGGGCTGACCGGTCGGCTTGCCGTAAATCACGAAGTGCGCGGAGCGCCGCCAGGGGCGCAAACGAAAAACGGATGAAAATTCATCCGTTTTCAGAAGTCGCGCAGCTTTCGGGAAGGCGGCTTTCGTCTGCGACGGATTCGCACCCGGCTCGACGGCACCTTCCGCAGGACTGCGGACGGCGGACACAGCGCGCAACCTGCCTTAGATGGCGAGGCGCTTGCGGCCCTTCGCGCGGCGAGCGTTGATGACCTTGCGGCCACCTGCCGTCTTCATGCGGACACGGAAGCCATGGGTGCGCTTGCGGCGCGTCACGGACGGTTGGTAAGTACGTTTCATGATGTTCTCACTTGTTCGAGAATGTCGAAATTCAGGGGACCGCGTGCCCTTAACCGGAGGCATTCGGGCGAACGCAATCGCCGGGAATACAGGATTGGTTTTCGCGGAACCCGCTATTTAAACCGTTTTTCCGTTGACGGTCAATACTTTAGGAGTCGCTCGCCTGTGCCCGCCCCGAGCGATCCGCCCCCGCGCCCCACACAACCGGCCTGTGGATAACTCGCTCTGTGGCCGCGTTTGGCGGTAGAATCTCGCCTTATCTCCAAGAATCCCGCACGCCGCTTCGGTGCCCGCCTGCCCCTCCGACACTGTGACGCAGGCGTCCGACGCACGCTCGCACGACCGCTTCGGGCCTTGTTGCGCAACTGCGACAAGGGCGCCGGCGAGCCGCGCTGTGCATGCAAAAAACGACAGTTACTTG